>JBFNER010000013.1:0-114414 GCA_040797665.1 Neobacillus sp. | reverse complement strand
ACAAAGTCAACTGAAACCAGTCTAGGTTGTCTCTCCCGTGGAAGACGCGGGACAATGTTAACTGAGACCAGTGCCAGGTTGTCTCTCCCGTGGAAGACGCGGGACAATGTTAACTGAGACTAGTGCCAGTTTGTCTCTCCCGTGAAAGACGCGGGACAAAGTTAACTGAGACCAGTGCCAGGTTGTCTCTCCCGTGGAAGACGCGGGACAAAGTCAACTGAAACCAGTCTAGGTTGTCTCTCCCGTGGAAGACGCGGGACAAAGTTAACTGAGACCAGTGCCAGGTTGTCTCTCCCGTGAAAGACGCGGGACAAAGTCAACTGCAACCAGTGCTAGGTTGTATCCTATCAGCACCCAAAGTTCAATACAGCATAAAGATTTTTTATGTGCCTCATCTTTAGAGCTGAAGAGACTCCAAGGACCTTCTGAGGAAAGCGAAGAACCTGGAGCACCAATCAACATTTATCTTTAACATAGCTATCAAATAAAAAAGAGTAGAAATCTCTACTCCTTTTAAACCTCGAGGTCCTTGCCCTCTTCCACAATATGAAACAGAAGATGTGCTAAATGATGAATGGGACCATATTCTTCCTCATCTTCACTTACTTCTTCGTTAAATTCCATGTCATTTAGATAAAGAGCCATGAACTCATAGAAATCCTTCATTTGAAAAGAGTAACAAGCTACCGGATCTTCATCTGCCCCCTCTTCATTTGGATCTTCGTATTGAAGAACCATATGGGAGACATCCCCATCTTCACTTTCCGCATCAAAAAATACGAAGAACCCGATATTTGTATCTAATTCAAATAGGTGCCTCGTCCCGCCTTCTGTCGCCTTAGCAAAATCCTCTTGGTTTAGCTTTTGGATTTGCATTGAATCTACATTATCTTCTTGATGAAAGCCTACAACAAACGATTTCATTTTTTTCCTCCTCTTTTAACACATATACATTATATTACCCTTTAAACAAAAAACAAAACAAACTTTACCAAAACCCTTAGCCGCTTTATTCATCAGCTCTAGACTCTTCTTCGTAATGTTCATTTAAAAAGCGATTTTCTGTCTTTGCAGCAAAGTTAACAGATAATAAGCTCATCTCTGGATCTAAGCCATATAATCCTTTTTCCTTCTTACTTACTGACTTTCCACTTTGGAATTGTGGTTCTTTTTCTGACATTTCTCTCACCTCTCAAGAATTAGCCTTCAAGTGCTTTTTTCAAATCTCTTACTAGAAGATCTACATTTTCAAGACCAACAGCTATCCGAATTGTTCCGGGATGGATCTGTCCCTGCAGAAGCTGTTCCTCATTGTTCCCAATGTTAGGGGAAAGAACTAAACTTTCGAAGGACCCCCATGAAACACCGATTTTAAAGATTTCCATTCTGTTTATAACCTGCTTCACCTGTTCATAGTGAGCATCCTTTAGTTCAAAACTCATCAACCCGCTATAACCCAATAGCTGCTTCTTCCCTAGTTCAAAATCCGGGTGTGAAGCTAGTCCAGGGAAGTTTACCTTTTCTACTCTTGGATGCTCCTCTAAAAACTCAGCAACCTTAAAGGCATTCTCCTGATGACCAAGCATTCGGAACGGTAAGGTCCTTAATCCTCGCAGCAAAAGTGAAGCTTCAGCAGGAGGGATAGCCGCACCAATGAGCAAGAATTCTTTTTCAAAAATCTGTCTCATAATGCTTTCACTCGTCACTAACACACCAGCTATCACATCACTATGTCCTGCTAGGTATTTTGAAGCTGAATGGATAACGATATCAATTCCCATTTTGATAGGCTTTTGAAATAAGGGAGTCGCCCAAGTGTTATCGATGATCGTACGAATTCCACGAGACTTAGCAAGCGCTGACACACTCTCTAGATCAACTAACTTATAGGTCATATCTGTAGGACTTTCCAAAAAAATGACTGTTGTATTCTCCTGAACGGCTTGAGAAATATCCTCTATTTTTGTGGAGTAAATAACCGAATGGCTAACGTTAAACTTCTGTAAATATTTCAATAGTTCCATCGTTGAATAATAGAGATTGCTGACACATAGCACATGGTCTCCACTTTTTACACTATTCATCATGGCCGCACTAATCGCTGCCATTCCAGAGGAGAAACATTTACCTTGCTCTCCTCTTTCTAAGGCAGCCATTTTCTTCTCGACAATTTCAACGGTTGGATTAGATCCTCGGGAATAAACATAATGTGACTGTTCATCCTTAACAGCTTCAGCTAATTGATCAAATGTCGTATAAGTAAATAAAGTGTTTTGAAAGATCGGGGGAACGACTGCTCCATTAAACCGTTCCCGATCATCTTCAAACTGCATGCATATTTCTTTATCTTTTTCAAAAGTATTTAGCTGTTTCATAGCTTACTCCTATTAGAAAACAATTTTCTATAATGTCTACCATCTCCATTTCTATTGTTCATATTCATTCTAAAAAAAGTGTAGCAACAAAAAAATCCTCCTAGACAAAAATAATTGTCTAGGAGGATTTAGTTAAAGTTAGCCAACTGGCGGATAGATAGGAAAATCGTTTGGAGTAGCCGCATTCGCTAGATGATTAGGAGCAAAATCATGAGTGACACCTTTTGCCGGTGTTACTAGAACAAGTAATGAGAGTGAAAATAGTAATATAATTGCCTTTTTCATATTTTTCCTCCTCCATTCATTTTTGTATAATATTTTACTGCCTCTGGATAATTGCTCTTTTCAGAGTAGTATTCTGCAAGCATTCTGTAATAACGTGCCAGATCATTCCTATTTTCATTTGATGACTCGAAATACGGAATAACCTTTGATTCGAGAAATTTGATTGACTTGTCCGGAGTTTCCATATTACTCAAATAAAAATTGGCCAAAATACCACACTTCTTTTCACCAAGCTCCTTTGACAGCGTAACAACCTTCTGAAAGCATTCTTTAGCTTTTTCTCGTGAATCTAATAAGTAATGTATTTCAGCAATTGAATACAATGTAACAAGATAATGGTGACTCTTTTTTGGCTGTAAAGCTAAGCTTTTTTCGTAATAACCTAGCGCCTCTTTCCCATTGTTCATTCTATTTTGTAAGTAACCCATATTATGATAAATCTGTGCAAGCATCTTTTCTTCTTTTAATAATTCAGCATTCCGAATGAGATGCTGAAAACAAACTAATGCTTCCTCATAAATGGTGGAATGAGTATAGTTGATTCCCAAAAGCATAAGCGTGTGGAGGATTCGGTAAAAATTATGCTGGTTCATAAAAATCTGTAGTGCTAATCGGCCATAATGTATGGCGTACCCTGATTGATCTAGTGAACCTTTTACAAAGGCCCAGTGATAGAGGAATTCACCATTCGTTGATTCACTATTATTTTCTAGGTATAGAACATCAAAAATCTCATCAGCCATTTGAAACTGACCCTTTATTATTAAAGATACAGCATTGTAATAGCGAAATAAATAATTCTCATGTTGGGAAAAATTCTTCTTTTGCTTTGATAATAAATCTTTTTGTTTTTCCGCTTCCTGCCACTTCCCAATAAATAACAGGGTTCGATACTTGTATAATTCATATAAATACATATGATTTGAATAAGGAATAATATGTTCTAACTCTTTTAATTCTTGGTAGGTTTCCTGGACCTCTTCTCTTAGATAGAAGTTAATACTAGATTCTAGTTTCTTAAGGAGGTTTCTGATTTGCTCTTCTTTTTCTTCTATATCGTTATAGTCAACAGCTAAACGTTTAAGTAGGAGTGAAATTGTTTCTTCGTTTGCATCCTTTGAATTGTTTTCAATTTTACTTAAGTGTGGGACAGAGCATATTCCAGCAGCCAATTCTTTTTGTGTTATCCCTCTTTGGGTTCTGTAGTATTTAATTAAAGGACCGAATTCCATATAACCACCCAAATGCTTTCTTTTTTCCTCATTTTATCCTAACTTGTCCACGTCTTCCACTCATTTGTTCAGACTATTTAAAAAATACAACAAAAAGCCATCTGGTAAATACCAGATGACTTTTAAGTTATTATTTTACTCTTGGGAAGCCGAAGCCTGATGCATAGTCGTCGCCAATGGCTGCTCCTATGCCGCCTTTTATATCAACAGATTTAGCTCGGTTTTGAAGTTCTGCACGTAGCTGTACATGGGTAAGGCCTGGATTTTCTGCCCAGATTTTTGCTGCTAGTCCTGAAACATGTGGTGTAGCCATGGAGGTCCCGCTTATCGTGTTATAGGAGCCATCATACCAAGTAGATTCAATCGCTCGGCCAGGTGCTGAAACCTCTACATCACGTTCGCCAATGAGATAGTCGCCATCTGTATTTGGATTTCCGCGAGACGAAAAGTCAGCAACACGGTACGTACCATTCTCTTGAACATTTTCCAGTGCAGCAACGGCTACCGCATTCACAAGTGCACCTGGATAACCGATGGTGTTACTGCTCGGACCAGAATTTCCTGCAGCGGCAATGACTAGAACACCTTTACTATAGGCATAATCTACTGCACTTGAAATCAATGAATCTTTTGAACTAGAGCCGAGAGACATTGAAATAATAACCTTTGCATTCCCTGCAGTGTCTGCCGCCTCTCGAATGGCAGCCGCAATATCATCAGAGTAGCCTGAACCGCGGTCATTTAATACTTTATAAGCCCACAGGTCTGCTTCTGGTGCCACACCATAGATTCCCTTACCACTGCCGCCATTGGCAAGAACAGTCCCTGCTACATGCGTCCCATGTCCATTTTTATCAGTACAGCTGCCATTGACCAGCGGAGAATTTCTCTGCGTGAAATCCTTACATTGCTCAAGATTGCCTGCTAAATCAGCATGAGTAGTATGAACACCAGTATCTAGTACCGCTACTTTAATCCCGTTTCCACCGGAAGTACTCTGAATGGAACTGTCATTATAGATGGCTTCGATCCCCCATGGTGTACGGTCAGTTGGTGCTGCCGCTGTGGAAGCCCCTGGCTTTGCAGCTGCCTGATTAAGCTGAACTTCTGGAACTAAGTCAATTTTGAGGTTTTTGTTCTTTAGTAGTGCTTGATACTGATTACTCGTTACAGTTGTTGTAAACCCTTGAGTTCCGAAATCCCAACGAACTCCAACAGATTGCTTTGCCTTTGCTTGGTCCGCTGCTGGACCTTGGATGACTACCCGATAAGTATCTTTTCCGTTAGCCTGCTGTCCAAATGCCCCGGATGCAAACATTGAAACCCCCATTACCAAGCTTAAAACTGTTGCTCCCAACACTTTCCCCTTTTTCATTCGCAAGCCCCTCTCGAATTCATTACAGCTTGTTTCACTGTTCCTTTATTTTATTTTGAAAATTCAGAACAAAACAACTGCAAATCATCCTGAAAAAGTTGGGAAATTTTTAGAAAATCAGCCCTATTAAACAAGTTGAAAAAGAAAAAAATCCGTCTTTCCATTGAAAGGCCGGATTTTTTCTTTTAAAGATATTTCTTTTTCCAGAATATTAACGCTGTTAACGTCGACAACATACCCGCTATACCAATTGAAATCCAAAAGGCATAGGGATGGTTTTGGATGGGTAAATCAACATTCATCCCATAAAAGCTAAAAACAATCGTAGGGAAAGAAAGAATAATCGTAAACGATGTTAAGAATTTCATGACAATGTTAACATTGTTAGAAATAATCGATGCAAAAGCATCCATCATACCGCTAAGAATGCTGCTATATGTTTCAGCCATCTCAATTGCCTGGATTTTATCGATCATAACATCTTCAAGTAAATCCTTATCATCCTCGTACATCTTTATATAACTAAACCTCAGAATTTTGTCTAATACTACTTTATTAGATTTTAATGACGTCGTGAAATAAACTAAACTTTTTTCTAACGAAAGCAGTGCATATAGTTCCTTATTTTTCATTGACTGGTGAAGTTCCCGTTCAATGTCATTCGTTTTTTTATTTATTTGTTTTAAATAGCGGAGATAATAAGATGAAATAATCGCGAGAATCTGCAAAGCAAATCGGTTCTTTTTAAACGTGTAAAACTCTCTTAATTTATTATTCTTAAAAACTTCCAATATCGGAGTATCTTTTAAAGAAACCGTAATAATACAATCATCTGTTAAGACAATTCCGATTGGAATTGTCTCATAGATGGGAAACCCAGAATCATCATGGGTGATATATGGGTAGTCGACAATGATATAAACCTGACCTTCTTCTCGTTCAATCCTTGGACGCTCTTCATCATCAAGTGCGTCCTTAATAAAGTCAACATATATGTTAGTTTCCTCAGCGACACGGTTAATTTCTTGCTCGGTCGGGGCACTCATATTAATCCAGCAGCCCTTTGAGATGTTCTCAACCTTCTCTAGAACTTTTGTTTCCGTACTTTTATATATTTCTAACACGATAAAACCTCCTCACCTTATTTTCGAGGAAGCCACTCTGCCTTCTTAAGAGTTGATATTCTTGAAGTATTCAATTCCAAAAAACAAGAGACTTCCCCGCGACTACTTGGGTCCGGGTCTATGCTATAACTCAACAATACCAACTCCTTTCAAAGTGTATATTCTTTCTTATCATATACCCTAATATATAAAAGTACAAATGAATATCAATCTGGAAAATATGGGTTTAAATGTATTAATACCTCATCGATATTGTCATATTTGTCCATTAGCTTTTCCTTAATTAATTTAGCAAGGTCATGTCCTTCTTTAATCGTTTTATAATGATCAATTGAAATCCGTAAATCAACCAGCACATAATGACCATGCTCTCTTGCCCGAATGCGGTCAATTCTTCTTACCTCAGAAAATGTAGAGACAACGGAAATATAGTCCTGTAATGTTTCGGAATCAATATTTCGCTCTAATAAAATATCAAAGGCTTCTGTTAACATTTCCTTCGCTATTTTAAAAATCAGATAGGCAACAAAAATACTAGCCGCTTTATCCCCATAGTGTAAAAAGTAAATATCAAATCGTTCCCCAATTACAGAAGCTAGAACACCGATTGCCGCGGCAATCGATGCCACAATATCTGCTTTATGGTCAAAAGCTATTGCCTCTATTGCTTTACTATTATGCTGCTTAGCCACCTTTAAGGAAGACCGGTATAGAATAATTTTCGTTACATATGAAATTAGCGCAACCCACATAGCAAGTAAGCTCGGTGTTTCCACTTCATGAAAAAATCCAATAATCCCCTCATATACAACATAGATGGCCACCAGGAATAGTACAATCCCAACAATACCCGAAACAATGACCTCTGCCTTACCATGTCCGTATGGGTGCTCTTCATCGGCAGGCTTATTGGCAAGTTTAATCACCAATAAGACAATAACAGAAGCAAAAACATCCGCTGCAGAGTGAATCCCATCTGCAAAGACAGCATCACTGTTACCGTACCAGCCAATAAAAAGCTTCCCCAATGTAAGAATGATATTACTTACTACACTAATCCATGCAATTTTTTTTGCTAAAGACTCCCTTTTTCCCATCATAAACCGCCTTTATTTGTTCTAATTACTCAACCTCGTCCTTGTTTCCGCTAATCATTTCGACTTCCTCTTCGACTGTGATTCGATTGATCGCATCGTGCAGGAAATGAAAGGCCTCATCTAATTCTTCTTGTGTTGGAAACTGTTCCTTCTTATTCATATCCTCAACTCCTAGAATGATTATTTTTAACCAAAAAACTCTTTTACATGACTAATACTTCATCAAAAAGAAGAAAATACGTTTGTACCAATTCAAACGGAAGGAGTGTGTAGAATGGAAAAAAAGAATTCTACAAACAGTACTGAAATTGCAGGACGCATCTACCATACAAGTGATTATCAAAAGAGTGATGAACTTTCCTCCGGTTTAGCAACCACACATGAACAGGTAAGTGATGCCTATATGGAAGGCGAAGTCGGCGGTGTCATGGAAGATGTGGATGGAAAGGATATTCCACTATCTCCAGAAGGTAACGAGCAATAAAATCAGAGAAAACAGCTCTCGTTTGAGAAAGCTGTTTTCTTTTTTATTTCAAGCAATACCATTCCTACTATTTTTCATCATCGTCAACATAAGGGTCATGCTCAAATGCAGGCAGATCCCCAAAGCTTGTCATGATTCCTTCTTCGTCCAAAGCATCTTCGTACTCATCATGCTGAGCATTAGGATAAACTGTAATATTTTGTCCATACAAATCATTACCCACGAAATTTTCAAAGTCCTCAACATAGCCAATATTTTCATCAGCTTCCATATAGATATCATGATAATTATCCTGTGAAAAAGTCAAGTCAGATGGTGTTTCAGATGTTCCAAACTGGGCCACAGTCTGCCATGAATCCTCAGCGTCAAAGGCTGTATTTTCATCTTGCTCATCCATATCAAACTTACCAAATGGCGGCATTGAGACTCCCTCTTCAACTGGTCTTTCATGGGAAACAATCTGATCTGGGCTGTGCTCCTTACAGTAGGTGGTATTTGGAAGTGCTTCTAAACGTTCGTACGGAATTTCTTTTCCGCATACCTCACATTTTCCGTAAGTCCCATTCTCCATTGCTTCAAGGGCTTTATCAATATTTCTTAATTGCAGATCAGTATGTTCATTTAAAGCAATATCCTTTTCTCTTTCGTATAATTCTGTACCTTCATCAGCCGGATGGTTATCATAGCTGGATAATTCACCGACAGATTCATGATAATGACCTCGGTCTAAGCCAAAATGATCATTTTGCTTCAGCTGGTCCTCGATCTCCCCTTTTTCTTTTAATAGCTGCAAGCGGAAGCCTGCGAGCTGCTCGGTCGTTAGCATATTAAAACCCCTTTCAAGGCTTTGTAAATGATCTATAATCGCCTAAGATAATTTTAACTTTATGATTGTGCCTTTATATTTTCATTGTTTTCACGATTGAATATGTACCAAATTTGAAATTCCATCAAAATCCTAAATGATTCTTTTGGGGATTACAGTATAAGAATTTATTGACCGTGTATCTTAACAGGTATAGGGCAATATTAGAAAAGAGGGATCAAATGGTTAATGAAAACTTTGATAAATTTAATAAAGTCCAACATCAACACCAAGGGGAATACCTGGGCTCCGATCGGAATCAACCAGCGGGGATAAATGATTCTGAATATAATAACCAAGATAATACTGACAAGTCAGTAGGGGCAACAGGGCGAAATAGAAACCTTAAATGAGATCATGCAAAGGTTGGGGAAATTCCTCAACCTTTTTAAACGAGCCATATCATTACAGACTAAGGAGAAAATTTCATGAGTAGTAAATCGAGCAGTGAAAAAAACGACATGAAATGGTGGCAGCTTTCGTTATTTGGTGTTGGCTGCACAATTGGGACAGGTTTCTTCCTCGGTTCTAGTATTGGGATTAGAATGACAGGTGCTTCAATTTTATTAGCCTTTTTAATTGCTGCCCTCGGTACTTATTTAGTGTTTGATGCACTTGCCAAAATGACTGTACAGGACCCTGAGAAGGGAGGCTTCCGTACCTATGCAAAAAATGCATTCGGCAGGTGGGCAGGATTTACGAGTGGATGGGTTTATTGGTCATCTGAGGTATTAATCATGGGGAGCCAAATGACCGCATTATCCATTTTTTCTAGGTTTTGGTTTCCAAACGTACCGCTCTGGATCTTTGCAGCCGGATATGCCATTCTAGGATTAATCGTTATCATTATTGGTGTAAATATCCTAAATAAAGTAGAAAACATATTAGCTGTTTTGAAAATTGCAGCTATTTTGATGTTTATTATTATAGCCTGTTTAGCCATTTTTGGGGTGATCGATGGTGACAAGCCAATACAATATCCAAATAGTACAAAGGACTTTTTCCCACATGGGTTTCTAGGGTGGTGGTCAGCCGTCATCTTCGCTTTCTATGCGTTTGGAGGAATCGAGATCTTAGGATTAATGGCCAGCAGGCTAAATGACCCGTCAGAAGCGCCCAAAGCGGGTAAAGTTATGTTATTAACCCTAACTATTATTTATATTGTCTCAATAGGACTTGCGGTAATGATGGTAGCCTGGAATGAATTTAACCCTAGTAAAAGTACCTTTGTCATTGCTTTAGACCACTATAACTTGGCCTTTATTCCACACATTTTTAATGCTGCATTAATTACCGCTGGTTTTTCAACCATGACAGCCTCTCTATTCGGAGTAACAAGTATTTTGGTCACTCTATCAGAAGAGGGGGATGCTCCAGCCTTTTTTTCAAAGAAAGGAAAGCTCTCTGTACCATGGCCGACCATTCTTATTACAGTAATAGGGATTGCGGCCTCAGTCGTCTCGGCCCTATTGATGCCAGGAAAGGTATATGAATATGTAACTACCGCAGCCGGGTTAATGCTGCTGTACAATTGGATTTTCATTTTGGCATCTTCCTGGAAGGTGCTAGATATAACAACCAAGGACAAGATAAAATATTCGATCGGTATTCTCTTCATCCTCATTGCTGTCACGGGAACTTTATTTCATCATACCAGCAGACCAGGCTTCTTTATTAGTTTTGCTTTCGTCGGAGTGATTGGACTGATCGCCATCATCATGCAAATCAAATGGAATAAGGAAAAAAAGAAGAAAAAGAAAAAAGTACTAAATCCCTGGCCTACAGCATAAGCAAAAAATGCTAGCGACGATCCCGCTAGCATTTTTCTATCCAAAAAGTACTGTTACTGCCTGAATGCCAAAGTAAATCCCGAAACCAATTAATGACACCCCCGAAAAAATTGAAATTCCAACTAGAAGCTTCGATGTCAAAAACTTACGGAAATTACTAGCTATTCCCGCCATGGTAATATCCCATATTAATAAACCAATAAAGATTGCACTGCTATATAAAATCAATTGAGCAGTTTCATATGTAGCTGCGGTCTTCGCCAGAACCGACCCATAGATTCCTAACCAGAACAAAATGGTCAGCGGATTGGAGATGGACATGAAGAACCCCGACATAAACGATTTAAGCAATGGTTCATTTTTTCTGTTGTCACCAATCTTCAATTTATTTGCTGTCATAAGAGTCTCAACCCCTGTATAGATGAGAACAAAACAACCGAAGGACCAGAGGAACGTCTTCATAAAAGAGGATTCTAGAAAATGGACAACACCTAAATAAACTAGAAGCATGTAAATTCCATCTGCAACTACAGCCCCTACCCCAATCAGCCAGGAATGCATAAATCCGTGTTTAATCCCTTTATCAATCTGAGCTGCGTTAATCGGGCCAATGGGAGCAGCAAGTGACAGCCCTAATAGAATATAACTTAAAAATACATTCATGAAAACCTCTCCCTAAATAAGAATGAGCCTGTCTTTCATGTTTATTCAGGGATAAAGGGTTGTACCACTTTTTTTTAGATTAAAAAAGAACTTTTCATTATGAAAAGCTCTTACACCGTTTTAACGTTACGGAAGACAAAATGTTTTTGTCCAAAATAGTTACTTATTGTATAGAGTACACTTCCTAACAAAACAGCACCATTCTGCTCTAGAGAGGTACTGATAAAAAATATTGTACTAATCCACCCAAAAATTCGTTCACTAAAAACATACGCGGAGATGTAACAGATAAGGATAATCACTAAAAACCTTGGGATCCCCCTCATGTAAGATACATTACTGTTAAAGGTATAAGTCCGGTTTAATATAAAACTGATACAGGCACCTGCCGTATTACCGATAAAGGTCGAAAACCAATAGGACAAATGGAATACATTCAAAAGTAAAAACATGATGGTCAGTCCGAAAGCAGTATTGACGATACCAACTAGCAGGAAGCGAAATAAGCTATTAGTTGGATTCAGATATTTCCCTAAGGCTGTGTAAATAAAATTCATCCTCCCCCGCTTCACTTACTAACTGGTGCCTAGTTAGCGGCATATTAAAGGTATCGATATCAACGATAAATTTGGGACGCTGTTTAGCTTCTTTGTAAATTTTTCCGACATACTCTCCGATCACACCAATGGCAATCAGCTGGAGCCCTCCTATTAACCAAATAGAGGTGATAAGAGAAGTCCATCCTGTTTGGGTGTGGCCTAAAAACTTCAGCATGAGAAAGTAAACACCAAAAAAGAGACTCATAAAAAATGAAGCTAACCCAATCATTAATACCAACCGTATAGGAGAAACGGAAAAAGAGGTAATTCCATCAAAGGCAAAAGAAACCATTTTCTTTAATGGATATTTAGTTTCACCTGCTTGCCTCTCTTTGCGGTCATAATATACAACATCCGTTTTAAATCCAAGTAACGGGACAATGCCGCGCAAAAATAAATTTACTTCATTAAATTGCTCGAGCTCTTTTACTGCCCTTTTGCTCATTAATCGAAAATCCGCATGATTATAGACAAGGTCAACTCCTAGCTTCTTCATCATCGTGTAAAATCCCTGTGCAGTGGTTCGTTTGAAGAATGTATCCGAATCTCTTCGCTTTCGGACACCATAAACAATTTCATTTCCTTCATTGTATTTATAAACAAAGTCGCGAATCACTTCGATATCATCCTGAAGGTCAGCATCAATAGATACTACACAATCAGAAGCATCCTTGGCCGCAAACAAGCCAGCTAATAAAGCATTTTGATGTCCTACATTTCGAGAAAGTTTGATTCCGCGTATATTTGTATATTTTAATCCTGTTTTATAGATGATTTCCCAGGTTTGATCCCTGCTGCCATCATCTACAAACAAAATTTTACTATTACTAGAGATCACTTGATCTGCACTAAGTTCTTCTAGCAACCCACGAAGTTGAGTAATTGTTTCTAGCAGGACCTCTTCCTCGTTGTAACAAGGTATTACAATTGTTACGACTGGTTCCATCACTGTCTTACCCCCGATGCTTTACAGAGTCTTATATAAATAGATCTTCCAAGCAGAGCTTTTTGATTCGAAAACACCCTCCAATTCGAGTTGAATCTCCTCTGCCCTGTTAATAGGCAGTGCTGAAAAAATATATCGGCCGCCCATCTCTTTAAAGATTTGAGTATTTATTTCAAGATTGATTAATTCCTTTTTTGAATGTTTTTTAATCATATAACTTTTACCCAGCTGGGCTGTGAAGATATAACAACGGCCGCCCCATTGATCAAAATACTTCCGTATGGTTTTATTCTTTTCCAATTCTTTTTCAATTATTTTTCTAAATTGATGCTTATAACTAAGCGGGTAAAAATTATTATAGGTATCAATGGTATAAAAACCATTGAATTGTGAAACAGCGGGATGAATCCCGATGCTTGCCACCCGGTATTCCTCCTGTGGAAGGTTAATATGTTCCTTTATTTCCATAAACAATTCCTCCGCATAAAACTCCTTTACAGAAGGTTTTCGGTGATAGATAATTTCGTCATTAAATACTCCTAAAAGCAGAATTTGTAGGATAACAATCCACTTTGCAGTCTTAGCTCCACTAACACTGTGTAAGGATAGAATCTTCAAGGCTAGAGCAAATCCAGCATAAATGACCATAGGTCTTAAGAAGTGGTAGCGTGCAAAATTAAACGTATCCATGAAATGAAACCGCTTTGTTAAAGGCAGCCAGCCCTCATAAAACCAGAATGCATACCAGGCGGATAGCAAGAAATTGAGTACAAACAAAAAGACAAATACCCTTTCTTGCCTCCATATTTTTTTTGAAAATACTAGGTAAAAAGCCAGAATCATTACAGGAAGAATAAACAAGCCATGAACGGTCATCACATGAGTGTGTCCCAGTACGAAATTTTTAAAGGTTAGCCGGATTACTCTCCATAGAGGTAATGAGGCGTGAAAATATTCATCTCGGCTATTTGGTTCTGTACTAAAGAGAAAAGAATAAATGAGCCGGTATTCAACGAGCATAAAGATACATGTCATATAGACAATGGAAAGCAGAAAACGAAGATTCCAGCCTTTTCTCCGTAACACATCTACAATCCAAAGGATTCCCATTGAACTGAGAAAAAAGAAAAAACCAAGTACGATACTTGCATAGAAGGGCAGCAAGGTTAGTACAAGATATTCCTTCCACCCTCCACCGCCATCTCGAATTGTAAGGAATGCCCAAAGCGCAAGAGGCATTCCTAAAGTACTCAGCATTCCGGATGGCCAAAATGGGGTGAGCGCAAAGGCTAAGGCAGTGGCAATCTGGAAAAACAGCCATTGCTTACCTGGAAGCAAGTGTTTTTTCAGCAGTAAGTACATTCCCATAAAGGCAATAAATCTAGTTAGTGCCTGGCTTAAACCATAGGCAAGCATCGTCGGAAAAAGAGCGTAGAGCCATACAATGATGCTATATTCTGTCCCAAACGCGTTTCTCGGAACTCCATTAATAATCTGTGGAATACTCGCATTTACTGTGCCAAACATCTCACCACTTTCCGCCAGTACCTTATACCATGCTAAATTCGAATCTAAATTATCATGGACTCTAATGTGTGCATTTTCTTGGAGAATAAAGAGCGGAGATAGGTATGTGGCAATAATCAGCAAAGCTAAAAAAATGTACCTCCGCTCCTTTTTCGCTTCTATGATCACCCTCTACACCCCATAAATCTCATTTGTTTTTACACTTGTCATTGTTTAATAAAGTTCGCATCACAGAAGAAAATTATTCCTATTTAACAGAAACGATTACTCCAAAAATGTCCTTTTATAAGGCAAAAAAAATAACCCTCCAATATGTGCAGAAGGTTATTCTATATTAATTTAATATTTACTAGTCTTACTCCGATAATCATTTAGAAGAAGATCGAGTTTTTGGCTGCATTGAACAACGTCTGGATTTGAATATCCATAGGTTTTTGCTAAATCAATCATTTCAATTCTCGTTTTTTCAATTGTAGATAGCAATAAGTTCATACTTGTCTCCATTTTCCCAACCTCCTTCATGTTAATACCATATTTATATTATTAACCTTAATTTAATGATTTTTATACATGAAAACAAGCACTTAAATGAGAAATTTTTGAATCTTTCGTGAACCTTATATTAAAATAATTCGCTACTATAGTAAAAACTTAAGTAGAGCATTATTAGAAAGTTCTTATTCGTTAATACTAGGAATCTATAGCCTATAAACCGAGGTGACGTTGATGACAAACCGAATTTTTCTGAGCTTTTTACGATTACCTCTTTTAATACGTGTATTAATCATTGCTCTATTTGTCTTTCTACTCTTTGGTGTATTAATTCATCTCCTAGAACCTGATACCTTCCCTACTATAGTTGATGGTATTTGGTGGGCAATCATTACTACTTCGACTGTCGGGTATGGAGATTATGCTCCACATTCCATATTGGGCAGGCTTACAGCTGTCTTACTAATCTTCCTGGGTGCTGGAATTGTTTCTACCTACTTTGGTACATTAGCTGCAGCAGCAGTGACAAAGCAGGATGCATTCTCCGAAGGGAAAATCCCTTTTAAGGGTGAGGGCCATATCATTATTATCGGCTGGAACGAGCGATCGAAAGAGTTAATTAGCAAATTAACTGAACCAAACCACTCGCAAATGATTGTCTTAGTTGATGAAACCCTTGAATCTAATCCAGTCTCTTCAAGATTAGTCCATTTCATTCAAGGAAAAAGTCATGTAGACGAAACGATTATAAAAAGTAATATTAAAATGGCTGAGAAGGTATTGATTACGGCTGATCGAGGAAATGATGAACTTCAATCTGATATGAACAGCATATTGGCGCTGCTGACAATTAAGGGCTTGTGTTCTGAGGTAAAATGCATAGTGGAAATATTAACTGCTGAGCAGGTGGTGAATGCAGTCCGTGCAGGGGCTGACGAGGTCATCCAATCAAATAAGTTAACAAGCGTATTTATGATAAACAGTCTGCACTCAAATGGAGATGGTCTCTTGCAAGATTTTGTCCATCACTTACAGGAAAGCAGGTTATCATCCTATTATGCTAATGATGATGCCGCAGGGAAAAGCTATCTTGAGTTGGGCCAAGAGTTAATGGGTACAGAACGATTATTAATCGGTATCAAAAGGGGGGAGGAAACAATTCTGAACCCCTCCCACCCATTTTTAATAAAAAAGGAAGATGAACTGCTTATCTTTAAGTAAAGTTTAAAGCTTCAAGGCAGCTTCGAGCTCTGCTACAAGTCTTTTCCCAATATTAATGTATTCTTCAGGAAAACTTGCATCTTTATCAACTGGTTCTTGGAACTGGTTAAATGTACCTGAAAAGCTACCTACGTCTGCATGGTCATCTAGTCCGATTTGATACTTATGGGACAATAGGAAGGGCCTGCCGAGTTCGACTGTGCAATTTCTAGCATCCAATTGACCATCAATAGCTGTGAATGGCAGCCTTAAGAATTGATAGCCAACCTCGTCGTCGATTTTATAGTCGAATGCTCCGTGATCATAATCCCAGTTCCCGCCGATGGAATAGCCCGCTGGCTTTAAGGTCTGCTCAAGCTTATACAGGTCAAATTGTTTTCCTTCTACCTTTGATGGTATTTCAATCATGGTAATACCCCCTTTAATTCCTTATTTATAGTTATCCCCAATTTATAAAAAAAGAGTGCTGAAAATTAATTTCAGCACTCTTCCTTACTATCTTTACTATTATAAGCGTTTTTCTAGTTCTGCTTTTTTCTCTTCGAAGCCTGGTTTGCCTAGTAGTGCGAACATGTTTACTTTGTATGCTTCTACACCTGGCTGGTCAAATGGATTGACACCTAGAAGATAACCGCTCATCGCACATGCTTTTTCAAAGAAATAAACAAGGTATCCGAAGGTATACTCATCAAGTTCTGGGATTGAAACAATTAAGTTAGGAACTCCGCCATCTGTATGGGCAAGCATGGTTCCTTGGAATGCTTTGTTATTAACAAAGTCTACCGTCTGTCCAGCAAGATAATTTAAGCCGTCCAGGTCTGTTTCAGCCTCTTCAATCGTTAGTTCATGACGAGGTTTTTCAACCTTTATTACAGTTTCAAACAAGTCTCTGCGACCTTCTTGAACGTACTGTCCAAGGGAATGGAGGTCCGTAGAGAAATTTGCAGAAGAAGGATAAATACCTTTTTGGTCCTTTCCTTCACTCTCCCCAAATAGCTGCTTCCACCATTCAGCAAAATATTGAAGACCTGGCTCGTAATTAATCAGCATTTCAATGGTTTTCCCTTTATTATAAAGAGCATTTCTTACAGCTGCATATTGATATGCTGCATTTTCTTCAAGCTCAGAATGGCCGAAGTCCTTCGTTGCCGATGCAGCACCCTCCATCATTTTTGTAATGTCAGCTCCGCTCACGGCGATTGGAAGAAGTCCAACTGCTGTCAGAACGGAATAACGGCCTCCTACATCGTCTGGAATGACAAAGGATTCATAGCCTTCCTCAGTTGCTAAAGTCTTAAGAGCACCCCTTGCTGTGTCTGTAGTAGCATATATGCGTTTACGTGCTTCTTCTACGCCATACTTCTCTTCCAGAAGCTTTCGGAAAATACGGAAAGCAATAGCAGGTTCTGTAGTTGTGCCTGATTTAGAAATTACATTGACCGAGAAATCTTTGCCATCTAGTAAATCCATTACATCTCTCATGTAAGTAGAACTAATATTATTACCTACAAAAATGACCTGCGGGGTAGTGCGCTTTTCCTTTGGCAGAGCATTGTAAAAGCTGTGCTGAAGCATTTCAATCGCAGCTCTTGCACCTAGATAAGAACCCCCAATCCCGATGACTAGTAACACATCGGAATCACTCTTAATTTTTTCTGATGCTTTTTGAATACGGGAAAACTCTTCTTTATCATAATTTACAGGAAGGTCAATCCAACCTAAAAAGTCATTGCCCGCACCCGTTTTTTCGTGCAATGAATGATGTGCTACCTTAACAGCATCACGCAAATATGTAAGTTCATGTTCTCCAAAAAAGGTGAGTGCTTTCGAGTAATCAAAACGAATATGAGTCATGTATGATCCTCCAGTATTATAGTTTCATTAACACTTTAACTAAAGCTGAAAAGATTATCAAGGAACGTCTTTCATTGTAAGCGTACCCAATTTCGATATTTTTCTTACAAAATAGAAAATAATGTCGAAAAGGCTCGAACTAGATAAGTTCGAGCCTTAACAACTATAATGATTCACGATAGATCGCTAATACATCTTCACGATTTAACTTTTTAAAATTACCAAATTCTCCGTAGACCATGGCTCTATCTGCCATTAAGTCAATTTTACTGTCATCGATATCATAGTCGGCTAATCGAGCTGGTGCACCGATGCTATTCCAAAAATCTCGTAATTTCTGAATACCCTCAAGACCTGCTTCTTCAGCAGTCTTACCTTGTGGATCTACTCCAAACACTCGGATTGCCAGCTGCTGAAATCTTTCAGGCTTAACCTGTAAATTATGCTTCATCCAGTGTGGGAATAGGATAGCAAGTCCTCCGCCGTGAGGAATATCATACACCGCTGAAACCGCATGTTCCAGATTATGGGTCGCCCAATCACCATGATAACCCATGTTTAAGATGCCATTTAAAGCCATTGTCCCGCAATATAGAATCGTCGCTCGATGTTCATAATTTTCAAGATCAGCAAGTAATTTTGGTGCTTCTTCCATGACAGTTACTAACAGCGATTCACACATACGATCTTGATACTGGGTATTTTCTTCTAAGTGGAAATAGTGCTCTAATACATGTGACATCATATCAACGATTCCATAAATCGTTTGATCCCTTGGAACCGTAAAAGTATTTACCGGATCTAAAATGGAAAACTGTGGGAAAGTGAATGCACTGCCCCAGCCATACTTTTCGTTCGTTTCCCAGTTGGTAATAACGGAACCAGCGTTCATTTCTGAACCAGTAGCGGCTAAAGTTAACACCGTTCCAAACGGCAGGGCTGCTTTTACACCTGCTTTTCTTGTTACAAGATCCCAAGCATCACCCTCATATTTCGCCCCGGCTGCTATTAGCTTTGTGCAATCAATTACACTACCTCCACCAACCGCTAAAAGGAAATCAATTCCTTCGCTTTTACAAATGTCAACTCCTTTACGAGCTGTCGTAATTCTAGGGTTTGGTTCAACTCCGGGAAGTTCGAACACCTGTACATCAATTTCATTTAAAGTTTGAATAACCTTGTCATATAGACCGCTTCGTTTAATGCTTCCTCCGCCGTAAACGAGTAATACCTTTTTTCCAAAACGAGGGACTTCCTTTTTCAATTGTTCTAGCTGATCTTTACCAAAAATTAATTTTGTTGGGTTATAAAAAGTGAAATTTTTCATCTTAGCACATCCTTTCCATACCATTATTATTTAAAAAATTTTTTTTTGCAAAAAAGATGGTTCTTCCTTTTTTTGTAATAAACATTGAATAATTTTGCGAAAATAAATCAAGCTAATAATGCTTTCCCAAATATTTTTAGGAGGAAATAAAAATGAGTACTATACAACGTATCGCCCTAATCCTTACAATTATCGGTGCTATTAACTGGGGATTAATTGGTTTTTTCCAATTTGATCTAGTTGCATCTATTTTTGGAGGCCAAGATTCAGCACTTTCCCGAATTGTTTATGGACTAGTTGGGATCGCCGGTCTTATTAACTTAGGACTTCTTTTCAAGCCAAATGAAGGTTATGTAAAAGAACCAGAAACACAAAGATAAACCCAAAAATGTCCTTGCAAACATTGCAAGGACATTTTTATGTACCGTCTATATTCTATTTGTTATATCCACCCTTTGAAATTCGAGGCTTCTGCGATTTTCTTAATTCCGATCATATAGGAAGCAAGGCGCATATCGATCTTATAGTTTTGTGCGAGATCATAAACTTGATTAAATGAATGAATAAGTTTTTCTCGTAATTTACGTATCACTTCTTCCTCGCTCCAGTAATACCCCTGCTTATTTTGCACCCATTCAAAATACGAAACCGTTACTCCGCCTGCACCAGCTAAAACATCTGGAACAAGCATAATCCCCCGGTCTGATAATACCTTGGTAGCTTCTAAAGTGGTTGGACCATTTGCAGCCTCTACAACAATTTTGGCTCTTATGTTATGTGCATTTTCACCAGTAATTTGAGTAGAGATGGCTGCAGGGACCAAAATTTCACATTCCTGCTCGAGTAATTCCTCATTTGGAATAGTACCATCAAACAGCGTTGTAATGGTTCCAAAGCTATCACGCCGGTCAAGCAAGTAAGGTATATTTAATCCATCAGGGTCATAAAGTGCTCCGTAAACATCTGAAATCCCAATCACCTTTGCTCCAGCCTCATGTAAGAACTTTGCAATGTAACTGCCTGCATTTCCGAATCCTTGAATGATTACTCGAGCATCTTTAATAGATATTCCGCGTTTTATTGCTGCCTGCTCAATACAGAAGAAGACACCGAGTGCCCCTGCTGTTTCCCGACCCTCTGAGCCGCCAAGAACGAGGGGTTTTCCAGTAATGAAACTAGGAGAGTCAAATTGGCGGAGACGACTGTACTCATCCATCATCCAACCCATGATCTGTGAATTTGTATACATATCTGGTGCAGGTATATCCTTTGTTGGTCCAACAACTTGACTGATAGCACGAACATATCCCCTGCTTAATCTTTCTAGTTCTCCCATGGACATGCTTCGGGGATTACAGATAATGCCTCCTTTTCCTCCGCCAAAAGGCAAATCTGCAATTCCACATTTGAAACTCATCCAAATCGCCAGTGCTTGAACATCTTCTACACTAATCCTTGGATGAAAGCGGACACCTCCCATCGTAGGTCCGATGGCATCATTGTGCTGAGTCCTAAAGCCGCTAAATATCTTCGTAGAACCATCATCCATTCGAACGGGGATCCGAACTGTGATGGTTCTAAGAGGCTCCTTCAGCAATTCATAAAACTCTTGATTATAACCTAGCTTCTTTAATGCTTCATTCATAACGATTTGTGTGGATGCAAGCAGACTTAATATTCCTCTGCCTTTATCATCTACACTGTTTGTTACATCAGTAGTCCCCATATTTGGCACCCCTAATAACTCTTACTCTTATCAATTAACCTTGACTATATATTTCTATTGTAGCCGAGCAAGCAAAAAGAATGAACCTTCCTCCTAAAACTTTTGTGAAAATAAAAAGACTTAGACACACCGAAAACATTTTTTCAGCAGTCCAAGTCTCATGTTCTTATTTCTTAATTAGATCTTCACTTTGTGATTGGTCGATCCACTCTTGAAGTTTTTCTTTTAATGTGTTGAAGCCTTGTTGTCCTTCTACCTCAGGAACAATTGCAGCTGCTTGACGTTTCTTTGGTTTCTTTGGTTTAGCAGCCTGTTGTACAGGCGCTTCCTCCGTTGCACGGATAGATAACCCAATCTTTCCAGCACCTTCATCAACTGATAAAACTTTAACTTGTACTTCATCACCAACTTTAAGATGGTCATTAATATCTTTTACATAGCCGTGGGTAATTTCTGAAATATGCACAAGTCCTTGTGTATTCTCGTCCAATGCAATAAATGCACCATAAGGCTGAATCCCAGTTACTTTACCTGTTAAAACACTTCCAGTTGCGATTTTTTCTGTCATGAAAACACTCCTAAGTATATATTATTTATCCCTTTTATATGCAATAAAAAATTATAGCACAACCTTGAAATTTAATCAAAGAAAGCTTTTATTTGGACTATCTGGAAACGTTAACATAATAGTCGAATTTGGCAGCAAAACCCGGGTAGAAAAATATGGTAAGATATAGAGGGGTAATCTCGAATTAGGGAGGTGAACAGCTTGAATACCATTGGGCAAAAAATTAAAACCCACCGCGAATTACTTAATATGACTCAGCAGGAATTAGCACAAAGGGCACGAATTGGAACACACACCATTATTAAATACGAAAATGGTGAACAAATTCCGAGTAATCAAACCATCTTGAAATTATCAACTGTTCTAGATATTCCAGCATCTGAGCTTTTAGATCACGAACCAAACTCGGAAATTAATCATCCTTTATAGTATCAGTTAATTTTAAAGCGGTTAATCAACCGCTTTTTGTTTTTGCTTTTTATTTGGTGATAGGAGTATAGAGAATAAGATTGTTGGCTACCCTTTATACATAAGCTTTCTAGTATTCCCCCCTTTTTGAAGTGGACAACCGATTTGGTTGTCCTTTTTTTGTATATATTAAAAAAACGGCCATGGCCGTTTTTTAGATGGAGCATGATTCGTTTTCTTTTATGTGTAGTAATTCTTTTGCGATTTTTAAGCATTGTTCTATTGGGATGATTTCTTCGAATGAAAATTCATAGATTGTCTGGATTCTTTCTGCTAATGCTTTAGGGTTATCCAGCTCGTGGACCGCTTGAATGGTATCAGCAATTTCAGTGTCATAATCCCCATTTTTCAATTCAAATGGATCCCATTCATTGAGTAGATCAACAAATTGCAGATTTGCCTTCATTAAACTTTCCATATGTATAACCCCTTTCTATTTGGCTATGTTAGTTGCATATGGATTTGTGCTCCAGGTGCTTCGCTTTCCGCAGGAGGTTCGGGGAGCCTCCTCGGCGCTAAAGCGCCTGCGGGGTCTCCCCTGCCCCTTACTCCTGCAGGAGTCTCGCACCTGGAGCACAAATCATTTTTATACCAGCATCGTCCTTTACAATAGGGATTTATTTTAAGACGTATTCTGCAAGTACGGTCTGGAGTTCGTAGATGTTTAGGTTTTTGTTGAATTGTTTTTGAAGGGGGAGTGCGTTGCCTGATATCCAGATTTTTAATTCTGCATCTAAATCAAAGCTCCCTGCTGTTTCAATACTAAAATGTGTAATGCTTTTATAAGGAATTGAATGGTATTCCACCTTTTTTCCTGTTAAACCTTGCTTATCCACTAAAATTAACCGCTTATTTGTAAAAATAAACAAGTCTCTAACGAGCTTATATGCTTTTTCAATCTTTTCATTTACTGAAAGGATTCTAGCAAATTCCCGCTCTGCCTCTGCCGGACTTACTTCGGATGCATTTCCCATCATTCCATCAAAGAAACCCATAGTTTTCACACCTTCCCTATCTATTAATTTATACTTTTATTGGCAGCTGTAAGAAGCTCCAGTTTCTTTTAGTAAAAATGCCAGCATTTCTTCACCTGAGATGATTGCCTTGCCTCCACCTTGTGCAAAGAAGGCACTCCCGCCACCTTTTCCATCAATTAATTGGATAGCATTCGTAATAGCTGCTTTCATATCTTCGTCCCGAGATGATCCTCTTGCACAAACTAGCTGCATTTGACCTTCATTGACTGCAACAAACAGCGTCATGACTTCGGGATTTTCGGTTGTTATGTCCCTTGCTAGCTTTTGCAATTCTTGAAGCGTGCGATTAGTAAACAATTCACTAATTACCTGGCTTTCAGTCTTTCTCGCCAGCAATTCACTTGCTTCATATTTAAGAAGTCTTTCCTTTACATCTTCAAGTGATTTTTCTAGTATTTTTCTTTGCTGGAGAAGCCTTACAACTGCCGTGTCCATTTCATGTTCCGGAGAATTGAGCAGTCTCGTTAGTTCTTGCATAACCTTTTGTTTTTGGCCCAGCTGTTTATTGACACGGTTTCCACAAACAAACTGTAAACGGATTTTCTTTTTTTGTTTTTCCCAGCCCAAGATTTTTATAGATTGTACTTGTCCTGTTGCGTTAGGATGTGTGCCCCCACAACCATTGTAGTCAAAATCAGGAATAATGACCAATCGAATATCTTCTTTGACCTTTGTTTCTTTTCGCAAGGAGTAGCGGGATAATTCCTCTTCGGTAACCCATTTAACATGAATAGGTCTATTCTCCACAATAATTTCATTTGCAGCTGCTTCAGCTTTTTGTGCATCCTCTTCCGTGATGTGATCTGTGTCTAAATCAATGGTTAGGAATTCATTACCTAGGTGGAACCCTATGGTTTTGTACTCAAACAAGTGATCAAATGCTGCCGAAAGTATATGCTGTCCGGCATGCTGCTGCATATGATCAAATCTAAGGTCCCAATCAATCTCTCCATGAACCTCACCCTTGGACTCAGTTAATGGCTGTTCCAAATAATGACGGATTTCTCCATCAACCTCTTCCGCATTCACCACCCGCAGTCCGTCTATCGTTCCTAAATCACATGGCTGACCTCCCCCAGTTGGATAGAAAGCGGTAACACTTAATACTACATACCAATGACCATGCAAGTCCCTTTCTTGTTTTACTACCCTTGCTTTGAACGTTTTAAGATAGGGGTCTTGATAATACAACTTGTTTTCGATCATACTTACACTCCCTATGTACATTTAAAATATAAAAAAGGAACAGTTCTTGTTCACTGTTCCCCTTTAGATGATTGTTTCATTATTTTTTCTTCTAACTCTTTTGCCTTTTTGGCTTCTCGCTTGGAAATGTTTATGATCCATTTCATCGTAAGGAGTGCTGCAATCATAAAAAGGATAAAGGTTACTGCTGCTGGGCCGTATTCTGATTTATCTTCAGGAAAATATAAAAATAACGATAGTACAGATGGCTGAAACATTTTTTTCTCCCTTTCATTTAAAGGAATAGCTATTTTTAAATATTATAGCAACAAAAATCATTTCTTACCATTTGTAAACATTCACAAAATATTTCTAGTTACTTTAAGACGGTAATTTTCTTAATGATAACGTCTTCTTCTGGCTTATCTTGGGCTCCTACCGGTGTCTCGGCAATTTGGTCTACTATGTCCATTCCTTCAATCACTTGTCCAAAAACGGTATGACGGTTGTCTAGCCAAGGAGTTCCTCCACGTTCATCATAAGCCTCTATAATTTGATCTGGAAAGCCTGCCTTTTTCATCTCATCCTTCATTGCTGGATCAAGTGAGGTTTTTTGAACAATAAAGAACTGACTGCCATTTGTGTTTGAGCCTGAATTTGCCATTGATAAGGCACCACGGATATTGAAAAGATTTGGCGAAAATTCATCTTCAAAAGGATGACCATAAATACTTTCTCCACCCGTTCCGTTCCCATTGGGGTCGCCGCCTTGAATCATAAAGTCTTTGATTACCCGATGGAAAATCAAACCGTCATAATATCCTTCTTCTCCGTGCTTCAAAAAGTTCTCAACTGCTTTTGGAGCCTGTTCAGGAAACAATTTAATTTTGATCGTTCCCATAGAAGTTTCCATTTCAACAAGTTTTTCATTTTCAGAAACCTCATTTGTAAGCTGAGGATAAACTGCGTCAGTCACTTGATTATTCCCTTCCTTCTCCGCTGTTTTTTGCTCTGTTTCTGGGGCTGCTTCCTCTTTTTCCTTGCTTGTCCCACATGCTGCTAAAACGAGAACAGCCATCAAACATGTTAACCATACTTTCAAAGTCTTTCTCATTATCATCCCTCCACTTTTATAATTTAACCGAAATCATCCATTTTTGCACAATGTTTTTATTTTTAAATTTTCATAGTAAAATAAAGAAATAAGTAGATATTGGAGGGGTTATATTGTCAGAGTTCCAAATAGGGGATAAAGTTACCGCCATTTACAAAACCGGAAAATACTATGGGGAAATTACCGAAATCCGCCCTCAGCATTATACGGTAAGAGTTTTAGCTGTCGCAAAACACCCGATGCAAGGTGATTTGCATAACCCTAAAGAAGCAGACGTCATGATTTTTCATGAAAGAAAAGCGCTGGCATTTAGGGAACAAGCGAATATTCCAAAGCAAATGGTTAAACATTCTAGTGAAGAATTACCTAATTACCAAACTTCTTTAAGAGAAGCGGTTGATAAATTAAAAAAGGATCTCATTGAGAACCCTTCACCTTGGGCAGAACTTAGCCTAAAAAGTATCACATCACTAGAAAAAGATTATTTCAAATAGAAACACACTAAAGGCCAAATCAATATGAATGATTTGGCCTTTTATGCGAATTCATTTAGTAGCTTTGAGAAATCTACACGATCACCAATTGTGGTTGGTTTTGGTTTTTCTAAATATCTTTTATCCTTTTCCACCAGACGGAATATATTATAAGTGGTCAGAGCATCATCCAGGGCTCGATGATGTCTGCCTGTCCCTTCTTTTCCGTACTCCTTCACTGCTTTCCATAATCCCGTTTGATTCTGGTCACCAAAGAAGCGTTTATACTCCATTGAAAGATCTAGTTCTGAGGCTTTAAAAGGAAATGCTACTCCGGCCTCTAAACAATTATGTCGGAGTACCTTCATATCCATATTTCCCCAAGTAACAATTGTCGTTTCAATATTTTTATTGAACTCTTCTAGCTTTCGGTTGAGTTCATAAAAAGAAATCCCATTGTCCACCTGTTGTTGGGAAATATGTAAGAATGATTTACAGCGCTCCGATAACATAGGAAATTTAAGCGGAGTTACATAAGAAGAAAATTGTTCTTTTATTTGGTCATCAACAACCAATACAAGCCCGACCTCAATAATCTCTGCATAGAATTCCTTCATTCGAACATTTCGCTCTGGCATGGTAAATTCAAAGTCAATAAAAATATGCTGCCGTGCTTCCTTCATTCTTACACCACCTTTCTATAATTCTTTTTTACTACTATTATATAGAGAAACCTGTACAAAAAATTGTACTTATTATCTATTTTTTATACATTATATCATGGAATTAGCAGAAATATTTTCAATTTTTTCACAATGGTGACGAAAAAGAAGGGAAAAATGACCTTTGAAATTTACTTGTTATTTCTTAATTTTGAAAATAGCCATTGTACATCTCGAAACACAAATTAAACGGTCCTGTTCATCGGTAATTTTGATATCCCAAACCATGGTTGTCCGTCCCTGATGGAGTACCGTTCCTGCCGCAGTAACAGTTCCTTCCGTGATGGGGCGCACGTGATTTGCATTAATTTCAAGACCTGCTACTCCTTCCGTTTCTTTGTCAACCAATTCATAGGCTCCGATACTCGCAACCGTTTCTGCTAATGCCACTGATGCTCCGCCGTGTAATAAACCAAACGGCTGACGAGTACGTTCATCTACCGGCATGGTCGCTATCACCTTTCCTGCCTCTATATGCGTTACTTCGATCCCTAGCGTTTCAATTAATGTGTTTTTTAACATGATTAACTTCCCTTCAAATTTATTTAGTAATGTTTATATTCGCTTCTTAAAATAAATTCCCTTTTATATGAAATTTAAAAAAGAAAAAACAGCTCAGTAAGCTGTTTTTCGTTTGATATTAATAAGGGAAACCATATCCGGGAATACCATACCCAGGATAGCCGTAGCCTGGTACTGGACCGACAAAAGGTGCCGGACCGACATATGGTGCTGGACCGATAAATGGTCTAGGACCATAGAATGGGCGCGGGTAAAATAATGCACTTCCTAATAGTCCGCCTACTAGGCCACCTAGTAACGGGATACCGAAACCGAATGGTACAAATCTACTATTACGTGTTTGGTATGGACTTTGATAATAATGCACGCAGCCTTACCTCCTTCTTCATATATCTTGCCTACACTATTGCATATGCGAATTTAGATGAAAATGAGTGGGCCATGCAGAAAATCAACCTATCTACTGAAGTGAAATTGGTTCAAAACGCTCAACAAATAAGGCTAGTGTCCTGGTCATAACTCCTGTTGCACCAGCAGGACCGAGATCATAGGCTTTTGAGGACGTAGATGTCCCGGCAATGTCTAAATGTACCCAAGGTGTATCTTCGGCAAACTCACCGATAAAGGCACCTGCCACGATTGCATGCCCTTCACGTCCTGGGGAGTTATTTAAATCAGCCACCTGAGAATTTCTTACTCTTTCTTTATCTTTTTCAAATAAAGGGAGCTGCCAAACCGGTTCAAAAGCTTCCTTCGATGCTTCAAGTACTTGTTGATAGAGTGGGTCATGGTTTGTCATCGCACCAGTCGTATGGACACCCAGGGCTACAATCACCCCACCCGTTAAAGTCGCTACATCCACTAAATATTCGGCACCATGGTGCTTTGCATACGTGACGGCATCTGCTAAAACAAGTCTTCCTTCTGCGTCAGTATTTAGTACCTCAATTGTTTTTCCACTCATCGAGGTAATGACATCATCTGGTTTAAAGGCATTCCCACTAATCATATTATCTGTAGAAGGAATAACAGCTACAACGTTTTGATCAGGCTTTAGTTCACCGATAATTTCCATCGCACCAAGGACTGCTGCTGCACCGCCCATATCGGTCTTCATGCCAACAATTCCGTCCTTTGGTTTAATGGAATAACCGCCAGTATCAAACGTAATACCCTTACCAACTAAACCGATGACATCCTTCCACTCATCTTTTCCTTGATATTTAAGGACAATCATCTTCGGGGGCTCTGTAGATCCTTGGTTTACAGCAAGAAAAGCCCCCATTCCCAGCCTCTCAAGATCCTGCTTTTCCAATATCTCCACTTCAAAGTTATACCTCTTGCCAAGTTCCTCAGCATAGTTAGCCATGTCTGTGGCAGTTAACAAATTGCCTGGAGTATTAACAAGTGTTCGAGCTGAGTTTGTTCCCTTGCCGAAAGAATATCCGACTTTTAGAGAGGCTTGAATCTCCTCTATATCTTGATATGCACTATATACTACGATTGATTCTAACCTTTTTTCTGGTTCATTTGATCTTTGTTTATAGTCATTAAATTTATAGGTAGAAAGTGCAAATGCTTGGCTAGCAGCATGTGCAGCATCTAAGCGATCAACTAGGTCATTCGTAAGAGTATCTAACAGAATGGCAGTTTCACCTAGCTTATTGGCTTGAAGGGATTTAAAAACCTTCCCTAATGCTTCATTTAGCTTTTCAAAGCTGTATTCTTTTTCTTTTCCAAGTCCAACAAACCAGATTCTTTTAGCACCGATCTTTCCAAAACTATGTACTTTGCTAATGCTTTTAAACTTTGCTGACAAATCACCTGATTTAACAAGTTCAGTCAATTGTCCATCAAATAATTCGTCTAGCTTTGCTAATTCACCATTAAATTTCTCCGGTTTATCAAACAATCCAATAATTAGACCTTCATGCTCCGTAGAAAATTGAAATTCTTGCTTTACCTCAAACATACTGGTTTCACCTCCAAATAATTACCTATTTATTATATCGGAAATAGCAATCTATTTCGACACTCTAATTATCCTCCATCTAAACAAATATTATATATTTCCATAAAAAATAGCAGGCTATTGCCTGCTTGTCATTTTCTCTCAGACCCTATAAATTGCTGACGGAAAACTTGCATCGCCTCGTCCTCATTTAAAGCCTTTAACTGTTCTTCCGTAAGTTTCCCATTTCCTTCTTGAACAATATAAACATCGATTTTTTTCTTCCCCCACATATTATAGACATCATCTACGGTTTCATAGTACAGGTCCACCTTATCACCTTTAATGGCGCCTCCTTTATCAGCCACCACTCCATAACCATAGCCGGGGATGAACAGAATCGTACCGATCGGGAATACTTGTAAATCTGCTGCCACTGTAGAATATAGGTCACGTTTAACCTTTACACCTGAATAGGTAATACCATATTCAGGATGACCTTCATTCTTCCCAGTTGACTCGTATCCTGCCGTATATCCCGTTGCAATGACTGTCTTTTTCGGATATTTCGACCAATCGAAGGCATCCTCCAAAGCAGGTGGAGATTCTGCCATTGCTCTCTTTGGTGCAAACACAGCATAAACGAATTGCTTTTGTACCTTTTTAAAATAAACTCCAATATGACCCAATGTATGATGTGAATTAGAACTTGTTTGTTTTACCTTATTCTTCTCTTCTACTTTTAGTCCATCGAAAATAAGTGATTTTGCATCAATTCCGGTGATGGATTGATATGTTACAAGCAGCGCCAAGAAGAAAAGAATGGTCATCATGAAGCGTTTGGTCCATTTTTTCATTATATCCATTAAAAATTCACTCCTCCCAAAATATTCATTTCCCAAGATGGAAAAAAATATTCAAAAAAAGGAGTTTGGCATTATTTCATATAAAAAATTAGAATAAAAAAGGCCTTATTGGCCTTTTAGAACATTTGATATCCATTTTTTCTTAGGAGTTTGATGGTAAATCCGGCAGCGATTGCTCCAGCAAGACCGCTTAGCAGAATCAGAATATCCGCAGTTGCTAACGAAGTTAATTTTTGTCCTAGCTCAAAAAATGCTTCTTTACTATTTGTAAAATACTCAATAAATCTCACTTTATCTATAATAAAAACAGCTATTAATGGATAAATAAAGGCCATAATCCATGACATTCTTAATAGCATATTAAGGATAAAACCAATTCCAAAAAATAATACAAAGAATAATAAAATCGATATAATTAATACCACTATGCTCATTTGCATTAATATTCCCCCTTTATGCACACTAATAAGTTTACTTAAAGTCCAAAAGGGAGTCAATATAAGCGCATGTGTTCTTGATAGAAAAAAAATAGCCCCCGAAATGAATCGCGGAAGCATCCTTTTTACTCTTACGATTCAATTGTTTTACTGTTACTCATTTTTCTTTCCTGTTCCCCCACAGCAGGTACACGTTTCAGAACCTCCTAGGAGTAATTGAAAATACCCATTCCCAGCACAGTAATCACAATTTTTTGTTTCCAAAGTCGTAGTTTGCATCCAACTCATCTCCTTTAAAATGTTTTTTAAATTTTCTGATAATATATCAAAAAAACCTAAAATAGAAAAGGACGAAATTCACCCAAATAAGAAGATGAAAACGGATACATGTGCTATTTTCTTTCATTTACGAATGGTTACTTAATTTTTTAGAAAATTAAAAAAATACTTTATATGCAGTATAGCGAAATTGTTCACCTGGATTTAGTTGGTCATTCCCTGGCTTACAGACTGGTATATTTTGTTTAATTAAATAATGTAATAAAATCGAAGCATCTTTTTCTAATAATAGTCCCTCAGGATCCATGTACTTTGCTTCATACAATTCATTTTCTTGGTGCTTAATTTCTCCATTTGTAAGGGGTTTAAGTAGAAACAATAACATATTGTCACTAATTTCATCCGCAATGACGCCGGTTCTGAGTCCTATTAGTCCTTGAACTTCACAGTCGATGCCGGTTTCTTCTTTAACTTCTCTAATCACGGCCTCATCTGCGGTTTCTCCTTCATCCACAAACCCTGCAGGCAGTGACCATTGTCCTTTTAAACCGCCGTAGCGCTTTTTCACAACAAGCCATTGACCATCAGATGACACTACTAAACCTGATACAGCTAGCCAAACCTTACCACGTTTCTCCTTACTCATCCTTACCCCTCCATTGTTGTCCTCTCTCCTAATCATAGCAAAAAAGGGCAGATCGCTCTGCCCTTTAGCTTAATCCCTAGTTTTAAAATACGTTGAACTTCCCTTTTTTCAATACTAGACCGGCGCCGCCAATCATGAATAAAGAGCGGTTATCAACTACTTTCTTCATAAATGAAGCCTTAGCACCAGTAACTTTTTTACCAAATACAACTCCAATTGCATCATCATGTCCAAGTGAACAAACAGTTCCTTTGTTATCAAAACTGAAGGTTTCAAGCTCAGACTTATTACGAACTAGTGCCGCTAAGTTGCGAGCCACAACTTCACCTTGCTGCATAGCAATTTGTGCTGTTGGCGGATATGGTCGGTTAATTTCTTCATTGATAACAAGTGAGCTATCACCAATAATGAAGACATCGTCAAAGCCAGGAACACGCAGGTCTGGCTGGACCTTTACACGGCCTCTCATTGCATCAAAACCAGATTTCTCAATGATAGAATTTCCACGAACACCCGCTGCCCAAACAACTGTGTTTGCTTTAATTTCACGTGCTTCTTCCTCACCCTTAGCCACGATAATACCCTCAGGTGTCGCTTCTTTAATAGCCGTTCCAATTAAAAATTCTACGCCTTTACGCTCTAATTGTGATACTGCATAATTCACGAGTTCAGGGTCAAAGCCCGGAAGAACCGTTGGAGCAGCCTCAACACAGATAATTCTTACCTTTTGGAAGTCAACATCATATTCATGACATAACTCAGGAATACGATTTGTTAATTCACCTAAAAACTCGATTCCTGTGAAGCCTGCTCCCCCAACAACAATTGCCAACCGGTTATCGTTCTTTTCTTCTTCCATGTTATAGGTCGCAAACTGATATTCAATATGCTCGCGTAATTGGCGAGAAGAGTTAACATTGGTAATTCCAAACGCGTATTCTTTTAATCCCTTGATTCCAAAGGTTTCTGGCTCACCGCCAAGAGCAATAACTAAATAATCGTATCCCACTTCACCTTGTTCAAGAATAACCTTTTTATCTTCTTTATTAATTTCAACTACGGTCCCTTGAACGAAGTCTACCTTACTTCTGTCTATTACATCACGGATATCATAACGAACACGATCATGGTGCAATGTACCCGCAGACGCTTCGTGCAGCCAAGTAGTTTCGTAATGATAATCATTTTTATTAATTAATACGATATCCGCTTCATTTACTCCCACTAACTTTTGCAAACGAACTGTTGTCATAAGTCCGCCATATCCAGCTCCAACTATTACAATTTTCGGCTTTCTCAAAGTGATCACTTCCACCTTTTTTATTTTGTATAAAATTTGTTTTTCTTATCTTCCTCTGCATCCAATGAATTTATTTTGATTTGAGGAAAAAAGTTTGTGATGTACTTCACGTACAACTTCATAAAAATGTTCTGTTTTTGTCACAAAATAGTAACAATATATCCACAATACATCTTATGCTATTCACTTCATATTTTCAAGTTATTTATCTAATTTATATTAGGAATTTTTCTATATTTTTTAGCCAAATTATAGGATAACACTCTGAATGAAAGCGTTAAACATGTGAGGATTTTTTTATTTTATGATATGATTAAAAATAGAGTTTATTTCTATCTACATAGCTGGGGGGATACGGTGTGCAAGATAATCAAAAAGTTTATGATATAACCATCATCGGAGGCGGCCCGATCGGTCTTTTTACTGCTTTTTACGGAGGAATGAGACAAGCGTCTGTAAAAATTATTGAAAGCCTGCCGCAGTTAGGCGGTCAATTATCGGCTCTTTACCCTGAAAAATATATTTACGATGTTGCTGGTTTCCCAAAGGTCCGAGCACAGGAATTAATTGATAACCTTAAAGAGCAAATGGCTAAGTTTGAACCTGCTGTTGTGTTAGAGCAATCTGTTGAAAAATTAGAGAAGCAAGAAGATGGAATCTTCAAACTAACGACAAATTCAGAGGTTCATTATTCAAAGACGGTAATCATCACAGCTGGCAATGGTGCTTTCCAACCGCGTCGTCTAGAGCTTGAAAGTGCCGTGCAATATGAAAAGAAGAACCTTCACTACTTTATTGATGATTTGAATAAATTTGCTGGTAAGCGTGTTGTTGTTTTTGGCGGCGGAGATTCAGCCGTTGACTGGGCACTAATGTTAGAACCAATTGCTGAAAAAGTCTCCATTGTACACCGTAGAGATAAATTCCGTGCCCATGAACATAGCGTTGAAAACCTTCAGAATTCAAAGGTAGAAGTAAAGACTCCTTATGTGCCGGCAGAGTTAATTGGAGACGAAGGTGGAATTAAACAAGTAGTCCTTGAAGCTGTTAATGGCGGCGAGAAAGAAACGATTGATGTAGATGCGGTCATTTGTAACTACGGATTTGTATCTTCACTAGGACCAATAAAAGAATGGGGCTTGGAAATCGCCAAGAACTCCATTGTTGTTAATTCGAAAATGGAAACAAATATTGCTGGCCTTTATGCAGCAGGAGACATTTGTACATATGATGGAAAAGTAAAATTAATAGCCTGCGGATTTGGTGAAGCACCTACAGCAGTAAATAATGCTAAAGCATATATGGACCCTAAAGCAAAAATTCAACCTTTACACAGCTCGTCTATGTTTGATAAATAAGCAAAAAGAAAAAGCGTCCAAAGCGACGCTTTTTTTTAACATTCTTCAGGTGTTCCGGTTTGAGTTGCTGTACGGAAAGATGATCCGCAGCCGCAGGAAGCGATGGCATTTGGATTTTCGATTGTAAATCCGCCGCCCATCATGGATTCCTTATAATCAATCTTCGTACCTTGCAGAATCCCGGCACTTTCTTTATCAACGAGGATTTGAATTCCATGCTGAGCTAATTGAAGATCTTCATCTTTGACTTCGTGCTCAAATCCCATCCCATAAGATAATCCACTGCAGCCACCGCCCTTCACACTTACACGAAGGTGCGCACCTTCTTCTTCATTGTGTTTCATCATATCTTTTATGTGCAGCGCGGCAGCTTCCGTCAAAATTACAACATCGTTACTCATACTATTCCTCCTTTTTGAGGTCTCTTATTATAGTATATACACAGTACCTTACGTACTCAACTAATTGAACCAAATCAGGCACTTAACTAGATTTATTAGAACATCGGATTTTCATCTAAATGTTTGTAAATGTTATCAACCAATTCCTCGGGAGTATTTCCCATGACAACTTCTCCATTAACTAAAGCATATAAGGCGGAAGCACATTTACCGCAATAGCCAAGACATCCATATTCAATAATATCCAAGTTTGGATCTCTTTCTAATGTTTCTAATGCTTTTTGTGCACCGCTGGCGAGATTGCTAATGCAAAATTCAATAATTGGTTTAATCATGGCCATCACCTCTCCATTAAAATTATATCCTACTATTTTTATTTCGAGACGTCAATTACCACGCTTTACCGATATTGTCAAGAAACGAAACTTATATGTTGTTATTTTGACACAATTCAGATATACTCATAATGGTTTAAATTACTATTCTAATATCTTTTAACATACATTTCATGAAGCTATAAAAGACTATTTACTAAATTAGAGACATAACGACTGGACTAAAAAGGGGAATAAAAAATGAAAAATCTTGTGATTCTCGGTGGTGGCTATGGCGGGATGAAGATATTAAGTGAACTGCTGCCCAACCAGCTTCCTCCTGATGTTATGATTACACTCGTTGATCGTGTACCATACCATTGCCTAAAGACAGAATACTACGCATTAGCAGCGGGCACGGTTTCTGATAAAGAACTCCGGGTCGGCTTTCCAGAACACCCGCAGCTCTCTATTATCTATGGTGATGTCATCCAAATTGACTCGGACAGCAAGAGAGTCCTATTAAAGGATGATACGACTATTTCCTACGATGAATTAATCATTGGTCTTGGCTGCGAAGATAAATACCACGGTGTTCCTGGTGCAGCAGAGTTTACCTATAGTATCCAAAATATAGAAAAGTCTCGTTTAACATACTCTGTTTTAAATAACCTAGGACCTGGTTCTGTTGTTGGAATCGTTGGTGCAGGTCTTAGCGGGGTTGAACTTGCTAGCGAATTAAGTGAAAGCAGAGGAGACTTGAAAATAAAATTGTTTGACCGCGGGAAACATATTCTCTCTGATTTTCCTGATCGTTTAAGTAAATATGTAGAAGGCTGGTTCCAAAAACATAATGTAGAAATTATCAACAATTCCAACATAACAAAGGTTGAAAAAAATACTCTTTACAATCACGATCAACCGATAGCATGCGATGTAATTGTATGGACTGCTGGAATCCAAGCCAATAAAGTGGTTAGAGACTTAGGGAAAGACATGGATCGCTTAGGTCGATTAACGATTACTCCACATCATCACCTTCCAGATGATGATAGTGTTTTTGTTGTCGGTGACTGTGCGAGTCTGCCACACGCACCCAGTGCACAGCTTGCAGAGGGTCAAGCAGAACAAATTGTTGAAGTATTAAAAAGCCGCTGGAAAGGTGAACAACCACCAGCAACTTTTCCAACGATTAAATTAAAAGGTGTTCTAGGATCTCTAGGGAAAAAACAAGGCTTTGGTATGATGGCTGACCGAGCAATCACCGGCAGAGTTGCCAGACTTCTAAAATCCGGTGTTCTCTGGCTGTATAAGTACCATAATGGGTAATTGAAAGAAGCATCCAACATAGAATGGATGCTTCCTTTTTTTACAAAGTTTTGTAGCCAAATTTCTCTAGCTCAGCAAAAATCGTTTTGAGCCTAGGGTTGCCCTCACCAACGACTTTATCCCCTATCACAACAACAGGGTAAAACATATCCTCCTCAATGACCCTTTGAGCAAATGCCTCCTTTTCACTTACCTTTGGAGGTTGATGAATATCAACATAGCTCATCTTAATGGACTCACTAGGAAATTTGCGTGAGATAGCAGCCTCAAGCCATTCAAAGGTTTCTTTAGAGGACGGTAAATGAACACAACTAGGGCATAACTGATCGGCACCGTAAATAACAACTTCAACTTCCATTTGTTTATCAACTCGATCCTAGTTTTTTTTAATTTTACAACATTCAAACGATAATTACATAAAATATGTCTACAATTGTGCGATTTCCTATTTTCTAAGAATGGATTTTTAACCTCGATGACATTATAATAAAGGTAGGAAAGGAGACGATAGTATGGCAGAACAAGAAATGATGTTTGAGCAAGTTCAGGAAGTATTAGATAAATTACGTCCATTTCTTCTTCGCGATGGCGGAGATTGTGAATTAGTTGATGTTGAGGATGGTATTGTAAAACTTCGATTATTAGGTGCATGTGGAACCTGCCCAAGCTCCACCATCACATTAAAAGCTGGTATTGAAAGAGCTCTATTAGAAGAAGTACCAGGCGTTGTAGAAGTTGAACAAGTTTTTTAATTAAACCTACAAAAGCGATTGCCTAAGCAATCGCTTTTCCCTTTATAAGTTATCTCACTAATAACCAATCCAGCGGGGGAATATTTAATGCTTTAAGGGGTGCGCCGGCTGATTGATAAAACCTGCTTAGAAATCGTTCATACTCAGTTGATTGCTTCAAAGTTCGATCCAGCTGTTCTTCAAGCAGTCTTTTTTGTTGTTCAGATCTGGTTATATAATAGTTCTCAATACACTCAAAGTAATGCAGCGGAAATAATAAACGGGCAAATAACAATCGCCAAGAAAAAGCTGATAAAGGCGAGACACTTTGATAATCGATAAAAAATTGTCTTAGTTCCTGCTCATAGGTTTGTGTGTTACGGAAGTATCTTTCTCTCGTCCATTCTGCCAGATCACGGCTGCGATGGTCAAATACCCAATCAAATGGGTTTTTAATATAATAATTCGAACCCCAAGTCCCCCTTAAAAAGCGTTCGTGACATACTGTGCCTCCATCAGATTCCACTGGTTCATCATCTATCTCTGTATCAACTAAATACTGGATGGCATTTTCCGTTAAACCAATGTAATACGGAAAGGATTCAACAAACATCCTTTCAAATTCATTCTCAGGGGTTTGAAAGAGCAACTCACTCCATACCTTTTCCATCTGGTCCAGACGTTTCTCCCACAGTTCCTTCCATTGGCCTATCCTCGATATTCTCTCAATTTTAAAAGGAACTATTTTCCCGCGTTCATGGAACTTTGCGAGCTTTCTGCCAAGATTTAGATTTGGCTGTTTCTCGCTAAGACGGCTCGCCATCACGCAGAATCGCTCTTCCTCCCAGGTTGTAATTAAATGACCTTCTTTTGAATGCAAAAAGGCTGGAACATGCTGGTCTCCATAGCTTCGTAAATGTTCCACTATTTTTTCTAGCTCATCAATATCTTCTGCCTCCCGACCTCCTGCCCTTGTTATCACATATAAATGGCCATTTCCTCTTACAGCGTCGAACCGGTCTAGTTTTAGATATTCTTCTCCCGTTATCCCGTATTGTTCCTCCAGCAATTTTTTTAACATTCTCTCCCCCCTCTGTATTCTTCTTCTAATTCAATATATATGTGTAAGATTTAAAAAATTGTTTTCTTCAACTTGGATAAATCTAGAATAATAAAACAATAATGAGTGTACGATGTAAGGAAGACAGATGTTTGTTACTTTTCAAATTCACATGCATATGTTATGAATTAAGAGTATATATATAGTGAAAATTCAAAGAAAAGGTGATTAGGCATGGCAGAAGACAAAAAAGTTGATTTAACAGAAGAAACAGCACGGAGATGGATTAAAGAAAGAGGCGTTGACGTTCAGGATATTGCCGATTTGGTCTATTTTCTACAAGAAAAATATCACGAAAACTTAAAAATGGAAGACTGTCTTGCAAATGTAGAAAGAGTACTTTCGAAGCGCGAAGTTCAAAACGCAATCATTACGGGAATCCAGCTCGACATGCTAGCCGAAAAGGGAATGTTAGAGGAACCAATTCAATCCATTATCAAAACGGATGAGAGTCTATACGGGGTAGATGAAATATTGGCCTTGTCGATTGTGAATGTATATGGTTCAATTGGATTTACGAATTATGGTTATATAGATAAACAAAAACCTGGTATTCTGGCTCGTCTAAATGATAAATCAACTGGGGAATGTCATACCTTCCTAGATGATATTGTAGGCGCAATCGCAGCCGCAGCATCAAGCAGACTTGCGCATAGAGCAGCCAATGTAGAGTAATGAAAAAGGATGGTTAATTCCATCCTTTTTTTAAACCTCCCACTCGTCTAAGGAGTCAATCGTGTATGTTGGCATTTGTTTGTAATTTGATAATATTTCCTTTGTCGTAACACCCGTATGAACTAATAATGTATCCATTCCCGCGTTCATTCCTGCTAATATATCTGTATCATAGTAATCTCCCACCATTAGTGTTTCATCCTTTGAGGTACCCAATACTTTCAACGCTTGTTCCATAATAATGGATTCAGGCTTTCCAATAAAAATCGGTTTTGTCTGTGTTGAAACAGAAATGACTGAGGTAAGAGACCCATTACCAGGCAGGAGCCCTCTTTCTGTTGGGATGGCAATATCTCCATTTGTCGAGATAAATGTGGCACCATTACGAACGGCTAAGCAAGCCACTGCCAGCTTTTCATAGCTAATCGAACGGTCAATTCCTATGACGACATAGTCAGCATTCTCGCCTGCAAACTGAAAATTCCTTTCTTCTAAAGCCGTATAGAGCCCTTCTTCTCCTATTACATACACCGAGGCATCTTTATTTACACTGTAGATGTAATTAGCCGTCGCCTGACTTGTCGTGAACACTTGCTCTTTTTCGGCGGGTATATCAAAGTCTCTAAGTTTCTCGGCAACTTGCTCAGGGGTTCTTGATGAGTTATTTGTTACAAATAAATAGGGGATTGATTTGGCAGCTAGTTTTTTTACAAAATCTGCAGCAGCATCAATCCGCTCTGTTCCTTTGTACATGGTTCCATCTAGGTCAATGAGATAACCTTTATACTTTTTCATGTCAATCACTCCTCTAACTATACTTTCCATCATTTATTGAAAGATATTCAAATATAAAAGGACCGCCAAATGCGATCCCGAATTATTTTTTAAATGCGGAAACTGGTCCTAGTTCGTTTACTAAATACTGACGAATGTTCTCTGGGAATGCTGCTAGTTCCTGTAGGTGGCTCTCAAATTGAGTTTGTAACTCATGATGGTTAATTTCTGTGTACATTTGCACGAGAACTTTACGGTACTTTACAATTTCTTTTAAACTCTTACCAGATTGTGCTCTGATGACCTTTTCGTCCTCTAGGATTTCAATTATATCCTCGTAACTGCCCGGATCCCTCATAATAAAACCATCTATCATATTATTCCCAACATCCAGTATGGCTTCAATCATCATATGGGTCAGGCGCTCTAATGCCGCTTTCTCAAGAGGTGTAGACCATTCTTTTTTGCTTTCAAATATAGATATTTGTTTTTCTAGAAATACCAAGATTTCTTCCATCTTCTCACGGTCAACAAAATACACATCTTCACTTCCTTTATTTTCCCTAAGTCCCTACTTCTTTATAAAGAGTAGTAGGACGTGCATAGAAGTAGCCCTGGGCTAAATCTACATGATTTCTTGTTAACACTAAAGCTTCATGTTCGTTTTCAATTCCTTCAGCTACAACCAATGAACCTGCTTCTCTTGCTACTAAAAGCAATCCCTTTAACATGGACTCTTTAACCGTATTTTTATCGATATTTTCAATTACTGAACGGTCGATTTTGATAATATCCGGCATAATTTCACTTATGGTATGCAAGTTTGAGTAGCCGGCTCCCGTGTCATCCACAGCTATTCGAAAACCCATTACCCTTAACACCTTAATATTGTAAATAAAATCCTTCAACCCTTCAATGGAGTCTCTTTCGGTTACTTCAAAAATAATTTGTTTTGGAGAGATTCCCTTATACTGTTGAAGGAGCTTTTTTACATCACGAGTAAATCTAATATCCCCTAGCGTTACCGGAGTGCAATTCACAAAAATATCTTTGCGGCACCTCGTAGCTTTGATTTGCTGCAACATCTTTTCAATTACAATCATCTCGAGTTCGTAAAGCTTCCCAGTCTGTCTAGCTACAGAGAAAAGAGGCAATGGGGACTCCAGCGCGGTGCCTTTTGGACCTCTAGATAGCATTTCCCACGCACGTATTTCATTAGAAGCAACATCAAAGATTGGTTGTGCAAGCATGGTGATTGCTTTCTCAGATACAATTTTGTCGATGGTATACATCATCTCATTCATCTCTGACTGTATTCTCTTTTCAGCCATCGCAATCGCCTGTCTGTGCGCTCTTAAAACCGATTCTTGAACAGAGTATATCCCTTTTTCTGCATACATATATCCAGTCTCAAAAATAGGCTGTACATTGGGAAATAGTTGGACAAACGCTCTTTCGACTTCATATGTAATTTTTTTCATTAAACTATCTACATTGTATATAGAATATCGATCATAATCCATTTTCAAAAGCAGTGTTAAACCATCACCATAATAATCATGAAGGGCAATAACATTGCTATCATTAATTTCCTGCTCAATAATAGTTTGAAAAAGCTTCTTCAGCTTTTTCTGCAGCTGAGCATGCTGCATTAATCCCAGCTGTTCTGCTAATTCTCTTTGGTTGATTAGATTAAATACAATGACTATAACCTCATGGCCAGTTTGAAAAGCAGCTGTTACACCCTCTACCACAGGGTTACGTAAAGTAAATTGTGGTGGATAATAACGCATGGAAGAGAAAGGTAATAATATTTTACCCCATTGCATTACATTTTTAGCTTTTTCCATGTAACGACAGGCCATTTATTTTTCAATCCTCTCAAACTGTAGCGTACAGCAAATTACTTATATTGTACCACAAACGGGTATTTTCGCATTACTATGTTAGTAAAATTTTAACATTTTTACTTTTAAGAGACCTCTATTCCCCTCATCTAATAAAGTTTGGTAAGATAAGAAGAGAAGATTATGAATAAAGGGGTTTTCAACGATATGAAAGAACGTTTTTACTTATACAATGACCTTGAAGATACAAAAACAAGGTTTGTCAGCTTTGTCGGCGACAATCAGCGATTCGATTTAGCTATTGTTCAAACAGACCGCCATTATGGGAAACACTTAGTCCTTGATCTGCAGGGCAGCCGTTTTGCTATTATTGGAGAAGATGATTTAAACGAAGAGGGCTACTTAGAATATGCATTCCAGTTAAATGAAGAGGATGCTGAAGAGCTGCGGTCCTTCCTGTTAGAATTGATTTAAATCTTTAAATCTTACTCATGATTCGTCACGACTTTTACCATACTAAGAAGTAAAGGAGTGACGAACATGGAGGATAAAGAAACAAAGGAATATTTTGACTTATCAAATGTTGAAAAACAAAAAAATTATCTTACTGCAGAAGATTATCCAGAAGGTCCTTACGGTTCCCCGATCGGGAAAAACACTCCCGTTGAAAATAAAAGCACCCCATGGAAAGAGGGACAACGCTTCTTTAGTAACTTCAATTACGAGAACAAATCCTTACATGAAGGCCTCCCGCGCCAAATGGAAGGTTCACATCCCCCACACGACGACCCCGACACACACAAACAACCACCCTATAATGCATAAAACAAAAAGAAGGCTCAGAAAACCTGAACCTTCTTTTTACTCTTGACTTTTGATAAAAGTGAATATTGAAAAGGGAGCAAATTACGCAAAAATCAATACTAATTACAGCCTTATTTTTTAACCTTTTTCAAAACAAAATAAGCACAGCCAAAATTACAGTATTCATATAGGTATTCATTTAATGTACTTATTTTTGTATCAAAAGTAGACTTTTGATTCTGATCATCAAAGAACCCCTTCAATCGAAGCTGACCGTATCCCCAATCTCCAACAATATAGTCATACCTAGACAATATATCACTATATCTAGACTTTAGCGCTTCCTCGTTAAAACCGTCTCTGTGCTCATGCAAAATTTCATAAGTGACACCATTGATTATAATCATAAAAAATCACCTCATTTTTACCAGACAACTCTAATACCCATTATAACCGATTCCCCATCAATTACTAAGAAAAAAAAATGTGGTTTTGGCTATTCTAAAATTAGGAGGTGCTTTAATTGAAAAAATTCACCATGGTTATAGGTTTATGTTCATTGCTGACTACGGCTGGATGCGCCAACGATACTGCCAGCCATGATGTATATGAAGAAAGCGGCAATACGATTAATGTCAATAATAAGCGAACTGAACTCTATAGAGAGGGCGGTAATGCGAATACAAGAAATGTAAGTAATGATTATGGCTTTGTCCGCCATCAAAAGAGTCCGATTATGGGCGATAATCAAGCAACTGAACATTATGCAGCCATCGATCGTGAACAGGTTGCCAATATCATTAGCGGTATGAGCACCGATATTCCCAATGTAAATGATGTTGCAACACTTGTAACAGACCAAGAAGTTTTAATTTCTTACAGCACAGACTCAAAGGACCGTGAACTAACAGCAGACCAAGTTAAAAGAACAGCTATGTCAGTCGTTCCAAGATTTTATCATGTATATGTTAGTGATAATAAAAACTTAATGCGCGATATTGAAAACCTTTCCTATTTACATTCAACAAATAGAAATGCCCGTAACTCCGTTAACCAAGTCATTGAAATGATGAAAAAATCTCCTCAAGGCTACCGAATGAATAGCAGCGAAGATGAAAATGGTGTAACCCCTGACGATAACATGGGTAACAATAATCAATAAAGAAAGAGTTCAGTCTAATTGGACTGAACTCTTTTGATTAAGCTTCTTTGGCATTTTGCTCTCCAAGCAGCTGTTTATGCTTAGCAGCTGCATTTACCTGTTCATCCGCGTGGTAAGAAGAACGAACAAGCGGACCAGCTTCACAGTGGCTAAAACCTTTAGTTAAGGCAATTTCCCTTAATTCAGCAAACTCTTCAGGTGTATAGTACTTTATTACCTTTAAATGATGTTTAGAAGGCTGGAGATACTGTCCAATTGTCATAATATCAACGTTGTTTTCTCTTAAATCATCCATGACCTCCAAGATTTCTTCCTTTGTTTCGCCAAGGCCAACCATTAAGCTGGACTTTGTTGGAATGGTGGGCTGCATTTCCTTTGCACGGCGGAGGAATTCAAGCGAACGATCGTATTTGGCACGAGCTCTAACTCTTGGAGTCAAGCGTTTGACGGTTTCAATATTATGATTTAATATATCAGGCTTTGCATCCATTAACATTTTAAGATTCTCTTCCTTTCCTCCCATATCGGAAGGCAGGACCTCTATACTTGTAAATGGATTTTTTCGGCGAATGGCTCTAACTGTTTCTGCAAATACTGCTGCACCGCCATCTTTTAGATCATCACGAGCAACAGCAGTGATAACAGCATGCTTTAAATTCATTAGCTGTACAGAATCAGCCACTCGTTCTGGTTCTTGCCAATCGAGCTCTGTTGGCAGTCCCGTCTTTACAGCACAAAAGCGGCATGCACGGGTACAAACATCACCAAGAATCATAAAAGTAGCTGTTCGACGTACAGCCCAGCATTCATGGATATTTGGACAGCGGGCTTCTTCACAAACTGTATGTAAATTCTTCTCGCGCATCATCTTTTTTAATCCGGTGTAGTTTTCGTTCGTATTTAATTTTATTTTTAACCATTCAGGTTTCCTAATATAATCTTCTTGCTTACTCATTACCTTCACCCCTTCTAATCCTTATAAAAAGAGTTTCTACCATAGCCACTTTATCATACTAAATAGAGAACAACAAGTAAGATTTCTGTTCAGCAGATTATTACCAGTTATTAACCATTATGAAAAAGCCAAGAAATCATAAACTAATCTTGTACATTAATTGGAAGGAGGATATTTGTGCGTGCTTTACTAATAATTGGGACATTCCTTTTACTCTTTTCCTCCACTTTCACTGTCAGAGAGGCTTATGCAAAAGAACCTGACGAGTACCAGGAAAGAATGAAGCTTTATCAAAAGATAGAAACAGTTACACACATTCCCTGGTATTATCTGGCAGCTATAGACCAATATGAAAGGAATATCCGTTCAGTCCGCAGGGACTTACCTAAAGTAGAAAGTTTAATCGGGATCTATTTTTCTCCAGAGAAATGGGCTGGTTTGACAAACCCTAACCCACAAGAAGAAAATCCTGCAATCATCCAGTTTTTTGGCGGTATGGGTGTAGATGGTGACGGTGATGGAAAGGCAAGTTTAAAGAGTGATGAGGACGTTTTATATGCATTTGCCCATTACCTCCTTTCATATGGAACAGACCAAGATAATTTAAAAATCGGCTTATGGAATTATTATAAGCGGGACAAGACAGTGGGAATCATTGTTGGCAAAGCGAAAATGTATCGTCATTTCGGAAGAATTGACTTAGACACCCATACCTTTCCTGTACCAATTCGTAGTAATCACAGCTATCGAAGCACTTGGGGAGATGCCCGTGGCTGGGGTGGCCGGAGAATTCATGAGGGTACAGATATTTTCGCCGGCTACGGAGTTCCGGTTAGAGCTACAAACTACGGGATTGTAGAAATGAAGGGCTGGAACCGATTTGGCGGCTGGCGTGTAGGAATCCGAGATATTAATAATACCTACCATTATTTTGCCCATTTAAGCGGCTTTGCAAAAGACTTAAGGGTCGGTCAAATCGTTGAGCCCGGAACCATTATTGGGGGTGTTGGAAGTTCTGGTTATGGACCACCAGGAACATCAGGAAAATTCCCTCCACACTTGCATTATGGTATGTATAAAGACAATGGACGGACCGAATGGTCATTTGATCCTTATCCACATTTAAGATTGTGGAAACAGCAGGAAATAGCTCGCAATCGAAAAAAATAGGACTGTCACAGTGTGACAGTCCCTCTTAATTTCCAGTGGTCGGCAATTCAATGGATGGCAGTGTACCTCCTCCGCCTCCATTGTAGAATTGAGGTACTTTCCCCTCAATCAATCTTCCTCCAACAAATATTTTTTGAGGAAGGGTTGTAATCTCTGTTGCGAACGGTGTGATAATTTGTACCGAAACTTCAAGATGAATGGCAACATCTATCCATGTATTATTAATCCCCATAGGTCTTGGATTAATTTTTACATCAGGTCGCACTTCACCAATTGCATGAAACCTTACTGGTATTTTCGGACCTAAATTTCCCAACAATGCCATATTTGTTGCTTGCCCCAGTGGAACATTCCAGACAATTCCATCCTGGTCTGATGGACCAACTTCAATGTCTACATCGGTAAGCTGCTGTAAGGAAGCCAGATCACCTTTCTCTGCTGCATTTAAATTTTTTTGAATTTCATTGGTAATTTCAGATAATTTCTGGTTAATGACTTCCGTGTTCAAACTAGCGCTAGGTTGAGCGCCATTTTGCCCCGGCTCTACTCGTATTACATCACCGACATCCACCGTCTTTTTATTAATGGCTTTCGTTATAACCTGTGAGGCAATTTGTTTTGTTTTGGATTCCGCATATCTCATCAATGAAGGTTCTAGTCCTCTATTCACGATCCATATTCCTAGAGATGTAGACATAAGAAAAAATACAAACGATAGCAGCATTACATATCGGAAAGGTAACGGCCCTCTTTTTCGCCCAAGCCGTCTGCGAAACTTTACCAAAAAAATCCCCCCTTATAAGCAATGTATGCTTGGAAGAGGGGAACTAGCCTATATAATTTTATGAAAAAACAAGCCCTTATATCATTTTAAGCAGGGCTTCTTTTCCGATCATCCCTTTTGTGATACCTAATGCTTCTGCTTCAAGTGTTACAGATTCCATAGGGGCATTAAGGAGTTGATCTATAGTCTTTACTCCTACAGCTCTAGCAGCAACAATTTTGCGGTCCTTTAACTTTTCATTTAATAAGCCCACATCTAAAGCGCCGCACATAATATACCCCTTATCACTGCTCACAGTCAGCAGTGTAGTTTTTGGCAGTAACACGGTAACAGCTAAAAAAGTATGACCGTTAATCTCAACTGGTGAAAGTTCGATCAAAATCCTACACTCCTTTCCTCCCTATAAATTATGTAAGGGATAGAAAAAGGGTGTATAGCTAGGACTGCTTTTGGAGTTTCCATGATAAAACATCCCTTAGAAATTCAGGGAGGAAATACTCTTTTTCTTTATGCTTTAATATATCAGTAAAAAAGTGACCAAAGGTAAACATATCAGGAATCGCAATGCTATAATTCTGTTCTGGATCTAGTTCAGTTCCCTTTATAAAAATTTGCTCTTCCTTAAACACAATTTGATCATAGACACTGGTTCCCATAATTGTTCCTCTAAAACCAAGACCTTTAACCTCCCGATTTTCCCAGTCCCTTTGACTCGTTTCTAGTATAAGCCGGGTTAATTCCTGGCCAGTCAGCACAATTTTGCAAGGATTAATCGGATGTGGACAAACTTTTAATAAATCAAATTTAGTGACATTACCCGCCGCCAAAGGGCCCAGAAGTAATCCTGCATTAATAAACGCACAATCAGCTTCACACCATTCTCTTAGAGCACCGCATAGGATTGTTGCTAGAGGCGTAACTTCGAATAGGTCATGTAAAAAAGGCTGAGGAAGCGAAATAATCTTTTGATTTAACTTCTTTTTACCTTGGTGGTAAAGCTCATTCGCTTGCAGTTTCTCATTAGGAACAGCCGTCAATTTCATTACTTCATATAATCTTGCTACTTTATTCTTAATCTTTTTCTCCTTATCTAGAGAAATCGTAACCTGTCCGACAAAATTACCATGCTTTCCAGCACCCGCAAGGAGGGTTCCTCCTACCTGTTTACCTTCTGGCAATTTATGATGTGTATGGCCTCCGAGTATCACATCAACCTCTGGACATTCCACGGCGATTTGCTCATCGATAGTAAGTCCGAGATGAGACAGAAGGATGACAACATCCGATTGTTTTCTTACTATAGGAAGCCACTTTTTCAACTCAGCAATCGGCTCTGTGAGTTTCCAGCCTAATAGTCCATAGAGCAGTGTGAAATATGCAGTTACCCCAATAATTCCGATCCGTGTACCTTCGTTCGAATGATAAATTTTAAATGGGCTGACCCAATGTGGATGACTAGCATCTTTATATAAATTTGCTACAATGACATCAAATGCAGCCTCATCATATAAATGATTTAGATCCTCAAAGGAAAAGTTAACTCCCTCATTGTTCCCAATTGTAATCGCTGTATAGTGGCAGTCATTTAACAGTTCTACATTTCCCCGTCCTTTTGTACCGTCAGAAAGTGGATGCCAGCGATCAATAAAGTCTCCTATATCAAATAGAAAAAAACTATCTCCTGCCTTTTGGTGTGCCAATCTTTTTTCTGAAATAAAATGTTTTATTCGAGGCCAGCGTTTTAAGTGACTGTGAACATCATTTGTATGATAAATTTGGATGGTTTCCATTCTAGTTGTTCATCCTTTTTTTAACCTATAATCCCTTGATAAATTAATCTTATGCCAACGACGATTAATATGGTTCTAAGTAACAAAACAATCGTTTTACTTTTAAATTTAGTATTTAAATACACTCCCACTTTTGCACCAATCCATGCCCCTGGTACTAATGCTAAAGCAATCAGCCAGTCTACATTACCAAGAGTGATGTGGGTGATGGAACTAAGGACTGATGTAGGAAAAATCATAAACATGGATGTTGCAGTTGCAACATGTGGTGGAAAGAAAAAGAATAAAATCATGGTTGGTACCATTAAGGAACCCCCGCCAACACCAAAAATTCCCGATAAGAATCCTACCACAAGTGAAACTAGAATTCCGTAGACCGGATTAAAACCATACTCAAAGGTTTTGCCGGTATTATCTGTAAAGGTCCGTGCAATCCCTTTGTCTCTACTAAATGGAATAGGCTTAAATTTATTTTTAAAATAGAGGACAAGCGAAACAAAAATAATAAATAGGCCAAAAAACAAACTAAAGGAATCTAGATCTAGCTTTTCTGTTACCCATGCTCCTAATATACTCCCCGGACCACTCCCAATAAGAAAAATAAGGCCGCTCTTATAATCCACCGTTTTATATTTTAAATAAGCTAGTGTCGATGATAACCCTGTAAATATCATAGTAAACAAGGAGGTTCCTACTGCAACCTGTGGGGAGATATAATCAAAAGCTGATAACGAGCCGATGTAAAGCAAAGAGGGAACCACTACAATCCCTCCGCCTAGACCTATTAATGAACCAAGTGAGCTGCCGACAATGCCTATTAACACTAATAAAATCCATTCCACTACTTTCATTCACCACCTTAGAACAAATCCAACTGCCTAGGAGCCAGGTCCTCGTATTCAAGATCTAAAAGGTCCATCATCACTTTTGCATTGTCTGAGGCGTCTCCGCCTGAATTATTGTTAAAGAGGACATACACATTCTCAGACTCGTTAGCTAACTTTCGGATCGAATTAGCCCACTGTTCTAGCTCCTGCTGATTGTATCGGTATAAGTATCGAACTTCACGCCAGTTTTCAGCATTTCTTTTTTGCCAGCCATGAACATTTCGGCCATGAAACCGGATTAAGAGTTTTTTCGAGTTAACGGTTTCTAGAACTGTGGGAATCGATCCCTCACCAGCTTGTGGTTCATCACAAATACTATGAATCCAGTTTTCATTTTTCATGAACTCCAGGGTTTTCTCGCGGTATTGTGGATAGAACCAAGATTGGTGCCTAAATTCTAGTGCACATGGAATCTCACCCATTTCACTCTTAGTCCATCTTAGATATTCAACATTTTCCCGTTGGCACGCAAACCAAGGAGGAAATTGAAACAAAACCATGGCTAATTTATTATTTTCTATGTATGGTACTAGTGATTCTTTAAACGCCATAAACATCTCTTTATTGCTGTCGAAAGGGATTTCCCCTCGCTGATGCCCGGTCATTCCTTGGTAGGCCTTTACAACAAACTGAAAGCCCGCGGGTGTTTCCTTGACCCATTTCGCTGCATTTCTTTGTGGCTGTATTGCGTAAAAGGCTGAATCAACTTCCACCGTTGGAAAATGAGCAGCATATTCCTTTAGCTTATTTCTAGATGAGATTTGACTAGTGTATAAGCGATCATGGTCTCCCCATCCCGTTACACCTACGTAAATCAACTCAATCACCTCCACCACTAATAATAGCATAACCTGAATATTCAATAATTGAAGAAGTTGGATTTTAAAAAAATCGCCTGCCTTAAAGGCAAGCGATTTTTGCTTCATTATCCAATTGAACCTTCCATTTCGAACTTGATGAGACGGTTCATTTCAACTGCATATTCCATTGGTAATTCCTTCGTAAACGGTTCAATGAAGCCCATTACAATCATTTCAGTTGCTTCTTGTTCAGAAATACCACGGCTCATTAAGTAGAAGAGCTGCTCTTCAGATACTTTAGAAACCTTCGCTTCATGCTCAAGTGAAATGTTATCATTTAGAATTTCATTGTATGGAATTGTATCAGACGTTGATTGATTATCCATAATTAAAGTATCACATTCAATATTCGCACGAGCTCCATCCGCTTTTCGTCCGAAGTGAACGATTCCACGATAGGTTACCTTACCGCCATGCTTAGAAATCGATTTGGAAACGATTGTTGAAGATGTGTTAGGAGCTAAGTGAATCATTTTCGCTCCAGCATCCTGATGCTGACCTTTACCAGCGATTGCAATCGATAACGTCATTCCGCGGGCACCTTCACCTTTAAGAATAACGGCTGGGTATTTCATCGTTAATTTCGAACCAATGTTTCCATCAATCCATTCCATTGTTGCATTCGCATCACAAACTGCACGCTTCGTTACAAGATTAAAGACATTGTTTGCCCAGTTCTGAATCGTTGTATAGCGGCAATAAGCATCCTTCTTAATAACGATCTCAACAACAGCACTGTGCAGTGAATTGGTTGTATAGACAGGAGCTGTACAGCCCTCTACGTAATGAACGTGTGCACCTTCATCAACAATGATTAGCGTACGTTCAAATTGACCCATATTTTCAGAATTGATACGGAAGTATGCCTGTAATGGCGTATCCACCTTTATTCCTGGTGGAACATAAATGAAGGATCCACCAGACCAAACTGCAGAATTTAGTGCTGCAAATTTATTATCTGTTGGCGGAATTGTTTTCCCAAAGTGCTCACGGAAAATGTCTTCATTCTCTCTAAGAGCAGAATCAGTATCTTTAAACACGATACCCAAGTCTTCAAGTTCTTCCTTCATGTTGTGGTAGACAACCTCAGATTCATATTGTGCAGATACCCCAGCAAGATACTTTTGCTCTGCTTCAGGAATTCCAAGTTTATCAAAGGTTGCTTTAATTTCTTCAGGAACTTCATCCCAAGATTTCTCTGATTTCTCAGACGGTTTTACATAGTAGGTGATTTCATCAAAATTTAGTGAAGCTAAATCTCCGCCCCATTGCGGCATAGGCATCTTGTAAAAATGCTCAAGTGATTTTAAGCGGAAGTCAAGCATCCATTGAGGCTCGTTCTTTAGCTTTGAAATTTCTTCAACTATTTCACTTGTTAAGCCACGCTTTGAGCGGAATATGGAAACGTCCTTATCGGCAAAACCATATTTATAATCACCGATTTCTGGCATCTTCTTAGCCATCGACCTGTTCCTCCCTTATTTAGAAAAGCGGAAGCGCCTTAATCAGCCCAGACAAGCGTTGGAGGGCCTAACGGTGAAATCGTTCTTTGAGACTTCATCGTTAGAACCGAAACGTCCTAAGGGGCTAGGCGCTGGAGCTAGACAGCTCCTATCGCATTCTCATCGTTTATTCTTGTTCATCTTCTTTAAGACCCTTTTCCATGGCCTTCCACGCTAAAGTGGCACATTTAATTCTGGCTGGAAATTTGGAAACACCTTGAAGAGCTTCAATATCCCCTAAATCAAGATCATCAGCATCTTCATAGTCTTTTCCTTGTATCATGTCGGAAAAAATCTTTGAAAGCTTTAAAGCTTCTTCTACATTTTTCCCCTTAATTGCTTGGGTCATCATCGAAGCGGATGACATCGAAATCGAACAGCCCTCTCCCTCAAACTTTACATCAGTGACAATTCCATCTTGAACGTTAAACGTTAATTGAATTCTGTCACCACAAGTGGGGTTATTCATATTAATCGTATGACTGCCATCTTCTAAAATCCCGCGATTTCGAGGATTTTTATAATGATCCATTATCACCTGACGGTAAAGTGCATCTAAATTATTAGAAGACATCGCTGAAATACTCCTTTGTTTTTACAAGTCCTTCAACAAGTTTATCAATTTCTTCCTCCGTATTATAGAGGTAGAAGCTAGCACGGGCTGTAGCAGAAGCTTTCAGCCATCTCATTAAAGGTTGTGCACAATGATGCCCAGCACGAACGGCAATGCCTTCTGCATCTAGAACAGTAGCGACATCGTGCGGATGAACATCACTAATATTAAATGTAATAAGTCCTGCCCGCTTAGCAGGGTCCTTTGGTCCGTAAATCGTCATTCCTTCAACTGCTGACATCTTATCCATCGCATACGCAGCTAGCTTATGCTCATGTTCAGCAATATTGTCCAATCCAACTTGATTTAGAAAGTCAATCGCAGCACCAAGTCCAATTGCACCAGCAATGATCGGTGTTCCACCCTCGAACTTCCAAGGAAGTTCCTTCCAAGTAGAATCATACAATTCCACAAAATCAATCATTTCCCCACCAAACTCAATTGGTTCCATCTTTTCAAGAAGCTGCTTCTTACCGTATAAGACGCCAATTCCCGTTGGAGCACACATTTTGTGTCCTGAAAAAGCTAAGAAATCACAATCGAGGTCTTGTACATCGATCTTCATGTGCGGAGCACTCTGGGCAGCATCCACTACCATGACAGCACCATTTTCGTGAGCGATTTTCGCAAGCTCTTTAATGGGATTGATTACGCCTAATACATTCGAAACCTGCATCACAGAAACTACCTTTGTGTTTTCGGTAATTGTTTCACGAGCATTCTCAAGTGAAATAGTACCGTCTTCCTGTAATGGGATATATTTGAGCTGAGCACCAGTTCTCTTAGCCACTTGCTGCCAAGGGATGATATTACTATGGTGCTCCATATAGGTAATGACAATTTCGTCACCGGCTTTTAAATTTGCCGCAGCATAGCTTGCCGCGACTGTATTTAAAGCTGTTGTCGTCCCTCTTGTAAAGATAATCTCTTGTGTTGATTTAGCATTTATAAATTTTCTAACCTTTTCCCTTGAACCCTCGTATGCATCTGTTGCGCGTGTACCTAATGTATGAACTCCACGGTGGACGTTAGAATTGATTTCTTTATAGTATTTTTCCATTGTTTCAATTACTTGGATAGGCTTTTGGGATGTTGCTGAACTATCCAAGTAGACTAGCGGGTGACCGTTTACTTCTTGGTTTAGAATTGGGAATTGATTGCGAATATCCTGGATATTCATTATCGTACTTTCCTCTCAATCACTTCTGTTAACTGCTTTTTAACTCCTTCGATTGGGAGTTGATTAACCACAGGAGCTAAGAAACCATGAATAACTAATCGTTCCGCCTCAGTTTTTGGAATTCCACGGCTCATCAAGTAGTAAAGCTGAAGTGGATCAACACGCCCTACTGATGCCGCATGGCCTGCAGTTACATCATCTTCATCAATTAAAAGAATTGGATTGGCGTCGCCGCGAGCTTTTTCACTCAGCATAAGCACACGAGATTCCTGCTCTGCATTGGATTTAGAAGCACCATGCTCGATTTTCCCAATACCATTAAAGATTGATGAAGCACTATCTTTCATAACACCGTGCTTTAAGATATATCCTTCAGTATGTTTGCCAAAGTGTACAACACTTGTTGTAAAGTTCTGAGTTTGCTCTCCACGTCCTACAACAACCGTTTTTGTGTCTCCAAAAGCGCCGTCTCCAATTAGATTAGTGGTGTTCTCAGAGATTGTATTACCTTCATTCATTAACCCAAGTGCCCATTCAATACGAGCATCTCTGCCTGCTACTCCGCGGCGGTTAACATATGTGGTAATTCCTTTAGCAAGGTGGTCTACTGCTCCATATTGTACTTTTGCATTTGCTTTCGCAATTACTTCTGTCACAATATTAACAACACTGTTAGCTGATTCTACAGTAGAAAGATAATTTTCAACATAAGTGACAGAGCTATTGTCATCTGCAACAACAATCACATGATTAAAAAGGTTCGCTTCTACATCATCGTGGATATATACAGCTTGAATGGGTTCAGCAATTTCAACATTTTTCGGAATGTAAAGAAATGCTCCTCCATTTACAAGCGCTGCATGTAATGCTGCTAATCGATGTTCATCAACCTTAACAGCTTCCGTCATGAAATATTTCTCAACGAGTGAGCTGTGTTCCTTGATTGCTGTGAAAATATCTGTAAACACAACACCTTTCCCTTTTAGCTCTTCTGATAAAGTTAAAAAGGCAGGAGTTTGGTTTCGTTGGATATATAAATTGTTATTTACCGCATCAACATTCACTAATGCTTTCACTTCGTCCGGTAAGTCTGAAAGGGAAGCGAAAGGATCGCTTTTTACAGTATGTTGATTAAATTGTGTAAAGTTCCACTTATCAATCTTTGTTTTATCCGGTCTTGGCATAGGAAGTGTTTCGCTTTTTTCTAATGCTGTTAATCGGAGTTCTTTAAACCAAGCAGGTTCGTTCATTTCTTTAGAGAAGGAAAGAACAAATTCCTTATCAAATGGTAGTTTCGTTTCTGTTGTCATTGTAATCCTCCTAACACTCAAACTTTACGCTTCTTGCCCAACTGTTTCATCTTCGATTCCTAATTCTTGCTTGATCCAGTCATATCCTTCTGCTTCTAAGCGTTGTGCAAGCTCTGCTCCGCCAGATTTTACAACACGGCCTTGCATCATCACGTGGACATAGTCAGGAGTGATATAGTTTAAAAGGCGTTGATAGTGAGTAATAATTAAACAACCGAAGTCTTCCCCACGCATTTGATTGATTCCTTTTGAAACAACCTTTAACGCATCAATATCCAAGCCAGAGTCAATTTCATCTAAAATAGCGATTTTTGGCTCAAGCATCATTAATTGCAGGATTTCGTTACGTTTTTTCTCCCCGCCTGAAAAACCTTCATTTAAATAGCGTTGTGCCATATCTAAATCCATTTCAAGAAATTCCATTTGCTTATCCATTTTTCGGATGAATTTCATTAGAGAAATTTCGTTACCTTCTCCAAGACGGCTGTTTAGAGCTGAACGTAAGAAATCAGCGTTCGTTACACCGTTGATTTCACTTGGATATTGCATTGCTAAGAAAAGACCAGCACGAGCACGCTCATCAACTTCCATTTCAAGAACGTCTTCACCGTCTAAAGTAATAGATCCGCTAGTAACTTCGTATTTTGGATGCCCCATAATCGCAGATGATAATGTGGATTTTCCGGTACCGTTTGGTCCCATGATTGCATGGATTTCTCCACCTTTAATTTCAAGGTTCACACCTTTTAAAATTTCTTTCCCATCAATTGCTACATGTAAATCTTTGATTGTTAAAGTTGACCCAGCCATGTTTATACCTCCGCAAAGAAAGTTTTGTATCTTGAAGATCAAAGATGAATTGATCTCAAATTCCATTCTCATTTTATTCTCATTACAATCTTATAACAAATCGTATTTGTTAGCAACTCTTATGCAGTAATAACCATAAGGAAAAGAGTTCTTATTTTCACTTAACAGTATCCAAATGAGAATAACTTGGTCATTAAGTTTATGCATATGTTTGTTAACGGTTTATGTAAGAAACATACTTTAAAAATGATACCTTATTTTTCACTTTTTTGCCATGTTCATTCTTATATATTCCTTACCCTATTTTCACCTAATTAGGTTGATTCATGTACTTTTAGACAAAAAGAAAGTCAGTGATTTTTCACTGACTCTCTTCACATATATTATTCAGAAACTGTTACTACAGCACCTTGGTATTTTTCACGAATGAAGTCCTGGATTTCCTTTGATTTAAGAACTTCAACAAGTGCCTTGATTTCTTCTCGGTCTTTATCCTCTGAGCGCACGACTACAAGGTTTGCTGGTACAACGTCATCACCCTCGAAAGCAATTCCATACTTACCGATATCAACATTTCCTTCTAGAGCGTAGTTTGTATTAATTACAACAGCGTCACCTTCACCACTTTCGAAAGAAGTAGCTAATAACTTAGCTTCAATTAAAGTTGAGAAATCAAGGTTCTTTGGATTTTCAACAATATCCTCAACCCTAGCATTTGTACCTACGCCTTCTTTAAGCTTAATTAAACCTTCTTTTTCAAAAATCGGTAAAATACGTCCATGGTCGCTTAGTGAATCACTCATTATTATTTTTGCACCGTTTGGAAGGTCTTTCAGGCTTTTATATTCTTTAGAGTAAATGCCGATTGGCTCTTTATGAATTTCACCAACACTTACAAAATCAAAATCCTTATTTTCTTCCATTTGCATTGCTAAGTATCCTGGTGTTTGGAAATAGTTGGCATCAAGATCTTTATCCCTTAAAGTTACGTTTGGAAGAATATAATCTTGGAAAACCTGTATTTCTAAATCAATTCCTTTTTCTTCTAGCAATGGTTTTGCCGCTTCAAGTACTTCAGCATGCGGTACAGCAGATGCACCAACGGTTAATTTTTTATTACCAGATTTTTCTGATGAATCGTTTTTATCACCAGCACACGCTGTTAATGTGATTGCTAAAATTGCTAATAAAATGAAACTAAATACTTTTTTCATTATTTAACTCCTCCTGTTATCGTTTATCTGTTTTCTTTGTAAAATAATCTCCAATAAATTGGATAATAAAAACCAAAATTAAAATCGCGATGGTTGCAACTAAGGTAACCACTGGCCTATTGCGTTGAAACCCTTCTAGATAAGCAAAATGACCAAGCCCTCCGGCACCAATAACCCCTGCCATTGCAGTAAAGCTAACGAGCGAAATAGCTGTGACCGTAATCCCAGAAATTAATGCTGGCAAAGATTCAGGGATTAAGACTTTAAAAATAAGATGAGCATGTGTTGCCCCCATCGATTGGGATGCCTCGATAACACCTTTATCAATCTCCCTAAGTGCAATCTCTACCATCCGCGCATAAAAAGGAGCTGCACCAATAATTAGCGCTGGCAGGGCAGCATTTGCACCGAGGATAGTTCCAAGTAAAAATTTTGTAAAAGGAATTAATAGTACGATTAAAATGATAAAAGGGATTGATCTAAAAATATTTACAAACCCTGCAATAAAGACATTAACCGGTCGATTAGCCCATATGTTCCCTTTGTCCGTTAAAAATAGTAACAAACCTAAAAGTAATCCTAAAACAAAGGTGGCAGCCACTGAAATGGAAGTCATATACAAAGTTTCACGTGTTGCCTCTAATAAATCTTCCCATTTTACCGTTTCCAAAAAGTTAGCCATTACTAATCACCTCCACGCCGACTTGCTGTGAGTGAATATAATCAATGGCTTTCTGTATTTCGCTAACTTCCCCATCGAAGTGGATAAATAATGTTCCGTAAGAACCATTTTGTGTGTGCGAAATTTTCCCTTGAAGAATATTTACAATGACACCAAAGTTTCTGATGATGTTCGTGATTAAAGGCTGTTCTGTTGTTTCACCAATAAAAGAAAGCTGTACCACTTTTCCATGCGGATAGAGTTCCAGTAGATGTCCGATTGTTTCTTTCGTTTCTTCAGGTTCCGTAACCTGCTCGACAAAACGTTTCGTTATGGATTGCTTAGGATTTTTAAATACATCCAATACCTGACCTAGCTCTACCACTCGTCCATTTTCCATTACAGCAACTCGATGACAGATTTTTCGAATGACATGCATTTCATGTGTAATTAACACAATCGTTAATCCAAGTCTGTTATTAATATCAACTAGCAAGTCCAAAATAGAATCTGTCGTTTGTGGATCAAGCGCTGAAGTGGCTTCATCACAAAGCAAAACCTTTGGATTGTTTGCTAATGCACGAGCAATTCCAACACGCTGCTTTTGCCCCCCGCTTAACTGTGAAGGATAGGCATTCTCTCTGCCTTCTAAACCAACTAGCTTAATCAGTTCACTTACCCGTTTCTGCCGTTCAGTCCCCTTAACACCTGAAATTTCTAATGGGAACGCTATATTTTCGCTCACGGTTCTTGACCAAAGTAAGTTGAAATGTTGGAAAATCATACTGATTTCCTGACGAGCTTTGCGAAGTTCACTACCTTTTATTTTGGAGATATTCCGGCCAGCCACTGTGACAGACCCTTCTGTTGGAATTTCAAGACCATTCAGCATTCGAATTAATGTGCTTTTCCCCGCACCACTATAACCGATTACTCCAAAAATTTCTCCTTCAGTTATTTCTAAATTCACATTATCTACAGCCTTAAGCTGGCCCTGTCTTCCAGGAAATATTTTTTGGACATCCTTAATAGTAATCATACAAATCACCTTCTTTTATCCGTTTTTTCATCATGCTCGTCCATATCGTATTATTGAATATAGGGTTTGATTGTTTAGATAAAAACATTCTTATACAAGAAAAAATAAAATGCCTCCCTGCGCAGGCAGAAAGGCATTATAAATTAGACCTTTCTCCCATCTCCCAAAGCAAAAAAGCTTTGTGTGAATTGGCACCATTTCAATTTACATTGACGGTTGCCGGGCTTCATCGGGCACATCCCTCCACCTCTCTTGATAAGAGCTATAGCATTCTATATTCATTTAATACGTTCACTTATTAAAGTAATACTTAATTCAACGAAAGCAATCGTAACACGGATAAAAGTCAGTGTCAACGGAAATATTTACATGACACAATTTTTCTAAATTTAAGCTTTTGCTTTAAGTGATGCAATTCCAGTAGCCGTTTCAATTGCTTGTTCTAAATCTTCGATGAGATCCTCCACATGTTCAATCCCAATGGAAAGGCGAACCAAATCTTCTGTTACTCCAGAAGCCTTTAAACCTTCTTCATCTAATTGTTGATGTGTTGTACTTGCCGGATGAATAATTAAACTCTTTGCATCTCCAACATTTGCAACATGCGCAAAAAGGGAAATGGAATCTATTAATTTAGCTCCTGCATCTCTGCCGCCTTTAATCCCAAATACAATGACAGATCCTGCTCCCTTTGATAGATATTTCTCAGTAAGCTGATAATCAGGATGTGATGTATGTCCAGGGTATGAAACCCATTCAACAGCAGGATGATTAACTAAGTAATCAACCACCTGTTTTGTGTTAGCTACATGTTCTTTCATCCGCACATGGAGGGTTTCAAGTCCTAGTGTAAATTGAAATGCGTTTTGCGGGCTTAATGCCGGCCCTAAATCTCTTAACAATTGTACACGCGCCTTTATGATATAGGCTACCGCACCTAATGCTTCTGAATAAACAAGATTATGGTAACTTGGGTCAGGTGTAGTAAATCCTGGAAACTTAGGTGAATTCCAATCAAAATTTCCACCGTCAACAATGACACCACCTAAGGTTGTACCATTGCCAAGGAGCCATTTTGTAGCTGAATGAATAACAATATCTGCTCCATATTCAATCGGTCTGCACAAATATGGTGTAGCAAATGTGTTATCAATGATTAGTGGAATTCCCGCTTCATGGGCAATGTCTGCTACCTTTTCAATATCAAGAACCCGCAAGCTTGGGTTGCCGATTGTTTCAGCAAAGACTGCCTTTGTTTTTTCATTAATAGCTGTACGGAAGTTCTCAGGATTTTCAGGGTCTACGAACTTAACTTTGATGCCGTATTTTGGAAGAGTGACAGCAAATAAATTATAGGTGCCTCCATACAATGTGGAAGCGGAAACAATTTCATCACCAGCTTCAGCGATATTTAGGATAGCCAATGTGATAGCAGCCATTCCACTTGCAACAGCTAGTGCACCTACTCCACCCTCTAACAAGGCAATTCTATCTTCAAAAACGGTAACTGTCGGGTTATGAATTCGGGTATATATGTAGCCTGGTTCCTTTAAACCAAACAGGTTTGCTGCGTGTTCTGTGTTTTTAAATTGGTAGGCATTGTTCTGGTAGATTGGAACTGCACGGGCTCCTGTTACAGGATCTGGTGATAACCCGCCATGTACACCTAATGTTTCAAAACGATAATTCTTTTGATTTTCTCCCATACTAACACTCCTCCTAAATAAAATAAAAAATCCTCTTCAAAAGAAGAGGGATTACGCTCTTCTTATCTGCCAGAGACTTCGCTCTGCTGGAATTAGCACCGTGTTGTTAAACCGGTTGCCGGGCATCGTCGGGCCAGTCCCTCCGCCTCTCTGGATAAGAGTATATTGAATTGATAGAAATTTCATGATATTAAAAAAATGATACACTAAAGCACTAAAATCAGTCAATAGATTTCAGGAAATTAATTCCGTTTGTTGGTGCTCTGGTGTTAAATAGAAAATCGACTCCAATAATAAGACATTCCTAAATGAAGCAGTAACTTTTATTTGTCCATTTCTATAAAGGCGTCTGAGGCTGTCTCTGCCTTCAAGTAATTCTTGGATAGCCTTCTCATCACCAGATATTTGACAATCAACCATTTTACTGAAATCTTCATCAACTAATAGTCCAGTTCCTCGGTGAAATGCCATTAAAGCAGTATCTTCACCTATACAAAATTTCAGAGAAAGCATCTCAGTATGATCAATCAAACGAAGTACATGCTCACGCTCGTTAAGTGTTTTTAAAAAATTATGTAAAGTGTCTTTCATACCCTTCACCCCAATTTACTGACTATCTTTATATATTCAGTAAAATCCTATAAATTCCTGTAACATATGGTCGACAAAAAACTGCTTCTTTCTACTAGCAAAAAAAAAGCAGATGCAAAATTGCATCAGCTTTTAATAAAAATATTGTTTTATTGTATCCAGCAAATAAGGAACGGAATGAAAGGCGTAAATTGTTTCTTTTACTTCACCATTTTGTACAAACATAAGACAAGGGACACTTTCAATACTAAAGCTCTTAGCGATTTCTGGATAAAAATTCAAATTCATTTTCCCTATTTTAACATCAACCATTTGAGTGATGATGCCCAGCATTCTTGACGCCACCTGACACGTACCACATAAAGGTGTATAAAAATAAACTAAACCTGAGAAATTAGAATTGGTTGCGGTTAAAAATTCATCACGGCTCCACTCATCCATTGCTTTAGCCCATTTCCAGAAACTCAGCGTGAACATCCATATTCGCTCCGATTAGAACGGTAGCAAGATGTTTAACCGGTGCGGTTGCCACTTCCCGATACATACGATCGATGTAAAGGTGTTCCGCCAAAGGAAATTCCCTTTTTAGTTGTTTTCTCAATTTTTCCCCGGCATCATCTGCATCCACCAGGATATAGACCTCCTTATCTTCAAGGAAATCAATTAGTTCATCCAGCTTGGTCATACTTATGGTCCCATTAGTACAAATGATTTCAATTGGGTCCTTCAGTATACTTTTAACTTTCTTTTTATCCGATTTTCCTTCTACAATAAGAACCTTATCACCGTACGAGTCATTCATGATTCATCACCTATAAAAGAAGTCGTTTAATTAATGTTAACATATTCCAAAGTATAAATAACGTGTTAAGGTAAATTAACTACCACATTATTTATATTTTGTTGGTTCAAAGCGTCTAACACCAACCACCATCATCACAATCGGTATATTTTGCATCTGGCTGTTCCGTTACCGTTACATGTTGGTAGATTTTCTTTTGTTCAACCTCAAAATGGTGATCAAGCTGCACCTTCATATCATTATTTGGAATAGAAATCTTTCCTATTGGTGTATTCTCCAGATATAACTCAATTTCACCATTCTTCATCTTTCCGATCACTCTGTCTGTCACATCAATCTTTTGTTTTTTTAAGCTCATGTATGTTTCCACCCTTTACTCTGAATTTTATTATAGTGTCCCCCTTATTAGAAGAAGGAAAGCGAAAACATTTTTCCAATAAAAAAACACCCTGTGATAACAAGGTGTTTTGGACAATTTAGTCTTCTTTAACCATTTCTTCGTATTGTTCTGCAGTCATTAGCTTTTCTAATTCACTGCGGTCAGATGGTTCAATAACAATCATCCATGCTTTTTCATATGGAGACTCATTAACAAACTCAGGACTATCATTTAAATCTTCGTTAACCTCTACAACTTTTCCGCTAACTGGTGCGTAAAGCTCAGAAACTGTCTTAACTGATTCAACACTGCCGAAAGGCTCATCTGCAGTTACTTCATCGCCAACTTCTGGAAGCTCAACAAAAACGATATCACCCAGCTCTGACTGAGCAAAATGTGTAATCCCTACACGAAGCTTTTCTCCTTCTTCTTTTACCCATTCATGCTCTTCTGAATAACGCAATTCCTTTGGTGTAGTCATGATAAATCCCTCCATTATCTTTTCAAAATCTCATCGATTTTATCGATTAACACATTTAGTTTGTGAAGTAAGTACAAACCTACAGCCACATTTTCTCATACTCTTCTTCCTTAAAACCAACTGTCACCTTAACACCATCTGTTAGGAGTGGCCGTTTGATTAACATCCCATCTGTAGCAAGTAATTCTAGGAGTTCATCATCGGAAGCAGACTTTATTTTATCCTTAATGCCTAGTTCACGATATTTTTGGCCGCTTGTATTAAAAAACTTCTTTAATTCCAGACCGCTGCTTTTATAAAACCCTTGCAGCTCCTCCCGGGATGGAGGGTTCTCAACAATATGTACTTCCTTATAGGAAAGATGATGATCATCCAGCCATTTCTTTGCCTTCCGACATGTACCGCATTTCGGATACCAGTAAAAAGTCAAAGCCATCTGTTTCACCGCCCTTTGCCTTATAATGCTTGACGTTAGCACGTCACTTGAATCTTACCATATCGAGATATGATAGTAAAAATTGTACATCTTAAAGATTCGACTAATTTCGCAAATTTCCTGCTGTTGAAAGAAAAAAAGGCTCCTGATTTCCATCAGGAAGCCTGACTATTATAAATTAAACAATATAGCGTTCCGCTTCAATCAACACATCTGCTGCTTCACGTTTTTTCGCAATCACGTTAATAGGTGTATGACGAGTAAATTTGCGGAGTGAAGAAAGCATCATGCGCAATGTATCGCCCTGCTCGATTGCAACCAATGATTCTTTAGCAATCGCTTCAATCTGATTGAACGCTTCTTGACAGAAAATTTGCGTATAAAGGAGCTTTTGCTTATTCTTTTCTAATCCAGTATTCGCAATGGCCTTTTCTGTACGTAAAACAGAGGATTCCATAGCATAGACGTAAGAAATGATATCTGCAACATTAGCTAAAATTTCCTGCTCTCTTTCAAGCGCCTTGCCAAATTTCTGTGCTGCTAACCCAGCAGATAAAAGAGCTATTTTCTTTGCATTTCTCACAAGATATTTTTCTTGATCTAGTGGCTCGTCACCTGGTTCTTCCGGCATTAGCATCATTAATTCTTCCTGAAGAGCCATTGCTTTCTGAAAAAGAGGCAATTCACCTTTGAAGGCTTTCTTCAGTAAAGTTCCTGGGACTAGTAGGCGGTTGATTTCGTTTGTACCTTCAAATATTCTTTGAATACGTGCATCGCGGTATGCTCTTTCAATTGGGTATTCCTGCATGAATCCATATCCACCATGAATCTGAACACCCTCGTCCGTTACATGTGCTAATACTTCACTACAGAAAAATTTATTTAATGAACACTCAATCGCATATTCTGCAATCGAGTTTGCAACCAGCTTAATATCCTTTTCTTCTTCTGTTGTGAGTTTTCCTTGATTATCTTCATATAAACCGATGGTCCGGTAAACAGAGCTTTCAGCTGCATAAATCTCTGAAGCCAGTGTGCCGAACTTTTCCTTTGTTAGGTTAAATTGAGAGATTGGAGTTTTAAACTGTTGACGCCCGTTTGCATATTTAACCGTCATTTCAAATGCTTTCTTTGAACCGCCGACACTGCCGACAGCCAGCTTATAGCGTCCGATATTAAGGATGTTAAACGCAATTACGTGCCCTTTGCCAATTTCCCCCAATAAGTTTTCTACTGGAACCGCTACATCCTCTAAGATTAGTGTACGAGTGGATGAACTCTTGATGCCCATTTTCTTTTCTTCAGCACCTGTTGAAACACCAGGGAAATCACGATCAACAATAAATGCAGTAAACTGCTCGCCATCAATTTTTGCATAAACCACAAAAACATCTGCAAAGCCTGCATTTGTAATCCATTGCTTCTCCCCGTTAAGAATATAGTGAGTGCCTTCAGCATTTAATTTAGCTGTTGTTTTAGCTCCAAGTGCATCAGAGCCTGAACCTGGCTCAGTTAATGCATAGGCAGCAAGTTTTTCACCTGAAGCTAATGCAGGTAAATATCTCTTCTTTTGATCTTCATTTCCAAATAACACGATTGGCAATGATCCAATTCCTACGTGTGCACCATGGGAAAGAGAAAATCCTGCACCGCCCGCCATTTTTTCAGTTAAAAGTGAAGAGGTGATTTTGTCTAATCCTAAGCCTTCATATTCTTCTGGGACGTCAGCAGCTAGTAAACCAAGTTCACCCGCTTGTTTTAGAAGCTTTACGGTACGGTCAAATTCGTGGTTTTCTAAGTGCTCAATTTGTGGAACAACTTCTTTTTCAACAAAATCTTCCGCTGTTTTAGCTATCATTAGATGCTCTTCTGTGAAATCCTCTGGTGTGAGAAGTTGATTATATGAAATATCTTCTATTAAAAAGCTTCCGCCTTTAATGATTTTATCTGTTTGCTGTGCCATTTAAGTTTCCTCCTAATTTGTTATTTTTGGGGATGGATTCCCCCTTGATTAGCTTAAAGTAGTTCAAACACGCCGGCTGCTCCCATTCCGCCGCCGATACACATGGTGACGACACCAAATTGTTGGTTTCTGCGTTGCAGTTCATGTATTAGAGATAATGTCAGCTTTGCACCTGTACAGCCTAGCGGGTGTCCAAGAGCGATTGCTCCACCGTTAACATTTACTTTTTCTTCATCAAGGCCAAGCTCGCGAATCACTTGGATGGATTGCGATGCAAATGCTTCGTTCAATTCAAATAAGTTGATGTCGGAGACTTCTAAACCAGCAAGCTTCAATGCTTTTGGCACTGCCACAACCGGACCAACGCCCATTATTTCAGGTGGAACACCGCCAACAGCAAAGGATCTAAATTTGGCAAGCGGCTTTAATCCAAGTGATTCTGCTTTCTCGCGGTCCATGATCATGACAACAGCAGCACCATCACTTGTTTGTGAAGCGTTCCCTGCTGTCACTGTACCCGTTACGGAAAATGCTGGACGAAGCCGAGCTAACCCCTGCATGCTCGTATCAGGACGGACACCTTCGTCTTGTGAGAACAGAAATGTTCGTTCTTCAAGCTTGTTGTCCTTCCCTACAAAACGATTGGTTACGCTAACAGGCACAATTTCATCAACGAATTTTCCCTCTTGTATCGCATTAAACGCACGCTGATGACTTCTTACCGCAAAAGCATCCTGTTCTTCGCGGGTTATACCATATTTCTTGGCAACAGCCTCCGCTGTATGCCCCATACCCATATAATATTCAGGTGCACTTTCTACAAGCTTTGCATTCGGACGAAGCACGTGGCCGCCCATAGGCAGTAAACTCATTGATTCGGCACCGCCTGCAATCGCTGTATCCGTATGGCCAAGCATAATCGATTGCGCTGCGTAAGCAATGGTTTGCAGACCGGATGAGCAGTAACGATTTACCGTTACTGCTGGGACCGTATGGGGCAATCCCGCTAAAGCGCCAATGTTTCGTGCCATATTCATTCCTTGTTCTGCTTCAGGTGCTGCACAGCCTATAATTAAATCATCAATATTGCCTTCGTAATTTCCGGCACGTTTTAATGTTTCTCTAACAACCAATGCTCCTAAATCATCAGGACGAACTTGGGCAAGCGATCCCTTCTTCGCCTTACCTACCGGGGTTCTTGCACCGGCTACAATTACCGCTTCTCTCATGAACGTTCCCTCACTTTCTACTATATTTTGAGTATCAATCTATTAGTCTAGTTACGTAATGGTTTACCTTTTACCAGCATGTGCTGCATACGCTGCTGGGTCTTTAGTTCGCGAATTAAGCCTAGGAAAGCTTCTCTCTCTAGATTTAATAAATATTGCTCATCCACTTCTGTTCCATATGGCACTCTGCCACCAGCAATGACAAAAGCAACTTTCTTAGCAATTTTTAAATCATATTCAGATATATATCCAGATAGAAACATCCCTTCTGCTCCCAATAATAAGGTTGCATAGCCTGTTTCACCTACAACTGGAATCTTTCTGCGGACTTTTGGCTTGTAACCTTGTTCGTGGAGAGCTAGAACTGCCTGCTTTGCATCATATAATAAGTGGTCGCCGTTCACACTAATTCCATCCGCTAAGCCTAAGAAATTATTTTCACGCGCTTCAGCACCTGATGTTGAAACCTTCGCAGTGGCAATGGTTTCAAACACTTTATTAGCAAGGGCTTGAAGGTCAACAGGCACACCATTAGGCATTCCCTCTAAATGTTTAATGTAAAGTTCCTTATTACCGCCTCCGCCAGGAAGTAATCCTACACCTACTTCTACTAGACCCATATAAGTTTCTGCAGAGGCTTGGATATGGGCAGCTGGCAGACATACCTCTGCTCCGCCTCCCAGTGTCATGCCAAATGGAGCAGCAACAACTGGTTTCGCACTGTATTTAATTTTCATCATCGCATTTTGGAAATGACGAATCACCATATCAAGTTCAAGAATGTTATCATCCTGGGCTTCCATTAACATCATCGCAAGGTTAGCACCTACACAGAAGTTCTTACCCTGATTTCCGATTACAAGACCCTTATAGTTCTTTTCAACTTCATCGACGGCAAAGTTAATCATCTGAATGATATCTAGACCAATTGCATTATTAGGGGAATGGAATTCAAGAAGTGCTACTCCATCTCCTATATCAACTAAGCTGGCCCCGCTATTCTTTTTGATAACACCCTTTTGTTTCTTTAATTGCTTTAGATTAATGGCTTTTGGATTTTTCTCTACTAAACGGTATTCTCCATTTTTGTAGAAGAATTGTTCTCCGTTTTCTTCAATGTAAAATGATTGATGTCCCTTTTCTAGCATTTCCATTACCCAAACGGGAACCTCTAGACTGTCAGCCTTCATTTTCTGTACTGATTTCTCCAAACCAATCGCATCCCATGTTTCAAAAGGTCCCATTTCCCAGCCAAAGCCCCATTTCATGGCACGGTCAATCGAAACGATATCGTCAGCAATGGTACCTAAAAGCTGTGCAGCATACACAAGAGACTGGCTGGTCGTATTCCATAAGAATTGTCCAGCACGGTCATTTGCGTATACAAGCGCTTTCATTTTATTGGCAGTTCCTTTTTCCTGTTTGCTCATTTCCACGGCAGCTGTTGAAAGCTTCTTGCGTGGGACATATTCTAATGTATTTGGATTCAATTCTAGGATTTCTTTGCCCTTTTTCAGGAAGAATCCCTGGCCAGATTTACTGCCAAGCCAGCCGTTCTCAATCATCTTTTTCATAAACGCGGGTACTTCAAATACTTCCTTCTCTTTGCCCGACACTTTATCATATACATTGCCTGCTACATGAGCGAAGGTGTCTAACCCTACGACATCTAGGGTTCTAAATGTAGCACTTGAAGCCCTGCCAATTAAGGGACCTGTAATGGAATCAATTTCTCCGACACTGTAACCGCCTTTTAGCATTTCTTGAACGGTAATTAAAAGTCCGTACGTACCTATGCGGTTGGCAATAAAGTTAGGAGTATCCTTTGCAACAACAACACCTTTTCCTAAGACATCTTCTCCAAAGTTTTTCATGAATAATAGAACTTCTGGGTCAGTATACTGAGTAGGAATAATCTCAAGCAATTTAAGGTACCGCGGCGGATTAAAGAAATGGGTTCCGAGGAAGTGTTTTTTAAAGTCCTCCGATCTGCCTTCTACCATTGCTTCTACAGAAATGCCTGATGTATTAGAGCTAATAATGCTGCCTGGCTTGCGATATTGTTCAACCTTCTCAAAAACCTGCTGCTTAACACTTAGATTTTCAACGACAACTTCAATTACCCAGTCAACTTCACTAAGTTTATTTAAATCATCTTCCAGGTTTCCCGCTTCAATAAGAGCTATGTTTTTCTTTACAGCAATCGGTGCTGGCTTTTGCTTTAGTAGTTTTTGAATCGAGGCTGCACTGATTCGATTCCGAACCTGTCTATCTGCTAACGTTAATCCTTTTGCTTCTTCTTCTTTTGTAAGTTCGCGTGGCACAATATCCAATAGTAATGTTGGGATACCGATATTCGCTAGGTGGGCAGCAATCCCCGAGCCCATTACTCCTGATCCCAGTACAGCTGCTTTTTTAATTAACTGGTTCACCATTGTCTCCCCCTTCAGAAACATTTGAATGAATGCTCATTCATTTTTATTCCAAAAAAAATTCGCTTATGAATGAGTTACTACTATTTACTATAGAATATTTCAAAAATTTGCGCAATCATTAAACGCGGAAAATTGAAATTTTTTTGAACATTTAATTTAAACATAATAATTTTTATTAGGGAATCCTATATTCGAGGTGATTAAAATGGGCAAAGTGAAGAAAGACCCTTCAAAAGCCGGGGTTAGTGCTGCAAGCGTCCAAGGCGATGCTGGACCTGGCGGAGAAAACAAGGGCGGCAAAAATAAAGTCAATAGCCAAAACAATCAATATAAACGTTGAAAAACAGGCTTTTAGCCTGTTTTTCATTTATCACTTCTTAAACATTCCTTTTAACACGAACCAAACATTTGCTGGACGCTCAGCTAAGCGGCGCATAAAATAGCCATACCAATCATTTCCGAATGGCACATAAACTCGGAAGGTGTAGCCCTCTTTAGCTAGTTCTATATGCCTCTCTGAACGGATTCCGTAGAGCATCTGAAACTCAAACTGATTTCTAGGAATCTTATATTCTTTCTCTATTTGCTTAGTATACTGAATCATTGCCTCATCATGAGACGCGACTGCTGTGTAGTTCCCATTTAGCATGTGCATTTTAATAATTTTTTTATAGTTTTCATCAACATCCTTTTTTTCAGGAAAGGCTACCTCAGGTGATTCTTTATATGCACCTTTAACAAGCCTAAGGTTAGGATGATAGCTATTTAAGTCTTCTATATCAGCTTCCACTCGGTATAAATATGCCTGGAGAACTGTTCCGACATGATCATAGTCCTTCCGGAGTTCTTTGAAGATATCAATTGTCTTTTGACAGCGTTCGTAATCTTCCATATCAATGGTGACAAAAACATTATGTTCTTTAGCAGCATCAAGGATACGTCGCATATTTTTCATCACAAGTTCATCAGAAATATCGAGACCCATAGAAGTCATCTTTAATGATAGCTGTGAATTTAATTTCTCGCTGCCAATTGCCTTGATTGCTTCGATTGAATGCTCTGTTCTTTCAATTGCTTCTGATTCGTTATCAACAAATTCCCCTAAATAATCAATTGTCACTGCAAGACCTTTACTATTTAGCTCTTTTATTAATTTAACAGTCTGCTCAATCGTTTCACCTGCCACAAAGCGTGAAGCTCCGAAACGCAACCCATATTTCCTGGCAGCCTTTGTTAATGTTTTATTTTGTGATAAAAAAAGAAAGAAGTTCTTCATGATCTGTTCCATTCTATCCCCCCTTGTAAGCGTTAACAAAATAATTCTTTTCTGTATAAGCCAATCAACCTTTTATATTTTATCATCTTAATTACTTTTTGAATATAACTTTAAAAACCTATTTTCTGATCCTAATTTATCGGTATTCTGAAACCAATTAATTCGTTAAAAATCCGCAAAAAAAACATCGAAATCACTTCGATGTTACTTTTTGCTGGTATTTCGATGCTGTTCATTTAATATTTTTATTTCATTAATGATTTCTTTCATTTCTTCCTTTGCCTCTGGATAAAGTTCATTCCAATGCTTAGCAAGGGCAGGCATAGATTTGGCAATATGAGTATACAAGGCCCACGCCTTTATCTTTTCCTTTGTCGAATCCGTTGATTCACCAACTAGAAGTTCACTATATTTCTCAAGCAAGGCTTCGAACTGTTGTACAAATACTTTCTCCATCAAAGCACACTCCCTCTTTTGCGATATGTGTACAAGGACAGGTCTTACATCGACTAGGTCTACTTTCAAGCTGATAGGTAAAACAGCAGGTCTTCCTAATTCTGACTTCTTCCTGAAATTCCTCCACATATTGCTTACCACTGTAATATTTTTTCAATGGATTGTTATTGTAAGGTCCAAACAACCTTCCCTCTGCTTCAGAGACTAAAAAGAGAAAATCTTCCTTAATATTTGAATGATGGTGATCCTTAAGCTCTGTTTCATAGAGCCAGAATAAATAGACGGCTATATTCTCCCACAAAATTAACCTTGAAAGATTAAAGGTTTTTTCGAATTGATCAATTAAAGGGAAAAGATTCTTTGCGAACAGTTCTTGATAGACAGTATTCCGCCACTTTTCACGGTCTTCTCCGGTCCATTCCTCTATCGATGGGCTCTTTAGCTTAAGCATAGGCAGCCAATCTTTTCCCTGCTCTGGTTTTTCCATTTCTATATTTCCAATCACAACATTCATTTTTATATTTTTAACCGACATTGAAAAAAGTGAAATGACAGCAATGAAAGCATACCTTTTAATGAAAATGGATGCTGCTGTTTTTTCTGTAGGTGCACCGATTGCATCCGCTAACTGTGACATGAATTTCTTCAAATAACTCTCTTCTAATAAGTCAGCAACGTCAAAAGAATCAGTGATTTCTGAACTAAGCCGGTATTTTTCTAATAGAGTTACGTCATGATCTTTTAGAATATTAGCCATTGGACGCTACCGCCTTTTTCAGAATGCATCTCCCTTTACCATAAGGAATGCAGAGAGGTGTTCCAAATAAAGGATCCATAGTCACTTCACAATCCATCCCAAACACATTCTTTACAAGACTACAGTTAATCACGTACTCAGGCTTACCCTGGGCATAGACTTTCTTATCCTTTAGAGCGACAATATTGTGTGCGTAACGGCATGCCAAGTTAAGATCATGCAGTACCATCACAACGGTCCTGTTTTGTGATTCATTCAATTCATAAAGGAGGTCGAGAATCTCAATCTGATGTGTCATATCCAGATAGGTAGTCGGTTCATCTAATAAAATTACTTCTGTATCCTGTGCAAGAGTCATGGCAATCCAAGCTCTCTGTCTTTGGCCTCCAGAAAGAGAATCTACTGTTCGTTCTTTTAAATGGTCTAAGTGAGTTGCTTTTAGTGCTTCATTTACCTTTTGTTCATCCTCTTCCGACCATTGCTTTAACCAAGACTGATGAGGATAACGACCTTGCTTTACCAATTGGAGCACGGTTAACCCTTCAGGTGCGGATGGTGATTGTGGCAGAATGGCCATTTTTTTTGCTACTTCTTTTGTCGAGAGCTTTGCTATTTTCTGACCTTCCAACAGAACAGCACCTGTTTGGGGCTTTATGAGACGAGCGATTGAACGAAGGAGGGTTGATTTCCCACATCCGTTCGCACCAATAAAAACGGTTATCTCACCCTTTGGTATAGTTAGATTTAACTCATTAATGATGAGTGTCTCTCCATATGAAAGAGATAAATTTTTCGTTTCAATCGCATTCATCAATAATCCAGCTCCTTCATTTCCTTATTTCTATGCGTTCCTTGTTTTAAATAGTAAGTATATAAAATACGGTGCACCAATTCCGGCTGTAAAAACCCCTGCAGGAATTTCCAAAGGTGAAAACATCGTTCTCCCGATTAAATCAGCCAGCATGACGAGGATTGCACCAATGAGTCCTGACACAGGAAGCAGTGCTCCAAATGAAGAACCTACTAGTCTTCTCGCCATATGTGGTGCCATTAGTCCAACAAAGCCTATTCCTCCGGCAAAAGCTACAGAGCTGCCGATTAGTGCTGTGCTAATCATCAACAATACAAATCGTTGCTTTTGCACCTTCCCACCTAATCCTGTTGCAACCTCATCACCGAGTTCTTGAATATTGATGCTTCTAACCGCAACCATGGCAATGATGAGAAAAGTAATCGTCCATGGCAAAAGCGTCATAACATTATTCCAATTGGAACCATAGACCGTCCCGGTAATCCATATATTTGCTTGACTGGCCTGATAAATGGGCCCTAAAATCATCATTAATGTCGTGAGCGCTTGCATTAACGTAGAAATCCCAATTCCAATTAGCACCAGCCTTATGGGCGAGACTCCATTCTTCCATGAAAGGAAGTAGACTAAAAAGGCAATTACTCCTGCCCCTAAAAATGCTGCTAATGGCAGCCAGGCAATACTTACCGTTAGTGCGTTATTTTTATCGCTAAAAAAAGCTAAGAATCCAACGACCGCCACTGCAGCTCCACCTGTAATGCCTAAGACATCTGGAGAAGCTAATGGGTTTCGTATCATCCCCTGAAGAATACCACCGGCAACAGCTAAGGAAATTCCAACTGCCAGAGCGATGATAATCCTAGGTAATCGAAAAGAAGTAATAATTAATGTCTCCATTTCGGGACCATTGCCCGCAAAAACCTTTAGCACTGTTAATGGGCTAATCTTCATTTCACCTATACCAGTACTTAAAACAAAAATAATAAAAACAACAGCTAATAGGATGGATAGGACCCATGCTGCTTTTTGGTCTAATAGAAAGGATATTTTTCCTTTTAAAAATCGAATATTTTTGTACTTGCTCATCGGCCATTGAACCCCCTTCTCGCAATGTATATGAAGAATGGGGTACCAATGATTGCTGTCATAACACCAACAGGTACCTCGGAAGGCATGATCACATATCTTGCTGAAATATCAGCAGCTAACAGGAGAATCGCGCCAAGCAATGCCGACATAGGAATCGTCCAACGGTGATCAATCCCGATAATCGACCTCGTAATATGTGGAACAACAATTCCAATGAAACCAATTGGTCCTGCAACGGCAACTGCACCTCCTGCAAGAAGGATAACAATGGCTCCGATGGCCAGCTTGACAAGACCTGTTTTTAGCCCAAGTCCTTTTGCTACATCTTCTCCCATTGACAGAACATTCATCTTCCCTGAGATCAGAATAGCAGCAATCCAGCCAATTCCTAAATATGGTAATACATTTGCAAGAGTTTCTAATTTACGACCTGAGACAGAGCCTGCAAGCCAGAATAATACTTGTTCAAGTGCTGCTTCATTGACCACAAGTAATCCCTGTGTAAAAGATGAAAACATGGCCGCAATCGCTGCACCTGCCAGGGTCAATTTCATCGGTGTTAATCCTTCGCGTCCAACAGAGCCGATCGTGTAAACGAGAATGGCTGCGATGGCAGCACCAACAAAAGCAAGACCGCTAAATGCCTGTAGATTTGTCACATTAAAAAGGGTTACCCCCGCTACAACGACAAAGCCAGCACCTGCATTAATCCCAAAAATCCCTGGAGAGGCCAACGGATTTTTCGTTAATGTCTGCATCAGAACACCAGATATGGCTAAACTTGCTCCGACCGCGGCAGCAATCAATGCCCTAGGAAGTCTAACGGTTTGAATAATTATATGTTCATTTGAGCCATCATAATAGATAAAGGAATTTATTGCTGTCTGCCAGCTTGTATTTGTATAGCCATAGATAATACTGGCCCACATAAAGAAAATCATCAGCAAAAAGGCAGCAATGAAAACAGTAAATTTTAGAGTATTGTTTTTCAAGTGCATCTAATTAAGAACCTTTCTTACTTCTAAATAGTAGTAAACACCTCTACAGAATAAGTTTATAATCAACTGATAATGATTGTCAATGAACTTGAAAATCATTTTCATTTACAAAAAAAATGTATTCACAAAATGTTCATTGATTTTGATAATCATTTTCAATTAAACCGTTGACATATCATGAACAGCATTTTATGATAAGGGTGTCATTGAAAATGATTATCATTAACAAATACATAGGAGGCTTTTAAAGCAATGAAATCACTAAAGTCTATTTTTACATTATTCTCCATTCTAGCTATTTTCCTTTTAGCTGCATGTGGCGGGAATGAAGAAAAAACAACAGAAAAGGAAGAAGCACCAGAAACTACTGAAGAAGTAACCTACACTGTTGAGCATGCGATGGGAACAGAAACGATAACAGGCACACCAAAAAGAATTGTTATTCTTACAAATGAAGGAACAGAAGCATTATTGGCAATGGGAGTTACACCTGTTGGAGCTGTTCAATCCTTTACTGGGGATCCTTGGTATGACCATAGTGCTGAATTATTAAAGGATACGAAAGATGTTGGTGTTGAAGGTGAACCTAATGTTGAGGCGATCGCAGCATTAAAACCAGATTTAATTATCGGTAATAAAATGCGTCAAGAAAAGATTTATGAACAATTAAAAGGAATTGCCCCTACTGTTTTTGCTGAAACCCTTCGAGGTGACTGGAAAGAAAACTTCAAGCTATATGCAAAAGCAATTAACCAAGAAGAAAAAGGTAATGAAGTTTTAAGTGACTATGAAAACCGAATTGCTGACATCAGTGAAAAGCTTGGTGACAAAAAGAATATGAAGGTTTCGATGGTACGCTTCATGTCTGGTGAGGTTCGTATCTATCACAAAGATACTTTTTCCGGAGTTATTTTGAAGGACCTTGGCTTTGCACGTCCTGAAAGTCAGGATGTAGATGATTTCGCAGAAAGAAATGTAACAAAGGAACGTATCCCAGCCATGGAAGGCGATATTCTCTTCTACTTTACTTATGATACAGGCGATGGAAAAGGAACAGAACTAGAGAACGATTGGATTAACGATCCACTCTTCCAAAACCTAGAGGTTGCAAAAAAAGGTGCGGTTCATAAAGTAAATGATACTACTTGGAACACAGCTGGCGGCGTATTAGCTGCTAACTTAATGCTAGATGATATTGAAGAAATCTTCGAGATTAAGTAATAAAACTCCCAATAAAATAGTATGCAAAAAGAGCGAGTCCGCCATGACCTCGCTCTTTTGTATGTTCTGCTCCAGCCTTGCTGGAGCTTTTTCTATGCAGTGGTTGAAAACATGTATTTTTTGTAGTGGTACCGGATTGAGAAGATTAAACCAATTGCAAGCATATTCCCCATTAACGAGCTTCCGCCATAGCTGATAAATGGCAGCGGAATCCCAGTGATGGGTAAAACACCGATTGTCATCCCAACATTTTGGAATACGTGGAAGGTAATCATACTAATTACTCCGACACATATATAGGTGTAAAAGTTATTCTTCGTTTCCATTCCCACTTTTGTAATATGGTAAATTAACAAGAAGAATAAACTAATTAATACACTCGCCCCTACGAAGCCGAATTCCTCACCAACAACACTAAAAATAAAGTCAGTATGACTTTCAGGTAAATAAACCTCTCTGTTACCGTAGCCTTTCCCGCCTGTTTGCCCAGAGCCGATTGCAAGTAGTGACCTCGTTAAGTGATAGCCGGCAGAGCTTTGAAAATTATAAGGATCCAGCCATGAATAGATTCGGCCAAATTGATACTGCTGGACACCAAGGTACTTTTCTAGTAATTCTGGCTTCCACAAAACAAAGTAAAAAATAGTTCCAATTAAACTAATTCCAAAAGTAAAGATTGGAACGAGCAGCTTCCAGGTTATACCCGAAATAAATATCATTCCTAACATAATGGCCAAAAACACAAGAGAAGTTCCTAAATCTTCTTTAATAATAAGAAGTAAGGGCAGCATCGTTACCATTCCAAGCTTCATTAAGAGCCATAAATCGGTTTGTACTGTCTTAACTATTGTTTTATGGTGATGTTCCTCAATGACTCTTGCCAGTGCAAGGATAATGAAGATTTTAACAAACTCTGAAGGTTGTAGTGAACCAAGTCCTGGTACCTTAAACCAGTTTTTTGAGCCTTTAATTTCTGGTGCAATACTTTCTGGTGCAAACATTAAGAAAATAAGTAGAAAAATGCCGAATCCATAGGCATACCAGGTTATTTTTTTCAACTGATCAGAGTCTAATCGAATGACTGTAGCAATAATAACCACGCCAATACCGTAATTAATGATTTGCTTAATTAAGAAGTTACTTCCATATTGTCCGCTTGCCTGTGCACTATAAATCGCCACGCAGCTTGCCAAAAATAATAGAATTAATATAAATACTAGACTATAGTCTAATTTAGCTGTTGTGCTGTTTTCAGAAGTCATTTGAATCATTCTCCCTTATGAGAACTTGTACATTCCTTCATTATATTTTTTATGAGAACAAAGCACAACTTCTAAACTGCCAATGGGTTTATTTACATGCAGAAAGTGTGCAAGGCAACTTGTGCTGGTAAATAAAAAGAAACCACCTTAAATGGTGATTTACTTTTCATTAAAGTATTTATGTTTTATATCGTCTAACATCCAGTGGAGATTACTCGGAACTTGAGGGATTCCGTAACCTATATAGAGTGGAGTTGTGATAAATCGCGGGACTACCTTAGCGATGATTCTACGATCATAATGATGAAAAAAAAGATTATAGCTGCTCGCTTTAAAAGGAAAGTTATGCAGTATATAATGGACTACCTTTTGAAGATTGACTCCGAAGGTTTCAACATAGTGTGTATCCGGCATTTCAATATTGAACTCATAAAAGCCCACCTTTGGCTTAGTTGATAGAGAAAAGTGAACCCCATCCTTTTCTTCTATTAGAATTCCCTCAAATACTTCATCATCAATATTTTCCTTATAATTGATATCGTGTAAACCAATAATCTGCATATGTGGATGGGCAATCGTCCCTCCCGACAAAGGCCCATGATTTTTATAAAAAATCACCGATTGATAGTTCCCATTCACATCCATATCATGCCAATGCTTAAGTGCGAATTGCAGCAATCTATGCAGATGTGGCAGGTCATATGAAGATAATTCAGCGTGGCAGTCGTCTGTTTCGATTAAAACGGTTTGATACGCATTTTCTAATACGGGATACTTATTCTTTAACAGTATGATCGGTCCTTCAACGTCAATAATATCAACCAGCTGATCCCGCTCACAAAAAGGACAGGGCTGCTGTTTATTTCTTATATTCTCTGGTTTTTTTACCCCAATAGAAGTATTGAAATGCAGATGGTTATTCTTCAAAGGTTCAACTCCTCTCGAAAATTGCTTATTTCTATTTTATGGGAGGAACCCATTCTTTTGCACTATTTTTGTCTTGAAGATGATGGAAAATATAACAGATTCTTTGATGCTTGGCTAATTTTTATATTATTTCCTCTTCTCTCTGCATATATCTTAACTATGTACAGGCCTTAGACCATCGTGAAAGAGAGGGGCAATATGTTAAGTAAATTAGAAGCTTTCATATTAGGCATTATTCAAGGCGTAACCGAGTTTCTGCCAATCAGCAGTACCGGGCATTTATACTTAGGAAGGAATCTTTTTGGCTTACAGGAAGCTGGGCTTTTATTAGATACCATGCTCCATCTTGGAACACTGGTTGCTGTTTTTGTATTTTACAGGAGAGAATTTGCAATGATGATTAAAAACCCATTTAGCAAGTTGACCTTCTTGTTGATTGTCGGTACCATTCCTGCTGTTATCATCGGATTACTCTTCAAGGATTATTTTGAAGAAATCTCCAAAACCGGTGTAACCATTGGCTGGGAGTTTCTCCTAACTGGCCTTTTTTTATGGTTAGCTGATTCTGCTAAGAATGGTTATAAGAAGATGGACGATATCAGCTATAAAGATGCCTTTATAATTGGATCGTTTCAGGCTGCAGCGATTTTTCCTGCGATTTCACGCTCGGGTATGACGATTGTTGCGGCATTATGGAGAAAGTTAGATCGAGAAACTGCGGCCTATTTTTCCTTCTTATTATCTACCCCAGCCATTGCAGGTGCGGTTGTTCTTCAATCGTTTGATTTGGTTAGCGGAGCTGGTGAAGAAATTTCCCTTTCTGCCCTGCTCGTGGGGATTATTTCATCGGCCATCTTTGGGTACATTGCCGTAAAATGGATGATCGGCTATTTAAAGAAACATTCATTAAAGCCATTTGCTATCTATGTATCGGTACTCGGGTTAGCCGTACTGCTGTTCCAATTTACGGGTAAGTTTTAAAACTAAATAAATGAAAAATGCGGCTCGTGATTTCGAGTCCGCATTTTTTATGTTTATACTGTAACTGATTCTTTTGCCATTTCTCTTGCTGCTTCGATTGCTTGCTCTTTTGCTTTTGCCATAATTTCTGGAATTTGTTTTGGAAAATGATCCATACCTTCTGCAACCACTGTATCTAGTAACTCCATTCCTAGAAACCCAAGTGCTTTTCTTAAGAACCGGTCACCAAACTCAAAATCTACCATCGGGCCAGTGGAATAAATACCTCCGCGCGTCTGGATATGAAGGGCTTTGCGGTTTGTTAACAATCCCTTTGGTCCCTCGTGTGTATTGGTAAAAGTTTTATTAACTAAAAATAAATTATCAAGGAAGGCCTTAAGAATAGCCGGTGCACCAAGATTCCATAACGGCGTAACAAACACATAGTAATCAGCAGCAATAAATCGATCTGCTAGAGCATGCATGTTTAAATATTTAGTTTGCTCAGCCTCTGATAACTCATCGAAGGTTTTTCCCATAAAGGATAATTTGGCACGTGCATATAACAAATCCATGTCAATTTCAGGGATGTCCATATCGTACAAATGCATATTTTCTATTTCAACATCTGGACGGTGCTTCTTAAACTCTTCTAAGAACACTTCCCCAATTTGCATACCTTTTGAAAGTTTAACATCATTCTTTGGATTTACTGTAATATATAGAAGTTTTGCCATTTGCTCCCCGTCCTTTTAGTATATTTATCTCAATTTCTATATTACAACAAATTCTTTTGCTCACTATTGAACAATACGTGAAGTTTTCGAATAAAGTGTGAACGCTTAAATAAAATTGAACGAAAAATGACATTTATACATAGAACTTAACGAAACTTAACAAAACTAAACAAAAATCACTTCCTCTATCGATTCATCTCATTTATAGTTTATCTATAGTAGGAAAGGAGGCAGTCCGGATGGATGAGAAGGCGTATACACCTGATGAGGTCGCTCAAATGTTCCAGATTTCAAAGCATACCGTTTATGAATTAATTAAAAGAGGTGAATTGCAGGCATTTAAAGTCGGAAATAAGATGCGTATCGAGCATTCAGAGATTGAAAGGTATAAGGAAAACACAAAAGCACCATCAAAGAAAACACCATTAGAACAGCCAGAATCACTATCTTCCGCACCCATCTTTATTTCCGGAAGCCATGACTTTCTTGTCGAGCATTTCGTGAAACTTGCAACAGTTCATTTACACCAACAAATTCAACCGACCTACATAGGCAGCTTAGAAGGGTTAATGATGCTGTACCGGGGGCAATGTGATATTGCTGCCATCCATTTACTAGACCCAAAATCGCAAGAATACAATCTGCCCTTTATTCATCAGCTGTTTGTCCATGAAAAAATTGCAGTGATTCGATTTGCTTCAAGAGAACAGGGATTGATTGTCGCAAAAAATAACCCAAAAGGGATAACAGATTTTCACGACTTGACTAGAAAAGATGTCAAATTTGTCAATCGTCAAAAAGGTGCAGGCACTAGATTCCTATTAGACTCTATGCTTTCGAGCTATCAAATTAATCCTAAGGATATCAACGGGTACAAGACAGAAGAATGGAATCATTTATCAACAGCTTCCTATATAAGCAGAGGGATAGCGGACGTTGCTTTCGGAATACAATCAGCAGCCACCCATTTGGGACTTGACTTTATTCCAATAGCCCAGGAGCAATTTGATTTAGTATTTCGTTTTACAGAAGAAAATACAGACCGGTTATCAGCTTTAATGGAATACTTTAGGTCTCCTGATTTTAAAAATAGTTTAACTGATTTAACAGGATATGATATCAAGGATCTTGGAAAAATCATCTATCAAACTAGTAAAACGGAGGAAATATCATGGTAAAAAACCGCATTTTTGCTACACTATTTGTATTCATGCTTTTAATTCTTTCCGCTTGCGGAAATTCAGACACCAAACAAGCGGACGCGACAGATCAGAAATCAGAACCAAATGCAGAACCAACTGAATTAATCCTTGCTACAACAACCAGTACTCAGGATAGCGGCTTGTTAGATGTCCTAATTCCAATTTTTGAAGAGGACCATAACGTTAAAGTTAAAACAATCGCAGTGGGTACAGGACAAGCATTAGAAATGGGTACTAAAGGTGAAGCAGATGTACTTTTGGTTCATGCTCCGAAAGCTGAAGAAGAAATTGTTGCCAGTGGAGATGCAATCAACCGCAAGCGGGTCATGTTTAATGACTTTGTTCTAGTAGGACCAAAAGATAACCCGGCCGATGTTGGCGGAGAAGATATTAAAGCTGCATTCCAAAAAATTTCCGAAGTGAAGGCTAATTTTATTACTAGAGGCGATGATTCTGGTACACATAAAAAGGAATTAGGCATTTGGTCCGCAATTGCCATAACTCCTGAAGGTGATTCTTACATTTCAACTGGTCAAGGCATGGGTTCTTCCCTACAAATTGCAAATGAGAGAAATGGATATATTTTAACAGATCGTGCTACCTGGCTTGCTCAAGAGAAAAATTTAACGAACTTGAAAATCGTTGTAGAAGGTGCTGAAGACTTAAAGAATATTTACCATGTGATGCAGGTAAATCCAGACAAACACGATCTAGTTAACAGCACGGATGCTGAAAAGTTTGTTAAATTTATGATTGATAGCGAGACACAAGCTGTAATTGAAGGCTTTGGGAAGGAAGATTACGGGCAATCTTTATTCTTCAAATATACTGAATAAATAATTGAGAAACTTATTATGGAAGGGTGCAAGGCAGCATGGAACTAATTATCGATGGACTAAAGAAAGCGATGGAGATGATTCTGACCGGTGATCGAGAAATCCTTGAGATTACATGGCTGACTCTGAGAGTTTGCTTCACGGCCATCCTGATTAGTTCCCTTATTGGACTTCCTTTAGGCATGCTTCTTGGTCTAACCAAGTTTAAAGGCAGGAAACTCATTTTAGTTTTTATTAACATTGGTATGGGGTTGCCTCCAGTAGTTGCAGGGTTATGGATTACGATGCTCTTATGGCGCTCCGGTCCTTTAGGTCATTTACAATTGCTGTACTCACCGACTGCCATTGTAATGGCTCAAGTGCTGGTTTCCCTGCCAATTGTTACCGGATTGACAAGCTCTGCCTTTCAGCAAATTAACGATAAACTGCTTTTACAAATAAAAGCCCTTGGGGCAACTAAACTTCAAACCTTATTCATTCTAATAAAACAAACTAAAATTGCCATCGTTGCTGCAATCATGGCCGGTTTTGGCCGTGTCATTGCTGAGGTAGGTGCCGCAATGATGGTAGGCGGAAATATAAAGGGAGATACTCGAATACTCACAACTTCTATTGTAATGGAAGTATCAAAGGGTAACTTTGATGTGGCCCTTGCCATATCGTTCATCTTATTATCAGTTGCTTTACTAATCACAGCGGCCTTAACAATGCTGCAGCAAAGGAGGCGGTTATCTTGAACCCCTTGATTGAGCTTAAGAACATTACCTTTCAAGCACAGAATAAGCAAATATTGACGGTTCCTTCTTTTCAAATCGAATTTGGTGATTTCGTCGGAATCATGGGTCCAAATGGTGCTGGTAAAAGTACCCTCCTAAAGGTCATGGCCTTTCTTGAAGCTAGAAGCAGCGGCGACATCATTTATCAGGGGCAAGCCATTCCGAACGGGATTCCCTCGCTCGATTTACGGAGAAAGTTCTCAGTCGCCCTTCAGCAATCACTCCTTTTAGATGATACTGTTTTTCAGAATATTGCTATTGGCTTAAAGCTAAGAAAGCTTCCCAAAGCAATGATAAAAGATAAAGTTAACCTTTGGATGGAGCAATTTCAAATTTCACATCTTGCCAAGAAAAATACAAATTTCCTTTCTGGAGGAGAAGCACAACGAGTGAACTTAGCAAGAGCCATGATCGTGGAACCAGAAGTTCTCTTTCTCGATGAACCTTTTTCTGCTTTAGATTTCCCAACAAAAATTAAATTGATGGAAGACTTTAAGCAGATTATTGAAAATGCAGGAACCACAACAGCTTTCGTAAGCCATGATCTGATGGAAATCAATTTTTTAACAAGTAAATTGGCTATTGTTGTCAATGGAGAAGTGAAGCAATACGGACCAACCCAGAAGGTCCTTGAACACCCCAATATGGCTACTGCTCCTTTTCTTAACGAATGGAAAAAGTTCTATCCCCTAAGTGTTTAGCAATTTCAAAAATGGAATTGCTTTTTTAACTTCCAAATATTGATAATCAGAAAATAGAAATATAAAATACATGTATCTCATAGTTTTCAAGAAAGCAGGTAGAATTCATGAAATACGCTATTATTACCGGAGCATCTCGAGGTTTAGGAGAGGCCATAGCTGTAAGGCTCCTGGAAGAACAAATGGCAGTGGTCTCTGTTTCACGTACCGAAAATGAACAGTTGAAGAAATTCGCACTCGAAAAAGGATTAAACTATACATACTATCATTGTAACCTATCATTAGAGATACAGGTTCAGGAGGTTTTTCTAGAGATTGCGCATAGCATTCTCACTAAAAACCCTAAGGAAATCTATTTATTTAATAATGCAGGTGTAATTGATCCAATTGAAACGGTTGGAAAACTGGATCAAACTCCCATCCTGCGGAATATTCAAGTGAATTTGATTGCTCCTATTTTAATTACCAATATCTTTTTAAATAAGGCTGGTCAAACGAATTCTAAGGTAATCGTAACGAACATTACTTCGGGTGCTGCCACCCGTCCAATTGAAGGCTGGAGTGTTTACTGCACTTCAAAGGCTGGCTTAAACATGTTTACCGAAACAGTTGCGATCGAACAAGCTACACAAAACACACAGAATAAAATCATTTCCTTTAGTCCAGGTGTAATGGATACCGATATGCAGACAACCATTCGGTCCTCTTCAAAAGATGCTTTTAAAGAACTTGAGAAGTTTATAGAGTTCAAAGAAAAAAATAAGCTATTAAGTGCTGATGTGGTAGGAAATGCGTTAGTAGACTTCATTCTTCAAGTTGATATGGTAAGTGGTAAAGTGTATCATATATCAGATTTACTAAATTAAACCAAAAGGCTGTGATGGGTGACATCACAGCCTTTTGGTTTGATTAGTCTTCTTCTGGGAACCAGAGTATCATGGTTGTCCCTTTATTCAATCTGCTTTTTACTTTAATGATACCTTTATGTGCATCCATTAATGCCTTTACAATGGAGAGACCAATTCCCACTCCACCTGTTTTACGATCTCGAGATTTATCTCCACGATAGAACCGCTCAAATATATGGGGAATATCGTCCTCCGCCATCCCTGAGCCTTCATCCTCTACCTTGAAACCTACAAAGCCTTCCTTTTCTGTCAAAACAGAGATAGTGACATTCTTACCTTCCGGAGTATACTTCAATGCATTATTTATAATATTTGAAAGGATTTGCATAAAGCGATCTTTATCTGCCGGGAAAAAGAGTTCCTCTTCTGGCTCTTCGATATGCAGATTTACTCCCTTTTGCTTAAACAACGGTAAAAACATTTCCCATAGTGCTTGCAAGGCGCTGCCAGCTTCTAACTCCACTTTCTCGAGTCGGATTTGGGGATTCTCTGCGGCGAGCAGCTTCTCCAACTCGTTTACAAGACGTACTAAGCGCATGAGCTCTTCGTGACTAGCCTGCAGTCTTTGAGCTGTTGGTTCCCAAATTCCATCTTGATAAGCTTCAATTTGGCTTCTTAGGGTGGCTAGTGGTGTCCTTAATTCATGGGCCAGATCCCCTGTGAATTGTTTCCTGAGCATTTCTTCCTTCGCTAAAGATTCTGCTAAATTATTAAAGGAGATGGCAAGGTGCTTTACCTCTGTTGGAAGTCCCGAAAGTGGAATCCGAATATTAAGATTATGCTTCTGCAGCTCGTTGGCTGCAAAGGAAACTTTATTTAGACCCGAAGTTAACTTTTTCGAAAATAACATACTAAAAAGGATCGCTAATAAGATAGTTAAGCATACAGCCGCATAAATATATAATTGAATCGTCTGAATAAACGTATATTCATCATCTATCAGGCCGACAGGATAGATTGCAACCAGCTTTCCAATGATTTTATTATCTACACTCAGCGTGTAGGTGGCAGAATGCCACTCTTCTTCATTCGGTGCGGGCTCGGTTAACCCGAGACTGTTCAGCATGCCTCGAATGTTGGATGAGTCCATTTGCAATTGCCCAAAGCGATCGTACAATTGAAAATAAAGCTGATCCGTCATCGCATGTTCATGTAGCAATCCAAATACAGGATTACTAGTAAAATGGCCATTTTTCTTAAAGTCTTTCTCAATCTCGGTAATAATTCGATCAACCTTTTTATCTCGGTTACGGTCTAAATAGCTTTTAAAGCTTTCTTCAAACCCCCACTGCATAAAAAAACTTACAAAGAGAATCCCAATCATTGAGATTAGTAACAGATAAAAGAGGATTTTAGACCGTAGCGTTTGCAGCATCTAGTACCCCTCCAAATTTATACCCCATTCCAAATACGGTTAGGATAAACGTAGGCTGCCTAGAATCCAGCTCGATTTTTTTCCTTAGATTCTTGATATGGGTATCCACGCTGCGCTCATAGCCTTCATAATAGACACCTTCATCCTGAATTTTCTCTAGTAAATCCATTCGGCTGTATACTCTCCCCGGATTTAATGCCATATTGGTCAATAACTTATACTCAATCGGTGTCAAAATCGTATCCTGTCCTTTGACAGTGACCTCCTTCTTGATCAGGTCAATGACAAGCTTACGATGATTAAACTCAAGTTTTTCAACTTTTTCTGTTTTCTTAACACGCCTTAAGATTGCTTGAACTCGGACAACCACCTCACGGGGGCTAAAAGGCTTGGTTAAATAATCATCTGCACCAATAACAATTCCATTAATTCGGTCATCTTCAGCTGACTTTGCTGTCAGCATTAAAATCGGAACCTCTGATTCTTTTCGAACTAGCCGGCACACTTCTTCTCCTGAAATATCAGGCAGCATTAAATCTAAAACAATCAAATCAGGTTGTATGTTTTTAACCTTTTTCAAGGCATCAATTCCATTATCAGCACTATGAATTTCATAGCCTTCCCTTTCAAGATAGGCTTCGAGAACTTCGACGATTCTTTTTTCATCATCTACTAGTAATATCTTCATTGATATTCAACTCCCCTCAACTTAACTATATCATCTACGGTCTGTGATTTTTGTAACTTCACAAATTCACCACAACTTCTTCATAACATCTACAATCTTTTTCGTTAAGATGAGTTTGTAACAAGGTTTACAGGTTCCGAACTGTATAACTTCCCAAATTTTAATCTCTCTTTTTTTAACATATGGGTGTCCCCTTGGGCACCTCTATTTTTTTTGCAAAAAAAACCCTTATCAACGTTCTGATAAGGATTTTTTGGATGAAATTAATCTTCAGTTTTTTTAATGGTTTCGGTTAGTTCCTGAATGCTGTTTTTGATATTCGATTTTCCTGCATAGCTTTCAATTAATTCTTTCACATCAATGCCGCTAGAAGCCTTTAATGACTCTTGTAATCCTGCCATCAGGTTCGTAGCATAGCCGGTGATTTTATTGGCGCCGCCGTTTTCCCCAGATCCGCCAGTATCAACCACTGTAATTTTATCAATATTTGCTAATGGACTTGCCACCTGCTTTGCGTACTCAGGAAGCATTTTCATAATCATGTCTAAAACAGCAGCCTGACCGAATTGCTCGAAAGCTTCTGCAATTTTTTGCTTCGCTTCGGCTTCCGCTAAACCTTTCAAGCGGATAATTTCTGCCTCTGCAGTACCTTGAGCCTTTTGGGCTTCCGCTTTTGATAAACCATCCAAGCGGATTTTTTCTGCTTCTGCTTTTGCCATTGCCTCAATCCGGTATTTATTGGCTTCTGCCTCCGCAATTTGTCTTGCTTTATCCGCCGCCGCTGCCTGCTCAACGGAATATCTGTCGGCATCCGCTTTTTTCTTCACTTCTGAGTCATATTGACGTTCACGGCGAAGGATTTCTTTTTCTTCTAACTCAATTTGCTTTTGTCTTTCGATAATCTTAACTTGCATTTCTTGCTCGGTTACTTCCTGTTTGGCTCTTGCACTTTCCAATTCATATGCCATATCCGCACGGGCTTTTGCGCTGTCCTGCTCACGGCGGAACTCTGCAACTTTTAACTGATTGATTTTTTCTGCTTCAGCAATTTCTGTAGCTCGTTCAAGCTCTGAGCGCTTTGCTTCCTTTGCAGCTTCGGCTTTTTTAATCCGTGTTTCTTTATCTGCCTCAGCTGTTGCGATATCAGCATCACGTTTTACTTGGGCAATACGCGGTTTACCTAGTGAATCTAGATAACCATTTTTATCACGAACATCTTTAATCGTAAAAGAAACAATTACTAATCCCATTTTAGCTAAGTCCTGTGATGCTACCCTTTGAACCTCTTGTGAGAATTTATCACGGTTTTTGTAGATTTCCTCAACAGTCATAGAACCTAGGATTGACCTCAGGTGACCTTCAAGAACTTCCTTCGCCTCATTTTCACGATCTTCCTTCGCCTTACCTAGGAATTGCTCTGCTGCTGTAGCAATTTCACTAATTGAACCGCCAATCTTAATAATTGCTACCCCGTCTGCCATAACCGGAACACCTTGTTCGGTATACACTTCAGGAGTTGTTACTTCCAGCTTGCTTGAAAGCAGGCTGAGCGGTTGTGCTTGTTGGAAAACTGGTAAAATAAACGTACCTCCGCCGCGAATAATCTTTATTTTATTACCTGATTCGTCCACATGAACACTGCCATTTCCTAAGAAACTGCCTGTTACGATCAGAGCTTCATCCGGCCCGGCTGTCCGATACTTCGTAATAAATACTCCAATAAGTGCAATTAAAATAAAGGCTACAATCCCAAGAACAACTAATACACCAAAATCCATTTACTCGACCTCCCTAAAATGTATAAATGTCTTCTTCTTGATGGACAGTTACTTGTAGAATGCCTTCCTTAACGTCCACCACCAGTACCTTCGCACCATTTGCGATTTGTTGATGATCAAAACTGATTGCAGGCTTGGCAATCCGTCCGCTGATGTTTTCGATCATGACCTCTCCATATCCATCTAGTGGAATGGCTGTTATAACCGTACCAATTCTTCCTCTTAAATCTTTATCTCTATAAACAAGTGATTCCTCAGCAGCAGCCATGGGAACTAAAACAAAAACATTTAATAACGTAACCAAGATTAAGGCAAGCACAGCTGAGATTGTAATGATTATCATGAAATGAATCGACGAGAGTTTTTCAAAGAGATAGCTGCTGGCCGAGAAAATCGTCACAAAGGCTAGAATAAGAACGGGATTAAGAATATCGGGTCCATCAAAATCCAGTAAATCTCCAAATAGTACATATAAAACGGTTAAAATCGCAGAAATAATTAACGCATATAGATAAATGACTTCTAACGGCTGATTAAATAGTTCCATAGGCATCCACCTTTAATAGGTAATATACGTTTAGTGCAACCTAACCACTCCTCTTCCATTAGCATTAGCATCAATCCTTTCTATGTATACGACTATTAATACGGTCAATTTCTGGAAAAGTTTCACTATTCGATTAAATTTTACCTAAAGACTAAAAAAAGTGCTATGACTTTTGCCATAGCACTTTTGTACGCCGTATTCTTCTTACATGACGATCCGAACATCCTCTTCCTCGGAGTTTTCTTCAGTCTCTGAAGTGATAGCAGAGAAGTAGTAACCCTTTAAGATAAAGTAGAAACCATACACTTTAAAAATGTGTCCGAGAAAATTATCAAGATCTAACACACTTTGATAAATCGTAAAAATTAACTCCATTAAAAGGATAAAGACAATCCCTAAAGCCACATTCAAATCCTGCTCGCTCTTCTTTAAATAATAATGGTAAAGGCTGAACATTAACGAAATGAACAAGATGAAGCTTATTACATATTCCATGCTGTTCTTTAATAGTGTCGTACCTTTTCCCTCAATAACAAGTAATGGCAGCTGCATTTCATAAGTAAAAACTAGGAAACCAATGATTCCTGAGAAAACTAAACTTCCAAATATGGTTAAAGCCCGATAATCCTTCTTTAGCTTTCGTTCAGGGGTAAGGATAATCATTAACATTAAGATTGATTGGATCGTTCTAGCGGCGATCCAAAACCAAGTTGCTTTCGCAACAGAGCTCTCCGTTATGAAATATGGCATCCCCTTAAATGAAAGTGTATGAAGAAGGTCAATCATTCCCACAGTTAAAAATGTAAAAACTAAAAGAAGCATTCTATTGGACCTATTGGCTTGGAAGTTCTTTAACCCATATAAAAATATAACTGCAGAAATTGAAATACACAATATCTCTAGAAAGGTGTGAATACCTGTATAATTAGCGGGATTGTATATATTGCTTAATTGGGGATGGAAGATCCGAACTAGCAATAATATTAAAATAGCACAAACAGTATAGACTAGAAACTTAGTCTCAGTCATTGGTTTCATATCCAATCCCCCTTTTCAGCTTTTTTTATTATTATAAGAGATGTACTCGGGGGTGAACCAAGAAACTTTTATCAGTTTTATGAATTTTTGCACAAAAAAGAGAGAGGCAAGTACCTCTCCAACTATTTCCACCAGCTGTCAAACATCGATGCAGGCAGCTGCCGCTTATGTTCTGTCATTTTATATCGCTTTTCAATGATGTCAGCGACTTCCTTCGATACTTCCCTTCCTTCGAGGTAATCATCAATTTCCTCATAAGTAATTCCAAGCTCTGTTTCGTCCGCTTGTCCTGGTTTTACATCAAGCAAGTCTGCTGTTGGCACCTTTAAATAAAGTCGTTCATCAGCACCTAGTTCCTTTAGCAGAGCTTTCCCCTGACGCTTCGTCAAGCCCGTTAATGGCAGAACATCTGCCCCACCATCCCCATATTTTGTAAAAAAACCGGTCAATGCTTCAGCTGCGTGGTCTGTACCAATAACAAGGAATCCTTCCATGCCGCCTATTGCATATTGGGCAATCATTCTCATCCTAGCCTTCACATTACCTTTATGGTAGTCACTTAACGGTTCACCTGTTGTAACAGTATCATACTCTTCCTGTACTGCATCTACAGCGGCTTTTACATTAAAGCTATATTCACGGTCAGCTCGAATGAACTTTAGTGCAAGCTGAGCGTCTTCTTCGTCCCTTTGAACCCCATACGGGAGCCGGACAGCAATAAATTGCGCCTCTTTTCCTTCCGCTCTCAGCTCCTCTACTGCAAGTTGGGCAAGGCGGCCTGCAAGACTTGAGTCCTGACCGCCGCTAATTCCCAGCACATACCCTTTAGCCTTCGCACTTTGCATATATCGCTTTAAAAAATCAATGCGATTTCTAACCTCTGCCTTTGGCTGGATAACAGGATTAACATTCAACGCTTCCATAATATCTTTCTGCATAAATAACTCATAACCCCCAAACTTCTTTTACATTAAGAATACTGTATCACACACATGATAAATATTACCAACGTAAAACTAGGTCCGCTACCTATAAGCGAACCCTTGGTGTGTGTCATTATTGTTTATTTTCTGTCGTTCCCTTATTTGCCCATGTATTAATATGGTCCTCTTCATCAAATTCAATTGTCACATGCTTAACGCCTTTTTCAGCCATAATATCGGCCTGTAGCCTGTCTTTTATATCATCTGCTTGTGCAACGGTTAGTTCCGGGTCAATCTCAACTTCCAATTCAACATGTACCTCTTCTCCCTCTTTCACCACTACAAGCTCCTGTATATCCTTAACATCAGGGTCAGCCATTACCATTTCGCCAATTCTTGCTTCCATTTCTTCATCTGACCTACCGATCACTCCTGCTGCGTTATCTAAAAATACTCTGCCCACAACAAAGAACATCATGAATCCAATTATAATCGATGCAGCACCTTCGACCCAATGGATATCGGTAAAATTTGAAATGACAACCGCAAATATAGCTAATAACCCACCGCTAGTGGCTACTAAATCTTCCAAGAAGACTAACTTAGTTGCGGGCTTCGCTCTATTTAAATAGGCAAAGCTAGTTACAAATACTTTGATACCGCTATCCTCAATCCCCACTTCATGCAAAACTTCCTTCATTGCCTTATAAAGCACATATAATTCAAGGATTAAAGCAAACCCGAGTACACCTATGTTTAGTAAGAAACCATCTGAATCTGCTGGATGAAGGATATGATGATAGCCTTCTTTAATCGTTTCATAAGCCATAATTCCGACAATTAACACCGCAAAAAGCAGGACTAGATTTACAAGCCTACCAAATCCATTTGGAAACTGCTTAGTCGGTGATTTCTTACTTAACGCTGAACCTACAAACACAAAGAACTGATTTGCTGCATCCCCTAAACTATGCATCGTCTCTGCAAATAATGCGACATTTCCTGTAAAGCTATAAACCACTCCCTTGGCAATCGCAATAATCGTATTGACGATTGCGGCAATAAGCGCAGATTTATTTCCTTTCTTCAATAAACGAAATAATTCTCCCATCGAATTCCTTCCTTCTGTTTCTTCCCTTGCTAATCTTAATATTTTCTAAATAGAATCAAATCATGATAAAATCCTTGCCATATTATTTTATTTCCACATAAGGAATATAAAGGAAAAAAGAGCATAACCCCTTACTGGGATAATGCTCTTTACTTTAAACATTCTTTAAGATTAGATATAATCGATTATTTCTAGCTTCTTTTTCAACTTCAGCAGCTAGATCGTATTTCTTCAACAAATGGAATACTTCATTTAATAAAGCTTGGTTGTGATCTTTCGCAAAGAACTGTTCAAATAGAACTTTCATATCATTAGGTAAAAATGCTTCCTGTGAACTAAATTTGCTTTTTACATCCTCATGGGTATGATCAAGTTTGCATTCGCTCATAAAATCACCTTTCTTCTATTAATGAAACCCATCCATTGCAGGATGGGTTTAAATTTATTCCTTATTATTATCTGTAACCTCTAAAACATCCAAAATAAACACAAATACAGGAATACCAATGATTAATCCCCATACACCAAAAAAATGCTCTGAAAAAATAAGGACGATAAAGGTGTAGAAAACCGGTAAATTTGTCTTTGATGACATTAACTTTGGATTAAGGATATAGGCCTCAACTGCATGTATAATCATAATTGCAATAAAAACATAAAGAACGGTCATGATTCCACCAATACTGTAAGCAATAATCGTTAACGGAATCAACGAAATAATTACCCCTGCAACCGGAATTAATCCTAGGAATAAAATCATGATTGACAGTCCACCTAGCTGAGGGAACCCTAGGATCCACAATGCGATGGTTGTTAAAATACAATTAACAATAGCAATAATAATTTGAGCTTCAATCACCTTACCAAATGTACGGACAAATTTTCTTGCAAAGAACTCAATTTCTGCATGTATGCTAGCAATCTTACTCGTTTTAAACTTTTGGGTAAATTCTATTAAACGAGGCTTTTCCAAGAGGAAAAACAAGCTTAATAAAAGTGCTAAAAGGATTTGTAACGTAAAGGTACTGATGTCCGTAAAATACGTGATTAGGAAGGTAAAGCCTCTTTCTAAATAATTGGAGACTTGAATTTCTTCAAGACGATTTACGATATAATTCAATACCATATTGTCATGTTCTGAGGTATAGAAAGCCGTAATCTGTCTAATCAATTGTGTAATTTCATTGATAATCATCGGCAAATACTTAACAATTGCATACGAGAGTAAGCTAACAATCGTAGTATACGAGGTGATTACCAGTAATCTCCGGTTTAGCGGAACCTTTTTTGATAAGAAGAAGACTAAACGATCCATTAGAAAAGTAAAAATAAACGTAAATAATAGTAGGTTAATCATATCGTGAAGGGCATAAATAACAATTGCAATAAAAATAAAAATTAAGAGCCTCTTAAAACCGCTGCTTTGAAATAGTTTATTTATCATCTGTAAATACCAAACCCCATTATATATCTAATTTATTTTTTCTATTTTCATTATACCAGTTTATGGTCTATAGAAAAGATTAAACCTTAAAAATTTATTAAAAGTTGTACGGGCATTTTGTCATGGTTAAACAGTTTTATATACAAGTATGGGAAAGTCATTTTCTGATCAATTTGTTCATACACATAAAAAGAATGTTATGTGCCTTATTCAACCTTAGAACGGAGGGGAATCCATGTCGGGAGGTCAAAAAGTCCTTTTATACATTTTATCGTTCTTCATTCCCGTTGTTGGCATTATTCTAGGTATTGTATGGATGAATGATCAAGATCTTGAAAAAAAGCAAATTGGAAAGAACTGCTTAGTAATTGGCATTATCAGTATTATTCTAAGCTGCATCTGTTGGTTTGCACTTTCCGCACTCTCGATTGCACCAGCTTTTATGGTGGGATATTAACCATTATAACTTTTTCGAACCTAATTCGACCTGAATTAGGTTTTTTTTTAAAGAAAGGAGAATGATAATTTTGTTGCATTCTTTATTAGATTTTTTCGGAAAAGCCATTTGCCATCAAATTGAAGATCGGTCATTAGTCATTTCAGGTGAGGCACTTTCTGTGTGTGCTCGGGATACTGGTATATATTTAGGAATCTTTTCAACACTATTCTACTTACTCATATTTAAAAAGAACAAAAGGATCACAATTCCCACTATTAAAAATAGTCTTCTGCTTCTTCTATTACTTGTTCCACTAATTGTGGATGGTGTTGGGTCATATACCCATCTGTTATCGACAAATAATTTTCGAAGATTGATCACAGGGATAGCATTTGGATTAGTCCTTCCTTATTTTCTCTATCCTTTACTCAATGCACAAACTGTTGAACAAAATTCAGAACCCGTCATTAAAAGCCGTAAAGATATGTATATACCCATCCTTCTTAGCAGCATCTTAGGCGGTATTTTTTATATAGGTATCTTTTCACAGCTTCTTCTCAATAGTTTCATTATTATTACCGTTATTGCTTGGTTTAGTATTTGCGCATCCTTTTTATTTATTTCAATTAAGAAAAAGTATTTAAAGTGGCTCTTTTCCATTTCGTTTAGTTTTATTTTCCTAATAACACTTTCCACTTTACATAAAGTGTTAATAGGGTAATATTTATATTTGCAAGTTTTATAGATATTTTGGTAAGTTTTAGAGAGAGAGATTTATGTTTTAGGGGGCGGTGTATCCTCATGAGGAATAAACTAACAAATATGGCGAGAAATCATCTATTTCAACCCATTACTTTCATTATGATAGTTCTTTTCATTAAATTATATGCTTTTCAAATTGTTGTTTTTGATAACCATTCAGTGCTTCATAACCTGTTAGTTGAATTCCCATTGTGGGCACTTATACTGATCTTACAAATGGTGATTTTTAAAAAGCATACCTGGGCCGCTGTATGGTTTTATCATTTTAGTTTGTCCGTTCTTTTTATAGTGGTCATATATTATACAAGGTACTTTTCAACGGTCCCATCTTATTATGATGTTAAACAAATCTATCAATCCAATTCTGTTGGAGGTACCGTTGCACTCTTAGGGAGTCCCTTTGATTACTTATTTTTCTTGGACGTTGTTTTAATCCTGCCGCTGATGTGGTTCTTTTCAAAGTCGAAGATAGGCCTTAGAGTACATAATGTAAAAAGCTTAGCTACAGTCTTTAGCTGTATCGGCCTGATTATGACGATTGCAGCATTCAGACATCCACTAATAGATGTTTCCTTTTTTGCCAAGCAGCATGGTTATATCCAATCACAGTTTGTACAATTGTTCGAGCGAAGTTTTGGGACTGCTTTTGCAAGCAGTGATTATTTATCAGACCAGGACCTGGCAAAGCTTAAAGGAAATACTTACGTTCCAAATCCTGAACAGCCTACATACGGTTTAGCAAAAGATCGGCATGTATTTATTATTCAAGTCGAATCCTTACAAGAATTTGTGGTCAATCGTAAAGTCAATGGGAATGAGATCACTCCCAATTTGAATGCATTATTAAGGGAAAGCGCCTATTTCAATCATGTGTACCAACAAATCGGTGCAGGAAATACGTCCGATGCAGAATGGTTAATGCATACTTCTTTATATCCTGAGGGAATGGACCCCACTGTCAATATCATTGACGGCAATGACTTTCCTTCCTTAGTTCGGACTTTAAAAAAGAACGGCTACGGGGCTTCAACCTATCATGCTGATGATATTACCTATTGGAGCCGGGATAAATTATATCCGGCCCTTGGGTTTGATCATGTTTTTACCAGTTTGGAAATTCCTAATGAAAAAGAAATCGGATTCGGTCCTGCAGACGAGGTATTGTTTGATTTCGTCACAGAGCAATTACCGAAACAGCTAGAAAATCATCACAGGGTGTATTCCAATATTATAACGTTAACGAGTCACACACCTTTTGAGATGCCCGAAGAGTTCGAATATCTTAACCTTCCTGATGAATATAAAGACACCTATGTTGGTGACTATCTTCAATCGGTGAGATACACAGATGAGCAGATTGGTAAGTTCATTGAGTCCCTTAAGCAAATGGGGATTTACGAAGATTCTATCTTACTTATTTATGGAGACCACTCCGGGATTCATGGGGCACCAGTTACGGAAAAAGACCAGCTTCTTTTAAAAAAGCTGTTAGGTCATAAATACAACTTGCATGACCGCTTTGTAGTACCTGTTTTGTTTACAGCACCTGGTATTTTCACTGGAGAGACTTATTCATATCTCGGCGGTCAAATTGATTTGATGCCGACATTACTCAATTTATTAGGAATTGAGCATGATGCCCAAATGATTGGACACAACTTGTTTTATTACACTAGTAATTTACTTGGAATGAGATACTATATGCCAGGCGGTTCATTCATTAGTAATAACACTCTTTACACAGCACCAAGTGCAAAATTACCCGCTTCTTTATATGACCGAAAGACCATGCAAAAAACAAAAAACACGAATCGACTAGAAGAAAACGTTAACAACACCATAAAACTCATGGAGTACTCAGACTTTTTACGAAAAGCACAATTAGAAAAATAATTTTGTAGAGAGGGACAGTTTTGAACTGTTCCTTTTATTATTCCAAGATAATCAAATTTTGTTTTAAAAAGAATATTTGTTCACTCTTTGTTCATGTTATTTGGAAGGTTTTCACAATATTATAAAGATATAGAAATCCTTTAGAAAGAGAGCTATTAAAATGGACAAAGAGACGAGACTTCAGCTTATTACACAACTAATCTCAAATCAGGAGATAAGTACCCAGGAAGAATTAGCTCAGTTGTTGTTGAATCATGGTTTACAGGTCACTCAAGCAACCATATCCAGAGACTTGCGTGAATTAAAGCTAATTAAAGTCCCAACAAAAAATGGCAGCTTAAAATATAGCTTTAGTATGGATCATGATCTTCTTATTACTGAAAAACTCCGTCATAAATTAAGGGATGCATTGATTAGCATTGAGGTGATTAACTATTTTGTTCTCATCAAAACAATCCCTGGTCATGCTCACTCATTCGGCGCATTATTAGATTCTATCGAAATAATTGGAAAAGCAGGAACAATTTGTGGAAACGATACTTGTTTAATTATTTGCAGGTTTCCTAGTGATTCCATCAATGTTAAACAAAAACTTGAAGAATTAGGTACTGTTACAGTGTAGGACGTATTCACACGAAAAGGAGAGATGGCCATGCTCAACTCATCGGTGATTAACATGGATGTTCTTTCAGACTTAAGACAATTCGACATTTTTTCTAGCCTTTCTGCTAAAACACTGCAAAAACACCTTCCAAATTTTTATTATCGATATTATAAAAAGAATCAACTCCTCTTTATGGAAGGTGATCCCAGAGACAAAATCTTTTTCTTATTAGATGGATATGTGATGTATGAACGAGGAAGCGAAAACGGCAGTATGCTGTACCTAGACTTTATAAAGAGTAATCAAATGTTTCCCTATGGAGGTATTTTCGAAGATAAGGTATATAAAGACACCGCAGTTGCCGTTACAGATGTTCATTTATATTTTATCCAGACCCATGTTCTTGAGAATATCTTGAAATCTAACCCTAAACAATTAATGTTTATCATCTCTAAACTCTCAAAAATCCTCAGTCTTCACCAGAAACGTGTTCAAAAAATTCTGATTCCGAATGCCCAAGAACGTGTCCTCCACTCTCTTCAATTTTTAATGGATGATTTAGGTGAGAAGGACAGAGCAACGATCGTCATTCCCTGCCCGCTTACTGCAGCTAATATTGCGAAAATTTCCGGAACCACAAGAGAAACCGTTAGCTTACTAATAAACCAACTCAAAAGAGACGAAATCATCAGCGTAAAATCTAAAAGAATTAGAATCCTCCAACCCGAATACTTCAAGAAACTATGTGAATGAAAAGAAAGCTGACCTCAAATCGAGAGTCAGCTTTCTTTATGTTTTCTTAAAATTTTCAGAATCTTAGAACTTTAACTGTGAACTCTTTATGACATTCAGAGTTTATTCAAATTATTAACCTGTTGATGTTTCAATTACACATAAAAATACATAAATATCCATCTTAGCTTATGCAATCAACAAAAAAATGTAACGATATTAACATTCCATCTGTAGCGACCCTTACAAAGTAAAGCGTTTACATCACTTAAACTATAGGTGTAGCAAGGATAGTTAAGGAAAAGGAGGAAGAAAGATGGGCAGTATAACGGAATTCACTTCTCAGAGGATACAGAACCAATTAAAGCATCCGATCCATGTTACATCAGAAATCGGTACATTACGAACGGTTTTGTTAAAACGACCTGGAAAAGAAGTCGAAAATCTAACACCCGAATATCTACAAAGACTCTTATTCGATGATATTCCTTATTTACCAATTATTCAAAGGGAACATGATTACTTTGCCGAAACATTAAAAAATCGAGGGATAGAGGTCCTATACCTCGAAAAATTGGTTGTCGAAACCTTAAGCAACCAAGATATAAAGATTCAATTTGTTGATGATATTTTACGAGAAAGCAAAGCCAACGTCAATGGAGCTGCAAAGGTATTAAAAGAATATTTATTGTCTTTTTCAACAGCAGAAATGGTTGATAAGGTAATGAGCGGCATCTTAAAAAAGGAAATTGAAGCAAGCAAGAAAAATCACCTTTATGAATTAATGGAAGACCACTATCCGTTCTATTTAGATCCAATGCCTAATTTATATTTTACTCGTGATCCGGCAGCAAGTATCGGTAATGGATTATCGATTAACAAGATGCGTGAACCGGCACGACGCCGTGAATCTCTATTTATGCAATATATCATCAAACATCATCCTCGATTTGCTGGTCACGATGTTCCAGTATGGTTAGACCGTGACTTTGGTTTCTCCATTGAGGGTGGAGACGAACTCGTCCTAAGTGATGAAGTAGTTGCCATCGGTATATCCGCCAGAACTTCAGCAAGAGCTACAGAAAAATTAGCTCTTAATCTATTCAAAAATCAGGAATCTATAAAAAAAGTAGTCGCCGTTGAAATACCTAAATGTCGTGCATTCATGCATCTTGATACCGTATTTACCATGGTTGATTACGATAAATTTACAATCCATCCTGAAATCCAAGGCCCGCAAGGCAACATGAATATTTATATCTTGGAACGAGGTCCTGATGAGGAGCACGCCAAGATTACCCACCGCACTAACCTTCAAGAGACATTGAAAGAAGTTTTACACCTTGACGAACTAGTTTTAATCCCATGCGGTGGTGGAGATGAAATCGCTGCTTCGCGTGAACAATGGAATGATGGTTCCAATACCTTAGCAATCGCACCAGGTGTAGTCGTTACCTACGACCGCAACTATATATCCAATGCTCTACTACGTCAGCATGGTATAGAAGTCATTGAAATTTTAAGTTCAGAATTGTCTAGAGGCCGCGGCGGCCCACGCTGCATGAGCATGCCAATCGTAAGAGAAGATATCTAAAAAACTCTACTATGTTTTTTGAAGCGAAGTGCCTGGAGCGTAAATAACAAATATAAAAAGGAGAGATTACGATGTTAGCCACTTTACCAAACTTTCAAGGAAGAAGTTTTCTTGCAGAAAAGGATTTTACGAAAGAAGAGTTTGTTTATCTGATTGATCTTGCATTAAAACTTAAAAACGATAAAAAGCAAGGTATTCCCCATCGATATCTAGAGGGAAAAAATATCGCTCTATTATTTGAAAAGCCTTCAACCAGAACTCGCTGTGCCTTTACGGTTGCCTGTGTCGATTTAGGTGCACATCCAGAATATCTAGGTAAAGATGATATTCAGCTTGGTAAGAAAGAGTCGATTGAGGACACGGCAAAGGTGCTAGGCAGGATGTTTGATGGTATTGAGTTCCGTGGCTTTGAGCACAAAAAGGTAGAAATGTTAGCAGAGCATTCTGGAGTCCCTGTTTGGAACGGCTTAACGGATTTATGGCACCCTACTCAAACACTTGCAGACTTCTTAACTGTCAAAGAAAACTTTGGACGACTCGAAGGAATCAAGTTTGTCTATGTCGGTGATGGACGTAATAACGTAGCGAACAGCCTGCTTGTTGGCGGTGCTCTCGTTGGTATGGATGTACGCATTTGCGCACCAGAATCATTATTCCCTGCAAGTGAAATCGTAGATTTAGCACAAGAATATGCTAGCCAATCTGGAGGCTGCGTAACTATTACCAGCAATGTCGAGGAAGCAGTAGCTGGAGCAGACGCAATCTATACAGATGTATGGGTTTCTATGGGGGAAGAATCCAAATTTGCTGAAAGAATCGCCCTGCTCTCACCATATCAAGTCAAGATGGAAATGATTGAAAAAACGGGCAATGACCAAGTGATATTCTTACACTGTCTTCCGGCCTTCCACGATCTTGAAACGAGCTATGGCAGAGACATCAACGAAAAGCATGGAATGGCAGAGATGGAAGTAACGGATGAAGTATTCCGCAGCAAACACTCCAAGGTGTTCGACCAGGCTGAGAATAGAATGCATACCATTAAGGCAGTAATGGCTGCCACTTTAGGTAATCTTCAATAAGTACTATAAGAGGAGATGGAGTTTTAATCTCCCTCTCCTCTTGTTTTTTAAAATCATAATAACGGAGGATCATGATGAACAAAATCTCCGAACCTTTAATTCAAGAATTGAGAATCATTGAAACAGATTTTCAACATGCACTTATGCAGCTTGTTGAAATTCCTAGTGTGATAGAAGAGAACTCTAGGGAGTATCCTTTTGGAAAGAATATTGACTCCGCCCTGAAAAAGATACTGGAAATCAGCCATGAGCTGGGTTTTAAAACTTTTTACGATCCAATGGGTTATTACGGCTACGCTGAAATTGGTGAAGGTGCAGACATGATTGGTGTGCTTGGGCATGTAGATGTTGTCCCGGCCGGGGACCTCCAACAGTGGAAAACACCGCCTTTCGAGCCAACCATTCTCGATGGAAAAATGTTTGGAAGAGGAACACAGGATGATAAAGGTCCAACCCTTGCAGCACTATTTGCAACGAAGGCATTAATGAATCTAGGTATTACCTTTAACAAAAGGATCCGGTTTATTTTTGGAACAGACGAAGAGACACTTTGGCGCTGTATGAACAGATATTGTGAACTCGAAGAGCATCCTACCATGGGCTTTACACCTGACTCCGCATTTCCATTAGTTTATGCAGAAAAAGGATTACTCCAGTTGGTATTGGAAGGTAAGAACAAAACCTCCTTGAGACTGAAATCTGGCAGCGCATTTAATGCTGTACCTGACTCCGCAAAATATTCGGGTAATAAGAGCAAGGAACTATGCAGTGTTTTAGAGAAGCTACAATTCGCATACGAAATAGATGGAAATGACTTAATTGTCCTAGGTAAATCTGTACATGCTCAAGTTGCCGAAAATGGAATTAATAGCATCAACCGCCTATTAATTGCTTTAAAACAGGTCGGTTATACTTCGAAAACGATTGAATTAATTAATGACCTTGTAAGGGAAGATCCCTTTGCGATAAACATTTTTGGTCAACTGGAAGATGAAGTATCCGGCAAATTGAAGTTCAACGTTGGAAAAATAGAGTTAAATGATGAATATGAAAAACTATTTATTGACATTCGTATCCCCGTTACAGCAGCTAAACAAGACATTGTAAACACACTGACAGCAAGTGCAAAGAAGTATGACCTTAAGTACAAGGAATTTGACTACTTAAAATCAATTTATCTGCCAAGAGAGCATTTTTTAATCGAGACGTTAATGAGTGTTTATCAAGAAGTAACAAATGATCTGGCTTCAGAACCCATTTCATCTGGTGGTGCCACCTATGCGAGAGCAATGGATAACATTGTAGCGTTTGGAGCTATTTTTCCACATCAGACAAAAACAGAGCATCAGCCAAATGAACATATTGAATTAGAATCTATGTTTACAGCCATGGTCATTTATTCTAAAGCGATCTACCATTTAACACGATAGATTCATATCTCAATTAATGGGGGAATTCAAATGAAGAAGCTCAAGATGCCTACCGCTTATACGCTATTATTTTTGATTATTGTTGTCATTGCAGCCCTAACCTGGGTCATTCCAGGTGGTCAATACGAAATGAAGGTAGATGAAGCAACAGAAAGAGAAATACCTGTCTCAGGGACTTATCAACAATTACCAAGTGATGAACAAACTCCTCAAGGTTTATGGGAGGTATTGAGTGCTCCAATAAACGGATTTTTTGATGCGAAGGACATCGCTCTCTTCGTCCTAGTAATCGGTGGATTCCTTGGTGTAGTGATGAAAACAGGTGCAATAGATGCTGGAATATCTCGTGTCATTAAGAAGCTAAAAGGTCGAGAACAATGGTTAATTCCGATTCTTATGATTCTATTTTCCATTGGCGGTTCCACTTACGGAATGGCAGAAGAAACCATCGCATTCTATCCTATCTTAATACCCGTTTTAATTGCGGCAGGCTATGACTCCTTAACGGCCGTTTCGATTATAGCACTTGGTGCAGGTGTAGGGGTGTTAGGTTCAACCGTTAACCCTTTCGCCACTGGAATTGCTTCGGGATTTGCTGGCATATCTCTTGGTGATGGAATGGCCCTTCGACTTATTATCTTGGTTGTTACTTTAGTAATCGCGATTGTATTCGTCATGCGCTATGCAAAAAAGGTAAAAGACGATCCTTCTAAATCATTAGTTGCTGATATGAAAGAAGAGAATGAAAAGCACTTCTTATCACAAAAAACAGAAGAAGTAGAATTTACCGGTCGACATAAGGCAGTGCTCAGTATCTTTGGTATCACCTTTGTCATTATGATCTTAGGGGTAATCCCTTGGGCTTATAAGTTTAATATTACAATCTTTGAGGACTTGGTTAATGCGTTAGGAAAAATCCCGTTCATTGGCGGCTTGCTTGGAGGAATGATTCCACTTGGTGACTGGTGGTTTGGAGAATTAACGATGTTATTCTTAACCTCTTCCATCATTATTGCCTTTATTTACAGAATGGGAGAAGAAAATTTCACAAGTACCTTTATCAACGGCGCGAGAGATTTATTAGGTGTTGCGATTATCATTGGAATATCTCGTGGGATTACCGTTGTCATGGATGCTGGTGGGATGACAGCCACCGTTCTTAGCTGGGGAGAAGGAATGTTAGACAATATGGGATCTGTTCTCTTTACGAACTTATCTTATCTGTTTTATATACCGCTTTCTTTCCTAGTACCATCCACTTCAGGTCTTGCAACTTTATCGATGCCAATTATGGCACCTTTAGCTGATTTTGCTGGAGTTGGCAGAGATATAATGATCACTGCCTATCAAAGTGCTTCAGGGATCGTAAACCTAGTTACTCCAACAAGCGCAGTCATCATGGGAGCACTAGCAATTGCCCGTATTCCATATGGTACGTACCTTAAACACGTTTGGAAATTAGTTTTAGGATTATCCGTCATCGTCATGGTGATTATGAGTATCGCAACCGTCATGAGCTAACGAAAATCCCTGCACTTCGTAAAAAACACCCAACGAATGGAGAGGCGATTAAACATGTTAAAAAGAAAAAAAGTAGTCATTGCTTTAGGAGGTAACGCGATCCAATCCGGAGATGCAACAGCAGCCGCACAGCAAATGGCTCTTGAGAAAACGGCAAGGCAGTTAGTAGATTTTATTGAAAAAGGAATCGATATCATCATCTCCCACGGAAATGGTCCACAAGTTGGCAATGTATTACTGCAACAAAAGACAGCAGATTCTGTTAAAAATCCAGCAATGCCACTTGACACTTGTGGAGCAATGACTCAGGGGATGATTGGCTATTGGATGCAGAACGCGATGGATAAAGTACTAAAAGAACGAGGCATCATGAAAGATGTTGTAACCGTAGTGACTCGCGTGGTGGTCGATCAAAATGACCCTGCCTTTCTAAATCCGACAAAACCGATTGGACCCTTCTACAGTGAAGAAGAAGCCCGCAGGATCATGCAGGAATCTGAGTCTTTCTTTAAAGAAGATGCAGGACGTGGGTGGAGAAGAGTTGTACCTTCACCCAAGCCTATAAGTATTAAAGAGCATAAAATCATTCACTCCCTCATTGATCAAGGTAATATTGTGATAGCGGTTGGCGGCGGCGGTATTCCTGTCATTGAAACAGAGAGTGGCTTCATTGGAATCGAAGCCGTCATTGATAAAGACTTTGCCTCACAGAAATTAGCTGAGTTAGTAGATGCCGATGCGCTAATTATCTTGACGGCTGTCGATTATGTATATATTGATTTTAATAAACCTACTCAAAAGAATTTAACTGAAGTCAGTATAAAAGAATTGGAAACATATATTGAAAATGGTCATTTTTCTGCTGGCAGCATGCTCCCTAAAGTGGAAGCAGCCATCAACTTTGCCAAAACAAACCTTGAGCGAAAAACCATTATTACTTCTCTAGAACAAGCTTCAAACGCAATTGAAGGAAGAGCCGGGACCATTGTTTCAATACAAGGAGCACCCGTACTCGTTTAAACTATTTGACAAGTAAGGAAAAGGTCAGAGCTTTCTGGCCTTTTCTTATTTTATTTTAAGACATGACTTTACTTTTTATCACATGAATAACTCTAAATTATAGATACATAATAACTATGGTTATGTTCAATAAACTCTAGGAGGAGATATAAATTATGATGCAAAATAATCAACAGGGTCAGATGCACCAAAATATGCATACGGGGATGATTCCACCTCAAATGAACCATGGAGGACATGAAGTTCTTGATGTGAAGGAAGTACTTTCTTCAACCGTTGGAACGATGGATCAGTATTTGTTACTGCGCCAGTATGCAAAGGATCCTGAACTAATCGATATGATGATCCGCCAATATCAGTTCATGCAGGAAGAATATAACATTACATTAGAATGCTTTAGAACTGGACAAGATCCATCTATGCACACAAAGAAATATAAGATGAAACAAGATAATGATTTTACCTATGGATTAAAGCAAGCTCAGCCTAAAAAACCAATGCAATCACTTTCGGAGATTTCCGATGAATTCATTTCCGGATGCATGCTAGGTGCAGCAAAATCTGGCGCAACGATGAAAACGATGGCAGCACTCGAGTCAACCAATCCTGTCGTACGCCGCGTATTGGCAGATTCTGTTCCGAACTGCATTGAAATGGCGTATGAAATCAGCATTTACCAAAACAAACACCATTACTATCAAGTTCCTCAGCTTGCACAGCAGGATATGACTCAAATGCAGAATGCCTATGCTCCAGCACAAGGTCAAATGCCTATGGCTAACATGGGCATGAACAACAATATGAACAACATGAATATGAACATGAATGCCATAAACACTGACAATATGAACCATTAAGCAAAAAAGCTATCCTCTTCTCAATTAGAGGATAGCTTTTTTTAAGTTATACAATCTTTTCTGAGCGTTCGCTCAGCCATTCCGTTAAGATTGCCGTGAATTTCCCCGATAAAGCTAAAGCTACATGACCTGTTTCAACTAGCATATAGGTTTTATCCTTACTCGAAACTGCGTCCATGAGTGGCAGGCTTTGGCTTTCTAGAATGAGGTGGTCATACTTAGCACTCACGGCCAGTAAATTCATATCGATATTTGCTAAATCTGCCTTTTTACCATGGATGGTAAACTCACCCTTTATAAGCTTATTTTCTTTGTGCAGGTCTTCGTTTAATTGTTTCAACGCTCCTCCTGTTAATGGTACATGACCTTTTGTCCAACTATTCATTCGATGCCATTTTTCAACAAACACTTCGTCATCTGCACGGGATAATAACAAAACATATGGACTATAGTAGACGGGCGTAGTAATAGAAAGAAACATGTTCTCAATCACTTCTGCGGGAATGGTACCGTAAGCCTCTACCAAGCCCTCCAATTGATTAGCACCATCACTTCGTAAGCTTTCTGCCCATTTATCAGGCATTGATGCCTCTCGATAATCGATAGGAACGGTTGCCACTACCAGATTCTTAATTGGTTCTTCTGCGATTGCTGCGTACATTGCTGCTAGTGTTCCGCCCAAACAATAGCCTACTACCGATATTTCTTTTGCACCAGCATGACGGATGGCTCGTTTTACAGCATTTCTAATATAGTGATCCACATAATCTTCAATCGTAAGATCTTTGTCCTCATATTCAGGAAATCCCCAATCTAATAAGTAGACCTCATAACCACTGTTAACTAACCCTTCAATCACACTTGAACCTGGTGCAAAGTCGAGTATATTAGGTCGATTAATAAGCGAATAGACCAAAAAGACAGGAACTGCATATTTTTTGTTAGGGGCTGGATAATGATACAGGGTCGCCTTATTCTTTTTCCACACAGCCTGCCTTGACGTGAAATCCTTACGTGGCTCTGGAGCATTTACCGTTTTAATAAAGTTACTCCAGCGTTTTAGTTCTTTTTTATAATCCAAAGTGTTTATAGTTGTCAATTTTTATCCTCCCCTACCTACTTAGTTGCTGCAGTAAGTGCTAAACCCTGTTCCTGCTCATTTTTTTCCTTCATAAATTCTTTAAGTTCTGCAAGTTCCTCTTTTAAGCTATAAATCTCTGCTAATTCCCTTGTCACGTCATTCAGGCCAGTATGTATTTCCTCTAACTTCTTCTGATCTGTTTTTAGCTGTTTTGTCAGTTTAATCATATCTCTGGCTGCATCAGCAATGACACTAACATTTTGATTGGCTTGATCAATTTTCTCTTCTAACTTCCAAAGCTGTTCTTCTAAGAGGTCAACCTTTTCCTCTGTCTGTACCGTTAGTTTTGCGGCCTTTGCCACATCATATTTTGTTGGGATGTTATAAAGCCTTGCAAAATACTCTTGATTTTTTTTAAACATTTTCAAATAAGGTTGCTGCATCATCGTTCCCCACTTCATAAGCTCGACAAATTCATGATTATTCGTCCAGCGGTGGATGGTGTCATTCACCTGCTTTTCCCATTCATCACTTATCTTTTTAAAGGTCTGGTACGGATCATACGTTTTTCGTTCTGCCATTTTCTAATTCCTCCATTCTAATTAAGCTTTTTCAACACATTTTTCAAAATTTTCCCTGCTGCATTGCGAGGAAGCTCCTCTGCAATTTCTATCATTCTTGGAACCTTGTAATTTGCTAATCTGTCAGCAACAAAGCTCCTTATTTCTTCCACTTCAATTGTTTCCTGAGCTTTTGGGACAACAACTGCTTTCACTGCCTCACCAAAAATAGGATCTGGGATTCCAACAACCGCTGCCTCTAATATCTTAGGATGATCATAAAGGACATTTTCCACTTCAATAGAAAAAATCTTTTCACCGCCACGGTTAATTAAATCTTTTTTGCGGTCTACGATGTAGACAAAGCCCTCTTGATCTATTTTCGCTAAATCTCCCGACCGCCAATATCCATCTATGAAACTAGTTTGATTCGCCGCTGCATTTTCCCAATAGCCCTCCACAACCATTGGACCTTTAATTAATAACTCTCCTACTTCCCCTGGAGGACACGGTTCATCTTGGTCATTGACAACCTTCATCTCTCCGACAGGAACTTTCATGCCAACAGAGGTAACCTTATCATCGGGATAACCTTGTGGCATGATCGTAGCAGGGGAGGACGTCTCTGTTGCACCGTACGCATTATGAAGATAGGCATTTGGAAAATACTTTTTCAATTTATAAATGGTCTCTGATGACATCGGGGCTCCGCCATAGGCAATGCAGTTAATCTTTGAATATTGGTATAAAGAAAAATTAGGATGTGTCATCATCATGATGTAGATTGCAGGGACATTGAACAAAAAGCTAATCTCTTCCTCTGCAGTTAAGCGAATGTATTCCTCTGTCTTAAATCTCCTCATGATGACAGAGGTCCCACCAACCCTAACCATGTGTAATAATTGGCCAATTAAGCCTGTAACATGAAAAAGGGGTACAGCAATTAATGTTTTAGCTTCCTGGTCTGTTTTTAACACATGGTGATAATTCATCGAGCTATGGATTGCCCCTAAATGACTTCCTACCGCTCCTTTTGGAAGACCCGTTGTCCCTGAGGTATACATAATAAATAACGGATCATCTTCCGATATATTCGTCTCCATAATGGAAGAAGTCTGCTCTAAAATTTCGAATGGCAGATAGTCCTTCCGTTTAGAGGTTTGATTTCCGATTAAGAAAAAATACTGGACCTGTTTAATGTTCTGGTCATCTCTCATGTTTTCGACTTTTTCAAGGAATTCATCATCCACAAATAACATCTTGCTACCTGATTGATTCAGCATGTATGAGAGTTCAGTTTCTTTTAAACGTGTGTTTAATGGCACAACGATAGCGCCGAGCTTTGCGCAGGCAAATACGAGCAGGCAAAATTCAATGTTATTCCCTAATAGCAATGCAACCCGGTCCCCCTTTTTTAAACACATTGAATTTCGCAGGTTTCCGGCAATTTGTTCTACCTTCTTAAGCATTTCATGATAGGTAAATCTGACATCGTTAAGAACAAGTGCCTCTTTGTCGCCATATTTTCGAACAGTTTCCTCCAGCATGGAAAACAGATGTTTCGGCCGATTCTCATATACCTGTATTTCTCTATTAAAATGAATTTCTTTCATCATCTTCATTTCAAAAACCCCCTCCGGCTTTTCCTTACCTTGCCGTCCAGCCGCCATCGACATGTATAATCTGACCGGTAACATACCTTGAGGTATCAGAAGCCAAAAATACAACTGGTCCGGCAAGATCGGATGTCTCTCCAATTCTTTTAATCATGGTGGAATTGGTGATATTTCTTACTCTTTCAGGATCGGAAAGCCATTCTTCCGTCATCGGTGTTTTTATATATCCTGGCCCGATTGCATTTACGGTTATATTATAGGGTGCTAATTCATCCGCCCAAACCTTCGTTAACTGGTTAATCCCACCTTTACTGGCTGCATAGGATGTTTGTAACGGAAGACCGACACTTCCTAGAATGGAGGAAATATTAATGATTTTCCCATAGTTTTGTTGAATCATCTGCTTGGCACATGCCTGGCCTACAAGGAAAAGTCCTTTTAAATTTACATTCAAAACTTGGTCCCAATCATTTTCTTCTACTTCTACTAAGGACTTTCGGATGTTCATTCCTGCATTGTTTACTAAAATATCTAAAGAGCCAAATTGAGCAGCAATTTTACTTACCAGCTGTTCAACCTGCATTTTATCCGTCACATCGCAGCGTATATAGGCTGCTTCGATTCCCTTATCAATTAATTCCTCTACAGCCTTTTCACCCTCTTCTGTACCTCGGCTTGATAGTATAACTGTGGCACCGTAAGACCCGAGAGCATAGGCCATTGCAAAACCAATCCCTTTACTCCCGCCAGTAACAAGAGCAACCTTTCCCTTCAGTTCAAAAGATGGTAAGTCCATTCACTACTCACGCCTTTCATTTCTTCGTTCATCTACATCTTTACAATGCAAGAAGCATGCCATTAATCCGTAGATTCTAATTATTCGACACCCTCCATCAAAATAAGTGGGTATCCAACATGAAAATAAGGAAAAATATTAAGATTTATTCCGCAATAAAAAAGGCCAACGAAGGTGCGTTGGCTGTTTGATTCCTTTTTTCATCATATTTTAAATTTCTGCATCTTTTTTACAAGGGCTGATTGGCTGATTCCCAAAACACCAGCAGCACGGCGGGTTGTTTTTGATTCCGCCATTTGCTCAAGGATGATTTTTCGTTCTACATTAGCAAGTATCTCTTTTAGTTTACCCTGCTCACGATTCACTTGTTCCTGCCCTTTATTGAATCCCTCAGGCAAATCAAATAGTGTGATCTCATCACTATCAGAAGTAACAACTAATCTCTCCACTAAATTCTCTAACTCTCTAATGTTACCGGGCCATTCGTAGTTTTCAAAAAAGTGTATGATGTTAGGATGAAATCGCTTATTAAACTTATTTTTTTTATTGCTTTTATTTAAAAAGAAAAAGGCGAGTGGAACAATGTCTGTTCCCCTTTCGCGTAAGGGCGGAACCTTAATGGGAACAATATTTAACCGGTAATAAAGGTCCCTCCTAAATTCATTTTTCTCAACCATTTCTTCTAAATTCTTGTGGGTAGCTGAAACGACTCTTACATCAATTTTTATACTTTTGGTGGCACCAACACGCATGATTTCAAATTCTTGTAATACCCTAAGGAGCTTGACTTGAAGGTCAATCGGCATATCGCCAATCTCATCTAAGAAAATCGTCCCTCCATTTGCCATTTCAAAAAGTCCTGGCTTTCCTTGACTATTCGCACCTGTAAAAGCACCTTTTTCATATCCAAATAATTCCGACTCGAGCAGATGTTCAGGAATGGCTCCACAATTTACTTTTACTAAAGGATGACTTGAACGATCACTTTCTTGGTGTATATAATTGACGATGACTTCTTTTCCCACACCTGATTCGCCTAAGATTAATACTCCTGAATCTACCTTCGCTACTTTTCTCGCCAGATGAAAAACCTTCATGATTTCTTGGCTTTGAGCAACAATTCCATCAAGATGCATATGGATGAGTTCTCTTTTTTTGAAGTCTTCAATTTCACTAAAATATTTGTCTGCTAATTTTTTGGACTGTCTCAGTTCGTTCTTCATATGATTTAAATCCGAAATATCTCTTACATTTGTAACAACATAGCTAATTTCTCCGCTCTTATCAAACACAGGGCTTCCCGTAACTAATACTTCCTTCCCTCTGACATTCTGAACGATTGTATGTGGTTTTTGATCTTCAAGGACCTGAAGCGTCACTGAATCTGAAACAATTCCTTCTTGAACCACGCTTTTCATCGTCTTTCCGAGCAGCTCATGACTCTTTACACCGGTGATCCTCGTATATGCCTGGTTTACCATGATACCGACACCTTTTTTGTCAGCAACAAAGATACCGTCATAACTCGATTTAAAGATTGACAGAAAAAGTTCTTCCATTTCCCCCTTCGTTACGCCATTCCTTTTCATCTCGTTAGATATATATATTTCTTCCATTACTTTCTTTGAGGCCCCCTTCTGAAATAAATCAGCTTTCTACTAGTGTGATTCTGTTTTGAATCACCTTTTTGCTGTGATTCCAAATGTAATCGCTCTCACCTAATTAATTCGCTATTTTCGTCGGAATAACCTTTAAATATTTTAAATATTTAAAATATTGATCTTGCTAATAAAAAAGACTAACCATTTTGGTCAGTCTTCTAATTAAATATCTTTGTACTCTTTGTTAATTCATTTATTTTCTCGATGCAAGGTTCAAAGCCAATCCCTGCACCTTCAGGCAAGTGGATGTATCCTTTATTCATCGCGACTTCCGGCTGAATAATATCTTCTTTCCAATAATGTGCAGAAGGAGCGGTATCCCCTGGTAAGGTGAAATTGGCTAAGGATGTGATGGCAAGGTTATGCGCTCTGCCGATCCCCGCCTCGAGCATTCCGCCGCACCACATAGGAATATCATTCTTCACACATATGTCATGGATTTTTAATGATTCTGCCAAACCGCCAACACGGCCAATTTTCAAATTAATAATTTTGCAGCTGCCCAGTTCAATTGCTTTTCTTGCATCCTCTGCGCTATGTATACTTTCATCAAGACAGATAGGGGTTTGCAGTCCTGATTGCAGTTTAGCATGGTCAATAATGTCATCATGAGCAAGCGGCTGCTCAATCATGGTTAGATTGTATTGATCAAGCTGCTGCAGGTGCTCGATATCATCAAGGGTATAGGCACAATTTGCATCCGCCATAAGTGGTATATCTGGAAACTGCCCACGAATGAGCTTTATGAGATGAATATCCCAATCAGGTTTGATTTTCACCTTAATTCTCTTATACCCTTCATCTAAGTATCCCTCAATTTGCTTTAACATCAGGTACTCAGACTCTTGGATTCCTACACTCACACCCACTTCAATTTTATCCTTTACTCCGCCAAGAACCTTTGCTAATGGCAGGTTTTGTTCCTTTGCATAAAGATCCCATATGGCACATTCCAATGCCGCTTTAGCATTAAAGTTTCCACGAATGGGCTTAAAGCGTTCTAGTACTTCATTTGGATGCTGGATCGGCTCTTTTAAGATTAGAGGGATTAGAAAATCACTCATGATATGCCAATTGGTGTTTACCGTTTCTTCATTATATATCGGTTCAATGATGGAAACAGACTCACCCCAGCCGGATAAACCAGTCTTTGATTTCACTTCGACTAGAACAAAATCTTTATCATATTCAGTCCCCACACTAGTTGTGAAAGGATTTAAAAGATCCATTTTTATATGTCTTAACACAATGCTTTTAATCTCCATTTATGTATCCCCCTTCTCCAATAACAAAGACCGCCGTTTTCACAGCGGCCTTTCAATATGCTTATTAGAAAATAATGTGTGCGATTGCTACAACAATCGGTAATGTAATAATGGTACGCAGTAAGAAGATCAATACTAAATCTTTAATGGAGATTGGCAACTTTGATCCAAGAAGCAAGCCACCCATTTCTGACATATAAACTAGCTGTGTTACAGACACACAGGCAATAATAAAACGAGTCATTTCACTTTCGATTCCGCTGCCGATAACAGCTGGCAAGAACATGTCAGCAAAGCCAACTACCATCGTTTGCGCTGCTTCTGCAGCTTCTGGAACCTGCATCAAAGCTAAGATCGGCTCAAATGGCTTGCCAAGAATCGTGAACACTGGTGTATATTCAGCAATTACCAATGCGGTGGTTCCTATCGCCATAACAATTGGCAATACCCCCATCCACATATCTAAAACATTTCCAAGACCTTCTTTGACCGTTTTTGAAACACTAGTATTCGATTGTGCCTTCTTTACCGCCAAATTCAAGCCCCATTTTGCAGGTGTAAATTCAGCTGGAATGTCATTCTCAACTTTAAATTCTGTGCCTTCATAACCTGTATCAGGCTTTTTTGATAATGGCGGTATACGCGGCATTATAACGGCAGCAACTAAACCTGCAAAAATAATCGTCGCATAATAATGCATGAAATACTCACCCAAATCAAGGTATTGGGCAATAACAATCGTAAATGTAATGGACACAACAGAAAAAGTCGTTGCAACAACTGCTGCTTCTCGTTTGGTGTAATAGCCATCTTCATACTGCTTCGTTGTTAATAATACTCCAATTGTTCCATCTCCCACCCATGATGCCAGGCAGTCTAGTGATGAACGTCCAGGTAATTTAAAAACCGGTCGCATGAATTTGATTAATAGCGCTCCGAAAAACTCAAGTAAACCGAAATTTAATAGAAGCGGTAATAGGAATCCTGCCAACAAGAATGTTGTAAATAAAATCGGCATTAAATCATAAATCAACAACCCACCGGTATTTTCTGAATAAATCCACTCTGGACCCATTTCAAAAATTGTAATACTCGCAAAAACTAATCCTAAAAAGCGTGCAATCAACCAGAACAAATTAACATTCAACAGTTTATTAAGAAGTTCATTATTAAGGATAAAGCTCGGCTTAAATACAAATGCAATAAATGAACCAATTACTGACAATGCAATGACAGCCAGTGTGATCGGTGGAATCAAATCACCTAATAGACCATTAATTTGGCCAGCTAAATAGGCAACAGGGATGGTAATTCCATCCTCAGCTTGGAACGGAATCATGAATAATAAGACCCCGAAAAGCGATGGTATGATAAATTTTAAATAATCTACGAATGATTTCACTTCAACTTCTTTACTTGCTGTTAACTCTTTTGAATTTCCATTCATGATGGTGCCTCCTAATCATTTTGCGTTTTTTATTTATTCAAGAAATAATTGTAGGTCTGTATAAAACATTTCTAATTTCTTCTGTCTATTGCTTATGTTATCCTGATCCTTCTGATGGATTCCTGCAATGATGATTTCAAGCAGGGTAATCACAGAGGCAATCGAGTGATGTCCTGATTCCATAAACTCTTCTGTTGTTAATGTTGTGTCTGATACTTGGCCAATAGGTGATAGCTGCCTGTTTGTTATGGCAATAATATTGGCATTTTGTTCTCTTGCAAATTTAGCTAGTTTCATAGATTCTTTCCGATAGCGCGGGTATGAAAAAATGATAACTGCTGATTTTTCTGTAAGGTCTATCATATCTTCCGTCATAAAACCTGTAGAATTGCTGATATACACATGATCCCTTAGCTGCTTAAGCGAAAAATAAAACCAGTAACCTGCACTAAAGGAACTGCCAAAGCCACCAATAAAAACACGGTCGGCATTTGTAATTTGATCAACAACCTTCCAAATCTGTGTCGGGTCCTGCTGCTGAAGTAATTGCTTAAGGATGAGTTGTTCTTTTTCGATGACTTTGGTGAAAAGATGAGTGTTATTGTCTTCATCCTCTGAAAATGACAGTCCTTCATTGATCTGAGGATATTTACTCGAAAGCCATTCTTCACGCAGCTTTTCCTGCATTTGCGAAAAACCACTAAACCCCAGTGCATACGCCAGTCGAATTACTGTTGTTTCACTGACTCCTACCTTCTTTCCTACCTGAAAGGCGGTAAGCAGTGGCGCTTCGTTTTTGTGTTGGATGAAAAACTCAGCAACTTTTTTTTGGCCTGGAGAAAGTACCGTTATATTTTCTTTTATTAATTGATTCAAAGACTTCTGCCCCATGGTACCTCCCTTCCAGCAGCGAAAGAAATACTTCACTATTAAGTATATAAAGTATCCCATCCTTCATGCCTGGCAAAAAAAATAATGCCTAGAGTTAGTAACAATACAATCATGTTTGAATGATAAACTTCATAGATAGAATCATACAGCATAATATACTTCATAGGCAAGAGAAAAATGCATTTTTAGTGCAAAAAATTTATATTTATGCATAAAAGTTGTTAGCTCTTCCTAATTGTAAAATTTTTCATACAGTAGTAAAATAAAGATATAGAACATACGTTTTTATTTTAAGAGGTCTCTAATGGAACCCTGGGAAGCTGCGTATGTAGCTGGAATTATTGATGGGGAGGGATCAATTACATTAACTAAACTACATAAAAATGAACATAGGCGCCCTTGTATTTCTATTGCTTCAACTAATCTAGAATTATTAGAATATGTATTGTCACTTACTGGAGGATATATTACCGATAAAAAGAATTATCAACCTGGTAGACATAAAAAGTCCTTCACTTTGAATATCAAGAAAAAGGTGACCGTTCTCTCAATATTAAAACAGATATCCCCATATCTTAGGGTTAATAAGAAAAGAAACCGTGCTTTATGGATTATCAACAATTATGAACAGGTAACATCAAGGAATGGTAAATATAACAAAGATTTACTCGAGCAAAAATTAAAGTTCGAGGAGTCTTTTTTTAGAATATAAAAAAACCAGCATTTCTTGTGACTTGAACCATAAGATTGCCTTGCTTTGAAGCATATCCTTGCCAAACATTGATATAACAGTATTTTCTATTATATTTTTTTATACTGGTATTGATTATCGCCTCTGATTTTGACTTCAAAATTTATTGGTACCATCACTTTGATATACTTACGGCAACTATATAGTTCTAATTTAAACTCCTGGCAAAATTATAGTTCAAAAAAATTTCCGGGAATTTATCATAAGATCCCCGGGACCAAATTTCTATATATAATAATCTGCATAAGTATTGACCAGTAGATAACTCAATCATTTTTTATAGCCTAGTAACTCTAATTCCTTTTTCCAAACCCTCCTAATTTCAGGATCAATTAAGCAATTAGGATTGGTTAATTTGGTCCTCATAGATTTATCACCTGGATAAATACCACTATTATGCAATTCCAAAACAACTTGTTTTATTTCACTTTTAATTTTTTCAGTTCTATTTTTCTTCCTCTTCTCCACATAACTTCTGTATCGAATTGTTATTTTCATTGCTAGTTCAGGGCAATAGTTTTTTGCATTATATTCTCCAATCCCAAAATCCTTGGAAAATTGATACAAACTTATTGGGGGTTCTATGTCTAAAGCAACGAGTAAATTTCGCTTTATCTCTTCCCTTTTCTGGTTCTCTAATTCCTTTTTGTTCCTAAAATTGTTATTATTTATCGCCTCACACAATTCCGGAAAATACTTCTTTACTGTAATAATGTGAAAGTCTTTAGC
>JBFNER010000012.1:0-120265 GCA_040797665.1 Neobacillus sp. | reverse complement strand
CATTAGCCCGGGAATTTAAGGGTTTGGATGAAAGTGATAAAACTAAAATTAAGAACATCCTCCTAAAGAATAGGAAAAGGAGGGACTAAATGGCACTGTATATTGCTAATCCGATTTCTAGATCAAATATAAGAGCTTTGACGGGGATGCTGAGAAAAGTAGTTGACCTGGATGAGGAATCGTATTTTCCTGTAATGGGATTTTTAGAATTAGTCATACCACAAATTGATCCTGCATTTGAGTATGAAATAGTTCCAGTTAATCATATGAAGGAATACGGGATCACCTATCCAGAAAAAAATAAAATTCGACTTCGTGAAGATGTTTATGATAACGCTATATCTGGTATAGCAAGAGATAGGTTTACTGTTGCACATGAGATTGGGCATTATTTTTTGCATAAACCAGGTAGCATTTCACTTGCAAGAAGTCAAAATGTTGAAATTAATAGAATACCAGCTTACCAGCAACCAGAATGGCAAGCTAATACTTTCGCAGGTGAGTTACTTGCACCGCCGCATATAATAAAGGGGTTAAGTATTAAGGAAATAGCGATACGCTGTGGAGTTTCGCTGGAAGCGGCAGGAATACAATTGAAGAATATGCATAGGTAGGAGGAATAACATGGAGAATATAAAAAATAGCCCTTGTAGGGGGCCAACAATAAAATAAAACATTTTGATAGCGGATGTCGCTACATTAAATTAATTTTTGGCGAAATTAATACATTTAATGTACCACTATCTTGGCCTCCATGCAAGGGTTTTATACCTAAATTTGCAGTAGGAGATGTGATAAATTATGAAAATTTGTAGACCGTGGATAACAGTAAAAGGTGTAAGAATTTACGCTAAAGACAGAGGTTTAAAAGCCTTCTGTTGGGAAGTTTCTGAGGAAGAGCATCAGGAATTTCTCGAAAAGAAAAAAGCAGAAAAGAAAAATAAAGAATAATAAACCTAAAATGGACTTTTGCGACGAAGTTCATTTTTTAATAAATAACTGTCATACAATTAAAAAATAATAAAGAGGTAATGATATGTCCATAAACTATGTAGAGATTTTTACCAGTGGAGTATTAGAAGGATTCGTTCCGTTACTAAAAATATTTTTGGCCCCAATATTCCTTTGGGTGTTAATACCAGGATTAGTGACGCAAGTATTATTCAAAAGTAGACAAGCCTATTCAATCGGTGCAATTGTTGGTTTATTTGCTTTATTCACAATTGGTCCACTCGGTTCAAGTTGATTTTTTTTTGAAGCCCTTTTCGATCGAGAGGGGCTTTTAATTTTGAAATAATTTCAAATAAATTTGATTATCAAGTGCTCCGCTTCGTTTAATAGTAAATGGGGATGTAAATCCATCTGACATTCCTTCCAACTCTGCTACACCACTCATTTTTAAATAAGTGTTATTCCTGTGATGGTGGCTATTATAATTGATAAAGATTTAATTTCAAGTTTTTAGCTTTTGAACTACTTCCAGAATTGTAGCGGAGACTGATTTAAACTTTATCAAGGTAGCAATCTATCTGATATTCTTAAAGATGAAAAAGTAAAAGAGAATATTTAATCGGACTTCATTAGTTACATGCAAAGGAAATTCAACAATCCTGAGTTTTTTACGGAAGAATACAGCTTAATGTGTAGTTAAGGGGCATTAATTTCACTTAACATAAAATCAAATAGAAAAATATACAACCTGCCACGCGTTTTAAAATTGGCCCCAAATAGGCCCCAGTTGGTCCCAAAAAAAGGGTGTATTTTACCACGTTTTGCGTTATTTAAAAACATAAGAAAAACCCCAGAAACGTAGTCATATCAACGAATCTAGGGCTTTTTATTACTCGAGTTTGCAAACCGTTAAAATTAACGAGAGTAGAATTCAACGATAAGAGCTTCGTTGATTTCAGCTGGAAGTTCAGAACGCTCAGGTGAACGAGTGAAAGTACCTTCAAGCTTGTCTGCATCAAATGATAAGAAGTCAGGAACGAAGTTGTTTACTTCAACTGCTTCTTTCACAACATCAAGGTTACGAGACTTTTCACGAAGGCTGATTGTTTGACCAGCAGTTAAACGGTATGATGGGATATCTACGCGAGCACCATCAACCAAGATGTGACCGTGGTTAACTAACTGACGAGCAGCACGACGTGTACGAGCTAAACCTAAACGGTAAACAACGTTGTCTAAACGAGATTCTAAGAGAATCATGAAGTTTTCACCGTGCTTACCAGCAAATTTACCAGCTTTATCAAAAAGATTACGGAATTGACGCTCAGTTACTCCATACATGTGACGAAGCTTTTGCTTCTCTTGTAATTGTAATCCGTATTCAGAAAGCTTTTTGCGTTGGTTTGGACCATGTTGTCCAGGAGCGTAAGGACGCTTTTCTAATTCTTTACCTGTGCCGCTTAGAGAGATTCCAAGACGACGAGAGATTTTCCAGCTTGAGCCAGTATAACGAGCCATGAATGACTCCTCCTTAGTGTTTTTATTTTGGTAAAATAAAAACCGTTATGAAACCGCAGTGATAGCCATTTTGTTTTCATGCACCTTCGCCCTAGCAGCTAAGGGTTACAGGGTACACCATCAAAAAGATATGGACTTAGGTCCTAAAGCAAATCAGCTTTTTCTTATGAGGAACAAAATGAGACCATTAAAGTGTTCACATAGGCTGCAATATTTTACACAAACGATATTATATAATTTTATTCATGAGAATGTCAAGTTAATATAAAAATAATCACTTTCAATAATTTATATTAAATTTTCTAATTATACAACAATTTATAACGGAAATTTATTATAATAGAAGAACAATGTATATATTTGGAATTTCTATTGAATTAGGTGATAGAATGGATATTTTTGAGAAGGAAGCAATATATGAAAGGAATTGGTATAAACAGTTATTTTGTGCTGCTGAAAAATTTCATGCTTCTTTAGATAATGATAAGATATATGAGGAGTTAGTCACCACTCTTGAAGAAGTCTTCCCGGGATATACGTATTATCTGCTTTTACCCCATGATCAAAAGACATCAGGTAATCTCCCAATTATTGAAGTTGAATTTAAACGGAAAAATACATGTGTGATGGAAGCTTATTTATTTGGAAATACCCAATTTGGAATCTCAGCCGATCAAATGCAGTCAATTATGTATGCACCACTCAAAGGGAAACAAGGGGTATATGGTGTTTTGCAGCTAAATGCTCCTATACAGATTGAGTTCTCTATTCCACAAATAGAGTTTATAACCTCATTAGCTATGTCTGCAGGAAGCGCATTGGAAAATGCAAAGCTTTATCAAAAATCTAGACAAGCTATTTCCAATTTAAAACTAATTAATGAGACATCCCAGCGATTAAACTCTAATTTGCAGTTTTCTGAAACAATGAACTATATTTCAGAACAAATACGACATGCCATTCATGTGCAGGAAGTTGGCTTTTTTCTCTTCTCTAGTGAGGCAGAACTAAAATTGCTTCCAGGAAGTTCGGCTTACTTTTCAACGAGCCAAGCAGATTTCTACACGGATTACATTAAGAATAAGATTATCCAGGAAAAAGATGCGGTCTTTATTGGAGATATAAATCTTCCTAGCCTCAATGAAAAATTACCTTTTCGATCAATTATGGCGGTTCCGATTTGCCAAAATACAAGAGTTAAAGGGTTTTCGGTTGTTTTACAAGAGGATCCTTATTCCTTTTCATTTGAGTCCTTTCATCTCTTAAAGGCACTTGTATATCATTCATCACTTGCTTTAGCCAATACCAAGCTGCGCCAGGAACTGGAAACCATGATCATAACAGATCATTTAACAAAGCTTCATTCGCGTAATTATTTGGATGAGGGTATAAAGAGGTCGATGAAGGAAGATGAAGAAGGAACCTTTATGCTGATCGATATTGATAATTTTAAGGAAATTAACGATACCTATGGTCATCAGGTTGGCGATGAGGTGCTTATTCAAGTAGCAGAATTAATTAAAAGTAATATTCGTACTAGTGATATCGGTGCCAGATGGGGCGGAGAAGAATTAGCCATCTATCTTCCGAGAGTCTCTCTTGAAACAGGTGCAATTATTGCTGAACGAATTGTTGAGAAAATTGCAGAATGCTCATCACCTAAAATTACGGTCTCATGTGGCGTTTCTTACTGGACAAAAGAACGTTTCGATACATTTAAATTCTTGTTTAAACGGGCAGATGAGGCGCTCTATCTGGCAAAGGGTACAGGGAAAAATAAGATGGTTACACAAAATCATAATATAATAGCAAGTTAAGGCACTTAAACCAAAGTGCCTTTAACTATCTATAAGAAGAACTCATAATATATAGAAAGATTTTTTGGAAGCGCTTACTAACGGGAGGGTCATAATGGAGAAGAGAAATTTACGTTTTGAGACAGATGTCATTCATTTTGGATATAAAACGGAGGAGCATCAAGGAAGCTTAGTTCCACCTATGTATCAAACATCTACTTTTACGTTTGACAGTGCTGAGCAGGGGGAAAGAAGGTTTGCGGGTCAAGAAGAAGGATTTATTTACTCGCGGTTAGGAAATCCGACAGTAAAGATTTTAGAAGACAGATTTGCAGAGCTTGAAAAAGGAGAATCAGCATTGGCTTTCTCTTCAGGAATGGCAGCCGTTTCAGCTGTATTGGTGGCCTTAACAAAAACAGGCGACCATGTTCTTTGTTCACAAGGGGTATATGGCTGCACTTTCGGACTCTTGCAAATGTTAAAGGAGAAATATGGTGTTGATCATGAATTTTCAGCTATGGACTCTAAGGAACTTATTTTAAAACAATTGCGTCCTAATACGGCTTGTATTTATATTGAAACACCTATTAACCCAACCATGAAACTTGTTGATTTAGAGTTAATTACGAGTGTTGCTAACGAAAGAGGTATTCCGGTTGTCGTAGATAATACCTTTTGTTCACCCTATTTACAAACACCCCTTACACATGGCTGTGATATTGTCATTCATAGTGCTACCAAATATATATGTGGACACGGAGATGTAATAGCGGGTTTGGTTGTGGGGAGAAATGAATTTATTCAATTGGTTTCACGGACAACCCAGAAGGATATCGGAGGAACGATTTCTCCCTTTGATGCTTGGTTATTACTCAGAGGGTTAAAAACATTACCAGTTCGAATGGACCGTCATTGTGAGAATGCACAAAGGCTTGTTGGATTTCTACGCAGCCATCCGAAAGTAGGAAGGATTTACTTTCCAGGAGAAAGCGACCACCCTAATGACAGCCAAATTATGAAGAACCAGATGAAGAAATCTGGCGGTCTCATTTCTTTTGTACTTAAAGGTACAAAGAAAACCGCCCAATTATTTATGAATGAGTTACGTTTGGTGAAAATTGCTGTAAGTTTAGGAGATGCGGAGACATTGATCCAACACCCAGCAACGATGACTCATGCTGTTGTTCCGGAGGAGGATCGTAAAAAAATGGGCATAGAAGATACATTGCTCCGCCTGTCTGTCGGTCTAGAAGCATGGGAAGATATAAAAGAGGATTTAGAGCAAGCGCTTGAAAAAATATAACAAAGAGGAGCGCCCGCCAAATTACGGTGGGCTTTCCTCTTTGTAGGAAAAATCTTATAGATGCCTAACTAATACTGCACAGAGTTCTTCCAATTGTTCTTGGTCAAGCTCATCAAACCGGTTTTTTTCAGGAGAATCAATATCTAATACTCCGAGGAGCCGACCATCCTTTATTAGTGGTATGACGATTTCGGATTGTGACGCTGCATCACAGGCAATATGACCAGGGAATTGATGTACGTCTGCCACACGAACCGTTTCCCTTTTCAATGCCGAAGTACCGCAAACTCCTTTACCAATCGGAATACGAACACATGCAGGTAGTCCTTGAAAGGGCCCAAGGACTAATTCACCATTTGTGTCCATCAAGTAAAAACCTACCCAGTTAATACGATCAAGAAATTGGTTTAATAAGGCACTGGCATTACTTAAATTTGCGACCTGATTTTTTTCACCATGAAGCAGTGCATCTAATTGCTTTATCACTAGTTGATAGTTTTCCAATCTGCTTCCAGTATACATTTCGACGTTAAACATGTTTTTTCACCTATTCCTTGTAAAAAATAATAAGTATTTTATCAAAAATACTAGAAAAAGAAAGTACTTTGTCGACAAGTTTATAAAGGAATCAACGTTCATTAAAAGAATCATTAAGTAAGGGAAAATATGAACGTGAGTCTACAGGGGGAGTACGGATGAAAAAGAATTCAAAAGAAAAAATAGTCAAAGCTGCGATTTCACTGTTTAATTCAAATGGATATTCTGGAACGTCAATCCGAGATATTGCTTCTCAGGCAAACGTAAACTCCGCAACCATTGCCTACCACTTTGAGAACAAACTTGGTGTGTTAGAGTATTGCTTTACACATTTCTTTGAACAATACATTAACATCATTGACGAACAATTTGCTTTGATTGACCAAGGTGCAAAGGACTGTCTTAAACGGATCACGGCAGAATTGCTCCATTTTCAATGTGAGAATATCGAATTGACCAGCTTTGTCTATCGAGAATTGTCCATGGATTCCCAAATGGTCAGAGAAATTATGGCCACATATTCCATCAAGGAAAAATACTACTTTCAAAAGATTTTTGAAAAAGGCTTTGAAAGAAAAGAATTTCGCCCGCACTCCATTCCCTATTTGATTATACAATACAAAGGTTTACTCATGATGCCCTTTATTCATGCACATTATTTAAGAGAAGTCCTTTATATATTTCCAAATGAACGTTTTTTTGAACAGAAGTACTTAAAGGAATTATTTATTTGGATTGAAGCAACGCTTGGTAACAGGGTAATCGAAAAAAAAGAAGCTATTTTATAATGTAGAATAAAAGTGCTAGCTTACCAGAGCTAAGCACTTTTTTTATGCTTTTTGAGCAGGCTATTCTGATTGTATTAAAACTTTTACAAAAAAATTGAAAATAATAGTCAAAAATTGTCGTTTACATGGTATCATAAAGGCATTGAACTTTACCATTAATGAGATTTTTTATATAGATTACTATAGGGTATTTGAAGTTTGGAACAGGGGGCTTTCATGTGAAATTTATCATTGGAACATTCATCCTTTTACTAGCCATATTTGTATCAGGGTATTTCATAAAGAAAAAGTACTTTAAAGAGATGGACAGATTAGAGGCATGGAAGATCGACTTATTTAACCGTCCTATTCTCGATGAAATGTCTAAGGTGAAACAATTGAACATGACTGGCCAGACAGAAGAGCTCTTTGAACGCTGGCGGAATCAGTGGGATGATGTCGTAACGGTTAAACTGCCTGACTTAGAGGAAATGTTATTCGATGCGGAAGAATACATAGATCGTTATCGATTCAAAAAAGCGAAAGCAACACAGCAGGAAATTGACGCTAAGCTCCAGGAAACCGAAGCGCTTATAAAGAATATATTAGAAGAGTTACATGAGCTTGTAGGCAGTGAAGAAAAAAACCGATTAGAAATTGACTTGCTTAAAGAAATGTACCGTGAAACAAAGAAAACACTTCTGGCTCACCGTCACAGTTTTGGTAAAGCAGAGAAGCAATTAGAAGCAAAGCTTGAAGGTGTAACAAAGAAATTTCATGAGTACGAAGAGAAAACGGAAAACGGAAATTATCTTGAAGCGCGTGAACTAGTACTACAGATTCATAGTAACTTGAATACCATAAAACACAATATGAGTCTTATTCCACAGTTAATCATTGAGTGTCAATCGATCTTACCTTCGCAACTAAATGATGTGCTTGATGGGTACCGTGAAATGACCGGTAAAGATTACTATCTAGAACATCTGCAGCTTGACAAAGAAATTTCCGCTTTGAGGGAAAAGTTGAGTGAATGCTTGGTCATGATAGAAGAAACACAAATTGAAAAGGCTGAAGAGAGTCTGAATGAAGTGAAGGAACGGATCGATATTGTATTCGACCTTTTAGAGAAAGAAGTAAATGCAAAACATTTTGTTATTCAAAATGAAAAGGGAACTACCGGTTTGCTAACCAAGGTACAAAATGAAAATGATTACCTTTCAAACGAAGTGGTTCATGTACAAGAAAGCTACCATCTGACAGAGCATGACTTTGAAATTCAAAGACATCTGGAGAAAGAGTTAGCTGCTGTTACAAAACATTACGAGATTTTGCTTGAAAAGATCAGTATCAACGAGACAGCTCAAACTGTCATTTGCCAAGAATTAAAGGATATTAAGGAACAGCTTGATTCCATTCATGAAGAGCAGGAGATTTTTTCACAAAAGCTTCAAGCACTTAGGAAAGATGAATTCGAGGCTAGGGAAAAGGTAAAGGAATTAACGAAGAAGATTGGCGAGACGATTCGATATGCATCTAAAAGTAATATTCCAGGCCTGCCTGCAGACTATAAGTATTTATTTGAGGATGCAAATGAAAGTATCCAAAATGTAACGCGCCAGCTTGAAGAAAAGCCACTCAATGTGTCAGCGCTTAATCAATATTTGGAAATTGCTGTTCTAACGGTCGAAAAACTTGCGGATACAACTGTAGAGATGATTGAAGATGCCATGCTCGCTGAAAAAGCGATTCAGTATGGGAACCGATACCGGAGCCAATACCCTTCCGTTGCAAAAGGATTAAAGGACGCTGAAACAGCTTTCAGACAGTATGAGTACCAAGAAGCTTTAGAGCAGGCTGCTGCTTCGATTGAAGCGATCGATCCTGAGGCGTTAAAAAGAATTAAAGCAACAGTTCAATAGGGATAAATTACCTTTTACCGATTCAGTATGGGCTGAATCGGTTTTTGTTTTTCCAAAAAGAAGTTTTTGTGATAATATTTACTTCGGCACAGGGTTAAAGGAGGTACTCCTATGATTTATTTTGATAATAGTGCGACAACAAAGCCGTATAAAGAAGTGTTAGATGCCTTTGTTAAAGTATCTAGTGAATATTTTGGCAATCCCTCCTCATTGCATGGACTAGGGATACAAGCTGAAAAACTGCTTTCTCATGCTAGATCACAAGTGGCTAACCTTCTTGAAGTTAAACAAACAGAAATTTATTTTACCTCTGGTGGGACAGAGAGTAACAATTTAGCAATAAAAGGGACAGCATTACTACATCGTAATAAAGGTCGCCATGTGATTTTTTCAAGTATAGAACATCCATCGGTGCACGGTGCCATGGAGCAGCTTAAACAGCATGGTTTCGAAATAACCTGCCTGCCGGTTGATGCCGACGGAAGGGTTCAGGTTAAAGATGTAAAAAATTCAATTCGAAAAGATACCATCTTAATTTCGGTTATGCATGTGAATAATGAAGTGGGGACGATTCAGCCAATTAAAGAAATTGGGCAGATTCTACAACCATATCCCGATATTTTATTCCATGTTGATTCGGTCCAGGCGATTGGGAAAGTTCCGATGAACCTCTACGAAAATAGGGTGGATTTATGTTCAATCTCAGCACATAAATTTCATGGCCTAAAGGGGACAGGTGCACTCTTTATTCGTGAAGGAGTTAAGTTGGATTCCTTGTTCTCAGGCGGAAATCAAGAGTGGAAGGTCCGCAGTGGTACGGAAAATGTGGCAGGTGCTGTTGCGATGGCTAAGGCATTACGTTTAACCATGGAGTATAGTCATAAAGCGATTAAGAACATGGAAAAGATAAAATCCATTCTGACTGAAGGATTAGTAACAATTGAAGACTTAACGATTCATACACCAAGTGGAAATGCAGCACCGCATATATTGAATTTTTCAATTAAAGGAATGAAATCAGAAGTTTTGATTCATGCTCTTGAACAGAAAGGTATTTTTCTTTCGACTACTAGTGCGTGTTCCTCAAAGAAAAAGTCCCCTAGTAAAACGCTATTAGCTATGGGCGTTTCTGAGGACTTAGCTGAAAGTGCGTTTAGAATAAGTCTCACGCACGATAATACAGAATCGGAAGCAAAGAAAGTCATTACTGCTACAGAAAAAGCAGTCAAACAACTTAGAAGGGTAATGAAATAATATGGAATATGATCGTATATTAATTCGCTATGGCGAGATATCTACTAAAGGACGAAATAGAAACAAGTTTGTTGATAAGTTAAAAAAGAGCATTCGGATGGCATTGGCACCCTTTCCTAAGGTGAAGATCGAGGCTGGCCGTGACCGTATGTATGTGTTAACAAACGGAGAAAATCCAGATGAAATAATGATCAAGCTTAAAAAAATCTTCGGCATTCAGTCATTAAGCCCTGCTATTAAGGTGGAGAGAGAGATTGAAACGCTAAAGGAGGCCGCCTTAGATCTTGTATCTAGTCTTTATAAAGAAGGCCAAACCTTCAAAATTACAGCAAAACGATCGGATAAAACCTTTGAACTAGATACAGATGCTATTAATCAAACCTTTGGTTCCCATATTTTAAATAATATTGAGGGAATTAAAGTCGATGTGAAAAATCCTGATATCAATTTAAAAATTGAAGTTAGAAGTGAAGCTGTATATTTGTCATGCGAAGACATTCAAGGTGCCGGCGGATTGCCAGTAGGGTCGAGCGGAAAAGCGATGTTAATGCTTTCTGGAGGAATTGACAGCCCTGTTGCCGCCTATATGGCAATGAAAAGAGGTTTAGAGGTGGAAGCAGTCCATTTCTTCAGCCCTCCATATACAAGTGAACGAGCGAAGGAAAAGGTAATTGATCTTTCTAAGAAGTTAGCTGAAGTATATGGCTCCATGAAGGTCCATATTGTGCCATTTACAGATGTCCAGCAAGCGATTCGTGAACAAATTCCTGAAAACTATACGATGACAACAACGAGGCGGTTTATGCTTCGTATTACAGATGAAATCATGAGGAAACAAGAAGGTCTCGCCATTATTACCGGCGAAAATCTTGGACAAGTGGCTAGTCAAACATTAGAAAGTATGTATGCCATCAATGAAGTGACCAACACACCAGTATTACGTCCATTGTTAACAATGGACAAAAATGACATTATTAAAATTGCAAAAGAAATTGATACGTATGACATTTCGATTAGACCATACGAGGATTGCTGTACCATTTTTGTTCCCGCATCACCAAAGACCAAACCAAAAAGAGAAAAAGTCCAATACTATGAAAGCTTCTTTGACTTTGCTCCACTGATTGCTAAAGCCGTACAAGAAACGGAAACGATCACCGTTAAGCCAGATGGAAAAGAAGTGGCAGAATTCATAGATCTATTTTAGGAAAATTATTCCGAAACTTTTGTGAACAATTACCAATTGAAAAAAAGAATGAAGCCATGTGGTTCTACACATTCTATACTCACAAGGAGGTGATACCACATGGCAAGCAACAACAATTCAAATCAATTACTAGTACCTGGAGTTCAACAAGCTCTTGACCAAATGAAGTATGAAATCGCTTCTGAATTTGGTGTACAACTTGGTGGAGACACTACTTCTCGCGCTAACGGTTCTGTTGGTGGTGAGATCACTAAGCGTTTAGTATCTATGGCTGAATCACAATTAAACGGCGGATTTTCACGATAATAATTGAATAATATGGCTACAGAGAGTGGGATTATTCCCGCTCTCTTTTCGTTTTGCCCTCTTATTATAGTTTGGTATCTGTTACTAGTAGTAAATAAAAATTTTTATTGAATAATAATTTTAAATTTTCTATCAATTATGTATAATGTAATTGGTGATAAGTTCTAAACTATTTTGAGGGGGAACGTTATGAAACGCGAAGAATTAATTGCGCCAGAAAAGTACAACCTTGTCTCAGAAATTGAGAGGTTTGCAACGGAACCTAACAGAAAAGCATTAAAATGGGAAAATGAAGCTGGGGAAACACAGGAGATTACATATAGTGATTTAATGAGTAAAGTAAATAGGGCAGGTAATGTTTTTATCGAGAACGGTCTTAAGCAAGGTGACGTTGTACTCGTCATAATTCCGCGGCTAATCGAAGCATATGTTGTCTATTTAGCCGCCTTGAAGGCTGGACTGGTGGTTATTCCAAGCTCCGAAATGTTAAGGGAGAAGGATCTCCAATATCGTCTTACACATGGTGATGTAAAAGGTGTTATTAGTTATTATCCATTTGCCGAGCAATTTGCAAGCATAAGTTCTGCACAAGCGCTTGTTAAATTTGTTGTTGGAGCCGCTAATGAGGGCTGGGTCTGTCTAGAGGAGGAAATGAGAGGCGCATCACCTGACTTCCCGCTTGCAGCGACAGAACGTGATGATATGGCTTTTTTATCTTATACTTCTGGTACGACAGGAAACCCAAAAGGGGTTGTCCATACACATGGCTGGGCATATGCACACTTAAAGACAGCAGCTGCGAACTGGCTTTGCATCGAAGAGGGAGACACAGTTTGGGCGACAGCAGCACCTGGCTGGCAAAAGTGGATTTGGAGTCCGTTTTTATCGGTGCTTGGATCTGGCGGTACCGGTCTTGTTTATAATGGTAAATTTGAACCCAAGAAGTATTTAAGTCTACTTGAGAAATATTCAGTTAATGTCCTTTGCTGTACTCCGACAGAGTATCGTTTAATGGCTAAGGTCGAAAACCTTCATGAATATCAGCTGCCAAGTCTGCATAGTGCTGTTTCTGCAGGAGAACCATTAAATCGTGAGGTAATTGAAACCTTTAACAAGTATTTTAATGTCAATGTACGTGATGGATATGGTCAAACAGAAAATACTTTGTTGGTGGGTGTTACAAAAGGAATGGAATTAAAGCCAGGTTCGATGGGTAAGCCTACACCTGGTAACAGGGTAGAGATTATTAATGAAGAAGGCGAAGTATGCCCGGTTGGGGAAGTTGGCGATATCGCTGTACACATTGAAACACCAGCTTTATTTAAAAACTACTATAAAGACCCGGAACGGACAGCAATGCAATTCCGTGGTGAATATTATGTAACGGGCGATAAAGCGAAAATGGATGAAGATGGTTACTTCTGGTTTGAAGGCCGTGGTGATGATATCATCATTAGCTCTGGTTATACCATTGGGCCTTTCGAAGTCGAAGATGCACTGGTTAAGCATCCTTTTGTAAAAGAATGTGCAGTAGTAGCGAGTCCTGATGAAATTCGCGGCTATATTGTCAAAGCGTTTGTCGTTCTAAAGGATGAAATTGATGTCAATGACCCTGGCTTGACCAAAACATTGCAGGAGCATGTAAAAACACTAACGGCTCCGTATAAGTATCCAAGAAAAATTGAGTATTTAACGGAACTTCCAAAGACAACCTCTGGTAAAATCAGAAGGATTGAACTGCGACAAAAAGAAATGCAAGCTGTAAAATAAATTAGAAGAAAGCAGATGGTTCTAACCGTCTGTTTTTTTTGTTGTAAAAAATGACATGTCCCAATAAGATAAATTTCACCTATTTTTCTTCGTTTCGATGTATAATGAAGAATGTTTCGAGTCTAGAAAGAATAGAGGGTAAAAAGTATGGAAAAAAGTGAAGTAAGGCTGGGGACAATTCATGCGGGTTTTTCCTATTTATTATGGGGGTTACTCCCGATTTATTGGAAGTTCTTAGGACATGTAAACACTCAAGAAATCCTGGCTAACCGCATTTTTTGGTCATTTGTTTTCATGGTAATCGTTTTACTCATTTCAAGAAAGTGGAGCCTATTAGTCATTACGGTAAAAGGCTTTGCTAAAAATAGAAAGCAGATGTATGCACTGACGGTCGCTTCACTTTTAATTAGTGTCAACTGGTTCATCTATATTTGGGCTGTTAATACAGATCATTTGGTAGAAGCAAGTCTTGGATATTATATTAATCCGCTAGTTAGTATTTTATTAGGCATGCTTGTCCTTAAAGAAAAACTGAATGGGTATCAGTATGCAGCCTTTCTTTTGGCTGCCATTGGAGTAGTAATTATTTCGATTTCATATGGAAGCTTTCCGTGGATCTCGATTGTTCTTGCGGTCTCTTTTGGGCTATATGGATTAGCAAAAAAATTAATAAATGTCGACTCTGCTGTCGGGTTAACTTTAGAGACACTTGTTCTCACCCCTATTAGCTTTGCATTTATCGTTTATTTAATGATAAAAGGATCAAGTTCATTTTTAGCAATCAACGTAACGACAGACTTATTACTAATCGGTGCAGGGGCAGCGACAGCAGTGCCATTGCTCTATTTCGCAAAAGGTGCACAGAAAATTCCCTTATCATTGTTAGGATTTCTGCAGTATATCGCCCCAACCTTAACGCTTGTTTTAGGCGTATTTGTCTATCATGAGCATTTTTCAAAAATGCAATTACTTGCCTTTATGTTTATTTGGTCCGCACTAACCTTATATTCACTATCAAAAACAAAAATCTTATCTAATATGGTATTAAGACTTCAAAAAGAAAAACTTCATTAACACAAAAAAAGCTGCTAGGCAAAAGGCAGCTTTTTGTTATGTTATAAGATTTTGATAAAGAATCTTTTGGTTGAAGCACCTTTCGCTTCAATCTCCACATAACCGATTATAAAAATGTTCTTTTGACTTTTTCCCAGAAGGAGTTGTCCTTAAGCTTAAGTGTTTTGATTCTTTTATCACTCAGTTTAATTTGAATCTTATCAACATGGCGAATACTTAATGCCTCATTATCCATCCCCATTGTCGGATGTTCATTACCAAATGATAGCACCTTAAGGGTAAGAGAGCGGTCGCCGCTCAAAATAAAGGAACCACCTAATGTACGGTATTTATTATTATTTATGGAGGCAACTTCACTTACCTGCATACATGGAAGGAGCGGGTCAACAACGGCCCCGTTAACAGATTTATTATAAGCAGTACTTCCAGTAGGGGTTGCCACAATCATTCCATCGCCTCGAAAAGTTTCAAAATGAATATCGTCTATAAAAACATCTAATTCGAAGGTTTTAATAATTGCTGAACGGATACTGAATTCGTTCAAGCATAAGAATGTACCTTGCCCATCAACATTTACATCAATTAAAGGATATCTTCTTACTTCCATATCCTCATTTGCAGCGGCTTCTACCATTTTAGAGGATTCCGTAAGTTTAAAGTCACAATACATACTTAAGCTATCCTTAGTTGATATTCCAGCATAAAGACAATCCTCACGAAAACCTGTTTTTCTAACTGCCTGAAGAAAAGTGCCATCATCACCAATACTAGCAATGATATTGGCATCCCGGTGATCAGCAACCATCGTTAAACCATAATACTGAACGTATTCCTCAAGTTTCGTTTCGCTTTTAAGCGTTTTCATATCAAGGTGACTGTAAAAATGGATATTGCGTCGATGTCCCATTTATGTACCTCCTGTTAACAGTAAGTTATTTTTCCCTATTTCTAACTATTTTGATAAAATATTGTTAGACTAAAATAAGTTTAGCATTTTATTGAGACAATATGAAATTGAATCAACAAAAATTTTACTAGAGGATAGGAGGCTATACATACATATGAATGGAAAACGGTGGGCCGCTTTAGGGATTGCTGCGGCATTATTTTTTGTATCGGTTATCATTAATTTTTTATCGGCTTTTGCAATCAAGGGTGTAGAAACAAATTTTACGGATTTGCTAGCCGCAAGTGAAATGCCATTCGAGGAGGAAGTTGTCCAAGAGGGCAATGAATTAAAGAAAATTGCAGTAGTGGATGTATCTGGAGTTATCCAGGATACAGGAGATGCGGAGTCCTTTATTCAAAGTGTTGGCTATAATCATAAAGCTTTTATGGAGAAATTAAATCACATAAAAGAGGATAACAGTATTAAAGGGGTTATTCTGAGAGTAAACTCTCCTGGCGGTGGAGTCGTGGAAAGTGCTGAAATTCACGATAAATTACTTGAAATTCAAAATGAAGCAAAAAAGCCAATTTATATTTCGATGGGATCCATGGCAGCTTCAGGGGGGTACTATATTTCAGCAGGTGCCAAAAAAATCTTTGCAAGTCCTGAAACACTAACAGGTTCGCTTGGGGTAATCATGGAAAGTATCAATTATGGAGGGCTTGCTGAAAAATACGGCGTTGATTTTGTAACGATTAAAAGTGGTGAATATAAAGATATTATGAGTCCGACGAGAGAGATGACGGAAGAAGAAAGACAAATTCTTCAGTCAATGATAAATAATTCTTACGAAGGCTTTGTAAAAGTAATTTCTGAAGGGCGCAAAATGTCAACGGAAGAAGTTAAAAATCTTGCCGATGGTCGTATTTATGATGGGCGGCAGGCATTAGAATTAAACTTAATCGATGGATTTGGTTATTTAGAAGATGTAATCGAACAAATGAAAAAAGACGAGAAACTAAAAGGTGCCAAGGTAGTTCGATTTAATGACACTTTAGGATTGGGCTCACTATTTGGGATGAAGCTTCAGCAGCTAGTAACAGGTAATAACGAAATGGCTGGACTTACAGCAATACTTTCTCGACCTAACTCTCCACGTCTCATGTACTTGTATGCGGAATAGAGGTATAGCTTATGGATACGAATGAACATCAAACAGGTTTGACAAATGAAGAAGGAATTGAAAATAGTACTCAAAATACAGAAATTATTATTCCAAAAAATGAATCGATAGTAGAAGAAACTCGGTTAGAATCTATCCGTTATGCGGGCTTTTGGATGCGCTTTTGGGCCTACCTGTTCGATCTAATCATTGTTGGTAGTCTTGTGCGGTTGTTGATTAAGCCTTTTTTCCGTCTGCTTGACGTTTCTTTAGCTGAAACTAATATGTTTGCCCCAATATCTATTGCATCGGCGATTATTTTCTATTTGTATTTTGTTCTTATGACGAAGTATTTTAATCAAACTTTAGGGAAAATGGTCTTTGGAATTAAAGTTATTGACCTAAAAACGGGTACATTATCGTGGAATACCATTTTATTTAGAGAATGGATTGGTCGTTTCATTTCTGCAACCATTATTATTGGCTATATTATTGTTGCCTTTATGCCGAAAAAACAAGGTCTGCATGATCTTTTTACTGACACAACTGTCATCCATGTAGACCGCTAATTGGGAAAATAAATCTGTCATTAAATGGCAGGTTTATTTTTTTTATTAAAGGCGATACTAGTAGGCTGAAAGGTTGTGAACAATTTGATTTGGCTGCTGATTGCTCTTATTATTCTTTTCATTCTTTTTCTCATCCTAATGACCAAAATATCCGTTCACATTGATTACTATCATCATAATGATAATGATGACTTAAAAATAGAGTTTAAAATTTGGTTTGGCTTGATTAAGTATAAAATGAAAGTTCCTTTAATTAAGATTGATGATAATTCTCCTAGTGTAGTCATTAGGGGGGAGAAACAAATGGGAGATTCCCCTGACAACGCGAAGGATTTAGAACAGCAAATTACAGCTAATAAAGTGATGCAAAACTTGCATAACGTTAAAGAAATCATCCAGCATGTTGTTCACTTGGGAGGGATTGTTAGGAAGTTTCTATCCAGAGTTTCTATTAAGCAACTTGATTGGCACACCCTTGTTGGGGTAGGAGATGCTGCAGCCACTGGTGTACTATCAGGAGCATTTTGGACGATAAAAGGAAGTATTCTAGGAATACTCAGTCACTTTTTAAAATTAAAAGAAATGCCGAATATTTCCGTCACTCCACACTTTCAACTAGCAATTATTCAAACCCGAATCTCATGTATTATTCAGTTTCGAATCGGGCATGCTATTTTGGCAGGATTAAAACTTATAAAATTCTGGAAGGGCGGACGCCCAAATCTAAAAACGAATGAGAATTACAACAAAGAAAAAACAAAATCCGTTTGAAGTAGGAGGAAACAGACATGTCTGAACATCCAATACAAGGTTTGATGACAACTGCAATGGAAAGCTTAAAGGAAATGATCGATGTTAATACAATCATTGGGGATCCTGTTGAAACTCCTGACGGAAGCGTCATTCTAACAGTTTCTAAAGTAGGATTTGGATTTGCTGCTGGAGGCAGTGAGTTTAAAATGGATGGCTCACAAAAACAAGGTGAAGGACAAAGCGGGTCGAAGCTTCCTTTTGGAGGGGGGAGCGGTGGCGGTGTATCCATCACACCAATTGCCTTTTTAATAGTGAATTCACAAGGAGTTAAAATGCTTCACCTGGATGAAAGTACACATCTATATGAAAAGATTTTAGAACTTGCGCCTCAAGCTGTTGATAAAATTCAACAAATGCTTTCAAAAAAAAATGATGCTAATCAAGGGCAGAATTCTAAACAAACAAATGCATCTAGTCAGCATGATTCTCAAAAGCAAGAATTTGATATATAAAGAAAAAGTTAATCTTCCTCAATTAAGGAAGGTTAACTTTTTTCTTTGGACTGCTAATAACTGGGTTCAAATAATTGCAAAAAAGATTCTGACAAGATATATTAACACTGTACATATTGAAGCAAACTGGAGTTTAGAACATCCGGTTTAGTGCGAAAAGGGAGGATGTAAGTATGGCAAATGTAACATTTAAGGGGAATCCAGTCACATTACTAGGAAACGAAGTGAAGGTAGGAGATAAGGCGCCAAACTTTAGTGTATTGGCTAATGATTTATCTGCCGTCACTCTAGAAAACACAAAGGGGCAAGTTCGTCTAATCAGTGCTGTACCTTCTTTAGATACGGGTGTCTGTGATGCAGAAACTCGCCGTTTTAATGAAGAAGCGAACAGCTTAGGAGACGTTAAAGTCTTAACGGTTAGTGTGGATCTGCCATTTGCACAAAAGCGCTGGTGTGGAGCAAATGGAATCGAAAATGTTCAAACGCTTTCAGATCACCGCGACCTTTCTTTCGGAGAAGCATATGGCGTAGTTATCCAAGAGCTAAGATTATTAGCACGTGCCGTATTTGTAGTTGACTCTTCTGACACGGTAACATACGTAGAATATGTAAGTGAAGCAACTAATCACCCTAACTACGAAGCAGTACTCGAAGCAGCTAAAAACGCAAAATAATGACCCAACACAAAGAGGCCTCGCACAAACGAGGTCTCTTTCATTTAAACTTGTAAAACATAATCCTTTTAATATAAAATGTAGGCTGTGTTAAGCTTATCTAGTGAAAGATTTTTGCGAAATCTGCGAGACTCCTCGAAAATGCTATCGCATTTTCTTCGTGCGTGGGCAAATTCAGAGATGCTATTCAATGTCCTGCGGGAATGACGAACCAGGTGAGACCCCACAGGTCGGAACGACCGAGGAGGCTCACCGGGGAGCCCGCGGAAAGGGAGCGGATTTCGCAAAAATCTTTGGAGTAATTTACACAGCCAAATTGAATAAGAAATTTTTAAATAGGGGGAGAAGAAAGTGACGATTTCTCCAGTGGAACAACTTTTTACACTATTCAATGAAACAGCCATAGTCCTGCAAGAGGAATTAGAGTGTACATACCTAGAAGCCCTTGCTGAAACAGGGGAGAACCTTTTTCATGGCAGCATCCTACAAGAGGAGCTAAGTGAACTATCGCAAAAAAGATTAAAAAAACAGTACCTCGAGTTGGATTTAGGGAAATTCTCCAAGGAAGAAATCCGTAAAGCCTACCAGTTAGTCATTTTAAAGGGAATGAAAGAAAATGTGCAGCCTAATCATCAAATGACCCCTGATTCAGTCGGAATGGTCATGGGCTATTTGGTGAATAAATTTATGAATAAGCCTTCCTTCCGTTTACTAGACCCTGCCGTCGGGACAGGCAATCTCTTGACGACAGTATTAAATCAATTGTCTAGCAGTGTAAATTCAATAGGTGTTGATATTGACGATCTCTTAATCAAGTTAGCCTATGTCAATGCAAACTTACAAGAACATCCAATTGAGCTGTTTAACCAAGACAGCCTGGAACCATTATTTATCGATCCTGTCGATGCAGTCATTGCAGATTTGCCTGTTGGCTTCTATCCTAATGATGTACGAGCAGGAGATTATCAACTAAAAGCCAACGACGGGCATTCTTATGCACATCATCTGTTCATAGAACAAAGTGTCCGCCATACAAATCCAGGTGGATATCTATTTTTTATTATTCCTAATGGGTTATTTGAAAGTGAGCAAGCTGGACAGCTTCGTGAATTCTTCAAAGAAAACATCATCGTTCAGGGATTGCTTCAATTACCGTTAAATATGTTTAACAATAAAAATGCAGCAAAAAGTATTCTTGTCTTACAAAAGCAGGGAGAAGGTGTAGCAGCACCAAAACAAGCACTGCTTGTGGACCTCCCAAACCTATCAAATGCAGTTGAAATGGACAAAATGCTAACCAAGCTTGAAAAATGGTTTCAAGAGAACAAAAGGTAAGACCGAATAATCATTTCGGTCTTATCTTTTTTTGTAATAAAAACAATTTGTTGCAAAAGTCTAAATAATAAGAATTGAACTTTATTTGAACGTAACCGTTTCCAACCAATTAAACCCTTGTATTGTAATAAATACAGTGTTTTAATGGAAAATTGAGAGCAATAATCGGCATTGGTTTGTGCACAATAAAAGTGTACGTATACAGACCCCTAAAAGCTAATGTTGTTATATAAAGGAGCGGTATTATAAATGTCAAAAATTATAGCGATTAATGCAGGAAGTTCTTCACTTAAGTTTCAACTATTTGAAATGCCTAATGAAGATGTAATCACAAAAGGACTTATTGAAAGAATCGGATTAAACGATTCAATTTTTACAATTACCGTTAATGATGAAAAAGTAACAGAAACAACTGATATTCCTGACCATGAAGTAGCAGTAAAAATGCTCTTAGATAAATTGACAACTTTAGGAATCATTCAATCATTAAGTGAAATTGAAGGAATTGGCCACCGTGTCGTACACGGAGGAGAGGCGTTTAATGATTCCGTTGTAATTACTGATGAAGTCCTGGCTAAAATTGAAGAACTATCTGAATTAGCACCGTTACATAACCCAGCAAACCTTACTGGAATCATGGCGTTTAAAGGAGTGCTTCCTGATGTTCCTGCAGTAGCCGTTTTCGATACTGCCTTCCATCAAACAATGCCAGAAAGTTCATATCTTTACAGTCTGCCATACGAATACTATGAAAAGTTTGGCATCCGTAAATATGGCTTCCATGGCACATCACATAAGTATGTATCACAGCGTGCAGCAGAGCTTCTAGGGCGTCCAGTAGAGCAATTGCGACTAATCTCTTGCCACCTAGGTAATGGAGCAAGTATTGCCGCTATTGAAGGCGGGAAATCAATTGATACGTCAATGGGCTTCACACCACTTGCAGGTGTTACAATGGGAACAAGATCTGGAAACATTGACCCTGCTCTTATTCCATACATCATGGAAAAAACGGACCAAACAGCAGAACAAGTGCTGGATGTTTTAAATAAAAAGAGTGGGATGCTGGGAGTATCTGGTTTCTCAAGTGATTTACGTGATATTGAAGTGGAGGCTAGCAAAGGGAATGAGCGTGCACAGCTTGCATTAGAGGTATTTGCCAACCGTATTCATAAATATATCGGTTCTTATGCTTCACGGATGTTCGGGGTAGACGCAATTATCTTTACTGCTGGTATCGGTGAAAATAGCGATGTTATTCGAGAGAATGTCCTTAAAGGTCTTGAATTCATGGGAGTATATTGGGATCCAACACTTAACAAAGTAAGGGGCAAGGAAGCATTTATTAACTATCCACATTCACCTGTAAAAGTTATGATTATTCCTACAAATGAAGAAGTCATGATCGCAAGGGATGTAGTGCGTTTAGCATAGTTTTTTATATTATGGGCAAACAATCTCTTGGATTGTTTGCCTTTTTGGTTTATTTCTTTCCTTCCCTTTCTTTGTGATATAATGTAAGCAAATATTGGAAGAGTAGGGGGGACAGCGATGCCTTTGACAGAACGGGAATCTGCGGTCTTAGAGGAAATACGTAACTGGGAACATAGCTTGTTGAATTACGAAGCAAACGACCTGCAATTAACATATGAAAAATATATTGAGCGTTCTTTTTCTCTACTGCCTGAAAATATTCAAAAACAGTTTTTTTCAGTGATTGACACTTGGTTGTTTCATCTACATGGGATGATACAAGGCTCACAGCTCCAAATGGATGCAAAAGAAAGAATCCTTTCGTCTGGAAGAGTATTTAATAAAGATATTGAAAACCTCAAAGACTTAAAACAATTGAGCATTGATCAATTGCAATACATAGCTATGCAGCAAATTGCTAGACACAGACTATATTCCTTTGCACAGGGTGGGTTGGCCGGAACAGGAGGCACGCTTCTATTAGGGACAGATATTCCTGCCATGGCGGTCATTAATTTACGGGTGGTTCAGCTAACCGCCATGACCTATGGATTTGAAATTAATACTCCCCATGAAATGATGACTTCTTTAAAGGTTTTCCATACAGCAACCTTGCCACCAAGACTACAAAAACACGGCTGGTCAGTATTGATGAATGAATTAGAACATGGCACAGAAGCCTATTTTTATGAAGGTAATGAGGAAATTACGGATGTTACTTGGCTAGAGCAGCCGATACAGCAACTTTTTAAAGCAATGGTAATCGGTTTGTTTCGAAAAAAAATCATACAGGGAATTCCGCTTGTCAGTATGGCAATCGGTGCAGGTGCTAATTATCAACTCACCAGAAAGGTCACTGACCTTGCACATAAATATTACCAGCTTCGTTACCTTAAAGAAAAAGAGGAGACCATGTAAAAATGAGTAACCAAGAGCACAAGAAGGAAGCGCCAAAGACAATAAATTGTAAAATCATTACGGTTAGTGACACGAGAAATCAGGATACAGACAAAAGTGGCAGGTTGATGATTGAAATGCTTGAAAAGCAAGGGCATAAGATTGTTGATTATGTGATTGTAAAGGATGAAAGAACACCGATTCAGGATGAAATCCTAAAAGGCTGCGCTAGAAATGATATTGATGTCATTCTTACAAATGGTGGAACAGGAATAGCCAAAAGAGATGTAACCATTGAATCTGTTCAAGAGATACTTGATAAAGAGATAGTTGGATTTGGGGAATTGTTTAGAATGTTAAGCTATCAGGAGGATATCGGCTCGGCTGCGATCCTGTCAAGGGCGGTAGCTGGAGTGGTAAGAGATAAGGCTGTTTTCTCGACACCAGGCTCGACAGGTGCCGTAAAACTTGCTATGAACAAGTTAATTCTGCCTGAAATCGGTCATGTAGTGAGAGAAATAAAAAAGGATTTATAACTGAAAGGCTCCCTTACTTTATAAGTAGAGGGAGCCTTTTTAGTTTACTGATGGATTTTTGCTGATAGTGTTTGATTGGCTCTGTACCATAACCATAAATCATTGATAATGGACGCAAGTTCAGCGATTTCACTGTTCAATTCGCATGAGCGGGGAAAGTTTGTTTCGATTGAAAGTTGAGCTTGCTTTTCGTTAATCGTCTGTTCAAGTTCCGCTATCCGATCGGGTATGCTGCCGCGGATTTTCTCCCAATCAAACAAGATCTTATTTTGTGTTTTTTCATCATAGGTATGCCAATCTAACTGTAAATCAGGTATTGGAATACCTAGACGTTGATCAAAGGAAAAATGTTCGTTCATGTATCTGCCTCCAATGGTGTGATTAGTTTTTATTTTACAATATTTTGATGAGTATAAACGAATAGAATAAAAAATTGTCAATCATTTAGGGGAGTTCTTTAGATGTACGAACAACAAGGACGTCACATGGAGCATAGCGAGTGATGTGCTCTGAAACACTGCCAATTAGGAACCTTTCCACGGCATTCATCCCTGTAGCACCGCAGATGATTAAATCTACCTTATGTTTTTTTGCCATATCCTTAGGAATCTTAACTTTTGGAGATCCATACTCTATTTCATAATCTACGTGTGTAACTCCAGAATCAAGTGCTTGTTGTTTGTATCTATCAAGGAAATCGATGGCCAGCTTGTTTGCTCGGTCTGCAATATCAGGGTCATATGAATCAATTAAGAGAAACGATCTTGTGTCAATGACATGAGCTAATAACAATCCAGCATTATTTCTTTTTGCGATATCAATCGCCTTTTTAAATGCCCATTCCGCCTCAGTTGATCCATCCACTGCGACTAAGATTTTTTGATAACAAAGTCCCATGCTAATCTCCTCCTTACCTAAATTATAACAATTTTTTCTAGGAATAGATGTTGCAATTTTTCGAAAAATAAAAAGGTAAATATACCTATGAAGGGAGATAGATCTATATGGCAAAGAAAAATCCTGAGTATAACGCTACATTTGAGATGAATGAGGACGGCGCAAGAGAAGTAAGCGAACAAATTATGGATTCATATAATAGTGGTATTATTGACCAAGAAAGTCTGCAGGCTTCAAATATAGAAGTGGACAAGACAAATAGCTAATGGTTAGGACATTCAACTATAAAATTTATTGTTCTTAGGACGTTAACCCAAGAAACAATCGGCTCATGTGCATATCCTTTTAGTGTAAAAAGACTAAAATGGGGAGGAAGTCATATGCATATGATGTCAGATAATTTGGGGCAGTACACTACAGGAATTAATCCTAACGATGTAAGGTTTGGTTTCGGAAGAAGACCAGGATTCGGATTTGGGAGACCAGGATTCGGATTTGGAAGACCAGGATTCGGTTTCGGTGGAATTGGTTTTGGTTTTCCGCTTGGATTGTTAGGGGGATTAGCGCTAGGTTCAGTAATAAGACCACCATACCCTTACTATCCACCATATCCACCGTACCCGTACCCATATCCGTACTATCCTTGGTACTAAGTAAAAAAGCTTTGCGGTCTTCCGCAAAGCTTTTTTCTATCTGAAAAGTTCAAAATAAAAAGGTTGGGTATTCTATGGTTTTTTTGGTAAAATGAAAATGTTTTCATGGTAGGGCTTTCACTTACTAAGAAAATGAGAATTCATTATACTAAGAAGAGTATAAATTGGAGGTAAGTACATGCGGATCGGTGTTCCTACAGAGATAAAAAACAATGAAAACCGTGTTGCCATGACACCAGCTGGTGTTTTTAACCTATTGAACTTTGGCCACGAGGTTTATATTGAAAAGGGAGCAGGACTAGGTTCCGGATTCACGGACGAAGACTATGCTTCTGCTGGTGCAAAAATAGTAGATACTGCTTCAGAAGCATGGTCTATGGACATGGTCATGAAGGTTAAAGAACCGCTGCCTAGTGAATACCAATATTTCCGGGAAGGGTTAATTCTCTTTACATATTTACACTTAGCTCCTGAGCCTGAGCTAACAAGAGCTTTAATCGAAAATAAAGTAGTGGGAATAGCTTATGAGACAGTACAGCTTCCAAATCGTTCACTGCCATTATTAACTCCAATGAGTGAGGTAGCTGGCAGAATGGCAGCGCAAATCGGAGCACAATTTCTAGAAAAGGTACACGGAGGAAAAGGGATCTTACTCTCAGGTGTACCAGGGGTGCAAAGAGGAACTGTGACCATTATTGGCGGAGGTGTAGCGGGAACAAATGCTGCTAAAATGGCAATTGGACTTGGAGCGAAAGTTACCATTATTGATTTAAATCCAGACCGTCTTCGCCAGTTAGATGATATCTTCGGATCCGATGTGACTACTTTAATGTCAAATCCGTATAATATTGCTCAAGCTGTTAAAGAATCTGATTTAGTCATTGGGGCAGTTCTTATTCCAGGTGCAAAGGCACCCAAGCTAGTCACTGAGGAAATGATTCAAGCGATGACACCTGGAAGTGTAGTAGTGGATATTGCCATTGACCAAGGTGGTATTTTTGAAACAACGGACCGTATTACTACCCATGATAATCCTACCTACATTAAACACGGTGTTGTTCACTATGCTGTAGCCAATATGCCTGGTGCTGTTCCTAGAACTTCAACGATCGCGTTAACCAATGTAACTGTACCGTATGCGATCCAAATTGCTAATAAGGGATATAGACAGGCGTGTCTAGAAAATGATGCATTACTAAAGGGTATAAACACGCTTGGCGGTTTCGTAACCTATGAGGCAGTTGCTGAAGCGCATGGCCTTGTATACTCAGATACAAAATCTTTACTGCAGCAATTCTAAGATTGAAAGGAGGGCTAACTTTATGGAGCTCTCCTTTTTATATGCAAGAAAAAACCAGCTCCTTAAAGGAACTGGTTTCGAAAGAACAAGTTTATATAGCCGCATTTGCCGTAACTTTAGTTAAGAAAGTTTTAAACCACCACTCCTCAAAGTGGGTGTTCGCAGAAAACGTCCTGCATGTCCTCCATGTCAATATAGACAGAGGCTTGTCATTATGGTTTCGATAGTAAAACTCCCTGTTACAGTTTAAAGGTTAAAACTTTATTATCACTACGAACAACGCAGCTTGTATTTGTATATTACATCAATTGAATCCATTAATCAATGTCAAAAAAATACATTTAATCTAGCGGATGATGGTTAATTCTTTTGGAAACTTAGTTAATATTTTTGCACGGCTGCTAGTAATAAATACATCATCTTCAATTCGTACACCAGCTACTTCAGGTACATATATTCCTGGTTCAATCGTGTAGACCATTCCGGCTTCAATAATCAATGGATTAGTCTCTGTTAAGGAAGGATATTCATGGACGCTGATTCCGAGGCCATGGCCAAGGCGGTGTGGAAAATATTCACCATATCCTGCTTCAGAAATAATTCTACGGGCTGATTGATCTACCTCTGCTGCAGTAACTCCCGGAACACTTGCCTCAATAGCTGCCAGCTGTGCTTTCAAAACTGTATCATAAATTTCCTTTTGCTTATCATTAATATCACCATATGCAACGGTTCTAGTAATGTCAGAGCAGTAGCGGTCCACAACGACGCCTAAATCAAATAGAACCAAATCGCCTTTTTTAATCTTTGTTTGTCCCGGGTTTCCATGGGGAGAAGCGGCATTTACACCGGTAAGAACCATCGTAGAAAATGACATTTCGGTAACGCCTTTTTTCTTTAAAGCATATTCAACAGCGTTTAAAACATCTAATTCCGTTTTCCCTTCTGCGATTTCACTACAACCCACTGCAATCGCGTAATCTGCTAGTGCACACGCCTCTTCGATGATTTTTAATTCTTTTTCATCTTTAATCATTCTTAAGGTCCGTAATTTTTCTTCAGCTGAGACAGAAGCTGCATGTGGGAATAGTGCTGAAAGCTGCTCATAGCGTTCAACATTCATGTGCTCTTTTTCAATGGCAACCTTATTTACAGTTTTAAGTCTATTGTTAATAGCTCGGTTAATTAACTCCCATGGCTGGTCAATGTCACTAAAACCAATTATTTCATGTTCCCATCCTGCCCTCTTGGCATCATGTATTTCCATTTGTGGACAAACGAGGAATGGTTCCTCCTCTTGAAACACGACTAAAGCTAATAGTCGTTCATGTGGTGTTGTATAAAACCCGCTCAAATAAAACACATTTTCTGTTGATGTGAGAAAACTAACCTCAATATTCTGCTCCTTCATCCAAGCCTGTAGTTTATGTAATCGATTCTTCACAAGACCCCTCCTAAAAACAAATTCTAAATTGAGAGTAACAACCAAATTTAAAATTGTAAATAAACAGTACTTATAAAAAATGATTCATTGTCTTAAACATTGGAAAAAATGGGTAAGTTGGAGGAAGGAAAATGCTTTTTAAAAATGGAAGTTATACCTGCATAAATTTTGAAAGGGGTTAAAAGGATGAAAGTTTCGTATCACGGACACTCTGTTGTACAAATTCAAACAAATGGGAAGTCCATTTTAATTGATCCGTTTATTACGGGTAACAGCTTGACAGACCTTAAGGTCGAGGAAGTAAAGCCGGATGTCATTATTTTATCGCACGGGCATGGTGATCACGTAGGAGATACAGTAGAATTAGCCAAAAAGCATGACGCTCTAGTAATTGCTAACCATGAGCTGGCCACATATCTAAGCTGGCAGGGGGTTAAAACCCATGCCATGCATATTGGCGGTGCCTATCAATTTGATTTCGGAAAAGTGAAACTCACCCAAGCATTCCATGGTTCAAGTTATATTACCGAAAACCAAGAAATAATTTATTGCGGTATGCCTGCGGGAATCTTATTTATGAATGAAGGTAAGACAGTGTATCATGCGGGCGATACAGCATTATTCTCAGACATGAAATTAATTGGTGAAAGACATCCAATTGATTTAGCATTCCTGCCAATAGGAGATAATTTTACGATGGGTCCAGAGGATGCTGCTCACGCTGCCAAGCTTTTACAGGCAAGATTTATTGTTCCGATCCACTTCAATACTTTCCCGCCGATCAAACAGGATCCGGCCAAATTCATAGATTTACTAGAGGCTAAAAACGGTAAAGTCCTTGAATCTGGTGAAACGATAGAATTATAATACTTTTTTTCCTTCCTAAGGCATAAAAATAATACAAGCAGTTAGTTAAGGGAGGAAATGAAAATGAAAAAGAACAGATATTTGCTATGCCTTTTATTATGCGGGTTTATGCTTTACTTCGCAGTTCCAAGACTATCCATCAATAAAGAAGGGCTTCAAGGCACCTTTTCACTTGTATGGCTGGCTTTTGCACTTATAGTGATTGCAGGCAATTTGACGGCTATATTATATAGCCCCAAGCGTCTAGTGAAAGCGCATCAGCCTATCAAATCTAAGAAGAAATCTCGCTCTTTTCACTAAATATGTGAGCGACTGCATTGAATCAAGACTTTTTTCACCTTATAATTAACCATAAGATTAATTATTCGACTCCATGAGTAGGAATAAGAAGATAAAGGGTGAAGGTCTTGGCTACTAAGCATGAACAGATTTTACAATACATTGATGAGCTTCCTGTTGGGGAAAAAATATCTGTGAGACAAATCGCCAAGGCGATGAATGTTAGCGAAGGCACAGCATATAGAGCGATTAAAGAGGCCGAAAACAAAGGCTATGTTAGTACAATCGAACGTGTAGGAACGATCCGAATTGAGCGAAAGAAAAAAGAAAATATTGAAAAACTGACTTACGCAGAAGTGGTCAATATTGTCGAGGGCCAGGTTCTAGGCGGTAAAGCAGGTTTGCATAAAACTCTTAATAAATTTGTTATTGGTGCTATGAAATTAGAGGCAATGATGAGGTACACAGGGGCAGATAATCTCCTAATTGTCGGAAACCGAACGAATGCACATGAATTGGCACTGAAAGCTGGAGCAGCTGTACTGATCACCGGGGGCTTCGATACGGAAGAACATGTTAAAAAATTAGCAGACCGGCTTGAGATGCCAATTATCTCAACAAGCTATGATACTTTTACGGTTGCAACGATGATAAACCGTGCTATCTATGACCAGTTAATTAAAAAGGAGATTATCCTGGTTGAAGATATTTTAACTCCCCTTACAGATACATTCTTTTTGAGAACATCTGATAAGGTTGCAGATTGGCATGCCTTTAATCAGAAAACGATGCACAGTCGTTATCCGGTTGTTGACCAAAATATGAAAATCCAGGGTATGGTAACTTCAAAAGATATTTTAGGACAAAACCTTGATTTAGCGATTGACAAGATTATGACTAAACAGCCGATGACGGTCAGCGGTAAGACAAGTGTCGCCTCAACAGCTCATATGATGGTCTGGGAAGGAATTGAAGTTCTTCCAGTGGTGGATGATTCTAATCGCTTAGAGGGAATCATTAGCAGGCAGGACGTTTTGAAAGCCTTGCAAATGAATCAAAGACAGCCTCAAGTAGGAGAAACGATCGATGACATCGTCACAAATCAAATGGTTTTAATGCGTGGAAGAGCAAAGGGAGAAGAAGTTTATACCCTTGAGGTTACTCCGCAAATGACGAACCATCTTGGAACGATCTCTTATGGAGTTTTTACTACAATTGTTTCCGATGCAGCCAACCGAATTTTAAGAAGCTATAAAAAAGGTGATCTAGTAGTAGAAAATATGACCATCTATTTCTTCAAACCTGTCCAGCTCGAGAGTGTATTGGAGATTTTTCCAAGAGTCCTCGAAGTTGGCCGGAAATTCGGAAAAGTAGACGTAGAAGTCTTCAACGAAGGAGTACTAGTAGGTAAAGCGATGATGATGTGTCAGCTTTTAGATAGAAGTTAATTTTGAATGGAGTTTTTGAAGACAGATTTCGAAAAAATCATTTTACACAACATAAAAAGCCGCTTCCGATGAGGAGCGGCTGCTTTAATTATTTAGCGTCAACACCTTCGGCTTCTTGAATCGCAAAGGGCAGATAATGCTTGTATTTTTTATAGCCAACTAAGGTAAACACACCGCCGTAAATAATAAATATTGCAGCAATGATATATTCAATCGTCGTTACGGAAATATAGATCGCATGATTAATCCCGAATAAACCAACAAACAAGCCAAGAGCTATATTTGATTTTGCTGAAAGCCACTTCTTTTCAACAGTTCGTGTACTTCTGAAGAATTTAGTTTTATAGAATAAATAAAAGGCAAAACAGATGACAATAAAAACAACTAGAACTGACATTTATCTTCCTCCAAAATCAAAAATCTTTTTTCATTGTAACTTTATTTCGGACAAAATGCTACAATAGAAAAAAATAATAAATCAGGTGATCTTATGAAAGAGAAAATTCTAGAATACATAAAACAGTACGAAACCATTATTGTTCATCGGCATGTACGGCCTGACCCAGATGCATATGGTTCTCAATGCGGTCTCGTCGAGATTTTAAAAGCTTCCTTTCCAGAAAAGAAGGTTTATGCTGTCGGAGAGGAAGATCCAGCACTTCATTACATGTCACGGTTAGATACCATTGCTGATGAAGTTTATCAAGGGGCATTGGTCATTGTCTGTGATACAGCAAATGTAGAAAGGATTTGTGACTCCCGCTACACATTAGGTGATATCCTGATAAAAATCGACCACCATCCAAATGAAGATCCATACGGAGATTTCAGGTGGGTCGATACGACGGCTAGTTCAGTTAGTGAGATGATTTATGAGTTCTACTTATTTGGTAAAGACAAGGGATTAACAATAAATGATAAAGCTGCTAGGCTGTTATACGGGGGGATTGTTGGAGATACAGGCAGATTCCTTTTTCCGAGTACAACTGAAAAAACCTTCTCCTATGCTGGGGAATTGATTCACTATAATTTCTCACGGACCGAGCTGTATGACAGTATGTATGACCTCGAGCCAAATATCATTAAGTTAAATGGCTACATTTTGCAGAACTTCGAACTATCAGAAGACGGTGTGGCTTCTGTTATTTTAAATAAAGAGCTATTAGAAAAGTACGATGCTATCCCTCCACAGGCCTCCTTGCTCGTTGGAACTTTAGGTAATGTAAAAGGAGTTAAGGCGTGGGTGTTCTTCATTGAAGAGGAGGACCAAATTAGAGTCCGATTGCGCTCAAAGGGACCCGTAATCAATGGAGTCGCTAGGAAATTTAAAGGCGGCGGCCACCCGCTCGCTTCAGGAGCCAGCATCTACTCATGGGACGAAACCAAAGACGTCATCAGAGAACTTACAGAAGTCTGCAGAAATTTCTAAAGACAAACTAGCTGCGTAATAGGTGAGAGTAAATCTGAACTGATTTTTGCGAAATTTGCGAGCCCGCGGAAAGGAAGCGAATTTCGCAAAAATCAATTTTATTCTTCAAAACTAATTTCAAGCGAAATAGATAAGGTAGTGTAAATAACAATTTCCCTAACCTGAAGCTTATAGCGCTTATCATTGATTTTTACTGTTTTATTTTGAATGATTTTTTTAATCAATTCCCTGCTTTTATAAACCGTATCCATATCCTTTGCAATCATCATACTGATATCATCTCTGACAGAATCCTCTATCTCTAAAACACTCAAAGAATCGAGTTTATACTTTTCAAAATTGGCGATTTTGACATTGATTTTTTGAATGGTCAGCTGTTCAATCGTCCGCTTGTTGATCTCTTTATATTCTTCCTGCCAAATTTTCTTTTCCTCTTTTAAATCAACTATTTCCTTACTCTGTTTTTCAATCAAGGCAGTATGTTCTTCTTGCCATACACCAAAAATATATAAAAAAATGGTCCAGCTGATCGCTCCGCCAATTGCTGTACCTGCAAAGAAACGCTGCCAGGAGGGCCTCCGGTAATAAGGTGGTATTCTCATGAAATATACTCCTGAGTTAACCAATTAATCAATAAAGCCCCAGTCTGAGCCCCGCCTAATGCTGAAAGAATAATGAGAAGCTGTTTAAAAATATCCCTCGTCTCAGCATTGAATAAGCCGCGTTCAAAACTATAAACAGCATCAAAGGTACCGCCAATGGCAGCCACAATCGCCCAAATCCTTAGGTCAGTAGAAAGCCGATAAACAGCAGTAAGCGGTGGCTGTCCAGTTAAAAAGGCCGCAATCCCTCCAATCAAAGCACCGCCAAGAATTACTCCTAATGCAATAAAATAGCTTTCAATAAAGGTAGGGAAAAAACCAATTTCTTTCATTGCTTCAACCGCCTCTGCAATATTTAAAGTCTATATATCATCTATATGGACAATCCTTGTTATTTATGAAAGGAGAAAAACGATTTTAAAAGCAGAACATATTTTCCTTTTTTAATATTTTTGCTCTATAATTAAAGATAGAGAAAATGGTAGAAGGGGTGACAACATGTCCTTTATTCACCTTCACGTATATAGTGCATATAGTTTATTGACTAGTACTGCCTCGGTACCTGAATTGGTCAGTAATGCCAAGAAGAAAGGTTATACTGCTCTTGCTTTAACAGACCGAAATGTAATGTACGGAACAATCGAATTTTATAAACAGTGTATAAAGAATAATCTGAAGCCAATTATTGGTTTAACAGTAGACGTAGAAAGTGAACAGGAAGAGGGAAATGCTTTCCCGCTTGTCTTACTAGCTGAAAATGATAGAGGATTCAAGAATCTTTTAAAGATATCAAGTGCAATCCAAACAAAGGCATTAAAGGGAATTCCTTATAAATGGTTAAGGCATTATGCTGAAGGCCTTATTGCGATTACACCAGGAATCGAAGGAGAAATTGAACAGGCAATCCTGAACGACCGCCCAGATTTCGCTGAGGAGTTAATTTCTAAATACCAGACTATATTTGGACCTGAAGGCTTCTTTATGTCAATTCAAGATCACCAATTGCCCGAAGAAGAAAGATTAATAAAACAGCTTCTAGTATTGTCTAAGGAATTAAATCTTGCATTAGTAGCAACAAATCGGGTCCATTACCTAGAAAAACAGGACATGTTTGCTCAAGAATGTATGTTAGCCATTAAAAATGGGGTTAAGATGCAGGAAGAAGATAGGGAAAAATTAGGAACAGATCAATTTTACCTAAAATCTGTTCCAGAGATGGTGGAAGTTTTTTCTGTTGTTCCTGAAGCATTGGAAAATACACTTCTTATTGCAGAAAGGTGCAAAGTGAATATCGAATTAAATAAAACGTATCTGCCGGAATATCCAACTGATAACGGAATGCCAGCAGAAGAATACTTAGAAGCCTTGTGTAAAAAAGGGTTAAGTGAACGTTTTTCTATTCCCAATCAGGAGTATGCAGAAAGATTGTCCTATGAATTATCGGTGATCAATAAAATGAAGTTTAGTAATTATTTTTTAATTGTATGGGATTTTATGAGATATGCTCGGGAACACGATATTTTAACAGGACCAGGCAGGGGGTCCGCTGCAGGGTCTCTCGTAGCCTATGTCCTATATATTACAGACGTAGATCCGATCGAACATAATCTATTATTCGAACGATTTTTAAACCCAGAACGGATCTCAATGCCCGATATTGACATCGACTTTCCAGACCACCGTCGCGATGAAGTGATTGAATATGTTGCGAAGAAATATGGAGAATTGCATGTCGCACAGATTGTTACCTTTGGAACGATGGCCGCAAAAGCCGCTTTACGAGATGTCGGCAGAGTGTTTGGTCTAAATCCTAAAGAATTAGAACAATTATCGCGGGTAATCCCGGGGCGGCTAGGAATTACCTTAGCTGAAGCATATAAAGAATCAAAGCCGCTTAAAGCATTTATTGATGAAAGTCCTATAAACCGCAGACTATTTGAAACTGCCATGAAACTTGAAGGACTTCCGCGTCACACCTCTACGCATGCAGCGGGTGTTGTGATAAGTCAAAAGCAGTTAATTGAATTAATTCCCATTCAGCAAGGCCATAACAATGTGTATTTAACTCAGTACTCGATGGAACATCTAGAAGAAATCGGCTTATTGAAAATGGATTTTCTTGGGTTAAGAAATCTATCGTTAATTGAGTCAATCACTGCTTCAATCAATCGAAGTACTAGGAAAAAAGTAGATATTCGTTCAGTCAATCTCAATGACGCAAAAACATTTGAATTGTTAGCCCGCGGAGAGACAACAGGTATATTTCAGCTTGAATCTGAAGGGATGAGAAAGGTATTATCCCGGCTGAGACCATCACGTTTCGAAGATATTGTAGCCGTGAATGCACTTTACCGTCCAGGACCAATGGAGAATATCCCGCTCTTTATTGATCGTAAGCATGGTCTCCAGCCTGTTGAATATCCCCACCCTGATTTAAAACCCATCTTAGAAAATACCTATGGCGTCATTGTTTATCAGGAACAAATAATGGAGATTGCCTCAAGGATGGCTGGCTTTTCTCTCGGGGAAGCAGATTTACTGAGAAGAGCAGTGGGGAAAAAGCAAAAAGAGGTACTCGATCAGGAACGGAATCACTTTGTACAAGGTACATTGCAAAAAGGGTATGACCGTTCACTTGCCAATGAAATTTATGATTTAATTGTGCGCTTTGCTAACTATGGGTTTAACCGGAGTCATGCCGTTGCCTATAGTATGATTGCCTACCAGCTTGCATATTTAAAAGCGAATTACCCGCTTCACTTTATGGCAGGGCTTTTGACATCAGCGATTGGAAATGATACAAAAATAGCTCAATACATTATGGAAGCCAAACAAAAGGATATGAATGTCCTGCCCCCTTCTATTAATTACAGCCATTATCCCTTCCAGGTCGAACAAAAGGGTATCCGTTATAGCTTGGCGGCAATTAAGGGGGTAGGCGGGACAGCCTTAAAAGAAATTTTTCAAGCGAGGAAGAAGAAACGATTTGACGATTTATTCGATTTTTGTATCCGTGTTTCTTCAAAAGCTGTTAATCGCAAAACCCTTGAGGTACTAGTGCATTCAGGAAGCTTTGATGAATTTGGTGAAGACCGGGCGGTATTGCTGGCCACACTTGATGTTGCTCTTGAACATGCCCAGTTGTTTAAAATTGATGAGTCAAGTCAATTTGAATTGTTTTCTGAGGAAGAGATGGCTTTAAAGCCGAAATATGTTTCCGTCGATCCAATTAGGCAGGAGGATAAGCTAGCATACGAAAAAGTTGCGCTTGGTTTTTATCTTTCAGATCACCCAGTTTCCATTTACCGTAAAGAACTGCAGAATGCAGGAGCTCAAATGCTCTATAATTTGTCAACAGACAAGAAGCAAGTAGCATCGGGTGTATATATATCAACGGCCAAGAAAATACGAACTAAAAAAGGAGATTCAATGGCCTTTTTTACCGTAAGTGATTCTAGCGGTGAAATGGAGGCAGTTGCGTTCCCAGCAGTCTACAAGAGGTTTTCCCATATAGTAGAGCAAGGAAATTTTGCCGTCATTGAAGGAAAAGTTGAGGAACGGGAAGGGAAAGGACAATTCATCATCCAGCAAGCTTCTGAAATGTCAGCCTGGTTAGAGGCAAAAAACAAGAGACCATCTGTTTTGTATTTAAAAATAATCGAACAGAAACAAGACGAGGAATCTTTAAACCATCTAAAAAATTTATTAAAAGAACATCATGGTAAAAGTAATGTAGTTCTCCATTATGAGTCCACTAAGAAAACAGTCAGGTTAGATAATGATTATTCAATAAATCCTAGTAGTAAGCTATTAGACTTACTGAAGGATTTCCTAGGTACTAACAATGTAGTTTTGAGAGAATAAATCTTTACAACTAACACAGATATGTTATAGTGGTAAAGAGATGGGTGTGGTCTGACCACTTAAAAACAATAGGGGTATTGAATGTTTTGCACTAATATAAGGGGTGACATGTCTTGACTTTACGGGAAGAAGCATTACATATGCATCGTATTAACAAGGGGAAATTGGAGTCTAAATCAAAGGTAGCAGTGCGAAATGCAAAGGATTTAAGTTTAGCTTATTCACCAGGAGTGGCAGAGCCTTGTAAAGAAATTTATGAGAAACCAGAAACCGTCTATGATTATACGATGAAGGGCAATATGGTTGCTGTAGTAACTGACGGAACAGCCGTCCTTGGCCTTGGAAATATTGGACCTGAAGCGGCACTTCCAGTTATGGAAGGTAAAGCAGTCCTATTTAAAAGCTTTGCTGGTGTAGATGCATTTCCAATCTGCTTAAATACAACTGACGTTGAGAAAATTATTGAAACCGTAAAGTTACTTGAACCAACGTTTGGCGGTGTGAACCTCGAGGATATTGCGGCACCTAATTGTTTTGTAATCGAAGAAAGATTGAAGAAAGAAACAAATATTCCAATCTTCCACGATGACCAGCATGGTACGGCAATCGTTACAGTTGCTGGACTTGTCAATGCATTAAAATTGATTGGCAAAAAGATAACTGAAATAAAAGTTGTCGCAAATGGTGCAGGAGCAGCAGGTATTGCCATTATAAAATTATTATACAGCTATGGAGTAAGAGATATTATCATGTGCGACACAAAGGGTGCGATCTACGAAGGGCGCCCACAAGGAATGAATGATGTTAAAGCTGAGGTTGCTAAATTCACTAACCGTGATAACTTAACTGGCAGTCTAGAAGATGTCATTAAGGGTGCTGATGTATTTATTGGTGTTTCGGTAGCCGGTGCTTTAACTAAAGAAATGGTAGAAACGATGAATTCTGATGCTGTTATCTTTGCAATGGCTAATCCCGTTCCTGAAATTATGCCGGAACTTGCAAAAGAAGCAGGTGCCAGGGTAATTGGAACAGGAAGATCTGACTTTCCAAATCAGGTGAATAATGTTTTGGCTTTCCCAGGAATCTTCCGCGGTGCATTAGATGTTCGGGCAACTCATATAAACGAAGAAATGAAGGTGGCTGCTGTTGAAGCCATCGCAAGTTTAATAAATGAATCCGAGCTAAATGAAGATTATGTAATCCCAGCACCTTTTGATCCTAGAGTCGCTCCAGAAGTAGCAGCTGCGGTTGCAAAAGCTGCAATGGAAACAGGTGTGGCCCGTTTGAAGGTAGATCCTGAAGATGTAAAGGAAAAAACTAAGAGGCTCGCTATTATTGGTAAAAGTGAGTGATGATGTAAGTGACTAATACTAAGGTTTATCTCGAAATTGTAAAACAGCTTAGAGCGATGATTTCAGCAGATGGCTTGAAAACTGGAGATAAAATCCCTTCTGAACGTGAATTATCCGAGCGCCTGAATGTCGGGCGCTCTTCTGTTCGCGAGGCTTTAAGGGCATTAGAATTGTTGGGTTTAATAGAGACCAGACGCGGTGAAGGAACTTTTATAAGGGATTTTCGTGGAAATCAGCTTGTGCAATTGCTTGGTACCTTCATTCTTCAGGACGAAAAAGCTAAAAAAGATGTAGTGGAAACAAAGAATCTAATTGAAATGGACTGCCTGCGGCTGGCCATGTATAGAATTAACCCCCGCCAGCTTGAAAAGTTTAAGGAACAGGTTGCAGCAGATCAAGTCGATGATGATGAGTTCTTTTATCGGATCATGGAGTGGTCTGACAACCATTTATTCGCAAGAATTTGGCTGATTCTAAAGGATTATTACTATTCACTCAACTTAACGAAAGATGAGTATAAACGGAACAGCTTCTTATCAATATTAGAAGCCTTAGAAAATAAGAATGAAGAAATGACGCTCGAGGCTTACCGTAATCTAAGAAATTTGTCTATTTCTACCGACAAATACTAACAGATTTTGAACCTTATTTACATTATAGTAGGTAGACAAGCATAAAAAGCCCAATTATGAGTATGGGTATTTTTAAAACCTTAGTGGTCAGACCAGTGATACAGGTTTGAATCTATGTAAATATAGAAAGACTTCAGAGATAGAAATATTATGTTTATTTTTCCTACAAGGGAGGTTTCTAGAACTTGCTTAAAGAACTTTTTACTAAAAATACTCAAAAGAAGAAGAAATACGCTACAATTCCTTCTGAGGCAGCTAAGAACGATGTCCCTGAAGGAATCATGACGAAATGTCCTTCTTGTAAAACAATCATGTATACAAAAGAGTTAAATAAAAATCTTAAAGTATGTTTACACTGTGGCTATCATCATGCGATGAATTCTAGAGAAAGAATTCGTAGTTTTATTGATGAGGGGACATTTAAAGAAATTGATGAGAGTATGATTTCCGAAAATCCATTAAATTTTCCTGATTATCTAGAAAAGGTCGAAAAAGACCGTTTGAAAACGAAAATAAATGAAGCTGTTGTTACTGGAAGTGGCAGTGTGAATGGTAATCCAATAGTCGTTGCGATTATGGATTCTACATTTCGAATGGGCAGTATGGGATCGGTTGTAGGTGAAAAAATCACTCGGGCAATCGAAAAGGCGGATGAATTGTCTGTGCCGTTCATCATCTTTACTGCATCAGGTGGAGCAAGAATGCAGGAAGGTGTTCTAAGCCTAATGCAAATGGCAAAGACAAGTGTTGCCTTAAAGAAATTCAGTGATAATGGAGGCTTGATTATCTCCATTATGACACATCCAACTACCGGTGGTGTCTCAGCTAGTTTTGCATCGCTTGGTGATTATAATTTTGCTGAGCCAGGAGCATTAATTGGTTTTGCTGGACGGAGAGTTATCGAACAATCCATTCGAGAAGAACTTCCTGAGGATTTCCAAACAGCTGAGTTTCTATTGAAACATGGGCAGCTGGATGCGATTATACCTCGCCTAGAGTTAGTTGACCAACTAACGAACATTCTTGAAATTCATCAGCCAGGAGGTGAACTTAGATGGTAGGAGAATTAGAATTTGAGCGCCCTATTATACAATTGAAGAACAAAATTATAGAATTAAGAGAATTCACGAAATCAGCAGATGTGGATTTATCGACTGAAATCGAAAAGTTAGAACTTCGTCTTGAGAAGCTTGAGAACGATATATACGAAAATATGAAACCCTGGGACCGTGTGCAGATTGCCCGCCATCCTAACAGGCCGACTACGCTTGATTATATTGAGAACTTGTTTGAAGGATTTTTTGAATGTCACGGGGATCGAACATTCGGGGATGACGAAGCCATTGTTGGTGGAATTGCCAAATACAGAGGATTGCCGGTGACAGTTATTGGTCATCAACGAGGGAAAGATACAAAGGAAAATATCCGCAGAAATTTTGGGATGCCACATCCAGAAGGCTATAGAAAAGCACTGCGTCTGATGAAACAAGCAGATAAGTTTAGACGGCCGATCATCTGTTTTATTGATACGAAAGGAGCATATCCTGGAAAAGCGGCAGAAGAGCGTGGACAAAGCGAAGCAATTGCCCGTAATTTGTTCGAAATGGCGTCTTTAAGGGTACCCGTTATTTGTATCGTGATTGGTGAGGGTGGAAGCGGCGGTGCGCTGGCACTAGGTGTAGGCAATAGAATCTATATGCTTGAAAACTCAACCTATTCTGTTATCTCACCCGAAGGTGCGGCAGCCATCCTATGGAAGGACGCTAAGCATGCAAAACTTGCAGCCGAAACGATGAAGATTACGGCTCCAGATTTGAAAGGACTGGGAGTAATTGATGATATTATTCCTGAAATCAAAGGCGGGGCACATAGAGATGTCAAGAAGCAGTCCGAAGCAATGGATTTAGTACTCCAAAAAGCCTTAAAGGAATTATTAGGCTTCTCTGAGGAAGAATTAATTACTGACCGCTACAATAGATTTAGAACAATTGGTGAATATTCTTTCGATAAAGATTATATTAGCATACCTTAAACGTGCTCATGTGGCGCGTTTTTTTTTGTAATGGCACTCTTTAGAAGAAGACCTTGTTCACCAAACTTTCACAAAATTTTCTATGAAAATTCAATGTATCCGTTTACAGGCGACTGTGAAGCGTTTGCATTTAACTAACAATTCCGTCTATTAAAATTACTAATACGATTAAGTTGTTATGGGCATTTCTTCGTGGTATTTTATAAATATTCCTGACTTTTATGTAGATAATAAAAGGGGTAACCAATTGTTAATACTTAGTTAAAAATATACATAGAGTTAATAATATTTTATTGAGGTGAAAATATATGAAAAGAATTGGTGTGCTTACTAGTGGCGGGGATTCACCAGGTATGAATCCTGCTATCCGTGCCGTTGTTCGGAAAGCCATTTTTCATGGTGTAGAGGTATTCGGTATTTACGGAGGATATACTGGTTTGATTTCTGGAAATATTAAGAAGCTTGAATTAGGTTCCGTAGGTGATATTATCCACCGCGGAGGAACAATGCTCCATACAGCTCGCTGTCCAGAGTTTAAAACGGCAGAAGGCCAGCTTAAGGGAATTGAGCAGTTAAAAGCCTATGGTATTGAGGGCCTTGTTGTTATTGGCGGAGATGGCTCTTATCGAGGTGCGAAAGCCTTGACTGAACGTGGTTATCCATGTGTCGGTGTACCAGGAACCATTGATAATGATATTCCAGGTACAGAATTAACGATTGGCTTTGATACCGCTTTAAATACTGTTATTGATGCAGTGGATAAAATCCGTGATACAGCTACATCACACGAAAGAACATTCGTGATTGAGGTGATGGGAAGAGACGCAGGTGATATTGCACTTTGGGCTGGACTTGCAGGCGGTGCAGAGACCATTTTAATCCCAGAAGAAAATTATGATATGAATGAAATTGCTGAGCGTCTACGTAAGGGGCAGGAGCGCGGCAAGAAGCATAGTATCATCGTTATAGCTGAAGGGGTAACCAGTGGTACCGAATTTGCTAGACAATTAAAGGAAGTAGCTGACCTTGATACAAGAGTATCAGTTTTAGGTCATATTCAGCGTGGCGGCTCACCAACTGCATCAGATAGGGTACTAGCAAGCAGACTAGGTGCAAGGGCTGTAGAACTCCTGATTGAAGGTAAAGGCGGACGAGCTGTTGGAATCGAAAAGAACAAACTTGTTGATTATGACATCATTGAAGCTTTAGCAAGAAAGCATACACTTGATCTTGATTTATTTAAACTTTCAAAAGAACTTTCCATATAGGAATTGGTGAAAATAGAGGAGGATATTTTTAATGTTACGTAAAACAAAAATCGTTTGTACGATTGGTCCAGCAAGTGAGAGTGTCGAGAAGTTAACACAATTAATGGAAGCTGGTATGAATGTTGCCCGTTTGAATTTCTCACATGGTGACTTTGCAGAGCACGGTCAGAGAATCGTTAATATCCGCGAAGCAGCTCATAAGACAGGTAAGACAGTTGCCATTTTACTTGATACAAAAGGGCCTGAAATTCGTACGAATAACATGCAGGATGGTGCAATCGAACTAACTGCTGGGAACAATATTATCGTTTCCATGACTGAAGTGTTAGGTACTACAGAGAAATTTTCAATTACATATCCAGGTCTGATTGATGATGTACATGAAGGTTCTAAAATCCTGTTAGACGACGGCCTGATTGGTCTAGAAGTACTAAACATTGATAAAGAGACAAATGAAATTCTTACAAAAATTCTTAACAGCGGAACATTGAAAAACAAAAAAGGTGTCAATGTACCAGGTGTTTCTGTTAATCTGCCAGGTATCACGGAAAAAGATACTCAAGATATCCTTTTTGGAATTGAACAGGGTGTTGACTTTATTGCAGCCTCTTTCGTTCGCCGCGGTAAAGATGTATTGGAAATCCGTCAGCTTCTAGAGGAAAACCAAGCTACACACATTCATATCATTCCTAAAATTGAGAACCAAGAAGGTGTCGATAATATCGATGAAATTCTTGAAGTTTCTGATGGCTTAATGGTTGCTCGTGGAGATCTTGGGGTAGAAATTCCTGCTGAAGAAGTTCCGTTAGTACAAAAGATGCTTATTAAGAAATGTAATACGCTTGGAAAACCTGTTATCACTGCAACTCAAATGCTTGATTCTATGCAGCGTAATCCTAGACCTACACGTGCTGAAGCGAGTGACGTAGCAAATGCTATTTTCGATGGCACCGATGCGATTATGCTTTCAGGTGAAACGGCTGCTGGTCTATATCCTGTTGAAGCTGTTCAAACGATGCACAATATTGCTTCTAGAGCAGAAACGGCATTAAATCATAAAGCAATTTTATCGGCTCGCAGTAAGGACGCAGAACATAACTTAACAGATGCGATAGGTCAATCTGTTGCACATACAGCACTTAACTTGGATGTAAATTCAATTATCACTCCAACTGAAAGTGGACATACTGCACGGATGATTTCTAAATATCGACCAAAGGCACCAATTGTTGCTGTAACATCAAATGACTTTGTTTGCCGCCGTCTGGCTCTTGTTTGGGGTGTATATCCGCAATTCGGGAAGATCGCGACAACAACAGACGAAATGCTCGATACTGCAGTTGAAGAAAGTGTAAACAGCGGTATTGTAAAACATGGTGACTTAGTTGTCATTACAGCAGGTGTACCTGTTGGTGAAGCAGGAACAACAAACTTAATGAAGATTCATGTGGTAGGAGATATCATTACCAAAGCACAGGGAATTGGCCGTAAGTCAGCATTCGGTAGAGTAGTGACTGCCCAAAGCGCCCAAGAAGCATTGGATAAGGTAAAACCTGGTTCCATTTTAGTAACACTTGGAACAGACCGAGATATGGTGCCTGCGATTGAAAAGTGTGCGGCATTAATCACGCAAGAAGGCGGTTTAACTAGCCATGCAGCCGTGGTGGGTCTGAACCTTGGAATCCCAGTTATTGTTGGGGTTGAAAATGTCCTAGAGGTGTTCAGAGACGGACAAGAAATCACCGTAGACGCATCCCGTGGAGTAATCTACAACGGACACGCTAGCGTACTTTAAAAAAAGAAGGGATTTTCCCTTCTTTTTTGTATTTGTGCTCTATGAAAAGGGCTTCCTTGTTAAAGCTAAGAGCAGATTTCGAAAAAATCTAACATGACTTGTTACCGTTGTAATATAATTAATACAAGCCATTGTTAAAGGAGAACTAAATGCGATATTTAGCTTTATTGATTATTGTCATACCTGCGATTGATATCGGTTTCTTATTACTGTCTGGTAAAGTAATCGGTGTCCTGCCAACAATTACTTTAATCATTCTAACAGGCGTAATCGGTGCCTATTTAGCCAAACGAGAAGGCTTGCAAACACTTAGAAACGCTCAAGGACAGCTTAGCTACGGGCAAATTCCCGGTGAATCTATTTTAGATGGAATCTGTGTCCTTGTAGGCGGTACACTATTGTTAACTCCTGGATTTGTTACGGATTTATTAGGCTTCCTATTGTTACTGCCAGCTACAAGAAGACCCTTTAAATTTTTAATGAAAAATGGTCTACGTAAATGGATTGAAAAAGGAAATATTAAGATTATCAACTAAAAAACGTCAACCTTTAATGAAAGGTTGACGTTTTCTTATGCTTCATTTCCCTTAATGAAGGTCCAGATGTCATGAAATACATGTGCCCGGTAAAGAGTACTTATGATAACAAGAGTAACAGGACCGACAATTAACCCTAAGAAACCAATTAATTTAAAACCGACAAACAAGGCAATTAAGGTCGCTAACGGATCAAGTCCAATGTTGGAAGAAAGGATTTTTGGTTCCATAATTTGCCTCTGTACAATGACTAGCAAATAAAGGATACCCAAACCAATGGCAAGCCCAAGATTTCCAGTAATGATGCTATAGATGATCCAAGGAACAAAAACCGCTCCTGTTCCTAAATAGGGAATGATATCAACAATTCCGATGATGAGTGCAATCGTAATGGCATAATCCACCCTAAGGATAAGTAAACCAATTAGAATAATAACAGTCGTAATACTAATAAGGGTTAATTGTGCTTTCAAAAAACCAAACAATGCCCTTTTTAAATCAAAAAAGACCGTTCTGCTGCTACTTTTAGCTTTATCCGGTAAGATTTTACTGCCAAATCTTGATAATTTCTCCCAGTCCTTACTAATAAAAAACGTGGCCAATAGGGAGAAGATGATCACGGTTGCGGCTGTTGGAAACCATGATAGGATAACAGGAATATTTCCGAAAAGATTCTGAATGAAAGATCCTAATGTTGTACCAATCGTACTGCCAATATTTTGGATATTTCCAATGATTGTGTCTTGCTGTCCCGCATCAAGCTTATTAAATACACTTGTTAATTGGTTATATAGTGGAATAATCTGCGCTGTAATATAGTCCTCGATATATTTGATTAATGTATCAAGATGCTGTGGAACAACTCGTGCTAAATAATTGGCTCCTGATACAATTTCAGCAACTAATAGTGTCAGTAAACCCGCAATAATTGCAAATAGTAGGATTAGAGCAATGAAAACTGCAAGACCCCTGGGCATTCGAAGTTTCTTTTCAAAGATTTCTACAACTGGATTCATTAAAAATGCAATAATTAGTCCAATCAGAAATGGATAGGTTACCTTTGATAAATAATAAAGAGATATTGACGCGAGTATGACAATCCCAATTACAAGAATAAAACGTATTATCTGATTTATGTACTTTTTATTCAACAGCATGCCCCCTTTCATCAAATAAACCATTTAGATTTAGTTTAACATTTTTGGGCTAATTGGACAGTATAAAAACCTTATCCACTGTTGAGAAAATAAAAAAGGAATTTCGATAAGTTCACAACCATGATTGTATTCCTTTAATGTGCTACAGGGCAATTATGGTAATATAGTGAAAAAAGGATTGATCAATTTTGATAATTAGTGAATCATTATTATTCCTGCTGCTCTTATTGGTAATTGGAATTATTGCGAAAAATAATTCCTTATTAATTGCAATTGCAGTGTTGCTGATATTGAAAATAGCAGGTTTAGAAACAAAATCATTTTCATTTTTACAGACAAAAGGAATCAATTGGGGGGTGACAATTATCACCATTGCGGTTCTAGCCCCAATCGCCAGTGGAGAAATTGGATTTAAAGACCTGTCTAGTGCATTTAAATCCCCTATTGCCTGGGTGGCACTAATATCTGGCATGGTTGTTGCCTTATTAGCAAAGGGCGGAGTTTCATTGCTTTCTAATGACCCTCAAATCACGACTGCCCTTGTATTAGGAACGATCTTGTCAGTATCCATTTTTAAAGGTGTTGCAGTGGGCCCGTTAATTGGTGCGGGGATTGCCTATACCGCAATGAAAATAATTGAATTTTTTCGTTAGATATTTTGTGAAATAATATTTTTTTACACTTTTCAGGCGCTTTTCGTTCACAAAAATCTGATAATTGTTTATAATAGGACTTGAAAGCGCATCCTTTTTTACATAAGTCACATGAATATGGTAGATTATTTGTAAAATAACGTTTATCTTTAAGATAACATCGTGCTTTTTTTATTCTAAAGCCGAGCAAGCGCTCAATTATTTAGATGAAGCGCTCATTATTATTTCATTGGCAATGGGGATATTTTCACATAACGGATGCCATTGTTTTACCTAAGCTGGGGAATGCACGATAGCTCCAGTTGATTATTATACGTTTTTTTACAGATGGATAATGGGGAATATTAGAAAAAGGAGAGATTTTCTATGACAGTTACAAGAGGTCTTGAAGGGATTGTGGCAACAACTTCCTCCATCAGCTCAATTATTGATGACACCTTAACGTATGTTGGTTATAACATCGATGATTTAGCTGATAATGCAAGTTTTGAAGAAGTGATTTACTTACTTTGGCACCGCAAATTGCCTACAGAGCCGGAATTGGCTGAATTGAAGAAACAGCTAACCGAAAATGCTGCTCTTCCACAAGAAGTTATTAACCACTTTAAAATGTATCCAATTCAAAAAGTCCACCCAATGGCAGCACTTCGTTCAGCAGTTTCATTATTAGGCTTATATGATGAAGAAGCAGATACTATGAATGAAGAAGCAAACTATCGCAAAGCAATTCGTCTTCAAGCAAAAATGCCTGCAATTGTAACAACCTTTGCGCGAGTTAGAAAGGGACTTGAACCAATTGCTCCAAGGCAGGACCTAAGTTTTGCTGCGAATTTCCTTTACATGTTAACTGGAAACGAACCAGATCAGATTGCGGTAGACGCAATGGACAAAGCACTAGTTTTACATGCAGATCATGAATTAAATGCATCTACCTTTACAGCCCGCGTATGTGTGGCAACCTTATCTGATGTTTATTCTGGCGTTACCTCTGCTATCGGTGCACTTAAAGGGCCACTACATGGCGGGGCAAACGAAGCAGTTATGAAAATGCTTACTGAGATTGGCAACCTAGAAAATGTCGAGCCATATGTTCGTGGTAAGCTTGAGAAGAAGGAAAAAATCATGGGCTTTGGTCACAGGGTATACCGCTTAGGTGATCCGCGTGCAAAGCACTTAAGAGCGATGTCAAAGAAATTAACAGAGCTGACAGGTGAACCTCATTGGTTTGAAATGTCTGAGAAAATCGAAAGCATTGTAACAGGCGAGAAGAAGCTTCCGCCAAATGTAGATTTTTATTCAGCATCTATGTACCATAGTCTAGGTATTGACCATGATTTATTTACACCAATTTTCGCAGTTAGCCGAGTATCAGGCTGGCTGGCACATATTCTAGAACAATATGAAAACAACCGCTTGATTCGTCCACGTGCAGAATATACAGGTCCTGGTATGCAGACCTATGTACCAATCGGTCAAAGAGGGTTATAATCATTTTACTTTTTAATAAAAAATTGTTCTAATAAGATTGTATGAAGAGGTTAAAGGGTTTCATATGTCTAGCTTTAGCGCCTAGGGGCTCGGGTCATAAGCCAATCCGTCATGAAGGTTAAAGAACAACCTTCCTGCCGGCTCGTCTTATGCCTGTCGCCCCTGAGCAAGGCGCTACTGCTTTTCTTATCTTTAACTTTGGTATACAATCTTTAATAATGGACTGCGTTAAAGTGTAGTCGATTGCTTCATACATAACAAGGAGGGAGAATACAACTATGCAAGGCGAAAAAATCACGGTTACAAACGGAGTATTAAACGTACCAAATAATCCAGTTATCCCATTTATCGAGGGTGACGGAATCGGTCCTGATATCTGGGCAGCTTCTGAAAGAGTACTAAATGCAGCTGTTGAAAAGGCTTATAAAGGTGAGCGCAAGTTAGTATGGAAGGAAGTTCTAGCTGGAGAAAAGGCTTTTAATCAAACTGGTGAATGGCTTCCAAAGGAAACTCTAGATGTAATCAACGAATATTTGATTGCAATTAAAGGTCCATTAACTACACCAATCGGCGGAGGAATTCGTTCTTTGAACGTAGCATTGCGCCAGGAGTTAGACTTATTCGTATGCTTACGTCCGGTAAGATGGTTCGAAGGGGTACCATCACCTGTTAAGCGTCCGCAAGATACAGATATGGTTATTTTCCGTGAAAACACTGAAGATATTTATGCAGGTATTGAATATAAACAAGGCTCAGATGATGTTAAGAAATTAATCAATTTCTTACAAACTGAAATGGGCGTTAACAAAATCAGATTCCCTGAAACATCAGGTATTGGGATTAAGCCTGTATCTGAAGAAGGTACTAGCCGTTTAGTACGCTCAGCTATTAATTATGCAATTAAAGAAGGACGTAAATCGGTTACTCTAGTACACAAAGGTAACATCATGAAGTATACAGAAGGCGCGTTCAAAAACTGGGGCTATGAGTTGGCTGAGAAAGAATTCGGCGATCAAGTATTTACTTGGGCTCAGTATGACCGCATCAAAGAAGAACAAGGTTCAGAAGCTGCAAACAAAGCTCAGGCAGATGCTGAAGCTGCAGGCAAAATCATCGTTAAAGATGCCATTGCTGATATCTTCTTACAACAAATTCTAACACGTCCTCGTGAGTTCGATGTTGTTGCGACAATGAACTTAAACGGTGACTATATCTCTGATGCACTTGCTGCTCAAGTAGGTGGAATCGGTATTGCTCCAGGAGCGAACATCAACTATGAAACTGGGCATGCTATTTTTGAAGCAACACATGGTACTGCACCAAAATATGCTGGTCTTGATAAAGTAAATCCTTCATCAGTCATCTTATCAGGCGTATTATTGCTTGAGCACCTAGGCTGGAATGAAGCAGCTGACATGGTTATTAAATCAGTTGAAAAAACAATCGCTTCTAAAGTGGTAACATATGACTTTGCCCGCTTAATGGAAGGTGCTACAGAAGTAAAGACATCTGAATTTGGTGACGAATTAATCAAAAATATGGAGTAAGAAAAGCAACTGGGCCATTAGTCGTAATGGTACCGGGGAGCTAGACAATTCTCGGGAGTAAAGGTAAGGGCTGTTTTCGGACAGCCCTTATGATTAATTTACATAAAGGGGAGAAAAGATAATGTCATTACAGCGTAAAAAGATTTCGGTAATTGGCGGAGGTTTTACTGGAGCTACAACTGCATTCTTGCTTGCACAAAAAGAATTAGGCGATGTCGTTCTAGTTGATATTCCACAAATGGAAAACCCAACAAAGGGTAAAGCATTAGATATGCTTGAAGCAAGCCCAGTCCAAGGGTTTGATGCAAACATTACTGGTACATCCAACTATGAAGACACTCGTGATTCTGATATCGTTGTGATCACAGCTGGTATCGCTCGTAAACCAGGTATGAGCCGTGATGATTTAGTACAAACAAATCAAAAGGTTATGAAGAGTGTAACAGAGCAGATTGTTAAATATTCTCCAAATTGTACAATTCTAGTTTTAACCAACCCAGTTGATGCGATGACATATACTGTATTTAAAGCTTCTGGCTTCCCTAAGAACCGTGTAATTGGTCAGTCTGGTGTCCTTGACACAGCTCGCTTCCGTACATTTGTTGCCCAAGAATTAAATCTATCAGTGAAAGATATTACTGGCTTTGTTCTAGGCGGACATGGTGACGATATGGTTCCGCTTGTTCGTTACTCCTATGCTGGCGGTATTCCATTAGAAACATTAATTCCGAAAGATCGATTAGAAGCAATCGTTGAACGCACTAGAAAAGGTGGCGGTGAAATCGTTAACCTTCTAGGAAACGGCAGTGCTTATTATGCACCTGCAGCATCACTTGTTGAAATGTGTGAAGCGATTCTAAAAGATCAGCGCCGCGTACTTCCTTCCATCGCGTACCTTGAAGGTGAATTTGGCTACGATGGTATTTATCTTGGAGTACCAACCATCCTTGGTGCAAATGGAATTGAAAAAGTAATCGAACTTGAGTTAACTGCAGAAGAAAAGGCAGCATTAGATAAGTCTGTTCAATCTGTCCGCAGTGTAATGGAAGTTCTAGTTTAATTATTTTGTTGAAATTCGGGGTGTAGAGCCCCGATTTTCTTTATACAATAATGTAATCGCTTACAATAATGAGGTGAATCTTATGCTATTAGGAAAAAAGCGAAAGCTAGGCAGACAAATTAATGAAATTACTGTTGGTGAGAAGCTATCTTTAACGACTAAAGTAGAGGATAAGGATATTCTACTGTATTTAGGATTGACCGATGACGCAAACCCTCTTTTTATTCAGCATGATTATGCATCACAGACTCCGCTGAAAAAGCCAATCGTTCCCACCATCATGCTTACAGGAATGATTACCTCAGCAGTCTCGAAATATCTTCCTGGACCAGGCAGCCATATTTTAAGTCATGAATTACAGTTTCTAAAGCCTGTTTATCATTACGGCACCGTCAATCTGCTTCTACAAGTAACAGAGGTGAATCCTGACAGCCATACCATCACCATCCAGGTCACCGGTACGAACGAACAAGACCAGGAGGTAATCCAAGGAAAATTAACCGTCTGCCCCCCACACCGACTAGAAGGGATGGAAGGGCAAATACTAGATAATTTCTATTAGCATTTAAGAAGGGATGTGGACTCACATTCCTTTTTTTTGTGAAAACTAATTGGTGAGAGTTTGATGAAGGTATTCTTTTTTGTTCTATATTATAATGAAGAGGTAATGTATTAAAGCCAGGAGGCGTTACGGATGAAAAAAGTTCTTGTTGTGGATGACGAGCAGTCAATTCTTACATTATTAAAATATAATTTAGAACAAGCAGGCTTTGAGGTTTTGACCGCAATAGACGGCTTAGAGGGAAAACAACTGGCAGAAACCATGCAGCCTGATATTATGATACTCGATCTTATGCTTCCTAAAATGGACGGGATGGAAGTATGCAAGCAGCTCCGCCAACAAAAAATTATGACCCCCATCTTAATGCTGACTGCAAAGGATGATGAATTTGATAAAATATTAGGCCTTGAGCTTGGGGCTGATGATTACATGATTAAGCCTTTTAGCCCTAGGGAAGTTATTGCACGAGTAAAAGCAATCCTTAGAAGAGTACAAATTCAATCTGACAATAACTCGGATGAAGAATTAGAAGAAAACCAACAAATTGTGATTGGCAGCCTAAAAATATTCCCTCACAAGTATGAAGCATTTTTTAATGACAACCGCTTAGAGTTAACACTAAAAGAATATGAATTACTTCACTATCTTGCACAGAATAAAAATCGTGTCTTAACCCGCGACCAACTGTTAAGCGCGGTTTGGAATTACGAATTTGCAGGTGACACGAGGATTGTTGATGTACATATCTCACATTTAAGAGAAAAAATCGAAGAAGACACCAAGAAACCTATCTATATAAAAACTGTCCGCGGTCTAGGATATAAACTGGAGGAGCCTAGCGGACAATGAGTAATTTCCGAACAAGACTTCTCATTGCCCTTATCACTTTAATTATTACCATCTTGGTTGGATTGGGAATCTTACTTGGTCAGTTGTTTAAGAGCTATTATCTCGAAACGTATAATGAACGTTTACAAAAAGAAATTAATTTATTAAGTATTTATATTGAGGATAACGGCGGAGTAAACAATGTTACTACTCAGGATATAAACACATTTAGCAGTATGCTAAACGTAAGATTGGCGATTACAGATGATGAAGGAAAAATACTACATGATAGTGGTTACGAAAGCCAATCAAATTTAAAGGGATTAAAGGAAAATATCAATGAAGTGATTATTGAAGGTACAAAACAAGAAACAAAACTCGTCGAACAAGATGAATATGATTTGTATTATGCTTGGAGACCAATCTTAAAAGATACTGAAGAAGAAGGATATCTTTTTATCATAACCAAAACGAATGAACTAAAAGAAGCCTATGGACAAATTTGGTGGATTCTATCGATTAGTTTAGGAATTGCTTTGATTGCCTTTATATACCTTGGAATCAAGATTACCTCAAGATACACGAAGCCAATCGAATCAGCAACAAACGCAGCCATAGAGCTTGCAAATGGAAATTATCGAGCAAGGTCAGTTTCAAATGGCATGAATGAAACGAGTATGTTGAGTACATCCATCAATACGCTGGCACAGAATCTTGAAGAAATGAAAAAAGCACAGGAAATGCAACAAGACAGGCTGACGGCTTTGATTGAGAATATGGAAGCCGGACTACTGTTAATTGATAGCAGGGGATACATAAATTTAGTTAACAAAGGCTATGTTGATATCTTCCAAGTTAAGTCATCCGATTATATGTATAAGCTATATTATGAAATCATTGAGCATGAGGAAGTAAGTGATTTAATCGCAGAAGTGTTCCGGACGGAGCAAAAAGTTAGTAAACACCTGCTGCTGCCGTTAGCGATTGAGCGAAGATACTTTGTCGCGTATGGTATACCAATAATTGGGACAAACAATGTATGGAAGGGTGTTTTGCTTGTTTTCCATGATATTACTGAGTTAAAAAAACTGGAGCAGATGAGGAAAGACTTTGTTGCCAATGTATCTCATGAATTAAAAACGCCTGTTACATCTATTAAGGGTTTTGCAGAAACACTTTTAGATGGGGCGATGAACAATAAAGAAACATTAGAAGCTTTCCTATCCATTATTAACAAAGAAAGTGACCGGCTGCAGTCGCTCATTCAGGATTTGCTCGATCTATCAAAAATCGAACACCAAGAATTTAGGCTCCATATCCAAAAAGTGAATTTGGTTACGTTGCTGAAAGATGTCAATACCATGCTTGATAAAAAGGCATATGCAAAAGAAATTAATCTTAGTCTTGAATGTACACTTAATGATTTATACATCCAGGGGGACTTTGATCGACTAAAACAAATTTTTATCAATTTAATAACAAATGCCATTTTATATACCCCAGCAAAAGGAGATGTAAAGGTATCAATCGTTGATCATGGGAAAAAGGTAGCTGTACATGTGATAGATACCGGAGTCGGGATTGCTGCCAATGAAATACCAAGAATCTTCGAACGTTTTTATCGTGTCGACCGCGCGAGAAGCCGAGACTCAGGCGGGACTGGGCTGGGTCTAGCGATAGTAAAGCATTTAGTAGAAGCTCATCACGGACATATAACAGTGAGAAGTAAAGTTGGTGAAGGCAGTGAATTTATCATTGTCCTTCAAAAGTATATGTAATGACTGGAAGGGGAAATTTGATGGAACAGAAAAAACTGGTACTAATTGATGGAAATAGTATAGCTTACCGCGCTTTTTTTGCGCTGCCGCTTCTAAATAATGATAAAGGAATTCACACGAACGCCGTGTACGGTTTTACGATGATGTTAATGAAAATCATTGAGGATGAAAAGCCGACACATATGCTTGTAGCCTTTGATGCAGGGAAAACAACCTTTCGCCACAAAACCTTTGGAGAATATAAGGGAGGCAGGCAAAAGACTCCCCCTGAACTGTCTGAGCAATTTCCTTATATACGTGAGCTACTAGATGCTTACGGGATCAAAAGATATGAGCTGGAAAATTATGAAGCCGATGATATTATCGGAACACTTGCACTTACCGCTGAAAAAGACGGGTATGAGGTAAAGGTAATCTCTGGGGATAAAGATTTAACACAGCTTTCTTCAGAGAAGGTAACAGTTGGTATCACACGTAAAGGGATTACGGATATTGAAGAATATACTCCTGCACATATTATGGAGAAGTATGGTTTAACCCCTGAACAAATTATTGATATGAAAGGGTTAATGGGTGATTCTTCTGATAATATTCCTGGTGTTCCAGGTGTAGGTGAAAAAACGGCGATTAAGCTTTTAAAGGAATTTTCAACTCTTGAGGATTTATTAGCCTCGATTGAACAAGTAAGCGGAAATAAGCTAAAAGAGAAACTGACCGAATTTAAAGACCAGGCGATCATGAGTAAGGAACTTGCAACGATTGAGAGGCATGCCCCAGTAGAGGTGGATGTAGATAACATCCTATATGAGGGGTATGTAAGAGATAAAATTGTGTCGTTATTCAAAGAACTTGGCTTCAATACCCTATTGGACAAGCTTGGAGAAGATCCTTCTGGAACGGAGGAGGTAGTCCTCGAAGACCTTGAATTTGAAACAGTTGAACATATTACCGATGAAATTTTTGCAGATGAAAATTATTTTTATGTAGAGATGCTTGATGATAATTATCATTATGCCGACATTATTGGCTTTTCAATTGTGAATGAAAAAGGGTATTTCTATTTGCCTGCCAGTTCTGCTATTCAATCAACTAGCTTCAAAAAATGGGCAGAGGATGAAACAAAAAAGAAAACGGTCTATGATGTAAAACGTTCTGAGGTATCTTTAAGAAGACACGATATCCATTTAAAAGGTGTTAACTTTGACATTCTAATGGCAGCTTACATTATTAATCCGTCTGAAACAATCGAAGATCTTGCGTCCATTGCGAAATACTTTGGAGTGAGGAATCTTCAAAGTGATGAATCCTTCTATGGTAAAGGGGCAAAGCGAAGCATTCCAAAGACAAACCTTTTAGCAGAGCATTTGGTTCGTAAAAGTGTGGCGATGTTAGACTTAAAGAATTTGCTAGAAGAAGAATTATATAAAAATGAACAATATGAATTGTTTGCAGATCTTGAGATGCCTTTATCACTAATTCTAGCGGATATGGAGTCTTGTGGAATTAAGGTGGATGAAGAACGCCTGCAAAGGATGGGCGGAGAGATCCATGACAGACTTTTGGACATTGAAGCAAAAATCTATGAGTTAGCTGGAGAAATGTTTAATATCAATTCTCCTAAACAATTAGGTGTCATTCTTTTTGAAAAATTAAATCTGCCAGCCTTAAAGAAAACGAAGACAGGTTATTCGACCTCAGCAGATGTACTAGAAAAACTTGCCGAAGATCATGAAATTATCGAATATATCCTCCATTACAGGCAGTTAGGAAAGCTGCAATCAACCTATATTGAAGGACTATTAAAGGTGATTCATCCAAAAACGGGCAAGGTTCATACTAGATACCAACAAACCTTAACGACAACGGGCAGACTGAGTTCCATTGACCCGAACCTGCAGAATATCCCGATTCGTCTTGAGGAAGGCAGGAAGATTCGTCAAGCCTTTATCCCTTCAGAACCAGGCTGGGTCATTTTTGCGGCCGACTATTCGCAAATTGAATTACGAGTTCTTGCTGATATATCTGGGGATGAAAAGCTAATCCAGGCCTTCAAGGATGACCTTGATATCCATACAAAAACAGCGATGGAGGTTTTTCACGTTGATGCCGAGGATGTCACTTCAAACATGCGTCGCCATGCAAAGGCAGTCAACTTTGGAATCGTTTATGGAATTAGTGATTACGGGCTTTCACAGAGCTTAGGTATCACACGGAAAGAGGCTGGGAAATTTATTGAACGGTATTTGGACAGCTATCCTGGTGTAAAAGAGTATATGGATACTATTATTCATTCGGCTAAACAAAAAGGCTACGTATCCACTTTACTGCATAGACGAAGATATATTCCCGAAATTACAAGCCGTAATTTCAACCTAAGAAGCTTTGCAGAAAGAACAGCGATGAACACTCCAATCCAAGGAAGTGCAGCTGATATCATCAAAAAGGCGATGATTGATATGGCTGAAGCATTAAAGGATCAAGGCTTAAAAACACGTTTACTGCTTCAGGTACATGATGAACTGATTTTTGAAGCACCAGAGGAAGAACTGGAAACATTAAAGAAACTAGTGCCTTTGGTAATGGAACAAGCCTTAGAATTGAAAGTACCGCTAAAGGTAGACTACGCGTATGGACCAAGCTGGTTCGATGCGAAATAGGTAGGAGTTAGGTCCGCACACTGCTAGTAAACAACCTATGAAAGGGGTCCCATATGCCTGAACTGCCAGAGGTTGAAACCGTAAGGAAAACGCTAAAACAGCTTGTCTCGAATAAACAAATTGAAAAAATAACTATCTTTTGGCCAAAAATAATTAAAAATCCCGTAGAGATCGAACAATTTATCGATGCCCTTAAAGGTGAAACCATAGAGGATGTGGGCAGAAGAGGAAAGTTTCTTATTATCTATACCGATCATTACGCATTAGTTTCACATTTGCGGATGGAAGGGAAATACGGACTTTATCCAAAAGAAGAGACCTTTGATAAGCACACACATGTCTTGTTTCATTTCACTGATGGAAGCGAATTAAGATACCGTGATGTCCGTAAATTTGGGACGATGCACTTGTATAAAAAAGGTGAGGAGTTTGAAAAACCACCGCTAATTGGACTCGGACCTGAACCTTTTTCTGAAGAATTTACGAAAGAATTTTTACATGAAAAGCTTAAAAAGACCAATCGAAAAGTGAAACCCGCACTATTGGACCAAAAAATATTGGTTGGACTAGGAAATATTTATGTAGATGAGGCGTTATTCCGGGCAGGTATTCATCCTGAACGACCGGCAAACTCCTTGAATGAGGCCGAAATTGCAGTATTGCACAGAGAAATCATTGATACATTAAGTGAAGCAGTAAAAAAAGGGGGAAGTACAATCCGTTCTTACGTTAACACTCAAGGCGAAATTGGAATGTTTCAACTCGAGTTATACGCATATGGGCGGAAAGGAGAACCATGTAAAAACTGCGGCACTCCACTAGAGAAAACAACGGTTGGCGGCAGAGGAACTCATTTCTGCCCGCAGTGCCAAAAACTATAAAGGTCCAGAGCCTTTTTTTTAACAATGGATGGGCTCCTTCCATATACTATCGTAGTGATTGACGGAAGGAGCCCTTTACACCATGTTTCATTTGATCTCCATTCTTTTGCTAGCTTTTGCGCTAAGCCTTGACAGCTTTAGTGTTGGTTTTACGTATGGCTTAAGGCGCATGGTTTTGCCAATCAAATCAGTGCTTATTATTGCTACTTGTTCTGCTATATCCTTAATTATTGCGGTTTCCATAGGACATGCACTTGAACAAGTTCTTTCTCCGGGCATTACGAAAAGTCTTGGCGGATTCATTCTCATTGGTCTGGGTGCCTGGGTACTGTATCAATTTTTCCGGCCCGAGAAAGAAAAGGAAAAGGTCAAGTGCGAAAAAACAATTGTTCATTTTGAAATCCGTTCTTTAGGAATCGCTATCAATATATTAAGAAAACCGATGTCGGCTGACTTTGACCAATCGGGTACGATCACTGGTATTGAAGCATTTATGTTAGGCTTTGCCTTGTCACTAGATGCCTTTGGTGCTGGTATTGGAGCAGCTATGTTAGGTTTTTCCCCGTACTATTTAGCGATTAGTGTTGCCGTAATGAGCTCTCTATTTCTTTTATTAGGGATAAAGTGCGGGAGATTCTTTCATAGAATCGATTACGTGCAGAAATTTACGATCCTGCCAGGAATTTTATTAATTATTATCGGAATACTCAAAATATGACGCGATAGAAAGGATATACTAATGTCACTTGTAATCGGATTAACAGGCGGTATTGCCAGTGGAAAGAGTACAGTATCCAATATGTTAAAGGAAATGGCGATCGTAATCGTCGATGCAGATGTAGAGGCACGCCGGGCTGTTGAAAAAGGCGAACCGGCCTATCTGAAAATTATCGCAGAGTTTGGGGAAGAAATTCTATTAGAGAATGGTGAGATAGACCGGCAAAAACTCGGATCGGTCATTTTCCATAATGCTGAAAAACGGCAGTTACTGAATGGCATTGTCCATCCTGACGTTAGAAAAAGAATGAAAGACCAAACCGATGCTGCTATACAAACCGGAGAAAAAGTAGTTGTCCTTGATATCCCGCTTCTGTTTGAAAGCAAGCTTACTTCCATGGTTGAAAAGACAATCCTTGTCTACGTGGACAGAGAAATTCAATTAAAGCGGCTAATGGAGCGAAACAATCTGTCCTTAGAGGATGCAGAGGCCAGAATAAACTCACAAATGCCCCTATCTGATAAAATCTCATTAGCAGACGCCGTTATCAACAACAACGGCTCCATAAACGAAACCAAACAGCAGCTGCTAGAGATCTTAAAGAGCTGGGGAGTTTAAGATTAGAAGGGATGATGATTCCCTTCTTTTTTGTTGCAAGCAGTAATTATCTGAATAGTAAAACATTATAAAAATCCGCACGTTTATATATCACTCTTTTCTTTAAATATGTTATACTAATTACAACAATACAACTCAAAAGTATAACACTTATAAGGAAGGGGCCGTGAAATGAAGGGGAGAATTGCAATAAACGGGTTTGGGAGAATTGGAAGGATGGTTTTTCGTAAAGCAATCCTTGAAAATAAACTTGATATAATCGCCATAAATGCAAGTTATCCAGCAGAAACATTAGCACATTTAATTAAGTATGACACAATTCACGGGCAATTTAACGGGGATGTCATTGCTTTAGACCATGAACTAGTTGTGAATGGGAAGAGAATTCGCTTATTAAATAATCGTAATCCCGAACAACTGCCATGGAAAGAGCTCAATATAGATGTAGTAATTGAGGCAACAGGTAAATTCAATTCTCGTGATAAGGCAAGTCTTCACCTGGATGCAGGTGCAAAAAAAGTGATTCTAACTGCTCCAGGAAAAAATGAAGATGTAACTATCGTTATGGGCGTGAATGAAGATATGCTTGATATTCAACATCATGATGTGATCTCAAATGCTTCGTGTACAACCAACTGTCTAGCACCAGTGGCAAAGGTTTTGGAGGATAAATTTGGGATTGAAAACGGGTTAATGACAACCATTCACTCATACACGAACGACCAGCGGAATATCGATAATCCACATAAAGACTTACGTCGAGCACGGGCTTGTGGACAATCTATTATTCCAACTTCTACCGGGGCTGCTAAAGCATTAGCGTTAGTCCTGCCGCAATTAAAAGGTAAATTACATGGGATGGCACTGCGTGTGCCAACACCGAATGTTTCTTTAGTAGATTTAGTGGTCGACTTACATGTGGATGTAACGCTTGACGATATTAACCGAGCCTTTAATGAAGCGAAAAATGGACCATTAAAGGGAATATTGGATATAACAATGGAACCGCTTGTGTCGGTTGATTTTAATACAAATTCACATTCTGCGATTATTGATGGTTTATCAACCATGGTAATGGGCAAAAGAAAAGTGAAGGTGTTAGCGTGGTATGACAATGAATGGGGCTATTCTTCACGCGTAGTTGATCTCACAATGCATGTAGTTGGCGAAATGGCAAAAGCTAAGCAAGTAAAAGTCAGCTAATCAAAGCAAAATGCTGTCGTCCAGGCAGCATTTTTGTCGTTTTTAGAGCCGCAACCCTTAGAAGCGTATGACAAATTACATAGAAAAATGATCATTATAGGTGCCCTCCTAACCATTATCCGCAAAAGAGAAAAAATTTTAGATTGATAGGTTGCAAAAGAAATATAAAATTAGTATACTAGTCATCGTGAACTTCTTGAAATTAGGTAGCCTGTGATTACTTAAAGGGTTAGGACCTCTTTGGACTAACTTTCCCCCGTGGTGATTGCAAAATACCATCAATACTATGGTTTTAAGAATGGATCGAAATTGGTTAGAGGGGGAATTGAATATGGAAACAATGGGTCGTCACGTAATCTCTGAATTATGGGGATGCGATTTTGAAAAACTGAATGATATGAACTTTATTGAACAAACTTTTGTTGAGGCCGCTCTTAAATCAGGTGCTGAAATCCGCGAGGTAGCTTTTCATAAATTTGCACCACAAGGTGTTAGCGGAGTAGTAATTATTTCTGAGTCACACTTAACAATCCACAGCTTCCCTGAGCATGGATATGCGAGCATTGATGTTTATACTTGCGGTGATTTAAATCCAAACATTGCTGCTGATTACATTGCTGAGGCATTGAATGCGCAAACTCGTGAAAATATTGAGATTCCACGTGGTATGGGTCCAGTACAAGTTAGACAAACTAAGGTTCTATAATACTTATTAATAACAAATGTGCTAAGAGGTGTATTTTATTTACACCTCTTTTTCTATTTTCCTTTAAAATGATGTAAAATAAAACTAAGAACACATTTAGGAGGCAATTATGGGTATTAGTGATTTATTTACACGTTTTAGGAAACACATCGAAACATCAGATAAGCACAGGGATGATTCATTAAAAACACATTACTATAAAGGGACGTTTAATCAGATTTTTCAATCGGTTGAACAATTATTTCGTGAAGATGCAGATTGCAGGATTGTGACTGTATCGAAAGAACATGGCGAAATTGCGGTGGAAGTATCGAAACCTATTCCTTGTTTTTTAATTATTACCATCGTGTCTGTTAAACCGTTAGAAACGGCAATAGACTTTAATATTTCGACAGAAAAGATGGCGCTCCTTGGCATCAATCCAACATTGAAAAAGCGTATTATCTCATACTATGAGCGTATCAATAAATTACATAGCCCGATCAAAACTAGATAATATCTTCTTGTGTTAAGGTTTTCTTTTTTATAAGATATTATTAGAAAAGCTTATCGTTATAAGTGTTAGGCTAGATTTAGGAGCTGATTCAACATGAAATGCCCTTCATGTCAAAATTATGGTACACGTGTGCTTGATTCTCGGCCAGTGGATGATGGACGTGCTACTCGGAGAAGGCGTGAATGCGAGGAATGTGGATATCGCTTCACGACGTTTGAAAAGATTGAGGAAATCCCGCTCATTGTGGTAAAAAAGGAAGGGACACGTGAGGAATTTAGCCGTGATAAAATTTTACGCGGTCTCATTAAGGCATGTGAAAAACGCCCTGTTGCTTTAAAGGAATTAGAAGATATTACACAAGGGGTAGAGAAGGAACTTAGGAATCAAGGGATTTCTGAGATAAAAAGCGAATTGGTTGGCGAAATGGTCATGGACCGTCTTGCACATGTTGACGAAGTCGCCTATGTAAGATTTGCTTCTGTTTATCGTCAATTTAAGGATATAAATGTGTTTATTGAGGAATTAAAAGAGCTTATCAATAAAGAGAAATCCTAAAGAGCTAAATCTGTTTTGGCTCTTTTTCCACTTAATTAAGAAAGGTTTGAAGGAGATGGCGCAGCATTGGCAGGAATTAATTCCGATTGACCGTTATATTGTAGCGTCAAATGGGTTGCTGCATGAGTATGATCGGAAAGTGCTGACTTTTTTGTATCAGCCTTTGATTGGATCCTCTTGCTTTAGTTTGTATATGACACTCTGGGCGGAGCTTGAGGATAATAGGCTTTGGTCTGAATCCTCCTCACATCACTTATTAATGAATCTGTTAGGCATTAATTTAAAGGATATACATGAAGCAAGATTGAAACTAGAAGGAATTGGGTTGCTGAGAACGTATGTCAAAAATGACGATGGCGACCGTTCATTTATTTATGAACTACATCCTCCTTTAAGCCCAGAGCAATTTTTTCTTGATGGAATGTTAAATATTTATTTATACAGGAAAATAGGCAAGAACCACTTTGCCCGGCTTAAACGCTTTTTCAGTGATCAGCAGAAGCCACAGGCTGAGGAATATATGGAAGTGACCAGGTCGTTCCAGGATGTGTTTGCTTCTGCAACTCCTGACAGTCTTCAATACATGCAGGATCATGCAGGTGAACTCAATGCAGGTGACAATCAACAATTTATTGGCCGGAAGGAACAAAAACCGATTCAAATTATGACAGATACCTTCAATTTTGAGGTGTTAACTGCAGGATTGGGAGATTCACTACTTCCTAAAAAAGCTTTAACGACGAAAATTAAAGAAGTGATTAGCAATCTTGCATTTCTTTATAATATCGATGCGATTCAAATGAAAAACATCGTTCTTTCAGCCGTTAATGAAAATAATGAAATTGATATTGAGGAACTTAGAAAAGGTGCCCGAGATTGGTATCAATATGTTAATCATGATCAGCTTCCGAATTTAATCGAGCGCACACAGCCTCCCGTTCATAAGGTTCAACAACAAGAACCGAAAACACAGGAAGAAAGATTAATTCTTTATTTAGAAACGACTTCACCGCTTGGTGTCCTTAAAGACTTGCAAGGAGGCGGTGAGCCTTCCAAGTCTGATATCCAAATCATCGAAGAAGTCATGTTTAAGCAAAAGCTGCTCCCTGGTGTTATAAATGTGTTAATTCAATTTGTGATGCTAAAAACGGATATGAAACTGACAAAAGGGTATGTTGAAAAGATCGCAGGACACTGGGCAAGGAAACAGGTAAAAACGGTTAAAGAGGCAATGGAACTTGCAAAAAGCGAGCACCGGACCTATATTAGCTGGAGTGAAAATAAGAAAACAACCAAAACTTCGAAACAACAAAAGCCAATTCGAACGGAGGTCCTTCCGGATTGGTTTGATGATACGGCTAAAGAAGCCGTTAAAGATAGTTCTGCTAAAGAAGTTGATCTAGAGCTAGAAAAAAAGAAACGGGCGATTGAAGAGAAGTTAAAGGCCTTTAGAAAGTAAGGGTGAATAAGTATGGAGAAAATAAATCAAACCTTGAAGCGATTAGCCTCCAATGAGAATTTTCAAAAACGGTATGAACAGCAGCGTCAAGCTGTTCTTAGTAATCCGGATATTCAAGCATTTATCAAACTGCATCAGGCTGAAATTAATTCAGCCGTCATTGAAAAAAGCATGAGCAAATTATACGAATACACGAACCTGAGCAAGAATTGCGATGATTGCCCCAGCTTGGAAGGCTGTATGAACTTCATGAAAGGGTACAGCCCAGAATTGGTAATGACACGCAATTCAATTGATGTCGTATATAAACGCTGTCAAAGAAAGGTCATGGCAGATGAAAAGAAGAAAAATGAAAAGCTGATCAAGAGCCTTTATGTGCCAAGGGATATTCTTGAAGCAAGCTTTGAAGATTATGAAGGAGATTTCGGCAGACTTGATGCCTTAGATAAAGCAGCGACCTTCTTAATGAACTATGAAAAAGGTGTTAAACAGAAGGGATTATACTTATATGGGAAATTTGGTGTAGGCAAGTCGTATCTACTTGGCGCGATTGCCAATGAACTTGCCAAAAAGCAAATCTCCTCTATGATTGTCTATGTCCCTGAACTGCTGCGGGAAATGAAAAGTGCCATAGGAGATTCTACTTTGAACGAGAAAATTGAAGCTTTAAAGAAAGAATCGATTCTTATGCTCGATGATATTGGTGCAGAGGCTGTCTCTAGCTGGACAAGAGATGAAATCCTAGGGCCAATATTGCAATTCCGAATGCTAGAAAATCTTCCGACCTTTTTCACATCGAATTTTGATCTTCAGGGTCTAGAGCATCATTTAACCTATAGCCAGCGTGGTGAAGAAGAAAAAATGAAAGCACGCAGGATTATGGAAAGAATTCGTCACCTAAGCGAGCCCGTGTTAGTTGATGGACCAAACCGCCGAAATTAAGGGTATCAGGATTAGGATAAAAAGCAGGGATTACCGATGATTTTCACGGTAATCCTTTTATTTTCTAATTTTTTCTTAAGATAATCGAAAAGCACCACTGTCTTAACTTCTATTTTGGCCAAGTCCCCCATATAAATAGTAAAACAAAGACTAGCCAAGAGGGGGGATTTGGTTGGCAGAAATCATCTTCCAAAATAAGTTGGATGCGAAAAGGTTTTATAATCACATGCTGATGAGCTTACAATATAATCTTGATAATCCTAAAATTCTTCTTTCAGAAGATCGACATATAGTAAAGGTTTTGGATAATAGCTTAACAAGAACAGCATTTGACAGTATTAAAACAGCGTTTTTGGAGTTTATCACTAAAATTAAGCGCGATGATTGGTTACGATCGATATTAACGGAACAATATTATTTCGAAGACCCGGAGGAGCAGCAGCAAATTATAGATATAATTTATTCGGTACTTGAAGGGGAAAGGGAAGATCTTGCTGCCTTTATCCAGGGAAATATGGAGGATACAAAAATCAAGGAAGCGATTGATGAAATGTTTCAACATAATGTATCTTTTTCGTTTGATTCATTCTTAAAGTTTCGATTGCGACCATATCTTCAAGCCTTAGAAAGCTATGTAGAAATTTCAATTGATGAGTATAAAATGGAGCAGGAATATCAAATATTTGTCCAAATGCTTCGGGAATTCTTAGCAGACCGTGAACCTAAAATTGAAACACTCCATCTTTTGTTTGATGACGAAATCACTTTTTACAACGATCAACTTGTGGAAATAAAACGGGGTGAATTAACGAAGATGATTGACCGCAAACTTCTTTTTAACCATCCTGTTTATGTTGATTCTGCTTCGATTGCACCACTTTTGTCCATTGCGCCGACAACGATTCACCTTTACACCAAGAATCCAGAGGAACCTCTGGTGCGGACCATTAAAAGTATTTTTGAGGAGAGAGTAACCATTAAACCATTCAAGGGTTTACGTGGAACCAGGCAGACGTATAATGAGGAACAAAGGGCAAAAGAAAACGGTGCTTAAAAAATATATACTATTGTACTGATGTCTCTTGATTTTTTAAAATCTAGTCATTATAATACACTACATAGTAACATAACGAATAAAAAGTAATGATAAGGACAATAGTATTTTTTTACGGTTTATCAGAGAGGGAGGACATGGCTGGAAGCCTCCTAGCACGGGATAAATACTTACCGCCTTTAAACTTCAGCTGTGAACCCTTCTTTACCGAAGCCAGTAATCGCTGACGGCGACAACCGTTACCCAAACAATAAGTTATTTCTTTTTTTGTAGAAATAAAAAATTGGGTGGAACCACGTGTTTATTAAACTCGTCCCTTTTCCAGGGACGGGTTTTTTTATTTTTTTTTAAGAAAAATTAGAGGAGGAACAAGTATGTCAAACGTTGTGAAAATTACGTTTCCAGATGGAGCAGTAAAGGAGTTTTCTCAGGGAACAACAACGGAAGATATTGCCCTTTCGATTAGTCCAGGCCTTAAGAAAAAGGCGATTGCAGGTAAAGTGAATGGCCAATTATATGATCTTCGCCGTCCCATCCTTGAAGACGGTTCAATAGAAATTGTTACACAGGACTCGCCAGATGCGCTAGAAATCCTGCGCCATAGTACAGCACACTTAATGGCACAGGCGATTAAACGCCTCTATCCAAACGCTAACCTTGGTGTAGGACCTGTTATTGAAGGTGGATTCTATTATGATATCGACCTTGAAGAATCTTTAACACCTGAAGACCTTCCAAAAATTGAAAAAGAAATGGCCAAGATCGTTAACGAGAATATTGAAGTGGTTCGCAAAGAAGTCTCACGATCCGAAGCCGTGCAATTCTTTAAGCAAATCAATGATCCGTATAAGCTTGAATTAATTGAAGCGATCCCTGATGAAGAAACAGTTACTATTTATGAACAGGGCGACTTTTCTGACTTATGCCGCGGTGTTCATGTTCCATCAACAGGCAAAATTAAGGAGTTTAAGCTTTTAAGTATTGCCGGTGCTTACTGGCGCGGTAACAGCGATAACAAGATGTTACAGCGTATTTACGGCACAGCCTTCTTTAAAAAGGAAGATTTAGCCGAACACCTTCGTTTGCTTGAAGAAGCGAAAGAGCGAGACCACCGTAAAATCGGTAAAGAACTCAGTCTTTTCACAAGTTCACAGCTGGTTGGACAAGGTCTGCCATTATGGCTGCCAAAAGGAGCAACGATTCGCCGAGTGATTGAGCGTTATATTGTTGATAAAGAACAGCGTCTTGGCTACAATCATGTCTATACTCCAGTTATGGGAAGTGTAGATTTATATAAAACTTCAGGGCACTGGGATCACTATCAAGAAGATATGTTCCCTATAATGGAGATGGACAATGAACAGCTGGTTTTACGTCCAATGAACTGCCCACATCACATGATGGTATATAAAAATGCGATTCACAGCTATCGTGAGCTTCCAATTCGAATTGCCGAGCTTGGAACACAGCATCGCTACGAAATGTCCGGGGCTCTTTCAGGACTTCAGCGTGTACGCGGGATGACGTTAAATGATGCCCATATCTTTGTTCGTCCAGACCAAATTAAAGATGAATTCAAGCGCGTTGTTAACCTTGTTCTAGCTGTTTATAAGGACTTTAATCTTAATGATTATAGCTTCCGCTTATCTTATCGTGATCCTCAGGATACTGAAAAGTACTACAATGATGATGCGATGTGGGAAAAAGCACAAGGAATGCTGAAAGAAGCGATGGACGACCTTGGTCTAAACTACTATGAAGCGGAAGGCGAAGCAGCATTCTATGGTCCGAAGCTTGATGTTCAAGTTAAAACAGCATTAGGTAAGGATGAAACACTTTCAACTGTTCAATTGGACTTCTTATTGCCTGAAAGATTCGACTTAACTTATGTCGGCGAAGATGGTAAGCAGCACCGGCCAGTCGTAATCCACCGTGGGGTAGTTTCCACGATGGAACGTTTCGTTGCTTTCTTGATCGAAGAATACAAGGGAGCTTTCCCTACTTGGCTGGCACCAGTACAGGTACAGGTAATTCCAGTTTCTCCGGGAGTTCATTATGACTATGCCAAGCAGGTTCAGGAACAGCTTCAAAACGAAGGCTTCCGCGTTGAATTAGATGGTCGTGATGAAAAAATCGGTTATAAAATTCGTGAAGCACAGATGCAAAAAATCCCATATATGCTTGTTGTCGGGGATAAAGAAGTGGAAGAAAATGCTGTTAATGTCCGTAAATATGGAGAGCAAAAGTCAGCAACAGCGCCATTCTCTGAGTTTTTAGCAGCGTTGAAAGCAGAAGTACAAAGAGGGTAAGGTTGTCAAAAGGGAAGGTCAGCTTCCCTTTTGTTTTTTAGAATCTAAAAAATAAATGTTGAATAATTTTTTGTTTCTTGTTAAAATAAATTTCGTTGTCATAAACAAATGGTTGTTTGACAACACGTCTTTGTTTATGTTATAGTTATCAAGGTAAAAATTGAATACTGTTTTAGGGAAAAAAGAAGAAGCACCCGCTTCTCACCTGATTGACGCGAAAGAGCAGTTGGCAGGTTTTACGTGAACTTTTTGTTTTATTACTTATGTTCTGTAAAAGTGTGGGTGTATTCATCCGCACTTTTTTATTTGTAAAAAAAGCATCTAAAAAGTTTTTCAATACTTGCCGGTGCAACTTAGAGTCATAAGTCAGGTTTGAAAGGGAGAGCTTTCTCAAGCTTCTTGACCCGAACGTTGTATTCGTGATTAACCTTGGAGGTGGCTAATTATTAGCAAAGACATGTTGTTAAATGAGGGTATTCGCGCTCGCGAAGTTCGCTTAATTGACCAGAATGGCGAACAGTTAGGAATTAAATCCAAAAACGAAGCGTTGGAGATTGCTGGAAGAGTAAATCTTGATTTGGTACTTGTTGCACCAAATGCAAAGCCTCCAGTAGCCCGAATTATGGACTATGGCAAATTCAAATTCGAGCAGCAGAAGAAAGAAAAAGAAGCTCGTAAGAATCAAAAAATCATTACAACAAAAGAAGTTCGTCTAAGCCCAACGATTGATGAGCATGACTTTAATACAAAGCTTCGTAATGCTGTTAAGTTCTTGGAAAAAGGCGACAAGGTAAAAGCTTCAATCCGTTTTAAGGGCCGGGCGATTACCCATAAAGAAATCGGTCAACGCGTTCTAGACCGTTTTGCTTCAGAGTGTAAGGAAGTTGCGACAATCGAGTCTCATCCAAAGATGGATGGACGCAGCATGTTCCTCGTACTTGCACCGAAAATTGAAAAGTAATAAGGAGGACTACCCCTATGCCAAAAATGAAAACACACCGCGGCGCTGCAAAGCGTTTCAAGAAGACTGGTTCTGGTAAACTGAAGCGTTCTCACGCTTACACAAGCCACTTATTTGCAAACAAATCTACAAAAGCTAAGCGTAAACTTCGCAAAGCTTCTATCGTATCTAAAGGCGATTACAAGCGCATTCGTTTCTTATTAACAAACATTAAGTAATCTCGAGCAATCTCGATTTATCTAGGAGGGAAATTACATGCCACGTGTAAAAGGCGGTACTGTAACGCGCAAGCGTCGTAAAAAAGTTCTTAAATTAGCAAAAGGTTATTTCGGTTCAAAACATACATTATACAAAGTAGCTAACCAACAGGTTATGAAATCTTTAATGTATGCATTCCGCGATCGTCGTCAAAAGAAGCGCGACTTCCGCAAACTTTGGATCACTCGTATCAACGCAGCAGCACGCATCAACGGTCTTTCTTACAGCCGTTTAATGCATGGCTTAAAGCTTGCTGGTATCGAAGTAAACCGCAAAATGCTTGCTGAATTAGCAGTAAGTGACGCTGCAGCATTTGCTGAATTAGCAAACGTAGCAAAAGCACAACAAAACAAGTAATAAATATAACGGCCATTCTCCTTCGTGAGGATGGCTTTTTCTATAGGGAGTGGCTGAGAATGGCATATTTCGAAGGAGCTTATTTCATTATAAATCTCGTTGGTTTCATGATGATGGGCATTGATAAGTCACGGGCTAAAAAACGTCAGTACCGGATCAGCGAGAAGTCGTTATGGCTTGTGGCATTACTCGGAGGGGCTGTGGGGACAACAGTTGGAATGCAGCTTTATCGTCATAAGACAAAGCATGTAACATTTAAGGTTGGCTTTCCACTTCTTGCGGTGATTGAATTAGGACTATTTAGTTATTTTTGGGCTATGTTGACATAACAGCATGGCTCTTTTTATATGCTTTAAATACAACAAGTTTAACTTCCAGGGGGAATGTTAAATGAATGAGGATCTGGCTTTACTGTTTGTAGTGGCAGAAGCAGGCGGGATTTTGGCTCCATTGGCCTTTATAATCTTTCATTTAGTTAGATCATTCTTATTTATCCCGGTATCGGTAGTTGTCATTGCAGGTGGGATTTTATTTGGAACACTGTGGGGGACGGTTTTAACCATAATTGGTTTAATGGGAGTCAGTGTTTTTTTCTATGTCTTCATTGATAAAATGCCGAAAACACATGAAAAGTTGGTGAAGGTGAAAAATCGCTGGTTTGGTGAATACCGCAACCTTACAACAGGACAGATTGCGCTCTTAAGACTAATCCCTTTCGTTCATTATCATTTGCTGAATTTTTGTCTGATGCAGAGAAAACCTGAATTTAGGGAATATCTAAAGGCATCGTTCGTTACGAATATTCCAATTGCATTGGTCTACACGATTTTTGGTGAATATATCAGCAGATTTACCCCTAGTATCATATTAATCTTCCTACTCACCCTTACAGTTTTGGTCTATCTCCTCAGAGAAAAACAAAATGTCATTAAGTGGAGGGTGTTTTTCAGAGAGAATGTGAAAAGCCGCTAATTGCGGCTTTTATTTTTGTTCTAAAAATTCCTTTATCGGACTTTTCCAGCTGATTTCGGCTAGAGGGTATTTTTCTTTGATCTTTTTTTCAATAAAATAAAAATCCTCTTTGACCAGCCCTTTGAGAGTGGTGGTGGTCTCCGGTGAAATCGTGATGGAAACGACATCAATGGCAGTTTTTGTGGCACCTAAGTATTTTTCTCCTGTAAATACTGCCCCATTATAGGTGAGTTGGAAATTCTTAACGACTTCCTGGTCATCTAAAAAGAGGAAACGTTTTTGCTTACGCGCAGCCTCTAGTTTACGGTTAGGTGTCATAAGAAGTTTTACGATTAAATAAATAGTAAAGAAGATTAAGAACAATAATACTAAGCGCAGTATCCAAACCATGGGTATGCCTCCTAGTTAATTTTCCTAATATACGATGATGAACGAAAAAAGTTTCATCCTTTTCGGATTTTGATATAATTTTATTTAGGTTAGGAGTGGATATGTATGCAACTTAGTAAATTATTCAGTATGCAAACTGCATTGGATCAGCATATTGAAGAAAATCATGGACTGAAGGATGAGGATTTATTTGATAGAAAGGTTCTCGCTTTACTAGTAGAAATCGGTGAACTAGCAAACGAGACCCGATGCTTCAAGTTTTGGAGTGTGAAACCATCTTCAGAAAAAGAAGTCATTCTCATGGAATTTGTCGATGGGGTCCACTTCATTTTATCATTAGGGATTGAGTGTGGCTTTCAGAATAGTAATTTTGAATTAACAAATCAAAGCTCATCACAAACTGTAACCGAACAGTTCCTCGACATTTATGAGCAAATTAATATTTTTCGAAAAACAAAAAGCTTAGAGGATTATCAAGCGATGTTTGACGGCTATTTCCAATTGGCGAGCCTCCTTGGTTTAACAAATGTGGAAATCGAACAAGCATATTTTGATAAAAACGAAGTAAATTATCAAAGACAACAAAATGGCTATTAGCTGTAAACTAGTACTACTTTCTGTATAATGAAGGTCAACCAAACATAAAAAGGGGGCTAAACAATGGCAAAATTGGATGAAACCTTAACGATGTTAAAGGATTTAACAGATGCCAAAGGAATTCCAGGTAATGAGCGGGAAGTTCGCGAGGTAATGAAGAAATACATAGCACCATTTGCGGACGAAGTGACGACAGATGGATTAGGCAGTTTGATTGCCAAGAAGGTCGGTAAAGAAGGCGGACCAAAAATTATGGTAGCCGGACACCTGGATGAAGTCGGCTTCATGATTACACAAATTGATGATAAAGGCTTCCTTCGCTTCCAAACAGTCGGCGGCTGGTGGTCTCAGGTTATGCTGGCACAGCGAGTGACAATTGTGACGAAAAAAGGTGATGTTTTAGGCGTAATTGGTTCAAAACCGCCGCATATTCTATCACCTGAAGCACGGAAAAAGCCGGTTGAAATTAAAGATATGTTCATCGATGTTGGCGCTTCAAGCCGTGACGAGGCAATGGAATGGGGAATACGACCAGGCGATATGGTAGTTCCTTACTTTGAATTTACGGTGATGAATAATGAAAAAATGCTGTTAGCAAAAGCATGGGATAACCGAATTGGCTGTGCGATTGCGATTGATGTGTTAAAGCAATTGCACGGTGTTGACCACCCGAATGAGGTATATGGTGTTGGAACCATTCAAGAAGAAGTTGGCCTTCGCGGTGCGCGTACTTCTGCTGCTGCGATCAATCCTGACATTGGATTTGGTGTAGACGTAGGGATTGCTGGTGACACACCGGGGATTTCTGAAAAAGAAGCAATGAGCAAAATGGGCAAAGGACCGCAAATCATTTTATACGATGCCTCTCTTGTTTCCCATAAAGGATTGCGTGACTTTGTAACGGACCTAGCAGATGAATTAAACATTCCGTATCAATTCGATGCGATTCCAGGCGGCGGTACAGACGCTGGTGCCATCCATATGACACATAACGGCGTACCATCACTAGCAATCACGATTGCAACCCGCTATATCCATTCACATGCGGCCATGCTTCATCGTGATGATTATGAGAATGCAGTTAAGCTAATCGTTGAAGTCATCAAGCGATTAGATACTGAAACGGTTAATAAGTTAAAATTTGAATAAACAGACAGGATCCTCGGCTTTGCGGGGGATCTTTTTTTGTATTTCTCTAAGTATTCTGGGTGATATCTACAAATTTTTATTGGATATCAACAAAAAAGTTACCGATATCAACAAATAAGAGGCCGATAACAACAAAAAAGTTGCCGATATTAACAAATAAGAGGCTGATATCAACAATTTGTACCTAGAAACCTACAATCCACCACAAAAACAAGAAAACTGCCGACTCAAGCATCGGCAGCAGTTCCTTATTTCAATCCATTCTCTAAAGTTGAGAGCATTTCTTTTTTCTCATCCTCTGAGCTATTTTTCCAAATGATCTCAAAGAGAACGCCTAGACCAGGAAGCATTTTTTCTTCTCCGTTTTGAATTGCATCAACAATCGTATCCTCTAATTCTGCCTGGGTATTACCAGTAACATTATGAACAATCGCATTACGTAAATTTAAGTTCATGAATATGCACTCCTTTTTTAACCTTATTCTCTACTATCATTTTCATTTTTGGTTTTATTATGTATTTTAATTAGGCTATAATGAGAAAAAATAAAGTGTTTTTTAAGGAGAACGAAGTTGAAGCATATACAATCAGTCAATAACCCTCAGGTCAAGCAATGGAAAAAACTTTTAACAAAAAAAGAACGCGACAAATCAGGTACATTTTTAGTAGAGGGCTTTCACTTAGTGGAGGAGGCCTTAAAAGACCAGGAGCAAGTAATTGAAGTGATTGTTTCTGAAAATGTCGGTCTGCCGCCGCGCTGGGATATTGGATCGGTGCCTGTCACACTCGTAACCGAGGAAATTTCGAATATGCTGACAGATACAGAAGCTCCGCAAGGAATTTATGCCATCTGCAGACAAATAGACCGTCAGGGGTCAGGAGAAGCTAAAACCTACTTATTAATCGATGCCGTGCAGGATCCAGGAAACCTCGGGACCATGATTCGCACTGCGGATGCTGCAGGAATTGATATGGTAATTGTCGGGCGCGGCAGTGTCGATGTTTATAATTCTAAGGTACTAAGGTCGGCACAGGGGAGTCATTTTCACCTGCCAATAGTAAGAGCAGATTTGACCGAGTGGGTAGACAAATTAAAAGAGCAAAATATTCCCGTATACGGTACAGCACTTGAAGGTGCCTCTGCATATACTAATACTTCCACAGGCGAACGTTTTGCCTTAATTGTTGGGAATGAAGGAAGTGGTGTTAGTAAGGAACTACTTTCTAAAACAACTGCCAACCTTTATATCCCGATATATGGGAAAAGTGAATCTTTAAATGTCGCCGTTGCTACAGGCATCCTGTTATATTATTTTAAAAAATAGGCGATACTTGTTTGAATCAGAGCGAAATTTATTATATAATACTGAAATGAATTGAAAATACCAAAAACGATGACGGAGAAAAGTATCGTGTCTCATGACCATTTAGGGAGAAAGTGCCGTGACTGCAAGCACTTTTATGGAAAAGACAGGAGAAGTTCACCTCCCGAGTTGGCACCGGGACCACAAGACAAGGCGCTTCCGCTTTTGATGTGTAAAGGTGCATCGGCATAAGCCGTTATCTCAACGAAGCGAACGCTAGTGTTTTATACATAAGTGTTTACAAGGGTGGTACCGCGAATCACAAACCTCGTCCCTTTCCAGGGATGGGGTTTTTTTGTTGTGGTGACAGGCACCGCCCGAAGTTTGTCGAATTATAAAGGAGGAATTATCATGCAAGAACGTTTAAAGGAGTTGCAGCAAGAGGCGATTCAAAAGATTGAACAGTCTTCGAACTTAAAAGAGTTGAATGATATTCGGGTTGCGTATTTAGGCAAGAAGGGGCCGATTACTGAGGTGCTGCGCGGAATGGGTAAGCTTTCTGCAGAAGAGCGTCCTGTTATGGGAGCACTTGCGAACGAGGTACGTGAGGCGATTGCTACACAAATGGAAGCAAAGCAAGCGCAATTAGAAGAAGCGGCTGTTTTAGAAAAACTAGCTTCTGAGTCTATTGATGTAACTCTTCCTGGCCGCCCAGTTAAAGTGGGGAACCATCACCCGTTAACGAAAATCATTGAAGAAATTGAAGACTTATTTATTGGAATGGGTTACCAGGTTGCAGAAGGTCCGGAGGTAGAGAAGGATTATTATAATTTCGAAGCGCTAAACCTGCCAAAGGGCCACCCTGCAAGAGATATGCAGGACAGCTTCTATATCACTGAAGAAATCTTAATGCGTACACATACATCACCTGTTCAGGCACGGACGATGGAAAAGAACGAAGGAAAAGGCCCGATCAAGATTATCTGCCCAGGTAAAGTATACCGTCGTGACAATGACGATGCCACTCACTCACATCAGTTCATGCAAATTGAAGGTCTAGTGGTCGGCGAGAACATTCGGATGAGCGACCTAAAAGGTACTTTAGAAGTTTTTGCAAAGAAAATGTTTGGTGATGATCGAGAAATTAGACTGCGCCCAAGCTTCTTCCCATTCACAGAACCATCTGTTGAAATGGACATTTCTTGTAAAATTTGCGGCGGCAGCGGCTGTAATGTATGTAAGAAGACTGGCTGGATTGAAATTCTTGGAGCAGGTATGGTACATCCAAACGTGCTTGAAATGGCTGGATACGATTCTAAGAAATATACAGGATTTGCGTTTGGAATGGGACCTGAGCGTATCGCCATGTTAAAGTACGGTGTCGATGATATCCGTCATTTCTATACAAACGATGTCAGGTTCTTAAAACAATTTGCTAAACATGAGTAATATTTTGAAAGCGAAGGCAGGTTTTCCAAAGGCATTTCACCTTAGAGCCCTTGGTGCCAGCCGCTAGATTTTAAAGGAGGAGTGACGACATGTTCGTATCATATAAATGGCTCCAGGATTATGTGGATTTATCCGGAGTATCAGCAACTGAATTAGCTGAAAAAATCACCAAAAGCGGAATTGAGGTTGAGGGTGTAGAGGTTCTCAACGAAGGAATTAAAGGCGTAGTAGTTGGTCACGTTGTTGAACGTGTACAGCATCCTAATGCAGACAAACTGAGCAAATGCCAGGTAGATATCGGCCAGGGTGAACCCGTTCAAATTATTTGCGGAGCACCGAACGTTGCCCAGGGTCAAAAAGTAGCTGTAGCTACAGTCGGAGCTGTGCTGCCAGGTAATTTTAAAATAAAAAAAGCAAAGCTTCGCGGAGAAGAATCAAATGGCATGATCTGCTCCCTACAAGAGCTTGGAATTGAAGGAAAGATTGTCCCTAAGGAATATTCAGAAGGAATCTTCGTATTCCCAGCGGATACAGAGGTTGGCGGCGATGCCCTTGCATTATTAAACAGAGACGATGAAGTTCTTGAGCTGGGTCTAACACCAAACCGTTCAGATTGTTTAAGTATGTTAGGTGTTGCTTACGAAGTCGCAGCCATCCTTGGCAGAGAAGTGAAGCTTCCTGAAAGCGACCTTCAGCCAGTTTCTGAAAAAGCAACTGATTATATTACTGTAAAAGTTGAGGCAAAGGAAGACAATCCTCTATATGCAGCAAAGGTAATCAAAAATGTAAAAATCGGGCAGGCTCCACTTTGGATGCAAACTCGCCTAATGTCTGCGGGAATCCGTCCGCATAACAATGTTGTAGATATTACGAATTACATTTTGTTAGAATACGGCCAGCCTCTTCACGCGTTTGACTATGATCGTCTTGGTTCAAAAGAGATTCTTGTCCGTCGCGCACAGGATGGTGAGAAATTTACAACTCTAGACGATGCAGAGCGTACGTTAACAGCTGATCATCTTGTCATCACCAATGGTACAGAACCTGTTGCCTTAGCTGGTGTAATGGGTGGAGCAAATTCTGAAGTTAATTCAGATACAACAACTGTATTGTTAGAGGCAGCTTATTTTACCGGTGCAACGATTAGAAAAGCATCGAAAGACCACGGCTTAAGAAGTGAAGCGAGTGCACGCTTTGAAAAGGGAGTAGATCCAAACCGTGTTCGTGCGGCTGGTGAACGTGCAGCTTATTTAATCGCTAAATACGCTGGCGGCGAAGTGTTAGAAGGAACATCTGAAGTTGACACAATGACAATCGAGCCTGCAGTGGTGTCAATTACTTTGGAAAAAATTAACCAAGTAATCGGTATCGAGATTACCGCTCAGGAAGTAAAGGAAATCTTCAACCGCCTGCAATTTGTGGTAAGTATCGAGGGAAATATCATTACAGTTACAGCTCCAACGCGCCGCGGTGATATCCAGATTGAAGAGGACTTAATTGAAGAAGTGGCACGGCTTTACGGCTATGACAATATTCCTATGACTTTACCGATTGGTTCATCAACACCAGGGAAATTATCTAATTATCAAGAAAAGCGCCGTCTCGTTCGCCAATACCTAGAAGGTGCAGGCTTGTACCAAGCGGTAACCTACTCGTTAACAAGTGAGGAAAAAGCAGCTCAATTTGCTCTCGAGAAGCGCGATTTCATCCGTCTAGCCATGCCGATGAGCGAAGACCGCAGCATTCTGCGTCTAAGCATTATGCCGCAGCTTTTAGAAGTATTAAAATACAACAGTGCCCGTCAACATGATAGTCTTGCTGTTTATGAAACAGGCGCAGTATTCTTAGCGAATGATCAAGACGACCTTCCAGAAGAGCAAGAGCATCTTGCAGGGGCAATCACTGGTTTATGGCACAGCCATTCTTGGCAAGGTGAGAAGAAAGCTGTTGATTTCTATGTGGTAAAAGGAATTTTAGAAGGTTTATTTGCAAAGCTAGGTCTTACAGAACAAGTAACCTATGTTCAGGCACAGGTAGATAACATGCATCCAGGTCGTACCGCGGAAATTCACTTGAATGGTGAGAGAATCGGTTTTGTTGGTCAAGTTCATCCAATCATGCAAAAAGAATTAGATTTAAAGGATACGTATGTATTTGAACTTTCATTAAAGGCGGTTCTTGGTGGCGAAACAGGCCCGCTCCGTTATGAGTCCATTCCAAGATTCCCATCAATTACACGAGACATTGCTCTTGTTGTGGATAAGGAAACAGTCTCAGGTGCTTTGAGGGATATCATCCTTTCAGCAGGCGGCAGCCTCCTAAAAGAGGTTCAAGTCTTTGATCTATATGAAGGCGAGCGGATGGAAGCAGGGAAAAAATCACTTGCATTCTCGCTGAAATATTTAGATCCAGAGCGCACCTTAACAGACGAAGAAGTAACAAAAGTACACTCGCAAGTGCTGAAAGACTTAGAAGAAAAAGCAGGCGCTGTGTTAAGAGGATAAAAAAACATAAGAAAAGACACTTTGTTCTTTAATCAAAGTGTCTTTTTCTTTCGCTACCGGTTCATTTTCTTATTCACTAATTTAATCGCTTTATCTGTATTCGCAAAGTGCATTTTCACATATTGCGGCAGCGCTTCGCGACCTTTTTTCAATATCAGCTTGGCGGCGGCTTCGTCAACCTGTGCTCCAGCACCTTTTGGGATTTTAAAGCCTGCTGACTCACTCATCTTATCGATATACTGTACAAAGGCGTAGCGTGCGAGAATGGAGGCAGCCGCGACAGCTAAATGAATGCCCTCAGCCTTCGTACTAAAATAAACATTTTCCTTAGCGATTGCTTTTTGATTTTTCACATGCTGAAAATAAGTACTGCCCTGAACAAACTGGTCAATCAAGATTGCCTCTGGCTTCACAGGTGAAATTTTATCCAACACGTTCAGGATTGCTTGGTTATGTAAAATAGCTTTCATTTTCCCCTGTGACATGCCAGATTCCTGTACCTGGTTATATTTTTCATTTTTCAAGGTCATCAAGCTAAAAGGAATAATATCTTTAATAACCTTGGCAATCGCAATGATTTTTTCATCATTTAAATCCTTTGAATCTCTCACACCTAATTCTCTTAAAAGCGGAATATCTTCCTTTTTTACATAGGCGGCAACCACTGTAATGGGACCGAAGAAGTCGCCGGTACCCACTTCGTCTGAACCAATCACGGACATTTGACTGATCGCTTCAGGCAGATTTCCCTTCGGAGAACTCTTCGCTTTAGCAGGCGACGTTCCCGACTTAGCCCTCGGTGCCGAATCAGAGCCTGAGCCACCCCATCTGCCAGCCTCCGCCTCACTCCCATTCCCTTGAAACAATACTTTTCCAGATTTATAGGCTGTTATTGTACAATTTGCTGTCTTAGCTGAAAAAACACTCCCCGGTGGTAATTTCGGCATTAACTGCTTGCTATAAAATTCACGCATCTTATTGATTTCTGACAAACTTCGATTTAATACTACATTAGCCAATATTGGCACACTCCTTAAACCTGACTTATATTTGGAAAATATGGGTTATTCTTTCTTTCTTGATTGTTTCGCTTTTCGACATATATCTATTCATGTTATGATATAGAATAGGATTTCTTTGATTCGAATGGAGGCATTAACTTGTCAAATACAGATAAAAGTAGAACAACCGTTGATATATACGGACAGCAATATGTAATCGTAGGTACCGAAAGCCAAAGTCACGTACGGTATGTGGCTTCGTTAGTTGACAATAAAATGCGCGAAATCGGTTCTAGGAATCCAATGCTAGATGTAAATAAGCTCGCTGTGTTAACGGCAGTAAATGCTGTCAATGATTATATTAAAATGAAGAATCAACTTGAGCTATTGCAAGCGGAACTACAAAAAGAAAAGGACTGAAAAGTCATGTTGGATTTAGCCATTATCTTAATCTTATTTTTTGGTTTTTTTATCGGACTTAAAAGAGGGTTTATCCTGCAATTAGTCCATTTAACAGGTTTTATTATTGCATACATAGCGGCATATTTATACTATGACGATTTGGCACCGAAATTAACACTATGGGTTCCATATCCCAATTTAGGAACAACTTCACCTCTGAAGCTGTTAGCGGATAATAGTCATATGGATGATGCTTTCTATCGTGCAATTGCCTTTGTCATTATTTTTATTGCGGTGAAAATCATGCTGCAAATCATTGGTAGTATGCTTGATTTTGTTGCACACTTGCCGATCTTAAAGCAGCTTAATGTTTGGGCTGGAGGGCTGCTGGGACTTGTTGAAGTCTATTTAATTATCTTTATTCTATTATATATTGCTGCCCTAGTGCCAATGGAACTTTTACAAGAACCGCTGGACAAATCAGTGATGGCGAACTTGATTGTCAATCACACGCCAGTCTTGTCTGAGCAAATTAAGAGGATCTGGATTGAATATTCAACTGCTTTAACTTCTCTGTAGCAGAGAAGTTTTTCTTTTCGGATTGCAAATACTATTCATAAGGAAGGTGGATTTTGTGGAAGTAAATAAAAAGGATTTAATTCGCTTATTAGAAACGATTGCGGTTTATTTGGAGCTAAAAGGTGAAAACCCTTTTAAGGTTTCTGCCTTTCGCAAGGCTGCCTCTGCGTTAGAGTTTGATGATCGAAGCTTAACAGCAATCGAAGATTTTACGGCCATTTCTGGAATTGGCAAGGGGACGGCTGCTGTGATTGAGGAATACATAAAGGATGGGTCATCCACCGTACTAAAAGAACTGAAGGAAGAAGTTCCACCAGGTTTAATTCCGCTTCTGCAGCTGCCAGGTCTTGGCGGTAAAAAAATTGCCAAGCTCTATAAGGAACTGGGCGTGGAGGATGTAACAGGCTTGGAAGAGGCTTGCAGAGCGAAGAAGGTTCAGGCTTTAGCAGGTTTTGGGGCAAAAACAGAAGAAAAAATATTAAGTGCAATTGCCAATGTTGTGTCAAGGCCAGAAAGACTGCCGCTTGCCTATATGCTTCCAGTTGCAGAACAGATTGAAGACCTATTATCTAAAATGGAAGAAATCCATCAATTCTCAAGAGCTGGAAGTCTGCGAAGAATGCGGGAAACGATTAAGGACCTTGACTTCATTATTGCTACCGAGCAGCCGGAAACGGTTAAGCAGCAGCTGCTAGAGCTTCCGAATATAAAAGAGGTCATCGGTGCCGGTGATACAAAGGTTTCTGTTGTATTTGCGTTGGATTATGATGTTTCGGCGGACTTTCGTTTAGTCAAACCTGTAGAGTTTACCACAACACTCCATCATTTTACTGGCTCGAAAGATCATAATGTCCGGATGAGACAGCTGGCAAAAGAACGTGGAGAGAAAATAAGCGAGTACGGTGTGGAGAATGTTGAGACAGGGGAAATTCGCACTTTTACATCAGAAGAGGAATTTTTCAAGCATTTTGGTCTTCCTTTTATCCCTCCAGAAATAAGAGAAGATGGCAAGGAAGTTGAGGACTTTTCTCCTGAGGAGCCTTTAATCGAGCTTGAGGATATGAAAGGTGACCTTCATATGCACTCGACCTGGAGCGATGGCGCACATTCCATTGAGGAAATGGTCGAAGCGTGCCGGGCGAGAGGCTATAAGTATATGGCGATTACCGATCACTCAAAATACCTAAAGGTTGCGAACGGTCTGACGACAGAACGGTTACTTAAGCAACGGGAAGAAATCAGAAAGCTGAATGACAAATACGATGATATTCTCATTCTTACAGGTGTCGAAATGGATATCCTTCCTGATGGTACGCTAGACTATGAGGATGATGTATTATCAGAAATGGATTTTGTGATTGCCTCCATTCATTCAGCCTTTACTCAGCCAAAAGAAAAGATTATGGAACGATTAAAAGCAGCACTGATCAATCACCATGTAGATTTGATTGCCCATCCAACGGGAAGAAAAATTGGACGCCGTGAAGGATATGAAGTAGACATTGAGATGTTCATTCAACTGGCTAAGGAAACGAATACTGCCATTGAATTAAATGCCAATCCAAACCGGCTTGACCTTGCAGCTGAGCATCTTAGAAAGGCGCAGGATGCAGGCGTGAAGATTATGATCAATACGGATGCCCATAAAATGGACACATTAGCACATATGGAAATTGGAGTATCAGCAGCAAAGAAGGGCTGGATTAAAAAATCTTCAGTCTTAAATGCGTTAGAGACCAATGACCTTCTTGAGTTTTTACACAATAGAAAGTAAAAGGGAGGACCATTCCCATGCAGGAAAGAGCATTAAAGGTTTTAGAATTCACCAAGGTGAGGGAACAGGTTGTTGAGCATGCCGCTTCTTCATTAGGTATTGATAAAGTAAAAAGACTAGTTCCGTCAACAGATTTCGAGGAGGTAGTCAGACTACAGGCAGAAACAGATGAGGCTTCCACTGTGTTAAGGATCAAAGGAAATGTGCCCCTATCTGGTATTCATGATATTCGTGCACACATTAAACGCGCTTGTATCGGCGGTGTCCTCAGTCCACATGAATTAGTTCAAATCGCTAGCACCATACATGCCAGCAGACAAATGAAACGGTTTATCGAGGATATTGCAGAAGAACGAACGGAAATCCCAATTTTATTGGAAATGGTTGAGAGGATCACTCCACTCGTGAACCTCGAGCAATCGATTAAACAGGCAATTGATGAGAGCGGGGAAGTACTCGATAGTGCCAGTGAACTGCTTCGCTCGTTAAGACACCAATTGCGCTCGAATGAAGCAAGAGTTCGTGAAAAGCTAGAAAGTATGATTCGGTCTTCTAATGCACAGAAGATGCTGTCTGATGCGATTGTGACGATACGAAATGATCGTTTTGTTATTCCAGTAAAGCAGGAATACCGCGGTCACTATGGCGGGATTATTCACGACCAAAGTGCCTCAGGACAAACTTTATTTATTGAGCCGCAGGTAATTGTTCAACTAAACAATCAATTGCAGGATATCAGAGTAAAGGAACAGCTTGAAATTGAACGAATCTTAACCGCTCTTTCAGCAGAAACCGCTGAATATGAAGGTGAATTGCAGGTCATTGTCGATGTCCTTGGTAATTTGGATTTTATTTTTGCTAAAGCTAGATATGGCCGGAAAATTAAAGCATCAATGCCGACCATGAATCATGAAGGGCGAATCGCCCTCTACAAAGCAAGGCACCCGCTGATCCCAATGGACGAAGTTGTCGCGAATGACATTATGTTAGGTAAGGATTATACAACCATTGTGATTACAGGACCAAATACCGGTGGTAAAACGGTTACCTTGAAAACGCTTGGCCTATGTTCGTTGATGGCACAGGCTGGACTTCAGGTTCCTGCTTATGACGGCTCAGAGCTGGCCGTGTTTGATGCCGTTTATGCTGACATCGGTGACGAGCAATCAATTGAACAAAGCTTAAGTACCTTTTCCTCCCATATGGTCAATATTGTAGATATTCTAGAGAAGGTTGATTTCAATAGCCTTGTTTTATTTGATGAGCTTGGGGCAGGAACAGACCCACAAGAAGGTGCAGCCTTAGCAATTTCGATTTTGGATGAGGTGCATAGAAGGGGAGCGAGGGTCATTGCCACCACGCATTATCCGGAGTTAAAAGCTTACGGCTATAATCGTGAAGGGGTTCTCAATGCAAGCGTCGAGTTTGACGTTGAAACGCTGAGCCCGACGTATAAGCTTCTGCTCGGTGTTCCAGGACGAAGCAATGCCTTTGAAATCTCAAAGCGTCTTGGATTAAATGACCGGGTCATTTCGGCAGCAAGGTCGCATATCAGTGAGGATACAAATCAAATTGATAAAATGATTGCATCGTTAGAAGAAAGTAAGCGTCGGGCGGAAACGGAGCAGCAGGAGGCTCGTGATTATTTAAAGCAGGCGGAGAAACTTCACCAGGATTTACAGAAGCAAATGATTGAATTTTACGAGCAAAAAGATAGCATGATGGAAAAAGCAGCGGAAAAAGCAAGTGTACTTCTTGATGAGGCAAAGAGTGAAGCGGATAAGATTATTCGTGACCTTCGTAAAATGAGAGTCGAAAAGCATGCAGAAGTGAAGGAGCATGAATTAATTGATGCAAAGCGCCGTCTGGAGGAAGCCGTACCACAGGTTAAGAAATCTGCGAAACATTTGAACCAGAAAACGAAGAAACACATCTTTGCTCCGGGTGATGAGGTAAAGGTATTGACCTTTGACCAAAGAGGGAACCTTCTGGATAAGGTATCGGATAATGAGTGGCAGGTACAAATAGGAATCTTGAAAATGAAAGTCAAGGAAAAGGATATGGAATACATCAGTACCCCTAAGCCTGTGGAGACAAAGCCAATGGCGATTGTTCGGGGAAGAGATGCTGATGTAAAGCTGGAACTTGATCTTCGCGGGGAAAGATATGAAGATGCATTAATGAGAGTGGAAAAATACATTGATGATGCGTTATTATCAAACTATGCACGTGTTTCCATTATCCATGGAAAGGGAACAGGGGCCCTTAGGCAGGGAGTTCAGGAATATCTACGCAACCACCGCTCCGTTAAGAAAATTCGCTTTGGTGAGGCAGGCGAGGGTGGCTCAGGTGTGACCATCGTTGAATTTAAATAAAGTACGGGGTGAATTGGATGGATCAGTTTTGGGAGAACATGTACGTTCATAGTGCCGCCTATTACAGTGTCGTAATATTATGTGTGGTTGTCTTTTTAGCCATTTTTGAATTAGTCACCAAATATAAGAATTGGGAAGAAATCAAAAAAGGGAATCTCGCGGTAGCTATGGCAACAGGTGGAAAGATTTTCGGGATCGCTAATATTTTTCGCTATTCGATTGAACAAAATGATTCATTGGTCACAATGGTCAGCTGGGGAGTTTTTGGTTTCGTCCTCCTATTAATCGGCTATTTTATCTTTGAATTTTTAACACCAAAGTTTAAAGTCGACGAGGAAATTCAAAATGATAATCGCGCGGTAGGATTGATCTCACTAATCCTGTCCGTTGGCCTATCGTATGTAATAGGAGCAGGAATTTCGTAAGGGGAGAAAAAAAGTGGAGACACTAGCAAAAGTACTTCTAGGGTTATGCGGCTTGTTTTTACTTGTTGGTATCATATATATGATGTTTTTTGTATAATTATTGGCTCTAGGTCCCAAAAGGACCTGGAGCTTTTTATTTAAAGATAAGAATGTATAAAATTTGAACTTAGCTTAGTGTCTAGCTTCAGCGCCTAGCCCCTCGAGGTCATAAGCCGATCCGTCAAGAAGGTTAAAGAGCAACCTTCTCGCCGGCTCGTCTTATGCTTGTCGGGGCTGACCAAGGCGCTTGCGCTTTTCTAATTTGTGTCAAAATATGTCTATTTTTTAATTGTTTAAAGAATCTGACTATAATATAATAAAAGGGAAGTGGTAAAAAAAGGAGGGATATTATGTACGATTCTAAACCGTGGCTGCAACATTATCCTGAGGAGATTCCAACCACCTTGGAATATTCCAACGAACCCATCCAACAGTACCTCATAAATGCAGCTAGAAGCTTTCCAGAAAAAACAGCTATTCATTTTATGGGAAAGGAAATGACTTATAAGGAACTTTACGATGAGACTCTCTGTTTTGCCAGCTATCTACAGCAAATTGGCATAGAGAAGGGTGACCGAGTGGCCATTATGCTAGCGAACACACCGCAATCGGTTATTAGCTATTTTGGTATTTTAATGGCAGGAGCGATCGTTGTACAGACGAATCCATTGTATACCGAACGTGAACTAGAATATCAAATGAAAGACTCCGGTGCTAAGGCAATCATCACACTCGACATCCTCTACCCGCGCGTATCCAAAGTGATGCCCATGACAGATCTGCAGCATATAATTGTAACCGCTATCAAAGAGTATCTACCTTTCCCGAAAAATTTGGTTTATCCTTTTATCCAAAAGAAGCAATATGGAATTGTCGTTAATGTGAAGCATGAAGGTAACACCCATTTGCTAAAAGAAATCGTAAAAATAAAGCCTAAAAAGCTCGTAGAATATGAGTTTGACTTTGAAGAGGATCTTGCTCTCCTGCAATATACCGGGGGTACTACGGGTCATCCAAAGGGAGTAATGCTGACCCACAAAAACTTAGTGGCAAACTCGTCTATGTGTAAGGCTTGGCTTTATAAATGTAAACCAGGTGAAGAGTCAGTTCTGGGAATTGTGCCATTTTTCCATGTTTACGGAATGACCACAGTGCTCATATTGACAGTGATGCAGGCTAATAAAATGATCATTATGCCTAAGTTCGATCCCTTAGCTACCTTAAAAACGATTCAAAAACAGCGTCCTACCTTGTTCCCAGGTGCGCCAACGATATATATTGGCCTCTTAAATCATCCAGAATTGAAAAAATTCGATTTATCATCAATTGACTCATGTATCAGTGGTTCTGCTCCCCTGCCTGTGGAGGTGCAGGAAGAGTTTGAAGAACTCACAGGTGGGAAGCTTGTTGAGGGGTACGGCTTAACCGAAACATCGCCTGTTACGCACTCTAATTTCTTATGGGACCGTCCGCGTGTGAAAGGAAGTATCGGTGTACCTTGGCCGGATACGGAAGTAAGAGTTGTTGATATGGAAACAGGTGAACCAATGCCGGTGGGAGAGATTGGTGAAATTATCATTAAAGGCCCACAGGTTATGAAAGGGTATTGGAACAATACGACTGCAACAGAAGAGACGATTAAGGATGGCTGGCTATATACTGGTGACTTAGGATATATGGATGATAATGGATACTTCTATATTGTTGATAGGAAGAAGGATATGATTATCGCCGGAGGGTTTAATATCTATCCGAGAGAGATTGAAGAAGTATTATATGAGCATCCAGATATTCTAGAAGTAGTGGCAGCCGGAATACCTGACCCATATAGAGGAGAGACGGTCAAGGTATATATTGTTTTAAAAGAAGGGGCCGAGGTAACACCAGAAGAGCTGAACCAGTTCTCGAGAAAATACTTGGCTGCCTATAAAGTTCCGAAATTATATGAATTTAGAAAAGAATTGCCAAAAACAGCTGTAGGTAAAATTTTAAGAAGAACACTCGTTGAGGAAGAAATTAGAAAAATAGAGGAAGAAACGAAAAAACACGCTTAGCTTAAGCTTTAATTTTTTTTGTACTAAATAGCTTGTCCATTTGTTATAGTGTATAGGTGAAAAAATAACTCTGTATTCCTTGACAGAAACAGCTCTAATCACTATTATAAAAATATGAATGATTATTCATTCATATTTTTTCTTTTTATTCATAATATTAAATTTCTTCAAAGGGTGGAGAGCAGTGAAAAAAAATAAGCCAAAGTATATGCAAATCATTGATGCAGCGGTGGTTGTCATCGCAGAAAATGGTTATCACCAAGCGCAGGTTTCGAAGATTGCGAAGCAGGCAGGTGTGGCAGATGGTACGATTTATCTTTATTTTAAGAACAAAGAAGACATTTTAATCTCACTCTTTGAAGAAAAAATGGGAAGCTTTATTGAAAAAATAGATGAAATGATTGCAGGAAAACAGACGGCAACGGAGAAGTTATTAATGATGATTGAAGCTCATTTTCTTAATCTTTCTGATGACCATCACATGGCAATTGTAACTCAGCTTGAATTACGCCAGTCCAACAAAGAACTTCGGATGAGAATTAATAACGTTCTTAAGGGATATTTAAGAGTGATAGATAAAATCATCATAGAAGGAAAAGAAACGGGAGAGTTTTCAAGCGATCTTGACGTTCGTCTAGCCCGGCAAATGATTTTCGGAACAATGGACGAGACTGTCACAACCTGGGTTTTGAACGAGGAGAAATATGATTTGAATGCGCTTGCAAAACCGGTCCACCGGCTTTTAATCAATGGCTGTGGCTGTAAGGAAAGCAAGTAGCTCGGACAAAGGAAATGGGGGGATTGTATTGGAATATTTGAAATGGTCTAATCAAAACAGCATTGCAACCATCACATTGCAGCGTCCACCGGCAAATGCATTGTCATCAGGTTTATTAAGAGAATTGTCAGCTGCCCTTGATGAAATTGAACCAAATCGTGAAATTAAGGTCATTGTTATTCACGGAGAAGGACGTTTTTTCTCAGCAGGCGCAGATATTAAAGAATTTACTACGGTTAATACTTCAGCTGGCTTTGCGAATCTAGGGAAGTATGGTCAGGATTTGTTCGATCGCATGGAAAAATTCCCTAAACCGATTATCGCAGCTATTCATGGTGCTGCTCTTGGAGGCGGCCTTGAACTTGCCATGGCCTGCCACATTCGTCTTGTCAGTGTTACTGCTAAACTTGGTCTTCCAGAACTTCAGCTTGGCTTGATCCCAGGATTTGCTGGGACCCAGCGCCTTCCTAAGTATGTAGGTGTTGCCCGTGCAGCTGAAATGCTCTTCACTTCAGAACCAATCACAGGTGAGGAGGCAGCTCGCTATGGCCTTGCTAACCATGCATATCCAGAAAATGAAGTGTTAGAGCGGGCTTACACATTAGCTGGTAAGATTGCCAAGAAAAGTCCTGTATCCATCAGTGCCGCTATTCAACTATTAAACTATGCTAAAACAGCAGAGTTTTACGAGGGTACTAGAAAAGAAGCCGAATTATTTGGTGAAGTGTTCATATCAAAGGATGCCAAAGAAGGAATTCAAGCTTTTATTGAAAAGCGTGAACCAAATTTCACAGGTGAATAATTTCAGAACAGCAAGATGTTTTCTTGCTTTCTGAAGTTTTACTTTATATTTTTTTCTGTTAAATATTCATAATCTTATGAACTAAACAAATGTTTGCATTTTAGGAGGGAAATCATGAACATTTATGTATTAATGAAAAGAACGTTTGATACTGAGGAAAAAATCACTGTTGCCGGCGGAAAAATCAACGAGGATGGCGCTGAATTTATTATTAATCCTTACGATGAATACGCAATTGAAGAAGCCATTCAAGTTCGCGATGCAAATGGCGGTGAGATCACTGTTGTTTCTGTTGGTAATGAAGAAACTGAAAAACAATTACGTACTGCACTAGCAATGGGCGCAGATAAAGCTGTTTTAATCAATATTGAAGATGACGTAGAATACGGAGATCAATATACAACGGCAAAAATTTTGGCTGAATACTTAAAGGATAAAGAAGCTGATTTAATTTTAGGAGGCAATGTGGCAATTGATAACGCTTCCGGTCAAGTAGGACCTCGCGTTGCTGAATTGCTCAACATTCCTTACGTTACTACGATTACAAAACTTGAAATTAATGGTACAAATGTAACCGTTACCCGTGACGTTGAAGGTGATTCTGAAGTAATTGAAACAAGCCTTCCTTTATTAGTAACAGCGCAGCAAGGTTTGAACGAGCCGCGTTATCCATCACTTCCTGGAATCATGAAGGCGAAGAAGAAGCCTCTTGATGAACTAGAATTAGATGATTTAGATCTTGAAGAAGATGATGTAGAAGCAAAGACAAAAACAATCGAAATCTACTTGCCGCCGAAAAAGGAAGCTGGAAAAGTATTATCTGGAGAGCTCAACGACCAGGTAAAAGAATTGGTTCACCTTCTTCATACTGAAGCAAAAGTTGTCTAAGCGGACTAAAATACAATACAAAATTGATTTTGCAGGAGGTAAAAGGAATGACTAGAAAAGTATTAGTGTTAGGTGAAACTCGCGACGGTTCTTTACGTAACGTATCTTTCGAAGCAATCGCTGCAGCAAAAACTGTAGCAGAAGGCGGAGAAGTTGTCGGTGTCTTGGTCGGTGAAGCAGTAAGTTCTCTTGGAGCAGAATTAATCCAGTACGGTGCAGACCGTGTGGTAGTTGTTGAAGATGCGAAGCTTAAGCAATACACTTCTGATGGATACGCTCAGGCGTTATTAGCCGTTATTGAGCAGGAATCTCCAGAAGGCTTAGTATTAGGACATACAGCACTTGGTAAAGACCTTTCACCAAGAATCGCTGGAAAGCTTTCTTCAGGGCTCATTTCTGATGCAACAGCTGTTGAAGTTGCTGGAGGAAATGTTGTCTTTACTAGACCCATTTACTCTGGAAAAGCTTTTGAAAAGAAAATTGTAACGGACGGCTTAATTTTTGCCACTGTACGTCCAAACAATATTGCGTCGCTTGAGAAGGACGAAAGCCGTTCTGGTGATGTTTCTATCCTATCTGTTGAGATCAAAGACCTTCGTGCCATCATTAAAGAAGTGGTAAGAAAAGCAAGTGAAGGCGTTGATTTAAGTGAAGCAAAGGTAGTTATTTCAGGCGGACGCGGTGTAAAGAGTGCGGAAGGTTTCGAACCTTTAAAAGAGTTAGCAAAAGTTCTTGGTGGAGCAGTTGGTGCTTCGCGTGGTGCATGTGATGCGGACTATTGCGATTACAGCCTGCAAATTGGTCAAACTGGAAAAGTTGTTACGCCAGACCTTTACATTGCATGCGGCATTTCTGGTGCGATTCAGCATTTAGCTGGTATGTCCAACTCAAAAGTCATCGTAGCAATCAATAAAGATCCTGAAGCAAACATCTTCAAGGTAGCCGACTACGGTATCGTCGGCGACTTATTCGAAGTTGTTCCGTTGCTAACAGAAGAATTTAAAAAGTTAAAAGTCCATTCATAAATAGAAGCTTCAGCGTCTAGGCGCTGAGCTAAATAATAGGGAAGACGGGCAGGTTTTTAGCCTGTCTTTTTCTTTAAATCTGCATAGAATATATACTGAAATTAAGGGAAAATTAGTTTCGAAACAGATTATTAGCATGAACCTTTAAACGGTGATATACTTGCGGTAGTATTACAGTATTAGTATTATTAGGAGGGCTAAACAAATGGCTATTTCAAACGTAACTGATCAAAATTTCTCTGCTGAAACAAGCTCTGGCGTTGTTCTTGCAGATTTCTGGGCTCCATGGTGTGGGCCTTGTAAAATGATTGCTCCTGTTCTTGAGGAAATTGATTCAGAAATGGGCGATCAAGTGAAGATTGTTAAGCTTGATGTTGACGAAAACCAAGAAACTGCTGCTAAATACGGCGTAATGAGCATCCCAACATTGCTTGTTTTCAAAAACGGCGAAGTAGTAGACAAAGTAGTCGGCTTCCAGCCAAAAGACGCTTTAGCAGGTGTGCTACAAAAGCACGTATAAGGAACAAATAAGCTTAGCTAGAAATTTCTAGCTAAGTTTTTTTATTTGGTAAAAGTGTATACTTTTCTTTATGAGCAGTTTGAGATAAAATTTTTAAGACAGAGACGGAGAGGAGTGGCCGGAATGAATGAGATTATCAAACAAAAATTAACCCTGCTGCCTGATCAGCCTGGCTGCTACCTAATGAAGGACCGTCAGGGAACAATTATTTACGTCGGGAAAGCGAAAATTTTAAGAAATCGTGTCCGGTCCTATTTTACCGGATCACACGATGGAAAAACCTTAAGACTAGTCAATGAAATTGAGGACTTTGAGTATATTGTTACCTCATCAAATATTGAAGCATTATTACTTGAACTAAACTTAATTAAAAAATACGACCCTAAATATAACGTCATGCTAAAGGATGACAAAACCTATCCTTTCATCAAGCTGACGGCTGAAAGACATCCGAAGCTCATCATTACGAGAAAAGTTAAAAAAGATAAAGGGAAGTACTTTGGTCCATACCCAAATGTCATGGCTGCAAATGAAACAAAAAAGCTATTGGACAGAATTTACCCTTTACGAAAATGTTCGACCCTGCCTGACCGGGTTTGCTTGTACTATCATTTAGGACAGTGCCTGGCACCCTGTGTAAATGAAGTGCAAGAAGAGACCTATAAACAAATGACAGATGAGATTAGCCGTTTCTTAAATGGCGGTTATAAAGAAATCAAAAAAGAATTAACTGAAAAAATGTCTGCAGCGGCAGAAGAACTAGACTTTGAGCGGGCAAAAGAATACCGCGATAAAATTGTGCATATCGAAACCATTATGGAAAAGCAAAAAATCACGATGACCGACTTTACTGACCGGGATGTATTTGGTTATTCCTATGATAAAGGCTGGATGTGTGTTCAAGTCTTTTTTGTCCGCCAGGGTAAACTGATTGAGCGCGATGTCTCGATGTTTCCGATCTATAATGAGCCTGAAGAAGAAATTCTTACTTTTTTAGGTCAGTTCTATGAAAAAACGAACCACTTTAAACCTAAGGAAATTTTAATACAGGACGAGATTGATATTAGCCTTGCAGAACAACTTTTACAAGTGAAGGTATTGAAGCCTCAGCGCGGACAAAAGAAGGACCTTGTTAAGATGGCTGTAAAAAATGCGAAAATCGCATTGAATGAGAAATTCTCCTTAATTGAAAAAGACGAGGTTCGAACCATTAAAGCAGTCGAGAATCTGGGTGAACTGCTTGGAATTTATACACCACACCGAATTGAAGCATTTGATAACTCTAACATTCAGGGAACAGACCCTGTTTCGGCGATGGTTGTTTTTATAGACGGGAAGGCAAATAAGCGTGAGTATCGGAAGTATAAAATTAAGTCTGTACAAGGGCCGGATGATTATGAGTCCATGCGCGAAGTAACGCGAAGGAGATACTCCCGCGCTTTAAAGGACCAGCTTCCACTGCCAGATTTAATTGTCATTGACGGCGGTAAAGGACATGTTGAAGCTGTTCGGGATGTGCTAGAACATGAACTGGGATTAGATATTCCATTAGCGGGACTTGTAAAGGATGACAAACACAGAACATCCCAGCTGCTTTATGGAAACCCACTTGAAATTGTACCGCTTGCACGAAACAGTCAGGAATTCTACTTACTGCAAAGAATTCAAGATGAGGTACATCGTTTTGCGATCACTTTCCACCGGCAAATACGAGGAAAAACAGCCTTTCAGTCCTTACTGGATGACATTCCAGGCATTGGGGAGAAGCGCAAAAAGCAGCTTCTCAAAGAATTTGGTTCAGTTAAGAAAATGAAAGAAGCGACCGTGGAAGAGTTCAAAGCCATCGGTATTCCAGCAAATGTCGCAGAAGAATTATTGAAAAAACTTCAAACTTAGTGATTGTCAGAAAAATTAGACCATGCTATAATGAGTCAGTCAATAATTGAATATTACTATCACTTTTATTTACTAAAGTGAAGGTAGAGGTGCGAGCTTCAATAGTAATGATTCGGAGAAGGATGAGCTTCTAGGATGAATCATGAAAGGGGATGTTCGCCGAAGTAAAGAAAGTCTCATTTCTTTCTTTGCTGGTCCTGTATTGAATAAATGCCGGATTGTCAAGACGACTAGTCTTGGAGAGCTATCTTACATTGTATGCGAAAAAATATCTTCGTAATTTTAGCAATGAGATGCCCTCTCATTGCTTTTTATTTTTTTCAGACGTACGATAGCTAATCCTATTGGAAAGAAGGAGAAAAAATGGGGTTAATTGTCCAAAAATTTGGAGGCACTTCTGTTGGCAGTGTTGAAAGAATCTTAAAGGTAGCAGAAAATGTGAAAGCAGAAACAGAAAGAGGCAACCAAGTAGTTGTTGTTGTTTCAGCGATGGGGAAATCGACGGATCACCTAGTAAGTTTAGCAAAGGAAATCTCGCAGCAGCCAAATAAGCGAGAAATGGACATGCTTCTATCGACAGGAGAGCAGGTAACCATTTCTCTATTATCCATGGCGCTTAATGAACAAGGGCTTCCAGCTGTCTCACATACTGGCTGGCAGGCTGGAATTATGACTGAAGCTGTACACGGCAATGCGCGTATCACAAAGATCAATACAGAACAAGTCCAGCAGCAGCTATCTGAAGGTAAGGTAGTGATTGTTGCAGGATTCCAGGGAATAACGGAAGACGGAGAAATTACCACACTTGGGCGCGGGGGCTCTGATACAACAGCGGTGGCATTAGCTGCAGCATTAAAAGCCGATAAGTGCGATATCTACACAGATGTAACGGGAGTTTTCACGACAGACCCTAGATATATCAAGAGTGCACGTAAGCTACGTTCCGTTTCCTATGATGAAATGCTAGAACTAGCAAACTTAGGAGCAGGTGTATTACATCCAAGAGCAGTAGAATTTGCCAAGAATTATTCGGTTCGCTTAGAGGTACGTTCTAGTATGGAGAACGTGGAAGGAACAGTGATTGAGGAGGAAGCATCAATGGAACAAAATTTAGTTGTCCGTGGGGTTGCATTTGAAGACGAAATTACCAAAGTTAGTGTACTAGGATTATCCAATTCCCTGACAAGCTTATCAACCATTTTTACCACACTTGCTGAGAATCATTTAAACGTAGACATTATCGTTCAAAGCACGACAGACGCTAAAACAGCTAATTTAGCATTCTCCATTAAAACAGATGATTTATTAGAGACATTAAATGTCCTTGAAGATAACAAAGATGTTCTGAATTATGAACAATTGGATGCAGAAAACAAGCTGGCGAAAGTTTCTATTGTGGGCTCTGGCATGATCTCAAACCCAGGTGTGGCTGCAAAAATGTTTGAAGTGCTGGCAGCTAACGACATTCATGTTAAGATGGTTAGCACATCAGAAATTAAAGTGTCCGTCGTAGTCGATGAGCACAGCATGCTAAAAGCAGTAGATGTCCTGCATGAAGCATTCAATCTTTCACAAGACAACCAATAAATTAATGCTTCTATGAAATAAACAAAGGCTATCAACAGAGAATTCATCTCCAGTGATAGCCTTTCATGTCAAACCATAGCCAAAGTGTCCGCCTGAGGTGGACAAATCGATGGTTTTGTCCACGAGCGGTGACAGGCACCGTCATAGGTACCTTCATGGTTTTCTCCACATTATAGGGAGTCTTTTTTATCCCATTTGACGGTGAATTTGACTTTGTTTGCTTTTTTTACTGGGTGCTCGAAGGTTTCGGCGATGACTTGTTTTTGGAGTTCGATTTGCTGGGCTAGGAAGCCTGCTTCTATTTGGAAGAAGTGTTCGGCTTTGGATTTTACTCGTGAGACGAATAGTGGACTCATTAATTCAAATTCAATTTCATCTTTGCGTTCTGCTTTTACTTCCAAATGTCCCCAGGATGCTTTGCTGAAAAAATCAATGACTTCGTCAAAGCTATTTAAAGGATATTTTCTTGCGAGTCTCTTCCCGGCCCAATACAAAATTTCTGGCGAATCTTTTCCTAATATCTCAGGCAGGACAAACTCACGAATAAGTTCATAACCGAAGATTGAAACCGACCTTGAATCATCAAACTGCGTAGTTTCTTTTACAACTGTGCTTTCTTTCACAACTTTCCCCTCTTTCTACTTTTCTATTATATACAATTACAGCTTTTAGTCAGAACAATTTTGAATGTTTTTATCGTAAAGAATGAGGACGAAGAAAATTGCTATTCCATAATATCGAAATACATGTCAATTTATTATTATCGTACCCTAATTCTGGTTTGTTTCACTCGTGAAATTGATTGTTTTTGTGCAAAACAATTGGATATTTTAGAAGAAAAATCCATTTCCTTTAAAACAAATCGGTAGTCTATTATAATATCAATATATTTTAAAAATTTTATTTTTATAGGATTTTTGTGTATCCGTTTTCTTGACGCTCTATGATGATGGGAGTAAAATGAACTTGTCACATATTTGTCACACTGATGCTAAGTATATAGTAATCTTTTGAAAAAAGTACAACAGGGGTTTTGGCTTAACATCATGTTGAAAATTTTAAGGGGGGTAAATTATGGCGGGAAATCGCGAGTTTTTGTATCGAAGATTGCATTCTTTGCTGGGAGTTGTTCCAATTGGAATATTCCTTATTCAGCATCTAGTAGTAAACCATTTTGCTACAGGGGGACCTGAGTCCTTTAATCGGGCTGCAGATTTTATGGGAAATCTGCCATTTCGTATCGTTCTAGAAACTGTAATTATTTATTTACCAATTTTATTTCATGCAATCTATGGGCTGTATATTGCCTTTACCGCAAAAAACAACGCAAGCCAATATAGCTATTTCAGAAACTGGATGTTCTTGCTCCAGCGTATATCAGGTGTCATTACCTTGATCTTTATTACTTGGCATGTTTGGGAAACACGCGTGGCAGCAGCGTTCGGTGCTCATGTTAACTACAGCATGATGAATGAAATTTTATCTTCTCCATTTATGTTTACTTTTTATGTAATTGGTACAATCTCAACTGTTTTCCATTTTGCTAACGGTTTGTGGTCATTCCTGGTTAGTTGGGGAATTACCGTTTCACCTCGTTCACAGGTAATCTCTACCTACTTTACAACAGGGGTATTCGTGATACTATCAATTGTTTTAATTCGTACTTTGCTAGCATTTGTGTAAGATTGAACGTACTGAAAAATATTGGATTTTGGATTAAGGGAGTGAGTCACGATGAGTAAGGGCAAGGTGATCGTAGTCGGCGGCGGATTAGCCGGCTTAATGGCAACCATAAAAATTGCAGAAACAGGCACACCAGTAGAATTATTTTCACTTGTACCAGTTAAACGTTCCCACTCCGTTTGTGCACAAGGTGGTATGAATGGAGCTGTAAACACAAAAGGTGAAGGAGATTCTCCGTGGATCCACTTCGATGACACAGTGTATGGCGGTGACTTCCTAGCAAACCAGCCTCCTGTAAAGGCAATGTGTGAAGCGGCACCTGGAATTATTCACTTAATGGACCGTATGGGTGTTATGTTTAACCGTACTCCAGAAGGGTTACTGGACTTCCGCCGTTTCGGAGGTACGCAGCATTCTCGAACTGCGTTTGCGGGTGCAACAACAGGACAACAGTTATTATATGCATTAGATGAGCAGGTTCGCCGTCATGAAGTAGCCGGCTTAGTTACAAAATACGAGGGCTGGGAGTTCTTAGGTGCTGTACTTGATGACGACCAAGTATGCCGCGGAATTGTTGCCCAAAACTTAACTTCAATGGAAATTAAATCATTCGCAGCAGATGCGGTCATTATGGCTACAGGCGGCCCTGGAATTATCTTTGGAAAATCAACTAACTCTGTTATTAATACAGGTTCTGCAGCTTCAATCGTATACCAGCAGGGTGTTTATTACGCAAACGGTGAAATGATTCAAATTCACCCTACAGCGATTCCTGGGGACGATAAGCTTCGCTTAATGAGTGAATCGGCTCGTGGTGAAGGTGGACGAGTTTGGACATATAAAGATGGTAAGCCTTGGTACTTCCTTGAGGAGAAATATCCGGCATACGGAAACCTAGTACCGCGTGATATTGCAACACGTGAGATTTTCTCTGTCTGTGTAGATCAGAAGCTTGGTATTAACGGCGAAAACATGGTGTTCTTGGATCTCTCACATAAAGATCCAAAAGAATTGGATATTAAACTAGGCGGAATTATCGAAATCTATGAAAAATTCATGGGTGATGACCCTCGTAAAGTTCCAATGAAAATCTTCCCAGCTGTTCACTATTCGATGGGCGGACTATGGGTAGATTATGACCAAATGACAAATATTCCAGGTCTTTTCGCTGCGGGTGAGTGTGATTATTCACAGCATGGTGCGAATCGTCTAGGAGCTAACTCCTTATTATCGGCTATTTATGGCGGTATGGTCGTAGGACCTAACGCTGTTCGATATATTAATGGTCTTGAGAAGAGTTCTGATGCTGTTTCTTCTTCTGTATACGATCGTCATGTGAAAGAACAAGAAGAAAAATGGAACAGTATCATGTCTCTTAACGGTACAGAAAATGCATACCTGCTCCATAAAGAGCTTGGTGAGTGGATGACTGACAACGTTACGGTTGTTCGTCATAATGACAGACTGCTTAAGACTGATGCGAAAATTGAAGAGCTGCTAGAACGTTACCAAAATATCAATATTAATGATACTTCTAAGTGGAGCAACCAAGGGGCTGCATTTACCCGTCAATTACAGAACATGCTGCAATTGGCCCGCGTCATTACCATTGGTGCTTATAACCGTAATGAAAGCCGTGGTGCTCATTACAAGCCTGAATTCCCAGAGCGTAACGATGAGGAATTCTTAAAAACAACAATGGCTAAGTTCGTAGACAGCCAGACTGCTCCAGCTTTCCATTATGAAGATATAGACGTTTCTTTAATTAAGCCTCGTGAACGTAACTATGCAAAAAAGAAAGGGGAGTAGGAAAGAATGTCTGAAAAGAAAACGGTAGAGTTTATCATTACACGTCAAGATACCTTGGATTCTACTCCTTACGAGGAGAAATTTGAAGTTCCTTATCGTCCGAATATGAACGTGATTTCGGCACTAATGGAAATTCGAAATAATCCAGTTAATGCAGAGGGACAAAAGACAACGCCAGTTACTTGGGAAATGAACTGTCTTGAAGAGGTTTGTGGTGCATGTTCAATGGTCATTAACGGTAAACCGCGCCAGTCTTGTTCAGCACTTGTTGACCAGCTGGAGCAGCCAATCCGATTAGCACCAATGAAAACATTCCCTGTTGTTCGTGACCTTTCCGTTGACCGCAGCAGAATGTTTGATGCATTAAAGAAAGTAAAAGCTTGGATTCCGATCGATGGTACCTATGATTTAGGACCAGGACCTCGTATGCCGGAAAGAAAGCGCCAATGGGCATATGAACTTTCAAAGTGTATGACTTGTGGTGTTTGTCTTGAGGCCTGTCCGAATGTTAATAGCAATTCTGACTTTATCGGCCCGCAGCCTCTTTCTCAGGTTCGCTTATTCAATGCACATCCAACAGGTGAGATGAACAAGCAGGAGCGCTTAGAAGCGATTATGGGTGACGGCGGCCTCGCTAACTGTGGTAACTCACAAAACTGTGTGCAATCATGTCCAAAGGGTATTCCTTTAACCACATCTATTGCTGCATTAAACCGTGACACCACCATTCAAGCGTTTAGAAGCTTTTTCGGAAGTGACAATGCTTAATCGTTTATATCCTTTGAAACCATCTTTTCGTGATGAAAAGATGGTTTTCTTATGGTTAGTTCCTAATTACCAATGGGTTTCATCACTACTTTTTGTTATACTTTTAGTAGTAGATTGTAAAAGGATGGTTGGAATATGAAAAAGCTACCCTTGCTGTTCATTTCTTTAGGACTAATTATTTTTGCCATAGGAGCATGGCAGATTATTGATACAAAACTTCAAACAAACGCTTCCTTAAAAGAAGCAAAAGAATTAGTCGGAAAGGTGAAGACTGACCCCAAGCCTGCTTCTGCAGAAGATCGTGAAGAGGACAAGCCAAAGTTTGGAGACACAGTTGGCTTATTAACTATCCCGAAAATAAAGGCGGAATTAGCCATTGTCGAAGGTACCGACCCAAATGACCTTGCTAAAGGTGTAGGGCATTATACAGGCTCCTATTTTCCAGGTGATAACGGGCAAATTGTCTTATCAGGACATCGTGATACCGTATTTCGTCGGTTAGGCGAATTGAATATCGGTGACAAATTTGAAATGCAGATGCCAGATGGTGTGTACACTTATGAAATTACAGGCACTAAGATTGTAGAGGCTGACGATCGGACGATTATCACGCTTCAAGATGAAGAAGAAGAATTAATTGTCACAACCTGTTACCCATTCAGTTACGTAGGAGATGCCCCGCAGCGTTATATTATCTATGCAAAACCAATGTAGGAAGCCCACTTTTTGTATAAGGGCTTTTTATTTTGCCAAAGTGTAAAGTTTTTTTCTAAAAATATCTCTATAAAAGCATTTATAGTCACTACATATGCCACCCTCACATATGATATGTTGACTAAATATATACCCACCATACGGTTCATACTGGCGAAGGCAAGGAGGGTCACAATACTTGAAGGAGAATGAATATACTCACAAGCCGTTACTCACCAAACGTGAAAGGGAAGTATTCGAACTGTTAGTCCAGGATAAAACTACTAAGGAAATCGCTGGTGAATTATTTATAAGCGAAAAAACAGTTCGAAATCATATTTCAAATGCCATGCAAAAGCTTGGTGTCAAGGGGCGTTCACAAGCAGTTGTAGAGCTCCTTCGGATGGGAGAGCTTGAGCTTTAATCCTGACCGGTTTCCCACAGGGAAACCGGTTCATAATTTTTTTAGGCTAAAAAGAAGCATATAAATTAATTTATGGTTAAAACCTATTGGTAAGTGTAAAAGAGGTGTTTAAGTTGGGACAAGATAAAGAACAAATTCAACTTGGGATCGAAGAAACCCAAAAGCTGCAGGCCGCGATGCAAGAAGCTCAGGAATCTATGGACCCGAGAGAAAACCCAATCACTCCTGATGATTTATTAGCAAGAGAAAGAACCCAATTGGCCATGCAGAGGACCTACCTTGCCAACGAACGCACACTGTTAGCCTATATCCGTACAGCCATGGCCTTCCTAGCAGGGGCCGTTACTCTGATTCAATTCTTTGAAAATAAAGCGTTTGTGATTTTCGGATACATATTGATTCCAGTGGCCTTTACCGTCTTAATCATAGGTCTTGTGAGCTTTTACCGCTGTAAAAAGGCAACCAAGAAAATGGAACTGATTAAGTGATTTAAGTTTAATCTTGAAATTTTCCCGGAAAAAGGTGAAAATAATAACAAGATTTAAGGTTATGACAGTTTATTAATATAATTCAGATTGTCTAGCCTTACGAGGGGTGATGGAGAAATGAAAGCGGAAGAAACTCAAAAATTAAGCAGCGAAATGGTTGCTAACATAGAAAAAGACTTACGATATATCTCTGGAATTATCAAACAAAAAGGCAGAGAAATGTTAACAAACTACAAGATTACACCACCTCAGTTTGTCGCGTTACAATGGTTGTTTGAAGATGGAGACATGACAATTGGGGAACTTTCTAATAAAATGTTTTTAGCCTGCAGCACCACAACCGATCTTGTTGACCGGATGGAGAAAAGTAATCTAGTCATGCGTGTGAAAGATCCTAACGACCGCCGTGTTGTTCGAATCCACCTTCAAGAAGAAGGCGAACGAATAATTAACGAGGTAATCATTAAACGCCAGGCGTATTTGGAGGAAGTGTTAACGAATTTTTCGGCTGATGAAATTCAACTCCTTCAAACCAATTTAATGAAACTACATCAAGAAATGAAATAAGAATCAAACCCGCCGGATGTTCTTACGTCACTAGGATCATTCATGAGGCGGGTTGAATTCTGTGTCCAATCGGGTGGAATTGATTTGTAAAGGATGAGGCGATTAGCTTGAAGCAACCAATTGGTGTAATTGACTCAGGTGTCGGCGGATTAACTGTTGCTAAGGAAATTATGAGGCAGCTGCCGAATGAAAAGATTATTTACTTAGGGGATACTGCACGCTGTCCATATGGCCCAAGGCCTCTAAGGGAAGTGAAAAGGTTCACGTGGGAATTAACAACCTTTCTATTGAAGAAGAATATTAAAATGCTCGTTATTGCTTGCAACACCGCAACTGCCGCTGTTCTAGATGAAATTCGTGAGGAACTGAACATCCCAGTGATTGGAGTAATCTATCCAGGTGCCCGGTCCGCCATTAAGCGGACGAAGAACTACCGGGTCGGAATCATTGGAACAGAAGGAACGGTCAAGAGCGGTGCGTATGAAAAAGCTTTAAAGGCATTAAACAGCAAGCTGTCCGTTAAAAGTCAGGCATGCCCCAAATTTGTTCCACTAGTGGAGAGCGGCGAGTTAGCAGGGGAATTGGCAGAGAAAATCGTCAAGGAATCGTTACAACCCTTGCTAAATCAAAAACTGGACACGCTCATTCTTGGCTGCACACATTATCCTTTGTTAGAACCGCTAATTCAGGAGGTAATGGGGCAGAACGTGAATGTGATCAGTTCAGGTGACGAGACAGCCCGGGAAGTAAGTACGATTCTCCAATACAATGGAATCCTCGAAACGAATGAGGAAGAATCTGAGCATGAATTTTATACAACCGGCTCAAAGGAGATTTTTTCGAAAATCGCCTCACAATGGCTCGGGAGAAATATTACCAATGTGAAAAAAATAACCCTCTAAAAGAGCTCTTTTTAAACAGGAGCTCTTTTTTTATGGTGCGATGCATCTTCAACAACTCTAGAAAAAATAAAATTTGTCCTATTTTTCTTTCTCAGGCGGGTCTATTTTTTTAATAGGCTCGTATACATGATAGTACAAACTGTCTTGGGGGGAAAAAATATGTCAAAAAATAAATCCAAACACATTATTACAGTTGTTTTGTCATCAACGCTGCTGTTATCAGGATGCGGTTTATTCGGAAGTGAAACGAAAAAGAAAGTTGATCCACCTCAAAAGGTCACCGTGACCGATGAAAATGTGACTGAAGAGACAACTGGCCAAAGTGGAGAAGAAGCGGAAGTTTCGTCATTACAAACTGAACTTTATCTAATTGACAAAAACGGCTATGTAGTCCCGCAAACCTTAGCCCTGCCAAAAACAAATAGTGTGGCGAAACAGGCATTAGAATACTTAGTAGCAAATGGACCTGTAACCAATATGCTTCCAGATAATTTCCGGGCAGTTTTACCAGAGGATACCCAGATTTCGGTGAACATAAAAGACGGCGTTGCCACTGTTGACTTTTCAAAAGAATTTAAAAACTATCAGCCTGAAGATGAGAAGAAAATTCTTCAATCCGTGACGTGGACGCTGACTCAATTCGATACGGTCGATAAAGTAAAGCTGCAAATGAATGGACATGAATTAACTGAAATGCCAGTTGACGGTACACCTATTAGTGATAATCTATCAAGAGCAACAGGCATTAATCTTGATACAGCTGGCGTTATCGATATTACCAATACAAAGCCAGTAACTGTTTATTATATCGGTGGTGAGGAAGGTGCTTACTACTATGTACCGGTTACAACTAGGGTGAAAACAAGTGAGAAAGACAATATTATGGCAGTGGTTAACCAGTTAATTAAAGGACCTTCTGTAAAATCAAATCTAGTTTCTGAATTTATGCCAGATGTGGCACTTCTTGAAGCGCCGAAGGTTGAAGATGGTAAAGTAACATTGAACTTCAATAAGAATGTCTACGGCAGCTTTGAAGAAAATGTTATTTCTCAGCATCTATTAAACTCACTCGTTCTTTCCTTAACAGAGCAAAAAGGAATTGAAAGTGTGGCCATTACAGTTGACGGTAAAGCGGAATTGGTTGATGATAAAGGCACAAAATTAACCGAGCCAGTAACTCGTCCAGAAAAAGTAAACACAGGTAGTTTTTAAAAAAAATTTTTTGTTATACTATATAGTGACAATGAAAGAGGTTGGCCCTATCGCCGCCTCTTCTTTATTTGCTTTAATCGAGGTTAGCACCTCACATGAGGAGGAATTATTATGCGTTTTGATGGCAGGGAACCATTACAATTAAGACCGATACATATTGAAACAAACTATTTAATGCATCCCGAAGGATCCGTTCTTATCTCAGTAGGGAATACAAAGGTTATTTGCACCGCAACCATTGAAGACCGGGTGCCTCACTTTATGAGAGGGGAAGGAAAGGGCTGGATTACGGCAGAATACTCCATGCTTCCACGTGCTACAGAGTCCAGGAATATTCGTGAGAGCTCAAAGGGTAAGGTATCAGGGCGGACGATGGAGATTCAGCGTTTAATCGGCCGTGCGTTGAGAGCGATTGTAGACTTATCTGCACTAGGTGAAAGAACGGTCTGGATTGACTGTGACGTCATCCAAGCGGACGGAGGAACTCGTACTGCCTCGATTACCGGCGCGTTTGTGGCGATGACCTTGGCGCTAAATTCACTCGTGGAGAAAAAATCGATCAAGTTTCCGATAACCGATTATTTAGCTGCAACTAGTGTAGGAGTTTTGAAAAATAACGAAGTGGTTCTGGATTTAAACTATGTGGAAGATTCGAAAGCGCAGGTTGACATGAATGTCGTCATGACTGGAAACGGTGAGTTTGTTGAACTGCAGGGAACTGGTGAAGAATCGACGTTCTCGTATCAACAGCTTCAGGATTTGCTAGGAGCTGCACAAGAGGGATTAATGGAATTGTTTGAACATCAAAAACAAGCTCTAGGTGAAGAGATTATCAAAAAAATAGACGAAAGACGGAAAAAATAAGAGGAGATTATCTCAAATGAAAGAAGTAATCATTGCGACCAAGAATCCTGGCAAAGCGAGAGAGTTCGAGCATATCTTTGCTCCAAGAGGAATAATGGTAAAAACCTTGCTAGACTTTCCAGAGATTGAGGATGTTGAGGAAACAGGCATTAGTTTTGAAGATAATGCTATTTTGAAAGCAGAAAGTGTAGCTGAACAATTGAATCGAGTGGTAATCGGGGACGATTCTGGTTTAGTGGTTGACGCCTTAGAAGGCAGTCCAGGAATATTTTCAGCCAGATATGCTGGGGAACAAAAGGATGATCAGGCTAATATCGATAAAGTTTTAGCCGAACTACAAGGTGTCCCAGAAGCAGACCGAACAGCAAGGTTTTACTGTGCACTCGCGGTTGCAATTCCTGAAGGAAAAACAATGACAGTGTCAGGCACTTGTGAGGGACTTATTTTAGAAGAGAGAAGAGGATCGAACGGATTCGGCTACGACCCAATCTTCTTTGTATCAGAGAAAGGCCTGGCGATGGCTGAGCTTTCCTCTGAAGAGAAAAACAAAATCAGCCACCGGGCAAATGCTTTAAAAGAGCTAGAGAGCATTCTTGATACTATTATAGAGAGAGCGGATTAGTGATGAGTAAAGTACTAATTGTTAGCGACAGTCATGGTCTGACAAGGGAGCTTGAGGTTCTCAGGGAGAGGCATCTGGATGAAGTAGATTTAATGATCCATTGCGGTGATTCGCAATTAGATTATGAGGACAAAGCAATAACTGGGTATTTAACCGTCATGGGGAATTGTGATTTCGGCGGTTATCCGCTCGAAATGATAACAGAGCTTGCCGGCAGAAAGATTTTTGTTACCCACGGCCACCGCTATTCTGTGAAAACCTCGTTAATGAACTTAAAGTACATGGCGGAGGAAACAGGTGCCGATATTGTCTGCTTCGGACATTCTCATATTTTGGGTGCAGAAATAATCGGCAAAACATTGTTTTTAAATCCGGGAAGCATCCGCCTGCCACGAGAGCGTCTAGAAAAAACATACGTGATTCTAGACCTTTTAGATGATAAAATAAAAATGTCGGTATTTGATATAAGCGGGAAAGAACTAAAGGATTTAGCATTTGAATTTGTTTTGTGAAAGGGCAGGGGGAAGTAAATCTTTCCCCCTCCGCTTTAGTGATTATTTTTCTCTTAAAAAAATATTGAAATAGTGTTGACTTTTATATGTTAGGGTTATATAATAAATCTTGTCTTTGAGAAACATAATATGTCCCAGTAGCTCAGCCGGATAGAGCATACGCCTTCTAAGCGTACGGTCGGGAGTTCGAATCTCTCCTGGGACGCCATTTAACTACATACCAAAGATATTACTCACCTGAATAAGGTGAGTTTTTTTGTTTTTTCTAGGTTTCGTGCTAAACTTATGTGGATATTGAACAGGTTAAGCAGCAGCGTGTTGACGCATCTGCTTTTCTAAAAAGGACGGTTTTTTTTTATGAAAAAACGGGAGCGGCCAAAAAAGATTGATAATGTCATTTTCCTCCCCGGAATAGAAAAAAGATTAACAGATAAAGGCCTTGAAAGCCTTCATAATAAAAGATTTCGAGAAGCGATTCATTACCTTGAGGAAGCACGGGAGCATGATCCTGAAAATGACGATATCCTTGTTGGCCTTGTTCTTGCCTATTTTGAAGCGGGGGCGTTTCAAAAGGCAAAGGTTCTAGCCAATGATATGCTTTTAAAAGGCATCGGTGATTATTACCAAATGGTCGATTTATATTTAACGGTGCTCGTCCAATTACATGAATACAACGAAATTGCCCTAACCATTGAGGCATTACTAGAGGAAAGAGAAATTCCGCCAGAAAAACAGGATCATTTCCTTACCTTGCTCCAGTTCAGCAGACGGATGGCCGAAAACAGCAAGGTGGAAAAAGAGTTCGAAGAGGAAGAGCCAGAAAGTAAGACACTAAACCTATTCGCTCTAAAGGATCTAAATGAGCAAATGCTAACCATTTCAAATCTAGCAGAAAAAAATATTCGTCCCTATATAAACGAAATAAAAGACTATCTGGCTTCAGAAGAAGGTCATCCATTCCTAAAAACGATGCTGTTGTCCTTACTGAAGGAGCAGGAATACGACAAGGAAGTTATGGTGAAAAAGTTTAATTTAGAAGTAACTGTCGTACCAACCGAAATGGAAGATTTCAAAATGCAGCAGCGTTTACTAGAAATAGAAAAGCTGCTAGAAGATAGAGTAGAGAGCAGCGACCCTGTTCTATTTGAGAATATCAAAGGAATACTAGAAAGAACTTTTTTTATCAGTTACCCGGCAGACCTTGATCCACAAGCGTCCGAAGCATGGGCTGCAGCCTATCATTTACTAGCACAGGAGTACTTTGGAATCGAGCCAGATCTGGACTTTTTTTCAGAAGAATATCAAGCATCCTCAGAAAATATTGAACAGGCACTTGCTAAAATCAAAGAATTAGAAGAAATTTCTTATCCCAATATATAGGTAACCATGTTGAAAGAAATTTATCCTGTGTTATAATGTAAGGGTTGCATTGTGTAAAACGTGTATTTTACATAAAATCAGTGGATATATGCTTGTTGGACAAGACGTATTCATACTCAATTCATTATGAATGAAATTGATAATAGATTGTTGGAGGGAAAAGGTATGACAGCAAAATGGGAAAAATTAGAAGGAAACCGCGGTGTCCTTACAGTTGAAGTTAGTGCAGAAACAGTAAGCAAAGGTTTAGACGCAGCTTTCCAAAAAGTAGTTAAGCAAGTAAATGTTCCAGGCTTCCGTAAAGGAAAAATGCCTCGTGGAATGTTCGAACAACGCTTTGGTGTAGAATCACTTTATCAAGATGCATTAGATATTCTTCTTCCAGAAGCATACGGAAATGCAATTGACGAAACTGGTATCGAGCCAATCGACCGTCCAGAAATCGACATCGAACAAATGGAAAAAGGCAAAGAGCTTATCTTCAAAGCAACTGTACAAGTTAAGCCTGAAGTAACATTAGGCGAGTACAAAGGTTTAGAAGTTGAAGAGTTCGATACAAACGTAACTGATGAAGATGTTGCAAAAGAATTAGAAACACTTCAAAGCCGTCAAGCTGAGCTTGTTGTGAAAGAAGAAGGAACTGCGGAACTTGGTGACACAGTTGTAATCGACTTTGACGGATATGTAGATGGTGAAGCATTCGAAGGCGGAAAAGCTGAAAACCATTCATTAGAATTAGGTTCAGGTTCTTTCATTCCTGGATTCGAAGAACAACTAGTAGGAGTATCTGCTGGAGAATCTAAAGATGTAGAAGTAACGTTCCCTGAAGAATACCATGCTGCAGAGCTTGCTGGTAAACCAGCAGTATTCAAGGTAACTGTACACGAAATCAAAGGTAAAGAACTGCCTGCACTTGATGACGAGTTTGCAAAAGATGTGGATGATGAAGTTGAAACATTAGACGCATTAAAAGAAAAAATCAAAAACCGTTTAGTAGACAGCAAAAAGCATGAAGCTGAGCACCATGTACGTGATTCAGTAGTGGAGCAAGCGGCTGCTAACGCTACAGTTGAAGTACCAGAAGTAATGGTTCAAACTGAAACAAACCGTATGCTTCAAGAATTCGAGCAACGCCTGCAAATGCAAGGTATGAACCTTGAGTTATACTTCCAATTCTCAGGTCAAGACGAAAATGCACTTCGTGAGCAAATGAAGGAAGAAGCTTCAAACCGCGTACGTGTGAATCTTACACTAGAAGCAATTGCTAAAGCTGAAAACCTTGAAGCAACTGATGAAGATGTAAATGCTGAGCTTGAAAAAATGGCTGGTATGTACAACATGACAGTTGACAGCATCAAGCAAGCTCTAGGCGGACTTGATGGTATCAAATCTGACCTTAAGCTTCAAAAAGCAGTTAATTTCCTAGTTGAAAACAAAAAATAAATGGGGCAGCTGAGCTTTGGCTCAAGTGTTTCCTCTATAAAAAGTAAGGCACGATTCTATCGTGCCTTCTTTTAACGAATTGGCCAAAAAATACATATTGTTTCAACCTATTTAGATTGAAGGGCTGCTCAACGGAGTTCTTTTTATACATTTTTTGAATTACATATTATAATAAGGACAGGGAAAGCTTTTTAACATTAGGCAGAAAGAAAAGCAGGAAATGATCGATTGAATAACGAATAAGATAAAATCCTCCTATGTGAGGACTTAATTTATTCAAAAGTGGTTAAGCTTAAATGAGTACATATTGTTCTTTTTAAAGTGCGTATCCAAACAAATTTCTGAAAGTAAAAACATATTTGAGTAAAGCTTTTCATTTCCTGTCCATGCACTTCATGTGTTACAATGCAATACATAACGCTGAGATAATAAGAAAAATTCGGACTTTTGTTTGTGTTACGCAACTTTAAATATGGTTAAAAACGTTTTAAGGGGTGAAGGTATTGTTTAAATTTAATGATGAAAAAGGACAATTAAAGTGTTCTTTCTGTGGTAAAACTCAGGATCAAGTACGTAAATTAGTTGCGGGACCAGGAGTTTATATATGTGACGAGTGTATTGAACTCTGCACAGAAATCGTTGAAGAAGAGCTTGGAACAGAGGAAGAAGTAGAATTTAAAGACGTTCCGAAGCCAAAAGAAATCTGTGAAATTTTAGATGAATATGTCATCGGGCAGGATAAAGCGAAGAAATCGTTATCCGTTGCGGTGTACAATCACTACAAGCGTATCAATTCTAATAGTAAGATTGATGATGTTGAGCTTTCAAAAAGTAATATCTGTATGATTGGACCAACTGGTAGCGGTAAAACGTTATTAGCGCAAACCTTAGCGCGAATCCTCAATGTCCCGTTCGCAATTGCGGATGCCACTTCTCTTACAGAAGCAGGTTATGTTGGTGAAGACGTTGAAAATATCTTATTAAAATTAATCCAAGCTGCTGACTATGATGTTGAAAAAGCAGAAAAAGGGATTATCTACATCGATGAAATAGATAAAATTGCCCGTAAATCAGAAAACCCATCGATTACTCGTGATGTTTCTGGTGAAGGCGTACAGCAGGCATTATTAAAAATTCTTGAAGGCACAGTTGCGAGCGTTCCTCCTCAAGGCGGCCGTAAGCACCCACATCAAGAATTTATTCAAATCGATACAACGAATATTCTCTTCATTTGCGGTGGTGCATTTGATGGAATCGAACCAATTATTAAGCGCCGTTTAGGCCAAAAGGTTATCGGATTTGGCTCAGATGTTAAGCAGCAAGACATCGGTCAAAAAGAGCTTCTTTCAAAAGTGTTACCAGAGGATTTACTCCGTTTTGGATTAATTCCTGAATTTATCGGCCGTTTACCAGTTATTGCTAGCCTTGAGCAATTAGATGAGGCAGCATTAATTGAAATCTTAACGAAGCCGAAAAATGCGTTAGTAAAGCAATATCAAAAAATGCTTGAGATTGATGAAGTACAGCTTGATTTCGAAGAAGGTGCCTTACAGGAAATTGCGAAGAAAGCAATCGAGCGTAAAACAGGTGCCCGCGGCTTGCGCTCCATCATTGAAGGCATCATGCTGGATGTCATGTTCGACCTGCCATCACGCGATGATATTACAAAATGTATCATAACAAAAGAAACCGTAGCCGATAACAGCGTTCCAAAACTCGTATTAGAAGACGGAACCGTTGTCGTTGAAGAAAAAGAAAAATCAGCATAATGTTATTTTTAAGACCCAGCCTTGTTGTTGGGTCTTTTGTTTTGCTAGGGGAAGGAATGCAGACAGGATATAGGAAAATTGAGGTAGAGTTTTGCCCTTGAACGAAGAGTGGGGGTAGGCAAGGTAAAAACTGAAGATAAGTTTTGCCCTTGAGTGAAGTGCCGAGAGAGGCAAGGTAAAAACTGAGGACAAGTTTTGCCCTTAAGCGAATTGCCGAAAGGGGCAAGGTGAAAACTGAAGACAAGTTTTGCCCTTAAGTGAAGTGCGGAAAGAGGCAAGGTGAAAACTGAAGACAAGTTTTGCCCTTAAGTGAAGTGCGGAAAGAGGCAAGGTGAAAACTGAAGACAAGTTTTGCCCTTAAGCGAATTGCCGAAAGAGGCAAGGTAAAAACTGAAGACAAGTTTTGCCTTTGAGCGAAGTGCCGAGAGAGGCAAGGTAAAAACTGAAAACAAGTTTTGCCCTTGAGCGAAGTACCGAGAGAGGCAAGGTAAAAACTGATAATTAGTTTTGCCCATGAGAGACGAAAAAGGAGCAGCAAGGTAAAAACTAAGTGATGTTTAAGCCATTCCGCATAAATTATCTCCTTTCCTAGATGAGCAAATATACAAATTTAACGAGTTGATTCCATCCATTATGAACAGTTTCTTACAATTTTGTGGTTTATTCCCCCTATATGCAGGAGATACTTATTAATATCTACTGAGATTATTGTAGCAGGAGGGAAAAGTATGAGTTGGACGGGGTTTGCCTTATTTATACAGCTTTTTTTCGGGGTTATAATAGGGCTGTATTTTTGGAATTTGCTAAGAAACCAACGAACACAGAAAGTTTCCATTGATCGGGAATCCCGTAAAGAGATGGAACAGCTCCGAAAAATGAGGTCAATTTCTTTAACAGAACCGTTAGCCGAGAAAGTTCGCCCGACAAGCTTTAATGATATTGTCGGTCAAGAAGATGGCATAAAGTCATTAAAGGCAGCATTATGCGGACCGAACCCGCAGCATGTCATTATTTATGGACCACCTGGGGTCGGAAAAACAGCCGCTGCTAGGTTAGTGTTAGAAGAAGCGAAGAAAAACAATAAGTCTCCTTTCAAGCCTGCATCAGTTTTCATTGAGCTTGATGCGACAACGGCCCGATTTGACGAGCGTGGAATTGCTGACCCGTTAATTGGCTCAGTTCATGACCCGATTTATCAAGGGGCAGGAGCTATGGGACAGGCTGGCATACCGCAGCCAAAGCAAGGGGCAGTCACAAATGCTCATGGCGGTGTATTGTTCATAGATGAAATTGGCGAGCTTCATTCGATTCAAATGAATAAACTGCTTAAGGTATTAGAGGATCGTAAGGTATTTTTAGAAAGTGCGTACTATAATGAAGAAAATACGCAAATTCCTACCCACATCCATGATATTTTTAAAAATGGCCTTCCAGCAGATTTTAGATTAATTGGTGCAACGACTAGAACGCCAAATGAAATTCCACCGGCGATTCGCTCACGTTGTATGGAGGTCTTCTTTAGAGAATTAACGCAAGAGGAAATCGTGAAAGTAGGTAAAAAAGCTGCTGAAAAAGTAAATCTAACGATTAGTGATGCTGGATTAGAAACATTATCAAGCTATGCTAGAAATGGACGCGAAGCTGTGAACATGATTCAGATTTCAGCGGGGCTCGCCATTACCGAGGAACGCAATTTTATAAAAGATGAAGATATTGAATGGGTCGTTCATTCAAGCCAGATGACACCGCGGATGGAAAGAAAAATTAATTCTGATGCTCATGTAGGACTCGTCAATGGACTAGCTGTTTATGGTCCCAATTCTGGGGCGCTTCTAGAAATTGAAGTGACCGTTATTCCAGCAAAGGAAAAAGGGTCAATCAATATTACCGGTATCGTGGATGAAGAAAGTATTGGCGGACAAGGTAAGAGCATCCGTCGAAAAAGTATGGCCAGGGGCTCGATTGAAAATGTTATCACCGTACTTAGGTCAATGGGTGTTCCAGCAGATGATTTTGATATTCATGTAAATTTCCCTGGCGGTGTGCCGATTGATGGGCCTTCTGCCGGAATTGCAATGGCAACGGGAATTTACTCTGCAATTTATAAAATCCCCATCGATAATAAAGTAGCGATGACGGGTGAAATTAGTATTCATGGGAATGTTAAGCCGATTGGCGGGGTATATCCGAAGGTGAAAGCGGCCAAAAAGGCTGGTGCCACGACCGTCATCATTCCAGAAGAAAACATGCAATCCATTCTGAATGAAATAAAGGGAATAGAAATTATCCCGGTTTCCAATTTGAGCGAGGTATTTGAAATTGCTCTTGAACGCAAGTTTGTGAGCGATCATGTAATTCCGGCATCGATTGAATTATCAAAGAAAGAATCGATTTAAACAACAACACTTCGGTTGTTCGTGACCGAAGTGTTATTTTATTGCTGGAAGTACGAAAGAAATCTTGTGTGTTGGGGAAAATAACGATATTGTAAAAATGAAACATCGTCCATTAAATTAGACACTTTTTTTCAAATAAGATAGAATTGTACAAAGGCTATTCCCGTTTCTATATTGGAATACGATTAAATGTGGAGGTGCATTTTTATGGCGAATAATAGAGAAATGATCGTCCCCCTCCTGCCGCTTCGAGGGTTGCTGGTATATCCGACAATGGTCCTGCATTTAGATGTTGGCCGTGAACGGTCGGTACACGCTCTTGAAAAAGCGATGGTAGATGACCACTTAATTTTTTTAACGACACAAAAGGATGTCTCAATTGACGACCCTTCAGAAGAAGATTTATACAGGCTCGGAACCTTAACAAAGGTAAAGCAAATGCTTAAGCTTCCAAATGGTACCATTAGAGTGCTGGTGGAGGGACTAAGTCGAGCGGAAATTAAATCGATTCATGAAGAAGAAGATCATTATTCCGTCAGTATCGTGACTTACGATGATCCAGATACAAAGGACGTTGAAGATCAAGCCTTAATGAGAACCATGCTTGATTATTTCGAGCAATACATAAAGCTATCAAAGAAAATATCTGCTGAAACCTATGCTTCAGTGGTGGATATTGAGGAACCTGGTAGAATGGCGGATATTATTTCGTCTCATCTTCCAATTAAGCTGAAGGAAAAGCAGGAAATCCTAGAAACCATTGACGTGAAAGATAGGATGAATCTCGTTATTGATACGATTCATAACGAAAAAGAAGTCCTAAATCTGGAGAAGAAAATTGGTCAGCGTGTGAAGCGCTCCATGGAAAGAACGCAAAAGGAATATTATCTGCGTGAGCAAATGAAAGCCATCCAGAAAGAATTAGGAGACAAAGAAGGCAAAACAGGCGAAATCGCTGACCTTACCGAAAAGATTAAAAACGCTGACATGCCAGAGCATGTGGAAAAGGCAGCCTATAAGGAGCTTGACCGTTATGAAAAGGTTCCAACAAGCTCAGCGGAAAGTGCGGTTATTCGCAACTATATTGACTGGCTGATTGCCCTTCCGTGGTCAAAGAAAACGAATGACGATATTGATATTCTCCGTGCGGAAAAGGTTCTGAATGAAGATCATTATGGACTGGAAAAGGTGAAGGAACGTGTACTAGAATATCTGGCTGTCCAAAAGCTGACAAACAGCCTAAAAGGACCGATTCTTTGTCTTGCAGGGCCTCCAGGTGTTGGTAAAACAAGCCTTGCCCGTTCCATTGCCACTTCATTGAACCGCAACTTTGTCCGAATTTCTCTAGGCGGAGTTCGGGATGAATCTGAAATTCGCGGTCACCGCCGTACGTATGTAGGGGCGATGCCAGGCCGAATTATTCAAGGGATGAAAAAAGCAGGCACGATCAATCCAGTCTTTTTACTAGATGAAATTGATAAAATGTCGAGTGACTTCCGCGGTGACCCATCATCTGCAATGCTTGAAGTGTTAGACCCAGAACAAAATCATAATTTTAGCGATCACTATATCGAGGAAACATATGATTTATCGAAGGTTATGTTTATTGCGACTGCCAATAACTTATCAACCGTGCCAGGACCGCTTTTAGACCGAATGGAAATTATCACGATTGCCGGTTATACCGAGCTTGAAAAGGTCCATATCACGAGAGACCATTTATTGCCGAAGCAAATTAAAGAAAATGGTTTGACAAAAGGAACGCTTCAGGTCCGTGATGATGCCATTTTAAAAGTTGTAAGATATTATACTCGTGAAGCGGGTGTTCGTAGTTTAGAACGCCAGATGGCAACCATCTGCCGGAAAACAGCCAAAATTGTCGTAGCAGGCGAGAAGAAACGTGTCGTTGTTACCGAAAAGAATGTTGAGGAATTCCTTGGTAAGCCAAGATTCCGTTATGGTCAGGCTGAAACAGAGGACCAAGTGGGCGTAGCAACTGGATTAGCTTACACGACGGTTGGCGGCGATACCCTGCAGATCGAGGTTTCGTTATCACCTGGTAAAGGGAAGCTAGTGTTAACAGGAAAACTTGGTGATGTAATGAAGGAATCTGCACAGGCAGCCTTCAGCTATATCCGTTCAAAAGCAACTGAGCTTGGAATCGAGCAAGATTTTCATGAAAAATATGATATCCATATTCACGTTCCAGAAGGTGCTGTTCCGAAGGATGGTCCATCTGCAGGAATTACGATGGCCACTGCGCTGGTTTCTGCTTTATCCGGAAAACCAATCCGTCGTGAAGTGGGGATGACTGGAGAAATCACGTTAAGAGGCAGGGTGCTTCCAATCGGCGGCTTGAAGGAGAAAACGTTAAGTGCTCACCGTGCCGGTTTAACGAAGGTCATTTTACCAAAAGATAATGAAAAGGATATTGATGATATCCCTGAGAGTATAAGAAATGAAATGGAGTTTGTGCTTGTTTCCCACGTGGATGAGGTTTTAAAGCATGCTCTACTAGAAGGTGGCATGCATTAATGAAAGTAGTAAGTTCTGATATTGTAATCAGTGCTGTTAAACCAGAACAGTACCCTGAAACAGCTTTACCCGAATTTGCCTTAGCGGGCCGTTCGAATGTAGGTAAATCTTCCTTTATTAATAAAATGCTTAACCGTAAAGGGTTAGCGCGGATTTCATCAAAGCCAGGTAAAACACAAACACTTAACTTTTACCTGATCAATGAAATTCTTCACTTTGTCGATGTACCTGGATATGGCTATGCTAAGGTATCAAAGTCTGAGCGTGCTGCTTGGGGTAAAATGATTGAAACCTATTTAACCAGACGGGAGCAGTTACGTGCGGTTGTGCTAATCGTTGATTTGAGACACCCGCCGACCCAGGATGACATCATGATGTATGATTTCTTAAAGCATTATGAAATCCCGTGTATCGTCATTGCCACGAAAGCCGACAAAATACCTAAAGGTAAATGGCAAAAGTATTTAAAAGTAACAAAAGAAACACTCGACCTTGATCCAAACGACACAATCATCGTCTTCTCCTCAGAAACAGGTGAAGGAAAAGACAAAGCTTGGTCCGTGTTACAAAGTTATATGTAAAAAATAAACGCCGGTGCATCTGCACGGCGTTTATTTTCTCTTTCTAAAAAGAAAGTACAATCCCACTAATATGATTAATACAGGCCAAAATTTCCAGATGAGCGATACTCCGTTTTGTAAAAAGCCAAGATAGGCAGCCATTTTATCATAAAACAAGAGCATGAATGCCAAGATAAGGAAGAGCACCGCGGCAAAGGCGCCAGTCCCGACTTTTTGTAATCGGAGGAAAAAACCAATCGAAAGAATCAGTACAAACATCCCAATCGTATGGTTCGGCCAGAAGGCTAACTTTCCTGCCAGATGAAAATGCAGGCCAATTCCTGTCATGATCACTCCAGGAAGAATCGATTCATATACTCTTTCAGAATATCCTTGTGCTAAAAAGGCAACACCGAAAATGATTACCAAAGTAGGCCAGGTTAATAATGGTAAAAGAAATCCAATCGCTAATTGCTGTAAAAATAAGTATGTACCAAAGCCAATCAGAATGATTCCGGGCAAAATTCGTTGATTCTTCAAAGTTAACACCACTTCCAGTAAGGTTCACTTGAAACTAGTCCATTTTTTTGGTACTGTACATAAGGAATAGTTATTATAAATAAGGTACTATATTCATAAAGTAATCCTTTAGACAGATTTGTTTTTATATTAACATATAGTTTCGTTTTCTGTTCACATTTTTCGGGTAAATGTTGAATTTGCCCATGATATAATCAGACTAGTTAAGTACTGTGAAATATGTAATTACTAATGGGGGGTGTCCTAATAATGCATATAGTAGTGATCGGATTAAACTATAGAACTGCCCCAGTTGAAATACGCGAGCGGTTGACCTTTAATCCATCCGACTTAGGGGATGCCATTAAAAAACTAAGTACAAAGAAAAGCATCCTAGAAAACATCATCGTCTCAACATGTAACCGTACAGAAATATATGCTGTTGTCGATCAGTTGCATACAGGCCGCTATTATATTAAAGAATTCTTATCTGAATGGTTTGGAATTGAACAGGCTGAGTTTTCTCCGTATCTATTTATTTATGAAGAAGATGGTGCCGTTGAACACTTGTTTAATGTCGCATGTGGATTAAATTCAATGGTATTAGGGGAAACACAAATCTTAGGCCAGGTCCGGACGAGCTTTATCCAAGCTCAAGAAGAAGGAACGACTGGTACAGTATTCAACCAATTATTCAAACAAGCGATTACGATTGCCAAACGCGGACATGCAGAAACAGATATTGGCGCTAATGCGGTATCTGTCAGCTATGCAGCCGTTGAACTGGCTAAGAAGATCTTTGGTTCACTTGAGAACAAGCATGTACTCATTCTTGGTGCAGGGAAGATGGGCGAATTAGCCGCCCAAAATCTACACGGCAATGGTGTGAGAAAGGTAACGGTTATCAACCGTACCTATGAAAAAGCAAGAGTTCTTGCAAGCCGTTTTGCTGGTGAGGCAAAAACACTGGATGAACTGCAAAAGACGCTTGTGGAAGCAGATATTTTGATCAGCTCTACAGGTTCAAAGGATTTTGTTATTACGAAATCATTGATGGAAAAAGTAGAAAAGCAACGCAGAGGCAATCCGTTATTTATGGTGGATATCGCTGTTCCGCGTGACCTTGATCCGAAAATTGCCGAGCTTGAAAGTGTCTTCCTATATGATATTGACGACCTAGAAGGTATTGTAGAGGCGAATCTGCAGGAGCGCAAAAAGGCTGCTGAAAAGATTATGCTGATGATTGAAAAAGAAATCGTCGACTTCAAGCAGTGGCTTGGAATGCTTGGTGTTGTACCTGTGATTTCTGCTCTCAGAGATAAGGCTCTTGCGATTCAGTCAGAGACAATGGTCAGCCTAGAACGTAAGCTTCCGCATCTTTCTGACCGTGATATTAAAGTGCTTAACAAACATACGAAGAGTATCATTAATCAATTGTTAAAAGACCCAATTTTACAAGCGAAAGAACTGGCTGCAAGACCTGACGCGGATGAAGCGCTGGAATTATTCATGAAGATCTTTAATATAGAAGAGCTTGTTGCAAAACAAGAATCGAAAGCAGCCGAAACCAATCAAGCAATGGTTAAAGTACCGCAGGCTTCCTTTCAGTCATAAGGGGTATGAGTGATGTTAGACTTCCATATGACACGGCTGCACGAATTGACAGTTGTACTATATGCCTTCAGTGTATTGTTATATTTCTTTGATTTTCTCAATCATAACCGGAGGGCAAACCAGATCGCCTTCTGGTTACTTGCGTTTGTATGGGTTTTTCAAACCATTTTCCTAACGTACTACATGCTGGAAACAGGCAGGTTCCCGGTCCTGACAATCTTTGAGGGACTCTATTTTTATGCTTGGGTATTAGTAAGCTTGTCGCTTGGAATAAACCGATTGCTGAAAGTCGATTTTATCGTCTTTTTCACGAATATACTCGGTTTTATCGTCCTTGCGATACATACTTTTGCACCGGTGCAATATGATTCCCATGTAGTCGGCAAGCAGCTTATGTCTGAGTTATTGCTGATCCATATTACGATGGCGATCCTCTCATACGGGGCCTTTTCATTGAGCTTTGTGTTTGCCATTCTTTACTTAATTCAATACGATCTGTTGAAAAGAAAGAAATGGGGGCCGCGGCTGAAGCGCCTGCCAGACTTAAGTAAGTTAGAACGTTATTCTTATATACTAGTAGTCATTGGCGTTCCGATGCTGCTGTTAAGTCTCATCCTCGGTTTGCAATGGGCCGTTATCAAGCTTCCTGGCATGCCGTGGTACGATATCAAAATTGTCGGCTCGTTTATCTTACTAGCCTCATATAGTATCTTCTTGTATTTGAGAATCCGTAGAAATCTTTCTGCTAAGCAGTTAGCAATTTATAATGCAGCGGCATTTCTATTTGTACTTGTTAACTTTTTTCTATTTGGACAATTATCGTCCTTTCACTTTTGGTATTCATAACCTAGGAGGCAGTCATGCGAAAAATTATTGTAGGTTCCAGACGCAGCAAGCTAGCTTTAACACAAACGAATTGGGTCATCGAACAGCTAAAGAAGCTTGGCGGACCATTTGAATTTGAAGTAAAAGAAATTGTTACAAAAGGCGATAAAATTCTCGACGTAACCCTTTCAAAGGTGGGCGGAAAAGGATTGTTTGTGAAGGAAATTGAACAAGCCATGCTTGATAAAGAAATTGATATGGCGGTTCATAGTATGAAAGATATGCCTGCAGTCCTTCCGGAAGGATTGACAATCGGTTGTATCCCTTTCCGTGAAGACCACCGTGACGCCCTAATCTCAAGAGGACATGTCCTTCTTAAGGATTTAAAGCCAGGTGCTGTGATTGGTACAAGCAGCCTCCGCCGCAGTGCACAGCTATTAGCACAACGCCCTGATTTAGAAATCAAATGGATTCGTGGAAACGTCGATACACGTTTGGCTAAGCTTGAAGCAGAAGAATATGACGCAATCATTCTTGCGGCAGCCGGATTGTCTCGTCTTGGCTGGGCAAAGGATACGGTTACTGAGTTAATTGATGAGGAGCTTTGTGTTCCGGCTGTTGGTCAAGGTGCCTTATCGATTGAATGCCGTGAAGATGACAAAGAGCTACTTGAGCTTTTTGAGAAATTCACCTGCAAGAAAACAGAAAGAGCAGTAAAAGCAGAGCGTGCTTTTCTTCATAAAATGGAGGGCGGCTGTCAGGTTCCAATTGCGGGCTTCGCTGCTGTCGAAGAGAACGATGAAATCGAATTGACTGTCCTTGTAGGTTCACCAGAGGGCAAGGAAATTTACAAAGAAGTAGTACGTGGACATAATCCGGAAGAGCTTGGAATTCAAGCGGCTGATTTATTAATTGAAAAAGGAGCCAAGGACCTGATTGAACGGGTTAAACAGGAGCTCGAAGGTCAATGATCACATCATCAGCACTGCTGAATAAAACAGTTCTTGTTCCAAGAGGAGCAGGACATGCAAAATCCTTTTCACAGCTTGTTGAAAAGGTTGGAGGGATTCCGATAGAAATCCCTCTTATTGCTTTTCGTCCAATTGAAGAAAATCATCATCTCCAACAGGCTTTGGAGAAGTTTGATACATATGACTGGATTGTTTTTACTAGTAATGTCACAGTGGAAACCTTCTTTTCTTTTTATAAAAAAGACTGGGGAGATCATCCTAAGGTGGCTGTGATTGGAAAAAGAACAGAAGAGGTCTTGCGGGAGCGAGGCTTAAAGTCTGCCTTTGTCCCGTCGGCCTATGTGGCAGAGCAGTTTGTCGAAGAATTCCTGCCGCTGGTTGAAAAAGGAACAAAAATATTGATTCCAAAGGGAAATCTGGCAAGAGAATATATCTCAAGCAAGCTAAGTGAAAATGGTGCGATTGTTGATGAAGTTGTCATCTACGAAACATACATGCCAAAGGAAAGCAGTGAAAAGCTGACAGAGATGTTAGCAGGTGACGAGCTCGATGTTTTGATGTTCACCAGCCCTTCAACGGTAGATCACTTTATGAGTATCGTAAAGGAGAAGCATCTAGAAGATCATGTAAAGCGGTGTGTCATCAGCTGTATCGGTCCGGTAACAGAGAAGAAACTGTACGCCCACGGGTTACCGGTACATGCTTCCCCAAAGGAATACACAGTGAAAGAAATGATTCTCAGCACGATTGAGTTTTTAGAAAAATAATCTTTTGAAATGGTTGGGGGTATTATAAATGGAACTACAATTTTCACGTCACCGCCGCTTGCGTTCAAGTGCAAGCATGCGTGCGCTTGTTAGAGAAAACCACTTGAAGGCAGAGGACTTCATCTACCCATTGTTTATTTATGAAGGTGAAAATATTCGCAAAGAAGTTTCCTCCATGCCTGGCGTGTTCCAAGTATCAATGGATCATCTTCATGCTGAAATGGAAGATATCGTGGCACATGGCATTAAAGCGGTTTTATTATTCGGGATTCCAAAGACAAAGGATGCATGCGGTGTGCAGGCATTTCATGATCATGGAATTATCCAGGTGGCAACCCGTTATATTAAAAAGCACTTCCCAGAAGTCCTTGTGGTTGCGGATACTTGCCTATGTGAGTACACCGACCATGGCCACTGCGGCGTAGTAGAAGGCGAAAAAGTCCTTAACGATGAGTCACTTGAATTATTAGTTAAGACAGCGATTGCACAAGCAGAAGCAGGTGCTGATATTATCGCACCATCTAATATGATGGACGGCTTCGTAGCGGCTATTCGTGCAGGGCTTGATGAAGCAGGCTTTAAGGAAATTCCGATCATGAGCTATGCAGTGAAATATGCCTCTGCATTTTACGGACCTTTCCGTGAGGCAGCAGAAGGCGCACCGCAGTTTGGCGACCGTAAAACATATCAAATGGATCCGGCAAACCGAATGGAAGCATTCAGAGAAGCAGAATCGGATGTGGCGGAAGGGGCAGACTTCCTGATTATAAAGCCGGGTATGCCATATTTAGATATTGTCCGTGATATTAAAAATAACTTTAACCTTCCAGTCGTTATTTATAACGTAAGTGGAGAGTATGCAATGATTAAAGCGGCCTCTGCTAACGGCTGGATTGATGAAAAGAAAACCGTCCTTGAAATGTTAATGGGGATGAAGCGTGCAGGCGCTGATCTCATCATTACGTATGCGGCGAAGGATGCCGTTCGCTGGCTAAAAGAAGAAGAATAATTACTCGAAAAGAGGGACTCCAAATGCGCTCGTATACTAAATCAATAGAAGCATTTAAAGAAGCTCAAACCCTAATGCCAGGCGGTGTAAACAGCCCGGTTCGCGCCTTTAAATCGGTGAACATGGATCCGATTTTCATGGAAAGAGGAAAAGGTTCAAAAATTTATGATATCGACGGCAATGAATATATCGATTATGTATTATCATGGGGACCGCTGATCCTTGGTCACACAAATGATCGTGTTGTGGCAGGAATTAAAAAAGTAGCAGAGCTCGGGACAAGCTATGGTGCACCGACAGAAATGGAGAATGTACTTGCGAAGCTTGTGATTGAACGTGTACCATCGATTGAAGTGGTGCGAATGGTATCATCCGGTACAGAAGCAACGATGAGTGCACTTCGTCTAGCACGCGGCTATACAGGCCGTAACAAGATTTTGAAATTCGAAGGCTGTTACCATGGCCATGGGGATTCTCTTCTGATTAAGGCCGGTTCTGGGGTCGCTACATTAGGCTTGCCAGACAGCCCTGGCGTACCTGAAGGGGTGGCAATGAACACAATTACCGTTCCTTATAATGATCTTGAAAGTGTACGCTATGCATTCGAACAATTCGGTGATGATATTGCTTGTATTATCGTAGAACCGGTTGCTGGAAACATGGGTGTAGTACCGCCACAGCCAGGCTTCTTAGAAGGACTTCGCGAGATTACTTCTGCTAATGGTGCATTGTTAGTGTTTGATGAAGTTATGACAGGCTTCCGTGTTGGTTATAACTGCGCACAAGGCTTTTACGGTGTGACTCCTGACCTTACTTGTTTAGGAAAAGTAATTGGCGGCGGACTGCCGGTCGGAGCATACGGCGGTAAAGCGGAAATCATGCAGCAGGTGGCTCCAGCAGGGCCGATTTATCAAGCAGGAACTCTTTCTGGTAACCCGCTTGCGATGACAGCCGGTTATGAGACGTTAGTCCAGTTAACGCCTGCACATTACGAAGAGTTTGGCCGTAAAGCAGATCGTCTTGAAGAAGGAATAACCGCTGCAGCTGAGAAGTATGACATCCCAGTCAGCTTTAACCGTGCTGGATCAATGGTAGGCTTCTTCTTTACGAACGAAAAAGTAGTTAACTATGAAGCAGCGAAAACTTCTAACCTGGAGTACTTTGCCAGCTACTATCGCGAAATGGCAAACCAAGGCGTGTTCTTACCGCCATCCCAATTCGAAGGCTTGTTCCTATCAACAGAGCATTCTGACGAAGATATTGAAAAAACAATTCAAGCTGTTGAAATTGCGTTTTCAAAGCTTAAATAAAATTTGCTTCAGACACCAGCCCTGGTCGGGCGGTGTCTGTTTTTAATTGGTTATTTACTTTGTATTTGGTTTTGAAATTTCCAAGTTACCCGAAACCAGTGAATCCAGGTAATTTCGGTCATCTTGAGAGATTTAAGATGCCCGAAACCAGTGAATCCAAGCAATCTCGGTCATCTTGAGAGGTTCAAGATGCCCGAAAACAGTGAATCCAGATTAAGTCCATATAATTGTGTAAAAAGAAAATGAGTCATTTTATTCCCTTT
>JBFNER010000011.1:0-132035 GCA_040797665.1 Neobacillus sp. | reverse complement strand
AGCGCGGTGACGTGTGGAGCTGACTGATACTAATCGTTCGAGGACTTAACCAAATAGAAAAGCTGAGGCGACTGCCCAACTTCGACAGGCGTTGGAGAGCCGGCACTGCAAATCCCGCACTTTGGATTTGTAGGGACGGATCGAAACGACCGAGAAGTTAGGAGCCGAAGCTGGACATGTAAGAAAGTGAACTCGTTTTACAAACTTCTTCTACATTATCTAGTTTTGAGGGAATGAAACCTCAAACTTAAATAGTCTGGTAATTAAGGCGAGAAGGTCACACCCGTTCCCATACCGAACACGGAAGTTAAGCTTCTCAGCGCCGATGGTAGTTGGGGCAGGCGCCCCTGTGAGAGTAGGACGTTGCCAGGCAAATAAAAAAGACAATCCTTTATGGGGTTGTCTTTTTTAATATTCAACTATTGATATGAGTAAGTTTAAATATAAGTAACCTCTTATCAATCACCGTACCCAAGTCAGGACACTCATAAGATATACTCATAACCCTTGAAAATAACTTAACTAATCTTAATGTTTAAGTTTGCTTAAATGTTTAATAAGTTTTATAATAAAAATGAGGTGATACCAATGGATAAAGACTTAGCTACTATTAGCAAGAAGATTTTAGAATACTCCAATGCTTTGAGCGCTATTTTTCTAGAGGACTATAATAAATTGGTGACCGATGAGTTTGGTGATTTATCAACCAAGCAGCAGGTGATTCTCGAGTTACTACGTGTACAAACCCGTACGGTTAATGAAATTGCACAATTCTTGTCTATTACTGCAAGTGCTGCGAGTCAATTGATTTCAAAGCTAGAGAAACTTGGATATATAAAAAGAGAAATAAATCCAAACAATAGGCGGGAGATTATCGTCCATCTTGGTGAAAAAGGCCATTATTATAATCAGATGATTGAGAAAAACCAACTATACCTGATTGAAAAATATTATGCAAAATTGCCCCATGAAGATCTAGAGAAACTTTTAGATATCCATGAAAAACTTTATCACATTGCAGTGAAGGAACAAAAAGACTAATTTTTTTTAACAAACACTTAAGTGAACTTAAATATTTAACGATATTAATTATAAAGGGGAGAAGAGAGTATGAGTACAACGGTAGCGTTACGTGATGGCAGGTATGTTGGGATAATAGAATATGGGGATAAAAGTGGGTATCCAGTTATGTTTTTTCACGGGACACCAGGTTCACGTTTGCTCTTCCTAGAGAACGATGAGATTTCAAAAGCTTTAGGGATCCGATTAATATGCCTAGATCGCCCGGGGTTTGGAGTATCATCCCCCAAACCAGGTAGAAGCCTGTTAGATTGGCCAGATGACGTCAAGGAAGTAGCTGATTATCTCTCTATCGATAAATTCTCGGTAATTGGAGTATCAGGAGGCGGTGCCTTTGCTGCCGCTTGTGCTTATAAATTATCTGAAAGACTTCACTCTGTTGCTTTAGTTGCCAGTGGTTCTCCATTCATTAATAGCAAGGCTCCAAAGGAAATGATGAAAGCTAATAAAATTGCTTTTTTCCTAGCTAGAAAAGCCCCTTGGGTAATAAAAGCAAGCTATCGTGCAACCAAAAAACTTCTGGAAGAAAATCCAGAGAAATTTATGGAACAAAATAAGAAGGGCAATAAACATTTAAATGCATGGGACCGTCAATTCTTACAGACTGATGAGCAGCTAAAAGGGCTGATGATGCATATGGGAGAGGCCTTTAGAATTTCCGTTGATGAGTGTGTAAATGAACCAGCCTTACTGACAAAGCCTTGGGGATTCTCTGTTAGCGACATACAGATCCCAATAGATGTATGGCATGGCGAGGCCGATCGGATGGCACCTATCAGCGAAATCAAGAAATTAGCCCAGCAGATTCCAAGCTGCCATACGCACTATATACCAGAAGCAGGACACTTTTTAACGGACGATGAAGAAATTTGGAGAAGCATACTTCAAGCATTAGTAAAAAAATAAACATTAAAAAGGATCTACAGTAGTGGATCCTTTTTTTATAAGGGATTGAACATGAAAAATGCTCCAAAGTAAGTTACACTAAGTTAGTTAACAGCAAGAAAATGGGTAAAGTATATATAGGAGGGATTTTTTTGTTACAAAATAGTCTTGTCATGGTATCTGTTATTCTTATTATTAATATCGTCTACGTATCATTTTTTACGATTCGAATGATCTTAACCCTCAAGGGTCAGCGCTATTTAGCAGCATTCCTAAGTATGATAGAAGTGGTAATCTATGTGCTAGGTCTGGGCCTTGTGTTAAACAACCTGAATGAAATTCAGAACTTAATTGCTTACGCCGTGGGGTATGGAATTGGTGTAGTGGTAGGAATGAAAATAGAGGAAAAGCTAGCCCTTGGTTATATAACCGTTAATGTTATTACAAAGGAATATGATAAAAATCTACCTAAACTTCTACGAGATAAAGGATATGGTGTAACAAATTGGGCTGCAAACGGTCTAGAGGGAGACCGAATGGCGATGCAAATCCTTACACCGAGAAAATTCGAGCTTAAATTATACGACACGATTAAGGATCTGGACCCTAAGGCTTTTATTATTTCATATGAACCAAAATCGATTCACGGGGGATTCTGGGTGAAATCTGTGAAAAGAGGGAAGTTATTTTCATGAGTAAAAAGAAATTGCAGTTTGAAGTACAGGAAAATGAAACCATTGACGATTGTTTAGAGCGCATGAAAAAACAAGGCTATGTTCCAATTAGACGTACAGAAAAACCGATCTTTCAAGAGGTCATTAAAGGAACTGAAACCTTTTATGAACCGGTAGGAAGGCAGATTGTTTTTGAAGCAAAGGTTATTGAGTAAACCGAACATTTATTTTTAAATAAATAAAATTGTTCGTTTTTATTGACCGTTTGTAGGTTAAATTGTTAATATAAAGGTGTCAAAAAATAATAATGTAACACCCTCGTATAATGTTGGGAATATGGCCCATAAGTTTCTACCCAATTACCGTAAATGATTGGACTATGAGGGGAAGTGGATATGCCGGAAATGGTAACTCGTTTTCAGGCTATATTTCTGTGCCGATATGAGCCCGGACAGACTGCTTTCTCTCAACTACGGAATGGGGGAAAGTATCTGTTTTAGGGCTTTTTATATTGGAAAAGTAAGGGGCGGGAACATGAATCCGAATGTAGCGGTAATAATGGGCAGTAAATCAGACTGGGAAACGATGCGTCATGCTTGTGAAATCCTTGAACGGCTAGAGGTACCTTATGAGAAACAGGTAGTTTCTGCTCACCGAACACCAGATTTAATGTTTGAATTTGCGGAGAATGCTAGATTAAGAGGTTTTAAAGTGATTATTGCCGGTGCAGGTGGTGCGGCTCACTTGCCGGGAATGGTTGCAGCCAAAACGACTTTACCGGTTATTGGAGTGCCTGTTCAGTCTAAGGCACTAAATGGTCTCGACTCACTGTTATCGATTGTTCAGATGCCAGGAGGAATACCGGTGGCAACGGTAGCGATCGGCAGAGCGGGTGCAACAAATGCTGGTTTACTTGCAGCGCAGATTTTAGCAGCCACAGACCAAGATTTAGCCGAACGATTAGAGCAATACCGTCAGGAGTCCCGAGCAGCCTCGATAGAAAGCAGTGATGAACTTGTCTTATAAAGAAATTTTACCGGGACAGACAATCGGGATTATTGGCGGAGGACAGTTAGGGAGAATGTTGGCACTCGCAGCGAAGGCGATGGGATACAGAATCGCCGTTTTGGACCCGGTCGAAGATTCACCATGCGGGCAGGTGGCTGATCGTAAGATTATCGGAGACTATGGTGATATCTTGGCTATCCAGAAGCTTGCAGAAGTAAGTGATGTAATCACGTATGAGTTTGAGAACATTGATGCGAAAGCATTGGAATGGCTTTGTCAGCATGCCTATGTGCCACAAGGAAAGTCATTGCTAGAAATAAGCCAGGATCGGGTAAATGAAAAAACAGCGATTGAAGCGGCTGGAGTTATGGTAGCTCCATTTGCAGTAATTAAAACGTATCAAGACCTGTTGGCCGGTGTCGACAGCCTGGGACTCCCTGCTGTGTTAAAAACAGCACGCGGCGGCTACGATGGTAAGGGGCAAGCGGTAATTAGGAATCAGCGTGACATCGAAAGTGCCGTAACACTTCTTGAACAAGGGAGATGCGTGCTGGAGAAGTGGATTCCTTTTGAAAAAGAAATCTCGGTCATTATCACAAGAAATGGACTCGGAGATACAGCGGTATTTCCGGTTGCTGAAAATATCCATCGGGACAATATCCTGCATCAAACCATTGTACCAGCAAGAATCAGTACAAAGGCAGAGGATATTGCAATCAAAGCGGCAGTTCGGCTTGCAAATGAATTTCAGTTAATTGGAACACTTGCCGTTGAAATGTTTTTAACGGAAGATGACTCGATTTATATAAATGAACTTGCCCCGAGGCCGCATAACACCGGGCATTACACCATCGAGGCATGTATAACCTCACAGTTCGAACAGCATATCCGGGCAGTTTGCAGCTTGCCGCTCGGAAGTACAGAACTGTTAAAACCGGCACTAATGGTTAATATATTGGGGGAGCATGTCAAAAATGTGTTAGATTTTCTGCCAAGGACGGCTGAATGGAAAGTACATTTTTACGGAAAAGATGAAGCGAAAGTGAAAAGAAAAATGGGGCATATTACGATTCTTTCTGATTCTATTGAAGAAGCTATAGAAGATGTTAATAAAATTTGGGAAGAAAAACATTTGGAGGCAAAAAGATGATTGATCGCTATACAAGACCTGAGATGGGTGCTATCTGGACAGAGGAAAATCGATTTAAAGCATGGCTTGAGGTTGAAATTCTTGCGTGTGAGGCCTGGTCAGAGCTAGGAGATATTCCTAAGGAGGATGTTCAGAAACTACGTGAAAACGCGAGCTTTGATATTGAGCGGATCAAAGAGATTGAAGAAGAAACGCGCCACGATGTTGTAGCTTTTACAAGAGCCGTATCAGAAACATTAGGTGAAGAGCGCAAGTGGGTACATTATGGCTTAACTTCAACAGACGTTGTTGATACCGCACTTTCTTATGTGTTAAAGCAAGCGAATGAAATTATCAGAAAAGACCTAGTCAATTTTATTGAGATCTTAAAAAACAAGGCCATTGAGCACAAATATACCGTCATGATGGGCCGGACTCACGGCGTTCATGCGGAGCCGACAACATTTGGTTTAAAGCTTGCCTTATGGTACGAAGAGATGAAGCGTAATCTTGAGCGTTTTGAGCAGGCGGCAGAGGGTATAGAGTTTGGAAAGATTTCTGGGGCAGTTGGGACATACGCAAACATTGACCCGTTTGTCGAGCAATATGTATGTGAGAAATTAGGACTAGAGCGTGCCCCGATTTCAACACAAACGCTGCAGCGTGACCGCCATGCACATTATCTTTCTACAATTGCACTGATTGCTACTTCAATTGAAAAATTTGCCGTCGAAGTTCGCGGTTTGCAAAAGAGTGAAACACGTGAGGTAGAAGAGTTTTTTGCAAAAGGTCAGAAGGGTTCGTCTGCGATGCCGCATAAACGGAATCCAATTGGCTCAGAAAATATGACGGGTATTGCCCGCGTCATTCGCGGTTATATGCTGACAGCTTATGAAAATGTGCCATTATGGCACGAACGTGATATTTCCCATTCATCTGCTGAACGGATTATTTTACCTGATGCTACGATTGGCCTAAATTACATGCTTAATCGCTTTGGAAACATTATTAAGAACTTAACGGTTTATCCTGAAAATATGAAACGTAATATGGACAGAACGCTAGGTCTCATTTATTCACAGCGTGTGCTGCTTGCTTTAATAGATAAGGGTCTGTCACGTGAAGAAGCCTATGATACCGTTCAGCCGAAAGCAATGGAAGCATGGGAGAACCAAGTACCATTCCGCGGCTTAGTTGAAGGAGAAGCAAAGATTACCGCATTATTATCATCAGAAGAAATTGCCGGCTGCTTTGATTACAGCTACCACCTGCAGCATGTAGACACTATCTTTGACCGATTAGGTTTAAACCAATAAATAAGGGGGCGAATATCGCCCTTATATAATCATAAGATTCCCAATATTGCGAATTAGGAGGCATTCCCGATGAAAGAACTTCTATACGAAGGCAAGGCGAAGCGGATTTATAAAACCGATAACGAACAGGTTGTCTTGATTGAATATAAGGATTCAGCAACGGCTTATAACGGGCAAAAGAAAGCTGATATTACAGGGAAGGGCCGCTTGAATAACGAGATTACAAGCTTGCTATTTTTAAAGCTGAAAGATCAGGGTATAACTTCTCATTTCATTGAACGTATCTCCGAAACTGAGCAGCTTGTACAAAAGGTAACGATCGTTCCGCTTGAAGTGGTTGTACGCAACAAAGCGGCGGGAAGTATGTCTAAAAGATTGGGAATCGAAGAAGGAAGAACATTAGCAAAGCCAATTGTTGAATTTTATTTAAAAAATGATGAGTTAGGTGATCCACTCATCTCCACAGACCATATTTATGAACTTCAACTTGCAACGGAGCAGGAAGTAGCGCTTTTAAAAGAAAAGGCTCTGCAAATTAATACCGTTTTATCAAGCTTTTTTAATGAACTGGGAATCACCCTGATTGATTTCAAACTCGAATTCGGCAAGGACTACGAAGGAAACATCCTCCTTGCTGACGAGATTTCGCCTGATACGTGCAGGTTATGGGATCAGAAGACAAATGAAAAGCTCGATAAAGATGTATTTCGTCGTGATTTAGGAAGTTTAACAGAAGCCTATGAAACTATTTTAGCCAGGGTAGGAGGAACACAGCATGTATAAAGTTAAGGTATTTGTCACATTAAGAGAAAGCGTATTGGATCCACAGGGGAAAGCAGTGACCCATTCACTGCAGTCGTTAAACTATCAAGAAGTTGCCGATGTTAGAATCGGTAAATATATGGAACTCACGATTGAAAAGTCAGAGCGTGATATCAACGATGTGGTCAATGAAATTTGTACAAAGCTGTTGGCGAATCCGGTTATTGAAGATTATCGTTATGAAGTAGAGGAGTGTGTTCCTCAGTGAAGTTTGCGGTAATCGTCTTCCCAGGTTCGAACTGTGATGTGGATATGTACCATGCGATTAAGGATGAACTAGGTGAACAGGTGGAGTATGTGTGGCACGATTCCGAAAGCCTAGATGAATTTGATGGTATTCTCTTACCGGGCGGGTTTTCATATGGAGATTACTTAAGAACCGGAGCCATTGCTCGTTTCAGCAAGGTCATGAAAGAGGTTGTCAAAGCAGCTGAGGCAGGTAAGCCTGTGCTTGGTGTCTGTAATGGATTTCAAATTTTACTAGAAGCAGGTTTACTGCCTGGAGCGATGAGAAGAAATGAAAGTCTCTCGTTTATTTGTAAGCCGGTTGAACTAAAGGTAGAAAATAACGAGACCATGTTTACGACTAGCTTTAAACAAAACGAAACGATCACCATTCCGGTCGCTCATGGTGAAGGAAACTATTATTGTGATGAACAAACACTGGCAAACTTAAAGAAAAATAACCAAATCGTCTTTACGTACGAGCAAAACCCAAATGGAAGTCTAGCAGACATCGCTGGAATTGTGAATGAACGTGGAAACGTACTTGGCATGATGCCTCACCCGGAAAGAGCAGTAGATGACCTGTTAGGCGGGGCTGATGGACTGAAATTGTTTCAATCGATTGTAAAAGCTTGGAGGGAAGCACATGTTGTTAACGCTTGAACCAAATCCAGAACAAATTAAATCAGAGAAGTTATATCAGCAAATGGGTTTGTCCGATGATGAATTTACATTGATTGAGAATATTCTTGGCCGAACACCGAACTATACCGAAACAGGCCTGTTTTCTGTCATGTGGTCAGAGCATTGCAGCTATAAAAACTCTAAGCCTGTATTAAGCAAGTTCCCAACTAAAGGGGAAAAAGTTCTTCAAGGTCCTGGTGAAGGGGCTGGAATCGTAGACATTGGTGACGGTCAGGCGGTTGTTTTTAAAATAGAAAGTCATAACCATCCATCAGCGATTGAGCCTTATCAAGGGGCTGCGACTGGGGTGGGCGGGATTATCCGTGATATCTTTTCAATGGGTGCGCGTCCAATTGCACTACTCAATTCACTTCGCTTCGGTGAACTTGATTCTGCCCGAGTGCGCTATCTGTTTAAAGAAGTAGTGGCTGGAATTGCTGGGTATGGTAACTGTATTGGAATTCCGACCGTGGGCGGCGAGGTTCAATTTGATGACTGCTATGATGGTAATCCGTTAGTAAATGCAATGTGTGTGGGTCTGATTGATCACAAGGATATTCAAAAAGGTCAGGCACATGGGCTTGGAAATACCGTTATGTATGTAGGAGCGAAAACAGGACGCGACGGTATTCACGGCGCTACATTTGCCTCAGAAGAGTTAACGGAACAATCCGATGAAAAACGCCCAGCTGTACAGGTTGGCGATCCGTTCATGGAAAAACTTCTGCTTGAAGCTTGTCTTGAGTTGATCCATTGCGATGCCCTTGTCGGAATTCAGGATATGGGCGCAGCCGGCCTAACCAGTTCGTCAGCCGAAATGGCAAGTAAAGCTGGCATGGGAATGGAAATGAATTTAGACCTTGTCCCGCAGCGTGAAACGGGTATGACCGCATATGAAATGATGCTTTCTGAATCACAGGAGCGGATGCTGATTGTTGTTAAAAAAGGAAGAGAACAAGAGATAGTTGACCTTTTTGAAAAGTACGACCTAGAAGCAGTAGCGATTGGTAAAGTAACGGATGATAAACAATACCGTTTATATCATAAAGGCGAAGTGGTTGCAGACATTCCGGTTGATGCTTTAGCGGAGGATGCTCCGGTTTATCATAAGCCATCTAAAGAGCCTGCCTATTTCGCAGAATTCCAAGCGATGGAAAGTGAAATTCCACAGGTGGAGAACCCAGAAGAAACATTGTTACAACTTTTAAGCCAGCCGACGATTGCCAGCAAAGAATGGGTGTATGAGCAATACGACTATATGGTTCGTACAAACACGGTTGTATCTCCTGGCTCTGATGCTTCGGTAGTTCGAATCCGCGGAACTCGCAAGGCTTTAGCGATGACAACTGACTGTAATTCACGCTACGTCTATCTAGACCCTGAAACAGGCGGAAAGATTGCAGTTGCTGAAGCAGCGCGTAATATTATTTGTTCTGGTGCAGAGCCATTAGCGGTTACAGACAATTTAAATTTTGGAAACCCTGAAAAGCCTGAAGTGTTCTGGCAAATTGAAAAAGCAGCTGATGGAATGAGTGAAGCGTGCCGTGTGCTTGAGACACCAGTCATCGGCGGAAATGTCTCTTTGTATAACGAGACGAGCGGAACAGCCATTTATCCAACACCTGTCATTGGAATGGTCGGTTTAGTGACAGACCTTGACCATATAACGACCCAGTATTTTAAGAACGATGGCGATCTGATTTATCTAGTAGGGGAAACTAGGCCTGAGTTTGGCGGAAGCGAGCTGCAAAAGCTTGTGAACGGACGAATCTATGGTAAAGCACCTGAGTTAAAGATCGATGTTGAAAAAGAAAGACAAAATCAAGTTCTCGCAGCCATCCGTGCTGGAGTCATTCAGTCTGCACACGATTTATCTGAAGGTGGATTAGGCGTAGCATTAGCTGAATCCTTGTTTACATCCGGAAACCTTGGTGCACAAGTCAAGGTCAGCGGCAACGCTACAACAGCACTGTTTAGTGAAACACAATCTCGTTTTCTTTTATCCGTTAAAAAAGGAGACCAAAGTAAGTTTGAAAGTTTAGTAGCTGCCACTCTTATTGGCGAGGTAAATCAGACAGGAAAACTTACCGTTTTGAATGAAGATGGCTTCGTTATTGCTACTCCTGTTAACCAATTAAAGGACGCCTGGAAAGGAGCAATCCCATGCTTGCTGAACTCAAGGGATTAAATGAAGAGTGCGGAATCTTTGGTGTTTGGGGCCATCCCGATTCTGCACAATTAACCTATTACGGACTTCATAGTCTCCAGCATCGCGGCCAGGAAGGGACCGGCATCGTGGTTTCTGACGGTCAAAAGCTGAAAGGTGTAAAAGGAGAAGGCTTGGTTTCTGAAATTTTCACAGCAGATGTTATGAGTGAGCTGGAAGGAACCTCTGCCATTGGCCACGTACGCTATGCAACAGCAGGAGGCGGCGGTTATGAAAACGTTCAGCCTCTGCTTTTCCATTCACAAAGCGGCAGTCTGGCTCTTGCCCATAATGGAAATCTAGTAAATGTTAATTCTCTTAAGCATCAGCTTGAGGCGCAGGGAAGTATTTTTCAAACAAGCTCAGATACGGAAGTATTAGCTCATTTAATGAAGAGAAGCGGTTATGCGGAGCATAAAGACCGTGCAAAAAATGCACTGTCGATGCTAAAGGGTGCCTACGCCTATTTAATTTTAACCGAAACAGAATTGATGGTAGCACTTGATCCTCATGGATTAAGGCCGTTGTCTCTCGGCTGCCTTGGTGATGCCTATGTCGTAGCTTCTGAAACGTGTGCATTTGATGTCGTTGGTGCTGAATATATCCGTGATATTATGCCTGGTGAGCTTTTAATTATAAATGAAAATGGACTTACCTCAGAAAGATTTGCAATGAGTTCTACAAAAGCAATTTGTACCATGGAATATGTATATTTTTCAAGACCTGACAGTGATATACAAGGAATCAACGTTCACACCGCCCGTAAAAATATGGGCAAGAGAATGGCAATTGAAGCACCAATTGAGGCGGATGTTGTCACAGGCGTACCTGATTCTAGTATTTCTGCTGCCATCGGCTATGCGGAAGCTTCGGGAATTCCCTATGAAATGGGGCTAATTAAGAATCGTTATGTGGGAAGAACCTTTATTCAGCCTTCACAATCTTTAAGAGAACAAGGGGTAAAATTAAAGCTTTCTGCTGTTCGGGGTGTGGTGGAAGGGAAGCGAGTGGTGATGGTGGATGACTCGATTGTCCGCGGAACCACGAGCAGAAGAATTGTGACCTTGCTGAAGGAAGCGGGGGCAACGGAGGTTCATGTTGTGATTACGTCACCACCGATTAAAAATCCTTGTTTCTATGGCATTGATACGTCAACAAAGGAAGAATTGATTGCCTCTGATAAGTCAGTAGAGGATATTAGACAACTTATTGGTGCGGATTCACTGACCTTTATTAGTGTCGATGGAATGCTGAAGGCAATTGGGCAGCAAGAGGGCGAAGGAACGAGCGGATATTGCCTCGGCTGCTTTACTGGTAATTATCCAACTGAAATTTATCCGGATACACTTCAATATTATTATCAAAAGGGGTGAGCATCTTGGCAAATGCCTATAGAGAAGCAGGCGTAGATATCGAAGCAGGCTATGAAGCAGTGATTAGAATGAAAAAGCATGTCCAAAAAACGGCTAGGGCTGGGGTGCTTGGCAGTTTGGGCGGATTTGGCGGTATGTTTGATTTATCAGCTTTACATTTGAAAGAGCCTGTCCTCGTATCGGGTACAGATGGTGTCGGCACAAAGCTGATGATTGCATTTTGGATGGACCAGCATGACACGATTGGCATCGATGCGGTTGCCATGTGTGTGAATGATATCGTGGTCCAAGGAGCAGAGCCGTTGTTTTTCCTTGATTATATTGCTTGCGGCAAAGCAGTCCCGGAGAAAATAGAGGCAATCGTTAAAGGCATTGCAGACGGATGTGAACAGGCAGGCTGTGCCCTCATCGGCGGTGAAACAGCTGAAATGCCCGGATTATACCGTGAGAACGAATATGACCTTGCCGGCTTTACTGTAGGTGCATGTGAAAAATCAAAATTGATAACAGGTGATACGATTCATCCTGGAGACGTATTAATTGGATTATCTTCAAGCGGCATTCATAGCAATGGCTATTCTCTCGTTAGAAAGGTATTTGAAAATTGGTCGCTAACTGAGGTTGTCGATGAACTTGGATGTACATTAGGGGAAGAATTAATCAAGCCAACAAAAATCTATGTAAAGCCTATATTGTCAGCCTTGGAGAAATTCACGGTTAAAGGAATGGCCCATATTACCGGCGGTGGATTTATTGAAAATATTCCGAGAATGCTGCCGAACCAGTTCGGAGCAGAGCTCTATGAAAAGAATTGGCCTGTCCTTCCTGTGTTCAATTTAATTTCAACCGTTGGACAAATTGACCGTTCTGAGATGTATAATATCTTTAATATGGGAATTGGCATGGTGTTAGCGGTTGATGCTAAGGATGCTGCAGCAGTGGTAGAACACTTTAGAGAATGTGGCGAAGAAGCTTATGAAATCGGTGTGGTTACGGAACAAACGGGGATTAACATAAAAGGCTATGGTGACCGTTAATGAAAAAAATCGCGGTATTTGCCTCAGGTAGCGGCAGTAATTTTCAAGCCATTATTGACGTTGTCGCCCTTGGAGAACTAGATGCTGACATCCGGTTACTCGTTTGCGATAAGCCGTTAGCCTATGCTGTTCAGCGAGCTGATGCAGCACGAATTCCGAGTTTTACTTTTAATCCAAAGGAATTTCCTCATAAGGAAGCGTACGAAAAAGAGATCTTGCTGCAATTGAAAATGTCCGGGGTTGAATTCATTGTTCTAGCTGGTTATATGAGGCTGATTGGCCCGACTATACTAAGGGAATATAAAGGGCGGATCGTGAATATTCACCCTTCCCTGCTTCCGAGCTTTCCAGGCAAGGATGCCATTGGCCAGGCGATAGAGGCAAACGCGAAATGGAGCGGTGTAACTGTTCATTATGTGGATGAGGGGATGGATACCGGGCCAATTATTGCTCAGGAACGTGTACGGTTGGATGAAAAAGAGACATGTGAGACACTTCAGCAGAAGATTCAAGCGATTGAGCACAAGCTATATCCATCCGTCCTGCAGATGCTGTTAACAACGACAAGAGGGGGAGCAACAAATGACGAAAAAGCGAGCACTTATTAGTGTATCTGATAAAACGGGAATAACGGATTTCGCAAGAGAACTAGTAAACCTTGGTTTTGAGTTAATCTCGACAGGTGGTACAAAAAAGGCGATCCAGGAGCAGGGAATCCCTGTCCTTAGCGTTAGTGATGTTACAGGTTTTCCAGAGATATTAGAGGGGCGTGTAAAAACACTTAATCCATTTATTCATGGTGGGTTACTTGCAAAACATGATGACCCCATGCATCTAGCTCAGCTTCATGAGCATGGTATTGAACCGATTCAACTTGTTTGTGTTAACCTTTATCCATTTCAGCAGACGATAGAGAAGCCTGATGTAACGGTGGAGGATGCAATTGAAAATATTGATATTGGCGGACCAACTATGCTTCGTGCTTCTGCAAAAAACCACCAATATTTAACCGTTGTTGTCGATCCTAAAGACTACTCAACTGTTCTAGCTGAATTGAAGGCAGAAGGTGTCACTCAGCTGGCAACAAGGGCAAAGCTGGCTGCAAAAGTATTCCGCCACACGGCTGCTTATGATGCCTTAATTTCACAATACATGACCGATTTAGCAGAAGAAGAAACACCAGAAAACCTAACGGTTACATACGAACTGAAACAGACACTTCGTTACGGGGAAAACCCGCATCAAAAGGCTGCGTTTTATAAAAAGCCGCTGGGCTCGAAATTCTCGATTGCCAATGCTGAGCAGCTTCACGGTAAAGAGCTTTCTTATAACAATATCAATGATGCAGATGCTGCTTTGCAAATTGTTAAGGAGTTCACGGAGCCAGCTGCAGTAGCTGTAAAGCATATGAATCCATGCGGTGTTGGGACAGGAAAAACAGCGTTTGAAGCTTTTGAAAAAGCATTTGCGGCCGACCCTGTATCCATTTTTGGCGGGATTATTGCCTTTAACCAAGAAGTGGACGGAGCAACAGCAGGAAAGCTGCATGAGATTTTCTTAGAAATTATCATTGCCCCTTCTTTTTCAGAAGAAGCTTTAACAATCTTAACAGGTAAGAAAAATCTCCGTTTATTAACGATTCCTTTCGAAACAACAAACAAAGCAGAAATGAAGTTGACTACGGTAGAAGGCGGCTTATTAGCACAAGAACAAGATCGCTATACCTTGGCTAATGCCGATATCAAGATTCCGACAAAAAGACAGCCAACTGAACAAGAGTGGGAAGCATTAGAGCTGGGTTGGAAGGTTGTAAAGCATGTTAAGTCAAATGCAATTGTGTTAGCAACAGATGACATGACGATTGGCATCGGTGCGGGTCAAATGAATCGTGTCGGAGCGGCAGAGATCGCCCTTAAACAAGCAGGTGTAAGAGCAGAAGGTGCTGCCCTTGCCTCCGATGCCTTTTTCCCAATGGATGATACCGTGGAAGCAGCGGCTAAAGCGGGAGTTACGGCCATTATTCAGCCTGGCGGTTCGATTCGTGATGAGGATTCCATTAAAAAGGCAGACGAATATGGGATTGCGATGGTCTTTACAGGAGTAAGACATTTCAAACATTAAATGAGCGAAAGGGGCAGCCAAGGTGAATGTACTTGTAATTGGACGCGGTGGCAGGGAACATGCAATCTGCCGTAAAGTTTGCGAAAGCTCGCTAGTTGACAAGGTATTTGTAGCTCCAGGTAATCCTGGGATGGAAGACTGTGCAGAACGAATTCTGATTGCTGAAGATCACCACCAGCAGCTCATTCAATTTGCAAAAGAGCAGGGTGTGGGGTTAACGATTATTGGACCTGAGGTGCCGCTTCTTGAAGGATTAGCGGATAAATTTGAAGCAGAGGGCTTAAAGGTATTTGGCCCTAAGCAGGCTGCGGCCGAAATTGAAGGCAGTAAGAGTTTTGCCAAGGAACTTATGAAAAAATACGATATTCCAACGGGCGACTATGCGGTTTTTACAAACTACGAGGCTGCTAAGCAATATGTCGAGCAGAAAGGTGCTCCGATTGTCATCAAAGCAGATGGATTAGCTGCCGGCAAAGGTGTGACCGTGGCATTAACAGTAGACGAAGCATTGAAAAGTTTAGAAGAAATGCTGGTAGGCCACAAATTTGGCGAGGCTTCTGCTCAGGTTGTGATTGAGGAATTTCTAGCGGGTGAAGAATTTTCGTTGATGGCATTGGTAAATGGTGAGATTGTTATTCCGCTTGAAATTGCTCAAGACCATAAGCGGGCTTTTGATGGTGACAAGGGTCCTAATACAGGTGGGATGGGTGCTTATTCTCCAGTGCCGCACATCAGCAAGGAAACGATTGATACTGCTGTTGAAACGGTCCTTCTTCCAGCTGCGAATGCGATGATTCAAGAAGGCAGAAGCTTTTGCGGAGTCTTGTATGCCGGATTAATCGATACAGCCAATGGTCCAAAGGTAATCGAATTTAATGCCCGCTTTGGCGACCCGGAAACACAAGTGGTGCTGCCAAGGTTAGAATCAGATTTAGTCCAAGTGATCTTAGAATTACTAGAAGGTAAGAAGCCAGAGCTCCTATGGGACGAGCAAGCCATGTTAGGAGTTGTGGTTGCTGCAAAAGGGTATCCTGAAGCCTATGAAAAAGGGGCTGTGTTAAAAGGGCTGAGCGATGTTTCAGATGAAGTAAATGTTTTTCATGCAGGAACAGACAAAGACCTATCAGGAGAGTTTACTGCCGCCGGCGGCAGAGTGCTCCTTATAGGTGCAAAGTCGGAAAACCTGCTGTCTGCTCAGGCGAAGGTCTACCAAGAGTTGAAAAAGCTGAATTGCGATGGGGTTTTCTATCGTAAAGATATCGGGTCAAGAGCTATCGAGCGCGTCTTTTGTTAGTTCGGCGGATATAGACATATAAAAGAGCAACGATGCCTCCAATTAGGCTGATTAAGACAAATGACATATCTAAGACGTATTCCCAAAACATGAACATCTTCCTTTCAAGGGCTGACCATTACTGGTCGGCCCTTAATTTTTGTCTATTGCTATTTATGAAGGATTATATGGCAGCGGTTGGTCTAGGTCGGTGTTGATTCTTTCAGTAAAATCGTCTGCTGTTGGATGGTTGTGTTCAGTAGTATGGTTGTCTTTTTGAAACATCTCCATAGATTGCTCGACGATGCTCTTTCCTTTTTGGAGAATTTCTGATCCTTGCCCTTCCTGAAATAATGCGGTAACAGGACAGAAGCGGACAATCCCTTCAGCGACCTTCATTGCCCCGCAAATGGCCAAGAATAGGTAGGAGTCCCTCCATGGGCGCTTCACCATTTTAGCCGTACACCACGATAAGACGGTTAAACCTATAGTTATTCTAATTAGAGCATTTACAATTCCAATATTTTGCGAAACTTTCACATTGTTCACTCCTTCACAATTTTTTTACAGGATTTATCAATTCTTTAGTGCGTTAAAAGATAAAATATGATAGTATAGAAATAATTAATATTGTAAGGGTTTACATTGTTGATAAATCAACTTTTACTACTACTTTTTAATAGATAGATAGTTTTGAGAAAGGGAGGGATATTGTATGCTGGAACAACGTTACCGATGGAAAAATAAACATTTACGCATGCATGTATCCGTTTTAGATGGAAAAAATGCACCAACCATTTTATTGAAAAACGCCCTATATTTAAATCAGACATTCCGTCAATGGATGAGAGCAAATATTTGGATATATGAAGATCGGATCGTTTATGTCGGCGAAAACCTGCCTGCTCGTTTAGATAACTGTGAAATCATTGATTGTACAAATGAGATACTCGTTCCAGGGTATATTGAACCGCATGCCCATCCTTTTCAATTATATAATCCCCATACATTGGCCGCCTATGCATCCCAATTTGGAACAACCACACTAATAAATGACAATATGTCTTTTATTATGAACTTAAGCAGGAAGGATGCATTTTCGCTATTAAAGGATTTGCGTTCTATTCCAACTACCATGTATTGGTGGTGCCGGTTTGACTCGCAAACGGAGATTTTAGATGAGGTTGACGTCTTTTCACATAGCAATATTAAAGCTTGGCTTGAGCATGACGCCGTTCTTCAAGGCGGAGAATTAACCGGTTGGCCAAAACTGCTAGATGGCGATGACATGATGCTTCATTGGATTCAAGAAGCAAAAAGGATGCGAAAAAAGATCGAAGGTCATTTTCCTGGTGCATCAGAAAAAACGTTAGCAAAAATGATGCTCTTAGGTGCTGATAGTGATCACGAAGCAATGACAGGTGAAGAGGTCTATAACCGTTTGATGCAAGGGTATATGGTTTCCTTACGTCACTCATCGATACGACCAGATTTACCGAATCTGCTTGATGATATGAAAAGATTGGGAATTACTGCCTATGACCGTTTAATGTTCAATACAGATGGTTCTTCTTCTAATTTCTATGAGCAGGGTATTAACGACAATATGATTCGAATTGCGATTGAAAAAGGTGTACCAGTGATTGATGCCTATAATATGGCCACTGTTAACATCGCCCGCTATTATAATATTGACCATTTACACGGCAATATAGCGACCGGTCGTGTGGCAAATATTAACTTCCTTTCTAGTGTGGAAAACCCAACACCCCATTCTGTCCTTGCGAAAGGAAAATGGGTGAAGCGTGATGGCAAGGCGGTTGATAGGTATAAAACAATGGAATGGAATGAATATGGTTTAAGACCAATGGAGATTGATTGGACATTAAGCTTAGACGACTTGCAATATTCCATGCCATTCGGGATCAAAATGGAGAATTCGGTTATTACAAAACCATATTCAATTTCAATCGACGCCTCTAATGATCAATTGGGTTTCGACCATGATGAATGTTACTTCACGTTGATCGACCGTGAAGGAAAATGGCGGGTAAATACCTTATTGAAAGGGTTTGCCACAAAGCTATCTGCACTTGCAAGTTCTTTTTCCAATACAGGTGATATCATTCTTATAGGTAAAAATAAAGTGGATATGGTAGCTGCCTTTGAGCGGATGAAGGAGCTCGGCGGCGGGATTGTGATGGTTGAGGCTGGGCAGGTAGTTTGTGAAATTCCATTAAAATTAGCGGGGATTATGTCAGATTTACCAGTTGAAGAGTTAATGAAGGAAGAAAAACTGCTGCTTGAAAAATTAGGGGAATGCGGTTATTCATTCTCGGATCCTGTGTACAGTCTGTTATTCTTTTCATCAACGCACTTGCCTTATATACGGATTACACAGCAGGGGATGTATGATGTAATGAATAAAACAGTACTCTTTCCATCGATAATGCGTTAAAATGTAACAGTGATAAAGTACAACTATGAGAAAATTTTACATCAGGGCTAGTAGATATAGATTGGAGTGTCAAAAGAGATGAGAAAATGGGCTGTTGCCATAACGGCTGCTCTTTTACTCTTATCTGGCTGCAGTGATAAGGAAACGGCTGTAGAGCCAGAAAAGGAAGTAAAAGAGGTTGAACCTGTCGAAGAAGTGGTTGAGGAGGATCCAACCCCGTATCAATTTCCGCTGACAGGGGTAGCATCTGCAGAGGAAACGGATGGAAGAGCAGTTGCGGTTATGATTAACAATCATCCAAAGGCAAGACCACAATCCGGTTTACACAAGGCTGATTTTGTATATGAGATTCTGGCAGAAGGCGATGTAACTCGTTTTCTAGCTGTTTTTCAAAGTGAAGAACCTGAAAATATTGGACCGGTCCGAAGTGCAAGGGATTATTACATCGAACTAGCAAAAGGACTTAATGCCCTTTACATTGCACATGGCTATAGTCCTGAAGCGAAGCAAATGCTTGAAAGCGGTTATATTGATAACTTAAATGGAATTGTCTATGACGGAACATTATTTCAAAGGTCCAGTTCCCGAGTTGCACCGCATAATTCCTACATCACGTATGATAATATCCTAAAAGGTGTAGACCAACGGAATTATTCCATGGAAGAGTCACCGCCTAAATTTACTTATATGGCGGAGGAAGACAAAACTACGATTACCGGGAACGAAGCTTCATCTGTCATGATTACCTATTCAGGCAGTTCGATTTCCGATTCCATTTTTGAGTATGATGCTTCTCTAGGGAAGTATAAGCGTTTCTTTAGCGGCGGGTTACAAACAACAGACTTAGAATCGAATGAACCCGTTCTAGTGGATAATGTGTTCATCATCGAAACCAGTCACCGTGTGATTGATTCTGAAGGTCGTAAAGAAATTGACTTTAAATCTGGTGGAAAAGGCTACCTAATCCAGATGGGGAAGGTAATCGAAGTGGAATGGAAGAATGAGAACGGAACGCTTGTCCCAATGAAAGACGGTGCACCTGCACCTTTAGTGCCGGGGAAAACATGGGTGAATGTCATGCCATCAAATCCAGGAATTTTGAGCAGTATTTCTTTCAATGCTAATTAATATTTAACCAATTAAAGGGGTAAAGAATATGCAGATTAACAAATTACGGGGGAAAGAGCTGGATCAACTTTTTAAATCCGTGCTTTCGTTAAAAGATCTTGAAGAGTGTTATCGATTTTTTGATGATTTATGTACGATTAATGAGATTCAATCATTAGCTCAACGTCTGGAAGTAGCAAGAATGCTTCGTGATGGAAACACCTATCATAAAATCGAGACCGAAACAGGTGCGAGCACGGCAACCATCTCACGTGTAAAGCGCTGCTTAAACTACGGAAACGATGCCTATGAGCTAGTTCTTGAACGGGTAAAAGAAGAAGAGAAATAGAATGCTTGCAAACCGGAGAGAAATCTTCGGTTTTTTATTTTGTGATTGGTTTCATTGTAACGCGGTTCTTACTCCGAAGGGGCTATTCCGTCGCATGGGGTAAGAACTGGAACAAAGTTTTGCCCGAGAGTGATACCGGGACGTTATCAAGGTAAGAACTGAGGTAAAGTTTTGCCCTACAGTGAGTCAGCGCCGATACCAAGGTAAGAACTGGTCCAAAGTTTTGCCCTACAGCTAGTCAGCGCCGATATCAAGGTAAGAACTGGAACAAAGTTTTGCCCTACAGCTAGTCAGCGCCGATACCAAGGTAAGAACTGGGCCAAAGTTTTGCCCTACAGCGAATCAGCGCCAATACCAATGTAAGAACTGGAACAAAAGTTTTATCTCAGTGTGCTCACGTTAATAGTTGGGTATAACCTTCCGCACCCGGTCCCAACAAAGCAAATTCTTCTTGTAAAACTTGGTACAGATTTCATCTACTGTTTTCTTTTTGTATTGATACCGTAGTGCTATAATGGTGTAATGGAATAATGATTGGATTGGGAGGATTTTGGGATGTATGACTTTCGCGAGTGGCGCCATGTGTTTAAACTCGACCCAAATAAACAGATATCAGACGAAGATTTAGAAAAAATTTGTGAGTCAGGGACAGACGCAGTAATCGTAGGCGGTACGGATGGTGTGACGCTTGAAAATGTCTTAGATTTAATGGCAAGAATCCGCCGCTATACTGTTCCTTGTGTGCTAGAGGTTTCTAGTCTTGAGACCGTCACCCCCGGCTTTGACCTATATTTTATCCCAACCATCTTAAATAGCAGTAATGTCGAGTGGATTACCGGTCTTCATCACCAGGCAGTAAAAGAATTTGGTGAAATTATGGATTGGGAAGAAATTGTCATGGAAGGCTATTGCATATTGAACGAAGATTGCAAAGCAGCGAAACTAACCTCTGCCAAAACGGATCTTACCGTCAATGATGTAAGCTCGTATGCGATGATGGCGGAGAAAATGTTTCACCTGCCTATTTTTTATCTTGAGTATAGCGGTAAATATGGAGATGTTAAGGTAGTGGCTGACGCAAAGAAAACACTTAAAAATACCACCCTGTTTTATGGCGGGGGAATAACGAATATTGAGCAAGCGGTAGAGATGGCTGCCCATGCTGATGTAATCGTAGTTGGGAATGCTATCTATGATGATTTTGATTCAGCCTTAGCAACAGTGAAAGCAGTAAGGTAACAGTTGCTTGTACGGATAAAGAGAGTTAAAATAAGAACAAATGTTTGTATGGTGGTGGAAAAATGCAATATTTAACGGACAAGCTATTGAACGGTTTAAATCCAGAACAACAAAATGCAGTAAAAGCAACAGACGGCCCACTTCTGCTTATGGCAGGTGCGGGCAGTGGGAAAACGCGAGTGCTTACACATCGAATTGCTTATTTAATTGTTGAAAAACGAGTAAATCCTTATAACATTTTAGCGATTACTTTTACGAATAAAGCGGCACGAGAGATGAGAGAAAGAATTAGCAAAATGATGGGCGGCGTGGCAGATGAAATTTGGATCTCCACCTTTCACTCGATGTGCGTAAGAATTTTACGAAGAGATATTGACCGGATGGGGTACAACCGTAACTTTACGATATTAGATACCGGTGACCAGCAGTCTGTCGTAAAAGGGATCCTAAAGGAAAAAAATATCGACCCGAAAAAATACGACCCACGAGCGATTTTAGGTTCGATTAGCTCGGCAAAGAATGAGTTAATTGATCCAGAGGAATATGCAAAAACAGCAGGCGGCTATTTTGAACAAGTCGTCAGCGACGTGTACGAGGAATATCAAAAGCGTCTCCGCAAAAATCAAGCACTAGATTTCGATGACTTGATTATGATGACGATTCAGTTGTTTAAACGAGTTCCTGAGGTTTTGGAATACTATCAGCGTAAATTTCAATATATTCACGTCGATGAGTACCAGGATACAAACAGAGCCCAGTACTTATTAGTTAAGCTGTTGGCAAACCGCTTCCAGAATCTTTGTGTTGTCGGGGATTCGGATCAATCGATTTATCGCTGGAGAGGTGCCGATATTGCCAACATCCTTTCTTTTGAAAAAGACTATCCAAATGCGACGGTTATTTTGCTCGAGCAAAACTACCGCTCAACGAAAAGGATTTTACTTGCTGCTAATAAAGTAATTGAAAACAATATGAACAGAAAAGCAAAAAACCTCTGGACTGAAAACCCAGAGGGCAATAAACTCGTCTATTATCGTGCGGATAGTGAACAGGGCGAGGCACAATTTGTAGCAGGGAAAATTAAAGAATTAACCCGTAACGGGAATTGTAAGCTTGACGATATTGCGATCCTTTATCGGACAAATGCACAGTCTCGTGTGATGGAGGAAGTACTACTCAAATCAAATATTGAATACACCATTGTCGGCGGAACAAAGTTCTATGACAGAAAAGAAATTAAGGATATGCTTGCTTACCTGCGTTTAATTTCTAATCCAGATGATGACATCAGCTTGCAGCGGATTATCAATGTGCCGAAACGAGGCATTGGCTCAAGCTCGGTGGATAAAATGGCTAATTTTGCTGCGATGCATGATATCTCTATTTTTCAAGCGTTAGACTCTGTTGAGTTAATGGGATTAAGCCCAAAGATTACAAAGTCAGCGAGGGAATTTAGCGACTTAATTCGAAACTATACACAAATGCAGGAGTTTTTATCAGTAACAGAGCTTGTGGAAGCGATTCTTGAAAAGTCAGGCTACACAGAAATGCTTAAGGCTGAAAAGTCGCTTGAAGCACAAAGCCGCCTTGAGAACTTAGATGAATTACTTTCTGTAACCAAAAGCTTCGAGGAGTCGAGTGAAGATAGAAGTCTCGTCGCCTTTTTAACGGATTTAGCTCTTGTTGCAGATATTGATTCACTAGATGAGGACGGCGAAAAGGCTGATTCTATCACCCTTATGACGCTTCACTCTGCAAAGGGACTAGAATTTCCTGTTGTTTTCTTAATTGGGTTGGAAGAAGGGGTTTTCCCGCACAGCCGCTCGCTTATGGAAGAAGCAGAAATGGAAGAGGAGCGCCGTTTGGCTTATGTTGGAATAACACGGGCAGAGCAAACGCTTTTCATAACGAATGCACAGATGAGAACGTTATTCGGGAGAACCAATATGAATCCGGCATCACGGTTCATTAAAGAAATTCCTGAAGACCTCATTGAGGGAGTCGAACCAGAACAAAAAAGCTCTCCATTTGGCTCAAGGGGCAGTTCTTTTGGCAGAGCGGGTAGTATGTCAAGTGGCGGCTCAGGCAGCAGTACGTTTGGAACTCCAGTTGTGAGAAAGCCAGTTATGCGTCCTATCGCTTCATCAACTGGCGGGGACGCACTGGGCTGGAAGGTCGGCGACAAAGCTGAGCATGGAAAATGGGGCATTGGGACTGTTGTAAGTGTGAAGGGCGAAGGCGAAGGAACCGAGCTCGACATTGCGTTTCCAAGTCCAACCGGCATCAAGCGATTACTTGCTAAATTTGCACCGATAAAAAAAGCATAATTTATATAAAGGCTATTTTCGTAAAGATTGTTTAGTGAAGCGAAATGGAACGGACTTTGTTTCGAAAGCCAGACATTGAAAATGCCCCTTTAATGGGGCTATTCTAGTATTACATTCATTTCATATGAAAGGGCTGGTTAAATGGATCTTCAAACGGCTGAACAAAAAGTCAATGAAATCAAAACCCTCTTAAATCAATACGGCTATGAATATTACGTATTAGACAATCCTACTGTTCCAGATGCAGAGTATGATCGTCTAATGAATGAATTAATCGAACTTGAGGAACAGTTCCCTAATTTAAAAACTCCAGATTCACCATCAGAAAGAGTAGGAGGCAAAATCCTAGACCTTTTTGAAAAAGTAGAGCATCGGACGCCGATGTTAAGCTTAGGAAATGCCTTCAACGAAGAAGATTTACGAGATTTTGACCGAAGAATCCGTCAAGCGGTTGGTGATGAATTTTCTTATGTATGTGAACTGAAAATCGATGGTCTTGCTGTTTCACTGCGCTATGTAGACGGTTTGTTTGTTCAAGGAGCAACACGCGGGGACGGTTCTATTGGCGAAGATATTACCGCTAATTTAAAAACAATTAAATCCATTCCGCTGCGCCTAAGGGAGAACATGTCTTTGGAGGTTCGTGGCGAGGCGTATATGCCAAAGAAGTCATTTGAGGCTTTAAACAAAGCCAAGGAGGAACGCGGTGAAGAATTAGCTGCTAATCCTAGAAATGCAGCTGCAGGTTCCTTAAGACAGCTTGATCCGAAGATTGCGGCATCAAGAAATCTCGATGTTTTTTTATATGGAATCGGCAATGCGGAGGAAACCGGTGCTGATTCTCATAGCGAGGGCTTGGATATGCTGGACCGACTCGGATTTAAAACGAATAAAGAACGACGCAAGTGTAAATCCATTGATGAGGTTATTGAATATGTGAACAGTTGGGTTGACCGGCGACCGGACCTCCCTTATGAAATCGATGGAATTGTGATTAAAGTTGATTCTTATGGTCATCAAAGTGAGTTAGGAACAACAGCGAAAAGCCCCCGCTGGGCAATTGCCTACAAGTTTCCTGCTGAAGAAGTGGTGACCACCCTCCTAGATATTGAATTAAGTGTTGGTCGGACCGGGGTTGTGACGCCAACGGCTATTCTAAAGCCTGTAAAAGTTGCCGGAACTACCGTACAGCGAGCGTCTTTACATAACGAAGACTTAATTCGTGAGAAGGATATCAAAATAGGAGATCAGGTGGTCGTTAAGAAAGCCGGAGATATTATTCCAGAAGTGGTGAATGTACTAGCTGAACAGCGGACAGGTGCGGAGGTGGACTTCGTAATGCCAACACATTGTCCGGAGTGTGAAAGCGAGCTTGTTCGTCTAGAAGGTGAAGTGGCATTAAGATGCATTAATCCAAAATGTCCGGCACAAATTCGTGAGGGTCTCATTCATTTTGTCTCACGTGATGCGATGAATATTGATGGCTTAGGTGAAAAGGTAATTAGTCAGCTTTTTGCCGAAAAATTAATCAGTGATGTTGCAGATATTTATAAGCTCACGTATGAACAGTTGATTAGCTTAGAAAGAATGGGCGAAAAGTCTGTCACGAATCTGTTAAAAGCGATTGAGGCATCTAAGACTAACTCTCTCGAAAAATTGTTATTTGGACTGGGCATTCGTCATGTTGGAGCAAAAGCAGCTAAAACATTGGCCCAGCAGTTCGGTTCTATGGACCATTTGGCGAGAGCATCAAAGGATGATTTGATTGCTATTAATGAAATTGGCGATAAAATGGCCGATTCGATTGTCACGTACTTTGAAATGGACGAGGCTTCTGAGCTGATTACCGAATTGAAAGCTGCCGGAGTGAATATGGAATACAAGGGAGCCAGACCTGTGTCTGTTGAGGATTCAGACTCCGTTTTTGCTGGAAAAACCGTGGTGCTTACTGGAAAATTAGAGCAATTATCCAGAGGCGAAGCAAAGGAAAAGATTGAAGCACTTGGAGGGAATGTAGCCGGAAGTGTGAGTAAAAAAACGCATCTTGTCGTTGCAGGTGAAGATGCCGGTTCGAAGCTTACCAAGGCGCAGGATCTGGGGATTGAGATCTGGGATGAGGAAAGACTCTTGGTTGAATTAAATAAATAAGAGGTGTTAACGACGTGAGAAAACTCTCATTGCTCGCTCTTGTTCTAGTCTTGGTGCTCAGCGCATGCGCACCGAATTTTCAGCAGCAGGACAATGTGGTGAAAACAGAGGAAAAGGACGAAGAGAAAGCGATTATACCGAAATATAATATATCAGATAACTACTATCGGACTATTTTGCCGTTTGTACCTGGGGAAGCACGCGGCTTGATTGTCAGCAATGTCAATACAAGGTACGACATAAATGAATTTGAAACAGGTTTAATGAGGATTGCTCAGCAAAGCTTTGACCCGAAAACCTATCTTTTCCGGGAAGGTCAGGAGATCAAACGTAATACAGTAAGGCTCTGGTTGAATCGGAAATACACCGAGCAGCAATTAGCTGAAAAAGGGGTCAAAGCAGAAAACAATATCGGACTAAACCCAGTGCTAGCGGAGTCAGATGACCTTAAAGAAAGTAATAGTAAAAGCCCTATTTATTTAGCCCATATTCTCGAGCACAATTATCTAATCAAGGGTGAGAATGATGACACAGTTCGTTTAGGCGGTGTGGTGATCGGACTGGCATTAAATTCTGTTTATTATTATCAAACAGAAAAAGACGGTCCTGTTTATGAAACAAAGATTGATTTTTCGACGATGGAAAGTGAAGGGAAGAAGATTGCACAAGAGGTGCTGACCCGTCTCAGAGCGATGAAAAATCTAAAGGATGTCCCGATTACGATTGCCTTGTTTGAACAGCAAAGCAAATCTTCCGTTGTTCCTGGTTCGTTTTTCACCTATACGACTGTTGATAAGGGTAGTTCAACCATTGACGGCTGGGAGCCAGTCGATGAAAAGTACTTTTTATTTCCTTCTACCCAGGCACAAGAGTCACATCGGGATGATGTTACGGCATTCTTGAACTTCAAACAGGATGTTGAGAAATACTTTCCGAACTTTAATGGGGTAATTGGCCGTGCTTTTTATGTAGGCGATCAATTTCAAGAGCTGGATATATCAATTCCCATTCAGTTCTATGGAAAATCTGAGGCAATTGGATTCGTTCAATATGTGACAGGACTAGTACTCGAACATTTTCCAAAGTACATCTCTGTTTCAGTAAGTGTTACATCTGTTAATGGGCCTGAAGCACTGATTGTCAGGAAAGCAAATGAAACAGAACCGTTTGTGCATATTTATTAAGGGAGTCCGGCAGAAATGCCGGGCTTTTAATGTGCCTCTTTTCATTGATAGTGAGAAAAGAAACATGTTAGAATGAACAGTGTGTGAAAACGTTTTAATTCTAGGAGGGTTATGTGATGGTGCAACCTTATAAGCATGAGCCATTTACTGATTTTACAATTGATGAAAACCGCCAGGCCTATTTACATGCGTTAAAAACCGTCGAAGGTTACCTTGGACAGGATTACGCTCTTGTGATTAACGGAGAAAAAGTGACTACTGAGGATAAAATTGTTTCCTATAATCCATCTAATAAAGAAGAAGTGATTGGCCGCGTTTCAAAAGCGAGTCAAGAGCTTGCTGAACAAGCAATGCAAGCGGCAGTTGCTGCATTTAAAACTTGGAAGAAAACGAAGCCAGAGGTACGTGCTGATGTGTTGTTTAAGGCGGCAGCGATTATCCGACGCCGTAAGCATGAGTTCTCTGCCCTTTTAACAAAAGAAGCAGGTAAGCCGTGGAGAGAAGCCGATGCAGATACAGCAGAAGCGATTGATTTCCTTGAATATTACGCTCGTCAAATGCTGGCGATCAAAGATGGCGTTCCAGTAAATAGCCGTCCGAACGAGTTTAATCGTTATAACTATATTCCACTCGGAGTAGGGATCATCATTTCTCCATGGAACTTCCCGTTGGCGATTATGGCAGGAACCACTGTTGCAGCAATTGTTGCAGGAAATACCGTTCTTTTAAAACCAGCTTCTACTACCCCGATAGTGGCGGCTAAATTTGTAGAAGTTATGGAAGAAGCAGGACTTCCAGCAGGCGTACTGAACTTTGTACCAGGAAGCGGAGCAGAAGTAGGCGACTATCTAGTTGACCATAAAGATACTCGTTTCATCAGCTTCACAGGTTCACGTGACGTAGGCCTTCGTATTTTTGAGCGCTCTTCTAAATTAAATCCTGGCCAAATCTGGATGAAGCGTTTAATTGCTGAAATGGGCGGAAAAGATACCATCGTCGTTGATAGAGAGGCAGACCTTGAACTTGCCGCGCAGTCGATCGTAGCGGGTGCCTTTGGTTTCTCTGGTCAAAAATGTTCAGCATGCTCACGTGCGGTCATCGTTGAGGATGTATATGACACCGTACTGAATCGTGTAGTTGAATTAACGAAAGAATTAACCCTTGGTGACCCAACAGAACAAGGTACATTTATGGGTCCAGTAAACGACAATAATGCTTTCAAAAAAATTATGGAATACATTGAAATTGGTAAAGAGGAAGGCAGGTTAGTCGCAGGAGGCGAGGGAGACAACTCAAAAGGTTACTTCATCCAGCCAACTGTTTTTGCCGACCTGGATCCAAAAGCACGGATCATGCAGGAAGAAATCTTCGGACCAGTGGTTGGATTCACAAAAGCCAAAGATTTCACGGAAGCCATTGAAATTGCCAACAATACTGAGTACGGCTTAACAGGAGCAGTCATCACGACAAACCGTGCCCATCAAGAGCAGGCACGTGAAGACTTTCATGTTGGAAACCTGTACTTCAACCGTTCTTGTACAGGAGCCATCGTTGGCTACCAGCCGTTTGGCGGCTTCAACATGTCAGGTACCGACTCCAAAGCAGGCGGACCGGATTACCTATTGCTTCATATGCAGGCAAAGACTACATCTGAAATGTACTAATAGTTTAGATTTAACAAAGAAAGGCCCAATTCCTAGAATTGGGTCTTTCTTGTTAAGGTATCACTTCATTCATCATAAAATTGAAATTACAACAGATAATAAGAATGAATATGGCTAGTATAGGAAAGGGTGAAGAGCATGCTGTTAACAATTTACCTTGTTGTACTTTGGATAATATCGTTTTCCTTAATCCTTTCTAATCAAGCAGTAAACAAAAAAGAGTTACTTTTTTTCACGATGCTTGGAATCTTTCTATATTCACATGTTTTTACTATACTAATGGAACTTGGCTATCTGATCCCAACAAAAAATAAACTACAATATTTCACCTATTTGTTGTTTAGGGTCATCCTAAGCCCCATCCTTTTATTGTTTTTTGTAAATTTATTTTATTCTTTTACCTCACACTACTCTAGAGCATGTCAATTCATTTTGTTTTTAAGTATCTTTCTTTTTTTTGAAATACTAAATATCAACGATCATTTGTATTCCTATCATATTTGGACGAGTGCTTCGGCATCACTATTTCACCTATGTACATTTACCTTATTCTTACTGCTAAAGTACTTTAATAAGAAGGTGGAATGGTTTAGTGAATAAACATATACCACTATTTGAAGGTCAATTTAATACAAATGACTTTTTTATACTAAGTGCAATTGTGATCTTATATTTTATTATTTACTTATTACCAAAGTTATTTTTAAAAAAGAGTACCTCCTTTTTATTGATTTTTTATGGAATTACAGTAGCAACTATTTTTGATAATTCAATTGGTGCTCACGTCTTTGACTACTACGATATTATGGATGGTAAGAAATATACAATCATGGATGTAGTTGCATATTTAGTATATGGACCTTTTGGATATTTTTTTATTTACTTATATGAAAAATACAAAATAAAAGGTCATTGGATCCTCATTTACGTGTTAACTTGGACGATTGTAAGTCTGTTATTTGAGTTACTAAACGTGCATTTGGGTGTGTTTACATATAAGAATGGATATAAGTGGTACTTCTCTATTCCGATCTATTTATATGTGCAATTAATTTTGTTGTACTTATATAAATTCATGATCAAAGAAGCAAGTTGAGTGGATACATCCTTAAACAAGGGATGTATTTTTTTTTGCAAGCTTTTTTTAGTCAACAAAGATGTTGTATATTTATTTTTGTTTACATACATAGAAATTCTAGGTATTATACTTGGTAAGGACAAAAAAACTGATAAGTAAGAGGTATAGATGATGTATCATTTTATGAAAAGAATTCTACATCAAAATCCTGGAATCAACAGTCTAGCCATTGGAAATGAAGAGGTTACGATACAATTTGGGCCCTCGGAAGAGGAGGGCAGCAACTATTTATTAGTCCTAAATTAGACTTGCTTATTGTCATAACCGCAGATCCTAAAAACCATACTCATGAAAAAACGGAACAGATCACAACCCAGATCCTTGAAAATATAAGATGAAAAAACTTAGTGTTAAAGGATCATTGATTTTTTTCAATCGGGATTACCTAAACACTATTGTATCGACTATCCCTTTATATAAACGCATAATTATATAAGCCAAAGTATAAAGGTCCAAGTAAGACGATTAAAGTAATTCCGATGATGGCTAGTTTTACGGATTGAGGTGTCTGATCATCATCTTTTACATCTTCATTATATTTTTTGAAGCTAAAATAAACATCCCATAATATCCCGGTTACAAAAACAAATTTCCATACAAGTGGAGTAAGAAACTGATTATTTGTAACATAACCAAACAAACCGATCCAAGTGATGACTGAAAATATAAAATCTACTATACCGAGAGTTGTTTTATACTTGGTGAGTAGTATACCAACTGCAGCTATTGCTAGAAAACCTAAGTAACAATACCAAAAAATATTAATCATCATTATTTGCTCTTTCCCTATCATTTTTATTAATAAAACAATCTAATAATAAGTATTCAAAAAATCACCTATTACACTATTAATATGCACTAAATGAGGTTCCGATGGAAAATGTCCCATATCTACTGTTTCGATTTTTTTAAGATTGGGGATGATCTCCTTTGCTCTATGACTAACCTTATCAGCAGGGAAGAAGACATCGTTCCTTCCGGTGATTACCATGGTTGGCGAACTGTAGTGTACTAGCTCTTCTTTTGTTGTTAACTTCGGCATGTCCTGCTCAAGTTTTACGTGTTTGAAAATATGACTGATAATCTCTTTATCTAGTTCTTTCATACTTTGCTCAGACATATAATCAGCAATTTTATTCATCTGACTCTTTTTATCTGTTATTTTATAAAGCATTAAGGGAACTAAGATTTTCTTAATCATCTCCCATTTTGATCCAAGCTGAATCCCCGCCGGGCAAACTAGAATAGCACAAGTTATTCTTTCAGGCATATAAGCAGCCAGTCTTAGCGTAATCCCCCCACCATAAGAGGGTCCAAGAAAGGCAGACCTTTGAATTTGAAAGTGATCCATTAATTCAGAAATCCACTGTGCAAAACTAGCATCTTTGGCAGAAATTCTATTTTCATCACTAAAGCCAGGGTGCCCGATAGTATCTGGAGCATAGACTCTGTAGTCTTTTAACAAGGGAGTGAACCATGATAATGTCATAGGATTAATGCAGTTTCCTCCCTGAAAGATGAATAATGGTTTACCATCCTTAGGCCCGGTTACTAACACATGAGTGTTTCCAAAGGAGGTTTGAACATAAATTCTTTCAAAGTCCACCCCTATATGGTCTAAGTAATTTTCATACTCATTAGCAAGCAATTGCTTACCTTCACTATCTTTATAGATTGAATGCTTATCCATTACACACCTCATTTTCTAGTTCTTAATAGGAATATTTTTATCAGTTGCTACCGCCTTTGCAGTTTTCTTTCCTTTCATCCCAAAGAAGAACCGCAGGATTTGAATCCGGCAAATAACAAAATGATAGAGCAGCATAATGATGACAAAAGAACCGCCAACTAGGAAGCTAACCTTAAGCGGCAGCGGCCAAGAAAGATCATAGATTAGATAGCCTACTAGGACGATTACGGGCTGATGTAAAATATAGAATGGCATCGAGGCTTCGCTTCCATATTTTAAAAAGCGGTTGGGTTTCTTCAAATATTTATCTGCAAAATAGAAGATACATAGTAACCAGCTCCAACAATTGATTACATGAACAGCAAAGAAGGCCGTATCTGCCGTGGAACCTGATTGCGGAAAATTACTCATAAACATATAAATGAAAACTATTGAGGTAATACCAGCGATCGTTAGGTGGACCTTAAAAGTCCGCTTCACTGCCTCTTTAAAGCTCTCACTAGAGAAAAAATAAAACCCATAAATAAAAATGACTAGATAAAACAGCAGATCCCAGCCGCCTAGATTAACCGTTTCTATTGTTCCTGTAACAAATAATAGGAGGGAAAGAATGACAAAATGAGCCATGCTAAACTTGGCATTCCCTGAAAACTTTTTAAATAATGGCAAGGTTAGGAAAGAGAAAATTGTTAATAGAAATAAGTACCACAAGTGTAGGCCAAAGAAAGCAAAGTTCCCCGTTCCACCAATTTCTAAATAAACTCCGTTAAGAAAGTGGGGAAGAAAGTCGAAGAATGAACCAGTAAATTGATTGTGCGTTATCCTCTCAATATACACTTGGTGAACCGTTAGAAAGACTACACCAAATAGAAGCGGTACTCCTAGACGTAAGAGCCGCTCATGAAGATAGTCTTTTGATGTTCTTTTCTGTAAAGCATAAAACACACTAATCCCAGAGACGGCAAAGAAGATTGGCATCAGCCATGAGCCAACAAATAATGAAAATACTAAAATACCTTCTGAATCGATTTGATTATTTTTTACATGCCAAGGAAATGGATTAAAGAACATGGCACAATGGTAAAGAAAAACAGCCAATGTTGCTAACACACGAATCCAATCTAGGTTATACTGCCTTTTATTCGTTCCAGCCATAACTCACCCCGTAAATTTTTAGAAAGACCTATTGTCATATAATTCCAAGCAAATACAATTATCCAATGATTTATCGATTATGACAATAATGTGAAAGTGTTCACAAACTACTATCCGATTGTGACGTACCTCACAATTATTTAGATGCTCTGAGATTACAATATAACTATAAAGAAAACCATAATAAACGTAGAAACCGATGGAATATAACATAAATAAGGAGCGATCCACATGAAGAAACTAGTGATGATAGGGAATGGGATGGCCGGCGTTAGAACGATTGAAGAAATTCTTAAGCTTTCAACAGAGTTTGAGATTACCATTTTTGGCCAAGAACCACATCCGAACTACAATCGGATTAAGTTATCGAATATCCTTCAGGGAGATACAAGCTTTGAAGATATTATTATCAATCCGTTAGATTGGTATAAAGAAAATAATATTCAACTATATACAGGCGAGACAATTACAGCTATTAAGACAGAAGAGAAAAAGGTTATTTCTGACCAAGGCCGTGAAGTGGAATATGATGAGTTAATTATCGCTACAGGATCGAATTCATTTATCCTGCCAATCCCGGGAGCGGACAAAATCGGAGTAACTGGTTTTCGTGATATAAAAGATTGTGAAATGATGATCAAGTCAGCGGAGCAATATAAAAAGGCAGTCGTTATTGGCGGCGGACTTCTAGGTCTTGAAGCAGCTAGAGGATTACTGAACCTTGGAATGAAGGTTGATGTCGTTCATTTGATGCCGCACCTAATGGAACGTCAGTTAGACCCAATTGCATCATCCATGTTAAAAGCCGAACTAGAAGCACAGGGCATGAATTTCTTAATGGAAAAAGAAACGGTTGAAATCCTTGGGGACGAGCGGGTAACAGGACTTCGTTTTAAAGATGGCACTGAAGTTGAAGCAGACCTTGTCGTCATGGCAATCGGAATCAAATCCAATATTGAAGTGGCAAAAAACAGCGGTATTTATGTGAACCGTGGCATCGTTGTGACCGACTATATGCAAACAAGTGCGTCTCATGTATATGCAGTAGGCGAATGTGCTGAGCACCGCGAAATCGTTTATGGCTTAGTTGCTCCATTATACGAGCAAGGTAAGGTATTAGCTGAATTTATTTGCGGAGTGAAATCTGAACCATATGAAGGATCGGTGACAGGCACCCAATTGAAGGTTGCGGGCGTAGACCTTTTCTCTGCAGGTGAAATTTTTGAAGACGGCACGACCAAATCTGTTATGGTCTACAACGATTACGAAGGTAAGTATAAGAGAGTATTAGTTCGAAACAATCGAATTGTAGGGATAGTGCTTTATGGGGACACAAAGGACAGTACAAGACTATTCCGAATGCTGACCAAGAAAGAAGATATATCAGGTGTTTCAATCTTTGAATCCCACTGTGGCGGAGCAGGAGCAACCGACGATGTTGCCTCCATGCCAAACGATGAACTTGTTTGCGGCTGTAATGGCGTAACAAAGGGAGCGATTGTTGAAGCCATTAAGACACAAGGGTTGACGACATTAGATCAAGTAAGCCATTGTACAAATGCAGGCCGCTCTTGCGGACGTTGTAAGCCGCTGGTCAATGATATTCTAGCCTATACGTTAGGTGATCAATTTGATGCATCCGCTGCTCAAAAAACAAGCATTTGCGGTTGTACCACCATCAGCCGTGAAGAACTAGTAGAAGAAATCAAAGCAAAAGGCCTCACAAGTGTGAAGGAAGTAATGAATGTCCTTGAATGGCACAATGAGGAAGGCTGTTCAAAATGTCGTCCGGCCATCAATTACTACCTTGGTATGGTTCATATGGATGAGTATAAAGACGACCGTGACTCTCGTTTGGTTAATGAGAAAATGCATGCGAATATCCAGAAGGATGGAACCTACTCTGTGGTTCCAAGAATGTATGGCGGGGTAACAACGGCAGCAGATTTGAAAAAAATCGCTGAGGTTGCAGAAAAATATGACGTACCACTTGTGAAACTAACAGGCGGACAGCGAATTGGCTTGTTTGGTGTTAAAAAAGAAGACCTGCCAAGCATGTGGGAAGAGCTAGATATGCCTTCCGGTTATGCTTATGGAAAGACGCTTCGTACGGTTAAAACCTGTGTGGGTGCACAGTTCTGCCGCTACGGTACACAGGATTCTATGTCACTAGGGATTGAACTAGAGAAAAAGTTTGAGCGTCTTGATACTCCGCATAAGGTGAAAATGGGTGTATCAGCGTGTCCAAGAAACTGTTCTGAAGCAGGAATTAAGGATATTGGCTTTGTCGGAATCGATGGCGGCTGGGAAATTTATGTGGCTGGTAACGGCGGTGTTGACCTTCGCGCAGGAGACCTGTTAGCTACCGTGAAAACAGAAGCAGAGGTAATGGAATTAACTGGTGCTTATATGCAATACTATCGTGAAACAGCCAATTATCTAGAGCGTACTTCTAAGTGGGTAGAGCGTGTCGGCTTAGAACATGTGAAGGAAGTTCTCGCAGATGAGGAAACGAGAAAAGTGTTAAATGCGCGTATGGATCAAACTTTAAAGAAATATATTGAGCCTTGGAATGAAGCGATTCAAAGTGAAGAAATAAAAGATAAATATTATGTAACACAAACGATTAAGGCTGGGGAGTGATCAAAATGAACGTAACAAAAACCCGCGTACTAGCGGCAAGCTATTCTAAGCTGCCTGTTCAGGCTAGTTATTCAGTTACAATCGGTGAGACGGAAATGGTATTATTTAAATTAACAAACGGAGAGGTTTATGCGGTTGAAAATTGCAGCCCCCATCCTAAAGGCGGGGTGCTAGCAGGCGGACTCGTCAGTGGACAGTATGTATACTGCCCCCTATATGATTGGAAGATTTCTTTGATAGATGGAAAAGTCCAAGCGCCAGATGTGGGAGAAGTAAGAACGTTTGAAGTAATCGTTGAAGAAGAGGAAGTATATATCATAGTATAACAAGCAAAGTGCAACTCGAGGAAGGAAGGCTGCAGGATGAAAACAGGAAAAGTATTTTTAGTCGGAGCAGGGCCAGGGGATATTGGTTTAATAACAGTAAAAGGATTGGAGGCAATTAAGCAGGCCGAAGTCATCTTATATGACCGGCTTGCCAATCCGAAGCTGCTAGAATTTGCCCAAGCAGATTGCGAGCTGATTTACTGTGGCAAATTACCTGACCGCCATATTTTACGTCAAGAAAACATCAATGAGCTTTTAGTCCAAAAGGGCTTAGAGGGAAAAGTAGTCACCCGCTTAAAAGGCGGCGACCCTGGTGTTTTTGGCCGTGTTGGTGAAGAGGCAGCTGCCTTAGCTCAGCACCACATTCCATTTGAAATCGTTCCTGGCATTTCTTCGGGGATTGCAGCCCCCCTTTATGCAGGCATTCCTGTTACTCATCGAGAGCATGCAGAGTCCTTTGCGGTTGTCACTGCCCATGACAAATCAAACGACGGAAAGCCGATGCTCGATTGGGAAGGCCTAGTCCGCGGCATTGATACGATTGCTTTTTATATGGGTGTAGGGAATTTACCTTATATCTGTGAAAATCTGATGGCTCATGGAAAGCCAGCTGTTACTCCCGTGATTTTAATTCAATGGGGCACCTTTGGCCGCCAGAAAACATTACAAGGTACCTTGGCGGATATTTCCGTTAAGGTTCAAGAAGCTAAGTTTCATAATCCAGCCATTATTCTTGTAGGAGAGGTCATCTCTCTTCGCGAAAAGATCAGCTGGTTTGAAAAGAAGCCATTGTACGGCAGACAGGTTTTACTTGCGCGAACAGGTGAAAGTGTAAGTGAGGTCGCAAAGACGTTAATGGACAACGGTGCGGATGTGATTGAATTTCCAAAATGGAAAAAGACAGTTCTTTCTTTTGACGTGTCGAAGGTGTCTGAATACGAGGAGATCCTTTTTTCCTCTCCAGAAAGTGTTGGTGAATTTTTCACAGCAATAATCGAGCAAGGAATTGACATTCGCAAAATTACTGCTGATTTTTACGGACGGTCGATGAAAACTGTTAGGGTCTTAAAAGAGCGTGGATTTATTGCTAAACTTGAAGATGAAAGACAGCCTTCAAGAAGGTTGCTAGTGGTTGGCGATGAAAGTATTCTGAACCAGAAATGGGCGGATGCTGCTGAGTTACTGATTACGAGCAGAAAAGAGCTGGATGAGCAGTTCCTGCCGATTTTTCAAAGAATGTTAGAAGAGGCAGAGGTCAATACGGTTGTTTTCCCGAGCAGTGCTTCGGTTGAAGCTTTGGTTTCTGGACTGAAAAAGTGCGGGATCGATGCAGTAGAATTAGTAAAGGACTTGCAGGTCATCTGCATGGGCAAGCAATCGTTAGCTGCTGTTGAAGGTGTAGGACTTCAGGTATCAGGAGTACCTAGAGCGGCTACAAAAGAAGCATTAGTAGATTACTTAATAGAGTATCGAATTTTAGGCATGTGAGGTGAGAACATGAAATCTAGCTATCCGATTATGGTTCACTTGAACGGGAAAAGAGTCGTCGTGGTTGGCGGAGGGAAGGTAGCGGAGCGAAAGGTGTCTAGCTTGCTGGAGACAGGAGCTAGCATTATCGTGATTAGTCCTGAGGTAACAGAGCGATTAAAGAAGCTTGCTAGTGAAGAGAAAATTGAGTGGCAGCAAGTGGAGTATTCGAGCGGCGACATTGCAGATGCGTTTATGATCTTTGCGGCTACAGACGACCATGTGTTGAATCAAAGGATTAGACAAGAAGCGGGGGACCACCAGCTGATGATGCTGGCTGACGACCCGGAAGGTTCAGATTTTCATGTTCCAGCCTCTTTGCGGCGCGGGCGGCTGACCATTGCTGTTTCAACAGGCGGTGCAAGCCCAAAGCTCGCACGCCATATCCGCGAACAGCTTGAACAGCAATTTGACCAATCATATGAGGATTATTTGGATTTTCTCTATCATACTCGCCAAAGGATTTTGCGAGAAGTTGAAGATTCCTTGTTGAAAAATAAACTTCTAACAGCGATTGTTAGTTCTGAGTTCTTAAACAGTCGGGATCGTGAAGGCCAATTTATAGAACTATACGAAAAGTTGAGAGCGAGTACCTAAACAGAGGTACTCGTTTTTTCTGTTGGGTAGGGGAAGGTGGGGGGGAATTGGCAGATAGAGGTGCGAAAAAGGAAGATAGAGTACCCAAAACGGCAGATAGCAAATGAGGTCGCCATCATGAAATTAATGTCTAAGGAAATCAAGCTAACATACGTATAAAAAAATACTAGCGTGGCGAGAAAGGAGGTAAAAAGAGAACTGAGGGTGGAGCATGAACGAGAAAATAGAAAATAGTTACCATATACTAGATCAATTACGCCTGCCGCATGGGTTATACTTAGCTTCCTCATCAAGCGATTACAACTATGTATGGCTCCGAGACTCCTTTTACATGTCACTGCCATACTTAAAAAACCAAGACAATCAACTCTATGAAAAAACCTATCATCGCATTTTAGATCTGTTTAAAGAATACGAATGGAAACTGGATATCCATACAAGACAACGCCCGCGGGAGCAATGGGAATATCTTCACGCTAGGTACTCTGCGGAGGATGTGAAAGAAATGCCCACACCTTGGGGCCATGCCCAGCATGATGCGATTGGGGCCATCCTTTGGGGGATCGGAATGGGAGAAAAAAGAGGAAAAAAAATCTTCCGTGACCAAAAAGACCACGAGATTGTTCAAAAACTTGTTGGGTACTTAGGCTGTGTTCAATACTGGGAAGATGCTGATAATGGGATGTGGGAAGAGTGGAGGGAACTGCATGCAAGCTCTGTCGGAGCCTGTGTAGCCGGACTTGAAGCGGTTAGAAATTTAGTATTTGTACCTGGAGAGTGGATTGAAAATGGCCGTAAAACCTTAACTGAACTTTTTCCGCGTGAAAGTCATGACAGGCCGTATGACTTAGCCCAACTCAGTTTAATTTACCCATACCAAGTCCTGCAGGGAGAGGCTGCTAGGACGGTGGTGGAGCAGGTAGAAACACAGCTCCTTCGAGAAAGCGGTGTTATCCGTTACAAGGGGGACTCGTACTATTCCACCTTAGAGCATGAAGGCAGGCATCATGAATTAGCCTTTTACTATGGGACCGAAGCTGAGTGGACGTTTGGTTTACCGTGGCTGGCCCTTTGTAATTTGGAATTAGGAAACATAGAAAAAGCAAAATACTACCTAACTAGAACCGAAAAGGTCATGCTCGAGGATGGCAGCCTACCGGAATTGTATTTTTCCAATTCCTCTAAATATAACACGAACACACCCTTGGGCTGGGGGAGTGCGATGTATATTTTAGCAAGAGAACAGTATGAACGATTGAACTAAGAAGAGAGACAGCTAAGCCTTTAGCTTAGCTGTCTCCTTTTAATGCCTGTAAGTACTGGGCGTGAGTAGGAACGGCCCTTGCCTCCATACAGTACTCGATTAACTGGCGCAAACGGACAATTTGCTGAAACATTTGTTCATTTACTTCTGTTAAATAATTAAGTTTATTTGAAGTGGGAGAACCAGTTGTGTTCATGCTGGCAGCTTTTGTGATTTGACTGACTTCCTCTAGTAACAGGGTTAATTGTTCTTGTAAGCTTTTATCGGCCTTTTCAAGATCTTCAATCTTTTTTTCTATCCCAGACAATTGTATTTGAAGCATGGTTTCCTCCTGAAACTGTTTTTATCATCTTTATGAGTTATTCTTTAAAAATATGAGTTCAGCAGATGTCTGAATGCAACCGACACCCATTCCTCCTTTTCACATACATATACCTTATAGGTATAAGGGGAGGGGGCTGTTTGGTATGAATAAATATTGGCCAAAGGAATGGGAAAAGGCACTTCCTAATTTTCTAGGAGAAGACTTTTTTTCTAGCTTTGAACAGCTTGAGAAAATGGATCCAGAGAATACATCCCAACCAAAAGCGCCAGCAAGTACGAAAAAGAATATCTCAAGTCTTCATGTCAACGTATACGAATCTGGGCATGAGTTATTATGTGTTTTCAAGCTGCCTGGCCTTAAGCTGAAGGAAGTTGATATTGATGTGTATGACCAAACCATAGAGGTAAAAGGCTCTGTATTTGTGGAGGATAATGGTTTTCGTCCGATTAGCAAAGAGATATTCGAGGGACCGGTGGAGAGAAAAGTGAAATTACCCTACCCGGTTCGCAGTGATAAAATTGATGCATCCTATCATCATGGATATTTATTTATCCTGCTGCACCGGCTGATTAGAGCGAATGCTCAAAAGCCTAAAATCTATATTGATGATTTAGATAAAGGATAATCAGTTTCAATTTTGAAACTGATTTTTTTATTCCCTCATACGGGAATAGGAGAAGCTCTCGGAAAATATACATAAGTGGTAGTTTTATAGGCTATTTGTACCGGTTAGATTGAACATCTTAGAGATGCGGAGGTGCTGTAGTGAGTTTTTTTGATAACCATGGATTAAGCTTTCGGCAAAAAAGAGCCATGAACAGTGTGCCGGATTCCGATTTATTAGGGCTTGAAAAAGCTGCTAAGGAAGCAAAAATCCCTGAAGTTGAAAAAAATAAGGCACTAAAACGTTCAGTAGAATATGGACTTGAGGCTGCCCCTTCGATAGGGGACCGAACCATTTCAACCTTTACACGAGAATCGCGTCCAGCTTATGCGAACATACCAACTTTTTTACGGACACCTTTCTTAGAGGATGTACGCCGGGTTGGTGAATACGATGTAGCATTCATTGGTGTTCCATTTGATATTGGAACCACTTATCGTGCCGGAACGAGGTTTGGACCTGAAGCGATTAGAAGGATTTCAAAGCTTTATACGAGCTATAGCTATGAAAAGGGTGTTGATTTAAAGGAATCGTTAAAAATGTGTGATGTGGGTGATGTTTTTACGATTGCCAATATTGAAAAAAGCTTTGACCAGATTTTTAAAGCAGTATCCCATGTTTTTACCCAAGGGACACTTCCGGTTATGCTTGGCGGGGATCATGCAATTGGTTATCCGTGCTTACGGGCCATTGCCGAACATGTTGATGGTAAGGTAGGAATTATTCATATGGACCGTCACTTAGATCTCCAAGAGAAAGATATGGATGAAAGAATGCATACAACTCCGTGGTTTCATGCGACAAATATACCAAATGCTCCTGCATCGAACCTTGTTCAGGTAGGAATTGGCGGTTGGCAGGTCCCTAGAGAGGCTGTAAAAAATGTAAGGAAATTTAATACGACTGTTATGACAATTGGTGATATTGAACGATTAGGAGTCGAAAAGGTAGCTGAAATTGCCCTAGAAAGAGCTTGGAAGGGTGCGAAGGCTGTTTACTTAAGCGTGGACATAGACAGCTTCGACAGCGGTTTTGTGCCTGGAACTGGCTGGCCGGAGCCTGGGGGATTTCTGCCGCGAGAAGGGTTGAAGTTCTTGGATTTGATAGCTAGAGAAGGAATTTGTGGAATGGAGGTAGTAGAAGTATCCCCTCCATATGATGTCAGCGACCAGACAGCCCTTTTAGCAACAAGAATTATTGCGGATGTGCTTGCGGCTATGGTCGATGCTGGGAAGCTTGGCAAAAAATTTGCATAAGGGGTGGTGAGGAATGCATATCCCTGATGGTTTTTTAAGTCTTCCTGTATGGGTGTCAACGGCTGCGATTGGGACTGCAGCTGTTGCCCTTGCAGTTAAAAAGACAAAGTTATCAGAGGAAGGATATAATATTCCCTTAGTTGGGATTGTGACGGCCTTTATTTTTGCAGCGCAAATGATTAATTTTCCTGTTGCAGGTGCGACATCAGGCCATTTAGCAGGTGGTGTATTGGCAGCGATTCTTTTTGGGCCCTGGCTGGCAACCTTGGTAATGTCCGCAGTCATTATCATCCAATCACTATTTTTCCAAGATGGCGGAATCACCGCGATCGGTGCGAACCTTTTAAATGTAGGGGTAATTGCCCCCTGGCTTGGTTATTTGATTTATAAACTATTTGCCAAGTCAAGATCACGAATCGTTCAATCCAGTGGAATTTTTATCGCAGCTTGGCTTTCGTTAATTGCGGCTGCTGTAGCAGTATCAATAGAGCTGTCACTTTCAGGAATCATTTCCTTTGGGGTTGTTCTAAAGGCGATGCTGACTTGGCATTCCATTATTGGGATTGGGGAAGGCATCATTACGGTTGTCATCGTGAACTATTTACTGCAGCGGGATGATCAGCCATTTACACTGTCAGTACAAAAGGAGTCATCATGATGAATAAAAGGATCATCTATTTTGTGCTTTTTACCTTGATTCTGGCCATTGTTGTCGCACCCTTGGCATCCTCGAAGCCTGATGGTCTAGAAAGGGTTGCTCATGATTTAGGATTAATTGAAAATGAAAAAAGTCCACTTTATGAGATATTTCCAGATTACAGTTTAGCTTTTATTCCAAATGAGTATATCAGTACAGCCTTTTCGGGACTTTTAGGGTTATGTATCATAACGATACTTACATTAGCTAGTTTGTGGCTAGTGAGAAAGTTTAATCGGACATAACAAATAGGATGAGGTCTTACAAAAGTCCTCATCCAGCTTTGAGGGTGAGAGGATGACTGGAGGCTTTTTTGATATTTCTGAGGCAGCGGCTAAAAGAAAGATTATTAGCTCTACACGCATGAGAGTGTTATTCTTTTTTATCCTCCTAGCTATATCTGCTTCACTAAGAAGTTTTATTTGGCTTGGTGGATTTGCCTGTTTGGTAATGGGGCTGTGTTTGTGGGCGGGAATTAGGTGGAAGTATGTATTTCTTAGAATGCTATTTTTAATTCCATTTGGGCTGGGAGCTATTATTCTACTTCCGTTTACGGTTGAAGGAACAGAAAAAATGTGGCTATTTGGGCTGACTGTTTCCGAAGAAGGTTTATTTACCGCTATTTTATTAGTTTGTAAGTTATTGGTCTGTCATTTTATTCTTTGTCTATTATTGTCCACAACCTCACCAGCAGAACTGTTTAAGACCCTAAGACGGCTCGGAGTGCCCTTTATCTTGGTTGAAATTATGACTTTCACGATGAGATATTTAGCTGTTCTTTTTGAAGAGATTGAAAGAATGATGGAGGCACAGCAAGCGAGAGGCCAAAATTTTAAAATATTTGCCTCTTGGAGGTCTTATAGACGATCAGGAGAGTTATTAGGGGTGTTACTCATTCGCTCTTATCACAGAAGCAAGAGAATTCATGAAGCAATGGTCTCACGAGGCTATAATCCAAACCAGAAGGGGTAGTGATCTAATCAATGTATGCTGTAGAAATGACAAACCTTACCTATCGTTATCAAAATGGCCTTGAGGCACTGAAGAACATTAATATTCAAATTCCAGTAGGGGCAAAGGTAGCTTTATTAGGTCCAAATGGGGCAGGGAAATCGACCTTTCTTCACCAGCTTAATGGGTTAAAAGTTCCTCAGGAAGGGTCAATTAAAATAATGGGAAAGGAATTAACGAAGAAAACAGCTCGGTCTATCCGCACTATAGCAGGACTAGTCTTTCAAGACCCGGATGATCAAGTCTTCTCGGCTACCGTTTGGGAGGATGTTGAATTTGGCCCGCGTAATTTAGGGATGTCTGAAGAAGAGATACAGGAAGTTTGTTTTGCAGCATTAGGAAATGTTGGCATGCTCGATTATAAAGACACAGCGCCCTATCATTTAAGTTATGGCCAGAAGAAAAGAGTAGCGATTGCGGGAGTACTAGCCATGAAACCAGAGATTGTCATCTTAGATGAACCGATGTCCTATTTGGATCCCTCTGGTCAGGACGATGTTGCAGGAGTATTGCAAGGACTGCACTTCATGGGAAAGACGATTATTTTGTCCACACATGATGTTAATTTTGCAGCAGCATGGGCAGATATGGTGATTATTTTAAAAGGGGGTGAGCTATTGGCAACTGGTAGCATCGATTTATTAGTGAATGAAGAGATTATTAGGGATGCGAAGCTTCATTTGCCGATTGTCGCTAGAGTGTTTAGAATGATTCCAGATCTAGCTCCAGAAAAACTTCCAAAAAATGAGCATGAAGCAGCCCGCTTGTTATTCAACATTTTAGCAAGTCAAGAAAATAGGTTATTTAATTAAGCGTTGTTTTGATCTTCCTCAGTCCCATCAGAAGGCTCACCCATTTCCTCTGTATTCATGTCATTTAAATGGACAGGTCCATTTTCCGTTAGGAGCTTTTTTAACTCTTCGGCCTCACTGAGTGCGGTTAAGCCTACTAATAGTGTCCCAGAAAGCTCTTGGACACTTAAATCCTGAATTTTGTAATTAATATTTTCAATGGTGATTGGCTTAATATTTTTTATTTCTTCCTTTAGCTTTTTATGGTCCTCCTCGATTTTGTTAAGCTTTTCAAAGATTTGTTCAATAAGAGTGGAGGAGGAGTTTGGCGTTTCTTTTTTCTGTTCTTCATTTTGCTTGTTTTCTGCGTCTGTCATGTTTCCGTATGGTACCGGCATGCTTTTTTCTGGTGCGGGCAAGTACGGCTGATTAGGCGGGTAATTAGACCAATAAGCGCTATTAGAGGACTGTGAATGAGTTCTTTCATGATTATATGGATAAGGGGGATATTGCCAATGGTAATACATCTTCTTCACTCCTCCATTCAAATTTTACCCGTCAATTTATTTGTTGTTATAAATCTGGAAAACCTTTGTCAGATAGGTGGAAAGCTTTTAATAGCCTTTGGGACTGGTGGAACAGCCTTCAATACTTTGTCTACATCTAATTCATTTTCCTCATAGTCTGGTTTTGACTGCTGAGTAGCAGAGGCACTGTTGCCTGCAAACAGTATTTTTCCCACGTTAAGAGAGCCTAACGTGCTGATTGAGTTTATTCGGATATTCTTTATGTTAATTTGCATTTCCACAAAGATTCATTCCCTTATAATTGTTTCTGCACTTGATCGTACACATCGTGATCTTCTACATAGTTCTTATTATTAAACTGTAATGGGCTAAGATTGGCATCTCCAGCATGATAGTAGCCAGTGTTCAATTTCACATTTCCCTGATGACCTTTATGCAAGACATTTCCAAAGTTCATTGACCCATTAGTGGAAATGCTATTAACCCTGATGCCAAAGATGTTATTAACATGGTTAACCATAACGAACCTCCCCAATTGGGTGTTTGCTGATATGTTAGTATATACAAAAATACGGTTGATGTGAGAAATCTTTAAACTTGTACCTGTGCTTGGTCACTAACATCTGGATCAAATGCGTAGTTGGCGTTATTAAATTGCAAAGGGCTAAATACGGCATCACCAGGCTGGAAGTAGCCATTATTCATTTTTGCATTCGCTTGATGACCTTTATGCAGGGCATTACCGTAGTTAATCGAAGCGTTGGCAGATGAATTATTAATACGTATACCAAAAATATTATTAATATGTGTAGGAATCAAAAGAACCACCTCATTTTTGTAGATAACGTATTATATTCAGCAGGTGGGATCATGTGATGGAATTTAGGTAAGAGTGATTGTACCTTCCGGCGGAAAATGGAGCAAAAGACTTATTACTGAATAATGATATACAGAAAAATGAATTTCTATTTGAGGAGGATTAAAGTTGAATTATTTTCATACTCCCGGCACAGATGTGAAAGGCTGGGCACAATCGGCCATGCAAACTTTAAAGGGACATACCCCTAATCCAGGAAATGTATGTGCATATGTTCCTGATTCCCCTGTGCATTACAATAAGCTCGAAATCACCCATTGGCCGTCACAGGACTATAAAATTCCACATCCTAAAGGTTTTGCCCATACCATGCATTCAACTCAAACCGTTGCAACACATCATCCGTCACGGAAAGCTCAATCAGATGAATGGATCTATTTTCCGCATTCACCTCATGCTGCTCATTTTTAAAAAATCGCACAACGAAAGACGGTGCTTGTCTACTCATACAGCATCGTTTTTTTATGTCGTTCTTTTAAACATGATTGCTGCCATTCTCTTCATTTTCTTCGTTGCCATTCTCTGGACAACCAAAGGTAAATGAATCCCCGATAGCATATTCACCAGTATTAATTTTTGAATTGGCCTGATAGCCTTTATGAATGGACGGGCCAAAATTAATCGAGACTCCTTTTGAGATGTTATTAATTTTTATACGACCAATATATGTGAGATGGTTATATTTTTTCACTTAAATCCTCCTTTCTTCTCTTTATTACAGTATATGAAAATGTGGACGAGCATGTGAGACCCTTGCTTTCTGAAGAGGAAGATAAAGGATAAATTGACTATTTTTAAAAATTTTCTGAAAAAGTGGTTCCATTTTCCAAAAGTGTGTTATATAATACAAAACGAGGACAGTTACTGTATTATAACAAAGAGGTGAGAGAGTTCATGTCGACGCAAACGACAGGTATTGAAGTAGTCGGGGCTGTCAACGCCCAGTATGAAGAGATTTTAACACCAGGAGCGTTGAAATTTATTGAAGAGTTGGAGCGACAGTTTGGAGCAAGACGAAATAAACTGTTACAGTACAGGCGAATACGCCAGGAGGAAATCAAGAGTGGAAAGCTGCCAGATTTCCTGCCTGAAACAAAGCATATTCGAAATGGTGATTGGACGATTGCTCCATTGCCAGAAGACCTTCAGGACCGTCGCGTAGAAATCACAGGGCCGACAGAACGGAAAATGGTCATTAATGCACTTAATTCAGGTGCAAAAGTATTTATGGCCGATTGCGAAGATGCGACATCTCCAACCTGGGAGAATATCGTAGAGGGGCAAATCAACCTTAGAGATGCAGTTAATCGGACTATTTCCTTTGAGAACCCAAATGGCAAGAAGTATGAACTACAGGAAAAAACAGCGGTATTGCTGCTCAGACCACGGGGGCTTCATTTAGAGGAAAAACACGTGCTGTTAGATGGCAAGCCTATTTCCGGAAGCTTCTTCGACTTCGGACTATATTTCTATCATAATGTAAAAAACTTACTTGCCAGGGATACAGGTCCATATTTCTACCTTCCGAAGCTGGAAAGTCATTTAGAAGCAAGATTATGGAATGATGTGTTTGTTTTTGCTCAAAAGCAGCTAGACATTCCTCAAGGAACGATTAAAGCGACTGTTTTAATTGAAACGATCATGGCGGCGTTTGAAATGAATGAAATTCTTTATGAGTTAAAAGAACACTCCGCTGGTTTGAACTGTGGAAGATGGGATTATATCTTTAGTTATCTTAAAAAATTGAGACATCAGGAAAATGTGATTCTGCCAGATCGGGCACAGGTAACGATGACCGTTCCGTTTATGCGGTCCTATTCGCTCTTAACCATCCAAACCTGCCACCGCCGAAAAGCACCAGCGATGGGAGGAATGGCAGCACAAATACCAATCAAGGGTGATCCGCAGGCGAACGAAGAAGCCTTCGCAAAGGTTCGAGCGGACAAAGAGCGGGAAGCACGTGATGGTCATGATGGAACATGGGTAGCACATCCGGGTCTTGTTCCTGTCGCACTAGAAGTGTTTGATCGTGAAATGCCTGTTGCGAACCAGATTCATACGACCAAGCAGCAGAAGATTATGATTACTGCACAAGATTTACTCGAAGTTCCGGGAGGTACGATTACAGAAGAAGGTATCCGCGTTAATATTAACGTCGGCATTCAATATATTGCATCATGGATCTCAGGCAGAGGAGCGGCACCGATTCATAATCTGATGGAGGATGCGGCAACTGCTGAAATTTCACGAGCACAGCTTTGGCAATGGATCCGTCACCCGAAGGGGATACTCACGGATGGCCGGAAGGTTACGGTCGAAATGTATGAGCAATTCAAGCTCGAGGAATTGGAAAAAATAAAGCAGGAAATCGGTGAAGAAGCTTTTAATAGGGGCAGATTTACCGAAGCCGTTAAGTTGTTTGACAGTTTAATCTTGGATGAAGAGTTTGCAGAGTTTTTAACACTACCTGGGTATGAGCTTTTATAAGGATAAGCTTTTTCAAAAATCAATATTAATAGATTCATAACTTTAAGGAGGAATTTAAAAATGACTGATTCAAGAATAACTCAATTACAAGAAAGCTGGGAATTAGATAAGCGCTGGAATGGGATTACTAGACCTTATACGGCAGAGGATGTTATTAAGCTCCGTGGTTCAATCGATATCGAACACACTTTAGCTCGCAGGGGTGCAGAAAAGCTTTGGAACCTATTAAATGAAGAAGACTATGTAAATGCTCTTGGTGCCTTAACAGGTAATCAAGCCGTTCAGCAGGTAAAAGCTGGACTAAAGGCAATCTACTTAAGCGGCTGGCAGGTTGCGGCTGATGCGAACCTTTCCGGTCATATGTATCCTGACCAAAGCTTATATCCAGCCAACAGTGTTCCAAGTGTCGTAAAGAGAATTAATCAGGCCCTTCAGCGTGCAGACCAAATCACTCACTCAGAAGGTGATAATTCTATTGATTGGTTTGCTCCGATTGTAGCTGATGCAGAAGCAGGCTTTGGCGGTCAGTTAAACTGTTTTGAATTAATGAAAGGCATGATTGAGGCAGGTGCTGCGGGAGTTCACTTTGAAGATCAGCTTTCTTCTGAGAAAAAGTGCGGACATCTTGGCGGAAAGGTATTATTGCCAACACAAACGGCAGTACGCAACCTGATCTCTGCCCGCCTTGCAGCTGACGTGATGGGGGTACCAACGATTCTTGTTGCACGTACGGATGCCAATGCAGCTGACTTGATTACAAGTGATATTGATATGAATGATGCTCCGTTTATTACCGGAGAACGGACAACAGAAGGATTTTACCGCGTGAAAGCAGGACTTGATCAAGCGATTGCCCGCGGTTTAGCCTACGCACCATATGCAGATTTAATCTGGTGTGAAACTTCTGAGCCAAATATTGAGGAAGCAAGACGTTTTGCTGAAGCGATTCACGAACAGTTCCCTGGAAAAATGTTAGCCTACAACTGCTCACCTTCCTTTAACTGGAAGAAGAAGCTTGATCAAGAAACAATTGCTAAATTCCAAATCGAGCTAGGGAAAATGGGCTATAAGTTCCAATTCGTTACACTTGCTGGCTTCCATGCCTTAAACCACAGCATGTTCGAGCTTGCCCGCGGATACAAAGAGCGCGGAATGGCAGCTTACTCAGAATTACAGCAGGCTGAGTTTGACAGCGAACAGTACGGCTACACAGCTACACGCCACCAGCGGGAAGTAGGAACAGGTTACTTTGACCAGGTTTCAATGGTCATCACAGGCGGGACTTCATCAACAACAGCACTTAAAGGCTCTACAGAAGAAGAGCAATTTACAAAAAAATAAAGTCTCAATGCACAGACCCAACTTTCGAATAGGAAGTTGGGTTATTTTTATATATTGGAGGCTTAGGCAGAAAAGGGGGTAGGTGGTGCCCTTGGTGCCTGTGGAAATTCGAGTAAGGTAACCATAGGAGTCGGATGGTGGCCGTGGTGCCAGAGAAAGTTCGAGTAAGGTAACCATGCCCCGCCAGAGTGCACGTGCTGATAGAAAAAAGGAGTGGAAGAAAATATATCGTAAATAAAAAATCTTTTGAAATGCACGTTTCTTAGGGTATTATCATAATAAATAATAGCCCTTATATTGGAGTGATCTATGATTGAAAAAGCCTAATGTGGATGAACTGCTTCAACAAGGTATCCATGGTCCTTTGGAGACAAAGCCGGAAGAGCGGAGAAAGTTTTTAGGGACGATAAGAGAGCGAATTATCGTTGCTTTGAAGAAAACACAAGTAGTAGAGGAAAAGATTTACTCGCAAATTGAACAAGAAATGAAGTCGAACCCAGATGCGCATCTTTTTTTAAATGGAAATATTGCTTACCCATTATTATCTAAGTATGTAAAGCTGGCAACAAAGTACAAAATTGAACATACGATTGTCACGAATAAGGAGCATGATACCGATATTGGACTCGTTCTAGCAATGGAACATGCGATTGATAAAGAGGAAATTTACGTAACAAAAAAAGAGTTCGGCCAGCTAGAAGTAAAAAAGAGCAAAGGCCTGTTTGCAAAAATATTTAAGCGATAGAAAAAATTACGATCAAAAGAATAAAGAACATGGTCTTTTAGGTAGAATGGCCATGTTTTTTTGTTGTTATTTTCCTAGAAGAGGAAAGAGTTACTATATTGGTGAACTTTCTATTACAACTATTAAAATATTAATTTTTATCAAATTACATAGTATAAAATTATCTACAGGAGAAAAGGAATCGATCTCCGTATACATCTAACTTATTTTTAGACAGTAACCGAACGAAATATAAGTTACAGGGAGAGAGTGACTGAAGTGGAAAAAAAGAAAATTGTTATAATTGGTGGCGGAATAACTGGATTATCAGCTGCTTATTACCTGCAAAAGGAAATTAAGGAAAAGGATTTACCACTTGAAGTAAAGCTGTTTGAAGCGAGCAATCGGTTTGGAGGAACTATCCATACCGTGAAAAAAGACGGCTTTATAGTTGAAAAAGGTCCTGATTCTATCCTTGCTCGAAAAACAGCAGCTATGAAATTGATCAAAGAAGTAGGTCTTGAGGATAAAGTGGTTTCTAATACTGCAGGGAAATCTTATATATATGCAAGAGGTAAGATTCAAACTATGCCTGAGGGATCATTTATGGGTATTCCGACACAAGTTACTCCCTTTGCCTTTTCAGGTCTCTTTTCACCATTAGGAAAAGTTAGAGCAGCTGGGGATTTTATATTACCTAAGAGCAAGGAGAAGGATGATCAATCAATTGGTGAGTTTTTTAGAAGACGGCTTGGAAATGAAGTAGTCGATAACTTAATTGATCCGCTTTTATCTGGAATCTATGCAGGAGATATTGATCGTCTAAGCTTAATGTCATTATTCCCAATGTTTTATCATATGGAACAAAAACATAGAAGCCTTGTCCTAGGGCTGAAAAAAACGATGCCAGCGCCTCCTAAATCTGCAAAAAAAGAGCCATCTAAAAAAGGAATGTTTATTTCCTTATCAACCGGACTAGAATCGTTGGTGGATGAAGTAGTGAAGAAATTAGATGAGGGTACACTTATCAAGGGATTACCAGTAGATAGGATTGCTAAGAAAGAAGGTAACTATGAAATTACCTTTTCAAATGGATCCACGGAACTTGCTGACAGTGTAGTTATTGCAACGGAACATTTTCATGCAGCGAGGATGCTGTCGAACTATCCATTTATAAAGACCTTTGAGGATATGATTTCTTATTCAGTAGCTAATGTGGCGATGGCTTTCCCTAAATCAGCTATTAAACAGGATATTGATGGAACCGGGTTTTTAGTATCTAGAAACGCCGATTTTAAAATAACAGCCTGCACGTGGACTCATAAAAAGTGGCCAGGAACAACACCTGAGGATATGGCATTATTGCGCTGTTATGTTGGAAAACCAAATGATCAGGATGTCGTTAATTTATCGGATGAAGAAATAATAAACATTGCTTTGAGAGATTTAAATAAAACAATGGACATTACCGAAATGCCTCTCTTTCACATCATTACTAGATGGAAAAAGGCAATGCCGCAATACAATGTTGGTCATATTGAGAGAATGAAGACCGTAAAGGAATCATTGGCAAAGGAATTACCAGGGATCTTTTTAGCTGGAGGCTCTTATGAAGGTGTGGGTATACCTGACTGTATCGACCAAGGAGAAACAGCTGTAAAAAAAGTACTGGATTTTTTAGGTCAATACTAAAGGGTAAAGAAGCAAGAAAAATACTATATATTATAAGCAGCCTATATATGTGATAGGCTGCTTTACTAATCTTTATAAATTCTAAAGGAATGGCAAGGAAAATTAAATGAATATCTGTATTTTTTTTGAAAAGTATATACTAAATAGAGCTATGATTCAGTTGTGATTTCCACAGCTGGGTATAATTCGATTTTTACATTTCCTTGAATAGCTCTGCTAATCATACAGGAGGTTTCTGCTTTTTTGGCCAGTTTTTCGGCTAAAGATTGATCCTTTTCAGAGGCAGTAGCTTTCAATACGATATGTGGTCGATGAATAATTTTCTTATACGTGATGATACCCTTCGTAACATCAACGATGCCATCTGACTCCATCGTTAAGCTTTCTTTTTCAAGCCCGCTTCGTTCCATCATGGCCGCCAATGTGATGATATAGCAGGTGGCAGCAGCGCCAAGGAGCATTTCATCTGGATTGGTCCCGATACCTGGCCCTTCCATTTCTGGTGGGATAGATACTTTTGTTTTTAAATTACCTGCTTCAATGTCTCCTACATCATTTCGTAATCCAGGCCAATTTGCCTTTAAGTGAAATCGGTGTTCTGTCATATATTACATCCTCCTAACAATTTTCAAATTAGTCCGCAAACCATCTTAAAAGTGTGATACCCTTTATATAGAACAAATTTTGGAGTAGTGAATAAATTGAAATTTTTCAAAAAAACAGCCCTAACATTCATACTATTAGTTTATTTAATCATTCTAACAAAACTAATCCTATTCAAATATATCCCGTTAACGGAAATCATACATCATTTTAACTTTACCTATACTGAGTACTTCTGGCGGTCCAATAACTTTGTCCCGTTTAAAACGATTTACTTCTATTTGTTTCTAGCAGAAATTAATTTAAATAGCAGGATTGAAAACTTAGTGGGAAATGTGGTCGGCTTTATTCCTTTTGGATTTATTCTACCATTGTTATCAAAGAGGTTCATGAGCTTTAAGTCTATATTAGCAGTGACATTTACTTCGAGTTTGTCTTACGAGCTGCTGCAGCTCATCTTTGAGCTGGGAAGCTTCGATGTCGATGACCTAATCTTAAATACCTTTGGCGGTTTAGTAGGCTATATTCTAGTAAGAATATTTCTGTTTATCATTCGCCCGAGGAAAAAACAAGCTGGGAAAAATAAAAAAGTTGGATAAGAAACTCGCCTTTCTTGGGTGGGTTTCTTCATGATATTAACTAAAAGAGGATTTTGTTGCCCATACTGTTGAGTGAATCATTGCGGTAAAGCGGAAAAGTTTGTTATTATCAATATTAAAATAACTACAGCAAAAAGGGATTGGAGGTAGTAAAGAATGACACGGATTTCAAATGACCAAGTGAAGCATGTTGCGAACCTTGCACGGTTAGCGGTTACAGATGCAGAGGTTGATAAATTTACAAAACAGCTTGATGCAATTATTACGTTTGCAGAACAGTTAAATGAAGTGGATACAGATCATGTAGAGCCCACTAACCATGTACTGGACATGAAGAATGTCCTGCGTGAGGATATTCCGCAAAAAGGCCTGCCGCGTGAAGAAGTATTAAAAAATGCACCAGACCATCAGGATGGCCAAATTAAAGTACCAGCGATTATGGGGGAGTAGGAGGTAAGACCGGTGAGTTTATTTGATTCTAAAGTTTCTGAGCTTCATGAGCTTTTACATAAAAAAGAAATAAAAGTATCCGACCTTGTCGAGGAATCGTTTAAACGAATTTCTGAAGTTGAGGATAAGGTACAGGCATTCTTAACATTGGATGAAGAGCGGGCACGACAAACGGCTCTTTCGCTTGATGATAAGCTTTATAACGAAGGCGCAAAAGGCCTGCTATTTGGTATGCCGATTGGCATCAAGGACAATCTCGTAACAAAGGGCTTAAGAACAACCTGTGCCAGTAAGATTCTAGAAAACTTCGACCCCATCTATGATGCAACCGTTGTTCAAAAGCTGCAGCAAGCTGAGACAGTGACAATCGGAAAGCTGAATATGGACGAGTTTGCGATGGGATCTTCGAATGAAAACTCTCGCTTTCAAAAAACGAGGAATCCTTGGAATCTTGAAACCGTTCCAGGTGGTTCTTCAGGCGGATCAGCAGCCGCTGTTGCTGCTGGTGAGGTTTTATTTTCACTAGGTTCTGATACAGGCGGCTCGATCCGTCAGCCGGCTGCTTTCTGTGGAGTGGTTGGATTAAAACCAACTTATGGACGAGTGTCTCGTTTCGGTTTAGTTGCCTTTGCTTCCTCACTTGACCAGATCGGACCTGTTACGAGAACAGTTGAAGATAATGCTTATTTATTACAGGCTATTTCAGGCCTTGATCCAATGGATTCAACATCTGCTAATATTGAGGTTCCTAACTTTGTTAATAGTTTAACAGGTGACATAAAGGGCCTTAGAATTGCCGTTCCAAAAGAGTATCTTGGTGAAGGTGTAAAGGAATCTGTACGCCAATCTGTACTCGATGCTTTAAAAGTACTAGAGAAACAGGGAGCGGTATGGGAAGAGGTATCATTACCGCACTCCAAATATGCCCTAGCGACTTATTATTTACTTTCATCTTCAGAGGCGTCAGCTAACCTGGCTCGGTTTGATGGAGTACGTTATGGTTACCGCTCACCAAATGCCGAAAATCTTCTGGAATTATATAAACAAACTCGTGCTGAAGGCTTTGGTGAAGAGGTTAAGCGGAGAATTATGCTTGGAACATTCGCACTAAGCTCTGGTTACTATGATGCCTACTATAAAAAAGCACAAAAAGTTCGTACGTTAATTAAAAAGGATTTTGAAGATATTTTTGCTAATTATGACGTTGTTATTGGACCAACCACTCCGACACCAGCGTTTAAATTAGGGGAAAATACCGCAGATCCAATGACGATGTATGCAAATGATATCTTGACGATTCCTGTTAACCTTGCAGGCGTACCAGGAATTTCAGTTCCTTGCGGCTTTGATAACGGTCTGCCGCTTGGCTTGCAAATAATCGGGAAACATTTTGATGAAGCAACGATTTATCGTGTTGCCCATGCATTTGAACAGGCAACGGACTTTCATAAACAAAAGCCGGAACTATAGGAGGTGAAGTAGGATGGAATTTGAAACAGTAATTGGACTTGAGGTCCATGTTGAGTTGAAAACAGAATCAAAAATCTTTTCAGCGAGTCCGAACCATTTTGGCGCTGAACCTAATACAAATACAACGGTAATTGACCTAGGTTACCCTGGAGTATTACCTGTTCTTAACAAAAAAGCAGTGGAATTCGGAATGAAGGCAGCAATGGCATTAAACTGCGAGGTTGCGACACATACGAAATTTGACCGTAAGAACTATTTTTATCCTGATAATCCAAAGGCCTACCAAATCTCTCAATTTGACAAGCCGATCGGCGAGCATGGCTGGATTGAAATTGAGGTTAATGGATATACAAAAAGAATCGGGATTACAAGAATTCATTTAGAAGAGGATGCAGGGAAGCTAAGCCATGGTAATGGTTACTCTTTAGTGGACTATAACCGCCAGGGGACTCCGCTTGTTGAGATTGTATCGGAGCCAGATATCCGTACTCCAGATGAGGCGTATGCTTATCTAGAAAAATTAAAATCAATTATTCAATACACGGGTGTGTCTGACTGTAAGATGGAGGAAGGCTCGCTTCGCTGTGATGCGAATATTAGTATTCGACCAGTTGGACAAGAAGAATTTGGTACGAAAACAGAATTAAAAAACTTAAACTCCTTTAACTTCGTTCGTAAAGGACTTGAATTTGAAGAAAAGCGTCAGAGGGAGGTCGTTTCTGCTGGCGGAACGATTGAGCAGGAAACACGACGCTTTGATGAAGCAACAGGAAAAACCCTTCTTATGAGGGTAAAAGAAGGTTCTGACGACTATCGTTACTTCCCGGAACCAGACCTGCTAGATCTTTATATCGATGAAGACTGGAAGGCGCGAATCCGTGCGGAAATTCCTGAGCTTCCGGATCAGCGTCAAAAACGCTATATTGAAGAGCTTGGTTTACCGGTCTATGATGCGTTAGTTTTGACGGTTACGAAGGAAATGGCAGATTTCTTTGAAGCAACGGTTGAGGCTGGTGCTGATGCAAAGCAGGCATCTAACTGGGTAATGGGGGATGTATCTGCTTATCTGAATGCGGAAGGGAAGGAACTTCACGAGGTGGCTCTTACTGCGCAAGGCTTAGCAGGCATGATCAACCTGATTAACAATGGAACCATCTCCTCCAAGATCGCCAAAACGGTTTTTAAAGAGTTAATTGAAAATGGCGGCGATGCAGAACAAATTGTGAAGGACAAAGGACTTGTGCAGATTTCTGATGAAGCAACCCTTCTCAAAATTGTCGCTGAGGTTTTGGATGCAAACCCTCAATCAGTTGAAGACTTTAAAAATGGTAAAAACAAAGCGGTTGGTTTCCTTGTTGGTCAGCTCATGAAGGCGACGAAGGGACAGGCAAACCCGCAGCTCGTTAACCAATTATTACAGCAGGAATTAAGCAAGCGTTAAAAGAAGGACTGGCAGAACAATTCTGCCAGTTTTTTTGTCGAGAAAATCTTCGACAATCTTCTTCCAATTTCCCGGGAAAAACCTTTATTTTTCAAGGATTTAATCCAAACTAATCAAACGTTTAAGTAAAAGACAAAATTCTACCTAAATTACGCCAGAAAAGCTGTATTACCAAGGAAAAAGTTCAAACTAATCAAATGTTTAATTACCTGTTTGCGGAGAATAATCTGTCGATTAACTCAATCAATGACTGATGCAGCATAAAATCTAAAAAATCCGTCCGTGATTCGACAAGAAATATAGCTCATTTACATATTAAAGCTTAATCTAGCAGGTTAAAGTCACAATGTAATCAAACGTTTAGTTAACCGACAAAAAACTGCCCTTTTTCAAAATGAATTCTATAGTTCATAAGGCGTGAATGCACTTTTAACTAAACGTTTAGTTAACAACAAATTATGACAAACTGGCCTATTAAGCACTATCGTTGTAAGGGAAACTAGAAAGGCTTATCATGTAAGAAAAGGAAGGGGTGCTGTAGGTGAATTTAAATGATTGGTTTCAAAAGGGAATGACCGCTGAAGATTACATCAACTCCATGACGAAAAACAAGGAAGAAATGCTTTCGATTTATGAGGGTTACAGTGTAACAGCTACTGACAAGCAAATACTCGAATCTGTTAAAGAAAAAGGATTACGTACAATTGTTTTAACCGAGGATTGGTGCGGAGATGCCATGCTTAATAATCCCATTTTGTTAAGGATTGCAGAGTCGGCTGGCATAGAAGTTCATTTCATATTGAGAGATCAAAATCTTGAGTTAATGGACCAGTATTTAACTAACGGTACATCTAGAGCAATTCCGATTTTTATTTTTATCGACCAAGAAGGAAATGAAGTAGGCGTATGGGGGCCAAGGGCGGCAGAAATGCAGGAGCTTGTCAATAGGGGACGTGCTGCCTTACCTGATAAGGAAGCTCCAGATTTTCAGGAAAAGCAGTTAGCTTTGTATAAGAGCCTAGGTAAAGCCTATCAAACAGACGCTACCATTTGGCAAACTGTTGCAAATAGCATCATTAAAAAAATCATATAAATAAATAAAACATCCCTAGGCAGGCTGCCCGGGATGTTTACATTTTCATTCCTCCGCCTTTGGGCGGGATTCGATCATTAATTAAGTTTTTGTCGTTGATTTTTGGCTCAATCCCAAGAATTAGGTTTCGGATGTTTGAGCGGTGTAAATAGATTAAGAATAAAGTAAATAAACTAAAAATAAGTTCATAATTAACATTAGGTGAAATTAAAGAATAAATCAGCAGGCTGAGTCCGACTGAGATACTGCCAAAGAACACATATTTTGTGATGAAAATGACTAAGAAAAAGGCAACAAAGGCAATAACGGCCAACGGAAAGTTGGCAACAGCAAGTGTTCCAGCGGTGGTAGCAATAGCTTTGCCGCCACGGAAGCCCGCAAAAACTGGAAAACAGTGGCCAATAACAGCAATAAGTCCAAAATATAACGGTTCGGCATCAAGATTGAGTAATAGCGGCAGAGAGGCGGCTAAAGCACCTTTTCCAACATCGACAAAGACAACGATAATGGCGGAAGTTTTGCCAAGAACTCTCAGAGTGTTTGTTGCACCAGGGTTTTTACTGCCATGATCTCGAATATCAACGCCAAACAAAAGCTTGCCCACCATTAAAGCAGTAGGAATACTACCAATAAGATAGGAAGCCAAAAGCATCAGCCAGACCATAAAAATCATTCCTTTGCTGAAATAATCATTACTGTGATGATGTGTTAATTTCCATAGTTGAATAAGTTGATTTATTTTCCAGATGCGAGACTCCTGCAGAAAGCGAAGCATCTGGAAAGTAAATCAACAAGTAACACTTCTTATTATTTAATAGCATTGTACCATAACACAATGGTATTATTTTGGTAGAATCCTAATTTCTAGAAAAAGGGGATACTTTAATGGATAAAATTAATTATGGCCAAGTTGCTAATAGTTATGCTCGGTCAAGAGAAGATATACCAGCAAATTTAATAGATAGTCTTTATATTCGAGGGATCTTTCTTGATGGAAAGAAGGTAGCTGATATTGGCTGTGGAACAGGTGTATTAACTAGAAAACTAGCCATAAGAAAAGCCGAATTAGTAGGAGTAGACCTTTCAAAAGAAATGCTGGAAGAGGCCAAAAACTTAAACATTATTAAAAATTTCCAAATCCCCTATCATGTAGGAGCGTCTGATCATACAGGTCTACCAGAAAATACTTATGATATGGTAACAGCAATGCGTGCCTGGCACTGGTTCGACAGAGAAAAAACACTTGAAGAAATCAAGCGGATTCTAAAAGCACGAGGGACTTTAATTGTCATCGATTCTGGATTTTTAAAGGATTCAGATGTTGTTAAGAAAACAATCGGGGTAGTCTCGGAACTTTTTGACGGGGGGTTAAGCCCTTCGGGAACAAAAGCAAAATCGAAGCAGATGATCAATGGTTTCCCAGTTGAATGGTTTGAAGAATGGAGCAGCAGCGGTTTTGAATTAAGGGATTTTTATAAGCTGAATTATTCCGTTAGCTTTACAAAAGAAACCTGGATAGAACGAATCGAATCTGTTTCATGGCTAGCTAGGTTAGAGCCCGAAGCAAGAAAAAATGTGCTTCGTACGCTAGAGGAAAAATTGACCGAACAAGAACCATACAACATTCCCCATGAGTGCAATGTATGTATATTAAGATTAAGAGAATAACGGATAGTAGATAAGAGGACATAGATCCTCTTTTTTTTTGAGCAAATTCAACTATGATGTTAGAAAAAGACATATTGAACTGCCTGAGAATTATCGTGACGTCATCTATGGCGTTTATATAGCAGAAAAAAGCAATGGCAGCCCTTCCCCTTTTCTATCTACATCTTAGATGTTTTGCGTTTTGGAATCTTCTTGTTCCTGATCCCAATTATCTGGTTTTACAATTCATCTTATTTTTTGCAAAAAATTAAAAATCGAGTATGATATTAGACGGTAGGTAAAAAGGGCAAACTAGAACTTATGTATTCACAAAGATTGTAAGCTCTAATTGTAATTGGTAGAATATAGTAGAGGTATATACTTGAATTGATTTCAAAAATAGGATGATGAAACTTGAAAAGAGCACGATTGATCTATAATCCTACATCCGGACGGGAAATACTTAAGAGACATCTTCCGGAGATTCTTGAAAAACTTGAACAGGCTGGCTATGAGGCATCCTGCCATGCAACGACAGGTGCTGGTGATGCAACGACTGCGGCGAGGATTGCAGTTGAACGCCAATATGATGTCGTAATTGCAGCAGGTGGAGATGGGACGATTAATGAGGTAGTGAACGGTCTGGCTGAACAGGAGTATCGGCCGAAATTAGGGATTATTCCTGCAGGTACAACGAATGACTTTGCGCGTGCCCTTCATATTCCAAGAGACATTGGCGCTGCTGTTGATATTATCACAAAAGGCGACCGAATCCCGGTAGATATTGGCCGCATAAATGATCGTTACTTTATCAATATTGCAGGCGGAGGAAGAATCACCGAGCTTACATATGAAGTGCCAAGTAAGCTAAAGACAATGCTCGGACAGCTTGCGTATTATCTAAAAGGAATGGAAATGCTCCCAAGTATTAAAGCGACCGATCTTACCATTGAGTACGATGGTAAGCTGTTCGAAGGGGAAGCGATGTTATTCCTTGTTGGACTCACCAATTCAATTGGCGGGTTTGAGAAGATTGCTCCAGATTCCTCGATTAATGATGGTTTATTTTCATTGTTAATCTTGAAGAAAATTAATCTGGCAGAATTTGTGCGGATTGCTACGTTAGCGATTCGTGGTGAGCACGTGAATGATCCGCATGTGATCTATACCAAAGCCAGCAGAATTAAGGTCTATTCACAAGAAAAGGTTCAATTAAACCTAGATGGTGAATTTGGCGGGCTGCTCCCGGCAGAGTTCGCAAACCTTTATCGTCACTTAGAAGTATTTGTGCCGCTGGAAGACATCCGGCCGCTTGATCTCCCAACAGACTGGGTACCCGGACATCGATATAGCTAAAAAGCCCGTTCCTTTAATGGAACGGTTTTTTTATAATAAAGGAAAATTGTTTACTAGCTAGAATTAGGTATATAATGAAAAAAATGTGGAATGTAAAGGGGCGAGGGGAATGAAGGCATTCATTAATATCGATTATACATATGATTTTGTTGCCGATGCTGGCAGACTAACATGCGGGGTTCCGGGCCAAGCAATCGAAAAGAAAATCGTGGAGCTGACAGAGGAATTTATCAGGAATGGTGATTATGTTGTCTTTGCCATTGATGTACATGATGAGGGCGATGAATATCATCCAGAGACAAAATTATTTCCGCCACATAATATTCGCGGAACTTCCGGAAGGGATTTGTTTGGCAGCCTGATGGAGGTTTATGAGTCAAATAAACAGCGAGAAAATGTTGCTTATATGGATAAAACAAGATACTCGGCCTTTGCCGGTACTGATTTAGAAGTTAAGTTGCGTGAGCGAGGCATAACAGAGGTTCATTTAGTTGGAGTATGCACGGATATCTGCGTTCTTCATACGGCTGTTGACGCCTATAATAAAGGCTTTAAGATAGTTGTCTACAAAGATGCCGTCGCATCATTTAACCAACAAGGTCATGAATGGGCATTAGGACATTTTGAACAAACGCTTGGAGCTATGGTTAAATAAATGTTAAAATGATTAAATATGTTGAAAAAGCAGGTTTTCGGAGGTTATTATGAAACACATTTATCAGGATGATAGTTTGACGCTGCATACCGATCTGTACCAGATCAATATGGTAGAAACCTATTGGAGAGATGGAATCCATAATAAACGTGCAGTATTTGAACTATTCTTCCGCAAGCTCCCGTTTGGAAATGGCTATGCTGTTTTTGCAGGTTTAGAGAAAGTAATTCAGTTTATCCAAGGTTTCGGCTTTACTGAAGATGACCTTAGCTATTTGAAAAATGAAGTCGGCTATGAAGATGACTTCCTTGCGTATTTAAAAGGGGTCCGTTTCACAGGGACGATTCGTTCAATGAAAGAGGGAGAGCTCGTATACGGAAATGAGCCTATCTTAAGTGTGGATGCCCCGCTGGCTGAAGCGCAGTTAATTGAAACGGCTTTGTTAAATATGATTAACTATCAAACCCTCATTGCGACGAAAGCATCACGGATTAAGCAAGTAGTAGGACCTGAGGTGGCAATGGAATTTGGTACCCGCCGCGCTCAGGAAATGGATGCAGCTGTCTGGGGAACACGTGCAGCATACCTGGCTGGGTTTGAAGCGTCAAGTAATGTCCGTGCTGGTAAAATGTTCGGCATCCCTGTCTCTGGAACACATGCACACTCTATGGTTCAGGCTTATAAGGATGAATATACCGCGTTTAAGAAATATGCAGAATCTCATAAGGACTGTGTATTTTTAGTGGATACGTACGATACACTTCGTCTCGGTGTGCCAAATGCCATTAAAGTGGCGAAAGAAATGGGAGATAAGATTAATTTTAAAGGGATCCGTCTCGATAGCGGCGATCTGGCCTATCTTTCAAAAGAAGCACGTAAACAGCTTGATGAAGCAGGGTTTAAAGATGCGAAAATCTTTGCCTCAAGTGACTTAGATGAGTACACCATCCTGAACTTGAAAGCTCAAGGTGCGAAAATTGACAGCTGGGGAATCGGAACGAAGCTGATTACCGCTTATGAGCAAGCAGCGCTCGGTGCGGTGTATAAGATTGTTTCAATTGAAAATGAACACGGTGGGATGGAAGATACGATTAAAATCTCATCCAATCCCGTCAAAGTTACTACACCTGGTTTAAAGAAAATCTACCGGATTATCAATAATACGAACAACCATGCAGAGGGGGATTACATCGCCCTTGCGGATGAAAAGATGCCGGAGAAGCGGTTAAGAATGTTCCACCCAACCCATACCTTTATCAATAAGGTGGTTACAAACTTCACGGCACGTGAGCTTCACGAAGACATCTTTGTCGGCGGCGAACTTGTCTATAAAACACCATGTCTCGATGAATCAAGAGACTATCTAAAGCAAAACCTCGATGCCCTATGGCCAGAATACAAACGCACCATGAACCCAGAAGAATACCCAGTCGACCTAAGCCAAAAATGCTGGGACAACAAAATGAGAAACATCGAAGAAGTAAGAGAAAAAGTAAAAGCAATGAAAGAATGAAGATAGGCGCCCTTTTTTAGGGCGTCTATTGTTTTTTGTAATGGGAAGCATGAGGAGGGCAGTCCTTATGCTTCCTTTATTTTTTTGATGTCTAATAACGAGCCTCTGTGGTGTTCGCTTTAAAAGTCGATTATTGGTTTCAATAAGTATAGAAGATCATGTTAGTGAAAAATATAGTTAATAAAAAGCCGTACAAACCTACGTGTGAGATGGAATCCATTCCTAATAGAAAAAACAAATTAGTAAGGCGGTTATCTATATGTTTCTATTTGAACCTGTTCCATGGTACTTAATTTTAATGTGGTTTGTAGTGGTTGCTGTACTAGTACTAGTAAATGAAATGGCTCGCAGGAGCAAGTGGTTTTCACTCATATTGTTTTTAGTATTGCCTATTGTTTTAACTGTTGCAGTTTGGCCAAAAACAGTGGAGGAAAATCCTGAAGTAGGGACATGGTTTAATTTTGTAAAAGTCTATTCTGCCTTATTAAGTGTTTTAGATTTTCTTGCGATGAGGTTTATTAAAGGTTTGATTGCCAACAAGTCTATTTTAATGTTTCCTGCAATTGCTTTGGCGTTTAATATTCTTTTAGCTGTCATTGTAGATTTTCAAGTCTATCATTTTGATGGCGAAATAAATGGGATTATGCGGATTAGCGGACCTTGGAACATCATGAATGGAATTGCTGGTATCCTTAACATGATCACGATTTCAGGCTGGATTGGAATTTTTATTAGTAATGATAAAAATAAAGATTTAATATGGCCAGATCAAATGTCGTTCTGGATCATGGCATATACTCTTTGGAACTTTGCCTTTGTCTATAACTGTTTTTCAGATCACTCTTTTTATTCAGGTGCAGCCTTACTAATTTCATCATTAATTCCCTCCTTTTTTATAAAAAGGGGGGCCTGGCTTCAACATCGTGCACAAACCTTGGCTATTTGGATGTTATTTGTAATGACCTATCCAGCTTTTGTTAGTGATTCCATTTTTGCTGTACAATCATCCCATAGCAAAACAGCACTTTGGTTAATAAGCAGTTTTTCACTAGTATCTAGTATGGCTGTTTTGGTTTATCACTTGTATAAAATAATTAAATATAAGCGTAATCCGTTAGAAGAGGAAGTCTATATTGATACAGCTGGATACAAAAAGATAATTGAACTATATGCAACAGCAACAAGGAAGCAAAAAACGTAATACTGAATCATTAGATTAGAATCTAACATCCCCTACCCCTTATTTACGAAGAAGTCCTATAGTCACATTTCGTTTTTTGCTAGTTAATATGTTACAATTTCTCTAGTCAGAACGAGAAAAGGAAGAAAACAATGACAAGAACAATACCGGTTAACAAAAATGAATACATAGATGTAGTTTTTGAAGATTTAACGCATGACGGAGCTGGTGTGGCTAAGGTGGATGGATATCCGATCTTTGTTCCAAATGGACTGCCAGGAGAAAAGGCACAAATTAAAGTGATTAAGGCGAACAAAGGATACGGCTTTGGACGTCTGATGGAGATACATGAAAAAAGCTCCTTTCGGGTAGAAATCATGGACGAAGAAGCTCACAAATATGGCGGCACGCAGCTAGCCCATATCAGCTATGAAGGACAGTTAAAGTACAAGGAAAATCAAGTTCGACAAGTGCTGACGAGAATCGGTAAGCTAGAAGATGTAAAGGTCCATCCGATTATCGGAATGGACAACCCATGGAACTATCGAAACAAAGCTCAGGTACCAGTGGGAGAGAAAGATGGTAATCTGATTGCCGGTTTTTTTAAACCTAGAAGCCATGAAATTGTTGATACGAATGAAAGTGTCATCCAGCTGCCAGAGGTGAATGAAGCCGTTCAAGCAGTGAAGGAGATCTGCAACGAGCTGAACATTTCTGCTTATGATGAGGAATCTCATAAGGGTGTTCTCCGACACATTATGGCTCGTTTTGGTAAACAAACTGGTGAGCTGATGGTGGTTATCATCACAAGAACAGCCGATATTCCAAATAAGAATCAGCTGGTTGAAAAGATTGTTGCTAAGCTTCCTAAGATTAAGTCGATTGTTCATAACGTGAACTCAAAGCGAACCAATGTAATCCTTGGGGAAAAGACGACTACCCTTTGGGGAAATGAGGTCATTTATGACTATATCGGCGACGTAAAGTTTGCGATATCTGCTTTATCTTTTTATCAGGTGAACCCAGTCCAGACGAAAGTTCTTTATGATAAAGCTCTTGAATATGCAGGGTTAAGCGGCGATGAGTCGGTCATTGACGCCTACTGCGGAATCGGCACCATCTCGTTATTTTTAGCACAAAAAGCCAAAAAGGTATTTGGGGTGGAAGTAGTTCCGGAGGCGATTGAGGATGCTAAGCGGAATGCGGAATTGAACGGATTCACTAATGCAGAATTTGCTGCTGGTGAGGCAGAAGTTGTCATTCCAAAATGGTATAAGGAAGGAAACAGCGCGGATGTATTGGTTGTAGACCCTCCGCGTAAGGGCTGTGATGAAGCACTGCTACAAACGATTATCGACATGAAACCCAAAAAAGTTGTCTATGTGTCCTGTAATCCTGCTACTTTGGCAAGGGATTTAAGGATTTTAGAAGATGGAGGATACAAGACGGTTGAGGTTCAGCCTGTGGATATGTTTCCGCATACGACGCACGTGGAGTGTGTATCGCAACTTGTCTTAAAAAAATAAAAAAATACTATTCGGCCCTGCTACAAAACCGGGCCATTTTTATGTAGAACTTTATAGGTCCTAAGTTTTTTAACGACGATAATCACATACTTCGGGTCTTGACAGGCACTGCAATTTATATTTTCATGGAAGGAACGGCAAGTTGGTACATAATTTCAACAAAAAGAGCGCTAATCCTACTTAGATTAGCGCCCATCTCTGTTACAGTTCATTTTTTTATTGCATTGGTAGCCAACTGACTTTCCAAACATCCTTTTTAGGATCTTTAAACAATCGGAATGCCGGGAGTGAGCCTTCTTGGCCCTTCCAAGTAATGATTGCTTCATTGTCGTTTAAATAATTGATTTTGAATTCTTTAACCTGCTGCAGTCCGGTATAAAACTTTTTATCATTTTCATTGAATATAGCTCCATAAAATTCAGGGTCTCCAAAATATTCTTCTTCGGAAGGAGTACCAAACATTTCTCCTTTTATATATAGGGCATAAATCGTTTCGGAATTCTCCAAATGGTTTGCATAATAGTACAACTTAAATACATCCAATGGTGACAAACCAACTAGTAGTTGGTCATTTTTCTTGCTTGCATATTCCTTATACAAAGCCTTTAATTCAGCAGAAGGCTCAATGTTTGTTTGAACACTTTTTGAATCTTCAACCGGTGCTCCTATACCATCCTCATCTTCATCGGTAGTTATCGATTCCTTTTCTACTTCTTTAAAAATTCTTGAATACATTTCTTTTACGTGTTCTTCTGTCATTTCATCATTGTAGAGACCAAATCCCCAGTTTTTTAATGAATCATCTTCTGTAGACTTAAGAACTCCGACAGCATAGCTATTACCAGGGGTCCAATCCCATGACTCATTATATTCAGTAGTATTTACGGTAAAAGGAATATGGCTTTTCGCCGATATGAAAAAGAATGGAATCGTGGAATTTAGGTAAACATCTGCATATTGACTTTCAGCAGCTTGCGAGAGATTCTCTTCCATAATAAAGATTGCATCATATGAATCTAGATCATTACTCATCAACATTAACTTTTCAAAAGAATACTCACTAAAACTTATTTGTTTCTCTTTAATTTCAGGTGATTCTCCAACGACTGCAATATTTAGAGGTTTTCCTTTGTACAATTCAAATTCGGGGTCTTCATTTGCAACGGGTGTTTCCTCAGTTTTAGGATTTTCTTCACCGCCACGAGTTAATTCTTGTGGGAAAATATCCAACTGCTGGCTTACAATTCCTAAGATAAGAACAACCATAACTCCATATGCAAGATAGGATAATGCTTTTGGTATATACCTTGAAAAGCCATTTAGTGGTTTCGTTTGCACTAATTCAAGTTTCCGATATACATTTTCCCTATCTTCATTGGAAAATATTGTACCATTCTCCTGTTCATAAACTCTCTTTAAATCCTTTAATTGTTTATCCAAGATCCCCACCTCTTTCAGATTGGATAATATTCTTTAATTTCCCTCTACCACGGTTTAGGCGAGTTCTTACCGTATTTTGGTTGATTAATAGGGAATCTGCAATTTCGTTAACAGAGAATTCTTCGAAATAGAAAAGGATAATAACTTCACGGTACTTGATTGGCAGAGACAAGACTTGATTAAGTAATTGCTTTTCGTCATTTTTTCCTATTAGGTGCTGCTCAGGAGTATTCGGCTTATCCGCAGATTTCACGAATTGTTCTAACTTCCCCTTAAGTTTAATGTTACGAACCTTCCAACTTCTCAAATAGTCCTTACATTTATTGATTGCAATCGCATATACCCAACTTCGTAAAGTTGACTTACCTTGAAATGTGTTCAATTTTCGATATACCGTTACGAAAACTTCCTGTGTTACATCATCAGCATCACTTGGATTTTTTATATAACTATAGACCAGCCTTTTAATTTCTGAACCATATTCATTCATAATACTTTCGAGCGTTTCTGTAGGATTCAATTCCATAGCTTCCAACAGTTCCTTACTATATTGCAAATCATTGCGATGTAAATAATCCACCTGTGACCCTCCCCGCTTTCAAAAGTAAGACGAAGCTAGTTAGAAAAATTGTTCGTTTTTCTATAAATTTTTTTAAAAGCTACCTCATTATTGTAAATTAGTTCAAGAAAAAAGCGTTAACCCTTTTTGGGAAAAACGCACCAGTTGGCAAAAAATTCATAATTAGTTTTGATGTTTGATAGCTAATATATCCAGAAACTCACCATGCACCCAGGTGTTGCCCCATACACTCTGAACATGTGGAGTGTGTCGTCCGACTCTGTATTGGAAATAACGTTCAATAAAGTGACATATATGGTTTTAGCATGCGGAAAATCCACAACTCCTACCTATTCAACTGGAATGAATTCAGTTACAATCCTTGAGGTGGGAGTTTTTCTGTTGTGTAATGGGAAACTGTAAAATTTAATATAGGATGGAATGTAACATGTTAAGGATTAGTAATATTAAGCTTCAGGCTAATTTTGACCCTAGTAAGGAAAACCAACATTTAGCTCAAAAAATCCAAAAAATACTAAGAGTTAAGCAGGACAAAATATTATCTTTTCATATCGCAAAGAAGTCAATCGACGCAAGAGAAAAAAATAATGTCCAGTTAATTTATACTGTTAATGTTGAAATTAAAAACGAGTTATCGTATTTAGGAATAAAGGATGTTTCTTCATTTGAACCATTGGAATATGTGATTAAGAAAACCCAAAAGACCATTCGTCCTGTGGTAATAGGCAGTGGACCTGCTGGACTCTTCAGTGCCCTGGTTTTAGCAGAACATGGTTTAAATCCAATAATTGTAGAGCAGGGAATGGACGTTGATAAAAGAAAAAAGGCCGTTGAAAAGTTCTGGAAAGATGGCGAGCTTGAAACGAATAGTAATGTTCAATTTGGTGAAGGCGGGGCAGGAACATTTTCAGATGGTAAATTAACAACAGGCATAAAAAATACTAGAATTCCGAAAGTACTCAAGGAATTAGTAGAAGCTGGTGCTCCTGGAGAAATAGCTTATTTGTCAAAACCCCATATTGGAACAGACATATTGATAAATGTTGTTAGAAACATTCGTCAAAAAATTCAGCGCCTAGGCGGCGAAGTGCGTTTCGAAACGAAAATGAAGGAACTTATTATCGAAAATGGTGAAGTTAGAGGTGTGCTTCTAGAAAGTCAAGGCAAAACAGATGTCATTGAAACCGATGCTGTAGTATTGGCAATAGGGCATAGTGCTCGAGATACTTTCTATATGTTAAAGGATTTTGGGGTAGAGATGATCCCGAAGCCTTTTGCTGTTGGCGTGCGTATTGAACATCACCAAAATGACATTGATTTACAGCAATTCGGCAGTTATGCAAATAATCAACTCCTTGGTGCAGCTGAATATAAATTGAATGCACATCTTCCAAATGGACGAGGTGTTTACACGTTTTGTATGTGTCCTGGAGGTCATGTTGTAGCTGCTGCATCAGAAAAAAGTACTGTCGTTACAAATGGTATGAGCTATAGCGCAAGAAGTGGAGAAAATGCTAACAGTGCCTTGCTAGTTTCTATCACACCAAAAGATTTCAATGGAGAGGTTTTGGGAGCTATAGAGTTTCAAAGAAAACTTGAGCGAAAAGCATTTGAACTTGGTGGCAGCAATTATTTTGCACCAGTACAATTGGTCGGCGATTTCTTAGAAAATAAAGGCAGTAAACAACTGGGAGATATTATTCCCACCTATACCCCGGGTGTTACACCAACTGACTTAAGAGAATGTCTGGATGATTTTATCGTTGATAGTTTAAAAGATGGGTTAAGAGTAATGGATAAAAAACTTACGGGCTTTATCAAACATGATGCTGTTTTATCAGCTGTAGAAAGTCGAAGTTCATCACCAGTTACAATAAAACGTAATCCACTGACATTTGAGTCGAACATCAAAGGGTTATATCCTTGTGGTGAAGGTGCAGGCTATGCTGGTGGAATCACGTCTAGTGCTGTTGACGGCATAAAATGTGCAGAAGCGATAATGGAGATTGAAGTTTAGTTATAAAAAGGGGTACCCAAGGAATGCATTGGGTACCCCTTAATCTTAATTAATGATCTAGCTCCAGCGCCTAGCCCCTCGGCCATAAGCAGTTCCGGACAAAAAGGCAAAGAGCGCCTTTTCGCCGGCCCGTCTTATGTCGTTCGGGGCTGAGCAAGGCACTTCCGCTTTTCTTGTTTAAAACACTTTCGTCGTCCAATCCTCGCAATTCCAAATATCAGTCGCAATTTCACGATAGAAATCAGGTTCGTGGGATACCATCAAGATACTTCCGCGGTATGCCTTTAAAGCACGCTTCAATTCTTCTTTTGCGTCAACATCCAAGTGATTGGTAGGTTCGTCTAGAATTAATAAATTCGTTGGTGTGTTAATAATTTTACACAAACGAACTTTGGCTTTTTCGCCGCCAGAAAGGACTTCGACTTTACTTTCAATATGCTTCGTCGTTAATCCACATTTTGCAAGAGCAGCTCTGACCTCAGCCTGGTTCATACTAGGGAACTCGCTCCAAATCTCTTCAATACATGTGTTGTAGTTGGACTGTTTCACTTCCTGCTCGAAGTAACCGATATGTTGATACTCACCACGTTCCACTTTACCGTCCAGCGGATCAATCAACCCAAGAATACTTTTTAAAAGAGTAGACTTACCAATACCGTTTGCACCCACGAAGGCAATTTTTTGTCCGCGTTCCATTTTCAAATTCAGAGGGCGGGAAAGTGGCTCATTGTAACCAATAACAAGGTCTTCTGCCGTGAATATATAGCGACTGGCAGCACGAGCTTCTTTGAAGTTAAACTCTGGTTTTGGCTTCTCTCTTCCCAATTCAATTACTTCCATTTTGTCGAGCTTTTTCTGACGAGACATTGCCATATTACGAGTCGCAACACTTGCCTTGTTACGGGCAACGAAATCCTTCAGATTAGCAATTTCTTGTTGTTGACGCTTGTAAGCAGACTCTAGCTGCTGCTTCTTCATTTCATAAATAGTCAAGAAGTTATCATAGTCACCAACATAGCGATTCAACTCTTGGTTTTCCATGTGATAGATCAAGTTAACAACATTGTTCAAGAATGGTATATCATGTGAAATCAAGATAAATGCATTCTCATATTCCTGCAGGTAGCGCTTCAACCATTCGATATGCTGTTCATCCAAATAGTTTGTCGGCTCGTCTAGTAATAGGATTTCAGGCTTTTCTAACAATAGCTTAGCCAGCAAAACTTTCGTACGCTGTCCACCGCTGAGATCATCTACATCACGGTCAAGCCCAACATCGTCTAACCCTAGACCACGAGCAACTTCTTCCACTTTTGAATTAATTTGATAGAAATCATTACTATCTAACGTCTCTTGCAGCTCTCCAACTTCGGCAAGTAAGGCATCAATATCAGCACCTTCATCACCCATTTTTGCATAAAGTTCATTGATTTCTGCTTCAGCATCAAAAAGATATTGAAAAGCAGTACTTAAAGCTTCACGCATGGTTGTACCTTTTTGAAGTACCGCATGCTGGTCTAAATAACCAACACGAACTTTTCGTGACCACTCCACTTTTCCCTCGTCGGGTTGCAGCTTCCCAGTGACAATATTCATGAAAGTAGACTTACCCTCACCATTTGCTCCAACGAGTCCAACGTGCTCTCCTTTTAAAAGTCGAAAAGACACATTATTAAAAATCGCACGATCACCAAAACCGTGACTTAAATTTTGTACGTTTAATACGCTCATTTTTTTAACCCCTTATCTAATATCACATGTGGATATCTTACTAGATTTTGGCTGTTTTTTCTATCTTGAAGTTATTTTTTTGAAAAATGTAAGTCGATTTTTGGGCTATATTGAAGTCTGCCCCTAAATTAAATGAGATTGTTGAAACAATTGGTTAAAAGTCTATTATACAACCGAATCTGTAGGCAAGATATGAGTTATTCCTATATGGGAATAACTGTACAAAAAATGAAAGAATTGGTTGCTCTACAAATATACTTTTTAGATGAAAAGACTCCCACTTAAGAACAATATATGAACATTAAATTGGGGTGGTTGACAAGTTAGACATAACATGAAAATATTAACAAAAAACTACTTTATTGCCTCTAACTCCTACCCCGTTACTAAACACCAGCTTCATCTGAAAACCCTAAAGAATGTCAAATAACACCCTCTTAATTGAATCTTCATTTTTTGTCTTTTCAACATAAATATTAACCTGAAAGGAGTGGTAACCATGTAAATTATTGATTATTTTAATAAACTTACTAACTTGAATTACCATTTCGGGATATAAAATTTAAAGGAGGATAACTAAATGGGTCATGATATTTCCGGACACAATAAAGCAGGAGAGGAAATTGCTTACGCGCGTTTTAGCATGGGGAATTATAACTCTCTCATCCTGTACAGTTTACTAGATGCAGATAAATACTTTGCAGGGGTTAGTGGATCAGGCGACAGTTGCACCTTTTCAATACAACAAATTGAAAAAGCTTTAAATACCTACAATCAAAAATACGGCAATGGTGCTTCTCTGTCAGAAACCGATTGGGATTTAAAACAAATCCTAGATTTCATTCACAACTGTTTAACAACTGCACAAAAAGAAGGGAGTGTATGTGTGTATTTTGGCTAATATTCAAAAGAATGTTCACTGAATTCTTCTAGTTTGTTACTGTTGCTATATTCTTCTCACTTCTAATAATTTTCCTCCCATCTCCAACATTTTAATGATTTATCCCAAACAGAAGATATAAATCAAAAATACTGCTCACATGGTATATGCAGTTAGAATAATGTTATAATATAGTCAAAATAATGTTATAAGGAGGGGTGTTTTTGAATATAAAACCTTCTACAACAATACGTCAAGATTATAACGGTTTTTCAAAATTTTGCCATGAATTGGATGAACCGGTCATACTGACTCGCAATGGTGAAGCTGATTTAGTTGTCATGAGCCATGAAACTTTCAGAAGAATGGAAGCACGTAATCGATTGCAATCGAAGCTTTTAGTTGCGGAAAAGCAGGTTGCGGAGGGTAACGTGTTAATGAATCATGATGAAGTTATGGAAACAATCCGGAGAAAAATTAATGCTGCAAAAGAAAATGATTAAGTATACTCCCGCTGCTGTTGACGATTTAGACGAGATTTTTTCATATATTTCAAGGGATAATGTTATTGCTGCCGAGAATCTTCTTATGACCTTAGATACCAAAATAGGCCAGCTTGCTGATTTTCCTAATTTAGGATCTGTTTTATCGGAGGAAAAATATACGATTGTTGAGCGGGGATACCGTTTTATTGTTGTACATCCATATTTGGTTTTTTATAGGATTATTGCTGATTCAATTATCATTCATAGAATTTTACATGGGAGAAGAGATTATCTTCGAGAGTTATTTGATGAATTTCATATGGAAAAATAAATCTTTCAGTAATCGTAAGAAAACCGCCGTCAATCAGACGGCGGTTCTTCCTATAACTTACTTACTTGTTAGCTGAGCTTTCTTAAAGTCAACCGTTTTAAGGTCAAAGCGGTCTGCATTCATAACCTTGACCCATGCTGCGATAAAGTCACGGACAAACTTCTCTTTGTTATCATCCTGTGCATAAACCTCTGCAATAGCACGGAGAACAGAGTTTGAACCAAACACTAGGTCCACCCTCGTTGCTGTACGAACTACTTCACCTGTACGGCGATCAAGTCCTTCATAGAGGTTTGCTCCGACAGGCTTCCACTGCACTCCCATGTCAAGCAAGTTAACAAAGAATTCATTTGTGAGCTTGCCGACAGAATCAGTGAATACGCCGTGTGCGGTACCAGCATAGTTGGTCCCAAGAACACGCATACCGCCAATAAGAGCCGTCATTTCTGGTGCAGTTAGGTTTAAGAGCTGGGCTTTATCTACTAAAAGCTCTTCTGGACTAACACTAAACTGTTTCTTTTGGTAGTTACGGAAGCCATCAGCAACAGGCTCTAGCACATCAAAGCTTTCTGCGTCTGTTTGTTCTTGTGTAGCGTCTCCACGTCCAGGTGCAAATGGAACCGTTACATCAAAGCCTGCATTTCGTGCAGCTTTCTCGATTGCGGCACTACCGCCCAATACAATTAGATCTGCAATACTAACTTCTTTTTCGAAGTCGTTTTGAATGCCTTCAAGAACATCTAGGACTTTTGCAAGCTGTTCAGGCTGGTTCACTTCCCAATCCTTCTGTGGTGCAAGACGGATGCGTGCACCGTTCGCGCCGCCGCGATGGTCAGAGCCGCGGTACGTACTAGCTGAAGCCCAAGCAGTTGTTACTAGCTCGCTTATTGTAAGCTCTGAATCTAGAATTTTGGTTTTAAGTGTAGCTATTTCAGCTTCTGTTAATTCAAAATTACCACCTGGTACAGGATCCTGCCAGATGAAATCTTCTTCTGGTACTTCTGGACCTAGATATCTTGCTTTAGGGCCCATGTCACGATGTAATAATTTGAACCATGCACGAGCAAATGCATGAGCAAATTCCTCAGGGTTCTCATGGAATCGACGGGAAATCTTCTCGTATATTGGATCATAACGCAAGGCCATGTCAGCTGTAGTCATCATCGTTGGAACCTTAATAGACGGATCTTCTGCATCTGGTGCAAGATGCTTCTCATCAGCATCTACAACATGCCATATCCAAGCACCTGCAGGGCTCTTTGTCAGCCACCATTCATATCCGAATAATAGATCGAAATAACCATTATCCCACTGTGTTGGGTTTGCAGTCCAAGCTCCTTCAATACCGCTAGTGATGGTGTCACGACCAAAGCCCTTACCGTGTGAGCTTTGCCAGCCTAAGCCTTGTAGTTCAATAGGAGCAGCCTCTGGTTCTGGACCAACCTGAGAAGCATCTCCTGCACCGTGTGCCTTACCGAAAGTGTGTCCCCCTGCTATTAGTGCAACGGTTTCTTCATCGTTCATTCCCATACGAGCAAAGGTTTCACGAATGTCGCGACCGGACGCAATTGGATCCGGTTTGCCGTTTGGACCTTCTGGGTTCACGTAGATGAGCCCCATCTGAACCGCCGCAAGCGGATTTTCAAGATCGCGTTCACCTGTATAGCGGTTGTCACCTAACCATTCCGTTTCATTACCCCAATAGATGTCTTCTTCCGGATGCCAAATATCTGCGCGTCCTGCTCCAAAACCGATGATTGGACCGCCCATGTCTTCAATCGCCACATTGCCTGCTAACACAAGCAAGTCAGCCCAAGAGATTTTGTTCCCATACTTTTGCTTAATCGGCCATAATAGTCGACGGGCTTTATCGAGGCTGGCGTTATCAGGCCAGCTGTTAAGCGGAGCAAAACGCTGGTTACCGGTTCCGCCGCCGCCACGGCCATCGCCCGTACGGTATGTACCCGCTGCATGCCAAGACATACGGATAAAGAATGGACCATAATGTCCATAGTCTGCTGGCCACCAATCTTGACTGTCTTTCATTAATACACGAAGATCCTGCTTAAGAGAATCATAGTCTAGCTTTTTAAATTCTTCAGTATAATCAAATTCTTCACCCATAGGGTTAGACTTTCTGTCATGCTGGTGGAGAATATTCAAGTTTAACGCATTTGGCCACCAATCGCGATTTGCAGTACCACTTGATTTGTTACTTGTAGCACCACCATGAAACGGGCATCCTTCGATGTTAGCATTTTCTTTAGCATCCATACTTTACATCTCTCCTTTTATGTAAGTTTAGTAATATATAATTATGCATCTAGTTTTTAAGAAACTTAGAAACTAGAATGATAATAATTATTATTATGTAATTACTATAATAAATTATGAAATGAATTGAAAGAAATATAACCTATGAGAATGAGAACGTGATGGAATTTCTAGAAGAGTGATTGAGATAATTGCATTGGATAGAAGTTTTAAAAAACTTTGCAGTATTTTCTTATATTACCATTATAAAGAAATTAATTGATTATAGGCAAGTTATAAGGACATTCGTTTATAATGAGATTAAACGATCAAGAAAGAAAGCAGGAAGGGGGAAACTCATTTATGATCCCTGAAAAAATTGATGCTTTTTCTATCACTACATTAAGAAATAAAGGTGTGGATGCCATCGCCGCGTGGTTCGATCTGCATATACAAACGTTTTATTTACTTGGTTGGTCCTATGTTAGGAATCAGCAGCAAATGGAAGAGCTTTTTTACCGATCCATCATAAAAGTGCACAAGGATCTGCCTCGATATAAAAACGACACTTCATTTGAAGCATGGGTTACATCAATTTTTTTACATAACGGTCGGGAGCTTTCTGATGATAGAAGTTTCCAAGCTTCAGAGGAAAATGAAACACGGCAGGATGTTTTTAAAGCTCTGGGGCAATTGAAAGAATATGAGAAAGAAGCGATGGTCCTTACATATGTAACAGGAATCTCTAAGAGGGAAACGGCACATCTCCTCCAAGTTTCAGTGGAAAAGCTGAACGAACTATTGTTTTCCGGAATCCAATCACTTAGGAAAGAAATGGGGAACGGCTCGGACTGTAATGGCTGTAAGCAGTATCATAAGGATTACCTCGATTACTTAGAAGGCAACCTGGAACGGTCTAAAAAGATTGATTTAGAGGTACATGTTTATCATTGTCAAGATTGTCAGGAGGATTTAGGCAGCTTTCAGGAAGTCATGTTAACGCTGTTAAATCTTTCTGAAAGGATGGAAGAATTTCATGTGCCGCCTGGTTTCATCGAGAACGTTAGAGAAAGGCTGGCGGAAAAGGAACGGCACAGACAGCTGAAGAATAAGAAACGTATTAGAATGGGACTTGTTTATGCAAGTGTTTTTTCAGTATTAATGAGTATTGGTCTTTTTACCGGAGCTTTTACCAATCTCTACTATACCTGGACAGAAGAAGATCAGGAATTACGTGCCTTTTTGCAACAAGACCTGGGTGAGAGGCTGAATCTGGAAGCGGAAAGCGCTGGGGTGAAAATTAGAATTAGAAGTGTGATTGCTGATGATCTTCAGACGCTTGTTTTTTATGAAATTGAGGATCTAGAAGAAGACAATCAATATATGATGATTAATTATGACGGGGTTTTTGTGGAGAACGAGCAAGAACTTATGGGCCCTGCAACATATTCAAGGTACTATCCTCCTAACCTTGAATTGGATGCTAATAATGAAGAAAAGAATGTGTTTCAGGGGAAAATTAGTCTGCTGCCACTCAAAAGTGATACCGGCACTATGAAACTTAACATCACAAAGCTTCAGAAGGTGATTCGTGATTCCTCACAACCGAAGGATTTTTTTGCTTATGGCAGCATGGGACATGAGGGAGAGTGGAGCTTCGAGATTCCTGTAACGAAACAGCCTTCGGTTGAATATGCATTGGCTGAAGAAACAGAGGTCGAGGGGATACCGGTTCGCTTTGAAAAACTAATCATTGCTCCAACAGCGACAATTTTGCAATATGATATTAATAATGAACAGCCAGGCAAGAGGATAGATGTTGTTAATTTTTCCAATTTAGAAGTGAACAATAAAAAAGTGAAAGCGGATCGGTACGGAAGCTCTTTTTTGGGGTTAGAGTACGACATAAGCTGGACTACTGCTCAAACCGTTTTTGACCCTCTTTTTGGAGAAAAGCCAAAAGAAGTCAATGTTCAATTTGCATCTGTTTATGTAACGTATGAAGACCAAAAAATCATCGAACTAGATGCTTCTAAAGTCTATCCTCAAACCTTTGAATATGCAGGGAGTACCATCTCCATCGATAAGGTGGAAATTGGACAGCCATCCACTGTAGTCCTAAGTAATCATGAAATCAAGAACCGAGCATATCACTCATGCAATTCCATATTGTTGCTGAGGGCGAGGACGAATCAAGTTCAATAGAGATGAATACTGAAGGAGTGATCGTGGATAAAAACGGAACAGAATACGATATGAACAAAAACCCTGTCTCATATGAAGAAATCGAACAGCCCAAGTATTTCACTACAGTTGAAAACGTGATACTGCATGGAAATCAAGTGGTTCCTAAGAGTATCGTTATTCTAGGATATAATAAGACAACATATTTCGATGATGTTGTGAAGATTTCGCTGGAGTAGCATGGGGACGGTTCTTCTGCTTCCTGTTTTCCTCCATTTTCCATTAACCTTTAGAATCCAACCCAAAGTCCAATTGCTTGTGAGTAGCTTCTATAAGAACGGTTGATTAAATCGGTTCACTGCACTATACTTTGTGAATAAGATAACTAACTGGTTTGAAGATAGGTGAACCCATGAACAAGTCAAAAGGTACGATTGAAGCAGAAATAAGCAAGAGCATCACGCAATGGGAAAAAGATTATCTTGGGCGTGGACCGATCTCTGTGAAGACTGATATAATGCGCGATATGATTATCGTAACGCTAAAAGGCATTTTAACCCCTGCAGAGTATGAGGTATGCAGAACAAAAGAGGGAATTTTATCGATAAAGAAAATTCGTTCTGAAATGGTTGAATTAGGGTTGGTAGACTTAAATGAAATGATTCAAAACATAACGGGGCTTGAAGTGAAGAGTTTCTTTACTGACCTTAGCACTCGAACAGGTGAAAGAGTCATGATCTTTAAATTATTTTCTGACTATGAAAAAGCTTTTGAATGATAAATTGATTGACACGTTCAACATTAGAGCTTATAATCGTGAACAATGCTGATGGCTTTTACCAATGTCTACTGACAAGGGGAAAAGAAATCATTTCGTTTCTAATAGAATTGTATATATGTTGTGGTTGCTAACGTAAACACTAAATGTGAGTACAGAAGAGACCAACGCTGAGGAACTATTCCATCACCGTTGGTCTCTTTTTTTTGTTTGTTTGATTATTCTGAAAAAAACAGGAGGGGATACGATTGAATCGCTGGTTAGTAGTTTTAGGAGCGGTGCTCATTCAATTAAATTTGGGTGCTGTGTACGCATGGAGTTTGTTTAATCAGCCTCTTATGGACAAGTTTGGCTGGGCACGAGAGGATGTTGTTGTCACTTTTTCCATAACGGTTGCTGTCTTTGCGTTTGTAACCATTTTTGCAGGCAGGCTTCAGGATCAAATAGGTCCTAGATGGGTTGCAACGATAGGCGGTATATTACTCGGAATCGGGGTAATGTTAGCCAGTCAAGCCACAACTCTATTTCAACTTTATTTCTTTTATGGGGTCATTGGCGGTATCGGTATTGGTATGACCTATGTTTGTCCACTTTCAGCATGTGTAAAGTGGTTTCCTGATAAAAGGGGATTTATAAGTGGTATAGCTGTTGCTGGATTTGGTCTAGGAGGGCTTATTTATAAGCCAATCATTAGCTATTTAATTGAACTAACAGGAGTATCAAATTCATTTATCTATATAGGTATGATTTATTTGGTATTGGTTGTTGCGGGAGCTCAATTATTAAAGAATCCGCCTGCAGACTATCAATTACCTGCTGGTCAACCAGGCTCTGATGTGGATAAAGAAGGACAATTTACAGCGAAGCAAATGGTTGGAACCTATCAGTTTTATTTATTATGGGCGATGTTTCTATTTGGCAGTGTTTCAGGTCTTATGGTGATCAGCTTTGCAGTGGATATTGGTGTTGACTTAGCAAATGTTAGTCTTGAACAAGCAGGAAATGCAGTGATGGTGATTGCGTTATTTAATGCTGCAGGCCGAATTGCTTTAGGGAAAGTATCTGATCGCTTTGGGCGAAAGAATACATTGATTGTAAGCTATGGTGTAACTGCTCTTGTCATGTTTTATATGAGTACAGGAACCTTGAACTATCCGTTGTTTCTCCTGGCAGTTTCTTTAATCGGCTTTTGCTTTGGCGGATTTTTGGCGCTATTCCCATCCATAACTGCGGATTATTACGGTACGAAGAATATGGGTAGTAATTATGGCTTCGTGTATCAAGCATATGGTTTATCCGCATTTGTTGGTCCACTGGTTGTAAAGGCTCTTCCTTTCACTCAGGGATTTCTGCTCGCTAGCCTTCTCTGTATCTTGGCTATTGTTATGGCGAGATTTGTAAAAAAGCCAGAACTGATTTCTGTAAAAGGGCTAAAAGAGAGAAGCGGAGTTATTGCGAATTAGTTTTGAAGAAGCGTTTATCCATATCGGATGAACGCTTCTTGCTTTTTGGTAAATCAACTTTTAAAAAGCGATGACCATTGCTTTAGCAATATTTTTTAACCAAACGATCCTCAATCCCCATGAATTTTGCAAGGTAATAAAGCATACCAAATAAGCCTTTTTGAATCATGATCGGAATACCGGGAACATAGGATTCTCCGGAATGAAACAGAACAGCGAGTGCTAATACATTTTTAGGAATCCCTTTTGAATTTACTTTTTGGTCATTCGCAAGGCCATAGGCAATTCGTAAAGTTTTTTCAAAGCTTCTTGCAGGGACAATCTTGCAATGAAAAAGAATAGGTTCTTTGTTGGGATTATAAAATTTATGCAAAGAATTTCTTGGGGCAACCGCGGTTTCACCTGGTTTTAGAATAATTTCCTTCCCATCACACTCAATGAACAAATTTCCTTCTATAGCGGTAAATTCCTCTTCAAATGTTGTATGGAAGTGTAACTCATTTCCTCCACCTCCAGCTAAGAGAACTTCTACGAGTTCAAACTGACCGCCCGACTCTTCAAGGGTTGTTAAAAAAGTTACTCGGTCCTTAATTAATGGGTTTTCAATTGTACGGCTTAAAGCGTTCATATAGGAACATCCTTTCAATAATGTTGTAAATTTCTAATGAAAATTTACCATTAAAAGGATGGCGCGGAGTATTATACCATAGTAGCAAAACGTATTATACTAAAGTATAAAGGAGATTAAAGGAGACAAAGAGGGATGATGAACTCAGGCGGTTGGGATTTAACAAGGGGCATTGATGACACATACTTTATCGGAAGAAAAGAACATGCTGACTATTTTAAACAGGTTTTAAAAGGTAAAGGATACAGGAGGAAACGGTTAATCAATATATATGGGACTGGGGGAGTGGGAAAGAGCACCCTTCTAGACATCTTCAAAAAGCATGCACTCATGCAAGATAACGTTATGTTTATAAGCTTAGAAAGCCGTGATTTCATCCACACAGAGTTTGATTTCTGTCAATGGCTGCTGAACCAATTGAAGTCAGATTACAAAAATCATCTGGCATCTGATTTGATGAAGGAATGTTATCAAGAAATAGGGCGGCTAGCTCAGGATTTCAATATTGTGCTAGCAATTGATACCTATGAGGAATTAAGCAGCATGGACTCGTGGCTTAGAGAACGCTTTTTGATCAATTTACCTGAGTCAGTCATCGTCATAATATCGGGAAGAAGCCCTCTAAAAGGCCAATGGGCATTGTCTTCTTACTGGAGGGAGAGGGTTCATTACATTCCTTTACAGCATTTCTCTAAAATGGACGTACATGATTATCTAACTCGGCATTCTATAGTGGAAGATCACATTATTGAAGATATATGGAAAAAATCCAAAGGGCATCCATTTACTTTGTCGTTATTAACCTTTTGTCAGATGCATGGAGGTTTAGAAGCAATCATTGACCAAGGAGAGCTCTACCAACAGCTAGCATCTATTTGGTTAAAGGAGCTTGAGGATGACCGCCTTAGAAGTATGGTTGAAGCAGCGTCTATTTTACGTCATTTTCATTTAGAAGTTATATCCTTCCTATTAGGAGAAGAGATTACACCGGATCAATTTAAACAGCTAACAGAGGTCTCGTTTATTAGAAAAGCTGGGAGAGGATGGGTCCTTCATGACATTATGAAGGAGGCAACTCTAGGATTATTAAAGGAACAGACACCGAGTAGATATGCGCAATTAGTTGAAAGTTGTGTTAAATATTACTACCGGTATATCACTCAAGCTTCATCGAATAGGGACTTAACATGGGAAGTAGGGGAATTATTCTATTATATTGGAAGTGCCAGAATGCGAGCTTTATATAATCAAAATTCATATGGTGAATATCAATGGGAAACCCTAACCCAAACAAATCTTCATCTGGGCGAGCAGTATTTACAAGAAAGATTCACAAATGAAAGGGATAGAGAACTAGTAGGAAAAGATCCCGAAACAGGTAAGGTTTTTAAGTGGAAAATGACCAAGGAAGAAACTCTTTATATCTTAAAAGACTTAAATTTGCCTTTACTAACATCGTTAGATCAAGATGCTGTAAGAATACTAGTGTCTCCAGGGGATCAAAAGGTAAAAGCAATGGCTGTAATCATTCCAATAAATCATTCAACAATGCCTTATTTGGAAGGGGACTCATTTTTAGGTCCTTATTTTACGAGTATTCCAAAGAAAGTCAAAAAAATATACGAGGGTCATCCTAATGAACTGACTGGTTGGGCCATTCGCTCTATTGATGTGGCAGATTCAGATAATGAATTACTTAGATTAGAAGCTCTGAATATTTTATATCAACATATTTGTTCTAGGAAGGTAGTCATTACGTCTCCGCCTCCCTTTGAGATGTATACTCTCCATCTTGACCTTGGCTTTGAGGTTATTCCAGATATTGTTCATACGAATTATGATGGAATTACTCCTACAAAAACGTTTATATTGGATACTCGAGGTGAAAAGTTAGAACAGTTCTTGCAATTAACTTTGGAACGAATAGGGTATCAGCTAGAGCAAGAAGCGGATGCACCAGTTGAACAAAGTCATAATAAAGTTCTAACAGATCGTGAAAATGAAATAGCTGATTTAGTCTATGAAGGGAAAACCAACCTTGAAATCGCTAAAACATTATTCATCAGTGAAATAACGGTTAAAAAACATTTAACAGCTATATACACCAAGTTAGGAATTAGAAATCGAAATGAATTGATCCGATTGTTAGGATCGGGAAGATAGGTTATCTTTCTTAATCTGAGGTTCGAAGGGACGGTTCTGCTGCTTCCTCAAGGAAGCAGCAGAACCGTCCCTATGTCTATTTCCCCTAGAAGCCCATATACATAAGAGTAAAAGCTAACGGGAGTAGAAGTCATTGGATAAACAAAATAGCAGGTTTAGATGGGTTGTTTTCGCTTCGGTATTGTTTACGTATTTGTTAATGGCGAGCCAGCGGACTGCTCCGGGTTTGATTACCGACCAGTTAATGAAGGATTTTAGTGTAACGGCATCGACGATTGGGCTGCTGACAAGTATTCAATTTTTTGTTTACACGGGTTTGCAAATTCCGATGGGGCTTTTAGCTGATCGCTATGGACCCAATTTCTTTCTCATTATCGGTTCAACCCTTACAGGTGTAGGGACGATCATTTATAGCCTTGGTACCCATGAAATGGTCCTGTTTTTTGCTAGAATTTTCACGGGCATAGGAGATGCGACCATTTGGGTCAATATGGTGTTAATTTTGGGTCAATGGTTTAAAGGTAATGAATTTGTTCGATTAATTGGCTGGGCGGGGATGACTGGGAGTTTAGGCTTCCTTATAGCGACAGTTCCTTTCTCGGCCTGGATTGATCTACTAGGCTGGAGAGGAGCATTTTTATCAGCGGGATTGGTTTTGTGTCTTTGTGGAATACTCCTTTATTTCGTACTCATAAAAAAGCCCAAACAATATGAACTAGTTCCCCCGGAGAATAAAAAAAACCGCGAAAAAACATTAGATTTATTACGGAGAATCTTTAGAAACCGCCAAGCCTGGGCTTTATTCTTTTGTCACTTTGGTGTTGTCGGGGCTTATATAGGGTTTATTGGTTCCTGGGCAGTGCCGTATGGGATGACGGTGTATGGAATGTCGCGTTCTGATGCAAGTCAGTTGATTATGATTGGCCTTATTGGTGCACTAATAGGAGCTCCTTTAGCGAGTTGGATTTCAAGTCGTATGGGAACCATTAAACGGCCATATGTTGTTGTACATTTTACAATTTTATTGTGTTGGGCAACCTTTCTTCTATTTAAGGGAAGTCCGCCATACTATTTGCTAATTGCGCTTTTCTTTGTCATTGGCTTTGGCTTTGGGGCAAGTGCATTAACTTTTGCGGTCGTTCGTCAGACCTTTCCAATAAGTGAGTCAGGGATTGTTTCTGGAGTTGCGAACACAGGAGGATTTCTAAGTGCTGTTCTGCTGCCGAGTATTTTTGGTATGGTACTAGATCAGTTTCCTTCAGGAAGTATTAGTGACGGGTACTATTATGGTTTCATTACTCCGGTTATTTTTTCTGTTATAGGTTTGCTGGGTGTGGCGTCTATTAAAGAAAAGGTGCAAAGGGATGATATTACTGCTTCCTTAATGAAACAGTAATATCATCCCTTTGTCCTCTTTGGATTATTATTTAAACTTCTGCGGAAACTGCTTCACAATACCTGATGAGATTGCATCTGACATGATGATGATATGTGTGACCCCGTCATCGATCGCAGTAATTCTAGCATCCCAGTCTTTTACAAGACTTGCTGATAGGTCATTTGTTACCAATTCTAAATGCATATACAGTAATTTTTTGAGGTCTTCAATCTTCAAATTAGGGTTGGCGCCGCTAAGGAACTCCGCTATATCGTCAGCATTTCTATGCCACTCTTTGTCTAGCTGCTTAACCATGTCTCCCTTACCAGCTTTAGCTGCATCTACAATCTTGCCGGCAATCACAATATGCTCTTTAAGTAAAACCGTAAGTTTGTTACCGGCATCCTCACCATATACCGGCTTGATTGCATTACCGATATCCTCTTGATTTTTTAGAAGCCTTGCCAGCACCTGCTTCTGGTCCTCAGCTCCTGCTGTTGTGGCACTTGTAATATAGTTACTCGTCCACAATACATGATCGAACCAAAGTCTTCTAAATTCATTGTGGAACTTTACCTCTGATTGGGAAATAGATTGTTTCTGTGAGGGTGTTGTTGCATGAGCACTACTTGCTCCAGCAAGTATGGTTAGCACACATAACAAACTCAATCCGATCAACGTTATTTTTCTCATTAACCCTGCCCCTTTTCAAAATTATCTCTTCCTATTATTGATAATTTGGGCTTATACCATTCTAAAAAAACTTATCTCGATTGTTTGGGAAGGTGCACAGGAAGCACAGGGACGGTTCTACTGCTATAAAAATGCAGCAGTAGAACCGTCCCTGTGCTGCGCCGCCTGAGGTCTAAAAACAGGGGAAATACATATAAATTAGTGGGTTAGGTAAATACCAAGGTAGGTGATTTTATGGTTCGTGACAATGAGAAAGAGGAAAATAAGAAGAATGTGCAGCTTGATCAGTACCGTGTGAAAAACGCTGGGAAGAACATTACCACGAATGAAGGGCTTAAGGTTGCAAATAATGAGAACACTTTAAAAGCGGGAGACCGCGGTCCAGTACTAATGCAGGATTTTCATTTTTTTCAAAAACAGATGCACTTTGACACGGAACGAATCCCAGAGAGAGTGGTCCATGCAAGGGGATTCGGCGTTCATGGGGAATTTGAAGTATATAAGTCGATGAAAAAGTATACAAAAGCTGGCTTCCTGCAGGAACCTGGGTCAAAAACACCTGTATTTGTGCGTTTTTCAACTGTACAAGGCGGAAAGGGATCCATGGATACGGCACGGGATATACGAGGATTTGCCGTCAAGTTTTATACAGAGGAAGGAAATTACGATTTATTGGGATTGCAATTTCCGATATTTGTTATTCATGATGCCTTTAAGTTTGTCGATTCACAGCATGCCCTAAAACCAGAGCCGCATAACGACATGCCGACTGCTTCGGCCGCACATGATAATTTTTGGGATTTTGTAGCGAATAACCAAGAGTCCGCCCATTTTGTAATGTGGGCGATGTCAGACCGGGCGGTTCCAAGAAGCTGGCGGATGATGGAAGGGTTCGGCATTAATATCTTTCGATTTGTCAATGAACAGGGGAAAGCGCACTTTGTGAGGTTTCATTGGAAGCCTGTCCTCGGTGTCCATTCATTACTCAATGAGGAAGCGCTGATTATTGGAGGTGTAGATCCCGATTATCATCGACGAGATCTAAGGGACGCTATTGAACGTGGCGCTTATCCTGTATATGAATTTGGCGTCCAGATGATTGCAGAAGAAGATGAACATAAATTTGATTTTGACGTGATTGATCCTACTAAACTATGGCCAGAGGAAATCGTTCCAGTTGATATCATTGGGAAAATGACATTGAATCGAAATGTCGATAATTTCTTTGCCGAAACGGAACAAGTCGCATTTGATGTAACGAATCTCGTGCCGGGAATTAACTTCAGTAATGATCCGATATTACAGGGCAGGACGTTCACCTATAAAATTACGCAGCAGCACCGGCTTGGAGGATCCAATTATCCAGATTTGCCAATTAATAAATCTCTTTGTCCTTTTCATAATAACCAGCGGGACAGCTTTAGCAGATATCGGATTGATGTTGATCAAGTAAACTATTATAAAAATTCAATCGCGAATAATACACCAGGTCCAACCCCTCAAGAGAAAGGGGGATTTGTCCATTATCCAGAGCATGTAGAGGGACCAAAGATTAAGGCTAGCAGTGACTCTTTCAAAGATTTCTTCTCCCATGCGAGATTATTTTGGAATAGTATGTCACCTGTCGAGAAGCAGCACATTATTGATGCCTTTAGTTTTGAACTAGGAAAGCTAGAACGTGATTCGATCCGTCAGCAGGTTGTTGACATGTTTGTCAATGTGGATAAAGGAATGGCGGCCATGATTGCGGAAAATGTTGGGGTGAATCCTCCAAGCGGACAGCATGTTCCTGTAAAGGCATCTTCACCGGCACTTAGTCAGGAGAATACAGCCTCCTACGCTTATTCGTTAAAGGTAGGAGTGATCATTGGTGATGGTTTTAATGGAACAGAAGTAAGGAATGTGCTTAATGCCCTTCAGCAAAATGGCGTTTTTGTAGACGTTGTTAGTGAAAAGCTTGGTACTGTTACTGGAGCGGATGGAACTAGAATCAAGGTGACTCAGACCTTTCTCACTACTCATCATGTCTTATATGACGCGCTTTATATTGTTGGAGGCAGTACGAAGAACCAACTTTCCTTCAATAGGTATATCGCCGAGTATATAAGTGGAGCGTATAAATATTATAAACCGATTGGGATTGCAACGACTGGGCAGTCTTATATTAAATCATCAGAGAATAATAACTTAGCTGGTGTGGTGTTTGCCGCAAACACTCAAGAGTTTGAAAAAGAATTTGTAGCGGCCATTGCACAGCACCGTTTTTGGGAAAGAACATGAATAACGGTCCATGTATTTGGACCGTTATTTTTTCATTACAAACAAAGAGAAAAAATTATACATAAAGAATTTGAATATTTTCCCAAACTCTTCATGATAATAGAGAGGAAAGTAATACCAAAAAATCGAATGCTTTAAGGGTTAAATATATTATAAGAAAAATAGGAGGTACTCATGGGAAGATTAGTTCATTTCGAAATTCATGTGACGGATATGGATCGGGCAAAGAAGTTTTATGGTGAGGTGTTCGGATGGTCCTTCCAAGATTGGACGGAATATGCGGGTATGCCATATTTCGGGGCAGTAACGGGTGATGAAAATGAACCAGGGATCAATGGAGCTTTGATGCAGCGTCAAAGTGCTCCACCTGAACCGGGCCAGGCGATGAATGGATATTCCTGTACGATGGGTGTGGAAGATTACGATCAGGCGGAAGCGAAAATTTTAGCGAACGGCGGCCAGGTTGCAATGCCAAAGTACGCTCTTCCAGGAATGGCTTGGCAGGGGTACTATCTTGATACAGAAGGCAATGTTTTCGGTATTCATCAGCCTGATGCTAACGCAAAATAAGTCCATAAAGGATACAGGTATAGAAAGGCGGAAAACTCTGCCTTTCTTTTTGTCTGTGAATTTTTAAATTATTTAAATGACACCTTCCGTTTCCTAATGTAGGATAATAATAGTTAAGTGCAGGAGGGGATATCATGTTACATATTGGCATCATTGGTTTAGGAGCAATTGGCCAACGCCTAATCAAGCAGTTTACGGTACATTCTCAGGTGAAAGTGACAGCCGTTTGTGATCAGTTAGAATCACTTGCTAAAGAAACTGCAAATAGAATTGGTGAAGTACAAGCTTTTACTGACTATAAATATTTAATCGAGAGTCCGCAAGTGGACCTAGTCTACGTGGCGGTTCCACCGAAATATCATCATCAGATTGTAATCGAGGTTTTAAAGGCTAAAAAGCATGTTTTATGTGAGAAGCCGTTAGCGAATTCTTTAGAAGAGGCAAAAGAGATGGCCGATGCTGCCGAAAGAGCAGGAGTCATTCATGCGATGAACTTCCCGTTAAATTATGGTCAAGCAGCAGCAAAATTTGCTGAATTGATACGTGAAAACTATACAGGCAAGCTGCGCCGGTTGCAGCTTACGATGCAATTCCCCGAGTGGCCGCGCTTTTGGCAGAAGAATGAATGGGTTGGCGGACGAGAACAAGGAGGTTTTGTTTTAGAAGTGGGTGTCCACTTTATCCAGCAAACTTTAAAGCTATTTGGGGAGATAAAAAACATCCAAACACGGTTGGAATTACCTGACGATCCGGAGAAATCTGAGATAGGTATTATTGCAACCGCAGAGCTTGCTGATGGGACACCTATCTTAATTGAAGGATTAAGTCAAATTGCCGGTAAAGAATATATTGGTTTTACTGCTTTTGGAGCAGAAGGTATTTTGTCACTTGAAAACTGGGGCGAATTAAGGGGCGGAAAAAATGGTGAAGAGCCAGAAGAAATCTCTTTTGAGGAAGTAACACCAAACCGTTTAATTGATGAACTAGTAAAAGCAGTTAATGGTGAAGATTCGGAACTCTATGATTTTGAAGCAGGTTACCAAGCTCAAAAGGTACTAGAGGAACTTCGGAAACTTTAAGACCTGTAAAATCACTTGAAATATTTGTCCATTGTGTGTCAAAGTACACATCTGATATTCTATAACTATGCTATCCTTTCTATATATAACTTTTGGAGGTTATGAGCTATGCAACTTACTATGGAGAATCCTAAAAATACCAAAAGTGACATTCTGCCATTCTCTAGGAACAATCCATTTCGAGCAAAGGTTTTAAAAAATATCAACTTAAATGGAACAGGTTCTAGCAAGGAAACAAGACATATTGAGTTATCATTAGAAGGCTCAGGCCTCTCTTATATGCCTGGGGATGCACTTGGAATTGTCCCAGAAAATGATCCAGAGCTTGTGGCTTCCCTTCTAAATGAAATGAAATGGGATGACCAAGCGGAAATCATTATTAATAAGCAGGGCGAGATACTGCCACTTAAGGATGCATTAACCACCTATTTTGAAATTACACTGCTGACGAAGAAGATCCTACAACAGGCAGCTGCCTTTACAGAAAACGAAGAGCTACAGAGTCTTGTGTTAGTTGAAAACGCAAGCCAATTGAAGGAATATTGCAATGGGCGTGATTTGCTTGATCTGTTACGTGATTTTGGTCCATGGAAGGCATCTGCTCAAGAAATCGTATCTTTATTAAGAAAAATGCCGCCTCGCCTCTATTCCATTGCAAGCAGTATAGCCGCTAATCCAGATGAAGTTCATCTAACCATTGGTGCTGTACGTTATTCAACGCATGGTCGCGAGCGCAAAGGGGTTTGTTCAATTTTATGCGCTGAACGCATTCAGGAAGGTGATACAGTTCCTGTATTCGTTCAAATAAATAAACATTTCCGATTGCCAGAGTCTCAAGATAAAGACATCATCATGGTTGGTCCTGGAACAGGTATTGCGCCATTCCGTTCGTTTATTCAAGAACGTGCAGTCAATCCAACAGCAGGACGTTCATGGCTGTTTTTTGGAGACCAGCATGCGTCATCCGATTTCCTCTACCAAGAAGAATTGGAAAACTATCAGCAGGATGGAGTATTAACTAGAGTTGACTCTGCATTCTCACGAGACACAGCTCAAAAGGTTTATGTTCAACATAAAATGCTTGAAAATAGCTCTGAACTATTTGCGTGGCTTGAAAATGGAGCTTATTTCTATGTTTGTGGGGATAAAGAGTATATGGCGAAGGACGTTAACGAAGCACTGATTAGCGTGATTGAGAAAGAAGGTTCTTTAGACCGCGATGCAGCTGAAGCATATCTTAAAGAAATGCAAAAACAAGGGCGTTATCAACGCGATGTTTATTAATTAATAAGGTAAAAGAAATCCTCCGAATCATTAGTTCGGTGGATTTTTTTGTATCTAGTTTTGGATATAAGTTATTTCCAAATAAAAACAGGGTATTAAGTTGTGAAAATATTATGAACGAAAGTGTTCACATGATATGATTGATAAGGAAAATTAAACGTTAGTGGATTAGGTTTAGTTAAAAAGATAGGATCTCAAAACGTGCAGGAGACGGATATGAACAAATATAAACAAACCTTAATAAAAAATATTAGAAAACAGCTTGAGGTATGGTTAAACGAACCAGGGACAATCGGTCATACCGAATTATACAGATTTCTTCATTCCATTACAGGTACAGCTGCCACGATCGGGTTAGGACGGGCAGGGGATACCGCCCAATCTTTAATGGTCCAGTTAGCAGAGAATGAGCAAAGAGAATGGACAAAGGCAGAGCTGCAACAATTTTTACTGCCATTAATCTCTAACTTTTATTATGAGGAATACACAAACATAGATGAAATAATTGGAAAAAGACAAGAGTTTGAATTGAAGAAACTGATTTTATTAATCGATGATGATACTAATTTAATTATGTATCTAAAAGATGCTCTAGAAGAAAATGGCTGGTCCGTCATCGCTATCGCAGACCCGGAGCGTGCTCTTCATTCCCTTAAAGAATTGAGCCCGGATTGTGTCATCATTAATTCCTATATAAAAGGTAATCGGGGTCAAGAGGTATTAATCAGCTTGAGGGGTATTATGAATCAGCCCCATATTCCAGTCATTATGATGAGTAATGGTCATTCAAATGGAATAAGATTCGAAAGCTATCAAAATGGTGCTGATGATGTGATGGAGACTTCTATTGAGATGGAGGAGTTAATGGTAAGGATTAATCGGCAGCTAGAAAGAAAACAGGCGATTGATGAATGGATTCATCAAACAAAGAGTGTTTTAGGTAATCAAAATCGAAATATTAGCAGGATCATCAATGTTGGAGTGGTGGATGATGACCCCATTATCCAAACGATGCTTACAGACTTAATGAGTAAAAGTAAGATGATTGAAGAATTTACGTTAAACATAAAATCCTTTAGTGATGGCATGGAATTTTATGATTCAAAATGGTATCTCGAAAGTGAACATCCGTATTTGATTATCCTAGACGGGATGATGCCGCGAATGGATGGATTAGAAGTTCTTCAAATGCTAAGAAATCTGCCAAACCAAGAAAAATTCACCATCATTATGCTTACAACACGGAAAAGCGGCCAAGACATAGCAAGGGCGATTCAATTAGGAGCAGATGATTATATTACAAAGCCATTTAAACTGTTAGAATTAGAATCCCGTTTAGGCCACTTAATCAAAAGGGTGAAGTAGATGATTGAAATCACCTTAGTTGCCCTTTTTATATTATTTCTCGCTATGTTATTTATTCAGATGAGTCTTTTCTTATATCTTGCTGTGAAAAAACACTTTAATAACAAAACAAAGCAAAGAATTCTTCAATTAAAAGAGGAAATTCGCTTGGATATGTTTCATTATCTGCAATCAGGAAATGGTGAACTGCTAGAGCATAAGGCTGAAGGTGAGAAGCTCCAAGCAGTAATAGAGCTGTTAAGTGAGTTTTCCAATGTTCTAGACGATCCGGATGTAAAGGATAGGATCAACCTATTGGCAAAAGAGCACTTAACACATTATCTAAAGCGAGAGCTTAATAAACAACGCTGGAGTCTTAGGATTAACGCTCTATATTTGGTTGAGGACTTCTATATGGACCATTTAGTTCCTACTTTACACAGAGTATATCAAAATCGCAGGACAACCATTACCGAAAAAACGCAAATAATTAAATTATTGGCTAAGTTTAATGACCCAAGAACGCTTCAGTACTTAAAAGACATCCATCAGAGTCTATCGGAATTTTCGTTATTATCCATCCTATTAACAATTGAGGAAGATACGCTTAATCAATTTTTAGAGGACTTTGATGGATATCCTAAAAAGATTCAATACATGTTAATTGAAACGATTGGGAAAAACCAAATGATCAATCAGCACAACCTTCTGCAGAAACTGCTTAAAGAAGAAGATGAGGAATTAAGGATTCGCGCTTTAAAAGCGTATGCGAACTCAGGAGTTCCCATTGATACAAAATTAATTGCACCTTTCTTTGATTCAGAGAATTGGCAAATTCGGATGATGGCTGCAAAGGTAACCGGGGTACAACGATTAGAGCAATACAGGGACCGGTTAATCAGCCAATTGTCCGACCGTGAATATGTTGTTCGTGCGGAAAGTGCGAAGGCGATTCTAAGGTTTAAAGACGGAGAATCTACACTAAAACGTGTAATAGAAGAAACAACCGATTCTTTTGCAAAAGATATGGCGATAGAATGGCTGGAGAAAGGGCGTGGTCATTATTCCTATTAGTTGGTCCGATGTCATGATGGTAGTTAGCTGGCTTATTTTAATTTACATGGCCATGGTCATATTGGTTTATGGTGCTATGCTCATCTCCTCTCTATTGCAAATTCGAAAAACGTATCAATTAGATGATTTTGAACCGTACGAAGATTTATTACAGTCTGAATACACAAAGCCGGTGTCCATTCTTGTGCCAGCTTATAATGAATCAGCAGGGATCTATGGAAGCATTCGCTCGTTAGTAAGTATTGAATACCCTGAATACGAAATTATTATTATTAATGATGGCTCAACAGATGATACGCTTGAAAAACTACAGTCAAGATTCAAGCTGGTAAAGACAAATCGAGTGATCCGGCAGCAGCTAGAAACAAAGCGGGTAAAAGGGATCTATCAATCAACCATTTATTCGAATTTGATTGTGATCGATAAGGAAAATGGCGGGAAAGCAGATGCCTTAAATGTCGGGATTAATTGTTCAAGATATCCCTATTTCTGTTCCCTCGATGGTGACTCTATTATTGAACGGAATGCCTTTCTAAAAGTATTGAAGCCAATTATTGAATCAGATGATGAAGTGATTGCCTCAGGAGGAAGTGTCAGGATAGCAAATGGCTGTGAAATTCAAAGTGGTGAACTGATGAGTGTAGGCTTATCAAACAAGCCAATCGTGATCATGCAGGTTATTGAGTATTTACGGGCCTTTCTCACCGGACGTGTCGGTTTGAGCCAAAATAATCTGCTGCTAATTGTTTCGGGCGCATTTGGTGTTTTCTCAAAAAGATGGGTTGTTGAAGCAGGAGGCTATGCCCATACGGTGGGAGAAGATATGGAGCTTGTTGTCCGGCTTCATCGGCTAGTGAAGGAAAAAGGATTAAATAAAAAAATAGTCTATGTACCAGACCCAGTCTGTTGGACAGAAGCACCTGAATCTATTAAGTTTCTGAGGCGCCAGCGGAAAAGATGGCATCGAGGTTTATTTGATAGTTTATGGAGACACCGCAAATTAATGTTTAACCCGAAGTACGGTTCAATTGGCCTCTTTTCCATGCCATATTTCTTTTTTATTGAATTTTTAGGGCCATTAATTGAACTGATCGGGTATATAATACTAATCGTCTCAATTTTTACAGGAAATATTTATATGGAGTACGCGATTGTTTTTTTCGTGCTCTCGCTCATATATGGATCGATTTACTCGATGGCTGCCGTATTGTTAGAGGAATGGAGCATGGAACGATATCCGGCCGTACGACATTTTGCTATTTTATTTTTTGTTTCTCTTACAGAAACTCTTTGGTATCGGCCGCTCACAGTACTTTGGCGGGTGGAAGGCATATTTGAAACGTTAATTGGAAAAAGAGGCTGGGGAGAAATGGTAAGAAAAGGTGTATCAAATGACTAAAAAAAGTAAAATTATTATCGGCGGGATTGTACTTCTTTTTCTAGTGTTCTCTTCCCCCATGTGGTTATGGATGGCCCAGCCGGCTAAAGAACGAAATGTTTTAATCTTAGATAAAACGGTCCCAGACCAATCCTATCGTGAACATAAGGGGATTATATGGCTTCTCAATCATCTGAAATATAAAAAGGATGGAAATGAAGTATATCAAGCAGATCACGACTATTTTGGCTTTATCCCAACAGATGATCCGCCAGTATTTCAAACAAGAGAAATGCCTAATGATTTATCTACGTATGATGTCCTATATGTTGCTGATAGCTACGGTGTGTACGAAGATGAATATCTTAATGAAAATCCAGAAGGTAACCGTTCAAAGCTATTATACGGCGGAATGACACGAGAAGAAGTAAATAGGATAAGCTCCTCTTTAGTCGAACATAACCAAACATTGATTGCCGAATTTAATACATTTGGATCCCCAACGGAGCAGCAAACGAGAGAAGACTTTTATCAGCTGTTGAACGTACGATGGACAGGCTGGATGGGGCGCTATTTCGATGATTTGAGTAACAATGAGGTACCAGTCTGGCTCAAGGAAAACTATGAAAAACAATATGCTAAAGACTATTCCTTTAAAGGTAATGGATTAGTCTTTGTAAACGAAGAGGATCAGGTCATTGTTTTAACAGGTAAAGATCTCTCGGGAGCACCTGTCCAGTTCAAGCTAAATCAAAGCGGTTTTGAAACCTATCATTTTAATCAAGCCTTTCAATACAATTACTGGTTTGATGTAATTGAAGCAATGGACCCTAATGAGGTACAAGCGAATTTTGAGCTGTCCCTTACCAAAACTGGCAAGGATAAACTAAAAAATGCGGATATACCATTAACCTTTCCAGCAGTTATACATCATGTAGGAAAATCCTATGATAGCTACTATTTTGCCGGCGATTTTGCCGACCAGGAAAATCTTCCTGCTATTTATCAAATGAAGGGGATTACCTGGTGGCAGAAACTGTTTTCTTTTGAAAAAAAGGGCAGAACCGATACGTTTTATTGGAAAGCGTATGTGCCGATGATGAAGGAAATTTTAAGAACTGATAAAAAAATAGTACAAGATTCAAATGTTATTGAACCAGAAGTGAAAACGGAATCTGGAATTCAGTTAACTGGACAAGCAGGTGATGAGTATCTGCAAGTCTATAAGAATGGAAAGTGGGAGAATCTGCTTGTCAAAGGAGTGAATATGGGAATTGCCAAGCCAGGCTCTTTCCCGGGCGAAACCAGTATTACCAAGAATGAGTATGCGCGGTGGTTTGAACAGATTAGCGACATGAATGCGAATGCGGTTCGGGTTTATACTATTCATCCTCCTGCCTTTTATCAGGCATTATATGAGCATAATCGCAATCGAAAAGATCCGCTTTATTTATTCCATGGTGTCTGGGTAAATGAAGAGGTATTTTTAGCAAAGAAGAATGGTTTTGATCCGGCCGTTACCGATGAATTCAAGGAAGAAATTAAACTTACAGTTGATTTAATCCATGGAAAGGCAGAGCTATCAGTAAGGCCAGGGCATGCAAGCGGTAAATATGTTCATGATTTATCACCTTATTTATTAGGGTGGATGATTGGGGTGGAGTGGGACCCAGAAGCCGTTGTGGGAACGAATGAACATAACACTAATCCTACTAGCTACGATGGAACCTATTTTGTGACGGAGAATGCAACACCTTTTGAGGCATGGCTGGCAGAAATGATGGATTACACAGCAGCTTATGAAGCAGAAGCTTATAGCTGGCAGCATCCAATGAGTTTCACGAACTGGGTAACGACAGATTTACTAACGCATCCTGCAGAACCAGATGCTGCAGAAGATATGGTGTCAGTCAATCCGAATGTGATCAAGGCAAAAGACAGCTTCTTTTCAGGTATGTTTGCGTCTTATCACATCTACCCGTATTACCCTGAGTTTTTGAATTATGAGGAGAAGTATGTGGAGTATGTCGATCATCGCGGCAATAAAAATAATTATGCCGGGTATTTAAATGATATGAAACAGCATCACTCAATGCCATTGCTTGTGGCGGAGTTTGGCATTCCAGCATCAAGAGGCTTATCTCATAAGAATATCTACGGTTTTGACCAAGGAAATCATTCTGAACAGGAACAGGGCAGACTGCTAACAAGCTTATTTGAGGATATCGTCACAGAAAATTTAGCTGGTGGGCTTGTGTTCTCTTGGCATGATGAGTGGTTTAAACGAACTTGGAATACGATGGATTATGATAATCCGGATCGAAGGCCATTTTGGGATAACATCCAAACAAATGAACAGCATTTTGGGTTGCTGAGCTTTGAACCAGATACAAAGGAAACTCAGCTGCAAATAGATGGTAATCCACAGGACTGGAAGGTAAGAAAAGAACAGCCAGTCCAAAGCAATGAAACTGGTCCCATTAAAGATGTTTATGTATCAAGTGATGCCAGAGCACTCTATTTCAGACTTGATTATGATGAGGCACAATGGAATGATAATGAATTTAAAGTATCAATTTTATTGGATACGATTCAAAATCAGGGGCAATCGTCTGTACCTAACCTTCCATCAATACAGGAAGAAGGGATTGATTTCCTTATTGAGTTGGATGGAGAGGAACATTCCCGAGTCTTGGTCGACAGTTATTACGATACCTTCTATTATCACTATGGAGAAATGCAGAAGTTGATTACCCTTCAGCCGGAGGTCGGTAAAAAGAACAACGGCATTTACCATCCTATCCGGCTAACAATAAATAAACAATTAACCATTAACAGGCAGGATGGCTCCATTAAAGTGCCATTTTCCTCAGATGAAACAGGGAAATTATATTATGGCATTGGCAATCCAGAGAGTGATCAATACAATTCTCTAGCGGACTTTTATCATAAAGATGGCGTCCTTGAACTTCGTCTGCCATGGCTGATGTTAAATGTAAAGGACCCAAGCCAGAAACAAGTGATGGGGGATGTATGGTCGAGTGATGGGATCAATAGTACGGTGACAATCGATTCTATTTCAGCTGCTATACTCGTATCCGATACGAAGAAAGAACTGATTCAGAGACTGCCGAGCACAAATGGGAATTGGATTCGTTATACATGGGATAACTGGGACAAACCGGTATACCATGAACGCTTAAAGAAATCGTACGACATCTTAAAGAATTCCTTTAAAGAGGCAAAGCCTAGAGAATAACAAGAAACACGAGACTGGCATGTTAATAACAAAGGCATTGCCAGTCTATCTTTTTAATGGAGGTACCGATCAGTAATGGCGAAGATTCTACTTGCAGAAGACGAGGAAGTTTTAAGAATGCTAGTTGTAGATACCTTGGAAGATGAGGGGCATGAGGTCGATGAGGCCTGTGACGGAGAAGAGGCTTATGACCTCATTCAAAAAAATGCATACGACCTGATCCTAGTAGACTATATGATGCCCGTATACACAGGGCTAGAACTAATTCAAATGGTTCGAAAAGAACAAGATTCAACCAAAATCATGATGCTCAGTGCGAAAAGTCAGTCTTCCGAACAGCAAAAGGTATTAGATGCGGGGGCTGATTATTTTATGAGTAAGCCGTTTAGTCCGCTCGAACTTGTTGAACGAATTGAGGATATTTTAAGGTGAAAATCGATAAGTATTTGAAGACAAGCTTAGCAAAACAGTTCAGTGTTTTAACGATGACGATCATCCTAGCTTTTAGCCTATTAACGACCATCCTACTCGTCTATCAAAACGAGCAGCAGCAAGAGTTTGAAGCTACGAATGAAAAATTGGCACAAAAGGACATTCTGGCATCAGAGCTTGATTATGCATTTAACATGGCAATATCTGAGATGAGGGCTTATTTTGCCTATAAAGGTGAACCAACCTATTTCCAAAGGGTACAGGACCAAGAACAGATTGTTCAAGAAAAATTAGCTGATTTAAAGCGAATGGCAGACAGCCCGGAAGATTTCGTGTTTATTGAGCACACAGAGGAATTCTACAACTATTATTTCTTCAATAATATGCCAACATCGAAGCAGCTATATGATTCAGGTAATTTTGATGAGGTCGCTCGGATTGCTGTAAATCAAAATGGCTCCAAGACCATCCGTGCTTATCAAGGCAGTTTGAAGGATTATACGGATAAGTTGAATCAACAAAGCTTGGAAATCCAAGAGCAACAAACGAGAAAAACCTTAATAAGTCAATTAGTATTTGCTGCAATCCTCTTTGTCTTAATAGGCGGGATGGGTTTACTGACCCGTATTACCCTTAGGAGGATTGGGCGCCCACTTAAAAATCTGACTGTAGCTGCAAGTGAGATTGCAGATGGGCAATCGGTCTTGTTTACCGATACAACCAATCGGCAGGATGAGTTAGGTCTGCTTTCAAAAGCCTTTGAAAAAATGAGTAAGAGCATCCAAGAAAAGGAGCAAGATTTACTCCGTCTGATTGAACAGTCAGAAGGAGAGCGACTATTAACACAAAATATTCTGGATACCATTAAAGAAGGCATTTTGTTGGTTGACCCAACCGGCAGGGTTATTCAAGTAAACGAAAAGATGTGTGATTTGATTGGATCAAGTCCATCTGAAATCATCGACAAAAAGTACGGGGAATGGATTGAGGAATTGGCAAACTCAACGAACGATGGAGCGGAAGTAACTAAGTTTTTCGAACAAATTTTGTTCCATGGAAAAGTGAGTGAGCAGTCGATGGTCTATCATCAGCAAGCTCCTGCAGAGCGAGTCATCCAAGTCTATTGTGAGGTGCTTGAAAGGGACGGCAAAAAGATTGGAACTGTTATGGTTCACAGAGATATTTCGAAGGAATATGAAGTTGATTTAATGAAATCTGAATTTGTTAGTACGGTTAGTCATGAGCTACGAACCCCGCTTGCGAGTGTATTAGGGTTTACCGAGCTGATTTTAAATAAAGAATTAAAGCCAGAGCGGCAAAAGAAGTATTTAACAACCATTTATCAAGAAGCCAAAAGGTTAACAGCTCTCATCAATGACTTCCTCGATGTTCAACGTATGGAAGCAGGAAAACAAACGTATGAGAAGAAATATGTGGATGTCGCTCCTATTTTGGAGGATATCATTGAAACTTACCAGCTTAATAATCCAACCCATGAGATTCATTTAGAACGGGGTACCGATCAAACGACGGTTTACGGAGATAAGGATAAATTAGCACAAGTATTTAACAATATTTTAAGTAATGCGATTAAATATTCTCCTAACGGCGGGAATATCTTTGTTCATCTTTTCGCAGATGGCTCACAGTTGAAAATAGCGATAAAAGATGAAGGACTGGGAATTCCAGCAGATGCACTTGATAAGTTATTTACAAAATTCTACCGTGTAGATAATTCAGATCGTAGAAAGATTGGTGGAACCGGTCTTGGCTTGGCAATCGTAAAGGAAATTGTAAAGGCACATGAAGGGGATATAACGGCTGAGTCAGCTCCTGGAGATGGAAGTGTCTTTACAATCATCTTCCCACTGGTTGTCGGGATAACGAAGGTAGTACATGAACTAAATCCCCAAGACATTCCAAACCAAGCTGGTAAAGTAAATGTCGTTGTGGTAGAGGATGATATTAGCCATGCCAACCTATTGCAGACTGAACTTCAAGAAAGTAATTTTCACGTGAAAGTATTCTCTAATGCAGAATCTGCTTTAGCCGCAGTTAAGGTTGAGCATCCTGATGTCATCGTACTTGATATCATGCTTGGCGAAAATACCATGACTGGCTGGGATTTTATTAAGCACGTGAAAACGATCGATGAACTAAAGCGTATACCAATCTTTATTTCTTCAGCGTTGGATGATAAAGAAAAGGGAATGGCTCTCGGAGCAAATGAATATTTAATCAAACCATATCCGCCAAGTAAGCTCTCAAAGTTTATTTTTCAAACGTTATTGGAGAAAGACTTGAATGGACAGATTCATATTCCGAGTCAAAATGAGGATTAACAAAGAGTGCCTGTCACCAACTACGGTGACAGGCACTTGTTGTTCTAGAAGAACAAATCACGCAGACGGGCCCAGAAGCTTTTTGTTTCTTCAGCGGGCTTTTTCTTTGTTTCTTGTTCTTCTACCGTTATACTTTTTGTTTTAATAATAAATTGTACGGAGTTAATCTTTTCGTTGGAAGGGGAGACAAAGGATACCGCTTCAAAATCGGATTTATCATAGTCTGCCATCATTTTGTCAATTTCTTCTTGTATTTGATTAGGCATATCCTTAGTGGATTCATACAATGTATTTGTCCCGTTGTGCAATTCTCCCGTGCCCGCCTCTAATTCTGAACTACCTCCAGCTAATGCTGCGATACCGGAATGAAGCTTTTTATACGAATTTGAAAGTTCTCCAACTCCCTTTGTATAGCTGATCAATCCCGAGTGGAATTGGCCATAATCAGTAGCTAATGCTGCCATTCCCTCTTGTAATTGTGTCAAGGAATCTAACTCTTCTAGTGAGGACGAGAGCCCATTTGCAATTGCGGTCAATGTGCTACTCATTTCTTTAATTGAATTACCCAATGTCAATAGTGTTGGATCTACTGCCGCAAGTCCTTCCTTGACAGCAGAGTATGTTCCTTTTGCTGTTCGGGCACTTGAATACGTTTCGAGCAATTTATCGAGTACTTCAGTGTCTGCACCACTACTATATAAACCTTGTATAGCCTCATTAGAAATCTCATAATCTGGAATATTCTTCATCGCAGTGTCTAATGTGCTATAAGCAGCAGAGTAGTTCTCTCTAAGAGTGGTCATTCCGGCTACCGTTTCATCGAGTCCATTTGCAATTTGTAGAAGTACAGCTGGGAGCTCTTTTAGACCACTTACATCCATTCCAGGTTTGTCGGTCCCCCCAGCTAAGGCTTCATTAATGGAAGTGAGGGCATTTTGTATGGAGACTGAAGCACCCACAAGTTCAGAGGATCCCTGATCAAGCACAGCCATACCATTTTGATATTTTTGAGAGCCGTTATACAGACTTGCAACACCATCGTTTAGCTTGGAAACACCATTTTTTAGTTCAGCCACGCCATTGTTGATTTCCTTGATGGCATCTGCTAAAGAATCCATCTTATCGGTCATTTCTCCAAGATCAGGTGTGTCAATCGACATGGAAGATGGTACCGCAGCAATTTCTATGCCCTGCAGCTCAAAATCCGTTACATCAGCCTCAAGCTTAAGATTTCCTTCTTGCTCCGGCATTACGGTAAACGTCACTTGTTTGTTTTTGCCTACATTTGCAAGCATAGCATCAGAAGCTTCTATATTTTTATAGATGTCCGAGTCAAGTGTGAGAGAGATTTGCAATAAATAGTTTTCAAAAAAGACCTGATTGACCTCATCATTGGCAGATGTTTCAATCGTTAATTCAACATGCCCATCTTTTCCGGCAAGTTCCTTAGGGACTATGTCTTTCCCATCTAATTGATACGAAATCGCAATATCCCATGGTAAAGGTACGTCGTTCATATTCCCTTGATAATAGAATTTCCCTTTTGGGGCAGGGAACTGCAGTTGGTCATTTTGTTTTTGGATTTTTGCAAGATTTGTTAAATTCTTTAGAGTTGAATACGCGCCATAATCAACGATTGTTCCTGCTTTTTCCACATCAAATATGTTCACCACGTAAATCTTTTGCTGCTCTCCAGCGGCACTGAGCGTTGCATAGACGACCTCATCCTTTGAGGCGATTTCACCTTCCGTTTGTGGTGGTACTTCCTGTTTAGAGCTTTCATTTTTTTCAGCATTTACTAGAAATGACGGCAAGACCAGGGTAATAGCAATAAGAACGAAGAGGATTCTGTTTTTTCTCATCATCATTTCTCCTTATAAAAATTTGCTTTCCATGTTGTTTTGTTAATCAGTTTATCAAAAACAAGCAGCATAGCTGGAAGGAAGCAAACAACCAGAATAAAGGCTAGCAATGCTCCCCGGCCTAAAAGCAGGCCAATTGATGAAACGATTGGATTGGATGAGGTAATCCATAAAATAAACCCAACGCTCGATAAAATGGAAGCAGATATGGCAATTGAAAAAATCTTATCATTAACGGTTTTCTTTATTGCCTCTAGTGCTGACATTTCTTTGCGATATTCTTTATATGCTTCTGTGAAGAGAATCGCATAATCCACTGTCGCGGCAAGCTGTACGGTGCTGATAATTAGGTATCCCACGTAAACTAACGAGGAATCGGTAAAGTAAGGAACAGATAAATTCATCCAAACTGCTGCCTGAATCGTTAACAGCAGTACCACTGGAATAGAAATGGACTTAAAGGTCACAATCAATACAATGGCAATCGAGATTACTGTCAGCAGATTGACAACCATATTATCTTTTTCAACAGCATGTTTAATATCAAATAATGTCACGCTTTCCCCAAGGGAATAAACTTCTTTTCCATAATAGTCTGCGGCCGTTTTTTGGACCTGTTCAACTAACGAAAATGCCTCGTCACCCTCCGTTCCGGTACTCGTATGAACAATAATTCGGCTATAGTTTTCTGAATAGAATTGTTCTGTAATTGATTTCTCCAAGTATTCAGGAGGAATAACTGAGCTGACTAAATTCACATAGGAAATAACACTTGTCACATGTTCGAGCTGTTCTAGCTCTTGGACGAGTTCTTCCTCCATTGGTGTATTTCCTTTTGGAACGAGTAACACCATCGGGGTAAACTTTCCGAACGTCTCTTCAATTTTTACAAGGTCACTACCGGCACGAGTATTCTCTGGAAGGTCTCCAAGACCATAGGTGAAATTGGTTTGGCTTTGAGCTAGAAAAGCAGGGACAATGATCAGGAATACAATAAGCAAGCTAGGTATTCTTATTTTAATAACCGAACTTCCAATATTCTTGAAGCTAGGCAGCAGTGGTTTGTGCTGTGTTTTATCAATCCATTTATAGAAACTTAGCGTTAGTGCAGGTAGGAAGATCATCACACTGAAAAAGCTTAATAGAATACCTTTTACTAGATTAAATCCTAGGTCTGAACCAATTTCGAACGTCATAAAGGATAGGGCAATAAAACCAAAGAAAGTGGTCGCTGCACTAGCTGCAATCGCCGGAAAGGATTTCTTAATGGCAAGTGTCATCGCCTCTTCAGGATCCTTCGTTTCCTTACGGTAATCAGAAAAACTATGAAGGAGGAAGATGGCATAATCCAACGATACAGCTAATTGTAAAATCGGTGCGACTGACTGGGTCACGAAGGAAACTTCACCGACAAAAATATTAGTCCCTAAGTTGATGAGAACCGAAACCCCAATCGCAGTAAGGAAAAGCAACGGTTCCATCCAGGAACTTGTGGAGAGCACTAATATTAAGATAATAATCGGTACTAACAATACTGCAGCATACATCGATTCAGTACCAGCCATTTTCTGTGAAGTAGCCGTATTAAGTGCTTCTCCAGCCATCGCATCATCTTCGTCAATCAGTTCATAGATGCTATTGGTTATTTCGACTTCTTCCCCATTTCGAATGCTGAAGGAAAGGAGAGCTTTATTGTCTTTATAATAAGATTCCACTGTCTCTTGATCAGCCATTTCAAGCGGGGTGGTTAAGTCGATTACATCATCAAGCCAGGTCACATCTGTCACTCCGTCAATCGCGGCAAGCTTCGATTTAAATAACAGTGCTTCCTGAATCGAGACATCCTGAATCATAATCCTTGTATTTGGAACAGCACCTTCAAACTCCTGCTCCATGATCTCTATTGCTTTTGTAGATTGAGCATCTTCAGGTAAATAATCGACCATATTATAGTTTACAGAGACAAAAAACTGGGCAAAGACACAGATCATCGTGATGATGCTAAAGCTAATCACGATTGACTTTTTATGTTTTAAGATTCTTGCTGCGAGGTTGATTGAAACCATCTCCTTCTTGCATCCATTTACCTGTACAATTATAATGGACACTGTGTTGGTTTTTCAACAAACAGTTCAGTATGATTTGTATGATATCCAACATGTATTTGTTTGATGTTGGATAGGTAGGGGAGTTTTTACTTTGAGTCCTAAAATAGACAGGCGAATAAAATATACGAAAATGGTTTTAAAAGACAGTTTAATGCAATTGTTAAAAGCAAAACCAATCTCTAGCATTACAGTAAAAGAGCTATGTGAGCTGGCAGATATCAATCGCTCGACCTTCTATACCCACTACAGTGATCAGTTTGACCTGCTAACTCAAATAGAAGAAGAGATTATTCAGGATATGACTGAAACCCTTATAAAATACGATTACCATCAAGATGAAGAAACATTACAAATGACAGAAAAAATCATTGAATATGTCGCCGTTAACAGCGATATTTGTAGAACACTGTTTAGTGAACATGGTGATCCTGGCTTTAAAAAGCGGGTGATGAAGGTGGCACATGATTTTACAGTGAAAAGCTGGATGTCCACTTATTCAATTGAAGATCCGGAACTCTTTGAATATGTAAGTTGGTTTGCTGTCAGCGGGAGTATTCATGTATTGGAGAGCTGGCTGAATAACGGGTTGGATAAGTCTCCAAGAGAAATGGCGGAAATTATCACCCTTCTTTCAACAAAAGGGCTTTCTTCATTAAGAAAATAGAGTTTTATAGGATGCACAACATTTGCTAATATCTACTAATATTGAAATGTTTTCATATTGACTGCTTGTCCTTTATACTTGGATAATGTGTATTTTATTGGTTGCTACGTTACCAAACTATAAAAAGTTGAGCGAGTATAAAGGAGGAACTAGACTTGACCATTACTAGAGGCGAAACAATGGTTGCAGAAATTAGCCATTTAGATGAAAAAGGTTCAGGACAAGCTGTCATTTGGCGCAAAAATGAACTGGGGAATCCAAAAAAGCTAAAGCTGACGATTCCACAAACTCTACCTGGTGAAAAGGTGAGTGTTACAGTTGACCAGCCTGAACGAAGAAGAAGAAAGGCGCTGCCAGAAGAAATTCTTGAGATTCATGCAGAAAGAACAACAGCAAATTGTCCACATTTTGAAAAATGCGGCGGGTGTGTATGGCAGCATTGGCAATACGAAGGGCAGTTAAAACATAAAACAATCCATGTAAAAGAGGTCATCGCAGCGCAAGGGTTTGACCCGAATTTAGTCCAGGATACGATTGGGATGGATGAGCCTTGGCATTATCGCAACAAAATGGAGTTTACTTTTGCCCCAGATGGTTCCCTAGGTCTGCATGAACAAGGAAACTTCAGAAAAGTAATCTCACTTGAAACATGTTTGATTGCAGGTAAAGAAATGGTAGAGGCTGCAATGGAGGTAGCTGAATGGGTGCAAACTCACCAGTTAACAGGATATAACAAAGATACTCATGAAGGCCTGCTGCGACATTTGATGGTAAGACAGTCGTTTGCAACAGGGGAGATCATGCTGGGGCTTTTTGCAACTGAAGCACCTGCAGGTCGTCTCGAAAAGGCAGCTGACGATTTGGTTAAACGTATTACTGATAAGTACCCTCAAGTGAAAAGCTTAATGTGGCTCGAAAATACACAGTGGGCCGATCGTACACAATCAGAAAATAGCTTTCTCTTAGCCGGTAGAGATTTCATATATGATGAAATGAGTGGTTATCGTTTCCGTCTTTGGTTTGATACTTTCTTCCAAACAAATCCGATCCAGGCGCAAAAATTAGTAGATTTAGCAATCGAAATGGGAGCGCCGAAGGCAACAGAAAAAATGATCGATCTTTTCTGTGGAGTCGGGACGTTTTCACTGCCGTTTGCTGATCGAGTAGGAAAATTGGCTGGAATTGAAATTGTTGAAACGTCCATTGAGTCGGCAAAAAGGAATGCAACGGACAATGGTATTTCCAATACCTCCTTTCTGGCTAAAGATGCGCGTAAAGGAATTGATCAGGTACTTGAGGAATTTGGGACTCCAGAGCTGTTACTGCTTGACCCGCCGCGTTCAGGTGCAGGTGGCAAGGTCATGAGAAGAATCGGCCGTTCTAAGCCGGAGCGAATTGTTTATGTATCGTGTAATCCAGATACATTCGCTACCGATATTAAGGAGCTAGAACCATTTGGTTATACACTAAAAATTGTTCAGCCGGTTGATCTATTCCCCCACACTGTACATGTTGAGTGTGTGGCACTGCTTGTTTTAAATCAATAGTAGTAAGGAACTGCACTTTAATTGAAGTGCAGTTTTTTTAACCCGTTGCAAAGGTAAATTCAAATTAATGTGGAATTTTAGTAGAAGAATAGTAGTGTTGAGTATGAACCGGTCATGGGAGTGATTTAGGTGATTGTGAAAGAAAAGCCCTTAAAAACAACGATTATACATACAGACCATCCTTTTGAGCTGATAAAAACTGTTTTGAATCAAGATAGAGGTGGAACAGATCGTAAAGTGAGAAGAGTAATTTTTACTAGACATATTGGCGTTTCTAGCGATGAAAAAAGCCATATGGACATGCTGACACAAATGGACCAAGATTTGCGTCATTTAAATACAGGTTACTTGCGATTAGAGGGTGGTCTCTATAATCGTTTCTCTCAAAGTGAGATACAAATGGCAGAACAAACTTGGAATGAATATTTAAAGCTGGAAAGCCAAATCCCTTTTGACCCCAGTCAGCTATACAAAATGAATCTGAGCTATTTAATCCACGAGAACACGCTAGAATGGACAAAAAAGACAATTTTCAAAGAAATAGTAAAGGTCTATGATCAAAACAATCCGGGGAAAGGTTCATCTGCGAGAAGAAATTTTGGTATTAAGTTTCTCATATGGATGAGTGTCTACCTGAAGGAACTATTTGGTAAGGGATTTGATATCAGTCAGGTTCCAAAGGTGATTTATGATGGAGATATAAAAAAGCATGAGCAGTATTTTTTATTGTTCTTGTCAAAGCTAGGTTGTGATGTACTGTATATTAACCCGAAAGAAGATATAAAAGAGATTCTTCCGCAAATCCATCAGAGATCGGTACTATTGAAACAACCGTATACGACTCAAGGAATTAGTAAATGGTCGACCATTCCTGTGCCTGCTAAAAAAGAGGTTCAAGTAACACTTCATGCTGCAGAAGAGAAGCCAATAAAGAAAACCTCTGCCGAGCAGATTTTTACCAGTAGGAAAGTGGAAAAAAGCTACGAGGAATTAGCTGAACTAGCCAAGTCAGTCGTATTAATAAATGTTTATAATCAGCAAAAAGAGTTATTAGGCAGAGGTTCAGGCGTGGTCATATCTGAGGATGGGTTTATCTTAACCAATTTTCATGTGATCTCAAAGGGTGAAGTGTATGGCATTACCTTCGAAAATAGCGAAACCGAGTATTTTACCAATAGGTTAGTGAAGTATCATCAAAATTATGATTTAGCCTTATTAAAGATTGATCGACGTACCGAACCGCTATTGATTAATCCACAGGAAAAACTGGTGCGGGGGCAGAAAATAGTTGCCATTGGCAGCCCCCTTGGTCTTTTTAATACCATCTCTGACGGGATTATTTCTGGCTTTAGGGACTTTGGAGACATAGAAGTCCTTCAAATAACCGCCCCTATATCGGCAGGAAGTTCAGGAGGGGCTTTAATCGATTTATACGGAAATCTTATTGGCATCACCACCGCGGGCTTTGATGAAGGGCAAAATTTAAATTTAGCTGTGGGAACAAAGTATATTAAACTATTCGCTGAAGCGTTTTTAAAGAAGCGGGCTTAAAATCCCTCGATAAGTTGAAGTTGTTGAGTAGTTTGTACTAAGATAGATAGATGGATCAGTGCCTGTTACTTTTGGTGACAGGCACCCGTTTTTAAAAGTAGGAGGTAGAATGATGGAGAATAACGATATATTAATTCGTTTACGATATGCGCTTGAAATTAAGAATAAAGAAATGGCAGAGATTTTTAAACTTGGCGGAGTGGAGGTAACCGTACCAGAAGTCATCCAGATTCTCACTAAATCTGATGAGGATGAGTTTGAGGATGAAGAAAATGGCCATATTCGCGTTAATAACAGCATGTTTGATTCCTTTTTAAATGGTTTGATTATTTTTAAAAGAGGAAAACAAGAGCCTAAACCGGGACAGCCGGCTGCACCAGAACCACCATTAAAGAAAAGCGTGAATGTTAATAATCTTTTGCTTAAGAAAGTAAAAATTGCTCTAGCGCTAACAACTGAAGACATGCTCGATCTATTTGAAAAAGCAGGCATCACCGTTACAAAAGGCGAACTAGGAGCCTTACTAAGAAAAGAAGGCCACAAAAACTACAAAGAATGCGGCGACAAATACGCACGAAACTTCCTAAAGGGGCTGGCTATTAAATTTAGGGGATGACTTAGATTAGATGAGGTTCAGCTTAGGAGAATATCATATATTTGAGCGGACCTTGTCCCGAGAAAGGCTTATATAGGAGAAAATATGTTACATACCTACTTAGATGAGACCATACACTATGAAGTTAAATTTAAAAACCGAACTTCCTTTGGAATCACGGTGGATAGCTATGGATATGTGGAGGTACAGGCTCCGAAAGGAACATCTGATCACCAAGTCATTCAGTTATTAGAGACGAATTGGAACTTAATTAAGGCAAAAATAAAAGAAATGAACGATAGGCTGAATGGCCCTCAGAGGAAGGCTTATGAGCATGGGGAAAGATTTCTTTACTTAGGAAAAGAATACCCTATTCAATTCTTCCAAGACGAACAAATTGAGCAGGATACTGTTGAGTTTAAGGGTGAAGTATTACACGTCCATGTGAAACAACTTGATGATAGTAGAATTAAGCAGGCTTTAAAACGATTCTATTATCAGCGGTGTAAAGCCCTTGTTGAGAAGAGTATCTCCATCTACCAAAGCAATTTCCATACAAAACCTCGCTCAATTCATATTTCAGATAGCAAAAAAACATGGGGAACCTGTGATTCAAGACAGCAGTTAACCTTCAATTGGAAGTTGGCGATGGCACCGGTAGAGGTAATCGAGTACGTAGTCGTCCACGAAATGTGCCACATGGTCCATCTTAACCACGACCGATCCTTCTGGCGCCTAGTCGGAAAAATCATGCCGGATTACAAAGAAAAAGAAAAGTGGTTAGCAGCCTCAAGCTGGAAGATGACGGTATAGGGTTAGGTGCCAACTTGCCAAATTTATGAAAATTTGAGATAATAAAGGAAATTTCGAAGGGAGAAAGTAAGTTTATGGAACCAACTAATTGCTAATATTAATTCATTTTTGAATTTAATATGGATTTTGTAATGAGTGTAAATTTTCCTAATAAGATAGGTTTATTTGTTATGCTCTTTATGAATCAGGCAATTAGAAGGTAAACTTACTTTACTAAAATCAGAATAGCATTTATAGGTGACAGCATTATTATGTGCTTATTAAGCGTGTATATTTTGCTCAACTTTACTATGAATCCTGACTGACTGTTTAGACTGTAAGAAGAATTATCTTCTTACGGTTTTTTTTATCACAAAATTTAATAAGTAACGGAAGTTCTTCTTTGGCCTGTCCATAAAAAGCGTAACGTTAATTATGGATGAAAGAAGGAATGTTTATGTTAGAAATGAAACTGCAGGGTATTAAAAAATTTATGGAAGCCACATTGGTGGTTAAAAATATAACATTTGAAGCATATGAGGGAGAAAAGGTTGGTATTGTAGGGGCAAATGGCAGCGGCAAAAGTACGATTCTAAAGTTGATTGCCGGGATCCTTCCGATGCATTACTATCCTGGGTACCCACAAACTTCAAGCCCAGGCTATGATGAGGGTCTTATTCACTTGCCGAGAGGGGCCACAAAAGCGTACCTTGAACAATCTCCCGTTTATCCTGAAGGTTTAAAAGTCATTGATGTTTTAAATTTGGCTTTTGAGGAGATTGACAACATTGAAAGCGAAATGCGTGAAATAGAGGAGCAAATGAAAACATTGCAAGATATCGCTCTCGAGAAAGCATTAAAAAAGTATAGCGATCTTGTTCAACTCTTTGAAGTGAAGGGCGGGTATGAACGAGAGGAGAAGTTAAGCAAGGTTTGTACAGGGCTGCAATTTACGGAGAGCTTTTTAAATAAGGATTTCGATTTATTAAGCGGTGGTGAAAAAACGACTGTTGTACTCGGGAAGCTATTGATTAATAATCCTGATATTTTGTTGCTGGATGAACCGACCAATCACCTGGATATGGACGCAATCGAGTGGCTCGAGGGCTATCTTAAGAGCTATAAAGGGATTGTCATCATCGTATCCCATGATCGCTACTTTTTAGACAATGTTGTCACAAAAATCGTAGAAATTGAGGATATGGAATCCATCAGCTATAAAGGAAATTACTCCGCTTTTGTTAGTCAAAAGGAAGAGAATATGCGGATACAGTATGAGCATTTCCGAGAGCAACAAAAAAAGATTCATAACATGGAAAAAACAGTAATGAGCCTCAGAGATTGGGCGATGCGAGCCGATAATAACAAGTTTTTCAGAAGAGCTGCCAGTATTCAAAAGAAGCTCGATAAGATGTCGCGAATTGATAAACCAGTTTTTGAAAGACGGAATATGAGACTGGATTTTAAAGCGACACAAAGATCTGGGAATGAAACGATTAAGGCGATGGGGCTATCTAAAAGCTATGATGAAAAGGTAATCTTACAAAATGCAGATATCATGATCTATTACGGCGAGCGAGTGGGTCTAGTCGGACCTAATGGCAGTGGAAAAACAACCTTTCTAAAGATGATGCTAGGGGAAGAGCTTCCAGACAAGGGTGTCGTGGAACTAGGAGCGAATGTGCAAGCTGCCTATCTGCCTCAAATCATTACGTTTAAAGATGAAGAGCTTACGGTGCTCGAAACCTTCCGAGAGGATATTTCCATCCTTGAGGGGAAGGCGCGGGAATATCTGGCTAAATTTATGTTTTACAAAAAAAGTCCCTTCAAAAAGGTAAAGTTTCTATCTGGAGGAGAGAGAATCAGGCTTAAGCTGGCGATGCTGTTATACCAAGATATCAATTTATTGATACTCGATGAGCCCACGAATCATCTTGATATCGATAGCATTGAAACACTTGAAGAGGCATTAGAAGACTTCCAAGGGACCATTTTCTTTATTTCTCATGACCGATATTTTATTAATAAAATTGCGGAAAGAGTGATTGCGGTCGAGGACTATACGTTAAAAAGCTATCATGGGAATTATGATGATTATAAAAGTGAGAAAGAGAAGGTAGCTAGCTTAAAGGTCAGTAAAGAACCGATAGCAAAAGTAAAGAAGAAGAGCACGGTTGATCCTCCCGGGGAGGGAGAAAAGGAAATCGATTTGAAAAAAATTGAATCGCTAGAAAAGGAAATAAGTGAGCTCGATTTAGCGATGGCTGAAGTGGACCAACTAGATTATGAGGAACTCAACCATCTATTTGGCAGAAAACAAGCATTAAGCAAAGAATTGGATGCCGTGATGGAATTATGGTTGAAAATAAGTAATTAAAACTTGCAAAAAAGCTTAGCCCTAGTGGTTGAGCTTTTTCCTATTTGAAAAGTTATCTTCTTCCTATGGTATTTTCTCATAAAGTGAAACCAGATCAATACTTCACTTCGTTATATCTATGTACAACTTGAAAAAGGAGGTCCTCCATTGAAACAGGATCAGGAATTAATAGAAAGATTAAGGTTAGGTGACCAAGAAGCATTTGGCCTTCTGGTAAAGAACTTGCTGCCATCTGCATACAAAACGGCTTATCTTATACTTAGATCAAAAGAACATGCAGAAGATGCACTGCAAATTGCCCTAGAAGGTGCATTTGTTTCGATTATGAGAGGGAAGGACATAACCAATTTTAAGTCTTGGTTTTATAGTCTGGTCTATTCAAGATCAATAGACATCTATCGGAAAAACAATCGCCATTTACATAATGATTTTGATAATAATAGCGAAGCACAAATGAAAGTGAAATCCCAGTCAGCGCAACAAACGGTCATTCTAAAGGAAGATAAAACGGAGATGATGGTCCATATTACAAAGTTAAAAAGAGAAGAGAGTCTGCCAATATATCTTCATTATTATGAAGATATGGCCGTTAAAGAGATTGCCCTCATTCTCGATGAGAATATCAATACCGTAAAAACAAGGATGAAAAGGGGAAAAGTGAAGTTAGCTCAATTGATAAAAGAATCCAATCATTTTTTTCAGGAGGTAAAAGCAAATGGGATATAAACATGATGATCTTAACCAGTCCTTAGATCAATTACAGGTTCCTGAAACGATTGATATCTTTATTAAAGATCTTCCAATCCGTTATGTTAATGGAGAGTTAAGTAAGGAAACAGAAGAACAAGTAGATAAGGATTGGCTAGCTTTTCGAAATCGCTCAAAGAGGGGAATAACTAAGAAAATTATTGCTTTCCCACTTACATTTGCTGCGGCATGTCTTCTTTTCGTTGGCTCAGCTTTTGTTTCCCCTGCAATGGCACAGTTAGCTTCAAAAATACCTTATTTAAACTTGATATTTGAAGAAAAACTAGATGTAAAACCACTAAATACAGAAATTAGCCAAGCTATTTATGAATCAGGACTCGGAAGTGGAAATATTGTCGTAACGGTCAGTAAAAAGGAAAAATTAATTACCACGATGGTAATTGATACAGAAGAATACTTTAATCAAATAAAAACCCCCCTTGAAGAACTCATTCACGATATTTTAAAGGCAAGAAATGAGGAAGGTTTCTACGAATTGAAGTTATTGAATGATCCAGAAATGGCAAAATTATTTGCTGAAGACATGAATTCAGAGGAAGAGGATGCTGAAATTGATAAAATATATGGGTTCATAGGAGAAGTGCTGCAAAAGTTTGGATACGATACTGGAGGAGTTGGCGTAAGGAAGGGGAGAATTGACCTTAATAATATCCCTAATACAGAAACAAGAGTCGACGAAATTAAAGCGGAAATTATAGAAAAATTAAAACAAGAAAATATGGGAGAATTTGTAGTGAAGGTATACCTCTTTGATCCTGAAAAAAGAGAGCGAGAAGGAAAGTTTCTGGCTATTTTTGACACGATTGCAATTGGGTTAAAAGCAAAGAGCGAGTTTAAAGTAGATGGTGTGGGTTATTCGAATAAATCCAAGGAAAGGTTCTACATCGAAGTTCGAACCATACTATCCACCTCTGACTCAGATCGGGAAGCGGTAGTAAACAATATTAAACAAACCGTTGAGGACTTCCTTCAATCAGAGGAAGCGCAAGAAAAGATAAAAGACTATAAATACGAAGTCGTAATCCTTAGCAGAGATGATAAGCAATTAGATGCTATACAAAATTAAGCGTTTAGTGACGGTTCTTCTGGTTCCTTAAGGTAGCGGGAGAACCGTCTCCTTGTTTTCTCAGACAAAATTTATCATATAATTGCTATTTGTATGTAAAATAAACCTAGGATTCTTATTAGGACGGTTCTTATGAAGATGCAGAAGAACCGTCATTCTGCTTCCAAAGAAAAGGGGGATTTGATGACAAGTAGGTATCAAGCAGGATGGAATTTTGATAATAGTTATGCACGTCTGCCAGGTTCTTTTTTTACTATGCAAAATCCAACTCCTGTAAGCTCACCAGAGTTGGTGATTCTTAATGGTTCGTTGGCAACTTCTCTTGGGTTAGATGTTGAAGCATTAAAAGGGGACGAGGGTGTTGCGATGTTTGCTGGCAACAAGATTCCCGAAGGTGCTTCTCCTCTTGCTCAAGCATATGCAGGGCATCAGTTTGGTCATCTAAATATGCTAGGGGACGGTAGGGCTATACTGCTTGGTGAGCAAATTACCCCTTCCGGTGATCGTTTGGATATACAGCTCAAGGGTCCAGGAAGGACACCATACTCTCGAGGGGGAGATGGGCGTGCCGCACTTGGACCGATGCTGCGTGAATACATCATCAGTGAAGCCATGCATGCACTGGGTATTCCTACTACCAGAAGTTTAGCCGTGGTTACAACAGGTGAGACAATCATCCGCGAAACCGAACTGCCGGGGGCAATTCTGACCCGTGTAGCGGCTAGTCATATTCGGGTGGGCACTTTTCAATATGCTGCAGGAGCGAGGCCAGTGGAGGAACTGCAAGCACTAGCAGACTATACCATCAAGCGCCATTATCCAGAAATTGAAGCCGTTGAAAATCGTTACCTTTCCTTGCTAGAAGAGGTAATAAAACGACAAGCTATGCTACTAGCTAAATGGCAGCTCGTTGGTTTTATCCACGGGGTGATGAACACCGATAATATGACGATCAGTGGAGAAACAATTGATTATGGTCCATGCGCCTTCATGGACCAGTACGATCCGGCAACGGTATTCAGTTCTATCGATCGAGAAGGACGATATGCGTTTGGAAATCAGCCGAATATTGCGGTGTGGAATCTGGCTCGTTTGGCAGAAGCTCTTTTACCTCTATTGGCTGACGATCAGGAGCAGGCTGTCACCTTAGCTCAAGACACACTTTCGGATTTTGCTGGACTATTTAAATCTAACTGGCTTGAAGGAATGAGAGCGAAGCTAGGTATATTTAACGTAGAGGAACAGGATGTAACGCTTATTGATAAGCTCCTTACGATGATGAAAGACCAAGGTGCTGACTATACGAATACATTTCGTGCTTTAACCTTTAATCAGCTTGAAACGATGGACCTCTTTGGGACCACCGAATTTAAAGAGTGGCATGAGCTGTGGAAAGCTAGACTAGGTCGGCAGCAGGAGTCAGAGGAATCTTCTCATCAACTCATGCGAAATAGTAACCCTGCAGTAATTCCCCGGAATCATCGGGTCGAAGAAGCGTTAGCTGCTGCAGAAAATTGTGGGGATTTTAGTGTAATGAAAAGACTTCTTGACGTGCTTGCTGACCCTTATGCACATTCAGCAGAACAAGAAGAGTATGCTGCACTGCCAGTACCATCAACTCGTCCCTACCGGACATTTTGCGGTACGTAGCTTGTTAACAGAGCTTGGTTGATTTTTATATCAACTAAGCTCTTTTTTATTGATGCAGTGGGGTTCGATTCGTTCTAATGCCAAAATATATAAACACAAGTCACTTAAAATTGGTCTAAGTGCCTGCATGACAAACTATAAATGAGTAACCGGTACATTAATAAAATTTAAGGCACTTTTAAGTAAACTCGGTTAGAATGATATTAAAAAAGGCAGAGGGACTGGACAGGATGAACGATGTATTACAAATAAATAGTGAGCAAATAAATGTTGATGAATGTTACCAGCTGGCTGAACAAAGGGCTGCTGCTTATTTTAAAGAACTTAATATGCAGGCCGTGCAGAAGACCTACGTCCCTGCTTTAACGAAAGATATACAATTATGGAAGCATAATCATATTCATCATTATTCACTATTTCCTTTTTCACGAAAAAGGAAAAAGCGAGGCCCAGAGGGATATCATCAATATATCCGCTGGCTGAATCTCACAGGGAAGCTAGATCATTATCTTGATCGAAGCATTTCCTATCTATTTATGCGCGATTTAGGCAAAGCACTGAACTCCACTAATACAGAGGCAAGAATCCGTAGAGTGGTTGATAGCTTAAAAAACACTCTGACTCAACCAACCTCAGCAGACAATTCAGATACATTCAGCATGGCGGGGCTGTATCGCTGGGCCCAAAAGGAAGCGGTTGAAAGCTCTTTTATTTGGGTTATGAACAAACTAAAGCTAGTCTCCTCCTATATTCCAGAAGGGATGGACCCCGAGCATGCCAAGCGAAAACTAATAAAACTGATCGCGGGTGTCATTATGCATCAGGTGGAAGAGATGAATGCGGACACACCACCAGAGGAACGGGCTCAAAAATTAGACGAAGCCATTAGATTAGGCTATTCCTATGGATTAACCTACCCCTTCATTGATGACCTCCTAGATGCGAAGATTTTAACGGAAGATGAGGAAAAACAGTATACGAATTTAATCCGTACGACGCTAACCACAGGAACAGTGCCAGAGTTGGGCAAATGGACCGGCAGGAATAAAGAATTAATTCAGTTTATCCATTCAGAATTGCGAGAAGCCTTTGAGTATATTAAGGCACATCAAAGACAGGAGACTCTGAAGTCATTTTATGAGCAAGCTTATGTATTTTTTCATTCTCAAGAAGTGGACCGAATCAAGGATTTATCTAATCCACACTATACGAATGAAGAACTATATATTCCCATCATTGTCAAATCCTCTTCTTCCCGATTGATTGTTCGTTCCGTAATTAGTGCACCCGAGGACGCCGGCTTTGACAATCGAACCTTCCTATATGGTATCTATAATCAACTGGCAGATGATTTCGCAGATATGTTTGAGGACATGGAAGAAGGCTCGGTTACACCGTATACGTATTATTTAAAATATCATGAAAAGCGTACAGACCTGCTAAACCCGTTTGAATTATATTGGACAGTCATCAACTATCTGATCCATCACGTATTTCAGTCAGACCGGAAGACATGTGAGGTAATTCTCGACCGGGCAATTAATGGACTGAAGCGCTATAAAGAACGAATGGGAACGGAAAAATACAATGAGGTCATGAAGCTGTTTGCTTCCGGAGAGCCTGAGTTTAATCGTCTCATTCAAAAGATGGTGGCAAAAGCAGACGATGTTGATTTCTTTGATAAATTGCTTCGTGATCATATCATTACCCTTTTAAAAAATGAACGCAAGGAGCAGGAAGATTTTGTAGAAACGGTTAAGTCTGTACGGAATCAGATCAATACCATGTTAGTGATCCCTAAAGAGAAACACGAAGCCTTACTAAATGAGCCGATTATTGACGCTGCGAACTACAGCTTGGCGGGGGATGGCAAGCGATTGCGGCCAATTATGACGTGGGTTATGGGTGTAAGAGCATATGGGCTGGAGCCTGAAGCGATTGTGCCGCTTTTAAGGTCGTTGGAATATATGCATACGGCTTCGTTAATTTTCGATGACTTGCCTTCCCAGGATAATGCGTCCATCCGAAGGGGACGTCCAACTCTTCATAAAGTGTATAACAGTGCTATCGCTGAATTAACCGGTCTTTTTCTGACACAAAAAGCCATTGAAGAACAGGCCTCACTAAACAAATTTGATGCTGAAACGGTGCTTACGTTAATCAGGTATTCGGCGCAGATGACAGCCGACATGTGTAAGGGACAGGCAATGGACTTGGGTTCAAGGGGAAAACCTTCAACAATAGAACAATTGAACAGTTTGTGTTTTTACAAAACGGGAATGGCTTTTGAAGCCTCCCTGATCATGCCTGCCATACTTGCAAAAGCAAGTGAGGCAGAAATGGCTGCTTTGAAAAAATTTGCCTACCATGCCGGCATTGCTTTTCAAATTAAAGATGATCTGCTTGATGTAGAAGGAAATCTGGAGCTACTCGGAAAAACAATCGGAAAAGATGCAGAAAACAATCATACTACCTTTGTTTCCATCTTGGGTCCCATTGGTGCGAAGAAAGCGATGTGGGAACATTATTGTCTAGCAAGTGAAGCGTTGCAGGAATTACCACGCAGTCATACATTTCTTAAGCATTTATTGAATTATATTGTGAATCGTGACCATTAATATTTGGATGGAAGGGAACAGTGAAAGCGCTGTTCCTTTTTAATTTCATAAAACTGTAAAATATGGATGACTTAAGTTACTTTGATTATGAGAAAATAAGCTTTAAATGAATGCTTGGACGAAGTATATGGAGGAAGCAGCTATGGATATGGTAAGAGATTTACTAAAAGAACCACTCGCACTGTTATTTATTATTTTATTTGTGGGTTCCGTGCTAGGGCAGATTAAGATCAAAGGGATTAGTATGGGGACATCTGGAGTGCTGCTGGCAGCGATGGTCTTTGGACATTTTGGCTATCAAATTCCTTCGGTTATCCAGCAATTTGGTTTAGGATTATTTATCGTAGCGGTTGGTCTACAGGCTGGGCCGCGCTTTTTTAGAATGATGAAATCGAGCGGGATTGTCTTCGGAATTATTGGATTACTCATTGTATTAGTAGCGTCTGTTACAACGATTATCGTTTCAAAGCTGTTCCATTTATCTCCTGCTCTCAGTATCGGAATTATGACAGGTGCCCTTACGAGTACACCAGGGCTAGCGGCAGCCCTTCAAGCGACGAATGATCCTATTGCCTCGGTTGGTTATGGAATTGCCTACCCTTTCGGAGTGGTCGCTGTAGTTTTGTTTGTACAATTACTTCCTCGCTTAATAAAGACCAATCTTCAGGATGATCTTAAAATGAAAACCGGACCCGTCCGCAATGAGGCATCTCCAGAAGTGATAACCATTGAAGTGACAAATCCAATGATTAATAAAAAGACACTGAAGGAATTACATTTTACTCAGTTTGAATCCGTGGTCATAAGCCGAGTGATTCGCGGGGACAGGAATATCATTGCTTTAAATGATACCGTCATTTTAGTCGGCGACCGTCTAGTAGCGGTCGGGCTTCACGAGGATTTAGCACAGCTTTGTGAAAGAATCGGGAGGAGGGTTACGACAAACTTTGAAAATGTGGACCATGTCAAGCTTCGCAAGGTGACAGTGGACGCATACGAAATGATTGGTAAAACATTGAAGGAAATTGGGTTAAGGAGCAGGTATGGGGCTACGGTTACTCGAATTGAACGGGGTGGATTTGAGTTTAATCAAGGACCAAAGTGGCGATTAGAACGCGGGGACGTGCTGACCATTGTCAGCAGTGAGGATCGCCTTAATAAGGTTGAAAAGCTTTTTAGTAAAAAGAAATTGACTGTTACAAACATCCATCTACTTTCCTTAAGCTTGATTCTTCTAATGGGTATCATTGCAGGGATGATGCCGATCCATTTACCGGGGCTTGGCACGATTACATTGGGGGTTGCGGGCGGACCTTTGTTTATAGCGTTAATTATCGGTCACTTCGGAAAGCTGGGACCTATCCATGCCCGGTATTATCAGCCTTCTAATCAGGTGATACGCGATATTGGGCTCGTGCTATTTCTAGCAGGTGCAGGTACAACTGCAGGTACGGGAATTGTTGATGTTGTGCAGCAGGAGGGTTTGCGTCTAGTAATTGGAGGAGCAATCATTACCACCTTTCCGATCATTGCTGGATACTTCATTGCTAGGAAATTATTCAGGCTAAGTATTGTACACTCACTTGGGGCATTATGTGGAGGAATGACAAGTACTCCAGGTCTTGGGGCAGCGAATCAACTGATTGACACAGAGGATCCAGCCATTGCCTACGCAGCGGCCTATCCCTTCGCCCTAATATTCGTAGCCATTGCCGCACAGCTGCTAATCTTCTTTTTATAAGAAATGATTTAATACGTCTTTTTATCTTTTCATTTCTATATGGGTAATATAAGTAAAGCGATATTCCTCATAGAAATAGGTGATAAACATGCTATGTCAATCCAGTGAAGAATTACAAGCGTTTGTTGAAGAAGCGATGTCCTGTACACAACACGGAAAGGTTGCTGATTATATTCCTGCACTTGGAAGAGCAAATCCTCGTGATTTGTCAGTAGCCATACAATATCCGGACGGAAATTGTGTTTCTGCGGGAGAGATTTCAAAGGAGTTCTCGCTTCAAAGTATTTCAAAAGTAATTAGCTTAGCGTTTGTCTTGATGGATAGAGGCCCAAGCTATGTGTTTGAACGTGTGGGAATGGAGCCTACAGGTGACCCATTTAATTCAATAGCCAAATTAGAATCAATGCCGGCAAAACCCTTGAATCCCATGATTAACGCAGGTGCTTTGGTTGTAACACATATGATAAAAGGAAGTTCTGTGGAGGAAAGATTTCAGCGCCTGTTGTCTTTTGTACAAGAATTGGCAGGGGATTCTACCGTTGACTATTGTCAGGAAGTAGCAGAATCTGAGATGGAAACCGCTCATTTAAATCGGGCATTGTGTTATTTTTTGAAACAGCACGGGATAATCCGTGAGGACGTGGAACAATTATTAGATCTATATACCAAACAATGTGCGATCGAAATGAATGGTTTAGACCTAGCACGGATTGGACTCGTGTTTGCTCTAGATGGGGTTGATCCTTTAAATGGAAAACAGATTATGCCTGTTGATATTGCCCGGATTTGTAAAACCTTTATGGTGACTTGCGGAATGTACAATGCGTCAGGGGAATTTGCCATTAAGATTGGCATTCCCGCCAAGAGTGGTGTATCGGGAGGCATCATGGGGGCTGTTCCAGGCAGATTTGGTATTGGAATATTTGGCCCTGCGTTAGATGAAAGAGGAAATAGCATTGCCGGCATTAGACTGCTGGAACTTCTATCAAAGAAGTACAAGCTGAGTATGTTTTAATCTTAATCAAACTAGTGCCCATTCTCAGCAGAATGGGTTATTTCTATTTTTATTAAAAAAATGGTAAAGTACATAAAAAAGCAGGAAAAGGTGTTTTATGAAGAAAATAATAGTGATTGGTGCAGGAATTCTCGGCGCCTCAACTGCCTATCACCTTAGTAAGCATGATGTTGAGGTAATCTTAGTTGACCGTCAGGATACTGGACAGGCAACAGATGCTGCTGCGGGGATTGTTTGTCCATGGGTTTCACAGAGGCGGAATAAGGATTGGTATGAACTCGTAAAAGGCGGTGCACGTTATTATCCAGAATTGATTGCCAAATTGGAGGAAGATGGTGAAACAGAAACAGGCTATAAACGGGTAGGGGCGATTAGCTTACATACAGATGCAGGAAAATTGGAACAAATGGCAGCACGTGCATTGAAGCGGAGGGGAGATGCACCAGAAATCGGGGAAATCCGAATGTTAACTCCAGTTGAAACGAAAGCCCTATTCCCACCTTTATCAGAGGAGTTTGGTTCGGTTTTCATAGGCGGCGGGGCAAGGGTAAATGGTAGAGCACTGCGAAACGCCTTGGTGAATGCGGCAATCAGAAATGGAGTTTCCTTGCTGCATGGAAATGCCTCTTTACTTTTTAAACATAATAAGGTTATGGGGATCAATTTAGAGTCACAAACAATCATGGCAGATTTGGTCGTGGTCACTGCAGGGGCATGGTCAAGAGAGATCATCGAGCCGCTGGGTGTACCTTTTAATGTAACACCGCAGAAGGCGCAAATTATTCACCTTGAATTGCCAGGGTTGGATACAGGCTCTTGGCCAGTGGTAATGCCGCCTACCTCACAATATATTCTTTCGTTTGAAGATGGTCGTGTTGTCATGGGGGCCACTCATGAAGATGAAGCAGGATTTGATCATCGAATAACGGCAGGCGGTCAGTTTGAAATCTTGAGTAAAGCTTTAGCGGTGGCTCCTGGCTTAACAGCGGGCACCATTCTTGAAACAAGAGTAGGATTTCGGCCCTACACACCGGGATTTCTCCCGGTAATAGGTGCGTTGCCTGAACACGAAGGGATTTTAGTAGCGAACGGTTTAGGGGCATCTGGCTTAACAAGCGGTCCTTACCTTGGTGCGGAGCTCGCCAAGCTTGCATTAGGACTTGATTTAGAGCTTGATTTGAGTCGATATCAGGTCGCTAATGCTACTGAATTATATAAATGAATAAGCTAAAATTTTATTGAATTAATGTGAGAAAAGTGGTAGACTATTTTAGTCTAATGTCTTGCAGTCATTAGTTTAATCGTAATTACAGGGAAAAACATTAATAACTATTTGATTGTATGGTAAATGGGAGAAACTATAAAATAGTCGTCTAACCGTGGCCTAACTTCTTTTGTAGAAGTTAGGCCTTTTTGTTATTTTTTGATGAAGGGGGATGATGCAGTGATAAAAACAACTCAAGAAGATTTGCTGTATCTCAGCAGTAATTTTAGTAAGATGTTAAAACGCGGGTTTGGAAAAGGGCCCGAGACCTGTAATGTAACCAAAAGAGGCAATCGAGTGTATGTGCTCATGCGAAACTTTATCACGCCTTCAGAGGAAGTTTTACTTAGAAATGAAGATATACTATTGGCAACTAAGTTCCGTTTGAGCGTATTTAATGCGGTTGCTGAAGAGTTTGTCAATGAAGCGTCAAGGGTCCTGGGTACAGAGTATAAGACCTTCTACTATGATTGGAATTATGATACAAATAATGGTCTACTGCTACTTGAGGGTCAAGAACTTCATGACCAGCAGAAAGTTGACGGTGTTTTTGAGACTGAGACGGTCAGGCTCTTGAGTGAGATTGGTTCAAGGCTTCATAAAGTCCCTGGTTCATCAAGGATTGTCAAGTATACACAAAATTATTGTGTTGTTGAATCTAAAGGGGTCTTTTTAGAAGTGGATCATATTTTGTATAAAAGAGGTTGTTTTGATTTATTACTGCATCAGTCAAAGGAGATAAAAAACGGTTATTTGAAGCATAAGAAATTATTTGAAAAGCAATTTAACCGCGGAATCGACGACTTATTTTTAATTTTAGATCATACTAATAACCGCAATTTACTGATCTTTAATTTCAATAAAGTATCTTTATAGAAAGATGGTTTGCCTTCTGCATGACCTATTAAAATTAGCATTTTCGTATATACTAACGATACGAGTTAATTATTTGGAGCTTGATCTAATTTGAGCGGGAACAAGGAGTAGGATGCAGTTGGTGGATCAACACAAGGAAGAGTATCTCAGTAGTTATATTAGTAAATTATTGCGGAAGAAGTTTGGAAGAGGACCACAGTCCTGCTATACCACCATATGCAGGAATTATCTTGTTACCTATATACGTGGTTTTTTAACGCCTATGGAAGATGTCCTCCTGCAGCAAGGGCAGAGCAAGTATGTTGACCATGCTAGAGCAGTGATTATTGACCATCTTCTAGACGAGGTTAAAGGGGTTATTCAAGTTACGCTTGATGTTGATGTGGAAGAAGCCTACCATGATTGGAACCTCCCGAATAATTCAGGAATTCTAATGTTTGTGCTTGAAAGGGAAGTAGAACCGCCTGCCAATGTCGTTTTTGATCTTCAAAGGTTAGAATCGGAAATCGGGAGGATCAGCCTATTGGTTGAAAAAGTACCAGATAAAATACATACATATCCGATTTCTCCATCCATCGTCTTGATTGAAAGAGAGGGAATTTTAGTGCCTATTGAAAAAGCACTTATTTCAAGAGGCTTTCAACAGGAACTGCAATTTACAAAGGATCAGTTAGAAAAAACGTATTTTCATCGTGAGGGCAGGTTTGAGGAAATCTTTCAAAAATCGGTAAGGGATATCTTTATTGACTGGAACTTTAAAAAAGATAAATCGATGATGGCCTTTATTTTACATAATTAGAAAACAAACATCCGCTGAGTTCACACTATTCTCAGCGGATGTTTGTTTTAATGCTATGGTAAGTATCAATAGCAAAATTCTTGTAAAGTGTGTCTGGAAGAGGGGCTAAATTTTCTACTGCTCTTTTTGCTAACTGTACAGCTTCTTCTGCATTTTCCATTTCCATATGACAAAGGGCCTTGTAAGAATCCACAATATACAACAATGATAGATCGAATGGATGATGAGCATAATCTGGTATCTCTACTTTATCAAAATAATGGAGTGCCTCCGCAAATTTCCCAAGTCCATATAAGGCTTTTCCCTTCTCTGGGTACCATAGCCCATAATATTCCTCCATTTTAGGGTCAAGTAAATGTGTCTCAATAATCTCAAGTGCTTTACGATAATTTTGATCCTCTGAGATAAGGCACATGACCTCGAAGAAATCATAAAAAACAATGGCATTTTGATCTTCAGCAAACTCTCCAAATAGCTTTAACTTTGTTTGGTAATAGTTTTTCTTTTCAAGGTCCTTCTTCATAATCGCATGTAGACAAGCAAGCCGGTATAAATCATCAATTCGATAATAGATCCTATGTTCCTTAGAATATTGAATGGCCTTTTCCATGACATCCTCAGCGGAAGTAGAGTCACCCGTCGCAAAATGTAAAATGGCCTCATGATAATCAAAATCTACACGTGTCATCGGATCCATATATGCATGTCTAGCTTCTATATCTCCACGTTCACTTAGCAGAATGTGTAACGAGTCTGAATAGTGATGTTCAATAAACTTGACCATTGCTCTAAAAATACCGATACCTGCTCGTTTAGCCGTTAAGTTCATGTCGTCATAGATGGCTGCTGCCCTTTGATAATAATTCTCCCATCCTTCTTGTTTCTCAAGACAGAGGCTGCGCCCGAATATATCTAATAATCGCGCTCCTTCATATCCTTGGGGAAGATTTGAAATATGGGGTTCGATTAGAGTGATGAGTTGTTTATGTTTATCGGGCAGTTTCTTTTGGTCCGTATTGAATAACTTTTCCGCTTTCTCTAGAATGTCTCTCAATTCAATTGAACTGACCTCTTCTAATAAGTCGGTGATCTCTACACCGAGACGTTTTGCGATGTAGTTTAAGCTTTCCATTGACGGATTCGCCTTATTGTTTTCTATCAGGCTAAGCATTCCTTTAGTAAGTTCAGCACCAGCGAGCGCTTCAAGCGTCATCTTTTTACTTTTGCGTATTTGTCGTATTCGCTCACCTAACATAATATAGGCACACTCCTATTTTTTGTGTTTTGTTTAATTATATTAAACTTTCCCTTGAAAAGGAAGAGGGAGAGTGATATACTTTGTTTAATTAAATTAAACTTTTAGGGTGGGATTAGGATGGAAGATAAGAATAAGCTAAAAAAAGCCACGTATCATTTATGGACATTTACCGTTAGCAAACTTATTTCCTCGTTTGGCGCTCAAGTATATTCTTTCGCGATTAGTTTCTATATATTACAGGCAACTGGCTCTGCAACAAGTTTTGCCTTAAATCTAATATGTAATATCTTGCCTCGTACTCTGCTGGCACCCTTTGCTGGGGTAATAGTGGATAAATATTCACGGAAAATGATTGTCATCATTGCGCAAATCACCACAACCTTGGCCATTGGCGGACTTTTGACGGTAAGTATCATTTCAGGTCTATCGTTAACAGCAATATATAGTACGTCATGTATCTTGTCGATCACTTCCATGCTGTCTGGAGTGACCTTTTCCTCTTCAATCACAGGTCTAGTCGATCAAGCTAGGGTTCAAAGAGCAATGTCATTAAATCAGATATCGATCTCATTCGCAGCCATTGGCAGTCCTGCTGTCGGAGGCCTTTTGTACGGCGCAGTTTCCATGGAGCTATTCCTCATTCTCTATATTGCAGCTTCCATTATTGCTGTAGCCTTAGAATCTACGATGAACTTTAATCTTTTTGCCAATCGCAAAGAAAAGGGGGAATCTGTGGAAAAGGAAACAATGTGGCAAAATATGAAGGCGGGTATTACTTACTTGAAATTAAATCCTCTGCTCGTCAGCATCATTTGGATCGCGTTAGCTGTTAATTTTCTTTTTTCAGCCTTTGAAGTAGGTTATTCCTTTACTTTAATTGAAAAAATGAAGATGGAATCGCAGCACTTTGGATTTACACAAGGAGCCTTTGCAATCGGGATGCTGCTGATGTCCATTTACTTTTCGGTAAGGAAAGAAGTGAGATTTCCACTTCTAGTCTCAAAACGTGCCATCATTGGGATGGGATTAAGTATGGCAGCCATTTCGATTCCTTTAATGGTACACATGTCTTATGGAATGGTGTTTGGTTATTATTTGCTCGTAATGTTCAGTCTAGGTGCTTTAGTCATTGTCGTGAATACTCCAATGCAGGTGATGATGCAAAAGCAGATTGATGACGACTATAAAGGCCGGGTCTTCTCCATATTAGAAACGATGGCGATGGCGCTGATGCCTTTAGGAATGGTGTTGTACGGCTTCTTATATGATATTTTTCCAGCGCAGTGGATCTTACTGTTGTCTGCTTCTGTCTGTGTCGGTATTGTTTTATTCCTTGCAAGACCTTCTGTGCTTAAGCAGGTTCATCCGGAATTAGATAAAGCTCAAGTCATGAAAGGCGAAGCCGGGTACGTATCATAGATAGAAAATATTGAAAAAGCTTGGAATATGGGTGTCACAAAATGGCGATTTTGTGACATCCTTTTTTTATTATTATAAAAACTGTAAGCGATGTCATCGTGGCAGTACCAATATTTTAGAAAACCAAAAATATGCTACCCTAAGTGAAATTTGATGGCTTAATAATAGATAGCGATTTCATTTACTATAAGGTTATAAGAAACATATGCAACTAAGGTGGTGAAAGAATGGCAGTCAAAATACAGCAAGCAGCACAACAGGTTACTGAACCCATTCCACAAAAGGTTACGAAAAAAGAAAAGTTTAGAGTATTTAGAAATAGAATCGCTTCCCAAAAGTATATACAGGTGATGGCTCTTTTGGGAGTATTGTGGATGTTCATTTTCAATTACATCCCAATGTATGGTTTGATCATTGCATTTAAAGAATACAGCATCATTAAACCGATTTCAGAGGCCCCTTGGGTTGGATTAATGCAGTTCAAGGAATTTATTCAAGATGATAATTTTTGGATTGTTATAAAGAACACATTAGGAATCAGTTTAATTAAACTCTTGATCGGATTTCCACTTCCAATCATATTCGCACTGATGCTAAATGAGCTTACTTCACTTAAGTTTAAAAAAGCAGTTCAAACAATTTCCTATTTACCTCACTTCATATCATGGGTAGTGTTAGGTGGTATCCTTACTACATGGCTAGCAGATATTGGTGTTTTAAATGATATTTTATTAGGACTTGGTGTGATAAGCGAAAGGACAAACTTCTTAGCAGAACCAGATAATTTCTGGGCGATCGTTATCCTCTCTGATATTTGGAAAGAGCTTGGTTGGTCAGCGATCATCTATCTAGCAGCTATTTCTGGTGTATCAACAGAGTTATATGAATCAGCAACAATTGACGGTGCGAACCGCTTACAAAAAATGTGGCATGTAACCCTACCGTCTATTCGTCCGACCATTACGATTCTCTTCATCCTAGCTGTAAGCGGAGTCTTGAATTCGAATTTTGATCAAATATTAATACTCAGAAACTCTCTAAATGAAAGCGCGAGTAATGTTATTGATATCTATGTATATCAGCTTGGTATCCAAAATGCTCGTTACTCCTACGCAACTGCTGTTGGATTACTTAAAGCAATCATTGCGTTCATATTGTTGCTGTCTGCAAACAAGATTACTAAAAAATTAGACGGAACATCTTTATTTTAGGGAGGTGAGGTACCATGTTTAAGCTATTCAAACTGAATCGAAGAACCAAGAGTGAATATATTTTTGATAATATTAACCTCTTGATTATGCTAATTATTTGTGCAGTAACAATCTACCCAATCTGGTATGTACTCGTCAACTCGTTGAATGATGGTGTTGATGCGATGAAGGGTGGCATCTATTGGTGGCCTCGAGAATTTACCTTTGAAAACTATAAGGCGGTTTTTGAGAATCCAGGAATTCTTACATCCTTTGGTGTAACCATTGGAAAAACGGTAATTGGTACATTGACTCATGTGTTTTTTACAGCAATGGTTGCCTATGCCTTCTCACGAAAAGATCTTTATGGAAGAAAAGTATATATGATGGTTGGAATCATTACGATGTTCTTCAGTGGCGGATTAATTCCATACTTCCTACTGATTAGGGATATTGGTTTATTTGATAACTTCTTAGTTTATATTATCCCAACATTGTTTAACTTCTTTCATCTTATTATCTTTGTCTCCTTCTTTAGAGAACTACCAGCTTCACTAGAAGAAGCTGCGAAAATTGATGGTGCAAACGACATTATGATCTTTATTAAAATTATCATTCCACTTTCGATGCCAGTAATTGCAACGATTGCACTCTTCCAAGGTGTATATCAATGGAATGATTATTTTGCCGGAGTTATCTTCGTAAACAATCCGGACTTACAGCCGATTCAGACATATTTGTATAAGGTTGTTGCCGAATCTAGTTCTAATCAGATGATGATGAATGCATCTGGAACAATTGCAACAAAGACTGTAACTTCACAATCTATTAAATTAGCAACGATGGTTGTAACAACTTTGCCGATTATGCTAGTGTATCCATTCCTTCAGAAGTATTTTGTTAAGGGAATGCTAATTGGTTCAGTAAAAGGATGATCCAAACAGTGATTTAGATTTAAATTTTCTTCTACTGAAGAAATTTAAATATATTGGGTATCACTTTATGCTCTAACATCATCGTTTGGTTTGTAAAACCAGTATAAGGGGAAGACAATATAGTAGCTTCCCCTCTATAAAAAGCCATGAAGTTATTCATAGGTGCTGCCACAAAAATAAAAAAAAGAGAGGGTCAAACATGAATAAAAAATCTACTTTAAAGAGCATTGCTATTCTCCTTGTACTATCTTTAGTATTAGCACTATTTTCTGGCTGCTCTAAGGGTACAAATGAAACCGCTTCCGACGAAAAGGGGACAGACAAGCCTAAGGTTTCTGCAGATGAGCCTGGCTGGAAGTCTAATACAGAGCCAATTACTTTTGACTGGTATGTAAACTTCTCTTGGTTCGCACATAAATGGGGCGACGATGTTGTTTCCAAATATGTTACGGACAAGACTGGCGTATCTGTAAACTTTATTTCTCCGGCTGGTAATGAAGCAGAGAAAATGAACACGATGATTGCTTCTGGTAAACTACCTGATTTCATCACACTTGGCTGGTGGGAAGATGCAGTTAAAAAGATGATTGAAGGAGAACTAGTTCTTCCTATTAATGAGCTTGCTGACCAATACGATCCTTATTTCTTTAAGGTTGCTGATGGTGCAAAAATCGAGTGGTATAAACAAGAAGATGGCAATACTTATGGTTACCCAAATGCATCTTCTTCACCAAAGGATTTCGATAAGTATAAGGAACTAAAACCATCTAACCAGACTTTCCTAGTTAGAAAAGATATGTATGAAGCAATTGGTAGCCCAGATATGAGCACTCCAGAAGGTTTCTTAAGCGCTCTTGAAGCTGCTAAGAAAAAATTCCCTGAAGTAAATGGCGCTCCATTAATTCCATTTGGATTAAATGAGTTTACTGATGTAGGTAATACATCTTTAGAAGACTATCTACAAAACTTCCTAGCTATTCCAATGGAAAAAGACGGTAAAGTGTATGATCGTAATGAAGATCCAGAATATCTTGCATGGTTAAAAACATTCAGAGCAGCTAACTCAAAAGGTCTTTTAGCGAAAGATATCTTTATTGACAAACGTCCACAAATGGAAGAAAAGATTGCTCAAGGAAGATACTTTGCTATGCTATATCAACGCAGCGATTTAGCTGCACAACAGCTAGCATTGTTTGCTAAAGATCCTAATTCTGTATACATTGCAGTTGATGGTCCTGCCAATTCAAATGGTGATGCTCCAACTTTAGCTGGTGACAGTATTTCAGGCTGGACAGTTACACTAATTTCTAAAGATGTTAAAGATAAGGAAAGAGCAATTCAATTCCTAACATACTTGATTAGTGAAGAAGGACAGAAAGATGTGTATCTAGGTAAAGAAGGAGAAACGTATGAAGAAGTTGACGGTAAACCTCAATTTAAGTCGGAAGTTCTTGACTTGTTAAACAAAGACCGTGCAGCTTTTGACCAAAAATACGGTGGATCCTTTAAATATTGGATGTTAATGGATACAAACCTAAGCCTTGATTGGGCACCACCTGCAGCTGAGCCTTTCAAGCAATTAGAAGATTGGACAAAAGGAAAGACAATGAGCTTTGCAGCATTCGATGGTATTGACCCAACTGGTACTTCTGCAGAAGGTGTAGCAGCAAGTAAAATTGCTCAAGAGTGGGGAAAAACATTACCAAAATTACTTCTTGCAAAATCTGACGAAGAATTCGATACACTTTTAAAAGAATTTAAAAAGAAACGTGATTCTTACGGATTTGATAAAGTAAAAGAATATCAACAAGAGATTTATGAATTAAACAAAAAGAAGCTGGATGCAGCATCTAAATAAAGGATAAAATAAGACTGCCTTACTAGATTAAAAAATAATCTAGGAGGGCGGTCTATTCCTTTAACTGTGGTTTTTAATGATTCATTTCACTGTTCACAAATTAGAAAGACTTCCTATATTAGTAAGATCAAAATATCGATATACTACTTTTATGGTGTTAAAAATAGGGAAGTGAAATAGATGTTACAACGACGACTATTAAAGAAAGCGACAGATAGAATTAATAGCCTTTCACTGCAGCAAAAGCTGATTGGGTTGTATGTGTTGATTATTATTATCCCAATCATTATTTTTACCATTTATTACTCAAGGGAAATTTATGACCGGGCAATTAATGATATTAAGAATAAAAATGAGAATATGCTGCAGATCGAAAAAATTCATATCAAAAACAACATTGAAACCATGAGAAGAACGGCTCAAATGGTGGTTTCAGATATGGAGTTTCTCGACTTTGTGAAAACAAGGAACGAAGCAAATATTAATGAATTGATAGATTTTAAAATGAACGCTCTAACGAATGTTACAAGGCTGCAAGCGAACAATCCAGCAATCGAGCATATACGTCTATATACAACAAATCCTTATGTAACTGAAATGTGGCCAATCTTATTCCGTGAAAAGCGGATTATGAAAAAACCTTGGAGAGAAGAAGTCATTGAGAGAAACGGTATGGAGTTATGGTGGTTTGAGCAACAGACTGAGGATGTGCTTGAAAGACTACCATTACAGAACACCTCCCAAATTTCGCTTTTTCGAGAATTAGATTTTCCAAAAGGAGAGCATTTGGGTATTATCGAGATCAATATGTTCCTGAAAAACTTTTTTCCGAAAATGTTTGGATCAGCAAATGATCCGCAGATGGTCTATGTAGTGTTAGATCATGAGCAAAATATTATTAAGAATCCCCGACATACCTTCTTTGAGGATGAAGCCATTAACATTGAAGAGTTAAAAAGTGCGTTTGTCAAACAAAAGCCAGCAGATACGGGCAGTTTCCAATTTATGAATAATAAAACTCCCTATCTTGTTATTTCTTCCTATATTGATGATCTTGATTGTTATTTAATTAACGTCATATCCTTAGAGGGTCTTTATGCTGAAATTGCTAATACAAGAACGATCATTTTAACCGGTATTGTCACACTTGTTGTTATTCTTTCGCTATTCACGTACGCTCTCGTCTCATTGCTCCTTAAAAAAATGTATCAGCTGAAAGACTCAATGAAAAGGGTGGAAAAGGGAGATTTCTCTTTTGAAACTGAAATCAGTGGTAATGATGAAATTAGTGAACTTGCATCGCATTTTAAGAGTTTAGTGCGGAAAATCAACGGTCTAATTGCTGAGGCGGTAAACAAACAAGCTGTTACGAAGGAAGCTGAATTAAAAGCATTGAAAACACAAATCGACTCTCATTTTCTCTACAACACGCTGGAAAACATTAAGATGATGGCAGAAATTGAAGGGAAATATGACATCTCAGATGCAGTCACCTCTCTTGGAGAAATGATGCGCTACAACATAAAGTGGAAAAAGGATTTTGTTGTTCTTGAAGAGGAACTTAATCATATCAAAAATTATATTGATATTATGAATTTGCGGCTAGACGGATTGCTGGATTTAAGGATAGATATTCCAAAAGAGATGCTAGAGCAGGAAGTTTTAAAGATGTCGCTTCAACCAATCATTGAAAACGCTGTAAAGCATGGTCTAAAGCCGGCGCTTATCTCCGGCAAAGGACTGATTAAGGTGAAAGCTAGGTTTGAAGATGAACTTACCATCATTGAGATTAAGGATAACGGTGTTGGAATGAGCGAAGAACAATGTACGATGCTTAATAAAAAGATATCCTCCGAACAAGAAAACCAAACTGATTCTCATAATAGTAGTAGTGGCATTGGACTAAGAAATGTAAATGAACGAATCGTCCTTTATTATGGAAAGCAGTATGGTTTACATGTATCGAGTGTCGAAGGTGAGTTTACAATCGTGACGATCAAAATGCCTTGCAAAATCATGAAAGGGGGCATCCACAGTGTATAAAATCCTTATTGCTGATGATGAGAAGAATATCCGTCTTGGATTACAGGCTATGATAAACAGAGAGTTTCCAGATACATTCGATTTTGTTATTGCAGCAGATGGGCAGGAAGCACTCGATAACATGGTGGATATTGATATCTTACTTACTGATATAAAAATGCCGCGTATGGATGGAATTCAGTTGATTAAAGAACTTCAACAGATGGAACATAAGCCGGCCATAATTATTCTTAGTGGATATGACGACTTTGTATATGCGAAAGAAGCGATAAAATGCAAGGTGATTAATTATCTATTAAAGCCTGTAAACCGAACCGAGTTGTTCAATACGTTAAAGTTGACCATGGAGGAACTTGAATCGAGTAATACGGTGACCTATCAACATATTGACGAATATCGAGCAAATCAGTTTAATTATATTCTATTAAATTCAAACCTCCAAAAGAGTGACATTGAAGAAATTTTTAAAAAAATGAAACTTAGAGAATTTTCATTTGGGTATTACGTGGGTGTAGTTGATACGGGAAGGAAAATTGAAGGTGCGGTCATACTAAATCAAATGAATCAATTCCTTCAGGTGGATAAGTCTCATGAAACGCCTGTCTGTTTCCTTGATAAAGATGAACGAGTAGTCATGATTACAGAAGATAAATCAGTGTTTTCTTACTTAGCGGAGCAGTTCGGGAAAGATCTTTATTCCATCTTTTCAATCGGAATAAGTGAGAAGGCCGAAGACATTACGGAATTAAAGAAGACGTACGAACAGGCAGAATATGCTTTAAAGTATCATTTTATCTTTCCAAGAAGAAAGGTGATCTTCTATGATTTCATAAAAGAGAACCAATGCGTATCTTCCCTGCCGGTTGATTTAATTGAAAAAATTTCAAATATGCTTGGGACTGATAGAGATAAAGAAATCAAGTCGAACCTATTACAGGTGCTTGATTATGAGACCATCTCCCTTAATGAAATCAGCTATCTTGAAAATGTCAGTGAACTTATAAATAAGATTATTTTTGAAAACTTTTTTTCAAGACTTGGGGAAGAATCCATAGAGACATTTAAGCTCTTTAATAGGATTGGAAATATCTATAATTTTGAGGATTTCCATGAGTATTTTCATGCTCTTGAGGATCTGTTAATGAGAATTCATGAGTACACAAAGCAAATGAAATCTGTTTACTCAGAGCAAAAGTATATGGACAAAGTGATCACCTATATTAAGGAAAACTACCATAAGGATTTAAACCTTGCTGTGGTTTCAAATTATATCTCCTTAAATTACTCCTATTTCAGCCATATGTTTAAGGAGTATACAGGACAGAATTTTGTCGATTATTTAAAAATGGTTCGGATCGAAAAAGCAAAACAACTGTTAAAAGAAACTGAATTTAAGGTTTTTGAAATAAGTGAAATGGT
>JBFNER010000010.1:0-133305 GCA_040797665.1 Neobacillus sp. | reverse complement strand
TGGTTCAGTAACCGTTACTTTCACCGTTACACTTGCTTCTCCGCCTTTACCGTCAGAAACGGTAATTGTAAAGCTATCTTCTCCAACAAAGCCTGCTGCCGGTGAATAAGTCCATTTTCCTGCACCATCGATTACCGCAGTTCCATGGGATGCTGCCGTTGTTACCGCATAGCTTAACGTGTCGCCATCTGCATCACTCGCTACTACATTTCCGCTAACAGCAGTATTTTCTTCTGTCGTTACTGGATCAACTTCGCTCACAACCGGCACTGTATTTGGTGGTTCAGTAACCGTTACTTTCACCGTTACACTTGCTTCTCCGCCTTTACCGTCAAATACTGTTATAACAAAGCTGTCTTCACCTACAAAACCTTCAGTCGGGGTGTAGGTCCATACTCCTTCGTCTAGTACAACTACTGTTCCATTTACTGGCTTGGTTGTGACAGAGTAATGCAATAAATCGTTGTCAGCATCTGTCGCTGTCACTTTTCCACCTACCGGAGTGTTTTTCTCAGTTGTTACAGGTTCAATTCCACTCACTACTGGTGCGTTATTCGGCGGCTCATTCACTGTTACATGAACAGTTACACTTGCTTGTCCACCCTTTCCATCTGAGACAGTAATCGTAAAGTTATCTGCACCAGTGAATCCCGTTACTGGAGTATAGGTCCATTTCCCCGTTGCATCTACAACCGCTGTTCCGTTAGAAGCATTTCCAGAAACAGAGTAGCTTAAATTATCTCCATCAGCATCACTTGCATCAACATATCCTGATACCTCTGTATTTTTCAAGGTTGAAACAGAACCAATTTCTTTCACGGTTGGCTCTTGGTTAACAACAGGAGGGGTGGAAATAGTTACATTTATTGTTAATCTTGCTGTTCCTCCTTTGCCATCTGAAACAGCAATCGTAAACATGTCAGTTCCAATAAAATCAGTAGATGGCGTATAGGTCCATGAACCATCGCCGTTTAAAATTACCGAACCATTTGCTGGTGCTGTTTCTACACTAAAAGATACTGTGTCACCATCAGAATCTGTAGCCGTAACACTACCATTAACAGCTTCATTTTTAAAGGTAGAAAAAGCTGTCTCCCCCGTAATTACTGGCGCATTATTTTGTTTGTTTATAATTGGGCCCCAAGCTTCACCTATCGTTGCCGGTGTTCCACCCATCACATCTTTTCCATAAAAATTATTCTGGTTTGCCGAAGCAGAAGTAGAATATAACATTTGGAATGGTAGTGATAGATTAATATTGGTCATTGCATGTAAGACTCCGACAGGTATTTTCCAAGTTATAAAGAAATCATCATCATCGCTAAACTTTGAATTGGCAATACTAACTTCCGAATATTCAACAGCTGAACCACTCCAAAGTTTTACCTCTGCGGCATCCGCCCATCCTGAAGTCTGTGGATCATTCTTCCAAAGTTCTACTGTCTCATTCTGACCATTAACTGTGACCATGTAATCCCAATTATTTAAGTTATTATCAGTATTGAAAAGAACAGTCCATGCAAACTGTCCAAAGCCCTGTTTACTAATAGGGTTTTCATTTACCCTCATTCTGAAATAGGCAAACTGACTATCAGAAGCGTAATAAACAGCGTGATTGATTGCATCCCCGACAATATCAACTTTTTTTGGATTCTCGTCACCAGCTGGGTCAATTGCATACGGGATCCAATTTGTTTCTGCATGTGTAACCTGACTAGGAATCTGTGTTAAAACTAGTGAAGAAGCTAATAGATATTTTGCAATCTTACTCATAAAAAATCCCCCTTTTTTTCCGTCCTACTATTCTATGTATCTGAAAAAAATCAAACCTGATTCATCCTCCTTTTCTACTAGACTCAATGTTGATTATTTGTAAAAACTTTTCCAATATAGGAAAAATGTCGGATTTAAATGTTGTATTTTTTTCATAATAGCACAAATTTTAACAATAAAATAGGAAATTTATCAAATAATTGAAATTTATTAGGTTTTTTGCACTATCCGCAAAATGCGACAACAGTAGGTCTAAATATCTACTAAAATCCGACAATATTAGATATTCTTCTCTAAACAAGCTATAACATGTTTACAATCTGCCCATAAAAATAAGCCTAGTCCACTTAAGGATAGGCTTTTGAAAATTTTATTTAATTAAAAAATGGATCCTATTACCCTTTGTTTAACTCCAGTAAGAAAAGTTAAAAATAAATGCGTTCCAAGCTTCACGGTCGGCTGAACGAAGGTGTCTTTCAAAGGATCAAGACATACAATATCCATTGCTTTGACTTTCGAGTGCTGACCAGCAGCTAATACCCCATCTAACAGTTCTTCTGTTGTCATCCCCCCTGGAGTTGAAGCAGGAACCCCTGGGGCATAGGCGATATCCAAAACATCCATATCGACTGTTAAATAGATGGTGTCTACTTTTGAAGATAGATCTTCAAGACATTGTTTAACGGTATTTGTAATCCCTCGCCTTCTAGCTTGCCTCAGTGTAAAATAATTGACCCCTTGGTCATCCGCATATTGTTTTAAATCCTTAGTATTAAAAAAACCATGTAAACCAATATTGTACATATTCTTCGCTTCAACTATACCGCTTTCAATTAAGTTGCGCATAGGGGTACCGTTCGAAGGACCATGCTCAGTTAAATCTCGTAAATCAAAATGGGTATCAAATTGCAAGATTCCTATTTTTTCAGCTGGCTTTGCCTCCTGCATTCCCTTCACCATCATCGCCGTAATGGAATGGTCTCCGCCAATGGCACAAACAACAGACTTTGGGAAATGGTCATGTATGGCAATAGACGCCCCTTTAATATTCTGATGACATCTTGGGATATCTGTCACACTCATCGGAACATCGCCAGCATCTAACACCATCAAATCTGCTAAATCGATCTCTTCATCGAGATTATAGGTGGTAAAGCCTTTCCACGCTCTGCGAAAGCTTTCCGGAAATTCCGATGCCCCTGAAGCACTAATCGAGGAGCGGGAAAGCGGCACACCAAGAATAACTGCATCAGCGTCCTTACAGGATTCAGCCTTTCCAACACCACTAAGAGGTTGAATCCATTCGTGCACCTTAGACATTTCTCTATCTTCTACTCTGTTCCAAATAAAACTAGGAGGAATAACTTTTGGATATAGAAAGCTCTTCAATTAATTGACCTCCTCTTACAACCACCCTGCCTTTTTTCACTACCGTATCTACATGATTCACACCATAGGCGTATTGGAGCTTCATATAATTCTCAACATTAAAAATGGTCACGTCACCTTTTTTTCCTATTTCTAAACTTCCAATCTCATTACCGCGATTGATAGCATGTGCTGCGTTAATGGTCGCTGCGGTTATGACTTCTGCTGGTGTCATTCCCATTTTCAAACAACCCAAATTCATAATAAATGGCAGTGACACCGTAGGAGATGAGCCCGGATTACAGTCCGTTGATAAAGCAACCGGAACTCCAAGGTCGACCATTTTACGGCCATTTGCAGACTCCGCCATTAAGAAATATGCTGTGCCGGGAAGGAGTACTCCGACAACTCCCTTCTCTGCCATTGCCTCCAACCCTTTTTCCGAAGCTTTCAGTAAATGGTCTGCAGAGATTGCCCCTAACTCTGCAGCAAGTTCCGCACCCTCATAAGGTTCAATTTCATCCGCATGAATTTTTGCGATTAATCCGTGGCGCTTACCTGCTTCCAAAATCAACCTGGATTGTTCTGGTGTAAATACTCCATGCTCACAGAAGACATCATTAAATTCTGCTAATCCGAGCGCTGCCACCTTAGGAATCATGTCATGAATGATGATTTGAACAAAGCTATCTGGGTCTTGTTTATATTCCTTTGGAATTGCGTGGGCTCCCATAAAGGTTGACACTACATCAACTGCATGTTTTTTAGTTAACTGCTTCGCTACCTCCAGCTGCTTAAGCTCCGTTTCCCATTCCATTCCGTAGCCGCTCTTTGCTTCAACCGTTGTTACTCCATGCAGTAAAAATTGATTCAACCGTTCAAAGCTTTCTTGAAAAAGCTCATCATGGCTTGAGTTTTTTGTTCTTCTTGTGGTTGCATGGATTCCGCCGCCGCTATTCATAATTTCCATATATGTGGAACCTTGCAGGCGCATGTTAAATTCATTTTCCCGGCTGCCGGCAAAAACAAGATGTGTATGTGGGTCGACTAAGCCTGGTGTTACCAGCTTCCCTGTTGCGTCTACAATTTCAGCTTCTCCCAAACGGGATTGATACTTTCCGAAAAGCTCTTGATCTTTACCTACTGATTGAATGACTCCGTTCTCAATCCAGAGGCTGCCATTTTCAATCGTATCAAGCTTTGACATCCTTTCCTTAATACGTGGAGCATCAGAACTGCCCTGTAACGTAACAAGCTGAGAAGCATTTCTAATAAAAACTGCCTTCTTCATTCCTTCACCCCTTATTCTTTTGGAAGCATTGGCATTTTAATTCCCTTTTCTCTCGCTGTCTTAATTGCAAGATCATACCCTGCATCAGCATGTCGGACAACTCCCATTCCAGGGTCAGTTGTAAGCACTCTTTCTAGACGTACTTCTGCTTCCTTTGTCCCATCTGCAACAATCACCATTCCAGCATGCTGACTATATCCCATACCTACACCACCCCCGTGGTGCAGCGAAACCCAGCTTGCACCGCCAACTGCATTGATCATCGCATTTAAAATCGGCCAATCAGATACTGCATCACTGCCATCCTTCATTGCCTCAGTTTCTCGATTAGGAGAAGCAACCGATCCAGCATCTAAGTGATCACGGCCAATTACAATTGGAGCCGTTACCTCTCCAGCTGCGACCATATTGTTAATCACCTTTCCAAAACGAGCACGGTCACCATAGCCAAGCCAACAAATTCGTGCAGGAAGACCTTGAAAACTTATCTTTTCCTGTGCCATTCTTACCCATTTACATAGATGTTCATCATCTTTAAATTCACGTAGTAATGCTTCATCTATTTTTCTAATATCTTCAGGATTTCCTGATAAAGCTGCCCAGCGGAAAGGACCTTTTCCTTCACAAAAAAGCGGGCGGATATAGGCTGGGACAAATCCTGGGAAATCAAAGGCATTGTCCACTCCTTCATCCTTGGCTACTTGGCGTATATTATTGCCATAATCAAAAGTAACCGCTCCTTTTTCCTGCATGGTGAGCATCGCCTTTACATGAACAGCCATGCTTTGTTTTGAAAGCTGGACATATCTCACTGAGTCTTCCTTTCTTAAAACGGTGGCAGTCTCCAAGGAATAACCAGCAGGAATATAGCCATTAAGCGGATCATGGGCAGATGTTTGGTCTGTTAACACATCCGGTGTAAAGCCCATTTCAATCATTTTTGGTAAAATTTCCGCCGCATTGCCGATTAATCCAATTGATAATGCTTTTCCGGCGTGCTTTGCTTCTTTTGCTAGTTTAAGTGCCTCTTCAAGGTTATTGGTTTTTACATCTAAGTAAGCGGTTTCAATTCGACGATCCGCCCGCTTTTCATCCACTTCAATCGCGATACATACTCCCTCGTTCATGGTTACCGCTAAAGGCTGAGCACCGCCCATGCCACCTAAACCAGCTGTCAAGGTAATTGTATGTCTTAATGTTCTGCCAAAGTGCTGTCTGGCAAGCTCTGCAAAGGTTTCATAGGTCCCTTGAACGATTCCTTGGCTGCCAATATAAATCCAACTGCCAGCCGTCATTTGTCCATACATCATTAAACCTTTTTTGTCCAGTTCATGGAAATGCTCCCAGTTTGCCCATGCCGGGACCAAGTTTGAATTTGCCAAAAGGACTCTTGGAGCATCTTTATGTGTCTTGAAAACGGCAACTGGTTTACCTGATTGAATTAATAATGTTTCATCATTTTCTAATTCTAATAAGGTTTTAACAATTGCATCGTAGGATTCCCAATTGCGTGCTGCTTTGCCTATACCGCCATATACCACTAATTCTTCAGGTTTTTCTGCTACATCTTGATTAAGATTATTCATTAGCATCCGTAGTGCCGCCTCTTGAATCCAGCCCTTTGCATGTAATGCTGTACCACTATAGTTCGGAATTGCTCTAGATTTTGCTGTATTGATATCCATACACTCACTCCCTAAAATATTGTTTCTTTTATTATAAAAATAATGTTGTATGGAAAATATGTACAAAAACTTAGATTTTCTAAACTATTTCACTTAAACCGCATTTTCTTTTTACCAGTAATCTATAAAATAAATAGATTTATAGCATTTATTTTAGATATATAAAAAAGCAGACTCTTTTCAAGAATCTGCTTTCCAATCCTTAACACTCCAGACGAAATTCCTTTGGGGACAATCCAAAATAACGCTTAAAACTCCTGCTAAAATAATTTGCGTTGCGAAAACCTACCAGCATAGATATTTCCTTTATAGGCTTTCTCGTTTCTGTTAATAGCCGTTTTGCTTCTTTCATCCTAAACATCTCCAAAATGTCTATGAAGCTCTTTCCTGTTTTTTCTATTAAGAGATGACTATAGTACGCAGGATTTCGCTCGACATATTTAGCGACATCCTCCAGCCTCAAATTACTTTTTGAGAAATTAGCTTCTATAAAAGCCATTCCCCGTTCAATGGGGTCTTGTTTGTAATCACCTGATTTACCCTCTACAGTAGAAAGAATTTCTTGGATAAAAAGAATCAAATTTTGGACAGTACGGTAAAGAACTGTATCATATAAAATCGAATTGAATATGTAGCGATACCCTCGCTCACAGTCCTGAAGATCATTAAGATTATAAGTCTTCATATACCTTCTAACCTGTGCCAAGATACTTGTTAACCTAATTCTCACTAAGCCTGGATCTGGATAAGGCTCTTGTAATTGTAGAAACCCCTTATAGAGCCACTTCTTTAAGCTATCTAAATCAGAGGATGCAAGGAATTCTATCCATGCTCTTTGCTCAGGTGGAGTTAGAAATGGGTCAATATGCTTCCAATCTGGTGCAGACATAAATTCAACAACCTGATGATAGCCTCGGTAATATGTAAAGGAAAGCATTTTACTCGTTTCTATGTATAATTGATGCAACGTTTTCTTATCATGATTACCATTGACAACCACTGCAAGAGGCTCAGAAAACACCTCCTCCCACTTTCTCATAGCCTTTTGACATTGTTCCTTCAAATCAGAACAACTTTCATTAAACACAATTAAGACAGTATCGTTCAATGGGAAAATGTCAACTTTATCCTTAAATCGATAATCTAATAAGAATGTATGAAGAGCTTCAACCTTATCGACATTTTCTGTTGTAAATGCAGTAAGCTTGAAATCTTGACAAGAATTGACTTGTGGTAGAAAAACATCCTCATACGATAGGGTTTTCTTCGACTGAGGCAAAGTATCAGTCTTACTATTGATTTTTTTCTCTGCCTGCCTAAAGGCATTTTGGTAGGCTTTTACGACTATTGCTGGTGAAAAAGGTTTTATCATTAAATCTATCGCTTGCATGGTGATGGCTAAGCGGGCCTTTTCAAAGGTCGCTTCGGCACTCGTTACTAGAAGAGCTGGTTGGTAAATTTTCATCAACTCACGAAAGCTTGACCATTCTGATTGACTAATCATATCCAGCTCGATTAGGACAACATCCGGCGTCTCTTGTTCAAATAATGTGACAAAGTCATGGTAGTTTGAAGATAGGTAGACATCATTAACTGGGATAGACGATGATTTTAACAGCCATTTTAACCCTTCTCGTTCGTTTAAATCCCTATCTGCAATCAGCCACTTCACTTCCATCGTCTCACCCTATTCATCTTAATTTTCTTTTATGTCCATCGTTCGAACCAATTCAATTGCTTCTTCTCTACTGGACACTTGCAATTTATTTAGTATATTTGTTACATAGTTTGAAACTGTTTTATTACTAATTTGTAAATGCTCAGAAATCTCCTTATTTGTTGCCCCATCGGCCATGAGGTAAAGTACCTCTCTTTCGCGGCTTGTTAATTCTGGAAAGAGCTGCTCACTAGCTGCAGGTCTGGCTGAAGCGAAGTAATGAATCATTTTAGCGGCAATATCTGAGCTAAAAATGGCTTCACCTGCTGCTGCGGTACGAATAGCCCTAACAATTTCATCCTTCCCAGCATCCTTTAATATATAGCCGCTGGCACCAACACGCATAGCAGTAAATACTGATTGATCATCCTTAAACATCGTAAAGATTAAAATACTTGTCTCTGGATTCTGTGACTTTATTTTCTTAGCTGCTTCAATTCCATTCATCCCCGGCATGCGGATATCCATTAATATCACATCTGGTTTTAATCCACTAGCTAATCTGACCGCTTCTTCTCCGGTTCCTGCTTCAGCTATAATCTCGATGTCCAGGACTGTTTTTAAATATGTTGCCACCCCGTGACGAAAAAAAGGATGATCATCTGCAATTAATACTCGAATGGTCTTCATTCTGCTTCCCCCATGTTATTTGCCGTTAAAGGAATCCACGCATACACACGTGTTCCACCACTGCCTCTATGTTCTAGCACACATTCTCCACCAAGCTCTGCCGCACGTTCCTTCATCGATGGCACTCCTAGACCACCCATTGAGTTCAGTTTCTTTTTCCCCGAAAAACCTATTCCATTATCGATGACTTCAAGCTCAAGTCTATCATTAATGATCATCAATTTGACCAAGCATTCTTTCGCTTTTGAATGTCGTACAACATTAACGACTGCCTCGGTAATAATGCGATACACGGCAACCTCTACTGCCGGCGGGACACATGGCATTTCTTCCGGTGCTTCAAAATTCAATACAACTCGATCCACATTTGCTTTTATAGAAGAATAGATTTCATCAAGCCTCTGTCTCAAAGCTTCTACAAGACCTAGTTCATCTATGCTCGGCGGTCTGAGGTCATAAACGAGCCTGCGAATATCATGAACCGTTCCTAGGATCATCTGCTGATGTTCAGCCAACAGCACCTTTACAGTATTTGGTTCTTTTTCAACCAATTCCTCTGCGGCTGCGGCGGTATACGCCAAGGCTGCCAGTCTAGGAGCCAGGTCGTCATGTAAGTTTCTTCTTAAATATTGCCTTTCTTCCTCTCTTGCTAAAACAAGCCTTTCTCGTGATGCCTGTAATTCACTATTTAATATTTTTAAGTCTATTGTCGCTTTTAGATCTTGAAGAAGCGGCCCAAGCTGTTGAATTAGTACCTCCCATAATCGTTCATCCGCTTTTGTAAATGCTTCTCCAGGAGAACGATGAGAAACATTTAAATACCCCAATAAGGCTCCCCGGTAGTTGATTGGTAAGGGAAGGACAGTTGATCTTTTGTCACCATGCTGCGAGAGGACGATTTCCTCATCCTCTTGAAAAATCGTAATGGATGAGTATGGAAGTCGTAAAACTTCCTTCAATGAACTTGTAATTTGGTCAAGCACCTGTTCTGGTGTCTGCATCTCTTTCATCTCTTTACCTAGAAGAGCTAATATAAGAAAGGGATTCCCCTGTTCTCCATACATACGCCGGACAATCGTTTGCTGTAATCTTTCCTTAATTGGGGAAAAGGACACCGCAACAATACTTGTGGCAACGATCGAGATGACGATATTGTCAGTCGTTTTAAAGAGATTGCTCAAATACCAAACTACTGCAACATATATTCCAATAACCACTAAAGTCATGATGGCATATACAAACGTTCGATTTATAATTGGATCAATATCCCAAAGTCTTCGTCTTAGAAGAGCAAATGTTAAGGTAATTGGGATTACAAGCATGGATAAATAAATCAAACTATTAAAAACCATAAAATAAAGCGTACTTCCCTCTGTAAAAATATTTGGATTCAATAACAGTGGGATAAACACTAAAGACAGGTATCCAATAGTCGTTAAAGCAAAACCATAAACGACCCATTTCGTCTGTTGCCGTTCTATAGAGCTGGAGATTTTACGAAAGCGATAAATTTGTACAAATAGAAGAATTGCAAAAACAAGAAATACTCGTAGTAAAATGACCCAAAAGGGTGTCTCGATAAAGCCTAATGAAATGATTGCCACGATCGGGATTAACAGCCATAATGTCCATCTCGGCTCAAACCGACCATTTGGAAAAAGGAAGAAGAAAAAGCATAACGAACCCCAGCCAAGGAACAGCATAATACCGTTAAAACTTAAGAGAAACTGGTTATTTTCCCCAGCTACTGACATCAAGGATGGAAATGTAGTCCCGAATGATACAAGCAGAACTGTACACAGCAAACCCATGATATCGCTTCCTCGTCTCCAATAAACGATGAAACCTGCGGTTAAGAAACCGAGAATGAAAAGACTATCAGCCGCCGTATAAAAAAGAGCATATGATTGTTCATTCATTCCTATTTTTTGGAGGCTTTCTAAACTCGGTGGAGGACCTGGAGCAGCAAGACATTCTTTGGTTATACATTCTGTTGCCATTCTTTTAAAAAAGACCGGGATATTTGCGAAAAAAACACTAATATAAGATACACAAAGAATAGCAATTAATGCGCGAAAAAACACTAGCACCTTTTTACTCCCTTTCACCAAGAATCCCTCCCTTAAAAGTGATTATAGAAATGAATTCGCTAACTATTGAGTTTTTCCTTTTTCCCGAAAAGATTTCCTAATCATTAGGAAAATTTCCCTTTTTTCATGGGAATTCCCAAGTTGTTAAGATAGAGATGTAAACAAGAACACAACCGAAAAAGGAGGACCGTTTTTCAAAATAAGAAATTTTATCTTTTAACTATATGAATGGAGGAAGACAAAATGAACGTAGGAAAAATTTCAAAGTGGTTAGCTGTAATTGCGATTATTGCAGGAGTAGTTCGAATGATCATGACCCCCATGGCACTGATCTATGGAATGGATAGTATTCAGGAAATGATACCTGGATTTACTGCATGTTTGTTAATGACAATTGGTGCAATTGGACTTTATCTCGCACAAGCAGAAAGATTAGGAACGATCGGGTTTATCTCGTTTATCTTATTAACAATCGGTAATATTTTGGTAACTCTTGGTGCATTTATGACACTTGCAGGAATTCCCCCGCAGCCAGACCTGATGGTTGTTAATATCCTGATGATGGCATGTCTTGTTATAGGCAGTATTTCATTTGCAATCTTAACCATTCGTGCCAAAGTATTACCTCGCTCTGGGGCAATGTTCATGATTTTATTTGTACTGATGATGTTCTCACCTGCCGGCAGCTTCCTAGCTTTAGCATGGGGCCTATCCTACATTATTTTAGGGTTTGGCATCTTAAAAAAGTTTTCAAAGTCAAAGGATTTAGCACCAGCAACAACATTATAATGTAGAAAATCGAGTGTTGTGTTCACACTCGATTTTTGTTTTTTTTATAGTAACCCTGTTCTATGGTGAGCATAATAATCTTTGTGACTTATCGAAGAGAGGGGATTGGTACCGTTGAAATGGCACAAAAATCTTTTGAAAATTATTCAAGATCGACAAGAAAAAAAAATCGCCCTGGTTGTTGATACTTCAACAAATGAAACAAAGGTGGAATTAATTACAAACATAGTTAAACTTTTTAGGGAGTTACGGCCAGATGCTTTATTTGTTCAAGCAGACTTTAAAATCAGATCAGCCACTCCAATTACTGACAACTCGGAAATTAAATATTTCACCCATGGAAAATCGTCCTATACCTTGGTACTGGAATGGGCTGAGGAGGAAAAAATTGAATCACTCTTCTACATCACGGACCTTACAGGATTTTTGCCAGAAGAGATGACAGTTAATTATGAAGTATATTGGCTTGTACCAACTGAATTCGTTCCAAAGGCTCCATTTGGAAAAGTCATGAAAATCGTATAACTACTATTATTTTTTGTCTTTGACATATTCCTAACACAATTGGGAAAACTAAAACCCACTAAATAGCTGATAATTGCCTCATTAAACAGATACTAACCGTCTAACACATGGGTTCTTAATTTATTTTCAACTGACATTTTCATGACATATTCAATTGCTATCCTTTGATACAGGAACCAATCAGCTTGGATTATTGGTAGGACAAGGTTTCAGTCTACTTCAAAGGAGTTTCATGTAATGATCAAATGGATAAACCGAATAATTACTGTAGTAATTCTTTCTATATCAGGACTAACGCTGGCACATAGTGAGTCAAATACTCCTGTACCCGAGCAAATACAGCCAGAACAAATGGTTAGTAATAAAGAAACACAAGCGACACAAACAATAGATCATCAACCGATTTTACAAATACCGATTTTATCTGATGTTCATATTGGAAGGGAGCAAGGAGATGTCCCTGAAGCTGCTGATACCCGGTATATAAAAGCTTTGCTGGACTACCAGGAAATTGCCCCGCAGATGGATGCCTTTATTGTTGTTGGTGATATGACAGACCTTGGAAAGAAATCAGAATATGACCAATTCAATGCCATAACAAACCAATATATTGACTCCAAAATCCAGAGACTATATACAATTGGAAACCATGAATTTCTTGAAAGTGGGTTACTTTCGTTAACATCCGGTAATACGCTAACGTCACGCTTTATTGAAAAAACAAGCAGTCCTAATGTTTATTATGACAGTTGGATCAAAGACTACCATTTCATTGTTCTTGGTGGTGAATTATCTGCTAACAAATTAGCTGGTAGAAATGATAATGATGCATATCTTTCGGAAGAGCAATTGCAATGGTTTAAGCAAAAGCTTGCAGAAGGAGCAGTAAGCAACAAACCTATTTTTGTATTTCTTCACCAACCTTTAAACAACACGCTCTCTGCAAGTGCAGATTGGGGAGCAGGAGAAATATCATCACAATTAAAAGAGATCCTAGAAGAATACCCTCAGGTAATTCTTTTTTCTGGACATACCCACTTTCCCCTCCAAGAAGAACAAAGTGTTGTAACGGATGGTTTTACCATGGTTAATACAGGTGCTGTTGCCTATATTGAAGGACAGCTTCACCTGTCCCAAGGATTATTACTAAATGTTTACTCCGACCGAGTTGAAATTAAAGCGAGGGAATTTTCTACAAAAGAATGGATTAAAACGATAAATATTCCAGTCCAATAACGCAAAAAAAAAAAGAGGAGACAACTCCTCTTTTTGGCGTTAAACTCACTTTTTAACAATCTTTGATGGATTATTCACTTTATAAAGCACTGCAACATCTAAAGTAAATTCTTCTGGAACTTCCTTTCCCTTAGGGAGTTTCTTCGATGCTACTTTACCGTCAAATTCAAGGTAATCACCGGCAGCTAGTTCGAACTTTTTTAGTGTTTTGCTATGGCTGCACCAGGCGAAGTCCAGGTCAATTGGTGGTTCCTGAACAATTTGTACATTCTCAAGAATGACAACCTCATCATTTTCTTCATTAAATGGGTTGTATGTTAATGCAAACTGTTTAACAGTTGCTGTGAAATGGACTTTATCGGCAGGAAGAGCTATTTTTACTGGTTTTTCCTTCTTAATCTTTTGTGTTTTTACTGTTTTAGATGCAGCAGGTTTCTCCTGCTTTTCTTCTATATCTTGTGAAGGATTGGCAGCTGGTTCAGAAGCATTGGATTCTTTCCCTTCTATCTGAATCAAGCTTTCTTTTCCGAAGCTTGACTGTTGCATTTCCTTTAAAAACGCAGGATGAATACAGCTTATATTTCCATCCTGGAACTCAATGACAAGGGTGTTGTATTCATCAGCTCTTCCATAGCTCTCAAACCCGATAATGGATACAACACGTTGATAATTTCGTTCCTTAAACAAAAATTCACGCTTAGCAGAAGGAAACCCCCACACCTTTAGCTTCTCCTTATAATGCTCCTCATCGCGAAACACTTCATACTCTCCCTTAGGCGAAACATACTTCGTCAAGCCACTATTTTCAAGCTGAGCATGCTCAACAACCATCCCTACACTTCCTTCCTACAATTATGGTGACAGGCACCACTCGTGTACATTTGTCCGTCTCCAGTGGACAATCTGTTTTGTTTATATATGTATTGTTGTTAACTTTACTATTTTATCAAATTTTTTATTTGAATGAAAAGCATTGGGCCATTTTCTTCTGTCGCCTTTGTTGAAGAAATTGGCCCCTTATTCCTGTTATTGAATAATGGCTGGTTTGCCGACTGGATAATATTCAACTGTTCCGACTGCTCTTATGTCTTTTTCACTATAGCAATTCCGCCCATCGAATATGATTGGCTGGTTCATCTTCTTTAACATTTCTGGTAAGTTGATTTCCTTAAACTCTTTCCATTCTGTCACGATTAGGACCGCATCTGCATCCGTAACAACTTCGAATACAGAGCCAGCGTATTTTATTTTACCTCCGATGATCTTTTTAGCATTTTCTGTTGCAACCGGATCATACGCAATTACGTCTGCTCCTAATTTAGCTAAAGCAAGAGCAATAGTGATCGAAGGTGCCTCTCTCATATCATCTGTTTCTGGCTTGAAAGCAAGACCAAGCATCGCAATTTTCTTTCCTTTAAGGTCTCGAAAACGCTTAAGTAATTTCGTTACTAAGAGCTCTCGTTGACCCTCATTAATTCTAATCGTCTCTTTCAACATGGAGAAATTCACTCCATTCAATGCAGCTGTGTGGACCAATGCTTTCACATCTTTAGGGAAACAAGAACCACCATATCCAATCCCTGCGTTAAGAAACGGTGACCCAATCCGTTTATCCATTCCCATCCCTTTTGCAACATCCTCCACATCAGCCCCGACTGCATCGCAAAGATTGGCAATTTCATTAATATAGCTGATTTTTGTTGCCAAAAATGCATTAGCCGCATACTTAATCATTTCAGCACTTTTTGTACTGGTCAAAATAACTGGGACATGTAAAGGTTTGTACATTTCCCGAACGCACTCAGCTGCCTCTTTATCATCAGAGCCAATAATAATTCGGTCTGCCTTCATAGTATCCTCAATAGCAGAACCTTGTCTAAGAAATTCAGGATTGGATACCATTCTAATCTTAAATCCACATTCTGTTTCTATCAATTTTTTAATCAAGTCGTTTGTACCAACTGGTACGGTACTTTTAATAACTACAATTGTTTGTTTATTAATATATTGACCTATATCCTTAGCTGCCTGTTCGAGATAGGATAAGTCTGCTGCGCCATCTTCTCTCTGGGGTGTACCGACTGCTATAATAATAATTTCAGCATCTGCTAATGCCTCACAATGTGAAGTGGTGAAACATAATTTTCCTGCTGACATGTTGGCAGTAAGTAAATTTTCCAGCCCAGGTTCATAAATTGGGGAAATTCCTTTATTTAAATTTATAACCTTTTCCTCATTTATATCAATACATGTCACATGATGACCGATTTCTGATAAGCATACACCTGTTGAAAGTCCAACATAACCGGTACCTAAAACTGCAATTTTCATATCAATCAAACTCACTTTTACTATAATGAAGGTTTTCTTTTTTCATAACCTCTAGTAGATAGGCCAAAACATCTTCACGAATGTCCTCACGATTAATAGCGAAATCAATCGTTGCTTTAACGAAGCCAATTTTATCACCAATATCATATCGGCTTCCCTCGAAATGATAGGCTAACACAGCCTGCTGTTTATTTAATTCGTTAATGGCATCTGTTAACTGTAATTCATCGCCTTGTCCGGTGGGGATTTCTTCTAAAATATCAAAAATCCTTGGACTTAAGACATATCGCCCCATAATCGCATAATTTGATGGTGCTTCTCCCTTTTTAGGCTTTTCAACAAATGAATCTAAGTGAAATAAATTTGACTCCAGCATTTTTCCCTTTGGTTTAATAATTCCGTATTTACTAACATCCTGATCGGGAACACTTTGTACACCTACAACTGAACTGTTGTAATACTCGAAAACATCGATAATTTGTTTTAAGCAGGGAGTTTCTGACATCACAATGTCATCTCCTAGTAAAACTGCAAATGGCTCATCTCCAATAACATTTTTTGCACATAAAATTGCATGCCCCAGCCCCCTCGGCTCTTTTTGCCGGACATATACGATATTAACCAAGTTGGATATTTTTTGAACTTCCTCTAGCATTTCAAGTTTGTTTTTTTTCAAGAGTGTATCTTCAAGTTCATATGATTTATCAAAATGATCCTCTATAGACCTTTTTCCTCTACCAATTATGATAATAAGTTCTTCTATCCCTGAAGCAACCGCTTCTTCCACAATATATTGGATTGTTGGCTTATCAACAATCGGAAGCATTTCTTTTGGCTGTGCTTTCGTCGCTGGTAAAAATCGTGTTCCGAGGCCGGCTGCTGGAATAATGGCCTTACGGATTCTCATAAGACTGCCTCCTTTCTTGTACTCCTTAATCCTTTATATGCAAATGGACATCCACCGGTCACGTTAGTAACCTAGTAATTTTCTACTTTCACAAACTAGGCTAGTGTAATCTAAAAAAACAACTCCAATCCAGATGTAGATGGGAGTCACTTATCCTTAACCTGTAAAGGTTGATAGATTTTCTTAATAAATTTTTTCATTAACACCGGAAGGGCTCTTTTTCTTCTCGTTACGAGGGCCGTTACCATTGCCTTTCTCTCCTCTTTGCTAACTTCCCAATCATCAGGAATGAGTGTAACGATTTCTTCTATTAAATGAATCGGCAACGTTTGTATTATTTCTAACTGCTCGTGAAAATCCTTTTCAGTTTTAATAAAACGAGCCATTAACTGGTGTGTTGCACTTTTTAAAATGGATAGAGGTAAAGTTTCAAGATCTGATTCCTGCCAATTATACGAATTGAATACTTCAGCATGGTCAATAATCCATAATCTATAGGAATCAATATCTCTATCACAGAGAATAATATTCTTTCTTGTACGGTCCCGATTGCATAACCAGTAATCGAATAAAATGACTCCCGCTAATGCTTCATGATTCAAAATACCTTCAACCGCAGTCGCTTGGTGACCGTCTAGGCAATCAGGGACATAAAGGGAGGCAAATTGAAATTGAGTGGGTACCATATTGGCAAGTTCCGGAACTTGTTCAGAAAATTCTTGTGGAATTTCAACTAACTGTGCGAAGGGAACCGGAAGACCAAGATACCTTGCTAGACAATAGCCAACCCATTCATTTGATAAGGTTTTTTCAAAGCCGGGTTGAAAATATTTCACCACATAATCTTTTCCATCACTAAAAGTTATCAAATGTGCATTTGACTTCCCCTCTAATGTTTTCTTGTATGATACAGGCCTAATCAATTGGTTTCACCTCGCTAGTTTCACCAAGATCGACTCCAACGATTTTCCTCAACAATTGAATATATTCGTCTGCCACCTTTTGAATAGCGAACCTCTCATTAACCTGTTCGATTGCTGCTTGTGACATTTTTTGATGTAAGTTTGGGTCATCTAGTATGCCGTATAACTGGTTCACTGCATCATCGACATTTTGACCTCGGAAAAGCAGTCCATGCTTTCCATGTTCAACAAGTTCCGTAACCGGCATCATTTTGCTGGCCACAACTGGTACGCCGCTCACCATTGATTCGATAAAGGTATTGCCAAAAGATTCTGTCTTAGTTGTCGCAAAAGTACATCCACCAGAATGACGGATTTTTGCGTACACGTGTGGCATTTGCTGATACGGTATCACAGGAAACCACTTTATGACATCTGTCAGCTGCTCTTCCTGCCACTTTGTCTTGAATTCTTCACGCTGTACACTTTGGGCACCGCCAATCACCCAGATTTCAATATCATTACGCTGGCCTTTAATCATTTTTGCAACCTCAACTAACATTTGCCAGTTCTTACGTTTGTCCAATCTTCCAATCCAGCCAATCACCTTTTTATCTTTCGGAAGGATGGGTTCTTGTTCAAAGTCAATTTCGTCTTCCGATACGGCACGGTAAAAAGATGTATCAATGCCATTGTAGATAACGTTGACTGGAATCTCATCCGTTAGGATACTGACAAGACGTTTTTGATATTTGGAGGGTACGATAATCGTTTCTGGCTCAATTCCTCTAAAGTTGTTTAAATGAGGTCTTAGCTTAATCAACTCGGGGGTGCGTGCTTCGACAATAACAGGACCCTTATAGTCTGCCTTCTTAATCCACTTAAATGCCTTTCCTGTATCAACCACAATAATGGCATCGTAATCGTTATTTTTTATAATCCTGATTATCTCCTTCTCATCCTTAGTTAAATAAACCGGCGCGACATCCTGCATAATGTGGAGCCCGCCATGATCGGTTGTATAGAGAAATTCAGTATCAATTCCATGCTGCTTGAAATAAATCGAGCGATTGCGCCAGCCTGCATTAACACCGCCCACTGTAAGCAGTCGCCAGATTACTAATACTTTCATATTGGTAACTCCTTGTTTTATTTGGCACACTCCTCAGTGTGGTAACTGAACACCTCTCTCTAATTCCTAATTACCGTTTCTTCTTATCTTTTTTCTTCTTGTCCTTTTCCTTTTTGCGGTCTTTATCTTTATTTTTATCCTTCTTTTTATCCCGATCTTTATCACGTTCCTGGTAACGGTCATAGTCGTAATATTTTTCTCCCTGGAATCGTTTCCCGCCTTCGTAGTAGCGGTCGTGTTTGGAATCTCGAGCTCGTTCTCCTTCAAATCGCTTCTTTCCCCGGAAACGCCCTTCACTACTGTCATCGTTGCTTCGATTTTTGTTATACTGTTCCTGGTTGCCCTCTGCTGCTAGTTCACGATTGTCCCAATACTCATCGATTTTGGCCATAACTTCTTCTATGTTTGCTCCTCGTGCAAGCATTAATTTAATCCATTCTTCTTTAAAAACTTTGTGAACTAAGCCGTGAAGAAGAATGACATAATTTTTTTCGTCATGTGTTGTTAACAGACCTTTGCTTAAGTTGTTCAGCAATTGCTCATCCGGTTCTTGTGGAAGAAGAAGTTCGGTAATTTTTCTCGAGATTTCCTCCATGTGAATGTAATGAAGCCATTCAGCATATAATTCAGGGGCCATTCCTTGTACATGAGCAAGAAATAATGCCTTGTTTTCATCCCCTAGTGAGTTCAATAATTTGCGAGGATATGGATAAACACGATCACGCCATACAGTCCTTGCGACATCAATAACCTTCAAACTTCCATCAGACTGTAAATAAATCTGTCGCTTGTGATGATCAATACGCTCATAGCCGATTTGTTTAAATGTAATTAACATTTCGATTAATTTGGCCGAAAGTGCGGGAGTTAACGGCTGGGATTGCAGGTACTCACGCAAATCTACTCCTCTAATAATCTCCATTGCTATATAAAGAGGTCCTTTTCCATAAAGTTTTGGAAAAAGATTCGTATGCTGACCAAGGGATAACGCATAATATTCACGATCACAATCCTCGACATTACCAAACACCTTCACACAGATATCGTTAGTCAGTTGGAACACTGCCCCTTGACGTCCTTTTCCCATCATTACTAAAGGAGAGGTATTAACCACCTCGACATCAGCATTAACCATGTTCGTCACCTTTATAGAGCTAACCCATTTTTCTAATTCCTTAATATACATAAAATATAATTTCCCTCCTTCCTTGCTTCTACAAATCCATCCATATCAATCCTGCAGCGGTTCAATTCAAATCACTCAGTTAGATAAAATTGAGATGCTTGTTTTACCGCCTACCATAGTAAATTCAAGCAAGCCCTAAAATGTAAAGGCAGGTGTCTAAAAAAACAAAATTGTATCTAATGGCCTAAGATAATGTCGGCTTTTCCTTAGCAGATTCTTGTGAAAAACCTATCTTTTTTTGAAAAGTGAGAAAAAAGTCCACCACTGAAAAAATTTATTGTACAATTATGGTAACGGATACATACTTTGGAGGTACCTATGAAGAGGCTAACCGATCACTTAATCGTTATTTCATTCGATTGTTTGTCATCACTAGACTTACCATTATTACAATCCCTGCCTAACTTCCAGCAATTTCTGCAAGAGGGAGCTCTTGTAGAAAAGGTTGAAACTATTTATCCTTCAGTTACCTATCCCTGTCATGCCACCATCGTGACAGGTAACTATCCAAATCGGCATGGAATTATCAATAACACACTAATGCAGCCTGGGAGAGTCTCACCTGATTGGCATTGGTATAGAAGTTCGATCAAGGGAACAACCTTGTACGATGAAGCTAAAAAGGCAGGTCTGAGTACAGCCGCACTCCTTTGGCCTGTAACAGGTAAAGCAAGAATTGATTTTAATTTGCCTGAGATATTCCCTAACCGGCCATGGCAACATCAAATTCTTGTTTCCCTTTCTAGTGGCAGTCCGGGGTATCAGTGGGATTTGAATAAACGGTATGGTCATATGCGAAATGGATTAAATCAGCCTGAATTAGATGACTTCGTTTTAGAATCAACCCTGCATACGATCAAAACGAAAAAACCTAATTTGTTGTTAGTTCATTTTACGGATTTGGATACACAGCGCCATTATCATGGATTCTCATCAGAGGAAGCGACTGCTGCCATCCACCGTCATAATGAACGGCTTGGAAAGATTATCGAAGCATTAAAAGAAAGTGGAATCTATCAAAATTCTACAATTGTCGTATTGGGAGACCATAGTGCCTTGGATGAAAATAAAGCGCTCCATCTTAATGTGCTTTTTCATGAACATGGTTTGATCACCACAAATGCAAAAGGAAAAATTAGTGGATGGAAAGCTTATTGCAAAAGCTGCGATGGTTCAGCATATATTTATATCAATGACAATAATAAATCTTCAAAGGAGGTTTTTCATAAAGTTAAAAACATATTGGATTCATTACTTGCAGACCCTGATGCAGGCATTGAAAGAGTACTTACTAGTAAAGAAGCTGAGGCAATGGGCGCAGATCCTAATTGTTCATTTATGCTAGAAGCTAGAAAAGGTTTTTTCTTTTTAGAAGATCATCTGGGGGAGTATATGAAAACTATTACTGCAAAGGATACAGCAGCTGACAAAAAGTACACCTTGGCATGCCATGGCTATTCACCCCAAAAGGAGGATTACCATACCATTTTTATGGCTTCCGGAAAAGGGATTCGACAAAATTCCCGCCTCTCTTCATTCCGTTTAATTGATGAAGGCCCAACATTAGCCAGGCTTTTAGGTGTTGACCTAGGTAACACGGATGGAAAAGTCATCGAGGAACTACTATCAATCTGACACAAGCATTAATCCTGCATTCATTAGGAGGACCACTCATGAGCCGAATGACAAAGCAAGAAAGAAGCTGGGTTTTTTATGACTGGGCAAATTCTGCTTATTCTATTTTAATTACTACTGCAATCTTTCCATTATATTTTAAAGCAGCAGCAACAAAGGCCGGGCTTGCCGCGTCGACCTCAACTGCATATTGGGGCTATGCAAACTCATTTGCAACACTGCTTATTTCAATTTGTGCACCAATCCTAGGAACCATTGGGGATTTCCGAGGATTTAAAAAGCGATTTTTCACCTTCTTCTTCACCCTTGGTGTGGCGTTTACCGCTTTATTATCTGTTGTACCGAGCGAACAATGGATAATTCTATTAATTTGCTACATTTTCACTGTCATTGGCTTTGGCGGTGCCAATATCTTTTATGATGCATTCCTTGTCGATGTCACCAGCGAAGAACGGATGAATCAGATATCATCAAAAGGATTTGCTATGGGTTATATAGGCAGTACCATTCCATTTATCATAGGAATTGCACTAATATTATTATCTGACAAAGGTATACTGCCACTATCTGTCACTGTTGCAAGTCAAATTGCCTTTGCCATTACTGCCATCTGGTGGGGACTTTTCACCATCCCTATGCTCAAAAATGTGGAACAAAAATATTATGTTGAACGGGTGGCTAATCCGATTTCCAATAGTTTTAAGCGAATGTTTCAAACATTGAAGCGCATCAAGGCATATAAGCCTTTGTTCCTATTTTTACTAGCGTACTTTTTCTATATTGACGGTGTTCATACCATTATCACAATGTCTACTGCCTATGGATCTGACCTTGGAATTACTTCTACCAACCTGCTGATTATTCTATTTGCCACACAGGTTGTCGCTGCACCCTTTGCCATTTTATATGGGAAATTGGCTGATAAATTTACAGGGAAGAAAATGTTACTAGTCGGTATTTTTATTTATATCATTATTTGTACGTATGCCTATTTCTTAAAAACAACATTGGACTTTTGGATCTTAGCCATGCTCGTTGGTTCCTCACAAGGCGGAATTCAGGCTTTAAGCCGTGCCTATTTTGCAAAACTTGTTCCAAAGAAGCATGCAAATGAGTTCTTTGGTTTTTATAATATCTTTTATAAATTCGCCTCCATTCTAGGTCCATTTTTAGTCGGTATTACAACTCAATTGACTGGAAATACAAACAGCGGTGTATTTAGTCTAATTGTCTTGTTTATTATCGGTGGTGCCATTCTCCTTCGAGTACCTGAAGGAACGGGAAAAATGGAAATGGAGTATAATCAAAAATAGCAAAACAACGCCTGGAATTTTTTATTAATTCCAGGCGTTGTTTTTAGGCGAAATGATCCTTGTTCAGAATTATTTCTTTTTCGATATGACAGGCTCTAATGCCAAAATGAGGATTTTGCTGTTCGATTTCTTCACCAAGCAGCAGTTTTAACGCTAAATAAGGAAAGTTAATTCCAGATAAACAGCTGAAATGCATCCCCCCGCTCATGCGTGGATTAATTTCTAGCAATTTAGGAATGCCGTTGTTGTATCTCACCTGTATATTGAAGATATAGGGAAGCTTATATTCCTCGTGGAAATTGTGTGCCAACTTTATGAGTTCATGATGATTAACAAGTTCCCTCACTCTTCCTGAGCCTTTCATTCTTGGAATGGCTGCAAGAAGTTGATCTTTTGAAGCTATGCAATCAATGCTATATTCTGTCCCGCTTAAATATTCTAAAACCATTAAATCTGGAAATGACTCTTGCTGACTCAGGATATCATAGGCATATTGATAGGGAATATGGGAGCCATTACCGTGTTTAAAGAGCTCCGGAATCGTATGAATCTTATCCTTAATGACACGGAACCCACTTCCCCCTTCACCAATTACGGGTTTGAAACATACCTTATGGCCCTTTTCCTTTAAGCGATTGTATGCTTGTTTAAACTGTTCCACATTATTAACAACGTGATAGTCTGGAATGGAGAAAATCCTGTTTCCGGCTTGCTCCTTATTTTGAAATGAATGATAGGCGGCTGCCTTATTATCAAGAGTTTCCATTAATTCAGAATCAGGACAGACTAATACCTTCACACCTATCGCTTCAAAGTCGGATATTCGTTTCGATATTAATACATTCGCTTTTCTTGGGATAAAAATATCTATATTATGTTTGTGGCAAAAATCCAGACAAAACTGAATATATTCATCACCAGATCCCTCTGGCTCCGTAAACGCGTAATCACAATTTTGCAAATAAAGGGCATCCTGATTTGAATGAGTCCCATAAATAACAAACTGCCTGCCATCCTCATTCGCCCGAATCATATCAATAAAATGAGTAACCGTCGAAAACCACCTATTAAACCAAATATTCATACCGATCCTCTCTCATGCTGTAAAAGTTATTATTCAGAAACCTTCCTCATTATAACCCAACATAAAAAAAATATACGGTGCCTGTCACCATAGAAATACAAATTACCCTGTTTTGTACGTCTCCAGTGGACAGTTTGGCCACACTTTCCTTAATAAAGTAATTTTTGTTAATATGGTAGATAGGAAGAAAGATGGGGTGGAACTAATGTGTGGACGTTTTACGCTGACAGCTAGTGTTGAGGAGTTGGTTGATCGATTTGATATTGAATTTTTCCTTCAACAGGAGGGATATGCGCCGAGCTATAATATTGCTCCTTCTCAATCAGTTTTATCTGTCATTAACAACGGGATCAATAACAAAATGGGGTTTCTTCGGTGGGGTCTTATCCCTCCCTGGGGAAAGGACCCTTCCATAGGCTATAAAATGATAAATGCCCGGGCTGAAACGCTCCATGAAAAACCAAGCTTTAGAAATGCCTATCTGAAAAGACGGTGCTTAATCGTTGCTGACAGTTTTTATGAATGGAAAAAGATCGACGATAGAACAAAAACTCCAATGAGAATTAAATTAAAATCCGACCAGTTGTTTGCGATGGCTGGCTTGTGGGAAAAGTGGATTTCACCAGAGGGTGAGTCGATCTATTCTTGTACAGTGATCACTACAAATGCGAATGATTCCATCAAAGATATACATGACAGGATGCCTGTCATCTTAAAACCTGAGGATGAAAAACTATGGCTCGATCCACAATTAACAGATCAAACGACACTCAATTCTCTGTTAAAGCCGCTTGATGCTGAGTAAATGGATGCCTATGAGGTGAGCTCACTTGTAAATTCTCCTAAAAATAACACCATTGAACTGATTCAGAAAATCTGTTAAAAAAAGGCCTGACTTCTACGTTATATGTTGTAGAAGCCAGGCCTTTTAATTAAAATTATACTAATGCAAAGGTATCGTTAATTTTCATTACGAATGTCATGATGGCTGTGGTGTCTAGATTAGACGTATCAGTTGTGATATTGCTGACTTTTTTGACAATCTGTCTTTCAAGAAAGTTCATCTTACTAACGAGGAATTCTCCTCCAAAAATGCCATTAGCGACAGAGACATTTCTCAAGTCTTCCGGGAATGCATCATTGAATTGTTCTATAGCAGTTTGTCCGTCATGCCAGCAGCAAAGGAAAAGAGCAACTTTTTTCGTCATGAGTACATCATAGTGTTTTCCTATAAACTGTCTAACCTTCCCTTGTATACTTCCGGCATGAATTGAACCCCCAACTACAACGAAGTCAAATTCATTTACATCAAAAAGAATTTTATCCCTTTTTAAATCGACTGCCAGCACTTCCCCTTCCATCCATTCACTTAATAGTCGGACGGCTTTCTCCGTGGTACCATGAGACGAGCAATAAACAATTAACGTTTTCATACTTGGTCACCCTCCATGGAAAAAATTTAATTAATAAAATATAGAAGCCAGTCTTTGGTTTGTGTCGACTGGCAAATACTGTATGGTCTAGTAACTTAATTATAATTCAGTCATATGAAAATCCACGCTTAAATATTGGCAATTTTTCTACAATTGCTTCTTGCAGAAATCTATCAAATTTTTTAAGTATTTAGCATTATAAATTATTGTCAAATTGATTAAATTTTTTCAAAAAAAAAAATTTTTTTTAGTGAAACTTTTTGAAACTATCATCGTCTTAGTATATGCTGTAAAAGCAATATTATATTAATAGAGAAATGGGGCATTTCAAAATGAAGAAATTCTGGTTATTAATGTCAGCACTTATCTTATCACTTGCATTAACTGCATGTGCAGATGGTGGAGAAGATGCGGCAGAAACTGAGAAGGATCCAGCACCTACTGAAGAGGAAGTTAAAAAATCTCTAGTTAAATTTTATATGGGTCTTGAAAGATCAATAAATGCTGTTGATACAGACTTAAATGCATTTGAATCAGCTGAGGAGCCGGATGCTGAACTAAAAGCTAAAGCGAGTGAATCAGCCACAGCAGTGGCAGGTAAAATAAAAGAGGCAACTGTTCCTGCTGAATTAGAGGAACAAAAAGCTGAGATTGAGTCAGCACTCAAAGACTATACTGCGGCATACGAATTAAAGGCCGAAGAATTAAAGAAGGATGCACCATCATTTGATGCTGCCGACGCAGCTATTACAAAAGCTGACGAAACGATTGGTGCAGTTTTCGAATCACTAGGACTCCTAAAGCCAAGCTTAGCAAAGAGTGTTAATTAACTCGTTATCTTCGCACAGAAAGGGACACCATAGAGTGTCCCTTCTATTTTTGAAGAATTTCTCCGTCCTCGGTGATAAAAAAAACCTTTGCCTTTTCATTCATCTCTATTTCGTAATATCTTACTTCCACTAATACAGGGAAATGGATGTTTTCTAGAAATTGGCTTAATTCCTGCATCTTTTTAAGCTCTTGTTCTTGATTAACCTGGTTCCAATTCTTATTAATATCAATTGGGATGGAGGTAGCAAGGATTGAAACATTGAATTCTTCATATGTGGGAATATGGGGACCGAAATACATTTCTTTATCTTTAATTGGCAGTGCTTCAAATGTTGATTGATTTAAGTTAGGAAATAATTCTTTTATTTTCGCCCTAACATTACTAGATAACTCACTATTCCAAATAACTTTTGGATAATTGTCAGAGTATCCTAGTGGTGAATTCTGGTCTTCTTCTATGATAAAGAGTAAGTCGGAATAATTTTTTGGAGTAGCGTAGCCTTGGTATGTTTCACTTAAATAGTTATAATCTATTTTAAAAAATACAAATTCTGCATTATACTTCATACTTAAATAATCAAACATCTGTCTTTCATGATGCCGTCTTTCCCATGGAGTTCCATTGAACACGGAATAGGCGTATAAACCAACGGAGATCATGAGAATAGCAAATACCATTAAGGATATTTTTGTTGTTCTTATATTCCTCACCTCTAATATTCAGAATATTATAATTATTATATTCAACGATTATTTTGATATTCCTTCCAGATATAAACAGATCAAAGAAAAAAAAACGTACTATTGTACGTTTTTACCACCAAACTTTTTCTCATATAGCTATTTTTTCATTATTTTTTTGATCGTTATAAATACCTCATCCAGCACTTCATAATCGCCATCCTGAATTCTTTCTACGACACAGCTTTTCATATGTCCTTCTAAGAGGATTTTCGCTACACTATTAAGAGCAGACTGTGTTGCAGAAATTTGTGTAATAACATCATCACAGTAGGTATCCTTTTCAATTAGGCCCTTAATCCCGCGGATTTGACCTTCTATACGATTTAATCTTGTGACAAGATTATTTTTCACTTTATCTGAATGATGACTTTTTCGATCGCCGTCCTCACATGAATGACAAGATACCTCAATCTTTTCTTCGCCTTCAAATGCCATGATACCGCCTCCTTTTCCCAATTATATCATACCCCCGTACAGTAAAAGGACTTTTAATTTAGCAGTGATACAGGTATCAAATCCCTATCTGACTAATTCTTCAATTCGCTGACGGTTTTGTTCAAACCCTATGAAAATTTGCTTTTTTGAAAACCCCAAAAGTCCCTTTTTTTGAAAGATAAAAGCTGGTACAATTCGAGTCCCTGTTTGGTTGATTAACTCCTGCTCTTTTTCTGGATGCTCCTGTACGTTTACTTCAGTATAAGAAAAACCAATTCTCGAAAGAAACTCTTTCGCTTCTTTACAGTCTAGTCACATAGGTCTAGTAAACAGTGTTAATTGATAGGTACTCATCTTTCTCCCTCCAACCACTTAGTTGATTTCAATAATAAACGGGAATATTCTTACTTTACCATCAAGCTTAAATTCAGCCCAGATTTTATACTTTCCTGCCTTAGAGAATTGTGTTTCAAAAATTGGCTGCTGTTCGTTTAAAGGGTGAACATGAACATAATCGTCGGCTGTTTCGTTTAGTATAACCACATGACCAGCTGCTCCTAGGTACTGCTCAAGCTTATTTTCGTCGAGCTTAAAGGATAAAGTTACATCCTCACCTGCAACAAAGGAGCTTATGTTTAATTCGACTTTTTCTCCATCAATCGTTTTACTTAGTTCCTTATCGGCAGTTAAGTCTGTATGACCGTGTGCTTCCTCCCCTTGACTTCCTACCTTCAACTCAATTGGAACTACTTGATAGCTTAAATTCTTTGGTTTTATATCAATAAAAGCTTTATACGATCCTTCAGTTAAGGGACTATTATCTAGTTTAAACTCCCCCTTACCTACCTTCTCAGGATGTAGATGATAGTATTGACCTAAGCTCTCGTCTACTACAATTAAATGGAGCAGCTTTTCATGGTTCACTTCGAATTCATCTATTGGCTCGTCATTAAGGTTGCTGACATTAATTAGGATACTGCCTTCTTCAGAATGAATTTCCACATTGACCTCACTTCCACTTTCTACAGGCCCCCCATGACCGTGGCTTTTCTCCTCTTCTTTTTGTCCATGACCTTCTTCACTTTCTCTTTCAGTATCGTTTGGCTCATGACTTTCTCCGTTCACTGCCCCGTTGTGACTACTAGCTTCATCGTTTGCAGGTTGCTTATCAATAAGTGACTCGTATGCTGTATATCCCCCAATAACAGCAAACAAATAAATAACGGCGGCTATTGCCCATTTTTTCATTTTCATCTACCCCTTTTTCATTCAACTCATGACTATTTAGGAAGTTTCACCCTTTGTAGACGCAGTGCATTCAGTACGACTGATACAGAGCTAAATGCCATAGCCGCCCCAGCTAGCCAAGGAGCTAGAAAACCTAATGCTGCTACTGGAATTCCCAATGTGTTATATCCAAATGCCCAAAATAGATTTTGTTTAATATTTGTAATTGTCTTTTTGCTTAACAATATAGCATCAGCAATACTATTAAGGTCCCCTCGCATTAACGTGATATCTGCAGCTTCCATTGCCACATCCGTTCCGGTACCAATTGCCATACCAATATCGGCAATCGCAAGCGCTGGAGCATCATTAATTCCATCACCAACCATGGCAACACGTTTGCCTTGCTCTTGGAGTTTTTTCACCTCTGCCGCTTTTCCTTCAGGTAATACTTCTGCAATGACATCATCGACACCTACTTCAGCACCAATTGCCTTGGCCGTCCGTGTATTATCACCTGTCATCATAATGACTTCTAAACCCATATTCTTTAATCGATGAATCGCAGCTTTTGATGTATCCTTAACCGTATCAGCTACTGCTACAATTCCCATAAACACTCCATCGATGGCCACAAGCATGGCTGTTTTGCCATTTTCTTCGAGTGTCTCCATTTTAATCGATGCGGTATGAATACCAACGTCATACTTAGCCATTAATTTCCTTGTACCAATTAAAAGTTCGCGGCCCTTTATAGTGGCCTTAATACCATAGCCAGGGATGGCCTCAAACTCATTTACTTCAAGTAACTCCACACCTTTATCTTTGATGCCCGTTACAATTGCTTCTGCTAATGGATGTTCTGATTGCCTCTCAGCAGAACCAACCAGTTGTAAAAAGGTGTTCTCCTCTATATACCCTTCAATCAGTACATCAGTTAAAACAGGCTTACCATTTGTAACTGTGCCTGTTTTATCCAATACAACAGTAGTAATACGATGAGTCATTTCAAGATGCTCTCCACCCTTAAATAACACTCCAAACTCTGCAGCACGGCCAGAACCTGCCATTATGGATGTAGGTGTTGCCAAACCTAGAGCACATGGACAAGCAATGACTAATACCGCAATCATTTTTTCAAGTGCTTCAGCAAAATTCCCTGGACTTACCCATAAAAACCAAACTAAGAAGGTCACGATCGCAATCCCTACAACAATCGGAACAAAGATACCTGAAATTTGGTCTGCCAATCGTTGAATTGGTGCTTTTGATCCCTGAGCTTCTTCAACGACTTTGATGATTTGGGCTAAGGCAGTATCTCTCCCAACTTTAGTAGCTTTGATTTTTAGAAAACCGTTTTTATTTAAAGTGGCACCAATGACCGTATCTCCAACTGTTTTATCAACTGGAACACTCTCACCTGTTAACATGGATTCATCTAACGCTGAACGACCCTCGACAATTTCACCGTCAACAGGCACCTTTTCTCCTGGTTTTACAAATAAAAGATCGCCAACAATGACTTCCTCTAAAGGAAGTTCGACCTCCTTCCCATCTCTAAGTACCATTGCTGTTTTAGCTTGAAGTCCCATTAATTTCTTTATTGCTTCAGATGAACGTCCTTTTGCTCTTGCTTCAAATAACTTACCTAATATGATTAGTGTAATTAATACTGCACTTGTTTCAAAATAAAGTTCAATCATGTGTTGGCCGGAACCAATACTGCCGATGGACAAATATAAGCTATAGAAATAAGCAGCTGACGTACCTAACGCTACTAAAACATCCATATTTGCACTCTTATTTCTTAATGCTTTATAGGCTCCTACATAAAACTGCTTTCCGACTACAAATTGAACTGGAGTTGCCAAGGCCAACTGCACCCACGGATTCATGAGCATATCAGGCAGATAAATAAAGGAAGTAAATTCAAAGTGACTGACCATGGCCCAAAGTAGCGGGAAAGATAAGATTAATGAAAAAATAAATTTACCCTTCTGCTTTTCGATTTCTTTTTCACGGTGATCAATCTGATCCACAGGTCTATCTTCTTTAATTTTAGCTTCATAGCCTATTTTTTCTACTTTCTTAATTATTTCTGGTATCGTAACCTGGGAAGGATTATATTCAATTGATGCTGTTTCAAGGGCTAAGTTGACTGTTGCTTTCATCACACCATCAAGTTTGTTTAAACCCTTTTCAACACGTGTAGAACAAGCTGCACAGGTCATGCCAATTATGTCAAATTCAACCTTCTCCGCTGCAACCCCATAACCCAAATCGCTTATCTTTTTAATAAAGTGATTTACATTTGTTTCGGTTGGGTTGTATTTAATTGAAGCCTTTTCTAATGCTAAGTTTACAGTTGCATCTGATACGCCCGTTACTTTTCTTAAACCCTTTTCTATCCGGGTTGCACAGGCTGCACAGGTCATGCCGGTTATTGGTAATTGAACCTCTTTTAGTGAAGCATCCATTTAAATTCCTCCTTATCACTTAACCATTTACTGGAAGGATACCTTATACATATATACTATACCCCACTAAGGTATATTGTCAACAAAAAACAAAAAAAAACTGACTTTTTTTAAAGATTCCCGTTACCGGAGATTCTTAATTAAGTCAGTTTCAATATTATTTGTCTAGATCATGGTCATCCAGTTTTTTCAACCTTGTCTGGATCTACATATTTGTATTCCTTCTCCCAGAAATCTGCATCAGTAATACCGATTTTAACTGGATCAAACACTGGATCTTTTCCATCTTTCTTTTGTGCTTCATAATCCCTCAAAACTTTTAAGGCTGGCTTAGTTAGTAGAAGAATGGCTATAATATTTAACCATGCCATAGCTCCTACACCAATGTCACCTAATGTCCAAGCAAGACCGGCTTCTTTCACACATCCATAGAAAACCATTCCTAAAAGAACCAATTTTAACACATGCTCTGTCCAAACCCGTTTTGCATTTTTATTAATATAGGCAAGGTTAGTTTCGGCCATATAATAGTAAGCCATAATGGTTGTAAAGGCAAAGAATAATAAGGCAATTGCTACAAATGGAGCTCCAAATCCAGGGAATACTGATTCAACAGCATTTTGTGTATATCCAGGACCAGCATCCACATTTTCAAGATTTGTAACAATAGGTGCCTGCCCCGCAGGAGTAACATTGTACATGCCAGTTATTAGAATCATAAAAGCGGTAGCGGAACAAACAAATAATGTATCAATATAAACAGAAAAAGCTTGAACAATTCCTTGCTTAGCCGGATGTGATACTTCAGCAGCTGCTGCCGCATGTGGAGCAGTACCCTGTCCTGCTTCATTGGAATAGATACCACGTTTAACTCCCCAAGAAATGGCTGCACCTAAAATACCGCCAAAGGCTGCATCGGCACCGAAGGCACTTGAGAAAATCAGTTGGAAAACTTCAGGTACTTTAGAAATATTGGCAAAAACAATAATAAGTGCAACGATAATATAACCAACTGCCATGAAAGGTACAATTAGTTCTGCTGTGCGTGCAATCCGTTTTACACCGCCAAAGATAATAATGGCTAAAACAGCTATTAAAACAAGACCTGTAATACTTGTATTTATTCCAAATGCATTATCAATACTGATTGCAATACTGTTCGCCTGAACACCAGGTAATAGCGCACCAGTGGCCACAACAGTAACTCCAGCAAATAATACTGCATACCATTTCATTTTCAGACCCTTTTCAATGTAATAAGCTGGTCCGCCGCGGAACTGTCCACCTTGTTTCGACTTATACACTTGACCCAAAGTTGCCTCAATGAAAGCTGACCCCGCACCTAGGAACGCAATCAACCACATCCAGAAAACAGCTCCAGGACCACCGAAGGCAATAGCCGTCGCTACACCAGCGATGTTACCTGTTCCAACCCTCCCAGAAAGGGCAAGGTTTAACGCTTGAAAGGAAGAAATTCCGGCTTCAGACTTTCCGCCTTTGAAGGTTAAACTAACAATATCCTTCATATGTCTAATCTGAAGACCTCTTGTGGCAATGGTAAAAAACAAACCAACACCTAGACATAGATAAACCAGTGCGGGACTCCAAATGACCCCGCTAAGCCAATTTACAAAATTCTCCATCAATATCCCCCTTTTTCTCTTAACTTTTTTTATTATATAACAGCTTTTCCTATAAATAAATGAATTTTTTCTATTTTTTAAATATTCTCATATAGAGTAATTTGTTTATCAACCTTATTATTTAAAGGACTTTTCAAATATTTACTCTTTAATACAATAACTTAGTAAAGCAAGTTTACAAAAAAAACAGAAACCCCTATTAGGATTCCCGTGTTAGTCAGCAGCTGTTATTTAACAGCTATGCTTTTTCGATTAGAGTTTCTAATAATCGTAGGTTTAATTTTTCACTTCCTACATTAAATAGTCTTAATGCTGCTTCGTTTTCATCGGCTTGTTTGATTGCTGAAATTTCTTTGTGAATCCCTTCCATTTTGAGATCTAAATGGGCTGCCATTTCTGCTGCATCCTTTAGTTCGTCAATTAATTGCTGTGGAACGTCTTTGTTATATTTATAATAAATTTTGTGTTCTAAACTGGCCCAAAAGTCCATTGCGATTGTACGAATTTGAAGCTCTACATACGTCAGTTCTTCACGGTCAGACATAAAAATCGGAATTTCTAAAATCATATGAAGACTTTGATATCCATTTGGTTTTGGATTTTTTATATAATCTTTATATTCAACAACTCTAATATCTTTTTGCATGGAAATCATCTTACTTAATTCATAGATATCAGATTTAAACGAACAGGTAATTCGGATTCCAGCAATGTCTCTAATATTTTCTTTTATGCTCTGTAAGGAAAAAGTATATCCTTTACGCTGAACCTTTTTCAAAATACTTTCTGGTGATTTTAATCGGGACTTTACATGTTCTATTGGATTATAGTCATGAATATAATTAAATTCATCTTTAAGTATATTAATTTTAGTACTCATTTCATCTAAAGCAAACTTATATGCCATCATGAATCTAGTCAGCTCTATTTTTAATGTTTTTAAATTCTTAAGATCCATTAATTGGTCGATAGCCAAACTTTTCATCCTTTCATACTATATTACTCAGATCCTTTGTTTCCCTTTCGTAATTTCAATATTACCTCAGGGGGGAAAACCATCCGGCAAATCACTTTTGATAGTTCATAGTAATCTGTCCTCGTTTTACATTGAGTTTCTTTTTCAGATGCTTTCTCAGATAGGGTCATGATTGCCCAGGTTACCGTATCTAAGTCTAAGTCCTTCCAGGTATAACCTTCCTCATATGCACTTTTCAATTTAGCACATATTCTTACGTGTAATTTCCTTCTGGCATGAGCTAATACTTCTACTAGTTCAGGATCCTTAGGTAATAATTCTGGCAGTACTTTTTGCAGTCCTAATTGATTTAGCTTTTTATCATGCTCCTCCAATAGTGAAGCTAATATTTGCTCAGGATCCGACGTCACCCATTTAGGTTCTGGTGGCATAAAACCTTCAATATGTTCCTCTAACAAGGACATTAAAAGCTGACGTTTATCCGAAAAATAACGATAAAAAGTACCAGTAGCTACGCCTGCATGAGCTGCAATTTCCTTTGCCGTTGTTTGTTCATACCCTTTCGTAGTAAACAAAGCATGTCCGCTATCAAGTAGTGCGTTTCGTTTTTGTTGTGCTCGTTCCTGCTTTGGGACAAATGGAAACTCACCAATTAGCAAATCTTCTCTATCTGGCATCATAATCACCTCACTGCTATCATAGCATAAAAAACAAAGTTGAACCACAAGTCATGTTTTACATTGACAGATCCCCGGACACATGCAATACTTGAACTAAAGTTCATGTTATATTTCTAATAAACTGCTCACACCCCTTGCAGATAAAGATAATATAACATGAGCATTTTTTGTAAAATTTTCAGTTTCACAAAGGAATTTTAGTGAGTATTTTAGAATTATATAGTGTATACAGTTAAATATAATTTACAAATATAATTTGAATCTTTTTATTCGCTTTTTTTATTTTTATTAATATATAATATTTCTTACATTAACCTCGGAAGGTGTTGATTAATTTGGCAAACAAATCTGATTCAAATAATATCTCAGTAAATTCAACAATCTCTTTAAAGGGAATTGTGAAAGCCATTTTCAACGATACCGTACATGTTCAAATTGGAGGTAAAATTATTACTTTGCCTAAATCTGATTACATGCTAGATAAGCCAGCTAATGAATCAATATAATTAAACCTATACTTCAACCCCATCACTTCATTGAGTGATGGTTTTTTTGTTGGTAGTGTTAAACTAGACTGTTGATTTACACTCCAGGCACTTCGCTTTCCGCGGTCGACCGCCGAGCCTCCTCGACACTGCGTGTCTGCGGGGTCTCGCCTGTCTCGCTTCTCCCGCAGGAGTCTTCGTGCCTTCCGTGCAAATCAACAGGCTTACAAAATCAACAGTATTATTTAACACAGGTTTTTTGTAATAAAACTCGCTGACAACCTTATATTCGAAGGATACGGCTAATATTGTAAGCATTCGAGAGGTATATTACTGAGCCTCTATGTCAGAAGTTCTGATGGATTAATATTCTGAATTTTCCGATTTGTCACAAAAACTCAAGCGTGGTATCATCATAACTGTAAAAAAAAAACGCTGAAGTGCAAAAAAATTTATCGGAGGGATATTTTATCCATTATTTAGAAATGAACTATACGAATGTGATGGAAAAGGCCATGCTCAAAGCCCATGGGGTATGTTATGAAGTATATAGACGGAAACATAAAGTAAGAATGGAAGTAGAAAAGCGCCGGGACCAGGAGTATCATCAGAGCTGTAGGCTTGTTGCTGACCTTGATCGAAGATTGCATATTTAAGTCCCTGTCATTTTAATAGTTGGATAGTAGGATAATGTGGTCTTGTAATCATTCGCATGAGGTAGGCAGATTCCCTTGGATTCTGCTTCCTTTTTTTATTTAGAAAGGTAATGATTGTTTTTGAATCCCTAATCCCGATCCCATGACCATAGAATTTATCATCTCCAAAATAAATGACATTTTCAGCTCTCCACCAAGGCTCTTGCGGACTGAAATCGGGATTATTAAAATGAAGAACATCTCCAATCAGGAAGTCCTCTCCAAATGTTTGATAAACAGGTAGATCCTCGTCGAACTGCCAATCCATTAAATACAGTTTATTAAAATATGTGTTAAAAGCATTTGCTCCGATTGTGCGAAGTGCAGCAATATATAATACGATTGCAATAGCAGTCGAGCACTCAAATGCATATAATTTCCCATTTACTAAAATATCATTGATGGCTATGGACGGTTGAGTAAAATCACGCATAAGAAAACCTCCGTTGTTTAAACGGAGCCAATATTTTTTGTTACAATAGGAATTAGCAAAAGTGGTGAATTTAGCATCACTATTATTTAAGTCTTCGGCTGCCTTTACAGTATTGACCCTAAAAAGCAACTCAAATTTCAGTTGATTAATTGAATTGTATTCAAATAATACTTGGTATTTCCCCATCTGTTTTATTATTTGGTGAAAATCACGATTTGGTATATAAGTGAAAACTTCCTCTTGCTGGGCGATTTGGCCATTTATTTTAATCAACCTCCTACCTCCTATGTTCAGTCATTAATTAACTCCTTCCTAAAACCTTATGAACCTTTTAATCTATGCATGCAAAAAGAATAGAAAAAATCCCCCTTTCAATAAGGAGGGATTTAGTGGATTGCAAATATTATCTCACAGAAGAAATTTTAATTTTTAACGGTCTTACTTCCGCCATACAACTGGAAATACAGATACCACAGCCAGTACAGATTTGTCTAGATACGACAGGTTTACCATCGACGATTTCGATTGCACCGCTAACAGGACATGCCCGGACACAATAATCACACATTACATTTTGAAAAGCCAGACAAGACTCAGGTTGGATCTGTACATAACCAAGCTTTGGGCGTGCCTCAAAATCGAAGTCATTTAATGCCTGGGTTGGACAAACCTCAATACACTTTTTACAAAAAGTACATGGTGCTGTATTTGGATCTAAGTAAGGTGTATTCGCAAGTTTTGCGCCACTGGTAATTGAAAAAAGCGTGATGCACTGTTCAGGACAAATCTCCTGACATTTTCCGCACCTTTCACAGGATGTAAGAAACTCAAACTCTTCACAGGCTCCTGGCGGGCGAAAAAAATCACGCTCGAGTTCTAGCTGTGGTGCAATAAAGTTTCCTAAAAATCCAACCGTAGATTCCCAGTTCAATGAAAGAAATGCTCTCCTATTTAACTTCTCTGTCATTTGAGTCCTGCCGCCTCTTGATAAAAAGGCTCATCCTCGAAGTTTGTATAAACTAAACAAATAGCTAGTATACCCTCAATTTCCTTAAAGGTCTCCGCCGTTCGATAGCTTTGGTCCACCGTTTCGGTCTCCAAAGTAAGAATCACCTTTTCTCCTTCATGGATATGGTGGACTTCCACGCCAACTTTTTGTGCGAGTTTTTTTGCCGCAATGTCTGCCTGACCTGGGATTGTTTCAACATATATCCCCGAAATCACCATTCCAATTCCTCCTCATCCTGTTTCGCTCATTGTATTGTGCCAATTGGCGATTTAACTCTCTTTTACTCGTTAAATGCCGTTTTGGTATCATTTTGCTGGGCATGACACTGAACACAATTATCCCTAAATATGACACCTTTTGGATCACTATCGTAAAAGTGATCTTCTGGCGGTGTTGGTGCACCTGTTCCTTCCTTACCGTGACATGCAAGGCAGCTTTCATGATGAAGTTCTGGATTCCAGCGATTCACATGAGAAATATGCTGCATAGGGGGGGCATTTAAAAGCCCCATTGTTGCGGCATTTTCCCGGCCATCTTCAGCCAATTGAACTAATCCAGATGGTAATGTTGCGCTCTTGTCCTCAGAAGAAGCTGAATCAGACTGCTGCCATAGAGTTGCGGCAAGTGCTACTACAATTACTCCTATAAATGCTACGATATAAAGAAGTTCTTTTTTCCTCATACATTCACACCCCCATTAAGCCTTTACAATCTTGACCGCACATTTTTTGAAATCCGGTTGTTTAGAGATAGGACAATAACAATCCAAGGTTACGAGATTAATAAGCGTTTCCTCTGCAAAAAATGGGACATAAATCAGCCCTTTTGGTGGGTTACCTCTTCCTGTTGTAGTCGCCTTTATCTTGACTTCTCCACGTCGTGAAATGACCTTTACGAAATCCCCGGTTTTCACACCAAGTTTCTCTGCATCCTCTGGGTGAATTTCACAAAGCGCTTCTGGAAAAGCACGGTGCAGCTCTGGTACTCTTCTCGTCATGGAACCGCTGTGCCAATGTTCTAGAACACGTCCAGTACACAACCAAAATGGGTATTCCTGATCAGGTACTTCTGCCGCCTCTTCAAATGGGCGATGGTAAACGGTTGGTTTATGTTCAGTTGATTTATAGAAATCAATATCCATATATTTACCTGCTTGGCCGAATTCCTCAACACCATACTGATCAAATCCATCCTCCTGTTTCCCATAGGCATAGCGCCAATTGGTTTCAAGCCATTGTCCATTTACGTTCCGGACTGGCCAGCAAAGTCCATGTTGTTCTAAGTAAACATCGTAAGGGGCCATTTGCTTTGCCTTTAATTTTAACTTTGTACCTAAAGCTTGAATATCAGTGTTGGTACTTTCATGTGGATTGGTAAATGCTCGATATTCTTCCCAGAGCAAGCGGTTTACTTTGCCTTGATCTTCGATTAAATCATTTTTCTCATAATCCCATACCATTCCGAAAAGAACATCAAATGCAGGTTTGTCACCGATCATTTTTCCATTTAGCACGCGCTTGGCTACTTGGACAATGGTCCATAAATCCCACTTAGCTTCTCCAGGGGCATCTACGCATTTTTCAAAAATCGCTGTACGTCGTTCAGCATTGCCAAATTGACCTTCACGTTCCACCCACATGGCCGCTGGAAATACTACATCTGCCATTTCAGTTGAGCGGGTTGGATATACTTCAGATACCACGATAAAGCCATCAATAACGCCTTTTCCATCAGCATCCTTACCTCGGAATCGATTTAGCTTCGGCATCGTTTGTGCCCAGTTATTGGACATACTCCACAAGAACTTTACATTTCCATTTCCTAACTCACGGAACATTTTAACCGTGTGCATGCCAGGAGCTTCAATTGGATTTAGGTAACCTTCCGGCAGATTCCAGATTAACTCAGTGTAGCGGCGGTGTTCTGGGTTCTTTACAACCAGGTCTGCAGGTAAACGATGAGAAAACACCCCTACTTCTCGAGCAGTTCCACAGGCACTCGGTTGTCCTGTTAATGAAAATGGACCATTTCCCGGCTTTGAGATTTTCCCGGTTAACAAATGTAAGTTATAAATCAGATTGTTCATCCAGGTTCCGCGTGTATGCTGATTAACCCCCATAGTCCATAACGATAAAACCTTTTTATTAGGATCAGCAAACTCTTTTGCTAGTGCCTCAATATCTTTCGCTGGCACCCCAGAGAGTTCTTCTGCTTTTTCAAGTGTATACTCAGATACCATTGTTTTATATTCATCAAAGCTTATAGTCCAATCTTTATCTGCAACCTTTCCAATCTCAGTTGCTTCATAATTGTCATCGAAGGTGTGTCCTAAATTTTCGGTTCCAGCTTTAAACTGTGTATGTTCGTTAATAAATTGTTGATCGTAAAGGTTCTTTTCAATTAAATAATTGGCAATCGCATTGGCAATTGCTAGGTCTGATTGTGGTCTGAAAATCATGACCACATCTGCAAGCTCCGAATTTCTTGAATGTCTAGTAGTCAAATCATAATGCTTAACACCGATGTTCTTTAACTTCCGTGCTGTAAGACGTGAATAAAGAACGGGATGCATTTCTGCCATGTTTGCTCCCCAAGTGACGTATACATCCGTTTCATCAAGGTCACGGTATGACCCCATTGGCTCGTCAGATTGGAATGTCGTCATAAATCCTGCTACTGCACTTGCCATACAAAGTCGTGCATTTGGGTCAATGTTATTGTTTAGTAAGCCCGCCTTCCAAAGCTTTACTGAAGCATATCCTTCCATAATCGTTTGCTGTCCGGAACCCCAAAACGCTATTGATTTTGGATTGGTATCATGTGCTTCCTTCAACTTGCTCGCCACTAAATCCAATGCTTCTTCCCAAGTTGCTTCTCTGAATCCGTCCATTGTACCTTTTTTGGATTTGTCTTCACGGATCAATGGTTTAGTCAATCTGTCTTTTCCAAACAAGATTTTTCCTATGTAGTACCCTTTAATACAATTTAAACCTTTGTTCGAACGGTTATCAGGGTCACCTTTAGTGGCAACTACCTTTCCATCCTTCACACCAACTAATACTCCGCATCCCGTTCCACAGAATCGACATACTGAGGTTTTCCATTCATCTGGTTCAATAGCTTCTGCTTTTGCTGTCTGTATTTCCTGTTTATCGGTTTTTTGGCTGCAGCCCGCTGCTGCCAACGTCAATGACACAGCTGTTGCTTTTAATAAGGATCTTCTTGTAAGTTCCAAGCCAATTTCCTCCCTTAGAAACCGTGGTTAGAGTATAGAATTACAACTCTATCTTAAATCAGCAAAGAAAATTTCATAGAGGAAATCATTATCGTTTTCAAAAAGTTCAAAAGTTGTAGGGTATTATCGACACAGTTTTGACATTTCCAGCTAGCCAACAAAAAAGCCATGCTGCCTTCATTGAAGGGAACATGGCTTACGTTATTTACTTAGCTTATCACGATCTTCAAATAATGGCGGCTGCTCTAACCAGCCGTGATCAATTAACAGATTAGCACCATCTTCGGCGTATCTTGAAATATCTAGGATGAGGAACTCATACTGTGCTCCCAAGTCCCTTCTCTGCGCCATTGCAAAGGCCGCTCCATAATACCCTGATGCGGAAGCGACTAACGTTACAATATGAAAAAGCATCAATTTATCTGAAAAAGGTGCTACAGTTGAATTTGTTATTTCTGCATCCCATCTTTTAGGGGATGGAAGGTTACTTTCATCCAGAATCTCACTTAAAACCTTAAAATGGCGGTCACAAATTTTTTCTCCTCTTTTCATGTACTCACGTATCTTCTTAGATACTGCTACTTGGCTAAATCCGATTTCTAAAACTATTTTTACGATTGTTTTTTGTAAATTAAAATATATTCCGCTCACTTCAATCGCATTTAACGGTCTTCGGTTTCCAAACCAACCAGTCAGGAAGCTTTGCTTCTCAACAAAATCAACTTTAGAAGGTGGGTTGATATTTGGCGGCCGGCTGATTAACCCCTTACTGACCATTACATCTATGGCCATATTGTATAGCTGCATCGTATTACTGCTGCTTTCAATAAAATAACTTCTCATATCTGCACGAATTGAAGTACCCACTGCTCCTGCATAACCAGTTAAGCCATGAAGAGTCATTACATATATGTATTGCAGACAAAATAGGTCTGAAAAAAGTGGAGGTGCGTCAAGATTCACATCCTCTTTCTTAAAACCGATTGGGTTAGGATAATTTTCTTCGTGCAAGAACTTTTCAATCTTTTCTAGGTGAGTCTGTGAAAGACTCTTTGCAAACACGAGGACCTTTTTTATATCTGGATCCTCGACCTTTTCTACAAAAAAGGATAGTACACAATGAGCCATACTATCATTTATATATTGTGACCAAAGATTAGCAATTTCAGCGGATGTAAGCTTAGGATGATGGCTGTTATTCTCCAATGATTATTCCCCTCCAAAAATGTCTTGTCCTCTTCATCCTGATCTGGAGAAAGTGACATTTTTTCTTATAAATTAGTTTTTACAATATTGGCCAAAATAATTTCCTTTTTTTTATAAGATATTTATAAGTACAGTTCCAAAATAATAAAGGGCTAATATCCGTTTCCGAAAGAATTCCTCTACATAGGATAGGTTGAGAAACTATTTTTATGCAAGGAGGTATTTTTTTGGAATTTACTATAACAAAAGTGAAATTTGAAGAAATTTCCCATTTCTCACAATACTTAGAGGATGCCGGAATGGAGTTTTATCGAGTTAGGGAGTCTACGACTTGGCTTGCTGCAAAGATTTCGGACAAGATTGTTGGGATTATGGGAGTAGAATTCGTAAAATCCAGTGCTTTATTTAAAAGTGCGTACGTACTTGAGGGATACCGGGGAAAGGGTATTTTTGATCTACTGTTGGCAAATTGTTTAGACTTAGCGGTTGAAATGGGCTCTAAGCAGGCAATTGGCTACTGTTTACCCCCGTCCATTCGTGCTTTTTCAAAAAAGGGCTTCAGAGTTTCCTATAAATATAATGAACGGATAACATGTATGGTTAAGAAGTTATATAGATTTAACAGAAATAGAATTATGAATGCAGAGGAGCTATGTGAGCTTATAGAGGGTGAACTAGTTTCTGGTGAGAAAACCCAGTCATTCTATGATGCTGTCGACTTTCCTCCATTAGCGAAAAGACCCAATACATTAGTGTTTCTATATCATAAACTAAAAACGAATAATTTGAAGAGATTGGAAAGATTGGGAAGTTGTACAGTTGTATTTGAAGAAGGAACAAAACTTGAACCATACAGCGAGCAAATAACCTATATAAAGGTTAAAGACATAATTACAGCTTATTGGAAGTTTATCGATTATTACCGAGGTTTATTTGATATCCCAGTATTTGCAATAACCGGTACTTGCGGAAAAACAACCACAAAGGAAATGATTAAACACATCTTAAGCGGCAGATATTCGGTTCAGGCCACTCACCTTAGTGATAATACCACCCTATCAAATCTTGAGTATTTATGTGGAATTACTGAAAAAACCGACATGGCCGTTTTTGAAACTCCCGTTAGTGGACCAGGTTTATTAAGGTTTAACTGCCGATACTTTAAACCAACCATCGGGATGATTACCAATATTGGCGTTGATCACTTATTATACTGTAAAACTCTGGAAAATTATATTAAAGCAAAGAGTGAAATCATTGCTGGTCTCAACTATGAAGGAACCCTATTGCTGAATGCAGATGATGAAAGAATTAAAACCATCCCGCTTAAGGAATACAGAGGAAAAATTGTTTATTTCGGGCTTAGTGACCATGCAGATTTTACTGCGACAGATATCAAATATATAGATAAAGGCATGAAATTTAAGGTCCGCCATCAGAGTACTAGCGTCCAAGTCATTTTACCAGAGTTCGGAAGGCACCAAGTCATAAATGCTTTAGGTGCAATTGCTGCGGTCAATCAGGTAGGAATATCTGTAGAAGAGGCTGCACACAGATTGTCTACTTTTAAAAATGTGCAGTCACATTTAGAGGTTTTTGAGAGTATAAGCGGTTCTACCATTATCGATGATACATGGAGCTCGAATCCTACTTCTATGGAGGTTGCACTAGAAGTAATGGCTAACATTATTAAGGGTAAAAGGAAAATCGTCTTATTAGGAGGCATGTCGCTTTTAGGTAAAAACGAAATAACGATTCATCAAGAAGTAGGCAAAATGATTGCCGAAAATAATATTGATGTTCTAATTACCTACGGAGACTTGGCTAAGGAAATCGCTAACGGGGCGAAAATGCACGAAATGAAAGGCGTTATCCATACTTGTATTGATGCAAAAGCGGTAGAAAACATTCTAATACCCTATTTGGATAAAAACACTTCAGTGTTATTAAAAGTTTCTATGTATGACAAATCCATCATGAGCTTTTTAAACAAGCTGAAGGAGCAAAAATCATAAAAAACCGTTCAGGCTTTATGCCATGAACGGTTTTTCCTCTTATATCCCTGCGTTAAAGATATCTGTTAAAACCGGTACGATTTGCTTCTTACGGGAAACAACACCCTTTAATGTCGCGGTATGATTGGAGAGGGTAACATTGTACGCTTTTTCAACTGCAGATGCTTTGCTTCCTAGTGCTAAGCCAACAGAATCATTTGTTAAAATATCTGTGACAACAAATAAGAATAAATCTAAGCTCTTCTCTTCGATTACTTTAGAAATAGTAGATTCTAATTCTGCTTGACGTGCTAGAACTTCTGCAGTATCAACAGCATTTACTTGAGCGATTTCCACTTTGCTGTTACCCATGTCAAATTCCTTTGCATCTATTGAGATCAGTTCAGCAACTGATTTGTCACTCAAGTCTGCCCCAGCCTTTAGCATTTCCAAACCATAGCTGTCAGCGTCAACACCTGCGATTTCAGCTAATTCACGAGCTGCTGCAACGTCCTCAGGTGTACAGGTTGGAGATTTAAATAATAACGAGTCAGAAATGATGGCAGATAGCATTAAGCCTGCAATTTCTTTTTTAATTTCCTTACCATTCTCTTTATACATCTTGTTCAGGATTGTAGCAGTACAGCCAACTGGCTCACAACGATAATAAAGCGGATCGCTTGTTTCAAAATTAGCAATACGGTGATGGTCAATTACTTCCAATACACGTACATCAGCAATGTCATTGGCACTTTGCTGGCGTTCATTATGGTCTACTAAAATGACCGAATTTACTTCATTTGCGACTGTTTCTACTAGGCGTGGAATATCAGCATTGAAATGATCTAGAGCATACTGAGTTTCTCCATTAATTTGTCCTAACCGAACGGGTTCAACATCGTATCCGAGCTGCTTTTTTAAGTCTGCATAAGCAATTGCAGAACAAATCGTATCTGTGTCAGGATTTTTATGACCGAAAATAAGTACTTTTTCCATTTTAAGACTCCTAATCGTATGAAATTATATAGGACTAGCTCATTGCTGAGATGACCCTATTGGAAATTATATATGAATACGATTCAGGTTTCAAAAATAAATACTAGAGAAGCATGAAAAAGTTACATTTTTCTCAACATTTGTACCTGCTCCGTTGATATGGTAAACCCATTTTCTAATAAGTACTGGGTAGTCGGGTTTTGCATAGAAGCATTAATAGTCATAAAATTGACGGGGGTCATTTCATTATCCGCAATGTCAGCAAAAATGCTATCGACCAATTTTTTACTAATTTCCTTTCTTAATTGGAACTGATATAAGAAGACTTTTTCGAGTTCCCCTTTCTCATTCCAGAGTCTTTTATATAGTGCATAGCCAATCCGCTCCTTCTTGCCATCATAGTAAACCTTTGCCTCACCTGTTTTAGAACTTTGCCACTGACATTGCCATGGCACATTTTCTTTGTATATGGGAAGCTTAGCAAGCTGTTCTGGTCTTATGGTTTGACTGGATATGATCCCTGCATGGGGTTTGATTTCTGGTGTACCTATTAAATAGACTAGCATATCTGTTATTTCATAGCCTGCTTTTTGATATAACCTAATCGCCTTTTCATTGTTCTTAATTGCTTCTAAGGTTGCGACCTCTATCCCTACTTCGGTATAAACCTTTAAAGTCTCTTCCATTAACAAACTAGAAACACCCTTGCCCCGATATTCGGGGGCTACACCTGTGCCGCCGTTCCAAACCGTTTTCTTCCCATCAATAATCCTAATACCGTTTAGGACAATCGCTATTGGTTCGTCAACGTCGAAACCTACTAACGAATGATTTAGTGACAATCCTTCATTAACTAAGCGGCTAAAAAACATCTCCGGCGTCATTTCCATTTGTACAAAATAACCTTCGAATCCACGGTTCCATGCAGTAATCGCCTCTTCAATTTTGCATGATGTTAATCTCTTAACCGTAATAGGCACTTCGAGACCCCCTTCCAATAATAAACCCATAATGAAAGGTTCTACATCATGGGTTATTATCCTCTATTTAACTGTTTCTTTCGTTTCTTGGAATGGCCAAGCTGGCAAATTATGCGAGAGTGGCTTATCTTCACGATATCCTAAAACATACTCACCTTGCATGACAGTGTGAATTTCACGTGTTCCTTCATATATGACTGGCGCTTTGGCATTTCTTAGATAACGTTCAACTGGGTACTCATTTGAAAAACCATAGGCCCCGTGAATCTGTACTGCGTCATTCGCCGCTTCATAGGCATAATCACATGCACACCACTTAGCAAGTGACGTTTCACGCGTATTCCGTTTCCCTTTATTCTTCAACCAGCCTGAGCGATACACGAGTAATCTAGCCTGCTGTAAGCCGGCTTCCATTTTAGCGATCATTTGTTGGACAAGTTGATGCCTGCCAATTTCTTTCCCAAACGTGCTTCTTTCGTGACAGTATTTTACGCTCGCTTCAAGACTTGCCATAATCGTACCGCATGCCCCTGCTGCAACAGTAAACCTTCCATTATCTAGGGCTGACATGGCAATCTTAAATCCTTCGCCCTCTTTTCCAACAAGATTCTCTTTTGGGACCCTAACATGATCAAAGAATATTTCTCCAGTATTGCCAGCGCGTATTCCGAGCTTACCCTTAATAGCCTTCGAAGAAAAACCTTCCCAATCTCTTTCGACTATAAAGGCAGAAATACCGTGATGCTTTTGAGCCTTGTCTGTATAAGCAAATACAAGAAAGTGGTCAGCTACATCACAAAGGGAAATCCAAGTTTTGGAGCCATTTAATATGTATGCATCGCCTTGTCTAACAGCAGTCGTCTGCATAGCAGCCACATCTGAACCGGCATTTGGTTCAGTCAGACCAAAGGCCCCAACTTTTTCACCTTTTGCCTGTGGGGTAAGATACTTTTGTTTTTGCTCCTCATTTCCCCATTGCATTAATGTCATACTGTTTAAACCAGTGTGCACTGAAACCGCTGTTCTAAAGGCTGTATCGCCGCGCTCTAATTCTTCGCAAACAATCGCCAGCGAATTATAGTCCATCCCGCTGCCGCCGTATTGTTCTGGTATACACACACCCATTAACCCTAAATCTGCTAATCTCTTAAGAATCTTCGGTTCAAAATACTGTCTTTCATCCCATTCTCTAATAAAAGGCATAATTTCTTTATCAACAAATTGCCTAACTGTTTTCCGTAGTAATTCCTGCTCTTCTGAAAAAGAAAAATCCATCATTGGCTTGTTTCCTCCTTATTTTACTTGAAAATCTTCTAAAAACTTCTAAACCCAATCAGCATTGTACTGCTGATTGGGTGTTCAATTTTTACTTTACCCCTACAGGAACAACTCTCTGTCCAATGGCAGCAATAAGTTCTTTTGGTATCGGGAAGTTTAATGCTGCAGGATCCTTCATGACAGCGGGAACTGTCTGCTGAAGCTGTTCTTCTGAAATATTGTAATCTTTGAAGTCAGCTGGGAGACCGACCTTATGTTGCAATAAGCGAATCTTTTCCACCACTTTCGCAAGACCAGCTTCTGGTGTATCATCCTTCACATCAACATTCAGTGCAGATGCAAGCTCCGCTACTTTTGGAAGGTATAGCATCGGGACCATTTCCATCACAACTGGTAAGAATACGGCATTTGCTAGACCATGAGGTATCCGGAATAATGCCCCATAGGCATGTGCCATGTTGTGAACAGGAATCGCATTTAGAGCAAAACTAAAGGCAGTTATACCCATTAAGCTTGCCTGTAACAAATCCATTCGAGCATTTATATCGGAACCATCCGCAACGGCAATTGGAAGGTTTTGCTCTATTAGACGAATGGCATGCAACGCATAAGCATCTGTTAAGCCTGTAGCCGTCGGTGAGGCCAATGCTTCTATCGCGTGTGTTAATGCATCAAAGCCCGTAAAGGCAGTTATAGCTGGCGGCAGGCCGACTGTTAAATCTGGATCAAGGATCGCCATATCTGAACTAATAAACGGATTAATAATATTTGTTTTCATTTGGATTTCCTCATTAAAGATAACCGCGATTGGCGACACTTCAGAGCCTGTTCCTGCCGTTGTTGGAATGGAGATATGTGGAATCGGCATGAACGTCGCTTGCGGGACCTGTTCATAACGAAGACCACCTGGAATGGCCTCTTTAATATCAGCCAATCCGTTATGAAGAGCATATTTAACCCCCTTCACGGTATCAAGAACACTTCCACCGCCTACGGCTAAAAGAGCATCTCCACCAACTTCCTTCACATATCGAACAGCATCATTAATGCAATGGCTTTCTGCATCCTGTGCAATATCCAAGTATTGACCAACTAATTGTGGACCACTTCCATGACCTGTTAAATTGAAAATCTCGGATACCTTCTGAACTACTCCAGCTTTTTCTAATCCTCTGTCACTCAAAAGAACGACCCGTTTTGCACCAAGACCGGCAAACAAACTCGGTACCATAGCACGTGAATTAGATCCGCTATAAATACCTGTGCGAAGCATAAACTGTGATAAACTTGTTTTCATTCATCTTCACCTCATTATTAGTTTTGGCCAAACAGAATTCCATACCAGTTTCGTCTTTCAAGCTCAGGCGACATGGACGTATGAACATGCTTTACCTGCGTATAAGCATCAAGGGATTGGACACCCATTTCTCTGCCTATACCGCTTTGCTTGTACCCGCCAAATGGTGCATCACTGCGAAGCATATGCCAGTCATTAATCCATACAACACCGGCTTGCAGCTTTCTTGCGACTTCATAAGCTTTGTTTACATCTCGTGTCCAAACACCAGCCGCCAAACCGTAAATCGTATCATTTGCCATCTCAATTGCTTCTTCTACTTCTGAGTAACGAATAACAGACAAAACTGGACCAAAGATTTCCTCTTGGGCAATTTTCATGTCATTGGTCACATTGGTGAAAATGGTTGGTTCAACAAAATAACCATCCTCACAACCGGGTACAGTTACTGCATTTCCTCCACAAACCAGTGTGGCACCTTCCTGTTTTCCAGCCTCAATATAGGAAAGTATGGTTTCTTGTTGCTTTTTAGAAATAACCGGACCAACATCCGTATTTGGATCCAGCGGATTACCTAGCTTAAGCTTGCTTGCCAGCGCCACTAAACCTGCAACAACTTGATCATATAATCGATCTGGGACAAATAATCGTGTTCCAGACTCACAAAGCTGTCCTGAATGTAAGAATACTCCAAAAAGAGACCCTGGGAGGGCAATACTCAGGTCCGCATCTTCTAAAAGAATATTAGGTGATTTACCGCCAAGCTCTAAGGTTGTCTTTTTGATGGTGCCAGCTGCTATTTCCATTATTCTTCTGCCAACTTCGGTAGACCCTGTAAATGCAACCTTATCAACCTGTGGATGCTGAACTAGTGCTTCACCCACTTCTGCACCCGCACCTGTTACGACATTAATAACACCAGGAGGTACAACAGTTGAAATGATTTCTGCCAATCTTAAGGTAGATAAAGGAGTATAACTGGCTGGCTTAATAACTACCGTATTTCCCATTGCTAATGCCGGGGCAATTTTCCAAGTGGCAATCACCATAGGTAAATTCCAAGGTGTTACAGCTGCACATACACCGATTGGTTCTCTCCAAATGAAGTTATGTGCTGGGCCCGGGAATGGAGGTACCGGCAGAGTTTCAGAAAATGGATACTCTAATGTAAACTTGGCTAGTGTTTGAAATAGGTCAACCATTTGTAAAATATCGCTACTGCCAATTCGACGAACAGTTCCGCCAGAACTAATCGCTTCTAAGTACGCTAGTTCTTCTGCATGTTCTGCAATTTGATAAGAGATTGCATAAAGGACATTTGCCCGGTCTTTCGGGTTCATATTTTTCCACTCTGTTTGATCAAATGCTTCTCTTGCCGCTTTTACTGCACGGTCCACATCCTCAACAGTCCCTTTCGCTACCTTAGCAACTAATTGGCCATTTGCAGGGTTGTAGACATCAAAAGTTTCTTGATTACTTGCTTGCTCCCACTTTCCGTTAATAAAAAGTGGAAAGGTTTGGACATCAACATTTACTGTCATTTTAGTTCCTCCCTTAATGGAAATAATTTAAAGTACTCCGAGCTCACTTTCAGAAGTTCTATAAATCTCTTCAATTCGTTTTCCTTTAGCGCGGGCTAAGACCTCCATACGGACACCGAGCTGTTTCATCGTGAACTGCATAACTTCCTCAGGATTTCCACCAAATGCACTTACTTCCCTGCCGCCTATACCTTCTTCATTCAGCCTCAAAGCTAAAGGTGTTAATTCCATCATTTTTGCTGCAACAAAATCGAAGAGATGTGGATGTTCACAAATTAATCGTTGAAGGAGGAAAGTGCCATAACCAATGTGTCTAGACTCGTCCTTCTTTAAATTCCCTACTCCTTCTAATAAACCTGGCATAATCCCCGCGGTTTCCAATGCTTGATAGAAGGAGAAATAACCAGTTTCTGCTAGTACACCTTCAACAAACATGTTATAAACAACAGAGGCCTCGGCTATTGCTTCAGGAGATTGGTCTGTCACAAGGCGCTCCATTGTCGTTGGAAGAATTTCATAGAAGATTTTTTGATAGGTCTCAGTATGGAAATGGGAAAGGTCCCCTCTTTCTTCAATTGCATTCAGAACCAATCTGAAAAATTCTGTATGCTTGGCCTCTTCATATAAAAATGTCGTTAGAAACATTTCTTCTTCAAGACGGCCTTCCTTTGCAATCGCCATAATCAACGGGAGCAAATCAAGTGTAACGGCTTCCTCACCTGCCTGAAATTGCGAGATTAATCGAAGAATATCACTCTTTTGCTCTGCATTAAGAGTTTGCCAGTCTCTTTTGTCCTGACTAAAATCGATATCGGCCGGGTTCCATGTTCCAAGCCTTTTTGCCTTCTGAAATAATCTGAATGGGAAAGAATCCTCTAACAATCCTCTAGAACTAGTAGTTAAGATTTTTCGTTTTTCCATCCTAATACTCCCTTCAACTTAAACTACGGAAACGCTTACACAAATTCCTTTTTTTTACAGACGAGTCCGACCTTTTTACTATATTTAGATCAATCTATGAATATGTTAATTTACTATAAAAATTCCCCTTGAAAAAAATCACAGTTGTGATGTTAACCAAGGGGAATGTTCTAAGCTATCACTCTCTTATTTTTTTACTTCAATCGGTACAATTTTTCCATCTTCTACAGCCGCTACGACTAAGTTAGCCTCGAAGCCTCCATCATCGCCAATTTCTGGTATAATATAGATTTTCTTATCATCTGGCAGGTTATCTAAGCCGTCCTGCATGGCTGCACGAATTTTTTCAACGTCATCAACAGACCCAGCTGCTTTCATTGCTTCGACAAATACATGCATCGCAATATAGTTTAGACCGGCTTCGGAGCCAGGTACTTCACCATACTTCGCTTCATACTTTTTTACGAAATCAGGAATGGCAGCTTCAGATGAATGTTGAAGCGGCATAACACCGATTGATCCATTTAATAAATCGTAGGTACCTGTAACAGCCTTCATTTCATCAAACTTTGCTTGGTCCATGACAATGAAGCCACCCTTAAAACCTAATTCCCTTGCTTGCTTTGCAACCTTTGCAGTTGGCTCAGATGGTCCACCAATGAATAACACATCTGGCTTCTCTTTCAAGGCATTTGTTAAGATTGTGAAAAAGTCAGTTTCCTTTGAAAAGTCGATTGGTGAATTGAACACAATCTTACCGCCTTCTTTTTCCCAATATCCTTTCAGATTCTCTGACCAATCTTTTCCATACTGTGAAGCTGTTGGAAGGAAAGCAATATTCTTTCCATAGTTCTCCATGGCATACTCTGTGAACGGCTTCAGGTACCCGTCATAGCGAGGAGGTATTCGAACCGTGAGCTTGTTACCAGCCTCAGTAATTTTTGGTTCACTTGAATATGCACCAATGATAAACTTATCAAGTTCATTGAAGACCTGTAGTGCAAAGATTCCGCCGCTATGTGGGGTGAAAATAATTGGCGGCTTATTTTCCTGAACGAGTCTTTTCGCGTTCGCTCCAGCCTCATTCGGTAAGTATTTATCATCTAAACTAACGACATTTAGCTTATATTTCTTTCCATTTACTTCAAACCCGCCAGCCTCGTTTACTTCATCAGCAGCCATTTTTACACCATTTAACGTCCGTTCTCCATAAAAGGCAGCTGGTCCGCTTAGAGGTCCGGTGTAGCCAATATTAACGGTGCCCACTTCTTCTGTTTTAGGAGTATCTTCTCCTTTATTATCATCTTCTTCTTTCGTAGTTGAAGAAGAACTGTTACAGGCTGCTAAGCTGAAAATCAATACGAATATAACGCTAAACATTAAAAGCATTTTCATTTTTTTCATGGTTTTCCCCCTCGTATTTATAAAATTTTCAGACATAAAAAGCGGAAATTTCGCCGGTAGGACCACCCCCTCAAAAGCTACTGAGACTATGCGCCAATATAGGCTTTTCTTACTTCGTCATTTGCAAATAATTCCTCGGATGTACCTTGCAGAACGATACTGCCATTTTCGAAAACATAGCCCTTGTCCGCAATCTTCAAGGCAGCATTGGCATTTTGTTCCGCGAGTAAGATCGTTGTTCCTTCCCGGTTTATTTGTTGAATAACCTGAAACATTTGTTCAACGATTAATGGGGCAAGCCCCACAGAAGGCTCGTCTAAAAGCATTAGCTTTGGTTTGGACATTAGGGCTCTTCCAATAGCCAGCATTTGCTGCTGTCCGCCGCTGAGAGATCCTGCCGCATCATTCTTTTTATCGTTAAGAATGGGAAAGAGTTCATACACGTGCTCTAACGATTGTTTAATCTCTTCCTTCTTTCGGCGATGAACAAATGCACCCATTCTAAGGTTTTCTTGTACCGACATGGAGGGAAATAACTTCCTTCCTTCTGGGCATTGACCAATACCTAATTTAACAATTTGATCAGGTGAACGTTTATTTAATGAGGTACCCTCAAATTGTACCTCCCCTTCTGACGGCTTGCTCAAACCGCTGATTGTTCGGAAGGTGGTACTTTTTCCTGCTCCGTTTGAGCCGAGTAATACAACAATTTCACCCTCATTCACCTCAATATTGATGCCATGAACGGCAGTAAAGCTTCCGTATTTGACAGAGACATTCTGTAAACTAAGCACTGGCGCTCCCTCCCAAATAGGCCTTAATGACCGTTTCATTATTTTGAATTTCTTCAGGCTTACCTTCGGCTATTTTTTCTCCATAGTTAAGCACCATGATTTTATCTGCTAGCTTCATAATCATTTGCATTTTGTGCTCAATTAAACAAACCGTGATCCCTTTTGCAACCATCTTCTTCATTAATTCAGCCAACCCTTCAGTTTCATCAGGATTGACGCCGGCTGCAGGTTCATCAAGGAAAACAATTTCAGGATCGGTCGCTAGTGCTAGAGCAAAGGCCGTCCTTTTTTTCTCTTCCTGTGTCAAACTGCTGACTGGTTTATCGGCCACTTTTGTTAAATCGACAAAGTCAATGACCTCCATTGCCTTTTCACGGCATTGTTTTTCTTCCCTTCGATGACGCTTTGTTCTAAGAATGGCATCCATTAAATTGGATTTTGTCCGAAGCCGATGACCAACAATGACATTATCTAGAACCGTTGATTGTTCAAACAGGTTCGTCGTTTGAAAAGTACGGGCTACCCCCAGTTCAGCTATTTTGTTTGAAGGTAATTTTGTTATATCCTGTCCTTTAAAAATGACCTGACCGGTGCTAGGAGGATGAAAGCCGCTAATTAAGTTGAAAAAGGTGGACTTCCCTGCACCGTTCGGACCGATAATCGCATTAATTTTTCCTTGTTCAATTGCAAAGTCAACATTGTTAACAGCTACTAAACCGCCGAACCTTTTGGTTAGATTTCTCGTTTCCAAAAAAATCATCGCTACCCCTCCTTTACCTGTTTTTCAGTTAATCTATCTGTTTTTAATAAAGGTTGATTTGTTTGGCGGCTTGTACGCTTAGCCTTGCGGGTAAGATACCAAGCCGCGATTGCTCCGACAATTCCACGTGGATAGAAAATAATTAACAACGTAAGTACCGGTCCAAAAATCAACATGCGATAATCTTGTAAAAATTGGAGCTGTTGTGAAAGCCAGACAATAAGGAGTGTACCAACAATCGGACCGCTCAATGTGCCTAAACCGCCTATTAATAAATAGGTTAGAAAATCAAATACAATAGCCATAGCCCCAATATCTGGTCCAATAAAACGAACAAATGAAGCGTATAAGGCACCTGAGAGCCCAGCGATAATCGTCGATAGAACAAAGACCGTCAACTTGTTCTTCATCGTGGAAATCCCGATGGTCTGGGCAAGATCTTCACTGTTTCGGATGGCAATAAAGGTTCTTCCCGACAAGGAATGAACAATTCGATACATAATAAAAACGACAAGCAGCAAGAAGAACAATACTAAATAATAATGTGATTGCAGTGTTTGAAATGACAGCGGACCAAGGTTTGACGGTGCTGGTATTCCAATCAGACCACGGACCCCTTCTGTTAAGCTGTCCCATTTATCGATAACGAGATAGATAATATAGCCCACACAAAGTGTATAAATCGCAAAGAAATGTTCCTTGGTGCGTAGAGATATTAATCCAACAAAGAAGCCAATTACTCCTGTGATGACTAGGGAAAGTCCGAGTGCCGGCCAAAAGTTCATCTCTGCCTTTACCGTTAACAGCCCTAGAGAGTAGGCTCCGATAGCAAAAAATCCCGCATGTGCTAATGAAAGATACCCGGTGTATCCTGCTAGCAAATTCAAACCATACACACCGATCATCCAGATAAAGGATAGTGTCATAACATGGACAAAGTAATCGTTTTGTGTGATAAACGGAAAAGCTATCGCAAATAAAATTAAAAGAGAGATTGTATTTCGTTTGTTAAATATTTTTGACATTAATGCCCCCCCTTTGAGAAAAGTCCGGTTGGTTTAACTGATAGAATAATAACAAGGAGGACAAAGGCGATAATATCCTTATAATCGTTTGAAATGTAAGTGGCTCCTAAGCTTTCGCTAAAACCAAGGATATAACCTCCTAAAATAGCCCCTGGTACACTCCCCATTCCACCGAGGATAATAATGACAAAGGCTTTCAAAATAACGAGATGGCCCATCCCTGGAAAGACTAGATTAATAGGTGCACTTAAGGATGCTGCTATAGCAGCTAATCCGCCAGAGATCATAAAGGTTAACATGGCTACTTTATTTGTGTTAATCCCGACAAGGTTTGCCCCTTCACGATTTTGTGACATAGCTATGATCGTGGCACCTGTAAAGGTTTTTTTCAGGAATAAAGTTAAAAGAATCATAACAATGATTGCCGCAATAATAATGAGCAGACGCTGCATAGTAAAGGTTAACCCGAATATCTGAACTACTTGCCCATAAGGAGTGGTCATGCTTTGGTATTCTGCTCCCCAAACAAATTGGGCAAAGGCTTCTAAGAATAAGAGAATTCCAATCGCAGCGATTTTATCATGAATGGGCGGAGCTTCACGCAGGGGATGAAAAACAAACCTTTCCATTAAAACCCCAAGCAGCCCCACTACAATAATTGAGACAAAAATGGCCAGCCAGTAATGTAGACCGTATTTTGTCATCATTGATAACGTGATGTAGCCACCCATCATATAAAGGGCACCATGTGCAAAATTGGGTATATGTAGGATGCCATAGACAAGCGTTAATCCTAGTGCAACAAGGCTATAAACGCTTCCAATCGTTAGGCCGTTAAATAACTGCTGAATGAAAATCTCCATAATTCCCCTCCCTTTTTTGGTTGTAGATTTTTGCGAAATCCACTCCCTTTCCCTCAGATTTCGCAAAAATCTATTCTATTAATCTCTTTAATTTTTTATAATTTTTGAACTTTGTTTTTTTCTTCTTCTTGGAGCTGGCGCCAGAGGATTTTTCCGCTTGATGTCATTGGAAATTGCTTTCTGAACTCAATTTGGCGGGGGTATTTGTAGGCAGCCATATGTTCTTTAGCCCAGTTGATTATTTCTTCTTCACTCACCATACCCTCAAAACCTTCATTTAAAATGACAAAAGCCTTAACTGTTTCGCCTCTTCGTTCGTCTGGAACACCTACTACACAAGCTTGCTGAATGGCAGGGTGCTTGTAAAGGAAAGATTCTACCTCTGTTGGCCATACTTTATAGCCTGAAGCATTTATCATTCGTTTCACCCGATCAACGATAAAGAAATAACCATCCTCATCATATCTGCCGATATCACCTGTTCGAAAGAATCTGTTCCCGTCTATATCAATAAATGAATTGCGATTTTCATCATCACGATTGTAGTACCCTACCATCACCTGCGGGCCATTGACGATAATCTCGCCTATTTCACCAATACCAAGCTCTTTGCCTGTTGCTGGTTCTATGATCCGGGCATCAACATCAAACGATGGAATCCCTAAACATTGCATTTTAGGTCTGTCAGCAGGGTTAAAATGAGTTTGAGCAATCGTTTCAGACAATCCGTAACCTTCTACAAAACGCAGACCTGTTAACTGGAACAATTTTTCCCCTACCGCTTCAGGAAGTGCTGCTCCTCCACCAGATAAAGATGTTAAGCTAGAAATATCTGCTGGATTCAGATTAGGATTAGCTAGGAAATCAACAATCATTGTGGCGATGGTAACCCAGTGGGTACAGCCTTGACTTTTTATCATTTCAACAGCTGTATTACGATTCCATCTTGTCATGATGACCATCGTACTGCCGCTATAAATTGGCATATGCATACTATGGACCATGCCTGTTACATGAAACAACGGAAGAGTCATCAAGTGCACGGCATTAGGTGTTGCCCGAGACCAATAGTACGCCCCAACTGTATTGGCTTGAACCGTTTTATTTGTATGCATACAGCCCTTAGGCAACCCTGTTGTTCCCGATGTATAAGGCAGGACAGCTAAATCATCACCTTTAGAAATATGTTCACTTGGAGTTAGACTTGCCTCTACCGCTTCACTCCAGTGATAATGATTGGATTCAGTAAACACCACCCTATCCATCACAACTTCCTGTGGAAGATCTCCAGAATAATTGCTGCACGTATAGTCTGAGTAGGCAGCAATCAATAGGTTTTCAAGTGTGGTGGACCCCAGCAGCGGGTGGACGCGATCGTATAATTCCTGTCCCGCTAATGCTGTTCTAATTTCGCAATCTCTTATATAAAACTCTAGTTCATCTGCTACCAGCATGGGATTAATAGGCACCACAACCGCATTCGCACGTAAAATAGCATAATAACCAATTACAAACTGCGGAGAATTTTGCATAAATAGCAGGACCTTTTCACCTGAAGCTACTCCGAGCTTTTGCTGTAAATATCCTGCAAGCGAGTTAACCTCTTGGTCTAATTGTTCATATGAAAGTTTATTGCCATAATAATAGATGGCCGTTTGATTAGGATACCGGTTGGCACTTACCTTCAGATTGTCATATAAGGAAGTGGTTGGAACTCTCAAGGATTTTGATATTTTTGGCCAATGCTCAAAATGTAAGGTTACCAAATGTAATCTTCCCTTCATATTTAGGTTATAAAACTCCAAAAGGCGGCAAGTTGTAAACGCTGTCATTTTACTTCGTGCTATTTTTTCTTAATTCCATGTAAAATCATCTCTAAAAAGATTTCTGCAGCTTGTTCTTCACTAACTTCTCCTTTATGGTTGTACCAATAATAGCTCCAGTTGGTCATTCCGAGGATCCCAAAGGTTAGAATATCGGCCCGAACTCCTTCCTTAAATTCCTTCCTCGAAATTCCTTCTTGGATCAAGCTTTCTACATTTTTACGATACTCATTTCGTTTAAAACGGATATCATCCAAATTTTCTTCGGTTAAATGCCTCATCTCTCGAAAGAAAATCCGCGCACTCTGTCTTTTTGTTCGAATATTCCTAATGAGTGTAAGGACGATCTCATAAAGTTTATACGTACAATCTGTGCGCGGATTTGAAAGTATATGTTCCTGCTGTTCAAGTAACTCTTCAATATAAATCAAATGAATATCTTTTAATAACTCCTCTTTACTAGCAAAATAATAGTAAAACGTACCCTTTGTTACTCCGATTGAATCCACAATATCTTTAATTGAGGTGGATTTAAAACCATTCTGGTCAAATAACTGGATACTAGCTTCCATTATTTTTTGCTTCATCTATTTTTACTCTCGTTCAATAATAGTAGCAATTCCTTGACCGCCACCGATACAAGCAGTAATAAGGGCAAATCTTCCACCTGTTCTTTTTAGTTCATACACTGCTTTCGTTGCTAGTATCGCCCCTGTTGCCCCAAGAGGATGACCATGTGCAATGGCTCCGCCATTCACGTTGACCTTTGCTAGGTCCATCTCTAGCTCACGGTTACAGGCCAGAACTTGCGCAGCAAAAGCTTCATTGATTTCAATCAAATCCATCTCATTTAAGGAAAGTCCGGACTTTTCCATTACCTTTCTCACGGCTGGCACAGGTCCAATTCCCATTATGTTTGGATCAACACCTGCAACTGCATAAGAGCGAATCACGGCTAAAGGTGTTAGTCCCAGCTCCTCAGCCTTTTCTCGCGACATGATCACTAATGCCGCAGCAGCATCATTTAAACCTGAACTGCTTCCAGCTGTCACCGTCCCTCCTTGCATGAAGGCTGGCTGAAGTTTTGACAGTGCCTCAATTGTCGTTTGCGGACGAGGATGTTCATCTGTTTTAAAAACAAATGGCTCACCTTTTTTCATTGGTATCTTTATCGGGACAATTTGTTCATCAAAACGCCCCTCTTCCATCGCAACCTTCATCCGCTGCTGGCTTTGGTATGCAAATTCATCCTGTTCTTCTCTCGTAATCTGATATTTTACCACCAGATTCTCTGCGGTAATCCCCATCGGCGGGTCGCCAATTTCCTTTGGAGAGAGCTGAGACTTCCTAAAGCTTGGCGGTACAGGGCTGAACGGCTTTTCCGGCCGGTCCATTAAGTATGGTGCTCGGCTCATACTTTCTGTACCACCGGCGATATAGATGTCGCCATCGCCTGCACGAATTGCTTGTGCAGCAAGATTAATCGCATTAATACCAGAACCACATTGACGGTCAACGGTAATCCCAGGCAAATTAAGTGATAACCCCGACTGTAAAGCTGTTAATCTAGCAATATTTCCACCGCCAGATAAGACATTTCCAAAAATGACATCATCGATGATTTCTGGATCAAGGTTTACTCTTCTTACTGCTTCTTTAATCACTTCTGCCCCTAGTACATGAGCAGGTACACCAGCTAGAGCACTTCCTTGCCTGCCAATTGCCGTTCTCACAGCTGAAACGATGACTGCATCTCTATTCATTAATCTTCACCCCTAGTATAAAAATGGAAACTAACATCTACATGGCATGTGTTCCGCCATCCACCACAACGACATCTCCGGTAACAAAGTCTGATGCAGGTGATGCTAAGAATAGTGCAACTCCTTTAAGGTCTGAGTCGGTACCGAATTTTCTTAGTGGTGTACCCTCTAGTATTTCTTTCCCTCCGTGCTCTAAAAGACCTTTTGACATTTTTGTCGGGAAAAAGCCTGGAGCAATGGCATTTACGTATATACCCCTTGGCCCCCATTTTACGGCTAGATCCTTTGTGAAGGTTATCACGGCTCCCTTAGAAGCGTTATAACCAATAGCGTTCATAAATTTCGGATTGCTTCCTCCAAGACCTGCTGTTGAGGCAATATTAATAATTTTCCCATACTGCTGCTCAAGCATCACTTTTCCTACAGCCTGGGACATTAAAAATGTGCCTGTCACATTTACATTCATTACTTTGTTCCATGCCTCTAGCGGCATTTCTTCTACTAGAGCGCCCCAGGTCGCACCGCTATTATTTACGAGAATGTCAATACGGCCAAATTTCTCAACTGTTTGCTCAACAACATTTTGTACATCTTCTGGATTACTAACATCACATTTTAAAGCAAGTGTTTCCACACCAAGTTTTTTTAGTTCCTCACTAACTTCTTCACAAGCTTCTAGTCTTCTTGAACAAAGGACCACATTTGCACCGGCTTCTGCAAAGCCCTCGGCAATTTGTTGACCTAAGCCCCTGCCACCGCCTGTTACGATGGCAACCTTGCCTTTTAAATTAAATAACTCATTAACATGCATGGTTCATACCCCCAACAGATTACTATTTACGTAATATGTAACTCTACAAATAAAAAACTGTAAGCCTTTACATTTTATAAAAAACAACCTCGTTACATACTAACTAGTCGGTATGTTACTAAAGTTATAATAAACAAAATGTTTAGAATATTCAACAACTAATTTTTCACCAAATTTCTTACTAGTATTGTAGAAACATATTAATATTCTAAATGATACGTGCTGGTTACTTACATTATTCTACTAAAATTAAAAAATCAACTATATAATGGTCAACGAAAACTTAGTAAAGAGTAGTATTTTCTCGGTTTTCATGATAAAAAGACTGCTTGTTCAAATTGTGAACAAGCAGTTAAAATCTCTAGTTAATTTTATACTAATCTACCTTTATTGGGACAATTTTTCCGTTCTCAACTGCACCAACTACTAAGTTTGCTACAAATGCACCATTATCTTCAATCCTAGGATAATCAAAGATTTCCTTCTCTGCTGGGAGATTATCTAAGCCATCTTGCATATGCTGACGAATTTTTTCAGGGTTGTCCACTGATTTTGCAGCCTTCATCGCTTCAACAAAAACATTTAAGGCAATATAATTTAATCCTGCTTCATAGCTCGGCTTTTCTTTATATTTTGCTTCAAAGTTTTTCACAAAGTTTGGTACACCTGGGAATTCTAAGTCTACTAGCGGCAGAACACCGATTGCTCCCTCTAGCACATCTAATGAACCTGTTACAGCCGCCATTTCTTCTAATTTCGCTTGGTCCATAACAACAAAACCGCCTTTAAAGCCAAGTTCCCTAGCTTGTTTCGCTACTTTCGCAGTTGGTTCGGAAGCGCCGCCAATAAATAGAACGTCTGGTTTATCCTTAAGGGCATTCGTTACAACCGTGAAGAAGTCAGTTTCTTTAGTAAAATCGATCGAGGATTCATAAACGACCTGTCCACCTTGCTTCTCCCAATGAGTTTTTAATGTTGCAGCCCAATCTTTTCCATACTGAGATGCAGTAGGCAGGAAGGCAATTTTCTTGCCAAAACGGTCCATAGCATACTCGGTAAAAGGCTCCACATATCCGTCATATCCTGGTGCGATCCTTACAGAAAGTTTGTTCCCTGTTTCGGTAACCTTTGGCTCGCTCGTATAGGCGGCAATTAGAAATTTTTCTTGCTGATTAAATACTTGCATAGCAAGTGCTCCGCCGCTGTGCGGTGTGAATATTATCGGTGTTTGATCCTGCTGAATTAATCTTTTCGCATTTGCGCCGGTTTCGTTCGGTAAATATTTGTCGTCTAATGAAACAATATTTAGTTTGTACAATTTACCATCAACTTCAAAACCGCCTGCATCATTTATTTCATCGGCGGCCATTTTTACTCCATTTAAGGTACGTTCTCCGTAAAAGGCAGCAGGACCACTTAATGGACCGCTAAATCCAATATTTACTGTCTCTGCTTCCACTGCTTTTTCTTCATTTTTCTCCCCTGTGGTATTTGTGCTTTCTTCCTGTGAGGTTTTTTCTGTGCCTCCACAAGCAGCCAAAATGAACATAATGGCTAAAATGATTCCTGTTAATATTAACTTGTCTCTCTTTTTCATAAAAACTCCCCCAAATCTATTATTTATACTGTTTATAGATTTTTGCGAAATCTTTTAAAACTAAGATTCTAACATTTTTAAAAATTTATGTAATTTTTTCATCACCTCCTCTAGTTTTAAGCGCCGAGATAGGCTTTTCTTATAGAGTCGTTGGTGAATAGTTCTTCTGATGTTCCTTCCATGACAATTGAACCGTTTTCGAATACATATCCTTTATCAGCAATTTTCAAAGCTGCATTTGCATTTTGCTCTGCTAATAGGATAGTTGTTCCCTCTTTGTTGATTTGTTCAATCACGCTAAACATTTGCTCGACAATCAAAGGCGCTAATCCCACAGAGGGTTCATCGAGCATCATGAGTTTTGGTCTTGCCATTAAGGCTCTTCCAATCGCAAGCATTTGCTGCTGACCTCCGCTTAATGATCCTGCTGTATCATTCCTTTTGTCGTAAAGGATTGGAAATAATTGATATACATGGTTAAGAGTCTTCTTTATTTGGTCCCTTTGCTTTCTATGTACATACGCTCCCATTAGTAAATTTTCATTCACAGTCATACCCGAAAACAATTTGCGGCCCTCTGCACATTGGACGATACCTAATTGAACAATCTTATCTGCTGATTTTTTCTCGATATTTTCCCCTTTGTAATGAATTTCACCAGCAGAAGGTTTATTTAACCCGCTGATTGCTCGAAAAATCGTGCTTTTTCCGGCACCATTCGCGCCTAATAATACGACAATTTCACCTTCCTTTACATGGAGTGTTATATCCTGTATTGCCTTGTAACCTCCGTACATAATGGAGACGTTCATTAGTCTAAGCAATGGCATTCCCTCCTAAATAGGCTTTAATCACAAGGTCGTTGTTTTTAATCTCATCGGGTGATCCTTCAGCAATTTTTTCGCCGTAATTTAGAACCATTATTTTATCTGCGATGTTCATAAGCATTTGCATTTTGTGCTCTATTAAACAAACGGTAATACCCCTATCGATCATTTTTTTCATTAATTGGGCAAGCCCCTCTGTTTCGTCTGGGTTTACTCCGGCAGCCGGCTCATCCAAAAAGACAATTTCAGGATCGGTTGCAAGCGCTAGAGCAAATGCAGTTCTTTTTTTCTCTTCCTGAGAGATGCCGGATACTGTCTTATACGCAAGACTAGTTAATCCAACAAAATCTAATACTTCGAGTGCTTTTTCTTCACACTTTTTTTCTTCTGTCTTATACCGTTTCGTTCTTAAGATGGCATCCATAAGGTTCGATTTTGTACGTAAGCGATGACCAATTATTACATTATCCAGCACAGTTGACTGCTCAAATAAATTGGTCGTTTGAAACGTGCGCCCAATCCCCAGTTCTGCTATTTTGTTAGCTGGCAGCTTTGTAATATCGCACCCCTTAAACAATACCTTGCCAGAACTAGGAGGATAAAAGCCGCTGACTAAGTTGAAAAATGTCGACTTCCCTGCCCCATTTGGTCCGATAATGGCGTTAATTTTCCCCTGATCAATTGAAAAATCAACTTTACTTACTGCGACATTTCCTCCAAATTGCTTTGTTAATGTTTTTGTTTCTAAAAACATAGTTGAATCTCCCCCACTTACTTTTTCGTTGCAGCTGTTTGACTCCTTGCTAATCTAGCACCATCGTTAAGCTCCTTTAATTCTTTGGACTTCCGTTTCATCCTCCACTCCATAAACCCACCTGCAATTCCTTTTGGATAAAAGATAATTAATAGAGTTAGGACCGGACCAAAAATCATCATTCGATAATCTTGCAGAAATTGCAGCTGCTGCGAAAGCCAGACAATGACTAAGGTTCCTACGATTGGTCCTGACAATGTACCGATTCCACCAACCAGTAAAAACGTTAAGAGATCGAAGGTGATGCTTATGTAACCTATATCTGGTCCAATAAAGCGGACAAACGAAGCATATAAAGCGCCAGATAATCCAGCAAAGAGTGTGGAAATGACAAAAACGGTTAATTTATTTTTTGTTGTAGAGATACCAATCGTCAGAGCTAGATCTTCACTATTACGGATGGCAATGTACGTCCGGCCTGTTAAAGAGTGAACAATCCGATACATCAAAAAAATGACCAATAACAGGAAAAACAGAATAAGATAATATTGTGATAATGCTGATTGAAAGCTGATAGGCCCGATATTTGAAGGAACAGGTATGCCAATTAATCCACGTACCCCTTCAGTAAGACTTTCCCACTTGTCAATTACTAAATAAATGATATACCCCACACATAATGTATAAATGGCAAAGAAGGCATCCTTTGTTCTTAATGCAATCAGTCCGATCACAGCACCAAGTGTACCTGTGATGATCAAAGCCAATATTAATGCCAGCCAAAAATTCAGCTGTGCTTTAGTCGTAAGTAAACCTAAGGAATAGGCACCAATTGCAAAGAATCCAGCATGTGCAAGCGATAAATACCCAGCATACCCTGCCAATAAATTTAACCCATATACACCAATCATCCAGATAAATGATAGAGTCATTACATGAATGAAATAATCATTTTGTACAAGGAGCGGGAAGAGCACTACACTTATTACGAGCAAAGGAATTAGGAATTTCTGAGTCATTAGCTTCTTCATGTTCTTTCCCCCTTGGCGAATAAACCTGTTGGCTTAATAGATAGTATGAGTACTAGCAGGACAAAGGCGATGATATCTTTATAATCGTTAGAGAAATAAGTGGCTCCCAAACTTTCAGCAAATCCTAATATATATCCCCCGAGAATTGCTCCAGGTACGCTTCCCATACCGCCAAGTATGATAATGACAAAGGCTTTTAGAATGACTAAGTGACCCATTCCTGGGAACACTAGATTAATAGGGGCGGACAGAGATGCTGCTATAGTGGCCAGACCACCGGAGATGAAAAAAGTAAGCATCGCGACTTTATTTGTATTGATTCCTACTAAGCTCGCACCCTCACGGTCTTGAGACATTGCAATGATGGTTGCCCCCGTAAAGGTCTTTTTAAGAAAAATATGTAACACAATCATGACCAATACCGCTCCTGCAATAATCAGTATTCGCTGCACAGTGAAGGTTAAGCCAAAAAGCTCAACCACCTGCCCATATGGACTTGGCATGGTTTGATACTCTGCTCCCCAAACAAATTGTGAAAATGCCTCTAGAAACAACATGATCCCAATTGCAGCTATTTTGTCATGTATCGCTGGGGCGGCTTGAAGTGGATAGAATACTAGTCTTTCCATTAAAACGGCGATGAGTCCCACAACGAGAATGGAAACAATCATAGCAAACCAGTAATGGATACCAACTTTGGTCATCATTGTTAAGGTTATGTACGCACCGACCATGTACAATGCTCCATGTGCAAAGTTTGGAATATGCAAAATACCGTAAACTAAAGTCAAGCCCAATGCCACCAAACTGTAAACGCTTCCAACCGTTAAACCATTAAATAATTGCTGAACAAAAATCTCCACCAGTACATTCCCCCTTAACGCAACCCTATAAATGTTATTCAGAACAAAATATTAACACTGTCGAAACCTGTTTAACCTTACTAACTAGTAAGCTGTAAACTACAATCATAATAATCCAAATTACAGCGATTATACACGTATTTTCAATCGACATACATTGTAGTATTTTCTATATACACTTCATTTTTTCCGTGAAATTTGTCGTAATCAGTTCCATTAATATTATCCTTGAATAATATAATCGATTTTATATCTTTTCTCATATTGGTTTTTCGACAAATCAAAAAAGGCAATCGGTCGCTATTTGTCGACCGATTGCCTTTTTTGTAATTTATAACCTTCATTTTTTGCATTTCACATGATTGCCATATGTGACAAAATTCGATTAAATTTTTAAAAAACCTAATGGATTATAGCCGCTCCAACATAATTGCCATTCCTTGACCACCGCCAATACAAAGGGCAGCAATTCCCCTTTTCTGCTGACGGCGTTCTAGTTCATATAATAAAGTTGTGATTATTCTTGCTCCTGTAGCACCAAGTGGATGCCCTAGTGCAATAGCTCCGCCATTTACATTCACCTTTTCTGGGGCTAATTGTAATTCACGAATGACTGCCAATGCTTGTGAGGCAAAAGCTTCGTTTAATTCAATCAAATCAATATCTTCAAGTGTTAGTCTTACACGCTCTAATAATTTCCTTACTGCTGGTACAGGTCCAATCCCCATTACTTCAGGCGAAACCCCTGCTGCAGCCCAATCAACTATTCTTGCCATTGGCTTTATCCCAAGATGCTTGGCATTTGTCGAGGATGTTAACACCAAAGCTGCTGCTCCGTCATTTCGGCCACATGCATTTCCGGCGGTAACAGTTCCATTTTCTTCAAAAACAGGTTTAAGCCTGGCGAGTGCTTCAATGGTTGTATCTGGCCTTGGATGCTCATCTTCTTTAAAAAGAAAGGATGTCTTCTTTTCTTTGATTTCAACTGGAACAATTTCAGCTTCAAATTTCTTATTTTCGATCGCAAAACTAGCTTTAAGCTGACTTTCTAACGCAAACCTATCCTGATCCTCTCTTGAAATAGAATACCTCTCTGCGACATTTTCCGCAGTGATTCCCATTCCTAATTGACTCCCATAAATTTCATGAGGCTGCTGCCCTGCCTCCGTATTGGAATCGAAAAGCTTTGGATTGTCGCCACCAAAGCGAGAGTTTCTAAGATAAATAGGAGCCCTGCTCATATTTTCTGTACCACCCGCGACTACAATATCTGCCTGAGAAAAGGCAATTTGCTGTGCAGCAGATGCGACTGCCTGCATTCCAGAGGCACAAAGCCGGTTAATCGTAAAAGCAGGGGCAGTTTCCGGGACTCCTGCCCTTAGAGCCGCAACTCTAGCTACATTGGAAGATTCAGTTGATTGTCTGACTTCACCTAAGATGACCTCATCAACTTGGTTAGCGTTGATTCCGGCTCTTGAAATTGCTTCCTTGATGACAATCGAGGCGAGAGTTCCAGAGTTTATATCTTTCAGTGCACCTCCATATCTGCCTACAGGGGTGCGAACAGCACTTAAAATTACAATATCGTTCACGATCATCCCTCCCGGTTAAAAAGTCAGTTGTATTCTAAATCCAATTGAGAAGCAATAATGTTTTTCTGAATTTCTGAGGTCCCCTCATAAATTCTAGTAATACGGGCATCTCGAAAAAAACGCTCAATCGGATAATCAGCAATATAGCCTAAGCCTCCATGAACTTGTACTGCTTTATCAGCTATCCGATTATACACTTCTGACCCATAAAGCTTTAGCATAGCTGCTTCTTTAATAACCTTCATCCCTTGGTCAACCATCCAAGCAACACGATACGTAAAGGAGCGCAGAGCCTCAATCTCGACCGCCATCTCAGCAAGCATATGACCGACAGCTTGGTGCTTTATAATTGGTGTACCGAACTGAATCCGTTCCTTAGCGTGCTTTACTGACATATCTAACAGCTTTTGACAGGAACCCAGATTCCTTGAAGCCAAACCTGCTCGGCCATTCGCCAAAATTTTCAACGCATTCACATAACCCTGTCCTTCTGCACCAAGGACATTCTCGACAGGCACCTCACAGTTTTCAAAAATGAGCTCTGCTGAATTTGACCCTCTTAGTCCCATTTTTTTCTCAACCGCCCCTACCTGGAAACCTGGAAAATCTTTTTCAATGATAAACGAGGTTATTCCCTTTGCTCCCTTTGAAGAGTCAGTAACTGCCATAACAGTAAAAACACTCGCATCTACGGCATTTGTAATATAGTGCTTTAAACCATTTAAGATATATTTATCCCCTTTACGGACGGCAGTTGTCTTCAAATTTGCGGCATTCGACCCCGCTTCTGGTTCTGTTAAAGCAAAAGCACCAAGCTTTTCACCACTGGCCATTGCCGGAAGATATTTTTGCTTTTGTCTCTCATTCCCCATCTCCACAATCCCCACTGTTCCAATACCGGTGTGAGCCCCTATTAATGTTGTGTAACCATTATGAGTTTGGCCAATCTCTTCGTAGAGCGCGCATTTCCCGACCATTCCGATTCCTAGACCGCCATATTTCTCTGGTATACTTAACCCAAAAAGCCCCATTTCCTTTGATAGATTAATAATCCTTTCTGGTATCCTGTTGTCTTCTTCGATCTGCATGGCAACTGCTTCTACTTCTGTTTGTATAAAGTTGCGAACATTTCTTTTTAAAAAGAGGATGTCTTCATCCAATTCAAAATTCAAAATGAACACCTCGCTTATCATTTATTTTTCTGTTCATGAAAGGATAAAAGAGAATACATTGTTTCAATCACAGGCGTGTTAACTCCCAGTATTTTTCCTTTTTTGACCAAATATCCACAAATTGACTCAAGCTCCATACTTTTACCGTTTAACTTATCCTGCAGCATGGAAGTTTTATGGTTTCTAGCAAATTTTCCTTGTTCGAGGATGGTCACATAGAAATTTTCATCGACGTTATATCCTAGTTTTCTAGCAACTGAAATAGCCTCCTTACACATATTTATCGCAATGGTCTTTAAAGCTTGATGTTCAAAAATCGCACCAACATTTTCTTCAATCACAGCTGATAACGGATTAAACGTAACGTTCCAAAGAAGTTTTTTCCACTTCACTTCCAACACATTAGTGGAAGGAAAGGTTTCAATCTTTGCAGCATTAAATATCAAGGCAATTTCATTGACTTTATCAGTGAATCCTTCTGATAGTGCTCCAATTACTAGCCTAGGGGCTATACCTATTTGTTGGACAACTCCTGCTTCTATAACATTTGCTTGAATATAGGTGGCAGCCGATAATATCCTGTCTCTACCAAAAGTATCAGACAATATTTCTTCATTATCCACGCCGTTTTGCAAGGTCATAATCAGGCATTCTTCTTTTAAAAATGGTCTTAAATATTCAGCCATCTCTGCTGTAGCCGTTGATTTCACACAAAACAACAATAAATCAATATCTGAAAGATTTTCGGCACGATCAGTAAACGGAGCTGTTACATGGAAGCTCTCCGTCTCAGCTTGTATCGTTAATCCATTATCTTTTAATAGCTTAAGATTATTTCCACGGGCTAAAAAAACGACTTCATTTCCTGCTTTATGCAAATAGGCTCCAAAATAACCACCAACCGCTCCTGTACCTGCGACCGCAATCTTCATTCATTTTCCTCCAGCTGTTTATATGTATCTCTAAAAGGATGTGGAATCATCCTTTTAGGAAAAATTTCACTAATCTAACAGATCTGGCTGTTCCTTGACAATGCGGTTCCATAACGGCTGAAATTGGAACCAGCCAGCCTCCGTTGTTCCAACTGTATCATAAGTGGCCGCAGCATGATCATCATCGATGATGACGGGTGTTCCGGCTGATTCTGCGAGTAACTGCGCTTGGCAGGAACGTTCCATTGTAATAAACCACCATGCAGCTTCGTCAACCGACTTACCCACTGTCAATAGTCCATGGTTTCGTAAAATACAAGCCTTACGGTGTCCAAGTGATTTACCAATTCGCTTTCCTTCTTCGATATCTAACACGACACCGGTAAAATCATCAAATAAGGAGTGGTCATCGTAAAAAGCACATGCATCCTGAGTGATCGGATCGAGGAGCCTTCCTAGTGAAGACCACGACTTACCGTAAACTGAGTGGGCATGGGCAGCAGCAATGACATCTGGTCTTGCGGCATGAACCTGTGAATGAATGGCAAAAGCAGCACGATTAACGGGGTAATTGCCTTCGACCACATGCCCTTCGTGATTACAAAGGATTAAGTCGGAGGCTTTAATCTGACTGAAATGCATACCAAAGGGATTTACCCAAAAATGATCCTTTTTCTCCGGGTCCCTTGCGGTAATATGACCGGCCACACCTTCATCAAAGCCAAACTTGGAAAACAGCCGGAACGCACCTGCTAATTTTTGCTTTAGATGAAGTCTCTCTTCTTCTATATTTGAAAATACTGGCGGCACATAGCTCAACACCATTTTTGTTTTCATTCCCATTAAACCCCCATTTTCATATTGAAAACCATATAAGCTTTTACTTTTTACTTCCTTTCGGATAGCAATAAACCCAGCCTCAAGAAGAAATCCTCATAAGGCCGGGTCTATGGTTTAAGTTTAATATTGAGAATACACTACTTCGCCTTTTAAAACTTCGGAGCCGTTTTGGTTAACAGCTTGAACTTGAAAGCGGAGTTTATTGTCGTTAACATCCTTTAAAGTCGCTCTTAATGTCACCACATCGTTCAAAAAGACCATACCCTTAAACCGAATGCTGTAATCCTGAATAAAACCTCCTTCATAATATGGTGTAAACAGCTTTGCCAAATTTCCCATCGTCCACATACCATGAGCAATAATTCCTGGTAAACCCGCCTTCTTAGCTTCATCGTCGATGGTATGGATTGGATTAAAATCACCTGATGCACCTGAATATTTGATCAAATCCATACGTGAAACTGGGTCAAGCTGCATCTCATTTAAAGACTCGCCTATTTTCAATTGCTCCATCGTTGTCATTTTACCATCACCTTCCTAACAGCTTCGGTAATAATAACTGTCTGTTTTGAGGAGAATATGGTATTTCCTGCTAAGTCCTCACCATAGCTTTGTACGACAAGAATACCCATTGTACCCTGACTTCCCTTTTTTTCTGCATAATTTTCTACAACTGAGTAACAGTGGATTTCTTCGCCTACCAATAACGGACGCTCATAATGGTAAGTTTGCTCTCCATGAATTAATCCTTTTGGAGGCAAGTTTAGACCCTCAATTTCTCCGTAGTCAAAAACACGCGGAAAAGTTGGCGGCGCAATATTTGATTTATATCTTGAAAGCCTTCCAGTTTCCTCATCGAAGTAAATAGGGTGAAGGTCGCCAATTGATTCTGCAAACTTCTTAACGGCTCCTCTTTCTACAACATTTTTCACTTTGTTTGACCTTTTGCCAATTTGATCAGTATACAATTTATTTTCGCCTCACTTTACGGTTAATTTTTTGGTCCGCCAGCGACATAAATAACTTGGCCATTAACAAAGGAAGATCTCTCATCAGCAAAGAAAGCAACAGCATTCGCAATATCAGCAGGCTTACCACTTCTGCCTACAGGAATATTCGCAACGCTTGCTTGAATTAATTGTTCAAACGATATTCCAATTCTATCAGCTGTTTCCTTCGTCATCTCTGTCTCAATAAAACCTGGGGCAACAGCATTTGCCGTAATCCCATATCTTCCTAATTCGATCGCAAGAGTCTTGGTAAAGCCTTGTAAGCCAGCTTTTGCTGCTGCATAATTGGCCTGACCGCGGTTACCAAGGGCAGAAGTAGAACTAATATTAATAATCCGGCCGTATTTATTCTCGACCATATATTTCTGTGCAGCACGGGCAGCATTAAACGAACCTTTTAGATGTACGTCCATGACCGTTTGCCAATCGGAATCTGTCATCTTAAATAAGAGGTTATCACGAATGACTCCTGCATTGTTTACAAGAATGTCAATCGAACCGAAAGCTTCATATGCCTCCTTCATGGCTCCTTCTACCTGCTCAGCATCCACAACATTTGCAACCTTTGAAAAAACATCATACCCTTTTTCCTTAAGCTCACTCGTTGTTTCGGCTAGTGCTTCTTCATTTAGGTCAATCAAGGCTACCTTAGCACCTTCTTCTGCAAAAAGCTCAACGATTCCTTTCCCAATACCGCGGCTTCCCCCGGTAACAAATGCAACTCTTCCCTCAAATCTACCAGCCATTTAAACATTCCTCCTACACTTTAGTAATCTAGTAAAAATGAATCGGGTAGCGCTTACATTTACATGTAAATGACTACCACTGACCAACTTTCACATGCCCTTTTATTAAGTTACGAGCAATGATCATTCGCTGAATTTCATCAGTACCATCATAAATTCTCCATAGCCTTGCTTCACGGTACCATCGCTCAATTGGTAATTCCCTTGTGTATCCCATACCACCATGAATCTGCAGTACACGGTCCACTACATTATTTCCCATATTCGCGCCGTATAATTTTGCAATTGAAGCAGCATGTCTATTATCCTCACCCGCATCAAGCGTAAATGCAGCATTCAATACAAGCCATCTAGCTGCTTCGATTTCTACTGCTGAGTCAGCGATTTGCCATTGAATCGCTTGTCTTTCGGCAATTGGCTGACCAAAGGTAATTCTTTCTTTAGAATAATCTATTGCCATTTGCAGTAATCGTTCTGCAGCCCCAACAGCTCTCGCACCTACGACCCAGCGGGCAAACCCAATCCACTCTAGGCCTAAATTATAACCCTTATGCAGTTCACCAAGGATGTTTTCTTCAGGCACACGAACATTATCGAAGACTAAACCGGCTGGTCCCCATTCTCCCATTGTATGTATATACTCTGATTTCCAGCCCATTTCACGGTCAACGATAAAACAGGTTACTCCTTCACGGCCATTTGTTGATTGATGCAGCTCTTTATCAGTAATTGCAATTGCCATAACAAAGTCTGCTTCGTTACCACCAGTTATAAACGTCTTTTCTCCATTTAGTATCCATTCACTGCCATCTTTTACTGCTGTCATTTTGATGTTTCTTGTATCTGATCCGGCACCAGGCTCGGTCATTGCAAAACATGATTTTTTATCCCCATTAATAGTAGGAAGCAAATATTTTTTCTTTTGTTCTTCGTTTGCACGGTATAAGATAATATCTGCTGAACCGCCAAAGGTAAACGGTACAAAGGTTTTTGAGATTTCCATAAAAACAATGGCCATCATCATTTGTCCAAGATCTGCCCCGCCATATTCTGCTGGTGTATTAATGCCCCAAAAACCAGCTTCCTTTGCCTTTAATTGTAGTTCCTTTAATTTCCCCTCCGGAAGACTTGGTTTACCTTCTCTTTCATTTCTAAGCACATCATTTTCTAGTGGAATCAATTCTTTCTCTACAAATCTTCTAATTGTTTTTTGCACCATTTTTTGTTCATCTGTAAGTCGCAAATACATACCATCCACTCCGTTTCTAAACTAGTTTTCTAGTATTTTTTCCGCTACAACAGAATATGCAGTTAACCCCAAAAACATACCTACCGGTTAGTATGTTTAGTTTTATTTTATTCTGAACTTTCAGATAAAACAAGACATTTATTAAAGATTTTACGCTTTCTGATATTGGTTTCTATTTCCATTTTATCAGAAACTGACCATATAGAAAAATTAATCTGGATGATATATGCTCTTTTTACCTTTTTGTAATCATTTTTAACTGTTTTGATACAAATGATTATGTTATTTCATATACGATAGTCTTATAACCAAATTGAATGAAAGCAGGGAAGGAAATGTTAAAGAAATATCTTATTAAAGAGAGCAGTTTTAGAGAATTCCTTACCTTTATCCTTTGGGTTGTTTCATCAATTATTTTAATCCACTCGATTTTTTTCCTTTTCATTCGACTTTTTATCAACTATATATAAGTTATGTAGTGTATTTTGAAACACTATTTTAATTTTAATAACACATGTATTTAACAGATTGAAAAAGCAGCAAGGCTCGTTGCCTGCTGCTTGTTTCAATTATTAAAATGTTCCTGGTTCTGAGAAAATTCGCCAGCCGTTTTCTGTTTTTTGAAAGCTTATGTGAACAACTTCATAGGTTAGGCTGTTTCCTACTGGAACTTTAATGTCAAATTCTTTTTCATTGCCTTTGTCTTTTTTCTGGACAATTTCAGCTAATTCGTAGTTTAATATTGATCCCCCATCCGCATTCTGCTGAATTAACCTTCCAAAATACTCGAAGATTTTCACTCTTCTTAAAAAGCCCTGAATCGCATCCATTGTATAGGAACTGGATAAGTAATTTTGCATCTTAGCATTTGTGTCAAGGTCAATGCCTAAATAGCGATACTCATGATTGTTAATGTTAACGATCTCAACTATACCTTCAGGCATTTTGCCTCCGCTCATCACATACCAGTATTGCTGTGCTGCTTCCGTTACCCTTTTTATTACCAATTCATCCTCTAAACTAGTAAACTTTATGTTTGATTCGCTGGTTTGCCCAAGATTGTTCTGATTCTTTTCTGCAAGTTTTTTCAATTGTTCAAAGAAGTCCTTCGTTGGTACCATTGATTTAGTTTTTAACCCTTTTTCGATCGCCTCAAGGGCAAGCTCATTTTGATTTGCCTTTACATAAGCATCCGCTAAATAATACCAGTAATAAGCAGCATCTGGCACCTCTGACGTCCTTTTCTGGTAATACGCAATCACCCTTTTAAAATACGATGGATAATAGGTTCGGTCTGTTACAAGTGCAACACCATTCCAACCTAATAAATCTATTTTGTAGACATCGGCCATATCACGCTTCCATATTGCAAGCCTAATCTTTGGGTCATTGTCAAACTGAATTGCCTCTAGCTCGTTATAATTCAACTCTTTCAAACTAGCCAGTTTGTCCTCGTTCCAATGAAAGATTTCGAGTGTGTTGTCAAATGAGGCTGCCTGCTGCCATCCAAGTAGAATTTCTTTCCTGCCATCTCCCGTAACATCTGAGGCACTTGCCCAGCTAATTACCGCCCCTGCTCCATTCTTTGCAAATACCTTATCCCAGCCATTCTTACTTTCCTTCAAGACAAACGCACCAACCTGATTTTGATGTATGGTAGATTTGTAAAGAACGAGGACTTCATCCTTCCCGTCATCATCAAGATCGACATTAATGACTGATTCAGTACCTACTGGTCCATTAGGCACAGATAACTCAGTTCCTTTTGGCAGGTTTCTTCTAGCGATTGAAAGCAAATCCTCATCTAAGTCTGCCGGTTTTGCCTCTTTAGGGGGCTGGATTAAACTTTCAGGGTCTGGGAATAAGTTGCAGCCTGTAAGTAGGAATAACAGTGATAGAAAACAAATTGCTATTTTTTTCACTTCTTCACCTCCGATTGAACAAACGGCAGGAGGATTTTAACAATAGTTCCAACATCTTTTTGACTAGTCATGGTGAATTGCCCTTGGTGGGCTTGAATGATTTCATCAACAATCGCCAAACCTAACCCGCTTCCTGATGCTAGAGATTTTCCTTTGTAAAACTTTTCTTTCACTAGCCTTAATTCTTCTTGGGAAATCCCTATGCCCGTATCAACAATATGCAAGATTGCATTTTGCTCATCTTTATCCAGTTTAACTGTAATTGTCCCACCGCTAGGTGTAAATTTAAGGGCGTTGTCTAAAAGATTCATCAATACTTGTTTGACACGGTTTTGATCGGCTACTAACTCAATTGATTCTCCTATTAATGTAGTAAATGTAACTCCCTGCCTGATCCCCCTAGGCTCGAGTTGCTGAACAACCTGTTGTACTATGGATGAGACATTTATTTGTTTAAAGACCAAGGGCAGTTTACCGGAGGAAAGACTCGAAAAGTCTAGTAGTTCATTTAACAAGCCATTAAGCCGGTCACTTTCATTGGAAATAATATCAAGTCCTTCCCGATAAAACTGATCCTCAGACATTGAATGCAAGGTAACTGCCCAGCCTTTAATCGACGTTAAAGGAGTCCGTAATTCATGGGATACGGAGGCAATAAATTCATTTTTCATTTGCTCATGCCGTTCAATTTCCTTTGCCATGAAATTCAAGGTATCTGCTAGTTTACCAATTTCATCGTCCTTTTCTTTTGGTATTCTTGTTGAGAGTTTTCCAGAAGCCATTTGTTCTGCTGCCTTGGTAATGACACTAACAGGCTTCGTAATCGTATTTGCCAGAAAAAAGCTGATAATGGCTGCAGCTAATATAACAATTCCACCAAAGGATAATAATAATAACGTATTTTGAGTAAATATATTATTTACTTGGACAAGAGAGGTGGTAAATCTGATGGCACCAATGACGGTATTCCCTCGTTTTAGCGGCTGAGTAACCACTAAAACTCTCTCATCGTTTATCATGGTGTCTAAATACCCTGTTATACCACTTAACGCTGCTTTTACATCTTCATACTTCGAAACATCCTGCTCGGTATTTTGATGTGAATCTGCTAAAATCATTCCTTTATCACTTACAAGCTGTACTTGTGCCTCAATGATAAACCGATATTGGTTGAGCATTTTTTCCGCATCCATCTTCAGCTTATCGTCAATAAGCTCTTGTTCATAAAAGGATGAAAACATGGTTCCTTGATCACGTAATGTTTGTTTCACACCATCCATGTAATACAATCTTAATGAAGATAGAATCATAGCTTCAAAAAGGGCAACACTAAAGATAATTAAGAGTAAATAGCTCCATACAACCCTCCGCTTAATACCCTTCTTCATTTACTTTTCGCACTTTCCTGAAAGCAATAACCAAAACCCCAGATGGTGATTAAAAATTGTGGAGTAGACGGATCTTCTTCTATTTTCTCTCGTAATCTTCGAATATGAACATCAACCGTTTTTGAATCTCCAAAATAATTAATTCCCCAGATTTCATCTAAGAGTTGATCTCGTGTAACAGGTTCATTTAATCGTTCAAAAAACAACCTTATTAATTGAAATTCTCTAGCGGTCAATTTGATTAATACTCCCGCTTTATATAGGCGCTGAGTCTTTAAATCTAAAACAAAAGGACCTGATTCCAGGGTAGTTTGGGGCAACTTCGGGCTACTCTGAGTGGTCCTTCGGAGTACAGAACGAATTCTTGCAACCAGTTCCAATGGATTAAAAGGCTTCACAATATAGTCATCTGCACCAAGCTCTAGACCCATGATTTTTTCCATATCCTGCCCCCTGGCAGAAACAATTACAATTGGCAAATCAGGGTGGGTTTCTCTTAGCTTTGTACAGATTTCAAACCCATCGGAATCAGGTAACATTAAATCTAACAAAACTAGAGAAGGAGAATGGGCATGAACAAGCTTTATGGCTTCCTCCCCATTCTCCGCTTCAATTACATCAAAATTGGATCTTTGAAGGTTGAAACCAATTAATTTGCGAATTGGCACCTCATCCTCCACCACTAAAATTTTCCCATCCTTCATACTATTACCCTCACAATTAAACATAATAGGTTCCTTCTATTATTTTACATCTCCATTAAAACTTAGAAAAGTTTTTCATGCAGGAAATGTGTAAATAGTGCGGGGACGATCATTTAGCAAGCCAATTCTTGCCTAGTCATTTCATTCATTAGGTTTTTTAGATGTTTAATTGCACGGTGTTGGGTAGTTTTTACTTTACTTTCCCTCCAGCCAAGCACTTTTGCTGTCTCAATAATTGAAAGCTCTTGGATAAAGCGGAGCAGAATGACACTTCTTTGGTCTATTGAACATTTCTCAAGACACTTGTAGACTAATTGTTTTTCTTCTGAATGGAAGACCACCTCATCAGGAAGCGGAGAATTATCCTTTATTGGTAAATCAGCTATCTCCCATTTAGCAATCATTTTTTGTTTCCAGCCCCTTTGTTTTCGAAAGTGATCAATCGCTACGTTGCGGGCAATGGCAAATAACCAGGTCTTTTCACTGCTGTCGCCTTTAAAGTTCTGATACGATTTCAATACACGTATATATACTTCTTGGACCAAATCCTCTGCTTGCTCTCTGCTCTGAACCATATAAAATAGAAAATTAAACAAGTCGGTATGATATTTTTTATAAAGTTCATTAAAAATTGCTTCCATTTTGAATCTCTCCTCGTTTTTTAATTTGATGTTTCAACTAAACGAGTTTTTATAGTTTGTAGTGGATGTTTATCTTCTTTCAAATCATACTTTTTTTTCCAAAATAAAGGGTTACAATCGGGTAAACATTTCATGCTTAAATGTTACCGATTTGTAACCTTTTTCTTAATATTTTCTAAATTCTATCTTTAGCAGTATCTTTCTTTTTCAATAAAGCTACAAAGATTCCCAGCCTTAAAGCATTTCAATCTCTTATAAATTCTAGTAAAATGTAACATATACCTTATTAGAACAGGAGAATTTCCTTGAAGAAAAAAAGCATCCTATTCCTGTACTTTGTTTGTAGTTTTATTTGGATTTATGCAAGTAATTATGTAGCCGTTTACTATATACCTACCGAATACGTACATTATTTCGAAAGATCGAAGGAAATTTTCTATATCCTTGTAACAGGCAGTATCATTTATTTTTTCTTTTTGAAAAAGGAAGAATTAAATACTTCTAAGGAAGAAGAAAAGCGATTATCCACCCTAATTAACTCTATGATTGACTTTGTAAACTTTAAAGACGGAGAAGGTAGGTGGATTCAGTCGAACAATTTTGGCTTAAAATTATTTCAGTTGGAAAATGTCGATTACCGTGGTAAAACCGATGCTGAATTAGCTGAGTACACAGAATTTTATGCCGATGCACTGAGAAATTGTGTCATATCTGACGAGGAAACTTGGAAAGCCGGTACAGTTACACACTGTGAAGAAATTGTCCCACTTCCTGATGGTACGTTCAAAACATTTAATACGATTAAAATTCCTCTATTTGATAAAGACGGAAATCGAGAAGGATTGGTCGTTATAGGCCGAGATATAACCGAACTAAGGGTGGCCGAGGAGCGTCTTCGCAGAACCGAAAAACTTTCGGTAGTTGGAGAGCTGTCTGCCAGTGTCGCTCATGAAATCCGGAATCCTCTTACCTCTTTAAAAGGCTTTGTGCAGCTTTTACAAATGGAGGATGATCAGCACCAGAATTATTATCAAATCATGTTAGATGAATTAAATAGAATAAATCACATTGTTGGTGAATTATTGCTATTGGCTAAGCCCCAGCATATTAAATTCACAACAATGTACATTCAAAAAATATTAAATGATGTTATTTCCTTACTCGGCGTAGAGGCAAGCCTACACAATGTCCAAATTAACGTTAACTTTCCGAAGAAGGATTTACTAATCGAATGCGAACCAAACCAACTAAAGCAATTATTTATTAACATTATAAAAAACGCTATAGAAGCAACAAATAATAGTGGAACAGTTATCATTACTCTTGAACAAATTGATGAAAATATATTAATTACCATTAAAGATAATGGCTGCGGAATATCGAAGGACCGCCTTGAAAGAATTGGCGAACCCTTCTACTCTTCAAAGGAAAAAGGAACTGGACTTGGCTTGACGGTGAGCTCCAAAATTGTTCAATCTCATGACGGTACCATAAGATTTGACAGTGAAATCAATCAAGGAACGACAGTTAGTATAACACTGCCAAAGTCCCAAACTAGTATCCTCCATTCTAAAGTTTTAGCTTAATATCTTAAAAAACTGCCTTTTGACTACATGGTCAAGGCAGTTTTTTGTCTTTCGATTACACTTCTGATGTACTGTCTTTTTGTCGAGCAGTCTTCACTTTACGATTCCGAATAAACGCGACTACCAAAAGACAACAAGGGATGATGATTTGAAAAGGCCAATGCAAGTAAACTGTAACCACCTTCAGCCCTTCATTAATATGCTCGGTATAGTTTGCTGCAATCGTAACGGACGCAAAAAGAATGAGTAAACCGACTGGTGTTCCAATTCGGCGATGGTCCTCAATTTTGAAAATATCCGCTATTCCCGCAACTGCGGCATAATAATACAATGCGATCTTGAAGAACCCACCAATGACTAGATAGAGCATGAAAAAAATATCGAGACGTTCAATAAAATCTGCCAATTGGATTTTACTAATGGTGGATAAAAGCGGATAGGGCGAGCGCGCGAAAATTTCTCCACCTAGCGTAGTGACATTGATTGCACTTGTAATCGCTATATTGATTCCGCTGAGAACAATACCAAATATACAGATTGTTTTTGCTCTTTTTGGTTCATTTAACAGCGGAAGAAACATCGTAAAGACAATCATTTCACCAAAAGGAAAGTTTATCGTCTGACCTAATGTCAATTTCAAAACAGGCATCCAGCCATTTTCGAGAATAGGCAAGAGATTTTCTGGATGAACTAACCCTGAGAAGGTAATTAATAGTATACCGACAATAGCCAGCATGTAAACAACCGCAAAAAACAGCTCTCCCGTTCTAGCTAATACCTCAAACCCCTTTTGAATTCCGTAAATGAGAGTAATGATCATGAGAGTATTTAGAATAAATAACGGTGTTTGAGAGTATATCGTGGTTGTGAGCAGTTCCCCAAAATCACGGAGCACCCTTGAGGCACCATACATAAAATAGATAATATACATATAACTAATAAATCTGCCGATCCACTTACCCATGATTTTTTGGGTATAGCTTGTAAGGGGAAGGTCTGGGTAAAATTGAAACAGACGATGATACACCAAAAAAAGCAGCACACCTCCTGCCATACCTAATAATATGGCAATCCAAGCATCTTGTTTTACTGAGTTTCCTAAACCTACAAGAATTGCACTGCCCATCTCAAACAGTACCACGAGGACAAATAGCTGACTCGCTTTTACTTTTACCATCGGTTTGTTTCACCCTCCCCCAAAAAAGAATTTGTTATAGGTCTGACCAAAAAGGATTTGTTCGGATTCCAGAACGACGGTAATGAAAGTCTACCTTAACCTCTGGTTCAATTTCAGCAAAATGTTCATTCCACTCACCTTGAACCTTTTTCCAATACTTTGGATCTGCTCGATGAACTTTCTCTCCGAATCCAAATACATCACTTTTTTGTTTTTGCGCTTCTTTGATAGCACTTTCAACTTGCATTTTTATTTTTTCTTCTACTTTCTTTTCAAGCTTAATAATCACTTCCTCGTCCATAATATCAAGCGCTGTATTAGCTTCACTTAAACTTCCTTCTTCTTCAATAAAAACCGTTATGAGAGGCTTTCCGTTTTTAACTTCCGCAGAAACACTTGTTTTTGATCGGATGGGTATCATATTAACCGCATTCTTTTTACCATTCCAATCGATGTTGATACCTGTTGATTCCACTTTATCTAGTACCCAGACGGCACCTCTTGCATTTTCATTATCTAACCATCCAACTAACTTTCCATCTTTTATAACTGCCATTCCATCAACATCTAATCTTGCAGGCGGATCCGTCGTTTCAAGATTTTCATTTGTCTTTCCTTTTTCTTTCTTACCATATACTCTATAACCCGTTATTAACGGTTCTTTGCCCTTGCTAACAATCCCGCTTATTAAATCATCAATTGTTACTTGAATATTCTCACCTAATCTTCTTTCAGTACTTTCTAACCCTTTTGTAATTTTTTCGACTGGGAGCTTATCTATATTGGTTAAGGTTGTTAATATATCTTCGGCCGTTGATTTTCTGGCAATAATAATTTGTGATGTAGTCCTAAATTCAGGATCGCGTTCAAGAGCATCTAACGTATCAAAAAATCCCTCTTTTGCAAGGTCCTCACTGGCAACGACTAAATTAGAATGCGCATAATAGAGGCGCCGTGAAATAGACTTGGTAGCTTTCCTTGCGGCTTCTGTTAGAGTGTCTCCCTCACTTTGTATGATAACGATCGGGATTCCTCCACCGCCTCCCCCTCCTCCTTCATGACCCGCAGACACATTTCCAGGTATGACAATTTGAAAGGTTATTTTATACTTATAATCCTCGGAACCCTTGTCAATTCCAATCCCCATGACAAACGCTAAGTCAGTTAATTCTTGTTGATTCCAGCAGCCACTTAGGAGCGGTAAAAGCAAAAAAAGTAGAAGCATGATTCGCTTTATTTTTCTCACTACTGATCACCTTTTGTAGGATTCTGTTTATCAGTTTGGGATTCTTTTGGCGGGTCTGGTTTTTGATTTTCTCCAGACATAGTAATATTGCCCTTGGCTATCATTGCAGGTCTATTTTTAAAGGCCCAGATTGGGATACGAACAAAAATATCTTGCTGGTTCTTCCAGTTAAACGGTGCTAAAGGAGACATATACGGGATTCCAAAAGATCTAAGTCCACATAAATGAAGCGTCATAAACATCAAACCAAGCATTATTCCATAAAACCCCAAAAAGGTAGATAACCCCATAAGCATAAAGCGAATTAGTCTGGCGGCAATTGCCATCGCAAAGGTCGGCGTTGAGAAGTTTGCAATCGCTGTGATTGAAACTACGATTACCATTACCGGTGAAACAAACCCTGCTTGAACAGCTGCTTGTCCGATTACAAGTGCACCTACAATAGAAACAGCCTGACCAACAGCACGCGGGAGCCTTAAGCCAGCCTCCCTTAATATCTCAAAGGTAACCTCCATGATTAGCGCCTCCACAAAAGCTGGAAAAGGGACATTTTCCCTTTGAGCTGCGATGGCAATTGCCATCGATGTTGGAATCATCTCTTGATGAAAGGTCGTTGCCGCTATATACAATGCTGGCCCAATAAGGGCAATAAAAAAGGCTAAAATCCTTAAAAGACGAATCCCTGTTGAAATATCAAAGCGTGAATAATAATCATCAGGCGCTTGAAAAAACTGAATAAAAACTGCCGGAGCTGTCAGGACAAATGGAGTCCCATCCACTACGATGGCAATTCTCCCTTCTAACAGCTGCGATGCTACGACGTCCGGCCGCTCAGAATGATAAATTGTGGGAAATGCGGTCCAAGTTTGATCTTCTATTAACTGCTCGATATAACCAGATTCTAAAATACCATCGATTTCTATTCGGTTTAACCGCTCTTTTATCTCCTTTACAATTTTCTCATTTGCAATTCCTTTAATATACATAATCCCAATATCGGTTTGAGTCACAGTACCAATTTTCATCGACTCTAGCCATAGGTTGGGGCTTTTTATTCTTCTCCTAATGAGAGCTGTATTAGTCCTAAACGTCTCTGTAAAGGAATCCTTCGGGCCTCTAATGGCCAATTGTGTGGTGGGTTCACTTACTGCCCTCTTTTCCCACCCCTTTGTTTCACCTGAGATGGCTTTATTAAAGCCATCTAAAAAAATGACAGTATCACCAGAAAGCACGGTATCGTAAACTTGATTCCAGTTGGTAATTGTATCAATACTCCCAATAGCCACTGTTTGTTCAATCATGAACTGAAAAAAATCAATTGGCTCATTCATTTCAGCTTTTTCCATAGAAGTTTCTAAAATAAAGTCACTAATAACTTTACTGTCAGCTAAGCCATCAACATAAACAGTAGCACCTTTATGACTACCAACTTTAAATTCCCGTATGACAATATCGTTACTGCCGCCAAACTCTTCTTTTATTCTTGAGATATTCTGATGATAATCCCTAAGTATAGATAAATCTTCTGGTTTTTGTGGATCTTGCTTTTGACGAAGATTATCATTCTGACCTTTTTTCTTTTTATTCTTTTTAAGAATTTTTGATAATATCGACACTTGGGATCACCTCACTAGCAAAAGATAATAACCATTTAATATCATGGTTAGAATATCCAAGATAACTTAGTTTATCCATAATTTACTGATTAATGAATTTACGGCTGGTTATTGTATATTCGCTGGATTGGTCGGAACAATAAGGAAGGAAATACGAGTGTGAGGGTGTAGGTGTTGAAAATATTGATGGTTACTGGCTTACTAGCTGCATCACTAATTTTACTAATTATGGGACTTGATTTACTGATGGGTACAAGCCTTTCAGAGGTCTTTCAAAAAGCGGCCAATCCTTTTCGAGTAATGGAGCCTGGGGAATATATCGTAGTCATTGTCTTTACTTTGTCAGTAGTGATCCGTTCCTACTTCTCTGTCTTAAAAAAGAAAAATGCTTCGGCTTCGGTTGAAGAAGATTCAAACAATTAAAAAGATGAGCCGCCTTATAGCGAGCTCATCTTTTCGTTATTTGATGAATGTTGTTGGGTATTCCGTTCGATATATTTCTTTGTAAAATAGTAGCCTTTTACAATTCTACGAATCCATTTCTTTCTCAACACTTGTTTTGGACCATAGACATATCGATTCCAGAAGAAATAAATTAGTTCCTCAAAAAGAATGAAAATTAAATAAGTTCCCGTACAAACTGCAATCCAAAACCACATAATAAGTTCCCCTTTCCAACTGGATATAGAATCCTATTCGAAAGTGTAACCAAGAATGAGTAAATTCGTAGTTTGTTAGTTGGTTAGTAGTTATATCCTAGAATTTCCCTGTTTCTATTTCTAGTATGAATGCCTTTCCCTAATATTTCAAGTATTCAGCCTACTTGTTAGTTTGGTTTTGTATATTTCATCGCACGTTCACTATCTCGAATCCCCTTAGTGGTCGGATCTTGCACAAGTCCGAGCATGGATAACAAAATAAAAACAGCATTTATAAAGGCCAGTATTGACTCTTGTATTGCATCTGAAAGCTGAAAATCCGTTACACCTAGTGAATTTAACCCTCCTAGCAACATTTGAGCAACTATAAACAACTGTGCAACAAAAGCGATTACCCAATTGCGATTTTGAAAACGAACCTTCCAGTTAATCATCTTATCATCATTTCCTTTACTAAATATGATTTGTTCCTTCTAGTAACTAATATATGCTAGCGGTTTAAAATGGTTGTCCACCAATATCACAGGAAAATAATTTTGCACAAAAAATAGATGATAATCTAAAATTTGTTCTTTTTACTCTAGAAATTTTATAATAGTTACATGTACCCTTTTGCTGAAAGGAGTTAGCATGGAAAAATTAAAGCCCTATTGGGATAAGCTAGTTTTGTTTTGGAAAAAGAAGCACCTCACACAGATTTTCTTATTATTGATTCTGGTCATTGTATTAGCAACCATTGTTTACTTCGGCTGGCTTGCAACAAGGGCGAATGTACAGTCATTAAAAGAAGGCCTTAGTCAGCCTACCGTTATTTATGACCGTAAGGAGGAAATTGCGAGCAATGTCGCAACCAATCGGACACAGGGTGTAAACATAGAAGACCTGCCGAAATATGTCCCAAACGCAGTTGTTGCCATAGAAGATGAACGATTTTATGAGCATAATGGTTTTGATATAAAGGGAATTGCACGCGCCTTCTTTCGTAATTTGTTCGCAGGAAGAATAACAGGAGGCGGCAGCACACTTACACAGCAGCTAGCAAAAAATGCCCTGCTCTCACCTGAACAAACGTATACAAGGAAGGCTGAGGAGTTATTTTTAGCAGTTAAAATTGAAAAGGTATATAAAAAAGATGAAATTCTGCAAATGTACTTAAATCAAGTTTATTTTGGCAGCGGTGCATGGGGCATCGGCAATGCATCAAAGAGATATTTTAATAAACCGATCACAGATGTAACCATCAGTGAAGCAGCACTGCTCGCAGGCTTGCTCCAATCACCAAATTACCTAGATCCAACCAAAAACTATGACTTAGCAGTAAAGCGCAGAAATGTGGTCTTAGGAAAGATGAAAGAGCACGGGATGATTACAGCCGAGGAGTACACAGCTGCTAAAGAGGAAGAAATCAAGCTGAATGCTGGGACAGGCAGTGTAGTTGAACGAACATATCCTTATTATGTCGATGCAGTTTTGAATGAAGCCATTTCCAAATATGGTTTAACCCAAGAAGAAATCCTAACAAGAGGCTATCGGATTTATACCGAACTTGACCAAAACCTTCAGGCTGGTCTTGAGAAGGTGTACAGCAATAACGCATTATTTCCTAAAGGAATGGGTGGCGAAATTGTCCAAAGTGGTTCCGTCCTTATGGATCCTGTTTCTGGAGGTGTACTTGCCTTAGTTGGCGGTCGGGGCGAGCATGTATTTCGAGGGTTCAACCGTGCGACACAGCTTCGTGCACAGCCTGGCTCAACGATTAAACCACTAGCCGTTTACACTCCAGCACTTGAAGCGGGGTATACGTATACATCTGAATTAGTGGACGAATCCACTACTTTTGGTGACTATAAACCAGAGAACTTTTCTAGGACCTACCAGGGTAAAGTCCCGATGTATAAGGCTTTAGAGGAATCCTTAAATATTCCTGCTGTTTGGCTGTTAAACGAGCTGGGGATAGAAAAGGGAATTGATTCTCTCAAACGATTCGGCATTCCCGTTGAAAAAGAAGACCACCACCTGGCACTTGCTTTAGGCGGGATGAACAAAGGGGTATCTCCCCTTCAACTGGCAAATGCCTTCTCTGCCTTTGCAAATAACGGAAAACGGAGCGACAGCCATCTAATCACTAAAATTGTCGGACCTACAGGAAATGTAATTGCAGAGCGTGAAGCAATGTCAACAAAGGTTACTTCGAAAGACGTCGCAGACGATATCACCTCCATGCTCCTAAATGTTATCGAGACTGGTACAGGTAAAAAGACTCAAATACCCGAAGTCCAGCTTGCAGGAAAAACAGGTTCAACCCAGCTTCCATACGCTGACATTAATGGAACAAAGGATCAATGGATGGTCGGCTATACAGCTAATCTTGTCGGAGCCATCTGGATCGGCTACGACAAAACCGACCGCCAGCATTATTTACCAAGTAGCAGCTCTGGTAATGTAGTCCCGATATTTAAAGAAATCATGAAGGTATCACTCCCACACTTACCAAAAGAAAGCCTTGATGTGGTATCAGTGAATGACCAATTAGCAGGCAAAGGAAAAATTAGAGTCGAATTTAAAGAGCAAGCGGAGAAAATTACTAAGGAACTAAATGAAAATGCGCAAAAGCTCGGCGAAAAAATTAGCGAACAAGCACCTGCTTGGAAGGAAGCTATTGGGAACACACTCAATGCTATTGGAGAGGGCATTGATATCTTTGTTAAAAAAATTCAGAGTTTGACAGATAATTAAATGGACGTATTTCCCGTTCATATGAAAATGGTCACGCAGCTACACCGCGTGACCATTTTCAGTTATTCTAGCAGACCATATTTCCGTTTGAACCTTGTTAAGGTTTTTACCCACAGATTCCCAAATAATAATAGAAAGAAGACGTTAGATGCCGAATGCATAGAATCAAATAATGCACTTCCAGCAAAGTATAGTATAAGTGTTTCAGTTGTAATTTCTGTTCCTGATTGAGTAAATGCTAGCAACCCCCAAAGATTCATGATCCAGCCGAATAGGAACCCCCATACAACACCAAAAACGATTTTCCCCCATTTTGCTTTCATAAAATTTGTATTACGCAAAACCCCTGCACTTAACCCTACTAATCCCCAAGCAAGCATTTGCCATGGTGTCCACGGTCCTTGGCCTAAGATCATATTCGAGGCGAGAGCGGCTACTGTGCCAATCATCAATCCACTTTCAGCTCCAAACACATATCCAGACATTATTATGACAAAGGTCGTTGGCTGTACGCTTGGTATACTTGCAAACGGGATACGCACTACTGCTGCAATCGATGCAAGGACAGCAAGTAGGACTAACTCTCTAGGCTCCACTTTTCGAGCTTCAAAGCGATTTAAAAACATCAGTGTAGCAATAAACGTCATGCCCATACTTAACCACAAGTATTGCTCCTCCCACCAAAAAGAGGCAGCTAGTAATGCAACAGCAGCCATTGAGAGAATAATCATTGTTACTTTTCTACGGCTGCTGTACATTGCTTTAGTACCTCCTCAACGGTAGTTAGTGAAGAACCCGGCATATGTCGGAATAACCGCTGGATCATGGTTGAATAAAAGAAATTCCCAGTAAAAAATGAATCAGGCTCTCCTTGTGAGGTAATATTCCCTTGAAACATCATCCCGCATTTCGTTGCATATTTAGCAGCAAATTCAATATCATGAGTTGACATTAAAATGGTCATGCCTTCACCATTTAACTTTTTGACTAGCATGGAAAAGCTTTCTTTAGAAATAGGATCGAGTCCCTTTGTGGGTTCATCGAGTAAAAGAAGGTCTGGCTTTCTTATCAAAAGACAGGCCAAGGCTGCTTTCTGCAACTCACCGCCGCTTAAATCATAGGGATGGCTAGACAATACATGCGAAATATCCAGCGTCTCTATTAAATTATTGACTTCGCTCCTATCCTGAATTCCCCATAATTTCATCGTTTCCTGAATTTCCTTTTCTACTGTATCTTGGATGAAGAATAACTTTGGATTCTGCGGTAAGTAGCCAACCACTTTTGTAATTTCGTTGTTTTTCTTTGTTTTAGATGTTATTTCATGATAAAGCAGCTTACCTTGCTCCGGCTTTACTAATCCTGCTATGATTTTTAACAAAGTCGATTTCCCGGACCCGTTCCCACCTAATAGAGCATAAAACTCTCCCCTATTAAGGCTGAAGTCTAAGTCTTTTAAGACATATTCAGTCTTCCGATCATAGCGAAAAAAAAGATTTTTCGCTTTAATCCATTCCTTCTCTACTGTCACTTGGTGTTTTTCTATTTCTCTTTTATATACAAGTGTCTGCTGTTCAGTCCATTTCCGACCTTGCTTTACCGTTAGCGGGAGCTTTCCCTTTCCATCCATACTAAGAAACAGTGATGGTATACTAGGGACATAGGCTTTGTTCGGAGTTTTCCAAATGTCCACAAGAACTTCTTCAGGAGATCCTTCGAACTGGATTTCACCCTTTTCCAGCATGACAATTTTATCAGCTAAGGTAAACACTTCTTCAAGCCGGTGTTCAGCAATAATAATCGTCATGCCAAATTCATCATTTAATCTTTTAAGAATATCGAAAAATTCTCTCGTGTTTACAGGATCTAATTGGGCCGTCGGTTCATCTAACAATAGGATGTCTGGCTGCATTACCAAAACAGATGCCAGGTTAATCTGCTGTTTTTTCCCCCCGGAAAGTTCATGAGTCTTTCTATGAAGCAAGGGCTCAACCCCAAAAAAGTGAACCATTTCTGCCACTCTGCTTCGCATTTCATTAGTAGTTAAACCAATATTTTCTAATCCAAAGACGATTTCATGCAATACATCATCAGCCACTACTTGGTTTTCGGGATCTTGAAAAACAAAGCCAATTTCTTTCGATAATTCGCTTGTATCGTTAACATCCAGACCTTTGATGATTATGTCACCTTCATGCTTACCATATGGCTGAATTTCTCTTTTTAAACATTTCAATAAAGTACTCTTCCCCGAGCCAGATGCCCCAAAAAGAACGACAAATTGACCTTTTTCAACTGAGAGAGAAAGGTTCCTTATGGCTGGTTCTGAACGGTCTGGATAAGTAAAATTAAATTGATCTATTTTGATAAACGCCATCGGAACAATTCACCTATTTCAACTAATAGTGGGAAGCTTAAGAAAAGCATATAAAATATAAGGGTAACCATATCTTGCCACGCTAACTGCCAGGACTCCATCACGGGATAAACGGATAAAAAGCCGTATCCAGTTAATCTCGCAACTAGGATTGTTATTAAGAGAATAGAAAGATAAATAATCGCCGACATGTCTGCCTTTTTAATTTTAAAATATTCGTAAGAAGTCCGGTGTCCTATTCCGTATCCTCTAGCTTTCATACTGTCTGCTGTTTGAATGGCTTCTTCTAAGGAATACGTTAACAATGCTTGAACATATAGCATTCCATTTTTGAGCTTTGTGCTCAAAGGCCCATGTGTAACCGATAATCCTTTACTCTGTTGGACCAACATGATTTCATCCAGTCTCCTTCGCATTAACGGGATAAATCTTAAAGTTAGCATCAGAAGTACGGCAAACTGAGGCAGGAACTTTGCGAATAAAAATAATAGTTTATTAGGTGTCATAATTAGATTGTAGGAAATAAAAACAGTCATCACACCGACTATGCTCAGTGCGTTCATTCCACCATAAATAACGGCTTCCAGCGTAATTCTGTGCTCTGCAATCATGAATAATAGATGCCTTCCTCGTTCATTAAATAGAGGGTTCATGACCATGATTAACACGACAGTTGTCAACATTAAAAACAACCATGTCCTGATTCCGGTTAAACGGTCCTGCATATAGTTGATGATTAATAATAGGATAAACCCAATGGGTAAAAAGACCGGATGTAGAAAGAGCAGGAATAAGGAAAGTGCGCCCCCATAATAGAGAAAAGGGACAAGCGGATGGAATCGTTCCAATCGATTTTCCATTACTTCTCCTCCAATAAACTATTCAGTATAGTAGCATTCAATCCTGTCACCATCTTTAATATTAATAACTCCTATACTTTTTGTAATACTAGCGCCATTGTGCGTGAATACCCAGCCACTTTTCATACCGTAATCAAACTCGTAAATATGATCAATTCCTTCTACATATGCAGTAGATCCGCTGCCGCGAGTTTCAATCTGGATATTATGTTTTTTTGCCGCCTGCAGAAGAATAGATAGTACAGTATCCCCATCTTGGATGTTCATCTTTGTTGCGCCTAATATCGTTCCACGATCCTTCGGGCCAACGATTGAAATCGTTACGGTTGCAACAGGCTTTTGTTCCTCTACAGGTGTTGTTGCAGGAGGAGTTGAAGTTGAACCAGATGATGGCTGGGAAGTACTTGTTTGAGCAGGTTTCGTTGTTGTTGTTGAAGCAGCTGAACCTTTACTAGAAGTGGTCCCAGAATTATTTGTACCGGATGAGCTGTTAGTAGATGTTTTTTGATTATTTTGAGTGGTTGCTGTATTTGACTGTTCTGATGCCTGCTCTTCCGTTCCCGAAGTCTCCTTTTCAGGAGCCTCTTTGGCTTGAACATCTTGTTCGTCAGCCGTCTCTGGCTCAGTTGTCTCTTCCTTCGCCACTTCAATTGTCTCTCCCGCTTGCTCAACATCTTTATTCGTTTCTTCTGTTGTTCCACAGCCGACTACACTAAATGTCAAAAATAATATTGAAAGTAAGTTTATAACTATTTTTAAATGTCGCCGCATAAGATTCCCCTCCTCTTGTTCCCCCTCCTGCATAGGACAGGAGGGGGATTTTTTACTTTCAGAAAACAATTAGACTCTTCTACGTGTTTGTATATAGAAATAGATACCACCAATTAGCATTAAAAGCATCCCTGCTAATAGAAGGTTGTAAGAATCTGTTGCCGTATTTGGCAGTTTATGACCGTTTGTATTCGTTTGTTCAGTTGGTTCTACCGGAGACTCCGTAACTGGATTTTCAGTTTCTGGTTTTTCTAAAACCGGATCTTCAGTTTCTGGTTCTTGGGCAATCACTGGTAAATGGTAAAGTGAACCTTTCCCTTGTACAAATAACTGATATGCAACTACCGCTTGTATTCCTTGCTGAGTGGAGAAAACATCACTCACATCTCCACCCTGCCAATCAAAGCCGCCATCTGCATTTTGAAAGCTTATTAAAAGCTGAAGTAAACTACTGTCATCTTTTGTAAATAAAGAACCATTGCTATCAATTCCTAGCGCAGAAAGGGCAATGATAACCTGGGCAGCAGTGGAACTGTTATCAATTTTCGCCTCATTATATTGATCTGTTAAAAATTGCACCGCCACTTCCACCTTTGCTGTCACCACAGTCTGGTTCTTATATGGCGCTAAGGCAGTTAAAACCATTCCTGTTGTATCTATGTCACTCGTTGCACTGCCATCCCATGCCCAGCCGCCATCTGCGTTTTGTCTTTCAAGTAAATAATCCACAAGGCTCTCCCTTGTCCATTTAGCTGTAGCAGGAATCTCAAAATTAGCACTATCTAAAGCTAAAAGTGCGTAGGCAACCCCATTTAATCCTTGTTTTGTCACATTACCATTGTATATGCTATCAACTAAGTTATATCCTTCTATATTTGTAGGATTAGCTCCTGCAGCAAGAATTCCAAGAACATATCTTTCCGTATCAGTAATCCGTGAGAAGCTTCCTTGTTTCTCTTTTATAATGGATTTGACTTTCTCAAGATAATTAGACGGAATGGTTTTCCCGGCTCCCCTTAGTGCGATGGCTTCCCATTCAGTAATTTCATGGCTTAATACATATTGTGTAGCTGCCTCCACAGAATGATTTAGTTCTGTCTCAGAAACTGTCCCTTCAGCTGGAGGTGTTGTTCCATTATCATTGTCATCATCAATTGGTGCATCTTCCCAAGATTTGTATTTAAAACTGATTTCATCACCAGGTTTAAGCTGATAGCTGTCCGCCCCAACAGTCGCAGATTGTCCGTTAACATAGAATGCCCAGAAGTAGGTTCCTTCTGCTGCAATACCATTAATACTGGTGATCATTTTCCCGTACTGTGTATCAAGATATTCTACCTTTTCAGCTCCTAAGGTAACGAACAGCAAGTCGAATGCCGTAGGATTGTCAAAAAACGTTATCGCTTGTGAATCATTTAAGGTTTGATCAGCTTTATCGAAAACTTTCAAAGAAGCCGTATTCTCCGCTGGTTTCGTCCAATCTGTATATCTAAAGCTTAATTTGTCTCCTGACATAACCTGATAGGCGTCAGCTCCAACCGGAGCCATTATTCCGTTAATATAGAATGCCCAGAAATGGGTACCCTCTGCCTTTAGGCCTTTTATCCCATTCAGCATTCTTCCATATGCCGTGTCTAAAAACTCTACATTTTCTTCCCCAACTGCTTTAATTAAAGCCTCTGTTGCATTTTCACTCCCGGTTAACTCAACAACGGTTTCAGTTTGAAGCGGATTTCCCTCGTCGACCCCCATTACCTTAACTGTGCTTTGAGGTGATTGCTCTTCCGCCAATACCGGTGCTTGGAAACCACTTGTAAGCATACTGACTACTAGGAACAGTACCAACCAGATATTTCTTTGTTTATTCATCATGTCTGTTTCTCCTTCTCTCTTTTTTTACAAATCCATAAAAAAATCCCCCTATGTAGGAGGAGGAGTTATGTATGTTAAGTAAACGCTAAAGTTGCATTTATTCTCTTAACACTCTCCTATCCGCGTAGGCTGTTGGTGTCAAAAACAGGCAGGTTTCCTGGCTCATGCTCATCGCTTCCTATGCCTTCCCGTCATTTGACAGTGACATTTTATAGGTTGCTCACATTTACAGTGGCGGGACCGCGTTGGCTTTTACCAACTTCCCTATTAAGCTAAGTACAAAACACTTAGCACCTGTTTTTAGTATTCTATTTTTTATGGTATGTCCATTATAGTAGAAAACTTTTATATTTGTATATATTTTTTAAAAGAAGACATACAAAAACTGTATGTCTCCATATAAATGTTCGGATTAATACTCTAGGTTTCTACAAAGATTAGCCATTTCAATCGCTGAAGTGGCAGCATCCCAGCCCTTGTTTCCGGCCTTTGTACCTGCTCGCTCAATCGCCTGTTCAATCGAGTCGGTAGTCAATACCCCAAAGATTACAGGGATTCCGCTGGATAACGCGGTAGCCGAAACACCCTTCGCGGCTTCATTACATACATAATCAAAATGTGGAGTTGATCCGCGGATCACCGTTCCAAGCGTAATAACAGCATCATATTTTTTACTAAATGCCATTTTTTGAGCAATTAAAGAAAGCTCAAATGCTCCCGGTACCCAAGCAATATCCACGTCTTCTTCACGCACTCCGTGCCGTTTTAGAGCATCCTGTGCGCCGTCCAATAATTTACTAGTAATAAATTCATTAAAACGTCCAACCACGATTCCAACTCTTAATCCTGTTCCAACTAAATTTCCTTCAAAAAGATTTCCCATGATGAGTTTCCTCCAATATAATTTTTTTTAGATCTTGCTTTTGAAATTTGTGCTCTAGACAACATTAAAAATGAAATAAATGCCCCAGCTTGTCATGCTTTGTTTTTAAATAGTTTACATTTTCCTTGCGAATCTCCATCTGCAGGGCTACACGGTCAGTAACCTCTAGGTCATATCCTTTAAGCCCCTTGATTTTTCGCGGATTATTGGTGAGCAAACGCATTTTTTTAATTCCTAGATCTCTTAGAATTTGTGCACCTATCCCATACTCTCTTAAATCAGCCTTAAATCCGAGCTGCTCATTTGCCTCGACCGTATCATACCCTTGTTCCTGAAGCTTGTATGCTCTCATTTTGTTCAATAGTCCAATGCCTCGGCCCTCTTGACGCATGTACAATAGTACCCCGCTTCCCTCCTGCTCAATTTGTCTTAGGGCAGCATGTAGCTGAGGACCGCAATCACAACGGTAAGAACCAAATACATCACCAGTCAAGCATTCAGAATGGACTCTGACAAGGGTCGGTTCCTCTGGATTAATTTCTCCTTTGACGATAGCCACATGCTCCTTGTCATCGATAAGATTTGAATAGCCAATCGCTCTAAATTCTCCAAATTCTGTTGGCAATTGAATTTCTACTTCCCGCTTGACCAAATGTTCCTTTCGATTGCGATATTCAATTAAGTCTTTTATCGTGACCAGTTTCATGTTCAACTCATCGGCAATTTTTCTCAGCTGTGGCACACGTGCCATCGTCCCATCATCATTCATAATTTCACAGATTACACCAGCAGGCTGTGAGTGGCAAAGCTTTGCAAAATCAACGGCTGCCTCTGTGTGTCCTGTTCTCCTTAGGACCCCACCTTTTTTCGCAACTAAAGGAAAAATATGTCCTGGTCTTTTGAAATCCGAGGGTTTTGACTCAGGGTCAATCATACTTAGGACTGTTGCAGACCGTTCAAATGCAGATATTCCTGTTGTCGAAAATTTATGATCGATACTTACCGTAAAGGCTGTACCATGCGGGTCAGTATTTTTTGTTACCATAGGCATTAAATCTAACTTTCTTGCCAATTCTTCCTCGATGGGTACACAGATTAATCCCTTACCACGTGTAGCCATTAAGTTAATCACATCAGGTGTTGTTTTTTCTGCTAACGCAAGGAAATCACCTTCATTTTCTCTATCCTCATCATCTACTACGATGATCACCTTTCCAGCTTGAAGGTCCGATATTGCTTCTTCGATCGAATCAAACATAACACGTCTCCCCTTCCAATTTTGATTATGCAAACCCGTTTTCTTCTAAAAATTGAGCTGTGATGCCTGCCGGACCTTTTTTATTGGATTTACCAGCGGCAAGACCGTTTATAAAATGACCTACATATTTCCCAATCATATCACTCTCTAGGTTAACTATTTCGCCTGGACCTTTTAATCCTAAAACAGTCTCTGATAGAGTGTGCGGAATCAGTGAAAGAGTAAAGCTATTTTCTGTCACACCAAACACCGTCAAGCTTGTCCCATCAACAGCTATAGATCCCTTTAGAATGACATACTTGAGCAGTTCTTCGTCTGCCTCAATTTCATAATAAACTGCATTTTCATGATATTTTTTACTTTTAATTGTCCCAGTTCCGTCGATATGGCCGGAAACGAAATGTCCGCCAAATCTGCCGCCTGCCGCCATCGCTCTTTCTAAATTTACCCTAGACCCACGTTTTACACTATTCAAGCTCGTTGCTTTCACCGTTTCAGGCATTACATCGACAGTAAAATAATTATTTGAAAAGGTTGTAACGGTAAGACATACCCCGTTCACAGCAATACTGTCACCGAGATGCACATCTTCAAGAATCTTACTGCCCTCAATTGTAAGTACAAAACTTTCACTCGTTCGCTGGATATTTGCGACCAAACCAATTTCTTCAATAATACCCGTAAACATATCTATTTGGTCTCCTTACTTAGATTCTACAGTAATATCAATGCCTACCTGACCCACTAGTTATTTTTGAATCAACATTCATGTAATATGTACCGTGCGAAAATCCCTTTAAAAAAGCAATAAAAAAGGACCCTGAAGAGACAATCGCTTCAGGGTCCTTTAAAGACAATAGGAAATCAAGGCTTAAAAAAGGGTAGACTTATCCCCTTTGATATAACCGCACTTTTTTTCCTTCTCCCATCCAGACTTTAACTGTCGGCCCTGGAGTTTCACCAGATCCACCGCTTAACCATTGGTTAACCGGGTCACGGACTAAGAAGCAAATGCTTCATCACCGCCGGTTAGGAATTTCACCTGACCCCGAAGGAACTATATTCATTTTATTATTACCTAATATAACAATAAATTTTATACACGTCTAACAATATGTAAAACTTTTTTGAGAATATCAGTATTTGTAGCATTTAACTGGTAAAAGAATCTCGAAATGCAGCTTACCTGCGGCATTTTCTTCTTTATGCTCTGGTTTATATATTTGTAAACTCAAAGCTTGCTCATCCAATTCATACCCATAATCCTTCATCCATTCAAAAATGCGAGAGTATGTATTTTCTACTTCCTCTAGCCTCCCTACATGTGTTGCAAATACATAGTTCTTCTGAGGAATCGAAAAACCAACCATTCCCTCTGGAATATTTTCAATTCTATCTACAGGTGCCGTTACATAGTAGGTCAGCTCCGTTTCCCTTATGTGCAGGGGCGCGACCATGATTGATTCACCCGTCTGAAAAGACACTTCATTAAGACGGGATTCCATTGCATTAAAAAGCTTTGTAATTTCGTTTAACTCCGAATATGGACCGTTCCATGAAATACCGACTACTTTCATTTCAGGCTTTTCGATTACTTTTATCCCCATCTGAATTTCCCCCTTTTCCTCTATAATTTAAATATTCGAACTCTATCGCAAAAATTCCTTTAAAATTATTTCTATTTTAAAATACTTTGTGAGATATCGAATATATTCCATAAAAATATAGAGAAAAGAGCAGAAAGAAGCCAAGCAAATAACGGCTTTTTATAGTGAACGGCTAAAGTGGTAAACATAACGAGACTAAATAAGCTCGACCACCATAAGTTCCATCCATTTTTATGAATAATCCCACCTAAAATTAAGTCTAATTTTTCATTCATCACATATAAAGTTGTCCAAAATAGAATATAAATGATTCTCTTTATACTAGATCCTGGTAAATGACCGAGAAAGATTAAAATTGTAGCTGGATACTTTATTAACATAATTAATAAGGCAATATGAGTGTGCTTAGCCCAAGCTTTGTCACTTCCAACTGGAACATATTCCCACATACTATGCTGGAAAAATAAAAATTGGTACAAAAGATCCCCAACGATCCAAAATAAAAAAGTCGGATAATAAAGCTTCCAATTTCTCCAATCGCCCCACTTTATTGCAGAAAAAATAAAAATAAAAGTATAAATAATATTTAAATTAATCACTGGACCGGCTCCTCTACACCATTATACCTATATTATTTTCCAATAATTGTAAACTTATTACGAATACCCCTATTTTGTAAAAAGTCTGCATCGGCTTTATAGAAGTGCTGAAATCATGGCACCAACTTATAACTTTACTCATATATCGTGAATTGTTATTTTATTTAAAAATAGATTATACTTAGAGATGATGGGATTATTTTTAGGAGGATTATTAAATGTCAGAGAATATGAATCAAAATAGCGAGCCAAAAAAGAAGATGAGCCTGCAAGAGGCGATGAAACAGCAGCTTGAAAATAAGAAAAACAAAGCTGCAGCAGGAAATATGGGCACTAATAATGCACAAACAACCAAGAAAATGAAAAGTCAAATGACCAAAAAAGTGAGTAATACCCGCAGAAAAATGGGTGTTTAATGAACGGGCAGTATCGAAAGGATATTGTTGCGGGTTTGGAAGTGGATATAGTCTTAAAGGCAGACCAGCGGACCGGGAAACGGACACGCGGTATTGTAAAGGATCTTTTAACAAACTCCAGCTTTCACCCACATGGGATAAAAGTACGGTTGATAAATGGCCAAGTTGGCAGAGTGCAGGAAGTTATCAGCCAGAAACAATGAAGTTTATACTTTTGAAGACCCTCGTTTAAGTCGAGGGTCTTTTGTGTTGAGTTTACGACAAAAAAACAGACCCCTTAATATTGGAGTCTGTTTGTTGAAGGTTTATTAGGATTTACGAACGTTAACTGCTTGTGGACCACGTTGTCCATTCTCAATTTCAAACGTAACTTCTTGACCTTCATCTAAGGATTTATACCCTTCACCTTGAATAGCAGAGAAGTGAACAAAAACATCGTCTCCACCTTCACGCTCAATAAATCCAAAGCCTTTTTCACTGTTAAACCATTTTACTTTACCTGTTTCCATTTCTTTGTAGCCTCCTAGCATGTAACAATACATGATATTGCAATTTATCTTGCCCGATTATTATTCCCGGTAGAAAACTTTTTAAACGTGGAAAATTCTTTACCAGAAAAATTTTTATTAGGCATTTGTTATTATTTGTGATTGAAATAAAAAATATTCCTATCCTAGTTAAGTACCCATTTCCGTATGGCCAAGGCTACACCATCCTCTGTGTTAGTTGCGGTGACCCAATCCGCTGTTTCCTTAACGATTGGCTGTGCATTTTCCATTGCAATTCCCAACCCAGCTTCCCTGATCATCGCTAAATCATTTAAGCTGTCACCAACACTCATCACATTCTGCATACTAATACCTAGCAGTTTACATACACGGGTTAGTGCTTTTGCCTTGTTAATTCCAACTGCATTCACCTCAATATTTCTCGGAGATGAATTAGTTATTTCAAATTCCCCTTTAGAATGTAGTGCAAGCATTATTTTTTCACGTATTGCATCATCTTTAGTGTTAAAACAAAATTTCAGCCACTCTCGATCATGAATATCATCAGGCATATCATCAAACCAGTTTCCTTGTGGGCTGATCGCCCAGTATTTTGTTTGATACATCTTCGTTAATTCCCACATCCACTGTACAAGTTCAGATTTAACAGTATTCCTCTCAACTAGTTCCCGTTTTTCATTCCAGATTTCACTTCCATTAACTGTTACTAAATAGGACATTAACCGTAATGAGTCTGCATGCTCCTTACATGTTCTCAATGATCGGCCTGTACTGAGAACCACATGTACTCCTTGGTCCTGAGCATCTTGTATAGCTCGCTGATTTTCCTCTGAGACCAAGTGTTTTTCATTTAAAAGGGTCCCATCCATATCAAGGGCGATCAATTTAATATCAACAGCATTTGTGTTCAGTTTCAATCTTAATAAGCTCCTTTAAGACCTGTTATGATTAAAACTCAAGCAGAAGTCATTTTTCTTTCAATAGTATTTCTCCTTCTTGCTAAACGTCATTCATAATTTATCAAAAAAACCCTGAGTTTCCTCAGGGATTTACTTACTTTATCGCTGAAACTGTACACGATGTAGATTAGCAAAAATCCCACCCTGTTCAATCAATTCATCGTGACCGCCTTCTTCAGCGATTCCTTCTTCAGTAACAACGATGATACGGTCAGCGTTACGAATGGTTGCCAAACGGTGGGCAATAATAAGTGTGGTTCTATTTTTGGCCAATTCGGTTAAAGCTTCTTGAATCACCATTTCAGTCTCAGTATCTAGAGCAGAAGTTGCTTCGTCTAAAATAAGGATTGGTGGGTTTTTCAAAAACATTCGGGCAATCGCAATCCGCTGCTTTTGTCCCCCAGAAAGCTTCAAGCCCCGTTCACCAATTTGTGTCTCATAACCATCAGGCAGAGAGGCAATAAATTTTTCCAAATGGGCACGCCGTGCAGCATCTGCAATTTCTTCGTCCGTTGCATCACGTTTCCCATAAGCGATATTTTCTTTCAACGTACCAGTGAAAAGGAATACATCCTGTTGAACAATTCCAATATGAGCTCGCAGTGATTTCTTGGTCATATTACGAATATCAACACCATCAATGGTTATGCTACCGCTGTTTACGTCATAAAACCTCGGAATCAGCGAACAAATGGTGGTTTTTCCAGCTCCTGAAGGACCAACAAATGCCACTGTTTCACCAGCCCGAACATTTAGGTTAATATTCTCGAGGACAGGTTTCTTCTGATCATAGCTAAAAGTTACCTCATCAAAAACAATATTCCCTTTTAATGAAGCCACTTCGATTGCATCCTCTGTATCCTTGACTTCCGGCTCCGAGTCCATCAGTTCACAGAAGCGTTTGAACCCAGCCATTCCTTTTGGATATAGCTCCATAATGGCACTGATTTTATCAATCGGTTTAAAGAGAACATTTACATATAGAACAAATCCGACAAGTTCACCGTAGGTTAGCTGTCCATTAAAGCTCAGCCACGCCCCGTACACTAAAACAATAATCGTAATCAACCTTGTCATCATATATATACCAGATAGACTAAAAGACATCACCTTGTACCCGCCAAGCTTAGCACCACGGTATGTTTGATTGTTTTTTCTAAATCTCGCAATCTCATAATCTTCATTTGTAAAGGATTGAACAACACGGCTTCCAGAAACACTGTCCTCAACACGAGCATTTACATCTGCAATACTTGTATACATTTTTGTCCAAGCTTTGTTCATTTTTAGATTACAAACCACAACTAAGAGAATTAATAATGGCAGGATGAGGACGCTAACAAGAGCCAGCTTAACATTGATTGTCAGCATAATCCAAAATGCCCCGATAAAGGTCATAACAGCAATGAACACATCCTCGGGTCCGTGGTGTGCAAGCTCTCCTAGATCAAATAGGTCATTGGTAATTCTGCTCATAATATGTCCCGTCTTTGTATTGTCAAAGAATCGAAAACTCTGTTTTTGGACGTGTTCAAAGAGCTCCTGCCTCATATCAGACTCAATATTAATTCCAAGCTTGTGCCCCCAATAGTTCACCACAAATTGCAGCAACGTGCTCATCAGATAAAGCGTTAGCAAACCGGCACTGACTGAGACTATGGACTGCCAATTCCCGTCAGGAAGCAAATCATCGATAAACCATTGAACCGCGAGCGGAAAAGCCAGCTCAAGCACCGCTACGACAACAGCACTGCTGAAATCAATCACAAACAGCTTTTTATGTGGTAGATAATAAGAAAAAAAACGACGAATCATAGCTGTACTCCTTCAAATAAAGTTGTCATTAGCGCCAACAAATTTAGATAGTAAATTAGGTTTCCATAAGGATTATATGAAAAATTAGTGAACAATTACAAGTATTTTGAAATTTTTGTCTGTAATAAAGTTTTCGATAAAAAAACGCCCGGAGCTTATCTCCGAGCGGATTGTTCATTTTAGTGGTGATGGTGATGACCACCCTTCGCCGGATTGGTAATCAGCCACTCTTCCTTAGGTACATGAAAGAATTGAATCCAGACACCATCTAAGTATTCATCACCTTTTTCAACTATAATATCGATGTCCTTGTCCGTACTGACAACTTCATCCTTTTCTGTCGGGGTATCAAGCATTAAGTCATAATGAGCATGATCACCATGAATGTGAGTCACATAGACGCGAAACAATTTTCCTTGCGCTTCTTCCCCTTCTAACATTTTCTTTAACGCTTTTGCTCCATTGCGGTTAATTTTGACCTTCATGATTAAAATCTCCTATTCATATGTATTCACCAACATTATTCCATTATAATATAGAAATAAACAATCGAGCGATTTATTACCAGCATTTACTGTGTGCCAAAATTCCATGTACCATTGTATACTGAATAAGGAATTTAAATCCTTAACAAATTTGTCACAAATTTTCACAAAATCCTATATTAACATCATAGATAAATTGTTAATATTGTGTTAGCGAAATAATTAAACTTATGATATATAGATTATCATTTAATAATTAATTTAAATATAAACTATTATCATTCGTTTTGATTGTCTAAACTAAAAATATGTAGTATTCTAATTGAGTTTGTGAATACATTCACGATTGAATTTTGGTTTGTGAACGAATGAACATATAATTATCACAAGGTGAATGTATTTAACTTCAAGTTAAGAGAAAGTGAGACTCAGAGAATGTTAACAAAAAAGAAAGGGGTACCCCTATGAAGATGAAATGGGCTTTATTGGCAGTAATTTTCTCTATTGCTGCTGTATTATCAGGTTGCGAACCATTACTTGTACTAGACCCTAAAGGACCTCAAGCTGCAAGGCAAGCTAGTGACATCATGTTATCCATTGGATTAATGTCTGTTATTGTTCTTGTTGTCTTTGCACTATTGGTTTATATGTTAGTTAAATATCGCGCTTCTAAACAAAGTGCTGATTATGAGCCGCCTCATATTGAAGGAAATATTTGGGTTGAAACTATTATGGTTGGAATCCCTGTGATCATCGTTGCTTTTCTCTCTTATGTATCCGTTCAAAGTAATTATATTGTGGAATCAGCTCCAAAGGGTTATGAGGATAAAGAGCCGTTGGTGGTTTATGCTACTTCCTCAAACTGGAAATGGCACTTTAGTTATCCGGAAGAAGGAATTGAAACTGTAAACTACTTATATATTCCTACTGACCGTGCACTTGAGTTTAAGCTCTATTCACATGGCCCAATTACGAGCTTCTGGATTCCTCAGCTTGGCGGACAAAAATATGCGATGAGTGATATGGTTACCACCTTGCATTTAGCTGCCGATGTTCCAGGAGAATATATGGGACGAAATGCTAACTTCAGTGGTAAGGGATTCGCAGAAAACACCTTTAACGTTACTGCAATGACTCAAGATAAATTTGATGAGTGGGTAAAAGAAGTAAAAGAAACAGCGAAACCTCTCACAAAAGAAAAATTTGACGAACTCTTAGTACCTGGCCATCTTGGACAAATGACGTTCACAGGCACTCACTTAGAATTTTTGCCACCGCCAGAAGGCCATCATGGTTCTGAAGAAGAAGATTCTCAAAATGATTCAGAGAATACCGACCATGAACATAGCGACGACAAACATTAATATGACAAGAATGATTTAGTAATAGATTCTCGAGAGGAGAGAAAACAATAGTATGGAGTTCTTTGAGCGATTTGCCGTACCTCACCCAAGTGTTGCGATATATGCCTCGATGGTTGCGATTGGACTTACAGTAATTGCAATCCTAGCCGGACTTACCTATTTTAAAAAATGGGGCTACCTATGGCGCGAGTGGTTAACTACTGTTGACCATAAACGTATTGGAATTATGTATTTAATCTCTGCCCTGCTCATGCTTTTCCGTGGCGGAGTAGATGCGATCATGATGCGTGCCCAGCTTTCAGCACCAGATATGAAGTTATTGGATGCTCAGCACTATAATGAAATTTTCACAACACACGGAATTGTTATGATTCTGTTTATGGCAATGCCATTTATTATGTTCTTTATGAACTTCGTGATCCCTTTGCAAATTGGAGCACGTGACGTTGCATTCCCGAGATTGAATGCTTTGAGCTTCTGGTTATTCTTCATGGGTGCCATGCTTTTCAATATCTCATTTATTATCGGTGGTTCTCCTGATGCCGGCTGGACCTCCTACTTCCCGCTTGCAGGGAATGAATTCAGTACATCAGTAGGTACTAATTATTATATGATTGCGATCCAAATCGCAGGTATCGGTACATTAATGACCGGTATCAACTTCATCACGACCATTCTAAAAATGAGAGCACCTGGTATGACATTAATGAAAATGCCTATGTTCACTTGGTCTGCTTTCATTGCTAACGTCATTATCGTTTTCGCCTTCCCGGTATTAGCTGTGTTGTTAGCTATGGGTACTCTTGACCGCCAGTTCGGAACAAACTTCTTTACAATGGATAATGGCGGAATGGATATGCTCTGGGCCAATATTTTCTGGGTTTGGGGTCATCCCGAGGTTTATATCTTAATATTGCCTGCCTTTGGTATTTATAGTGAAATTTTCTCTACCTTTGCCCGTCGTAATCTTTACGGATATAAATCGATGGTTGGAAGTATGGTGATTATCAGTCTTCTATCCTTCTTAGTTTGGGCGCACCATTTCTTTACAATGGGTCAAGGAGCACTGACAAACAGTATCTTTTCCATCACAACGATGGCGATTGCCGTTCCAACTGGAGTTAAGATCTTCAACTGGATTTTAACACTAAGAAAAGGAAAAATTGTGATTACAACACCAATGCTGTATTCACTACTTTTCATCCCGCTTTTCACACTTGGCGGGGTAACGGGAGTTATGCTTGCGATGTCCGCTGCAGACTACCAATATCATAATACCATGTTCTTAGTCGCTCACTTCCACAACGTTATTATTCCGGGTGTGGTTTATGCGATGCTTGCAGGCCTCACTTATTATTGGCCAAAAATGTTTGGCTTTATGCTGAACGAGAAAATTGGTAAATGGACAGCGTGGCTGTTATCAATCGGTTTTGTCTTAGCCTTCATGCCAATGTATGTTACAGGTTTAGACGGGCAGGCACGCCGTATGTACACTTACTCTGAAGCAACTGGGTTTGGAACATTAAATATGGTTTCATTTGTCGGTGCTGCTATAATGGCTATTGGCTTTGCCTTGATCGTATACAATATTTACTATAGCACGCGTTATGCATCTAGAAATATCGGGAACGACCCTTGGGATGCTCGTACACTGGAATGGGCTACTCATACTCCAGTACCTGAATATAACTTTGCGATCCTGCCGGAAGTTAAGTCTAACGAGGCATTATGGGATGCAAAGAAAAAAGGACATGAATTATTCAAAGGCAAATATGAGAAAATTCATATGCCGAATAATAGCGGGATACCGTTTATCATGAGCTCTATCTTCTTTGTTTGGGGATTCTCTTTTGTATTCAGCTTGTGGATTCCTGTCATCTTTACAACCATAGCGATTTTTGCTTGTATGACTCTTCGTTCATTTGAACAAGATCATGGTCGCTATATCTCTGTAGAAGAAATTGAAGAAACAGAAACAAATTTGCGAGGTGCTTAAACTATGAAAATTGATAACTCGCTGCCACTAGAATATAGTACGGAAGAAAATCGATTAAAAATCTTAGGTTTTTGGATTTTCCTTGGTGCCGAAATTATGCTTTTCGCCACCCTGTTCGCCTCTTATTTCACATTAGTGGACCGTACAGGTAATGGCCCTACTGGAGCAGAAATCTTTGAAATGACACCTGTGTTAATTGAAACGATTTTACTCTTAACAAGCAGTTTTACGATTGGTCTTGGAATCCATGCCATGCGCCTCGGTCGTCAAAAAGCAATGATTACCTTTTTTGCGATTACCCTGCTTTTAGGTCTTGGATTTTTAAGTGTCGAGATTTATGAGTTTATCCACTATGTTCATATTGGTGCCGGACTGCAAACAAGTGCATTTACGAGTATACTATTGACAACACTAGGGACACACGGAGCGCATGTTACACTTGGTTTATTCTGGGGATTATTCATTATCCTGCAGGTGAAAAAGCGTGGCTTAACTCCTGAGACTGCAAATAAATCATTCATTTTCTCGCTCTACTGGCATTTCTTAGACGTAGTTTGGATTTTCATTTTCAGCTTCGTCTATCTGAAAGGAATGATGTAATATGAGAGAATTATTCCCGATGAAACAAGTTATGGGCTTTGCCTTTTCACTGCTTCTTACCGTGATTGCTTTGTCTGTCTACTTTTTTGACATGTCGATTTCGGTTGGAATGACCATCCTTCTTGTCACTGCGTTTGTGCAGGCAGGTGTTCAGCTAGTCGTGTTCATGCACGCAGGTGAAACAGATGATAAAGGTGCCATTTACACAAATGTATTTTACGGCTTGGTCATTGCCCTTGTTACAGTATTTGGTACCCTGCTGGCAATGGTTTGGGATATGTAATTTTAACAAAGAGAAAGGAGTACCTCCTATTGCTGAGGTGCTCCTTTTTTTGATTTAAATGGGACGACATTCGATCCTCTATTTGTTTTTTCTAACATTTCCTCAGTTGCCGCGAAGAACACGCCCATTACAAAAATGAAGACGGCTCCTACGACTGTTCCAATGCCAATTGGAATCAAAAAGCTGTAATCGGTTTCAAAAATCCCAAATAAAAATGCAAAAACCCCTATTGTTAATACCGTAAGTCCAACATGCCCCGTTGCATTAATGATTTTCATATTAGACCGCATTTTCATCATCTCCCCTGTATTTATATTATTAATCTTGTTCACAAAATTGTCAAACTTTTTTGTTTTGTAATGCATTATCCTTGACATGGCGTTGTGGTATGAATCTAGCTGGTTTTTCAAAAAATAAGCTAATTAATATATGTTGGAAGGATTGATTGTTACATGTCATGGTTAATTTTTGCTATTTTATCTGCCGTTTTTGCTGCTTTGGTTTCAATCTTCGGGAAACTTGGCCTGCAAAACATTGATGCCAATACAGCTACAGCCATCCGAGCAGTCATAATGGCACTCCTCCTTATTGGTGTTGTTATATTTCAAGGCAATCTGGGAAAAGTCCCCGAAATTATCTCTGATAAAAAAACCTTATTGTTCATTGTGTTAAGCGGGGTCGCAGGAGCCACATCCTGGCTGTTTTATTTCTTAGCATTGAAAGTAGGAAAAGTATCGCAAGTGGCGCCTGTCGATAAGTTAAGTGTTGTCATTGCAACACTCTTGGCGATTTTCTTTTTTGGAGAAAAGCTTAGCTTATTAAATGGAATTGGAGTAGGTTTAATTGCTGTTGGAGTTATTTTAACTGCTATTCAATAGAAAAAAGCAATCCTCTTACTATTTTTGAGGATTGCTTTTTTAGTTGTTCTTTTTATTATCACTGTTCTCGAGCTGTTCTTTTTTCTTTACTTCTAATAAGATAATATGGTGTCCTTCAATTTCCTTCACCTTAAAAATAAAGCCTTCTTCCTCAATTTCGTCGTTCATTTTGGCATCGAAATTCTGATTTAAGAACCAGCCACCGATGGTATCCATTTCTTCCTCTGATAAATGGGTGCCAAGTATATCGTTTACCTCACCAACCAAAACCTTTGCATTGAACAAATAATGTCCAGGGTTTAGTTTGCGGATTTCGGCTACTTCATCAATATCATACTCATCGCGAATATCTCCAACGATTTCTTCAAGTATATCTTCAACAGTGACAAGCCCTGATGTCCCTCCATATTCGTCCAAAAGGATGGCCATATGGGAGCGCTCCTTTTGCATTTTAACCAGCAAATCATGGATAGGAATCGTTTCAATCACCCGAATAACGGGTTTTAATATCGGCATTAATGAAACATTATTGATTAGTTCCGCTTTAGGAAGTTCAGCAGTTAGGATTTCTTTAATGTTGATCATCCCTAGTACATTGTCCTTATCACCATCCTCGACTACAGGGTAACGAGTGTATTTTTCTTCTCTTATAATTGCTCGAATTGTATCTACATCATCCTTTAAATTAACACACACCATCTCAGTACGAGGGACCATAATTTCTTTGGCGATTCTTTCGTCAAATTCAAAGATATTATTCACGTACTTCAGTTCGTTTTGATTGATTTCTCCACTTTTATAACTCTCTGAAAGCAGAATTCGCAGCTCTTCTTCTGAATGAGCTAACTCATGTTCAGATGCTGGCTGCAATCCGAAAAAGCCTACAATCAATCGAGCAGAACCGTTTAACACCCAAATAAATGGATACATCATCCGGTAAAACCATATAATCGGTTTTGAGAACACAAGTGTTATGGCTTCAGCTTTATGTATCGCCAGCGTCTTAGGTGCCAGCTCTCCGATGACCACGTGCAGATATGTTACGATGGCAAAGGCAATTCCGAATGAGAGCAGATGGGATATGGACGGGTTTAACTCTAATCTTGCAAAAACTGGGTGCAGTAATCTTTCAACGGTCGGTTCACCTAACCATCCAAGTCCTAAGGCGGTAACAGTAATTCCCAGCTGACAAGCAGATAAATATTCATCTAAGTGTGTAGTTACATGTTTAGCTGCCCTTGAGCCCTTGACCCCTTCTACAAGCAACTGGTCAATTCTTGAAGCACGGACTCGGATAATGGCAAATTCGGTTGCAACGAAGAAAGCAGTAAGTGCAATAAGTATAAAAATTAAGATAATATTAATGGTTATCAATAGCTGGCCTTACAATTGATAAGGCTCACACCTCCAAAATAGCTTATCCGGTTATATATTTATATTAATACCCAAAATGGAGTGTTTTCACTTATAAAAAGACGGTCCCAAGAAATGGAGACCGTCTTTTTGATATTAAATTGGATTTTTGCAAAATCCATTAGGAAATTTTTGTTGTTTCTACTTTGTTTGTGTTGACTCCTTTGTCTTTTGAAAGAAACCAACCGCTTGCAGCGATTCCAACTAATACTAAGTAGAAAGTTAATTTCCATTCTGTTGAATGAGCGAAATGTTCACTTATAAACCCGATAGCAGGGTGCGATAGGGTGTACACAGCAAGTTTCACACCCACCCAGCCTACAATAACAAAGGCTGCAATTTCTAAACCCGGTCTTCTTTCTAATAGCTGTACAAACAAATTAGCTGCAAAACGCATGATGACAAGACCAATTAATCCACCAGCGAAAATGACTAAGAATTTTCCGCCGTCTAAACCACCGATATTCGGAAGCGGTGTATTAGGGAGAACGACAGCAAGTGCCACAGCAGCAAGAATAGAATCAACAGCAAAAGCAATATCTGCTAACTCTACCTTTAAAACTGTCACCCAGAAACCACTTTTTTTACGCTCTTTTTTATCTTTAGATTCTTCTGATTTACCTTTCACGACCAGCTTTCGGAAAATATGATTAATTGCCATGAATAACAGGTAAAGTGCTCCAATTGCTTGCACCTGCCATACATCGACAAGGAACGAAATCACGAATAGTGAAAGAAATCTAAATACAAATGCTCCTGCTAAACCATAAAATAATGCTCTTTTTCGTTCTTCCTCAGGCAAGTGTTTCACCATGATTGCGAGTACTAGTGCATTGTCGGCTGCTAATAACCCTTCCAAAGCTATCAGTACAATTAACACCCACCCGTATTCCAGCAAAAGAGAAAAGTCCATTAATAAATCCTCCTAAAAGTTTGTATGTTTCTAAAATATCCCTTTGCTGCAATTAAAAAGGCCTTTACCCAAATTGGTAAAGGCCTCTAAACAATAGAAAAAGACCTTTACCGTGCGTGCAGTAAAGGTCTTGCTAACAACATTGATGTTGCCAATAAAGCCGGAGATGTTTCCATCTCGGAATGACGACTTTATTGTCTTAGCTACTCCCCTTTAAAAAGGAAATATTTTATTACTACCACTATATGATAAAAAAGCTTGTTGTGTCAACCAAAATTTACTGGCCTGATTCTCCTTTTTGTTCACCAAACATTTCAGCAGGGATCTGAACAATTGAATTTGAACCGCCGCTAACCTTTGGCATAATACCATCCCAGCGCTTAATCCAGTTGTCCTGGATGATTTCAGAGGTTAAGGATGCTGCTAAAAGTTCATTCGCTTTTGCCTGTGCTTCAGCTTTAATCCGTGTTTGCTCTGCTTCTGCCTCTGCATTTACAATCGCTACAGCTTTCTTACCTTCTGCTTCGATTTTTGCGTTGATTGCTTCTTGTTCTTTGTTTCTTTGTTCACGTTTGAGGAATTCTTGCTGGTTCTGTGCATCGGCAATTTTCTGTAGTGATACTAGTGTTTCTTCATCTGGACGTACATCGGAGAGTGAGAAATTTTCAATGATGATGCCATCAACTTCAAGTCTAGCAGTTAATAGCTCCTGCATTTCTTTCGTTATTTCCGCACGTTTCTCGGCATATACACCCAAAACGGAATACAGTGTAGATACTTCCTGCATAACGGTCTTAATTTGTGTTTTTAAATAGCCTGCCTGGATTTCTTCATGTGTTTGACGACGGAACTTGGTGAAGATATGTGGAAGCTTTTCAGGCGCCATTTTATAAGAGTATACAACATCGACATTTACGGATTTACCATCATAAGTATTGATATTAAAGGATCCATCCGTTGTAGAACCACCATCGTTACCTTTTGTTAAATAAACGGTTTCTGTTGAGACAGGATACTGTGTTACTTGCTCCCATGGCATGACGAATTGCAATCCTTGATCGAGCACTTCGTCTTTAATACCACCGTTTAAGCTATAGACAACTCCCTTGTACCCAGGTTCAATTTTCTCAGTCATCGTCACAATTCCAATGACAAGAACAGCGATGACCAAAATGGCCGTTACTAAGCTAATGATTTTCTTCTTGTTGAAAGCAGGTTGCCGTTGATTACTTGTTTCAAATGGTGTAGTCATATTACTTCCTCCCCCATAGGTCTTTTCTCTAATTTTGAGACACCTAGTATTACGAATAACCTAGGAAAAGGTTTCGTTTTTTTCTACAGTTCGGTCGACAACAATACGAACAAACAAAAATCCCCTACTCATCGCAGAGGAATTTAATGTTTAATATAGTTTTCTCTCATAGCTTTCTTTGAGTCGTGCTTCCACGGTTTCACTGTCGATTTTGGCGTGTGCCGCTAACATTTTTGAAGGTCTTGGCAAACTCTCCTGCTCTGACCACCTATCAGGGTTCCAGAGCCCTGACCGAATTAAGGCTTTTGCACAGTGTACAAAACATTCCTCCACCTCTATAGCAATTGCCACCATAGGTCGTTTTCCATTGACCTTCATTTGTTCAAGCAGTTCTTCATCACGAACTAAACAGGCCTTCCCGTTAATTCTTAACGTCTCTCGCAGTCCGGGAATAAAGAACAACAGTCCAACCTGGGGATTTTCCAGTATATTCGTTAGTGAATCAAGCCGATTATTACCAGGACGTTCAGGGATTAATAGCTGCTTCTCATTTAACACCGTGACGAATCCAGGATGATCGCCGCGTGGTGACACATCACATTTCCCTTCTTTATCTGCAGTTGAAACGACCAAAAATGGTGATAGCGCTAGGTATTCACGGATATGTTCGTCGATATGTGTGATGACCTTATTTTCTGCTACCATCGAAGGCTTTCCATGAAATAACCGTAACTCTTCTTTTGACCCCACAACGTTATTAAAAGTACGCAAGTAAATTTCCCCCTTTTTAAACAGACTAAAAGGGAAAGGCGATGCCCTTCCCTTCCTTAAACCTACAGTCCGTATACTTCAGAATATTTTTTCTCTAAGTATTCAACTAGATATTCCGCATTTAACTGTTCACCGGTTACTTTTTCAATCAGTTCATTTGGTGTGTACAACTTACCATACTGATGGATGTTTTCTTTTAACCAATCTTGAATCACATCATAGCGGCCATTTTCAATATGGTTATAAAATTCTGGGATCTCCTTCTCAATTGTACGCAGAATCTGGGCTGCATACAAATTGCCTAGTGAATACGAAGGGAAGTAACCAATACCGCCAAAGCTCCAGTGAACATCCTGCAATACGCCTTCCGTATCCGTGCTTGGAGTAACCCCAAGGTAATCCTGCATTTTCTGATTCCATACAGCAGGCAGGTCTTTTGCTTCAATTTCGCCGCCTATTAATGCTTTTTCAATTTCATAACGAAGCATAATGTGCAGGTTGTAGGTTAACTCATCAGCCTCCACACGAATGAAAGATGGCTGAACAGAATTTACTGCACGGTAAAAATCATTTAGCTTAACGTTTTGAAGCTGCTCTGGAAAATATTTTTGTAACTCTGGGTAAAAATAAGTCCAAAATTCTTTACTACGGCCAACCATATTTTCTAAGAATCTTGATTGTGATTCATGAATTCCAAACGAAGCACCACTTTGAAGAACGGTTTCTTCATAGGCTGGATTTACATGCTGCTCGTAAATCCCATGGCCAGCTTCGTGAATCGTGCCGAATAACGCCGAACGAACATTATTTTCTAAATAGCGAGTTGTTAGACGAACATCCCCAATAGTTACCGTTTGAGCGAACGGATGTACTGTTTCGTCTAGACGGCCAGCCTCTAGATCAAAACCGATGATTGGCAGAATGTAGCGATTAAATTCTTTTTGTTTTTCAATATTATATGACTGCTCAAAAATTTCATCAGGAGTTGGATTACCTGACTGTTGAATGCGCTCTAAAAGCTTAACGCTTGATTCTCTAAGCTTAGCAAAAAGTGGGTCCAATCTTTTTACGGTTAATCCTGGCTCAAATTCATCTAATAATGCATCATATGGATGCTCGTCATAACCATAAATCTCAGCAAATTTACGCTTAAACTCAACGATTTTTTCTAAGTAAGGAAGGTAATGAGCAAAGTCATTATTTTCTCTTGCTTCTTCCCAGGCATCATTTGCTTGAGCTGTTAACACGCTATATTCTTGAAACAAGTCAGCGGGAATACTTTTTGATTTCTGATAATATTCTTTGTATTCTCTTACTCTAGCTCTTGTAACTTCATCTAAAAGTTCGGCATTTTCAGGTGCTGATAAAGTAGCTAGAAGGTCACCCATTTCTTGTGAAACGGATAATTTGAACACTTCGGTACGTAATGTACCCGTTGCCTTAGCAAATACATTACGGCCTTTTTTCGGTGCCATTACCTTTGAATCCCAATCAGTTAAACCGATAATACTTGAAAAATGCGAGATTTTTTCATCTAAGACATTAAATTGCTCTAATGCCGTTTGTACTCCTTGATCGACCATTTTCTCCATGTATGTAGCCTCCTACGTTTCTCTATTTCTTTGAAAAGATTTTGGTGTTGATTGACCAGATCCGTGTTCTATTATAAATTAAATATTCTAATATAGCGAAAGATTTGAACAATACTTTCCGTTCAGTTTCAAATCCCCAATAGCTGCCATGCAGATTCTCTTGATTCTAGTTTTTTTGAGATATAAAACTTCAATGCAACCATTAGAGCTATAAACAGAATTAAATTTTTCCATTTAAGAACGAGACGTCCGTTTTCTGGCTGAATAATTCCCATTGCAACCAGATTCCAAAACCATTTCTTTTCCGCCCATTTGTTTAGACCCCTATTTTCTGTTTCTCTTCTATTACTATGCCATGCCCAGATCAGGATGATGACCACATCAAGAACGGAAGCAATTTTAATGCTAGTAATAATAAATGCATTAGAAGGTTTCCATTTATCTTTATTTTTAATTTCCTTTTGGACCTTCTTCTCTTCATACTTTTTCATTTCCATATTAAATGCTGAAGCTACTTCATTCCTACTGTTACTTGATTTCTTCCCCCCTTCATATGAAACCGCAAAAAAGATTAGGGAACTCATTAAAAGTAGGTAGCCAGCAAAGAACAACAAGGTGAATGTATATTTTGAATGTTTCTTCATCATATTGTCAGCCCCTCTCTTGTTAAGCGCTTACATTTAGATTACCATCATATAGATAGGAATAATTTACAGAAAGGTTACAAAAACCGCTAACCTGATTTTGGTTAGCGGTAATGGTCTAGTATTCTCCTAAATATTCCTCTAATGTTAACCCACTTTTGTAAACCTTTGTTGCGACTTCAACACCGAGATATCGAAAATGCCACGATTCGTACATATAACCCGTAATATGTTCTTTGCCAGGAGGATAGCGTAAAATAAATCCGTAATTGTGGGCATTGTTAGCAAGCCACTTCGCTTCTGGTGTGCCATCAAAACCACTATTGACCCATGCGGAACGATTGCTGCCACCAATGTCAAAAGCTAGACCTGTCTGATGCTCACTATAGCCAGGATAAGCAGAGAAACGATCGGCCTCAGCTTGTCCATAGATGCTGACGTATCTCCAATACAAATCTTTTTGGTATTCATAGGAACGATAGCCACTTGTAAGCGTTAAGGTAAGCCCTTGATTATGTGCGGCGGTTTTCATTTTTTCAAAGGCTCCTCTTGCCGTTGGATCCTCACCCCCGCCATAAGTGCTAGGCAGTCCATGGTGCTTATTCACAAGTAACACGCCTTTAAGGTAATAAGGTGTAGTGGTAGACTCAATCCACTGCCCTGTATAGCCAACATAATAGCCGTTAATTCTTGTATTAACTGCCATTTCCCCATTGGAATAAGCATAATAATATTTCTTTGATGAATCCTGGTACCAGCCAATGGCCATGTCACCTGCTGGTTTTAAATAATACCATTTTCCATTCTGATATAACCAGCCTGTCTTCATATCTCCATCTTTATTTAAAAAATACCACTTGTTGGATGTTAATACCCAACCCGTTTTCATGACACCAGTATGATCAAGAAAATACCATTTCTTGTTATATTCTACCCAGCCTGTCTTCATTGCACCGCTTTTGTCTAGGTAATACCACTTCTTATTGTATTCTAGCCAGCCCGTTTTCATTGCACCGCTTTTCTCAAGATAGTACCAGTTTTTGTTATATTCGAGCCAGCCCGTTTTCATTATTCCGGTTTGTGGATCAAGATAATACCAGTTGGCACCATCCTCAACCCAACCCTTGGCCAGTTGATGATCCTTATAAAAATACCACTTATTCTTTTCTAGCACCCAGCCAGATTTCGTTTCCGGTTCTGGATCTGTTTCAGTTTCTGCAGGCGGTTCAGGACTAGGAACCGTTTCTAAAACTTCGGTCTCCGCATCTGCGAATTGATTGAACTGTGTCAATGAAAATCCAAGGACTAAACACAGTGCTGCCATTCCAAGCATGATTTTATTCAACGTTCAAAACTCCCTCACGATAAATATTTTTCTATAATATGATACTACAATATTAGTAGAGTAAGAGAAAGTAATATGGAATTCATCTCCAAACAAGGAAGGTAATCCTTTACATTTCTGCAAGATTAAACGTAAAATAATAAATAATTACCATATTTTTAGTAAAATACTATTAATAACATTCGTTTCAAAAAAGGATGTGCGCCTCTTGGAGAAGAAGAAAAAAAAGAAAAAATCACATTTCCCCTTTCGCTTAAATCTACTTTTTTTCAGTGTCTTTGTATTATTTTCAATCCTTATATTGAGGCTTGGATTCGTCCAAATTGTATATGGAGAAAACTTCAAACGCGAACTGGAGCGAAAAGAAGATGTGACCATTCATAATCCAGTGCCTCGTGGTAAAATGCTTGACCGCGATTATCGGGTAATTGTCGACAACATACCGAAAAGTGCCATTACCTATACATATATGGGAGAAAGTCAAACCCAAATGATTGAAACAGCAGAGAAATTAGCAAAGCTGATTGAAAAGGATACAAAAAAAGTAACCCTAAGGGATATGAAGGATTTCTGGATTACAAAGTATCCAGATTTAGCTGAGGAAAAAATAACAGATGAGGAAAAAGACCAGTTTAAGGCAAAAGAACTCAAAAACCAAGATATCTATCAATTAAAACTTGACCGGATCACAGGCACTAGGATTATTGATAAGGAAGGTTTTGTGACCGTATCTGAAGAAAGTACCGATTTAGGGATGTTAACGGAAGATGATCTTGAAGTACTGGCCATCTATCGTGAATTTTCGAGCGGGTATAAATTTACCCAGCAAATTGTTAAAAACGAAGATGTCACCCCTGAAGAATACGCGATTGTAAGTGAAAACCTGCAATCCCTGCCGGGTGTTGATACAACCACTGATTGGGAGCGGGCCTACAGTTATGAATCAACACTAAAATCCATCTTAGGCGGCGTAACGAAGTCTGATGAGGGACTCCCTGCCGAGCGGCTTGATCATTATTTATCAATGGGCTACAACCGAAATGACCGGGTAGGAAAAAGCCAGCTAGAGCTGCAATACGAAGAAGTCTTACATGGGACGAAAGCCAAAGTAAGAACGGTAACAGATAAACAAGGGAATGTTGTTGAAACTCAGGTCGTTTCAGATGGAAACCGCGGTAAGGATCTAGTCCTAACCATTGACATGGATTTGCAGCTTGAGGTAGAAAAAATCATTGAAGAAGAATTGTGGGCTTTGAAAAAATTACCTGGTACCAGCTTACTGGACCGTGCTTATGTAGTGCTAATGGATCCTAAAAGCGGCGAAGTGCTAACCATGGCTGGAAAGCGAATTGTCAAAAATGAAAAGTCCGGCGAGCTGGAAATGTGGGACGATGCGCTTGGTACTTTTACAATGACCTATAACGTTGGGTCAGCGATTAAAGGTGCCACTATTTTAACTGGTTTTAAAACAGGTGCCATCAGCCCAGGACAAAGATTTAACGATGCGCCGATTCAAATCGCACAATCTCCGGTTAAAGGTTCTTGGACCTATTTAGGTACTGTAAACGATGTCGAAGCACTGAAACTCTCATCAAACGTCTATATGTTTCACACGGCAATTCGAATCGGCGAAGGGTATTATCGACCAAACCAGCCACTCCCATTAAAACGGGAGGCGTGGCAAACAATCCGCAACAATTTTGCCGCTTATGGTCTTGGTGTAAAAACTGGAATCGATTTACCAAACGAAGGTACAGGTGTAACGGGTAACCAAACATTGCCAGGATTAATGTTGGACTTAGTCATCGGTCAGTATGACACCTATTCACCTATGCAACTGGCACAATATGTTTCAACGATTGCTAATGGCGGCTACCGAATGAAGCCGCATTTAGTCAAGGAAATTCGCGAACCTGTTGATGATGGAACCACGGAAATCGGACCAGTATTTCAAACGATCCAGCCAACGGTTATGAATACACTCGACCTGCAGCCCGGTTGGATGGACCGCGTCCACCTAGGATTTAAAAAAGTATTTCAAGAACCAGGCGGGACTGCGTATCCATATTTCCAAGGGGTAGGTTATGATCCTGCAGGAAAAACTGGCACAGCCGAAGCCTTCTACGACGGACCAGAACGCTGGCGCTTTGGGAAAGAACCGCCGCCGGTTATAAATCTAAGCTTGGTCAGCTATGCACCGAGTACGAATCCAGAGGTGGCAATGGCTGTTCTAGTTCCGTGGGCATATCAAGGGGATTCCGAGAATAAAGCGAACTTTCGGATAGGCCGACGGGTGATGGATACTTATTTTCAGTTGAAGGGTCAATAATTGGCATATGAAAAGGGCTTCCAAGTTGGAAACCCCTTTTCTCATGTATTGGAATTGATAACATTTAATAATTCCTGAATTTGTCTTAATTTTTGAGGATTTAATTGCTCGTCAGATAGTTCTATTTCTACTTTCAGCGTACTTTTGACTTGTGAGGGACCTTTTGAAAAATCTATGTCTGTGCGGTCCCTTCGCACAATTTCAGCGACTGCGACATCAAATGCCTCCGCGATTTTTTCAATTATATCAAGGCTAGGATTCGTTTGGATATCCCGCTCGATTAAACTTAAGTATGATTTGGAAATACCCGTTATTTCACTTAATTGGCTTAAGGAAATACCTTTTTGTAACCGTAGTGATTTTATTTTTCTCCCATCCATTGTATCGCTCCTCTTAGAAAGCATACGTTCTGTTAGTTTTTCCCCATCCCACCATTTCAATCTTTAAATTACATGTTATATCAACGATGGTTAACCGCCGAGTCCCTTCGTGATCAACGTTATTACTAATGGTCCTAAAATGACAATAAATATTGAAGGGAAAATGAAAAATACCATTGGGAACAGCATTTTAACCGGAGCCTTCATCGCTTGCTCTCGGGCGGCTTCACGACGCTGTTCACGAATTCTTATAGTAAGATTACCTAATACCTTTGCCATCCCGATCCCTAGCTGGTCTGCTTGGATTAAGGATGTGATAACACTTTGGAAGGAATCTGATGGAACACGTTTACGCAGGTCGTAAAAGGCCTCCCGACGAGATTTCCCTAGTTTCATATCATCTAGAGTTTGCAAAAATTCATCTGCTATTGGGCCTTTGATTTTTTTTGAGACCTCTGATAATGCCAAATCAAGCCCCATCCCTGCCTCTAGTAACAGATTAACTGTGTCAAAGAAATCTGGCATGGAAAGGTTAATTGCTTTAATCCGAGCAGTTTTCTTCTTACCAAGATAAAACACAGGGAGCCGAAGTCCCATTAGAGCCAATGTAAAAATCATAACCCAGGCTGCCATTTTGCTATCTGAGTTTGGCAGAACAAGTAAAAGTATTGGTAAACTCAAAAAAACACTTAAAACAAATTGAAATAATCTAATATCAATTGCAGATTTAAAGGGATAGCCTGCATCTCTAAGCAGTAGATCCAATTTTTTTCGTTCTTCCTTTGAAACTCTTCTATTAAGGATTTCGGTTCCTTTGTTCCAATAAGTTTCAATCATAAATTTTAAACTTTTCTTTTCTAAAGGATCCTCTTTTTGCTTTCTAATTGGTTCAGCAAAGTACTTATTTATCCGTTCATTAAATGCAATTTGCTTTTTAAAAATGGTTAACATGAGCGCAGCTGCAAATGATGTTGAGAACCCAACAATCAATAACAGTAAGATAACATCCAGCATTCCCTACACCTCAATCCGGATGATTTTTTGGATTATCGCCCATCCTATAATGATGGAAACAGACCCGACTAATAACATCATCCACCCCAGTGGATGTTCCAGCATTGGTGAAAAATATTCCCCATTTACCAGTGCTAAGTATAACCCTAGAGCAACTGGCAGCAAGGTAATAATCCAAGAAGACATTCTTCCCTGTGCTGTTAATGTATTTAATTCTTCAAGGATGCGAACCCTCCCGCGAATCGTTTCTTCCATCGTTTCAAGCAATTGCGCTAAATTTCCGCCACTTCTTCGTTGAGCGAGAATGCCTCGAACTACTACCTCAAGTTCTTTATTTGGCAGGCGTTCGACCAATTCTTCTAATGCTTCTTCTAAAGGAATTCCCAAACCTGCCTGGCGGACTAACCGGTCAAACTCTGGTCCTAGCGGATCTGACATTTCTTTTCCGACCAGCTGCATTGCCTGCATAAAACTAAAACCCGCTCTCATGGAATTGGCCATCATACCTAGTACTTCAATTAACTGATAGTTAACAGTGGCCAAGCGTTTTTTTCTTTTTCGTTTTATGTTTAATTTTGGAATTGCAAACCCAATGAGCACAATGATGATTACAAAATACCACGGCAGTCCAATAAATAGTGAGCAAATACCAATAGCTACTGCAGACAGTAATCTGGCCGCAAAAAGCTCTTCAGGTCTTAATTTGCTGCCTGCTTCTAAAAGGATTTTTTCAGTGCTTTTACTGAATTGAACACTTTTAAAAACAGTGGCAACTGTATTCACAAATCGCTTACCAATATTAGTTTTTTTTTCAACTTCTTGAATTGTCTCTTTTAATTCAGGCAAGGATAAAAATTCTTTCATTCGGTTATTCAATCTTTTTCTATTTAGATAAATCCTTAAGAAAAGATAGATAAGCATACTAAATATTAAAAAAATACTGATTAAAATAATGGCTGCTTCCATCCCTACCACTCCCCAACAAACCATGAAGCAGGTAATTTATGTCCATTTAATTCGATTTGTTCAATAAACCTTGGACGAATACCTGTGCTAATGAATTTACCATGAATCCTGCCATCCTCAGAATAGCCTGTTTCTTTAAAAACATAGAGATCTTGGAGGACAATGGTTTCCCCTTCCATTCCAAGCACTTCGGTAATATGAGTGACTTTCCTTGAACCGTCCTTTAATCTTGATTGATGGACAATTAAATCGATGGCATTGGCAATTTGTTCACGAATCGCTTTTACTGGTAAATCGAATCCTGCCATTAAAACCATAGTTTCCAAACGGGAAAGTATATCACGTGGTGAGTTCGCGTGTCCTGTACTTAAGCTGCCATCATGACCTGTATTCATGGCTTGGAGCATATCCAAGGCCTCGGCACCACGAACCTCCCCAACAACAATCCTGTCAGGACGCATTCGCAGTGAATTTCGGACCAAATCGCGTATTGTTATCTGCCCTTTTCCTTCAATATTTGGCGGACGTGATTCCAGTGCGACGATATGTTCTTGATTTAACTTAAGCTCAGCGGCGTCTTCAATGGTGACAATTCGTTCGTTATTAGGTATAAACGAAGAAAGAACATTTAATGTAGAGGTTTTCCCTGAGCCAGTTCCACCGCTGATAAAAACATTTAGTCTAGATTTTACACATATCTCGAGGAACTCTGCCATAATTTCATCCATCGTTCCAAAGTGAATGAGATCGTTTATCGTAAATGGAGTGTCGGAGAATTTCCGGATCGTTAAGCTAGGTCCCTTTAACGCAAGCGGTGGAATGATTGCATTTACACGTGAACCGTCCGGTAAACGGGCATCAACCATTGGCGAACTCTCATCAACCCGTCGGCCAATTGGTGAAACAATTCGTTCAATTACTCTTAGGACATGCTGGTTATCAATGAAATTCACACTGCTGCGAAAGACCTTACCATTTTTCTCGTAATAAACTTCATCATGACTATTAACCATTACCTCACTGATTAGGGGGTTCTCTAGTAATGGGGTAATGGGTCCATAGGCAACTAGTTCATCTTTAACATAATGCAAGAGTTCCTTCTTTTCCTCAAAGGTTAAGCGCACACCTTCTTGTTCAAAAAAGGCTTCCCCAAGTTCCTCTATCTTTGCTCTTTGCTGTTCACTATTAAGCCCCGTGTATTTTTTTAACTCTTCTAATAGGTAGTTGTGAAGTTCTGTTTCGAGGTCCCAAAATTCCTGCGACCTTTTAACGACAGGAAATTCTAGTGTGGTTTGGTTTGTGGCGACGCTAGTACCACCTTCTATATACCGTTTAAATAATGACATATCCTTCCCCTCCTACTTCCCTAATAAAGACCAGCGTTTTTCCTTCTTACCTTCTTTTCCATTAGCTGATTCAAACAGTTTCTCTGATAACTTTACTACCGATTTTCCGAGATTACTCCTGGAGTTTGAGAGAATAAAAGGATATCCAGCATTTATAGAAGCATTGGCAACACTTGCGTGCTCTGGCAGTGAATGATATATTCCAAGCCCAAAAATATCTTCTATTTTATTGGATTCTAAATTTTGTCCTTTAACGTATTTATTCAGTACTAATTTGACTTTATCTTTTAAGTTAATAGAGTCTAATGTTTCTAAATAAAGCTGGCTCAGTCTTAACACAGAGAGTTCATTCACTGTCAGCAGCAAGATTTCATCTGCCAAGTCTAAACAACGTAAGTGAATTTCTGATAGGTAAATAGGCATGTCGATTAAAACCACGTCATATGCTTCCTTTGCTTCCTCTATTGCAGACTTTAAATGTTCATCCGTGATACCTTCAAAGAACTCAGGTCGCTGCGGGGCAGCAAGAATCGAAACATCAGACTCACTAACGGACATATATTGATCAATGGTGTAATTTGGTCGACCGTAGCCTTCTTTTACCCATTCGTAAATGGTTCTTTTGGGTTTAATGTTACAATACATTGCCACCTCCCCGAATTGGAGGTTTGCGTCAATAACGGCTACCTTCTTGCCCATTCTAGCAAGTGCAACAGCTAGATTAACAGTTAACACTGTTCTCCCCACACCACCCTTAGGGCTAGTAACCGCAATGATTTTATTCATCTCTTTTTTTAGATTAATAAAACTAGTATCCTTACTAGCACGATGCTGCATGAACTTTTTCGCATGATTAATTGCCTCTGAAAGCTCTTCTAGTTCAAAGGAAGACCGAAGTGTATCTGATGCCCCCATCAGCATTGCTTTCCTTAAGTTCTCGAAATTATCCGGTACAATGAGAATAATATAGACATGAGGATAACGAGCCGAAATCTCTTGACAAAGGTCATAGACATTAAACATCGTATGAGCTTTCAAAAAAAGGACTGACTGATTATGCTCTATTAATAGACTATGTAATTTTTCAATCTCATTTGTTGTTGTTAACTCAAAACTACTTTTTTCTAGTAATACTTTAATCTCTCCAGGAGGAGTATTCGTATCGGAAAAATAAACCCAATTTATACTCACTACTCTTCAGCCCCCTCTTTGATTATTTCTCTAGTTTGTTTTATGCCTTGCTTACCAGTTTCGGTATCTTCCGGATTGCGGATCATTAAATAAAATCCGTCTTTGTCTAAAGAAGCTAAGCTTAACACCACTCCTTCTTCGGGTGTAACTTCTAATGTTACCGTCTCGTAGTTGAGTGCGGTTTCCTTTGAATCTGAAGATTTACCAGAGGTTAATACCTTTACATTCTCTAATACAAGTACTGCTGATCTATATTCTTTTTTTGTTGCGTCATCTTTCATTGCCTCATAGGCAATGACGTCTACCATGGAATTTGGTGCAATATAGCCAGATACTCCACCTTCAAGGTCTACTCTAAGTGAAATTGCTCTTTTGCCATTACTGACTTCTACGATTGGATTAACGAATTCTCTAGCCAAAGCTACTTCTTTTTCTGCTTTTTTTTCTTCTTCAAGTTTCTTCTTATCTGCCTCATCATCTTGGCCCTGGTTAACCGTTGTGCTTGCAGGAGTGACGGCTTCATTTTTAGCGAACATAGTTAAATAAACAAAACCCGCTACCGTTAATCCTAGTATTAAAGAAATCATCCATATTTTCTTTGTATTCATAGTTTCCCCCTACTTCCATTAACCGGTTATCATTCAGATAGTTTCACACCATATAGGGCATAATCTCCAAGCCCTGAACCGCTACCAATTTCCCCAGGCGCAATCATTTTGATGAATTTTCCATATAGCTTCTTATCCTCATATTTTTCTATCCAATAAGAAGCAAACCCAGTAACTTTTAATTGACTTGTACCTTTAACTTCTTTGCCATTAATATCTACCCAATCATCTATTACTACCACTGTAATTACCCTAGCACATGTATTGTCTGCTGTTTCATGACTTTGGCAATGGGGTTTTGATGCATCTAATGCAATTAATCCATTCACACCCATTATTGCTTGATCAACCTGTCCAACACTACCTCCGGGATCGGTAGTGACAGTCTGACCAACTTCGTAGGTTCCACCATTTAATAGTGCATCTCGAAGATTACCGCTTGGAAGATTAAGATATCCACAATTCCCGCTTAAGTCTCCTGGGTTAGTTGAGCCGCAGTTTAGGATTGTGGCATTAGGAATATTGTCTTTTTCTATAACAAGGGGCGCAATCCCACTTGCTTTTGTTAGAGGGCCCACAATCGCCTTTGCTGATGCACTAACTGTTGTATTTCCAATTCCAATAACTTTTGCAAAGGTCATAGGAACATTTATTCTTTTTAATGCTTTAATAGAATCACTAGTGTAAGTAAGTTCACTCTCGGTAACTTTATAACCATTTTTTTCAGATACATCTTTTGCGATTTCTGTCGCTCTAGTTTCACTCACTCGCAATCCTTGGACACCGGCTAAAACAGCGGCATCTAAAGCCTTTTGAAGCTTACTTTTTTCCGTGTATAATCTACCACCATCGATAACTAGTGCAGTAAAGCCCAGCAATACCACCATAAATATTGCAACAAAAGCAAGAACTCCACCGCTTTCATCTTTAAATTTCGCTATTATTTTTTTCATATTATTCAACCCTCATAACCGTGGTATCTTTCAAAGTCAATGGACCTACAATGTTGCCAATCATTGGTGTAAGAAAAGTGATTGGATAAGAAATTGTGATTGTTGCATTCGTACCAGATGACCCAGTAGAGACAGTTACATGTGAAGCCTGTAAGTTGATGCTAGTTCCTTGATTCACAGCCATACTAGTTATTGCAGAGGCATCTTTACCGATACTTGCTGCTCGAGCCGCTTCTCTCCCAGCATGGTCAATTGTTAAATACGCATGGAAAATTCGGGCAAAATCCATTATGCCAAGCAAAAGTAAAATTAACATCGGAACAATTAGTGCAAACTCAACTAATGATTGACCTTTTTCCGATTTCATAAAAAACTCCCCCAACCAAGTGTACAAAAGGTACCTAAAACGATTGCTATACCATATGGAAAGGAAATACTTGAACTCCTGTCTTTACTAAATAAAACAGAGCCTAGATTACCTCTTAAATAAAAGACTTGGAAATAGAAAGATTTTAGTGAATATTTAATTCCCCTTCTTTTCATTATTACAACAATAGAAATGACTCCCCCAATAAGAGCAATATAAACGAAGGAATACAAGACGAAGCTCGCTCCCATTAAGGCTCCAATTGCAGCCATCAGCTTCACATCACCTGCTCCCATTCCTCCTAGTAGATAAGGAATAAACAAAAGCGATAATCCTATTAGGAAGCCTTTACCACTAAAGAAGAATCCTTCAAGACCTTGGAAAGCAGTATAATAAAAAAATCCAAATAGGATAACAGGTAATGTTACTATATTTAATATTTTCCTTGTTCTAATATCTGTTATTAATGAAATTATTAATGCTGTTATGAGTACAAAGTGAATGATCATAGCTCTACCTCTCTGGTTATTAATAGAAGGAAAGCCCTACCTATGAAAGTAGGGCTAATTCTTAAAGGGATCCCAAAATTAAATAGCAGCGTCTAATTTAGCTTTTAATTCGTTAAACAATGTGGTAAGTGCACCTGATAATACTCCTACAGCCGCAACTGCAACTATTACAATACCGGCTAAAATAAGTCCATATTCAGATAAACCTTGACCTTCTTCTTCTACAACTAAGTTCTTCATTTTTTCTAACATTTTGTTTCCTCCTACTAAATTTTTATAGTTTTTTACGTTCTATATTTAGAACTTGAATTAAATATATAACGAACTCAGTGGTTTGAAAATGTCCATTTTTGTTCGTTTTAGCGGATTATTGGGGGTTTTTCTATCAATTTCTCTATTTATCTAGTTTTTTCTTAGTTTTTCGTTCTTTAAAAAGAATATTTAGTTTAATATAATGAACACATACCAAAATAAGAAAGGAGTTTTTTTTATGAAAGGTAATGTTGTTAGTATTCCATATCAAATCGAAATGGCAAATTCTTTTTTCAAAAGGTTTAAAGGTTTAATGTTTCGAAAGCATCCTATTAGGAATGAGGGGCTTTGGATTGTACCTTGTAACGCGGTTCATATGTTCTTTATGAAGTTTCCATTGGACATTGTTCTTCTTAACGAACGAAATGAAGTGCTTGAGATCCATCATTCTTTGAAACCCTGGAAAATGACGAAGCCGGTTAAAAAAGCTCACTCTACCTTAGAACTTCCGGCAGGGTCTGCAAAGGAATTAGGAATTAATATTGGGAGTTTTATTCAATGTTCTGTTCGATAAATATAATAACTGGGAGTGTTGGAGAAATTGAAAAAGAGTTTTAAAGTTCTATTACACTAGATTTGTAATTAGATAGTTACACCATTTTTCTTAATGAAATAGAAGTATTTAAAAGAACTAGTGATCAATCTGTTAACAGTGTTTCTAGTCTTACCCCAGGAGTGGAATATTCGGTCAGGGTGGATGCTAATTACAAGGGAGATATGGTGGGAACGGATCCGTTACCTTTACAACGCCTTATATAATCAATATTGATTATGATTTTCATGATTTTGATACAAGAGAAGCTTTGATTTCCACAACAGATTGCTGATTGAATGGTGATTACCATATAACAAGAATAAATAGCCAGGATTTAGATAACTACGCCTATAATCGTTAAAATCATGGGATTACCCCTTCCCCACTTATTGTTTACTCCTTTGACTGATTTTACCATATCTTACAAAGTAAAAGTGTCCACCCCAGAAAGACAATTTAACGATTTTGTCCACGAGTGGTGCCTGTCACCAGATTTAGACTTACTATCTAAAAGTTCTCTCAAATAAAAACAGTCCAAATCAAGTTGATTTAGACTGTTTTTATTTTGCCTTTTAAAATGGCTTGCAACAGAGCGTAGCAAAGCTCGGAATCGTGGAGTTGGTTGTCAGCGGCCAAAGCAAGCACTTCATTGACACCAAGTTTAACCACTTCGATATTTTCATGGACTTCTAGCTGTTGCTGGCTATTAGCCCCGACTTCATCTGTAAAAAACACATGGGTTATTTCGTTTGTTCGCCATGATGCAGGCTGTAAAAAGCCTAAAAACTCTAGGGCACCGCACTCATAGCCTGTTTCCTCTAGAAACTCACGCCGTGCTGCCAGCTCCAATTCCTCACCCTTTTTTACACCACCGCCTGGCAGTTGCACAACCACCTCGCCCACTGGCTTCCGGTATTGTTTGATTAATATGAACGTATCATCCTCTTTTGCAAGCATGACTACACCTTCATTTTCTTCAAGAGCAAAATACGGCCTTCCGAACTTGTCTTCGAAAAGTTTCGCACCGGCAAAATGTTGTAGAATTTTATCTTCGTTCAAATATTGCCACCACCCGCTTATTTAATTGGTAACACATAAAATAAAATGCAAAAGAAGTGGGCAACGGTTCCACCGATGACAAACAAATGCCAAATCGCGTGATGATATTGAAAGCCACGCCACACATAAAAAATCGAACCAAGTGTGTAAAGCAGGCCACCGATGGCTAAATAAATCATTCCCTCAGGAGCCAGGTTAGCAGCGAGTGGTTTCCAGGCAAATACAATCATCCAGCCCATGACCACGTAAAGTGCAGTGCTTGTAAATAAATATTTTTTTACAAAAAAGCACTTAAAAATTGTGCCAGCAATCGCAAGTCCCCATACAATTCCAAATAACGTCCATCCGAGCGGGCCTCTGATTACGACAAGTAAAAACGGTGTATACGTTCCTGCGATATAGAAGTAAATCGAGGAATGGTCAAAGATTTCAAAAATGTCTTTCGCCTTACCTTCTGGAAAGCTATGGACAAGCGTCGATGACATATAAAGAATAAACATCGATGCGCCGTAGAGGGTAAAGCTGACAATATGCCAGGCATTGCCGTACAAGGAAGAAAACACGATTAAAATCACCAAAGCAGCGATGCTGAGCGCAGCGCCAATTCCATGTGTAATTGAATTGGCGATTTCCTCTTTCTTCGAAAAGATATGTGTATTTGCCATTATGATAATCTCCTTTTAAATCTTTTAACCTAAATACATTATAGTTGACCTTACTCAAAATAGTATAAAAAGATAGGTCACAATTTCATTTAAGGTCTTGGTGCCCAAAGCATGACTGACACACCAATAAGGCAGATAATCGCTCCGATCCAGTCATACACATCAGGCGTTTTCTTATCAATTCCCCAGCCCCAGAGCACAGCAAGGATGATAAAAACACCGCCATAGGCAGCATAAACCCGTCCAAAGGTCGGGAAATTCTGTAAAGTCGGGATAATCCCATAAAAGACTAGCACTATACTTCCAACGATACCATACCAAAATGGCCTGACCTCACGCAGCCAGAGCCAAACCAAATACCCTCCGCCAATCTCCGCAAGACCAGCTAAAACAAACAACACAATAGACTTAAACATCATCATCACTCATTCTATGTAATTTTCTCCTTCTCAACTGTACGCCTGAGGTGGACAGTGTCCACGAGCGGTGCCTGTCACCAAAGTTGTTGTCATCAAAATTATCACCAATTCACTTCTGCTTATCGATTAGTTTTCTTATGTGGGGTTTTGGGTTCCAGCAGTTGAATTTGTAGTTGGTTTTGGTTGGGTAGCCGAGGCGGCTGCAGTGGTATTGTATGCCTGCTGGCTTTTTTTCGGCTTTGAAGTGCTGACAGGTGGCACAGCAATGGTAGTCTTTCATTGCGCTTCTCCAACTTGGGCACCTAGCAGCTTTGCCAAGTAATATTCATCAACATATCGTCCATCAATATACAGAGAGTCTCTTTTTCTCCCTTCGATCTCAAAGCCCATTTTTTGATATAATCCAATACCGGCCTCATTCTCAGCGGCAACCGTTAACTCTAGTCGGTGTACTTGGTGTTCTATAGCCCACTTTTCTATTTCAGTAAACAGCATCTTCCCGATTCCTTGCCCGCGGTATTCTTTACGAATGCCAATCACTAAGTACAATGTGTGCCTTGTTCTCCTAGCAAAACCACCTCTTGCTACTAAATAACCTACTAATTCTCCTTCATCCTCAGCAACTAGCATCGTTGAATTCTCTTCTTTAATCATTGCCTCAATCATTTTACGCTGAGATTCGACGGTTGCTTTCCTTTCGCCTGGTTCATAGAGCATATATTGTGCATGGTTTTCGACCTCTTGAATTAATGCTGTAAACTGTTCTTCATCCCCAACTCTAATATCTCGAATCTGCATTCACTTAGTCCTCCCGATATTTCTTTTTCTATTAACTATTCATTCATAGTTTATTCATATTTATCCGGTAAGATGGTTTTAGGTTCCAAAAGAACCAAACCTCCGCCCCCTTTTAATATAGATTTAACCATCCCATACCCGGCAAAGTGCCGGGTAACTCTTTTTCCTTAACTTTACTTTATCTAGAATAAAATTCCTACTAAAAAAGCAGAAGCGCACATGTTTAACATGCGCGCTTCTGCTTTCTTTGTTCAGGTTATTGACGATACGATGGGTTTTGAACTTGGTGGAACTGCTGTGATCCGATCGTCGGATTGACAAAGCTTTGCGACGGTTGATATCCTGTTGAACCTGTTTGATATCCTGCTGTACCTGCTTGATATCCTGTTGTACCAAATTGACCAGAAAGTTCACGTTCCATCTGATTACATTCCGAAATAACCTCTTGGCATCGTTGTAATGCCATCTCATGTCCTTGCAAGCTTTGTTGAATGGTTTGAACAGCCATTCGTTCCTTTTGCAGCATTTGCTCTAGCACTTGAACATTTTGTTGTTCATTCCGAAGCATCTGCTGATACATTTGGTTTGCTTGCTGTGTCTGTTGCACTAATTGTTGTGTCACTTGACGGACATGATTAATATGCGAAATTGAGTGTTGTGTTGTATGCATGCGCAGTTCCCTCCATCTGGTTTCAATTTTGGATACAGGATTTCAACTATTAGGGATTGATGTAACTCATCAACCCAAAATTAGAATGCGCCATAACAACAACTCACATACCGAAGATTAATTGGCAAATACTATTATGAATATTACACCAACATTTTAATCTCCTATGTACATATAATTTCCTTTAAAATTGGTCATACTGAATTTAAAAAGAGGATTTTAAGCTGTGTATCTTTTACTTGTCGTCATTGTTTATATTATTTTCGCAAAAATATTTGTCGATTGGAAAAAATTAAAAGAGTATTATCCAACTATTCAATTTTTCATTATCGGGAATTTACTCTACAACTTTCTTTTTTACAACCATACACTATGGGCTTATAAAGCAGTGACGGTACCATGGTTAAATCATACGTTAATTGATATAACCTTTTCTTTTTTCATTCTACCTGTAGTGATTATGATTTATCTACAATATTTCCCTAAGACAACAAAGAAGAAAATCATGTATGTATCTGTTTGGATTGCTTATTTTTCATTCCTTGAATATATTTTTTTTAAAAGAGGATTATTCATCTATGAAAATAACTGGGGAATTATCATGTCAATGGTCTTTAATACGATTATGTTTGTCATTTTGAGACTGCATCATCGTAAACCAATGCTTGCATTAGCAGTGTCATTACCCATCATCATCATTTTACTCTATTTCTACCACCCATCTCTAAGTGATTTAAAATAAACGAAGGACGTGGGAATATTGCCAGACACCATCTCGCTTCCTCTATTTTTAGTTCTACTTTTTTCGACCTATGCTGCGATGATGATTTACTTATTAAAAAACCGTAAATAGCCGAAAAAAAAAACAGGCTGCCCGCAATATCCCTTTGCAGACAGCCGTTAGCTTTTTTTCATGCTATTTTTTCCTCTGCATAAAAATCTCTGGATCGTCAATTGGCTTGAAGCCATACTGTTCGTAAAGTCCATGGGCGTCGTACGTACATAACATCATCTTCTTAACATCCTTTAAGTCAGAATCCTCTGTCAAGGTTTCCATCATCCATTTTGACAGTCCAAGCCCTCTGTATTCAGGGAGAATAAAGACGTCCATAATCCAGGCGAACCGGACAAAGTCAGAAACGACTCTAGCAAACCCCACCTGCTTAGCGTCTCCCACGACAGGATTCCCCTCATACAGTCCAAAACAGATGGAGGATTTTTCAATAGACTTCTTCACCGTATCTAGAGAAATCCCTCTGGCCCAGTATGAATCCGCACTTAGAAAGGCATGAATACCCTTAAGATTAAGATATTGTTTCTCCGTGCTGATGGTAAAGCCTTCTCTTTCCCAAAAAGTCATGTCCATCACTCTCCGAAATTTTTTTAGAACAAAGTATACTTCTTCACATACCCGTCAATAACAATAGCAAATCCACAAAAAACGGGGTGTTAGCACTTGCAGGGAATATATTTTATTAATGACCGAATCAGTTTAAATGGTTTCTCAAAAGAAGAGAGCCTTGTACTTCAGGAACAGAATATCCTTGAGCACTTACATAGTCATCAAATCCATGTAGTCAAACTAAATCCATATCAGTTAAGAGATTATTATACCATCCCACATGCTCTTCTTTATGACTTGAAGCAAGAAAAAGCCCAGTTCGATTATTTTGTCTATTATTCACCACAGGTAATGGAGGACTTTATCTATACCTATCCTGCCAGATGGTTAATGCTTAAAAGCTATTTTAATGAAATTATTACCATTGAAGAGCGAAGTGATCTGATTGTAAAAAAAGTCGTATAACTTTATGATGGAAACCAAATCGTAGCAGTTGTTCCTTCACCTTCAACACTTTCAACATTGATTTTTCCATGATGGTTTTCAATGATTCGGTAGCTGGTCATAAGTCCAAGACCAGTTCCTTTTTCCTTAGTTGAGTAGAAAGGTTCTCCAAGCTTTGCAAGTCGCTCCTTTGAGATGCCGCATCCGTTATCCGCAATTTTTACATGGATGCCTGTCGAATCCGCAAACAGACTAACCTCTATTTGGCCAAGCTCAGAGATGGCATCTAATGAATTTTGAATGACGTTCATAAATACCTGTTTTAAGGAATTAGGGTCACCGTTAATGGGAAAGATTGGGTTAATTTTATAAAAAAGAATTTCTTTGTTCTTCATCAATGCTTGTGTCTGGAGCAGCTGAATAACCTGCTCTACAAGCTGGTCCACTTGAACAGGTACAGTTTTCTCAGCATGAGGTTTAGCCATCGTCAAAAACTCTGAGATAATAGTTTCTACCCTGTCTAATTCATCCAAAATAATTGATAAAAAGGCAGGATTGATTTCTCTTTCCTTAGAAAAAAGCTGCATAAATCCTTTGATGGCTGTTAACGGATTGCGAATTTCATGTGCCACGGCCGCTGCCATTTGACCAACGACGGCAAGCTTTTCTGATTTTCGTAATCGCTCATTTGTATCAATTCTTCGTGAAATATCCCTTGAAACAGAAATAATTTCCTTAACACGGCCTGAGTCCTCTTCACAAATGGCTTTAATGGTCGTTTCCAGCCAAGTATAAGTACCATCCTTTTTCCGGCAGCGGTAGGTTACAAGCACCGAATTGTCAGTTAAGTTATAGCTTTGGTGATCGACTATTTCCTTTAAATCCTCTTGATGAATTAAACTCCGAGGGTCCATACTATACATCTCTTCAGGATAATAGCCCAAAAGGTTTTCCACTGAAGGCGATATATATTGAAAAGAAAAATCCTCATCATGAGACGTAATCACATCTGACGAATGCTCTGCAAGTAGCCTATATTTCTGCTCACGATTTCGTAGTATCATTTCCATCTTTTTCTTTTCGGTAATATCAATAACCTGGCCCAACAGATAAATTTGCCCCGTACTTTGTTCATTAATTTTTGAAACATTGAGCATCCCTGTTTTGATGGTTCCGTTTTTATGGAGGTATCTTTTCTCTATTTCATATTCATCGCGATTGCCAGCAAGAATTTCGTTAAATAAGTGGAAATCATAATGAATATCATCAGGGTGGGAAATATCAAACACAGACAGAAGATGAATTTCTTCCATTGTGTAGCCTAGGAACTCGCAAAATGCCTTATTGTATTGTGTATGCTTCATATCCTGACTTCCAATTAATTGTGGAATCCTGGATTGGTAAAAAACCTCTTCAAATAATCTAGAATCTATCATGCTGACCTCCGGGAACCCTTATACGAATAATTTGTATGTACATTTCAGAAACTAACTACCTTAAGTATAATCCTTCGCTTTACTTTGATAAACAATAAATTTTCAGATTTTTTCATAAAAAAAAGACTTTATCCGAGGATAAAGCCACTGCTTGTTGCAATATTAAAATGGTGTTCTGGCACCTATATATCTTGGTTTCCAATAGGTATTATTCATATCTGTAATCGTAACACCTGTTGATGACCCTGCATGGATAAATTTATTGTCTCCAATATATATCCCTAAATGTGAAGGACCGGGTGCATAAGTTTCAAAGAAAACAAGGTCGCCTGGTTTAGGTGTGCTAACTGGTTTTAAACCAGACCATTGTGTCGCTGACGTCCTAGGTAGATTAATTCCAACCTTTTCAAAAACATATTTTGAAAAACCGCTGCAATCAAAACCAGCTGGAGTGTTACCTCCCCATAGATATGGAGTCCCAATAAGTTTCTTTGCTTCTTCTATCACCTGCTGAACTTTTAACGTGGTTGTATCTTGTGGTGCAGGTGTTGGTGCTGTAGGTGCTGGTGCGGTTGTATTAGCTGTGACATTTAAAACTTGTCCAATATAAATCGTATCTGAAGTTAATTGATTAATAGATTTCAGTTGTTCAACTGAGAGATTATGGCGGGTAGCAATGGCCCATAATGAATCACCTGATTTAACTGTATATGTGCTTTCATTTACAGGCATATTAGGAACAGGTGTAGGAGTAACAATATTTTCTCCTTTGACTTTTAATTGCTGACCAATGTAAATCATATCACTTGTTAATCCATTTAGACTCTTAAGTTCAGTGACTGTCATACTGTAAACCTTGGCGATCCCAGAAAGAGTATCACCTGATTTCACTGTGTACATCACTGAGGTTTCAGCATCATGATTATGTGGTGCTAACAATGAAAGCTTTTGATTGACATAAAGTGTATCTGAGGTAAGGTTGTTCCATTGCTTAATTTCATTAACTGTTATCTTATTGTTTTGTGATATTCTCCAAAGGGTATCCCCTGATTGTACTAAATGTATATTCTCATGTGCGCTAACCTGCCCACCAGTTGAGGTAAACAAGATACCGGCAGCTGTTGCTACTGTCAGTAGATGTTTTTTCATGTCAGCACTCCTTCATTCGTTGTAAATCCATCATAAAGGAGATTTAGGTATGTTCGATATCCCAAAGTTCTGGTTAAACTAGAACTATTTTCCTAGTTTGGTATTGTAAGCCCTGATGTAACAAACACTAGAAATCCGCCAAGCCTTGATACTACTAGCTTGTTGGACTCTAACTCATGTCTTTTTTACTAGATTGGTATTTTCTAGAATAGGAATGTAGAAATATTGTAACAAACCAACCATGCACAAACCCAAGACAAATTTATAATAAACCTATAGAAACACTTTTAATGGTTAAAAAAATATTAATGAAATCTTGGTGATGAAGATGCAAGGAATTGGAAAAGGACATCCACATGCAATGGGTCATCCACATGCAATGGGCCACCCACATGGAAAAGTTAGTGCAATTGATTATGACGTAAATCCATTTATCGTCATTTGGGAAGTAACAAGAGCCTGTGAGCTTAAATGCGTTCACTGCCGTGCTGATGCACAGCTTAAACCGGATCCACGTGAGTTAACACATGAAGAAGGTATTAACCTAATTGATCAAATTTATGATATGGATAATCCAATGCTCGTATTCTCGGGTGGAGATTGTATGATGAGAGAAGACCTTTTTGAGCTAGCTGATTATGCAGTTAAAAAAGGTATGCGTGTTTCTATGACTCCAAGTGCAACTGCAAATGTTACAAAGGAAAGAATGAAACGTGCAAAAGATGTAGGGCTTTCTCGCTGGGGCTTCAGCCTTGATGCTCCTACAGCAGAAATACACGATAAGTTCCGAGGAGTACCGGGCTCATTTGATTTAACACTTGAGAAAATTAAGTACCTAAATGAATTAGAAATGCCTTTACAGATCAATACGGTTATTTCAAGGTATAATTATGATCACCTTGAAGAAATGTCAAAGCTCGTTGCTGAGCTTGGTGCAGTTATGTGGTATATTTTCTTGCTTGTTCCAACAGGAAGAGGACAAATGGATGCATGTATTACACCAGCAGAGCACGAGAAGGTATTCCGCTGGCTGTATCAGCTAAGCAAAACGGCTCCATATGATATTAAGACAACTGCTTCTCAGCATTACCGTCGTGTCGTTCTACAGGAAAAAGCACGCGACCAATTAATTGCAAAAGGCGATATTCGATATGAAGATTCGATTACAACTGACTTTGCCTCTATGCATGATGGCTTAAAGCGTGCACCTAAGGGTGTAAACGATGGAAATGGTTTTGTATTCGTTAACCATATTGGTGAAGTAATGCCAAGCGGCCTCCTTCCAATCGTTGGCGGAAACGTCCGTGATACCCCGCTAGCAGAAATTTATCGCGAAGCTAAAGTGTTTAAGGAACTTAGACAGCCTGACAATTACAAAGGTAAATGTGGTGTTTGCGAATATAACAAAATTTGTGGCGGTTCCCGCTCTAGAACCTATGCTGTAACAGGTGACTATATGGAAAGTGAACCATTCTGTGTTTACATTCCGCAGTCTATGAGGAAGAAAACCGAAGCAACTGTGTAATATGTCGAGGCATCCCTTATTGGGATGCCTTTCTTAATTTGCTATCCGATAGTATTTTTCGTGGCATCCGATAGTATTTTCTACTATCCGATAGTATTTCGTGCTATCCGATAGTATTTCGTCCCTATCTGATAGTATTTCCAGCTATCCGATAGTATTTCCAGCTATCCGATAGTATTTCCAGC
>JBFNER010000009.1:0-141257 GCA_040797665.1 Neobacillus sp. | reverse complement strand
ATGCTTAACTTAGAAATACTGATGTTTAAATTTAAGGAGGATACTATTCATGATCACTTTCCCATTTTCAACAAATACATTAGTTAAAGATATCGTAAATGAGTTCCCAAAATCCAGTGACATTTTCAAGAAATTTAGAATTGACTTCTGCTGTGGTGGTAATATTCCACTATCTCAAGCGATTGAACAAAATGGAATAGATGAAGAAATCTTATTGGGAGAATTAAGAGCTGTTTATGAAAAGAATAGCTCAGCCGAAACAGATTTAGAGGTATGGACTAAGTCTGATTCCACCACCATTATCGAACATGTAATGAATCATTACCACCGTACAACAGAAGAGGAACTAACTCTATTAAGCCCATATGTAACAAAGGTTTCGCGTGTCCATGGTGAAAGTCATCCTGAGCTACTAAGAGTTTATGAACTGTTTTATGAATTAAAAAGAGAATTAATCGAACACATGGAAAAAGAAGAAAAGGTTGTATTCCCGCTTATTAAACAACTTGCAGATGGAACAGTAGAAAACCGTGAAGAAGCAATCAGCCTGATTGTTGAACTTGAAAAGGAACATGACCATGCAGGGGCGATTTTAAGAGAATTACGCGAGATTACTTCTGACTTTACACCACCTATCGATGCTTGCGGAACATATCGATTAGTATACAAGCGTTTAGAAGACCTAGAAGGATTAACCTTTATGCATGTACACTTAGAAAACAACATCTTATTCCCAAGATACTTCTAATTTCAGATACAGCCAGAAAAGAGGCCATTCAAAGCCTCTTTTTTGTGTAAAAAAACTCTCTTCCATAGAAGAGAGTCTAACCGCCAATATACGACATTTCTATTTTCTTTCGGTGTTTTGCTGTTTCTTCTGTTCTCTCATCGGAATATCTGTCTGAACGGTCGTTCCAAATACCCGTAATTCTTGCACGTAATTCTTCATCTGAAGCACCGTTTCTCATAAAGTTACGAATATCATGTCCATTCCCATTAAATAAGCATGTAAAGAGCTGCCCATTGGCAGACAGTCGTGAACGAGTACAACTGCTGCAGAACGATTCAGAGACAGACGAAATAAAGCCTACATTTACTTTTGTATCATTATAATTATATAACTTGGCGACTTCACCAAAATAAGCAGGATCAAGTGATTCTAACTGATAGTGTTCCTTTAATATTTCAAAAATCTGTTTCTTTGTAATAACGTCGTCCATTTTCCAACCGTTTGATGAACCAACATCCATGTATTCGATAAAGCGAAGCTCAAGTCCGTTATTCTTACAGAAATCGGCCATGGGAATAATCTCGGAATCATTCAGACCTTTTTTTACGACCATGTTAATTTTCACGCCAAGTCCTGCCTGTTTTGCAGCCTCTATTCCATCAAGAACAGGCTTAGTAGCTACACCCCGACCGTTAATCTGGCCAAATAATTCGTCATTAAGTGTATCTAGACTCACGTTAACTCTCTTAAGCCCAGCAGTCCTCAATGCTACTGCAAGCTTCGGAAGCAACACTCCATTTGTGGTAAGGGCTATATCTTTAAGACCTTCAATACTCGAGAGTTTTTCCACTAGAATAGGCAAGTCCCTTCGAAGTAGAGGTTCTCCACCAGTTAGCCGGATTTTTTCCACACCTAAGCTAACGAAAACCTTGGCAATTCTATCAATCTCCTCATAGGTCAGCAAAGCACTTTTGGGTAAGAATTCAAAATCATCGCCAAATTGATCTGCTGGCATACAGTATTGACAACGGAAGTTACAACGATCAATAACTGAGATTCGTAAATCTCTAAGTGGACGATTGAATTTATCTTGAATAATGGTCTTTTCCATTTATATCAACTCCATTATTTTCAAAGAGGCTTGGTATAGTATAAGTGTAACAATGTTTGAATTTTAAGGCTACCACATTATTCACTATCTTAACATTTCATAACATATTTTTTAGTTAATTTGATGACGATTTATAGACAATTGGTCTGTTAATATCTACAGTTTATACAATAATTATAATCTATTTCACTTCATAAATTAATTAGTTCAATTCAGTTTTCACTATATTGTCATTGTTTACTTGTGATTATAGCTAAAACCTGCGTTAGAATAAGGTTAATAAAAAATGAATTTGCTTAGGAACCAACTTATTAAATTATGGGGTGATTATAGATGATGACTAGTATGAAACCAACACATTCATTAGAAATTAAGGAATTACTCAGGTTTTCAGATAGGAAAATCAAAAGTGAAAGAGGAACATACTTATTTCAAGAAGGAATGTTAGCTGAAGAGCTTTATGTAGTTCTTTCAGGTAAGGTTCAAATTAGTAAAATTACCTCTGACGGCCGTGAGCTTTCCTTAAGAATATGTGGGGCAAATGATATTTGCGGTGAATTAACTCTTTTTACCGACAATCCTCGTTACCTGCTTAGTGCAAAGGTTTTAGAGGAAGGTGAAATTGTTGCTATAAAAAAAGATGTAATCGAAAGTGAAATATTCCAAAATAGTAAGCTTGCATTTGAATTTATGAAATGGATGAGTGACCATTTTCGCAAGACCCAAACAAAGTTTCGCGATCTTGTGTTAAATGGGAAAAGAGGAGCACTTTTTTCAACACTCATTCGAATGTCTAATAGCTATGGAATTCATAAAGACAATGAAATCTTAATTGATCTACCGTTAACAAATCAGGAACTTGCCAACTTCTGTGGTACCTCTCGAGAAAGTACCAATCGAATTCTGAGTGAATTGAAGAAAGACAAGATTATCAGCATTAAAAAAGGGAAAATTTCAATCTTAAATCTTCAATATTTAAAAGATGAAATTGGCTGTGAAAACTGTCCTGCCGTTTATTGCAGTATTGAATAGGGTTAGATGTAAAATTTGTGGAAGCAGCCAGACTCGGCTGCTTCCATTTTTTTGTTAGTTTGTTTGTTTTTCTCTCATGGCTTTTGGTACATAGACACAAAATGGTTCGCTTTCTAGATAATCTCCGGTCATTGCATAGGCTCTAGATCTAGAACCTCCACAAACATAGCGGAACTCACAAACTCCACACTTTCCCTTATAAAGATCAGGATTTCTCAGTGATGTAAAAACAGGAGATTCACGATAAATTTCTGCCAATGGCTGCTCGCGAACGTTACCAGCTTTTACTGGAAGTAATCCGCTTGGATAAACATCACCTATATGTGAAATAAAGACAAATCCATTACCGTCATTTACTCCTTTTGGCGCTCTGCCAAGTCCGTCAATTGAACCCGTTAGGCCTTGTTCTGTTAACGCACTTAAGTAATTGATTTCATCCTGCTGTTCCTTAGCTTCCCGCATTTTTTGTTGAATTACCACACGACGATAGTGCTGAGCAGCTGTTGTTTTAATATCGAAAGAAACACGTTTACTTAGATCGTACAACCATCTAAATACCTTTTCGTGCTCAACCGGTGAAATCATATCAGATTCTTGCCCTCTTCCGGTCGGAACTAAGAAGAAAACACTCCATAGAACACATTCTAGATCTTCAACCATTTTGGCCATTTCGTCTAGGTATTCTATATTATACCGTGAGATAACGGTATTAATTTGTATCGGTATTTCAAGCTCATGCAAATATTTAATCCGTTCCATTGTTAGGTCAAAGGAACCTGCAGTGCCACGGAAATGATCATGAACCTCTGCTGTAGGTCCATCTATACTAAAGGCCCAACGAGAAAGTCCGACTTCCTTTGCCTTTTCGATAGCTTCCTTGGTAACGTTTGGGGTAGCACTTGGTGTCATTGAAACCCTTACACCTTTTTCGACAGCGTATTTTGCAATATCAAAAACATCTTCCCTCATTAAAGGGTCACCGCCTGTAAAAACAAGCATTGGATTGTTCATTTCATATATTTGATCGATTAAATTTTTTCCTTCTTCAAAGGACAACTCTCGTGGATCTCTTCTATATTGTGCCTCAGCGCGGCAATGCAGACATTTTAACTGACATGCACGCGTTAGCTCCCAAATAACAATAAATGGATCTTTATTAAAATCTCGGCCAAAAGCCATATGAAACGCCTCCTAATAGCGGCCATTTCAATCCAAACAGCCTTAATAACTGTATTATAAAGGTGAAAATGTTCTTATAAAGTGAACTACCTCACAACTAAGAAATGATATATGAACGAAATGTGAAACAAAACAAAAAACAGCAGAGATTCTGCTGTTTTCGTTTTGAAATGGTGAGTATTAATTTAACGAATGCCTAAGGCAATCTTCGCGTAACGAGACATCATTTCTTTATTCCATGGTGGATTGAACACAATATTTACCTCAACTTCTTTTACTTCAGGAATATCAGCTAGAGCCCTTTTTACTTGATCAACAATTGTCCCAGCCAGCGGACAGCCCATAGAGGTTAATGTCATGGTTATGGTTACATTTCCCTTTTCATCCATTTCAGCATCGTATACTAAACCAAGGTTAACAATGTCTACTCCTAGTTCAGGGTCGATTACCAATTCTAAAGCACCCATAATATTTTCTTTCAATTCTTCATTCATTCCAATCACTCCTCATATATTAATTAAAGATTTGTCTCAAACCAATTTACTGTTGCTCTTAGTCCTTCACGACTGACTTTGTGGTCTGCCTGCTTGTCTGTTATAAAGTGAATATTCTGTGCTTCAGAAGAATAGGTATTCTTATATGACTCGTAAAACTGAAAAGCTAATCCGTATGGTACAGTCTGATCCTTCTCTCCATGCCAAAATAATAACGGTTTTCCTTTTATTTTTTCTGGCTGAATACTTAAATCATATTGCCGAAGCATGGCCAGCTGTTCTTCTATTTCTTTTTCTGTAAATGGGATCTTAAATCCCTGGCTCTGTAACTGATCCATTTGCCATAATGAGAATGATTCATAAGCAGGCATCCCCATTAAACTTACAGCTGTCTTAATCCAACTGTACTGCGTCAAGGCCCCTAATGTTACAATCCCACCCATTGAAGTTCCAGCAAGTCCGATCCGATTTGGATCTGCTAACTCCTCTTGAACATAGTATTCCTTAAAGTGGTTTAGTTCATGGATTGTTTTAATGACAATCTCCCAAAAACGAAGATATATTTCCTTTTCATTAAGAATTTGTTCTCTTTCGCCATGGTACACTGCCTCGGGTAAAATAACCCGAAAACCTCTTTCAGCTAATAAATAAGCAAAATGAAGGTTATTTTCCTTCCCGCTGGTAAAACCATGAACAAAGATTATTAAGGGCAATGATTCTTTTTCTAAATCCTTTTTAACAATTTGTAAAAAGGGAATATCCTTTAGTGTATCCTTTTCTACGATGACCACTAGAATAAGACCTCCTGGAGCAAAATAATTATATCGTTAATCAACCGCTTTTGAAGTGAATTTTTTTACAGTTTAGGTATAAAATTGTTAACATAGTAATTATAGTGTTTCTTTAATCTATTTACTTATATGGGTAGTGTAACATGTTGAATGAAATATTCATAAAAGAACGCTTTTTAGGAGACATCCACGTATTTACCAGATGACTTCCTAACCCCCATAAAATGTACAAGAAGGAGTCCATATGGCAGAAAAACATTTAATTGCGTTAGATTTAGATGGAACTTTATTAAAAGATGATAAAACTATCTCCAGCAAGACGAAAGAAGTACTAAGGAAAGCAAGAGAAGAGGGTCATGTGGTGATGATTGCTACTGGAAGACCTTACCGCTCAAGTGAAATGTATTATCACGAGTTAAATTTAGACACACCTATTGTGAATTTTAATGGTGCCTTTATGCATCATCCGCGCGATAAAAGCTGGGGATTTTTTCATGATCCTCTCGATGTAAAAGTGGCAAAAGACATTGTTGAGGCGTGCCGCTCGTTTAATTTTCATAATATCATTGCTGAAGTCATCGATGACGTTTATTTCCACTATCATGACGAAAAACTTTTAGACATCTTCGGAATGGGAAATCCAAAAGTAACGACTGGAGATTTGCGCAATTATTTAAAGGATTCTCCCACCAGTTTGTTAATCCATACAGAAGAAGAACACTTAAGAGAAATTCGCCAGCATTTATCAGATGTTCACGCAGAAGTAATCGATCACCGCAGCTGGGCAGCACCATGGCATGTAATTGAAATTATTAAGGTTGGCTTAAGTAAGGCTGTTGGATTAAAAAAGGCATCGGATTACTTTAATATTCCTAAAGAACGAATTATTGCTTTTGGTGATGAAGATAATGATTTAGAAATGCTTGAATATGCCGGCCGCGGAATTGCAATGGGAAATGCCATTGAAAAAGTTAAAAATATTGCGAATGAAACCACTCTCACAAATGAAGAAGACGGGATCGGTGTGTATTTGTCAGATTTGTTAAACCTAAAGTAAATTTGTCTTTCACACCATTGTTTACCTAATTGAAATTCTTTCAGTAGAGCATACTATTTTGTGAGGCAGCGTTGCTGTTTCACACCAAGCTCACCAAATTGGAGGGATTCGAATGGGTAAACGAAACAAATCAAAACGCTTTGTCCAGCAAGGAAAGGATACCGTTAATAAACATGATGAACGTATTCCTTACCACTTGACCTATGCTGAAGCGGAAGCTCAGAAGATGGCCAATGTGCAAGAATCCTCGCTTGGAGGAATATAACTATGGGTAACCAATTATTCCAGGAAGCCAGAAGATTTGTTGAGATGGCGAAGTCTGCCGACCCTGCTGAACGCGATTCCGTAATAGAGAAAGCAAAGAATGCACTTAGTTCTGCTTACGCTAATTCAACAATCGCAGAGCAAAGTCAGCTCCAAGAAATGCAAAATGAGCTTGAACAAGTGAAATGAATATTGTAAAGAAAAGCTGGCACTCAAGTTAGTGCCAGCTTTTCTATCACTCAAACATCTCTAAAACTAACGGATACAAATTTTGTTCCTGTCCTTTATCGTTTCGCTCATAGAGTTTTAATATTAGTGCACCATTTTTAGGAAGCCTGTCTTTAGGAATGTTGATTTCTAATTTCAACTTCCGCCATTCACCCTCACTGCCTGCCGCTTGGATCTGCTGCTCTTTTAGAAGTTCTTCATGACCGTCTTCCACCGAGTATCGAACAAATCCATCCTTTGTCATTACTTCTCCCGTTATTACATATTCACCATTTTGGCCAGCAGCCTTTACATTACGAAACATTTGGTTTTCAGCAGGTATATATATTTTTTGACTGAGAGACAGATTTTCTGTCTGCATAATCTTTTCCCCGTTCAGTTTAGAGGGAATTAGCCTTACATTTACGATATATTCACCCTCAGGTACTCTTTTACCTTCATAATAATAATTCCACTGATCCACAATCGTGAAGACGCCCCCTGGTTCGATTGTAACTTGCTGAAGTGCTTGTAGGAAATAACGATCCTTTGAATAGAGGTATACTTCCTTCCCTGTTCCATCTAAGACCGAAATCTCAAAGAGTTGTGAGGATTGGAATTGAAAGCGCAATGGGAAATCAACTTTATTTTCTATTGTAATCTTGAACTCAGCCGATTCAGGGCCCACTCTTGGTATTAGTTCCATTTGGAATTTGTCTGCACCATTATTTTTCTCCTCAATACCTTGTAGACCTAGTAGAAATGGGTAAAGCAATACCAAAATTAACATAATCTTTCGCATTTAACTTCTCCCTTCTTTATTCACGTCGAAAGAACCCATAAATCCCTGTAGTCTGAATAATATTAGTAAAGGCATTAGGATCAATTTCTTTTATGATCCTCTCTAAATCGTACAGCTCATAACGAGTAATCACAATCATCATGATATCTCGCTCTTCATTAGAAAACCCCCCTCTTGCCGGTATCATGGTAATGCCTCTTACTAGTTGAGCATGGATAGCTGTTTTAAGCTCATCTGCTTTTTTCGTAATAATCATGGCAGTTAGTTTAGCATGTCTCGTATGGATGGCATCGATTACCCTTGTAGAAGCATAAAGTGAAACAATCGTGTACAATGCTTTCTCCCAGCCGTAAAGAAAACCCGCGGTTAAGATAATGATGCCATTTAAGGTAAACATGTAGGTGCCGATAGGTTTGTCTTTCATTCTAGATAAAACCATGGCAACAATATCTAATCCTCCTGTTGACGCTCCCCATTTTAGCGTTATCCCAACACCAACGGCTAATATTACACCCCCAAAAACTGCATTAAGAAGGATATCGGTTGAAACCTGTGTTATAGGGATCAATTCTAAAAAGGCCGAAGATAAGATTACACTTAAAAAGCTATATATGGTAAATGACCGTCCCACCTTAAACCATCCGAGAATGGCAACTGGTATATTTAATAATAGTAATAATAGTCCCATCGATACATTAATTGGTGTTTGTTCTGTTAACACTTTAGAAAGTAATTGCGCAATACCAGTAAAGCCACTTGAATAAACATTTGCAGGAATCAAAAATAAATTTATGGCAAGTGCATTTAAAAATGCGCCCACAATAACAATCATCGTCTTTTTTGTCTGGAGCCAAAACATCCGATCATTCCCTTCTTAGTAAAGAAACACTATTTTCATTAGATAATTGTATTTTTTTGTTGAAACCGATAAACTGAAACTATATTCGTTTGAAAGTAGGTGAGCTTCATGCAGGTAAAAATACTAGCTGATAGCGCATGCGATTTACCTAAAGATTTTTACACTGAACATAACGTGACATTATTTCCTTTAAAAGTTCATGTAAATGGTCAGGAATATGAAGATGTTAAAACCATTGATTCTAAAACAGTTTATGATGCCATTCGGAGTGGAGAAGTACCAAAGACATCACAGGTTTCCCCTCTTTTATTCCAAGAGGTTTTTACGAACATGGCGGAAAACAATGAAGATGGAATCTATATAGCATTCTCTTCCGAATTATCTGGTACATATCAGACTTCTGTTATGATTCTTGACCAAGTGAAGGAAAAATATCCAAATTTTAATTTAACAATAGTGGATACAAAATGTGCCTCACTTGGATATGGCCTAGTTGTTAGGGAGGCAGTTAAGAAATCAGAACAAAATATGTCTAAACAAGAAATAGTAAAAGATGTTCAATTTAGAAGTGAACATATGGAGCAATTGTTTACAGTTGAAGATTTGGAGTATTTGGCAAAAGGCGGTCGTGTTTCTAAGGCGTCTGCCTTCCTTGGCGGCTTATTAAATATTAAGCCTATTCTTAATGTAGAGGATGGAAAGCTTGTTCCGATTGAAAAATTACGTGGTAAGAAGAAAGTTCTGCGCCGTTTAATCGAATTGATGAGAGAACGGGGTACGGAGATGAATGAACAAGTAATTGGAATAAGCCATGCCGACACAGAAGAAACTGTACTTGAGGTCAAAGCAATGATTGAAGAAGAGTTTCAACCAAAAGAAGTATATATTACCTCCATCGGCTCTGCTGTCGGAGCTCATACAGGACCTGGAACCATCGCTATTTTTTTCCTAAATAAACAATTATAAATAAAAATAAGTGAGGAATCCTCACTTATTTTTTCGTTTTTATTTACTTATGGTCTGTCTTTTTAGAATATTGACGTTTACCTTCTTGACGATTTTTCTCGCGCATCATGTTCTTCTCATGTCTAAGTGCATTGTTATCCTGCGCTTTCTTATCATTATCAGATGTGTGCGGCATCTACATACCCCTTTCAATTTGCTATCGGTCATTAGTTTCTGTCATTTTGAAAAGGAGTATGTAATAAACCCTAATCTTTCTTCTGATAAGTCCAGCTGCCTTCTTGGTATACTCTTCCCTCTTTCAATAATTTCCCGAGAGCTCGCTTAAAAGCCCCTTTACTTAATTGAAAACGCTCTTGTATGTCTTCAGGCATGCTTTTGTCGGTGTACGGCATCGCGCCATTTCTGCTTAATAGATATTCGTAAATTCTCTCGGCATCTTGGTCTTGTGATTCCTCTTTCCTAGCCAGCAAGGATACATTGACTGTACCATCATCTTTTACATCAATGATTCTCCCCTCCACCTTTTGCCCGAGACGAGGCTCCTTAAGTCGCTGTGACTCATGAATGAAACCTTTAAATCCTTCAAGTGTGTAGATCCAACTGCCTACCTTTGCAGTCCGGTAGATATGACCTTGAATATTTTTGTTAAAATCTTTGCGTGTTGCTTTCGTTGAAATCGATTCAATGACAGGGTCAGAAGCAAGCCTAGCATATAAAAGATAATTGCGATTTACCCTTAAAGTAACATATACCAAATCGCCAGCTTTAGGCCAGACTGACTTATGAACAGGGAGGTCATCGATTCCAAGTAATAAATCCTTTTTTATACCAATGTCTAAAAACACACCGATATTAGGATTGGTATCCGTTACTTTAAGCCAAGCATATCGGCCTATAGCAACCTCGGGTATGGTTGTAGAAGCAGATGTACGGCCTTCGGAATCGACATATAGAAACACCTCGACGGTTTCATCTTCTTCGTATTCACGGTCTGCCTCATTTATGTGCAGTAATACATCTTCGTTTCCATCTGTTAAAAAGTAGCCAAAAGAAGCCTTTCTAGCAACAGTTAATGTGGTCGTTTGACCTATCAGTTCATTTAATGACATCTAACTCACCTTTTTCTTGAGTTTTTCCAATTAGTTGTTTGAACCGTTATATTTTACTATAATGTAGGCATAAAGGGAAACTTTTGCAGATATTCGCAGACTACATACTAAATCTAATTATCGGAGGTTTCAAAATGTCAAAAGATAGTTCATTTGATATTGTATCCAAAGTTGAGTTTACTGAAGTCACAAATGCCATTACTGCCACGATGAAGGAAATAAAAACGCGCTATGACTTTAAAGGGAGTAAGAGTGACGTTACACTTGATAAGGAAGAGCTTGTCCTAGTTTCAGATGACGAGTATAAAATGGATCAGCTAAAAGACGTCTTGCTGGGAAAATTAATAAAAAGAGGGGTTCCGATAAAAAATCTAGATTATGGAAAGATTGAAAAAGCCTCTGGAGGTACTGTCCGTCAGAGAGCTAAACTTGTCCAAGGTATTGATAAGGAAAATGCAAAAAAAATTAATACCATTATTAAGAATAGTGGTGTAAAAGTAAAAAGCCAAGTTCAGGATGATCAGGTTCGAGTGAGTGGGAAAAATCGTGATGATTTACAAAAGATTATCGGGTTAGTTCGGGAAGCAGATTTAACGATTGATGTACAATTTATTAATTATCGATAAATTTTTTATAGGTGTATAGGGGGATACCCTATCACCTTTTTATTTCCATAATAATTTCATATAAATTCCCCAAACTAGTATGGTAACTATTTTTGGAGGGGATTAAAGTGAGTAGTAATCAACCGTCACAGAAGAAGACCTTTCCGCCCCAGCATCAAGACCGACAGCCTGGGATTGAAAGTGAGATGAATCCTAGGCCCATTTCAGTTGACTCAAACTACAAGGGATCAGGAAAATTAACAAATAAAACTGCCATTATTACCGGAGGAGATAGTGGTATAGGAAGGTCGGTAGCTGTATACTTTGCCAAAGAAGGAGCTAATGTAGCTATTTCATATTTGGATGAGCACGAAGATGCAGAACAAACTAAACAATTGGTGGAAGCAGAGGGAAGACAATGCCTGCTGTTTGCAGGAGATATCGGCAGTGAAGATTTTTGTAAAGAAATTGTTAATAAAACCATTGCCCAATTCGAAAAGGTGGATATTTTAATAAACAATGCAGCCGAACAGCATCCACAGCAAAGCTTATTAGATATTACCTCTGCCCAATTAGAAAAGACCTTTCGAACCAATATTTTCTCATACTTTTATATGGCAAAAATGGTACTCCCACATTTAAAGCCGGGTGCAGCAATCATAAACACAGCCTCTATTACGGCATATGCAGGACATGAACAATTATTAGATTATGCTTCTACAAAGGGTGCCATTGTCAGCTTTACTCGGTCCCTGGCAAAATCACTCGCCTCAAAAGGAATCCGGGTCAATGGTGTTGCACCGGGACCAATCTGGACACCGTTAATACCTTCTACGTTTTCTGAGGACCAAGTCTCAACTTTCGGAGCCGATACTCCTATGGGCAGAGCAGGTCAGCCATATGAACTTGCCCCAAGCTATGTTTATCTTGCTTCAGATGACTCATCCTATGTAAGTGGTCAAATACTTCATGTAAATGGCGGAAAAATCGTAAACGGTTAAAAAACTAGCTCCAGTACCCATCGGAACGTACTGGAGCTTAAAATAAATTGATTAACTTATGTTGCTACGTTTTCTTCTTCTTAAAACCGTTATTAAGAACCACATAAATAATAAATAAACCGCTGCAAGTGCCCCAATTAACGAGAGGTTAATACCGCTCTTTTCCGCAATTACATAAATTTCAGCTTCGTCTCGATCAATAATAATCGGATATTCTCCGTCAATATTTCGAACAAGATCACCCTTTAGTAATCCGCGTAATTCCTTTTCCGGGGCAATTTGTTCACTTGATAAGGTAACATTTTGTGACTCGCTCGAATTATTAATAGCAATAATGGCCGTCTCATTTTCGTATGAACGTTTAAACACCATCATCCCATTCTTGTCATAAATCATTTCTATATCCCCTCTTGTCAATGAGAGAAGTTGGTTTCTTAATTCACCAAGCTTGGTAATAAAATCCATAAGTTCTTTTTCTGTACGAAAATTCATTAAACGATGATTATCAGGTATTTCTTCCCCATTTAAGGCAATCTCACTGCCGTAAAAGACCACCGGGATTCCAGGAGAAGTATATAGAAATGTTAAAGCTGTTTTCCAGCGTGCCCCAGGAAAGTGTTTATTTTCAACAATATTACTCGTAAATCTTGTTGTCTTTTCATTATCGAAAAAATTAATCCTCAATTGCGAGTCGTGTGTCTCAAATTTTGTATTTAACGATTGATTATTTGAACCAAAAACCTCTCTAAGTAAATTTGCAGAGGCATAGTCATACATACCATCAATACCAGCAGAGAGATAATTTTCTTTTTGCAGATTCGGTGTAGTCGATGGAACACCAATCAAAATAAAATCTTTCTTTTCTAGTTTAATTTCCTCTGAAAATTCTGTCCAAAAGCTTATAGGAACATGGTTTACTTCCGGTAAAGTATAGCCATCAATGTCTGTGTTTTCAATCCACCATTTGGCGGCTTCAATTAAATAGTCCTTTACCTCTGTATGTTCATGATTAAGGTCTGGCAAACTATTAAACCAGCCTGTTTCAACCTGCTGCTGATTGCTCCAATCACTAATTTCTCGCTTTTCATGAAACCAGTCCTCTTTAGATGGGTCCGCTATCCATGGGTGTTCAGAGGAGACATTATTCGTTACAAAATCAATGATTATTCTCAGATCCCTGGCATGTGCTTCCTTCACCAATTTCTTAAATGTTTCTAGTGAGCCAAAATGTTCCTCTGTTTTATAAAAATCCTTAACCCAATATCCATGATAGCCTCGTTCTGTATTTTCAAATATTGAGGTGAGCCGGATTGTAGTAAATCCCATATCCTTAATATAGTCCATTTTATCAATGACCCCCTGAAGATCCCCGCCATTATACGCTAGAGGATCTTGGGTATTAACAAAATAATCATTCTTTGTATTAGCATTATTAAATCGATCAATCATAAGTGAATATATCGTTTCGTCCTGCCAAAGCCTGTCTTCTTTCTGGGCATTCGCATATGTAGGAACTATTGATAGCAGTATGGTGAAAAAAACTACATTTAAAATTAATTTTTTCTTCATCCTATTTCCCCCTCATAAAAAAGGAAGGGGGTTTTCCCCTTCCCTATCCTTATTTTAATCCATTCAGTGAATGAATCCAAATTTTATCATCCTTAGTTCACTATATTAATATTATAATCTTTAAACCAAATATGAAGTTGGACGAAGTATGCTAACAATTGAGGACCTGTCATTAATTGCCCGAACCATGGTTCTTTGAATGAATTCCCTCCAGATTCCACTATTTCTTTTAAGAGGTCACGATTAAAAAATTCATAAAGAATAGAATTCTTATCCTCTAAAATGTCAGTCATGAGCTTTTGTACAGCAATTGTATATGCAGGATTATGCGTTTTAGGATATGGGCTCTTTTTTCGATAAAGTACTTCATTTGGAAGCACACCTTCGAAAGCTTTTCTTAAAATTCCTTTTTCCCTTCCCTGATACATTTTTACCGCCCAAGGAATATTCCAGACATATTCAACAAGATGGTGATCTGAAAAAGGAACTCTTACCTCAAGACTAGCACCCATACTCATCCTATCTTTCCTGTCGAGCAAAGTGGTCATAAAATGGGTCATATTAATATAAAAAAGCTCTCTCCGTTTTGTCTCTTCAAGGCTCTCTCCTTCTAATCTTGGCGTTTCAGAGATGGCTTCATTGTACTTGTCAATTACATATTCATGTAATTTTAATTTTGTCTGCCAAGATGGCTTTAATAACTGATTTCGTTCGTTAACAGAACGCATCCAAGGAAAACCTGGCCGCTCTAAATCCTCCTTACGATGAAACCAAGGGTAGCCGCCAAAAATCTCATCTGCACATTCTCCCGAAAGACTAACAACAAAGTCTTTTTTTATTTCTTTACAAAACCAAAGGAGAGAAGAGTCTACATCCGCCATTCCTGGATAATCCCTTACATGAACGGCTTCTGTTAAATCCTTCACTAACTGCTGCTGAGAAATTTTTCTAAAATGGTGCTTTGTATCAAACTTATTTGTAACAATTTGAATATATCTTTCATCAGAGTCTGGCTGAAATTCATTTGATTCAAAATATCTGTCATTTCCTTCATAATCTATCGAGTAAGTGTGGAGCTGACCTTTACCTTGTGCAGCAAATCCTTGTGCTGCAATGGCTGTGATAATACTTGAATCAAGTCCTCCTGATAAGAAGGTCGACAAGGGCACGTCAGATACAAGTTGTCTCGTCACTGCATCAGTAACCAAGTAACGTACCTTTTCTGCCGTTTCTTCAACACTATCCAGATGCTGATAGCTCTTGACATTCCAGTAACGCCAAATTTTTAGACCGTTTCTAGAAAATGTGAGCGCATGAGCAGGTCTGAGTTCTTTGATTCCCTTAAAAATTCCTGAACCTGGTGACTTAGAAGGTCCCATTCCAAAGATCTCAGATAGTCCCTCTTGATCTATTTCTGTTTTTATTTTTGGATTAGCTAAGATTGCCTTTAACTCAGATGCAAATAAGAGACCGTTTCCTAATTCTGTGAAAAACAAAGGTTTTACCCCTAAACGATCCCGGCCAATAAAAAGCTGTTCTTTCTTCCGATCCCAGACCGCAAAGGCGTAGATCCCGTTCAAGTAATTTACGCACTCTTCTGCCCATTCTATATAGGCTGTTAACAGAACTTCAGTATCAGAATGCCCCTTAAAGGAATATCCTTTAGTAAGGAGAACCTTGCGGATATCTTCTGTATTGTACAACTCTCCGTTATAACAAATTGTATAATCATTACCATCTTTTTGTTTGGTCATTGGCTGTTTTCCCCCTTCAGGGTCAACAACAATCAGCCGCTTATGACCAAGTCCAACATGTGTATCGAGCCAGAGATTGGTCTCATCTGGACCTCTCTTTGCAAGAGTATTTGCCATTATTTCGAGGGTCATGCTCTCGTTTCTTATATTCTTACTAAAATCAACCCAGCCTGATACTCCGCACATATTTATTCACCTCTCACTAGTAGTCGTGCACTGGATATTCACCTGCATGTGTTATTGTATTCAGCCCAATTTATTTGGTAAATTGTCCAATTTATGAGAAACAAGTTATAAAAATTATGGAAGATGTCTACAAAGAGAAATGAGAGCATCTAAGTACGGAGGTTAAAGATGAATCGACAGCAGCGAGAAAGACTTTATGATTTTCAATTAAGAGCATATAACGAAGGCACTGTTGAACAAATAAATGATCAATGGATTTTTTTTGATGAGGAAACAGAAGAAGCAGCCATGCTAGATGATTTTCTACAACAAGAGATTGAAATATTCCGCTTAAATCGCTGGAAGAAGGGGATTTTAGTGGAAATAGGTAAAATTCGAAGCGGAAATGAAATGATCATGCTAAAAGACAACGATTCTGTACGAATAAGGAAACATTTGATTTACTCTCTAGAAAGATTATTAGAAGGAATAAACGATGATGCGTTTTTTCAATTCGTGACAACATTAAACTCATTAGACTTCAGTATTTATGATTGTATCTATTGCTACAATCACTTATCTTTCTTATCTGACGAGAATCGAAAAGACGGTGTAAATTTCATCATTTTTGACAACCAAGAACAGATTTGCAGTGTTCAGCATCATTTCTGTTATTATGAAAAAGTAAATGATCGCTTTGAATTCACACTGAACACCGGGAAACGACTAATTATAGAAAAAATTATTTCTTGAAATCTCATAAGATCATAGAAAAAAAGCTGCAAAAAATGCAGCTTTTTTCTATGGGTTTAAAAATGACATTGGTAATGAAACAAAGCCTAAATATAAAACAAGTGCGAGTGCCACTACAAATTGGATCCAAGTAATTGAAGTTTTACGATTACCAGCAGTTTTTCCTAGAATCATTTCAAATAGGGCAATTACCCAGATTCCTGAAGCTAGTTTTAGGATATAAAGCAAAGTATATTGCATGGTCATGTCAAAAATATTCGGTAGAATTATAAAACCCGTTGCTATAATTAACAAATAGAAAACTCTTAAAATCATATGGACAATTTTTGCACCTTTAGCTTTTGCTCCCTTGTATAAGAAAAGCGCAACCACAAATAAAATTAGAGCTAAAACCCAAGCAGTAATATGACCGTGAATCATCTAATTTTCCTCCTAAATCAAATCAGTATCCGAAAACTATCATATCACAGCCTGTCCTAAATTACTAAGGTAAATACGGCAATTAACGTAATAAGTTTGTTATATGTTAGGAACCAACCTTACTTCTTCTTCTTAATCGTTAAGGTTGGTCCATCTATAACTAAAGGAGGGATGAGCGCAAACAGGTGTGACCCATCTGGCAGCCTATCATCAATAATGGGGAAGCTTTCTTCCACCCTCCTGCCAAGAGGAGCAACAATGGCCTGTAGTACCTTTAAAATATGGTCGTTGTCACGAAAATTTATTTTTGTAAGTTCTAACTTTCCCTTACGTTCACAATATACTTGATTTGGCGCATTTACCATCACTTCAGTAACTTCACCATCGAGAAGCAGCGACAAAAGTGGGTTATCACTTTTATGACCTTTTTTTCTTTGTCCCCTGTAAACTGTATTCCATTCTATTATCTGGGATGAATGATGTTCTACATGAAATTTTTCAGTGCTTACATTCCGTTGTTTCTGTTTCAAAATACCCATACCACTTCCCACCCTCGTCCAATTTTTTCGCATAACTTGGTTTTGCAGGGTTAAATAAAATAACCCCGCCTTTACCGAAAGGGGGGGGAACATAGAAATACTACAGTTCATAGGAAACTATGAACCATAGAAACTCTTATGGAAAACACCCTATTCTTTCGGCAGCTGGCTGGCATCGTGCTATGCACCTAAGCCCCTGTAGCTTTGCGTCACTGATTTTCACCAGTTTTGCCTTTATCGAGAATCAGTGTTAAAAGTACTAGCTGATCTCTTAATCCCATCATAAATTGTTTTCTTCTAATCGAATATCCTACTAAAGTACCATTTACCAATGAAAACGATAGGCACTTTTAACTATTTATAATTTTAACAACATTATAATGACTTAAACCTTATATTTGCTAGTCTTACCTACCATATCAACTCCAAGTCACTTTTTTTGGGCGAATGAATCACATTACTTTCACCCAGACATACGATATTAGCAATAAAACACAAAAAGGATGTTGTTCATGCCTGCAATTGTTGGAGCCGCACAGGTAATTTCATTAGGAAACAGCTCTGTATTTCATATTGGCGATGTTTACAAAATCATGCCATTTTCTTCTGCTAAAACCTTTTCCGGGTCAGGTTCCTTTAATACTGGAGAAAGTTTAAATGTTCATAACAGCTTAAGCTCAACAAACACATATGACTCAGATGTTATGGACCAAGGAATACTACTCAATGCTTGAGGAATGGGTGGTCTAGAATGAATTTCTATATACAGCAGTCCATACAAATCAATTTTATAAAAATCGGCAGTATTTCCAACTCCTCTGTTCTGCAAATCGGCAGTTCAGGAATAATCAAACCTGCATCATATTTATATAATACAGGAGGCTTTACTGAGCCAGCCCCCGCAGCTGGTCAGACGGGGGCCTCTAATCTCGGAGCATTGGCTGTGCCCTTACAAGCACCCACCCGTGATCAAAAGTAGATAGTGAGTGAGGTGATTTGATGTACCAGGATTATTCACAAATGCTTCAATGGTTACAGATGACGATTCAAGCCCAAGAAAATAAAATAGCAATGCTCGAGCAAACATTACAAAAAATGAGGGAGGAAATAAAGCAAATAAAGGATAAACCCTCAATAAATGTTGAAAAGATTGAATATAAGTTTGATCAATTAAAAGTTGAAACTCTTGATGGCACATTAAATATTGGCTTAAACCCATCTGACCTATCAGCGATTGAAGACTTTGCTGTACAAAATCAATCAGTAAACACCCCATTCTCTCCTAAAATGCAAATGCAAAGAACAATGAAAATAGAAGAGGAAATTTTTCGTTTTTTAGAGTCAGACCTGCCGGGTTTGTTTGAGGATGCTAAAACTAAACTTAATGTCGAGCTTGACGATTCCTATCTGGCCTTTATCAAACAAGATATCCAAAAACAGCTGCCTTCTAGAATTGACTATCATCTCAAAGCCGCTTCCTCTCATACGCGCTCTGGAAGCGGAGAAGGTGATGACGAAAACATCATTGAGTTAATTAAACAGGAAATCAAAAATGGTATTACTGTTTTTATCAACCATTTACCCGAAAACGTGAAAGGAATGAAGCAGCAATGAACTTTGAAGTCTATAACCGTGAACTTCAAGTAGACACGATTAGAATACTGGGGGTTGCAAGTTCTTCCCTGGTTATGATCGGTGACACACAAACCATTCAATTAGCAGCAACATTTGACACACCTGCAGAATCATTAATAATAGGACCATTTGTTCCGCTAATACCAGAAGGATGATGAACAATGCTTCAGAGAACTTCTATCGTCAATAACATAAATGTCGAGACAGTTTCCTTTTCCTCGATCGTTCAGCTTGGAGATTCCCGAATCATTAATGGCTTTTCTCGTGCCTTAGCTGTGCAGCGGGAAACAGAGATTTTTTTTACTAAAGAAGGCGAATTTTCCTCCTTTCCGATATTTAGTGAATTGATCCCGCTACCGCCAATCACTGAACCTATCAATATTTCATCTTGTTCATTAAAGCCTTTAATTAAAGTGAATCAAGTAGCAATAATAGGTCTCTCTTCCTCTGCAGTCTTACATGTTGGAAATAGCGACACAGTTTCAATGGAGGCTAGGGTAAAGCATATCCGGCAGCTGTTGCCGAAAAACGAAGAACAATAATGTGACCCTAGGCATATGTTAATAAAGTGTTAGAAAGAATGAATCGTTATTATAGAAAAGGATGTTTTCAATGCCAGCAATTATTGGCCCATTACAAATCGTAAGTGTAGGTGGAGGCGTTGTTCAATTTGGGGATACAGTATATATTTCTCCTAAAAGTGCCTCAAAGACAAATGCAGGTTCCGGAGGATTTCATACCGGGTTAGTTAATATTACCTGGAACGGGTTGAGTGGTACCAATGTACTTGATACCAAACTCGTTGATCAGCCGATTGCAGGAAATAATTAAAAGCGACATAAACCTCTTTTGGTTTATGCCGCTTTACTTTTTGCATCTATTGATCAAGGTCTAACACATGGGCCCCATCAAAGAAAACTAAATATCGCTCAGAGACTTTCTTTTTCCAAATTTGTTCTAATGCCCTTGTATATAGGCTAATTTGCAGCTGGTAACGGTTCTTAAGGATGGGTCTGGCTTCTTCAAATCCGCCTTTGTAACGACCTGTTATTCTATCAGATTTAAAATCAATGAGGACAAGCCCCTTTTCATCCTCAAATACACAGTCTATTATTCCTTGGACAAAAACAGATTCATTTTCACCTTGCCATGATAGGTATACCTCAGAAGCCGGCACAGAAAGGGTAAATGGAACTTCCCTGTTCACCATGTTTGCTTTTCTTAATCTATTCCCCAAATCTGACAATAAGAAGTTTTGTATTAGGTCTAAATCAACAGCCTCCGCTTGCTCTGCAGTTATAAGTTCGTTATGGATCATTGAATTAATTTGTGCTTGAAGCGTTTCTAGACTAATTGGCTTCTGCAGTTCAACATGCTGCATAACCATATGCAGTGCAGTCCCTCTTTCAGCTGGGCTCAACGACTTTTCTTGCATGAACTTCGGACGTTTCATTATTGATTTTTTAAACTTAGTGACCAATTCAGTACCACTATGTTCATCTGAAATCTCTCTTTGTCGTTTCATCTCCGAAACGGATTGTTTTGAACGATGTTTTGCAGCGTCTCCGAATCTATATTCCCAGGTTAATCGTGATTGAATTTCTTCAAGATATAGTGAATTTATTGGAACAGATACGTTCTTCTCCACCTGTTCCATAAAATGGTCTTCTTTTATCTCCTGAATAATTTGCTGCTTTTCAATCTCTGTTGCGCTCAAAATACTAATATCCCAAGATGATGAATGACAGCTAATTTCAGAAGGAACAAGCCTGCTCGGAGCTTCCGCTTCCCATAAATTTCTGCAATCTTGATGCCTTATAATTGCCGGACCTATCCAGTCAATGAAGCTCGAAGCACTCGCTCGGTCATAATCGCTCAATAACCAGTCAGAATTAGAAAGGGCTTCATGCCAATGCTCTAACACTTTTCCCGTATCCTTTAAAGTTCCTATTAAATACAGCTTTTCTTTAGCCCTGGTTAGTGCTACATACAGGACCCGCATTTCCTCAGCAAGCATTTCCATTTTCTTTTTCTGTTTAAAGGCAATTTGCGGTAAGGATGGATATGAGATTCTTTTTTGGGCATTCACATATTTGGCAGCAAAACCGTAATCCTTATCAAGCAAATAAGGCTTTCGAATATCTGTCATATTAAAGGTCCGAGATAATCCGGCGATAAAGACGACTGGGAACTCAAGACCTTTACTACTATGGATGGTCATAATTCTGACAACATCCTCCTGCTCTCCAAGAGCTCTTGCAGCTCCTAGGTCATCTCCTCTATCCATCATTCTTTCGACAAAACGTAAGAAGCGGAATAATCCACGGAATGAGGTTTGTTCATATTGCCTCGCCCTGTCATATAATGCACGTAAATTTGCTTGACGCTGCTTTCCTCCCGGCATACCGCCAACAAAATCATAAAATTGTGTATCCCTATATATTTGCCAAATTAGATCAGATAAAGCTCCTTGCCTTGCCAGTGATCTCCATTCTGACAAAAACTCATAGAAGTTTCTCACTTTCTCATAAACTTCCTCGGTTCCTTCTACTGGGTGTGTACGACAAAACGTCTTAACAGCATCCCAGAAAGTTCCCTTGTTTCGCAATCGAATCCTAGCAAGCTCTTCTTCGTTCAGCCCTACAATCGGTGAGCGCAGCACTGAGGCTAATGAGATATCTTGGAATGGATTATCGATGACACGTAATAGTGACATCATGACTGCCACTTCTGTAGCTTCAAAATATCCAGTTGAAAGGTTAGCATAGGTTGGAATTCCTTTAAGCTTAAATTCCTCCATAAGCTGTGGCGCCCAAGTCATGGAGCGGAGCAAAATCACCATATCTCGGTACATAATGGGTCTATAGGTTTTCGTTTTTGGATTATAAACCTGCTTGCCTTCTGCAATTAAAGCTTTGATTTGGGAAGCAATGACTCTAGCTTCAAGCTGTGAATTTTCAAGATCGCCCACATTAAACTCATCTGCACTCCCGGTTACCGTCTCCTCATTTTCTTCTGAAGACACTTCTTTACTATCATCATTTTTATCAATAAGCATTAGTTTTATGGGATATGGCTCTTCTTCCGGGTACGTGGCGCCTAGTCTCAGCTCGGCTGCTTCATCATACAAAATCTCCCCAACTTTTACTCCCATAATTTGTTTAAATAGATAATTTGTACCTTCGAGTACTTCTTTACGACTCCTAAAATTCCGTGCTAAATCAATTCGTAACCCAGCTTCATAACCATCCTGTCTAAAGCGATTGTATTTACCTAAGAACAAATTAGGCTCGGCTAGTCGAAATCGATAGATGGACTGTTTTACATCGCCCACCATAAACAAATTGCCATTCAGTTCATCCTCCACTGAAACAAGCTTTAAAATCGTCTCTTGGACCATATTTGTATCTTGATATTCATCGACAAAGACTTCCTTAAAATGCTGACGGAAAGCAAGAGCTGCTTCTGATGGAGAAAATTCACCCTGTGAAGTCACTTCTCCTGTTAAAATTTCCAAGCAATAATGCTCTAAATCGGCATAATCCACAAGCCCTTTTTCACGTTTTGCCTGCTCAAACCGGATAGAGAAAGCCTGCACAAGGCCGATTAATGTTTCGATTAATGGATGCATTTCTTTCATGTCACGTAAAAAACTTTCTGGCTTCCTTAAGAAGAGCTCTTCCTTAATATCTTGTAATTTCTTCTTTGCTTTATCGCGAAGCTTTTGAGCTTTTTCAACTAATTCTTTATCGAAGTGGTCACCTCTTACTTGTTTTGCTCTTGAAAAGGACCAGGTTTGCATAGCGTTATAAAGGGTTGTCCACGAATCCTGTTTAGCTTGAATAAGCGTATCGATAACGTTTAGATCATCAATAAAGTTTTCCGCTCTCGGTGAAGGACCGTTAGGGAGCTTTGTCACTTCTAATCCCCTTCTAAGCATTTCTTTTGCACCTTCAAATTGCAGTTCAATATCATATAAGAGTCCCTTAATGAAAGGTAGTTCTTCAATATTTTCCACAGAGTCTACATCGTACATTTGGATTATTGATTGCAAGTATCGGTCAGGCAATGGGTTTGATCTGGCGAAGTCATAAATTGAACTTACAATATCCATCAGTGCAGCATCACTTCGGTCACTCGTAAAGGAATCAACCAAATTAAAAAAGCACTCATTTTCTTTTTTTCCATATTCCTCTTCAAACAATTCACCAATCACTTCGTCCCGAATCAACTGAGCCTCCGTAACATCTGCAATTCGGAAGTTTGGATCAACATCAATTGAATAATAATACTTCCTGATGACCTCCATGCAGAAGGAATGGAGCGTTGAAATAGATGCTTTATTTAATAAAGAGAGTTGCTTTCTTAAGTGCCTTGACGCAGGATTTGTGTCGATTGCCTTTTCTAAGGCCTCTCCTATTCGATGTCTCATTTCAGCGGCAGATGCGTTTGTAAACGTTACTACCAGGAGCTGATCAACGTTAATAGGGTCTTCCTCAGATAAGATTTTTTGAATAATTCTCTCAACAAGGACAGCTGTCTTCCCTGAACCTGCAGCTGCTGCCACTAAAATATCTTGATTTTTTGCTGTGATTGCTTTCCATTGGTCTTCTGTCCAAGTCAAGCCTTCAGGCATAGGTGGGATTATGAGCTTACTCAACTTTACCTGCCTCCTCTCTAATTAATCCAAAAATATTTTCATTTGACTGCGTGGAAAGGACACGGTAACGATTCGTTTCAATCGATTCGTCAAATTGACATACTGATTTATAAGAACAATACGTACATGGTGTTTTATCTTTTAATTTAAATGGGGCAATTTCTACATGACCATCTACAATCGCATCCCCTGTTTTCTGATACAATCTGCGAACATAAGTCTTTAGTGTATCGAATTCGTCTAAACTTGCCACTTTTGACTTCTTCGTTAAGTTTCCATCCTTCTTGATTCCAGCAGCAATAATTTGAGAATCACCAGATTCTAGAGTTTGGTCCATTAATCGGATTACATTTTCATCACTAAGCATTAAGCCATTCATTTTAAACTTTTTCATAATTTCTTTTTCAATCTCATCAAGTGTCAGCATTTTTTTTGTACTAATTAATGGGTTATGAACATGGAAATAAAGCACACCCGCAGGGCTTGCCTTCATATTGATTAACTCATCTGAATGTGCAATCACAATATCTAGATATGTTAACATCTGAAGAGCAAGTCCATAGTATACCTCACTTAAATTAACGTCCTTTTCGCTTGATTTATAATCAACCACACGTAAATATACGCCATTATCCTCTGAAATGGCCTGGTCAACCCGGTCAATTCGCCCTGCTAGTTCCATTTTTTTCCCGTTTTTTAATGAAAATGAAAGTGGAGGCAGCTTATCGTTTCGCCCAAAGCCTAATTCCAACCCAATCGGTGAAAATCCACTCACCTTTGCATGCTCACTTAACACAAGTGAAGCCCTTGTGATAATTTGCTCTAATTTCCGTTTAATATAGTGATGACGCTCCGAGCTAAGCAGAATTTCATTTTGCAATTTTGGTGCTAAAGCGCTGACCGCTTCTCTTGACAGCTCTTCACATTGTTGCCTTGATAGCTGTGACCAAGAAATCTTCTGTTCATTTACAATATCGGAAATATGCTTTAGCGCTGCATGAAATAATTCGCCAATATCAGGGGCTTCTAAGCGGAAGATCTGTCTTTCACGAAGCTTAAGGCCATGCTTTGCAAAGTGTGAAAATGCGCACCCGTTATACAGCTCCATTCTTGAAACACTAGCTTGAATGGTCTCACCATATAGTTCATCAGCAACGTCCTTAGAAAGACTTACCGTTTGATTCTTATAGAATAAACTAGAGAATACTTTCTCTGCTTGTTTCTTCCAGGTACTTTCTAAATATATGTTATAAACATCCCACCACAGGTCTGCTATCGGATAACCCCGCTTTTTCAACAAAAGTTGTCCATTCAGGTAGGAGATAGTCGTTCTGTAATTCGTGATAAAATCTAATTGGTATATTTCCTTCAACTCCGAAGGATCTGTGACGTAGGTATGCTCTTCTACTTCTGGAAACATATCTTTCAATCTTTTAATATACGAAGAAGGGATTAACGCTTTACCCTCTTCATTCCCAAGGGGATAGCTAATATGAAGCGCCTCTGTTGGAATGGTGAAAGCTTTATAAGCAAGAAAATTCTCATCTAGTAAACGTGTCCTGCTGCTAGGAGCAATAGTGAGACCTGCGGCTAACAGCCATTCACGGTCTTGGTCTGCAAATATTCCTTCATCCGCTATTTTGGCTGGTAATACACCTTCATTAACACCGACAATAAATGCTGTTTTAATATCTGTCAGCCTTGATTTTTCTAAATCTCCAATCACTACCTGATCGATAGCAGGAGGAATGAGTGAAAAATAAAGAGATTCAAAGCCCGCTTCTAAAATGGATGAAAATATTTTAATAGATACTGGCTCGTCACCTAGTATTTCAACATATTGATCCAAAAGATCAATGACAGCATTCCAAACCTGGTCATGCTCACGCATTCGGACAAGATTGCCTTTCTTTTCAGCCGTCTGCTTCCAACTATCAAGTTTCGAAGGAATATCTAACTCTTCTAATAATAGATAGATTGCTTCACAAAGTTTTCGCCCTGTGTCTGCCTTGTTAAGACGCCTTGATAACCGGAGTATGGGTGCAGTAACCAACAGTCTTAATTCATTTAGCTGCTGTTCCATTTCCTTTTCAGCGTCTGTCTGCACGTTTGTGCCCATATCTAAACCGTTGAAACGTCTATAAATCCACCGGTCCTTTTTAGTCCATTTACTCCCCTTAATCCCATATGCAAGTACATAGTTTTCTAGTAAATCCATTTTCTCGCGCATGGTATTTGGATTTTCATGTTGAGGGAATACTAACTCAGTCTTAATGACACGGAAAACAGGTTCATAACTCCAATACGAGTTAATGGTTTCTAAACAAGATCTAATTAGCTCAATCAATGGATGATTCAGCATCGTTCTTTTTTGGTCAATAAAGTATGGAATTTGATAATCAGTCAATACAGGCTCAACGATGTCATGATAATCTGCCCCATTTCTAATTAATAAGGCTATGTCCTTATAACGGTACCCCTTTGTCCGAACGAGCTGGCGGATTTCTCTAGCAATCCCCTCAATCTCTGCTCTTCGATTAGCTGCCTGACTAATTTGAATAGCTGGTTTACCACGATATGGAATGGCTGGGCGTGAGTCAAAATTTGCTTCTAAATGAAAAAGTGAGGGATCAACCCATTTCAGCCTGCCTTCTGACAGAATGGATTCTTCCATTTCAACTCCTTCAGTCCTGGCTATTTGAGAAATGGCATACCCTGCCTCATTAGTTAATCGAAACAAATCAAGCTCATCAACTACAGAATCAAATGTAACTTGATTGGTTGTTAGAGCAATAGATACACGTTTACAATTCTTCATTAATTCCTTTATGACTAAATATTCCTGTGGGGTAAAGCTATTGAAACCATCAATATATATTTCAGCATCCCTAAGATAGACTGAGGATTTAATTTTCTCGGAAAGCAACCGAAAATAATCTTCCGAATCAATATACTTGCCGAAAACTTCCTCTTCAAATTGTTGGTAGATGATGTTTAAGTCCCTGAGCTTGTCCATGAGAACCTTAGCTGAAGAATCATTTCGCTCAATAAGGTTTAGGTAATCTTGTGTTAATTCCTCCGGCTTAACGCAATAACGTTTAAATTCGGTAATCATCTGCTCTACTTGCTTTACAAACCCAGTCTTATCTGCTGCTCTTTGAAACAATTTCAGTTGGTCTTTTTGATCTTCGATAATCTTTCGAATTAGCATATTCATGCCCACACTGCTTAAATGATAACGGCTAATTCCACCCGTTTCCTGCAGGATTCTCCAAGCTAACCGAGAAAAACTATACACTTGGGCACGAATCATTCCGCCAAGCTGCGGGTCAGTTGACAAGCGATATTCAGATATAAACGTCATTTGTTCAGGAACGATATATACAATTGGTGCGCCTGCTGGGTTTTCCAAAAGAAGGTCTTTAATTTCTGTTAAAAACATGGAAGATTTACCAGTACCTGACCTTCCTGTCACCACTCTTAATGACATGTTAAAACCTCGCTTTCCTTACTCTTTCATTAGGCTCTGTATCTTTCATTCTATCATAAAATGGGTACAGACGTTTGCAATTGCCTCGGATAGATTAAAACCATAAATGGTAATTTCTACGGTCATAAACAGATAAAAAGCACGATTGCTCGTGCTTTTTATCTTAGAAATGAACATCCATTTCGCTTAGGGGCCAATAGCGGAGGTCGACTTTACCTACGATCTGATTGACAGAGATAAATCCAAAATGGCGGCTGTCCCAGCTTCCGAGTCGATTATCTCCCATAACAAATAATTTTCCGTCCGGCACGATATTTTCTCCGGTTTTTTCCCTCAGACTAAAATCTTCTGTCAGCTTGATTCCCGGGATTTCTTGCTTGTAAATGGATAAGAATGGTTCTTCATATTTTTCACCATTAATATACAATTGGTCATTCTTATACTCAATCTTATCACCTGGTAAACCAATAATGCGTTTGACAAAATCCTCCTTCTCATTCGCATGAAAAACAATCACGTCAAACCGGTTTAAATCTCCAACATGATAACCAAGCTTATTAACGACAAGCTTGTTTCCATCCTGAAGTGTTGGCATCATTGACTCGCCTTCTACGATATAATTTGAAAAGAAAAATGTCCGAATAAATGCGAATATAATAAAACCTATTGCAAATGCTTTAATCCATTCTATACCTTCTTTTTTCCATTCAATCTTCATGAAGGCTCCTCCCTTTTTTGAGCTCCATTTCACTCTCTTTTTCAACATTATCGTCATTTTCAACCCGCTTATTCAATCTTACTTCAATTCTTTTCCCAACATACCAAAGAATGAAAATTACTAGAAAGACAAAACCCGTGCGATATGGCTGTGTTATTAAAGAATGAAGGTCATAGCCAACAAAACTAATAGTAAAAATCATCACCATTTTTCCGATAGACACTGCCAGCATGTATTGGTAGATATTGATTTTTGACAGACCTGCCACAACATTAACAACAACTGAAGGTGTGAATGGAAAGCATAATAACAAAAACAGCGGGCCGAAACCATGCTCATCAACCCAGTCCATCAACTTTCGGATTTTTGGGTGTTTTAGTATAAAAGAGAATGCCCTTTTTCTCCCATACTTCCTAATTAGTAAAAAGAGCAGGAGTGCACCGGTACATGAGCCAATCCATGAATAAAGGAATCCTAACCAAAGCCCAAAAGCACTCGCATTGGCCATAACAAAAATAAATAAAGGCAAAAAGGGTAAAAATGCTTCTAGCATCGGCAGTAATATTCCTGGTACTGGCCCAAAGGACCGGTATCTTTGAATTAACTCCATTATATTCTCAAGGGTAAACCACGCCTTGAATACTTCGAAATCCATGGGAATGCTCCTTTAATAGTTGCTTATAAGGTTCTTGCATTAGTGGTTATAGTTATTGAGCTATAAATTCATGAAAGGCCTTTTTATTTTCTTCAAAATCTAACTCCAAAACGGCCCCTTCCCCTCTAATATTTGCATCTCGATAGCCATTTTCGATTGGAATTCTAAAAGTTGTCACTGGTCCTCTATCTTTAGAAAAGAAGTCCTTAGCCATAAATAATATATCTGTAGTATCCATATTTGTATTGATATACGGCGTAACAACCCCGACCAATTTTGGAAGCTTCGGGATCGTTTGGAAACTCGTTAACTGATCTCCAATTGCCTGCAATGCTTGCTGTTGTCGTTTTACTCTTCCAAAATCGCCGACTGCATCTTGGCGGAAGCGAACAAAACCAAGCATATGCTCACCGTCCAATCTTTGGAGCCCAGGTTCGATTGTTACATCTATGTATTTTTCCATTCTTTTTTCGACATTAATTTCTACTCCATTTGGAAAAGCTTCATCAATCAATTGCACAAAACCTTCAAAATCAACAATCGCGTAATACTGCAGATCGATATCAAAGTTCTCTTTGATGGTTTTTCTCATAAGCTCAGGCCCCCCCCTCATAAACGCCGAATTAATCTTATGCTTACCATGTCCGGGTATACTAACATAGCTATCCCTCATGATGGATGTCAGCTTATAAGAGCCTTTATCTTCATTATAGTGTGCAATCATAATGGTATCTGCCCGTGATTTCTCTTCCCCACGTGCATCACTTCCCAATAAGAGAATATTGGTATTTCCAAATTGGTCCTTTTTCCCTTCAAAAGTATAGACCTCTTCATTTATATTGGTTTTGTCTTGTGTTTGGTTAATTTTCTTTAACGATTGATTTATACCTTGGTTATATTGGAAATAGGAATAACCTGCTGTTGCTGCGATTAAAATAAGAAACACAAGAATAATTGTTCTCCATCTTCTTTTTTTCCTATTATGGTGCTTTTCTGATCTCATATGGATCACCCACCTATCTGATATTTCTATCTATATTTGACTGATAATATTTTTTTAAGTTACTACATTATTTCATTTTCCCCTACACAATATCCTTCTATATAAAAAACTTTCTCACATCTGAGCCAATTTTTGCAAATAAAAGACGCAACCTTTTTAGGATTGCGTTTTAATTAATTTTTTTGTATGATATTTAAGAACGCCTGTTCCTATTTTTCGAAAAAGAGGGGGACTGATTGAATGACCAGAATTCCTGATGAAGACCGTAATTTAATGGAAAAAGCTATTTATTTGCCGATGGTTCTAATTATTTTAAATCGGGATCTGTCCATAATTGAAAAGAGTCCTTTAAAGTTAAAAAGGCCCTATCTAGAACTTGTTGAAGAAACGATGAAGGTAATTCAGAAGGAGTTAGCCGAAGTAAAACAATATATGAAAAAGCACAACCTTAAGGTAATGGAGACAAAACGGGACGATTCCTTCACGATGTATCTGTTTTTATATAAAGGGTATGAAGAAGAGCATAATTACTTTAATCCAAGAATTCGCAATAAAGTACAAGAATTAATGGAGTTTTATCTTCTAAAAAAACACCTGTCCCGTTAGGTGATGGTCATTTAGAATAGGTCTCTGCCGTATTTATGCGGGGGTTCTGATGCTTCCAGTGATTTCGATTTTTGAAGCATATAATAAGATTTCCTTTCATTATATTCAATTCTTTGCATGAGCGTAGTTCTTAAGTGGGACGTTCTCTGTATTTGATTGTTAATTGAGTTGAAGGAAATAGGGAATTGATAACTTTGTTTATTATGAAAAGTGATTAATGTTTCTTGAGGGCTTACTCTGGAATAATCTATTACATGTTCATGTGATATCCAGATACATTCTTGCCGGTTTGGTGATTGAGTAGGAAAGAAAAAGATGCGGTTTGTTGGGTCAATAGCGATTGGAATTTTATGCGTTGTACCTATTAATAGTTTTGTTCCTTTTTTTCTGCCCTCATAGTCACAGCCAAAGTAATCGCAGCTATTTTTAATAATATCAAGCGGTTTAAAAGGTGATAAAAAAACATCCTCCACTTCAAAAATTTGCGAATACGTTTTACTTCCATACGTAACTGGTTTGATAAACATCGTACAGGGGTTTACCTCATACTCTTCAATCTGTCTCTGCTTCAATCTCTTCAACTCCAATAACATAAATTTTACCATTATAATCATATCATTAATTTTTAATTGCAGATTGATTTTTTAAATTGTTGCGAAACATTTCACAAATTATTGGTGAAATAATTTATCAGAAAATTTTAAATAGTCATTGATATTATTAGAAAATTCCCATATAATATTAAAAAGCATCAGAGGTGATTTTAGGTGAATGAAAAATCATACACGGAATTAATGAAGATTGGTGCCATGAAACGTCAAAAGAAAGAAAACTATGTTCAGGATTTGTACATCGAAATGCTTTTATCTGAAATCCAACTGACTGTGGAGAAGGAAAAATTATTAACAAATATTGACTCAGCCATTGACCGCCAAGATAAAAAATCTTTTTACACATTATCCAAACAGCTCAATGAACTAAATAAACGATTTGGATCATAAAAATAGCGTAGGTATCTCATTGATTTTAAAACCGTCTTCCTCAGACGGTTTTTTATTTTTCGATTATTTCCGCTTTTCTAGTTGAATGACTTCACCTTCCCAAATTGAACGCAATAAGATATACAGTGAGAATTTATGTGTACTTTGTTTTAATTGTGGAAGGGGAAATGGTATGGATACAGTTATATTTCTAGAGACTCAGAAAGCAGGTTCCAGCAGGGAAGCAATAAAAGCTGCGGAGCGTATGGGCTACTATACGGTTTTGTTTACTAACCGAATTAGTTTTAAAGAAAAACGAGGAGATTTTCCTGATGTCCACTTACTAAGATACCTAGACTTATCAGACATAGAGCTAATTAGGGACGAAATTAACCGCCTGATTCTCAATGGTATTAATGTTAAAGGAATCGTCAGCTTCGTGGACCCATATGTCTATACCTCCTGTTTACTTGCTGATGAGTTTGGAATTAATCATTTCACAACTGAAAGTATTAAACATATGCAAAATAAAATTGCATCAAGAGGAACACTTGCAGGAACCGCCTATTCACCTACTTATTCAATTCTAGAACCAGACATGAACTTGAATTACTTAATGGAAGAACTAAATACTTGGCCTCTTCCCATTGTAAAATCACCATACTCCACTGGATCGAAGGACGTTTTCTGCCCAACAAATATGGATGAACTTAGATTATTTATCAAAAAACTTAGAAAGAGGAATCCTTATAGTTCCATCCTGTTAGAAGAATATTTACATGGTCCTCAATATTTAGTTGAGGCTGTTGTACAAAAGGGCCAGCTTAAAATCGTTGCTGTTTTTGAGCAGGAAATTAACTTTAAGGAACGGTTTATTATCACCGGCTATAGTCTAAAACATAACTTAAACAAAGAATTTTTTCATAATATGGAGCATGCAGTGTATGAGATCATAAAGCTGCATGACTTTAAAGATGGTGCATGTCATTTAGAGATGCGCTATTGTAACAAACAGTGGAAATTGATCGAGATTAATCCTAGAATATCCGGAGGTGCGATGAACCGGATGATTGAGCTTGGTCTTGGAATTAACTTAGTTGAAGAAGAATTAAAAATGGCAATGGGAATCACACCAGATTTCACCGTTAAACATAAAAAACCAGTGTTTACGCAATATGTAACGGTTGACTCAATAGGTACGCTTTTAAAGGTTACTGGCAAGAACAAAGCACTAGCTTCCCGAGGTGTTGAGGAAGTATATGTAAAACCGAAAAAAGGTGCTCTTCTTCAGCCCCCTAGGTCTATGGGCCACCGTTATGCCTATGTCATAGCCACTGGCGATACTGAAGAAGAAGCGAAGAAAAATGCTAAGGAAGCAGCCACATATCTTAGATTTTATATAGAATAATGGAAGTGCGAATTTTTTTGAACAATCAACAAGTAAAAAGAAATCAGGTGTTACGCCTGATTTCTTTTTTATTCGTCTTGATAATATTCTTTTAGATATTTGACTGTATCAAACATATTCAGCCGGCTGGCCCCCTTAATTAAAATCGTTGTGCCTGGCTCTATATGTTTGATTAACTCTTTATGAAATTCCTCTCTTGTATAATTAGGATAATGGACAATTCTATTAGATGGAAATCCTGCCTCTTCCGCCCCGATTCCATATTCATCAGCATTGTTTCCGTAAGTAAACAGCCAATCGACTTTTTGTGCAGCAATAAATGTACCAATCTCCCTGTGTGCGGTAATCATTTGTTCCCCTAACTCTGGCATTCTGCCAAAGACTACTATATTACGATTCTTACCTACACTTGAAAGGACCTCTAAAGCTGCTTTCATTGCAGCGGGATGCGCATGCACGGTATCATCAATGACGGTTATTCCATCTTTTAAATGGTTCATTACTAATCTTCTGCTCGTTATTTTTATTTGTTCTAATCCTTTGTACATTTCTCGACTGCTGAAACCCAGCAAATCTGCTATTGCAATTGCAAATAATGCATTATATACATTGTGTTTTCCAAATACAGGGATGAAAAATCGACAGTCTTTTCCGTGTAGATTAATCGTAAATTCCATGCCCTTCTCCACATAATCCACTCGAATAGCCTGATAATCTGCTTCACAGTCAATTCCGACAGTAACAATTTTTCCCTTGAAAGTTTTTGTTTCTAATAAGTTTGAGTTTTGGTCATCTTTATTAAGAAACAGATGTCCATCTTGTTTCATCCCATGAATGATTTCTGATTTCGCCTTGGCAACCCCTTTAATATCCCCATCAAAGTTGCCCACATGTGCCATACCGATATTGGTAATAACAGCGAAATTGGGTTGAATGATTTGACAATGCTTACGGATTACACCCGGATAGGCCATGCCATATTCAAGTACAGCAGCCCGGTGAATTGGTAAAATCATGTCCTTATGCTTTTGAGTATGTTCTGTAGTATTCCAATAATCCTTTGTTTCGAAAACAACCCATTTCGTTCGCAAAATTGCCGCAATCATTACCTTTGCTGTAGTCTTTCCCGCACTGCCTGTTACTGCTATTGTGGGCCTATCGGTCTTTGTTCTATTAAACAAATCTCCCACTCCCTAATGGTTAACTTTACTTTTCTTAGCTAAAAACATCGCATATTGGATCATATTTTTAACCACATCTAACTCGAGATAAAATGCAGGCGGGCAGCCTGGCCTCCAGTTCACCTCAAATATCCATATCTTTCCGAATTCATCAAGAGCAACATCCATTCCTAATTCGTCGATAGTTTCTCCGAATTTAACCTGTTGAAGCTCATCAAGATGTTTTGCTAAGGAGAGCGAAAACTGCTCGAGATACCTTTTAATGTCATAATAGTCCTCGCCAAATTCCTGTTTTAGAAAGGGTTCTAAATAATTCGTTGCTCCTCCATTATTAATATTAGCAATAATGCTTCCCGTAGGGCCAATTCTCGGATAGATAGCTGTGATTACCCATTTACCCACCCCATTTTTCTGAACATGAAGGCGAAAATCAAACGCATGCCCCGACTTCGTTTGACATGAAATAAATGGTTGTACAATATACTGCTCTTCTCTTAACTTAGTAGATACAAAGTCTCTAAGTTTTTCTGTTGACCAATATTCTTCATTTGTCCCCTGTAAGACTTTGTAATGGTCTTGAAAACTCTCAACCAGGACAATCCCTTTCCCTTTTCGGCCATTTAGAGGCTTGAAAATGATTTTGTGAAAATCATATAAAAACTCAAAAAAGCTCCTTGGCAGGGTTACGACTTCTGTTGGAATGAGATAACTAGAAAAGTCCCCGGCTTCCTTTAATCTTTCGTAAATGGAATGTTTATTGCCGATTGAATGGGTTGTAAATGGAATATTCCGCTGTTTCAATTGATTAATAATATGAGCAGAGACGAGGAGCTTTTCTGGGCTCCCTGTATTATAAATAACATCCGGGAAACGCATTTCCTTTTCTGCCCAATTTCCATTTTCATAAATAAAACCCTTAATTGTTTCTGTATCAAAATTTACACCCTTAGGTGAAAAATAGATCATTTCTGCACCTTCTGCTTTTGCAACAGCTGCATAAGCATATGCTTTTATCACTGTCCGCGGGTCTTTTCGATGGTGAAGCATGCCAATTAGCATCATGAAACTTCTATCCTCCCAATGTAGTCAAGTGAGTACTCTAAATCAATATGAATCCTAAATATAGTGTATTCTTATAGCTGCATAGAGTAATAGGCAGTTTACCTAGAAGTCTGGTCTTTCCCGCTACTGCCCTTTCAGCTTGTTAATCAATACAGCTAAAGATTTGTCATACATGGAGGCTTTGATTAGTAGTGCTGTATCTTCTTGAAGAATAGGGATTAATATTTTTTCAATTTCATCCACTGAACTACATGGATACACCGGACCTTTCATTTGATTTTCCACCGCGCCTTTAGCGATTTCATTAGCCATGCCCCCATACGCAATTAAGAGATCAGCCCCCATGGCTGCTGTCCTTTTTCCCATTTCACGATGATAATAGCTTGAATCCTCCCCCAATAAGGCAACTGTACCTATTAATACAATTTTCTTCTTATCATGAGTAATATTCGGCAGTACCGTTAAAGCAGCTTCCATGGAGGTTGGGTTTGAACTCCAAGTATCGTCAATAATGGTAGCACTATTGAGTCCTGTTGATACTTCGAGATGTGCTCTGATGTTTTTAAAAGTAGCCAGCCGCACTGCTGCATCCTCGATACTCATTCCTATTTGTTGAACTGCAGCAATTGCACTTATTGCATTATAAACTTGATGTTCACCATATCCTGGAACATAAATCATGGATTTTTTACCATCCACTGTTAGTGAAAACTTCATTCCTCCTTCCGTATACTCAATATCTTCTGCCTTAAACTCAGCTGATTGATGAATACCGAAATAGACAACCCTGCCTTTAAATTCCTCTAAAGATATGGTGGCTGTCTTTTCATCATCCGCATTAAGAAGTAAGGTTCCTTGATAATTTAATCCTTTTATCATCTCTCCTTTTGCTTTTATATAGTTATCAATACTGCCACACTGCTTTAAATGATCAATCCCGATGTTCGTAATCATTCCAATCGTTGGTTTAAAGTATCTACAGTGAAATTCCAATAACCCCGGACCACCAACTGGAGTCTCAAATACTGCAACGTCAGTAGCCTTGGTTATTTCGGTTAAGTAGCGTAAATTGATATAAAAGGAATTATTACTTCCCCTAGTTGCTTGAACATTGTATTTGTCATTTAGAATATGTTTGATCATTTCCTTCGTCGTGGTCTTGCCACATGTCCCAGTTATTGCAAATACTGGGATATCGAACTGACCACGATAATAATCAACAAACTGCCAATAAGATTTCTGCATATCGGCGACTTCAATATAGGTACACTGTGGAATGATTCGCTCTAATTGTTTCCCCTTTTCGTAGATTACACTGCAGGGGGCAAACTTTTCTACCCTGTCCCAATCTATTTGCTCACGCCGATCATATAAAAAAACGAGTGAATGCTCTGTTTTTATATACTTCGTTCGGTCAACAATTGAGTGAATTACAAACTCCTCAGCTCCAAAAGTGACCTGACCATCAATAATATTGCAAAAAGCCTTGGAGTCTATTAACTTTGGTACCCTTTTCTTCCTAACATAGGTAATATCTCTAAATTGAGAAAAAATCTCAAACCCAGATTCTAAAAATAATTTTACCGACTGTGGCTTACAATAGCCCTTAATCATCTTAACTTCCAGATTCTCTGCAAATTCTAGAACGTAAAGAAATAAATCACGAAATATCCCTTTTCCTCTAAATTCCTCCTTCATATAACCTGTGCGAATAAGTGCTGAATTCTTAAACACTTCACAAGCCAGGAAGCCTACTACTCTTCCATTTTCTTTCGCACAAAACCATGAGGTATTTTCTGTGTCATAAAACTGCAGACCCGCTTTTCTTACCTCTTGACCAAGCGGTATTAACTCTTGAAAAGAAATACTGTCTAGTAATACAGCCAATTCCCTGCCCCCCTAACGAAATTACCCGTCCACTCCATCCTATGAACGAAATGCTAAAAGTGAAACGATTTTTGCATATAAAGTTCAACTAACCATCAGTGGGGAAAATAAAAAAAGCCCATTGAATAATGGGCCGTTATTCTTTCATATTAGATTGCTGTTTAATCTCATATTCTTCTAACATCGAGATTCGATCCAGCATGGTTGGATGTGTATAACGGAAGATTTTGACCAATAAAGGCGGATTTACTTGGCTTAAACCAGAACGTGTAAGTTCCTGAAAAGAATTAATCGCCGCATCAGCATTCTTCGTCATCTCAATTGCATAGCGGTCAGCCCTGGTTTCTTCATAACGAGAGATTAAATTAGTGATCGGACTAGAAGCAAACATAAGCATCGAAAGGACCATTAGAAATAACGGTAAAGACCGAATATCATTTACATTTGTCAGCTTCAATTCCCTTCCCCACCGTGCTGTTGCCCAATTCATAATCCTATACGTCACATATAGGCCAATAAGTGAGATCAGCAGATAGCCGCCTATTCCTATATATATATGCTTTTCAACATAGTGGCAAATTTCATGAGCCATTATAAATAAGATTTGATTATCTGATAGTTTATTTAAGGTCGTATCCCAGAGAACAATCCGTGCATTTGCCCCAATTCCTGTTACATAAGCATTTAATGCATTTGTTTTTTCAGCCATGTTCACTTCAAAAACATGTTCTGCTGGGATATTTGCCTGATTTGCTAATGCTAAAATCTTTGTTTCTAACTCTTTATTTTTAAGCGGTGAAAAATCATTATATAAAGGATCAATAACGATAGGTTGTAAAAACATCATAAACAGTGTGAATGGAACTGATAACAACCACCCGTACAGCCACCAGCGCTTTACACTTTTCTTCATCAGCCAGTACAACACTGCGACAATAATAACCATTGTTCCGTAGTTAATCCAGAAGTCAATTAATTCATCCTTCATCCAGGAAGCAAAAGACTGTGTCGAGATATTATAAGTTTTTGAGAGTGAAAAGCTAATATAGTTTAGTGGAAACGTCAGTAAAAAGGTTAAAAAGGATAGCCAAATTACGTAAATAGACGTTTGAAGCAGTCTGTTCTTTGCTGATGTCTCAGCCCAGTTCTGAAAAACCTTTGAAAGACCAAATAGTAAAATAAGGAGATAAATCAACCATTCCAGCGGCACAGCTAAGAAAAACAAAAGATTCCTTATTTTTGAATATTCCTCGCCAAGCATCAGTTCCCTGCTATTCAAAAAAGTAGCTGGATCGGCTTTTGTTCCTTGATACTCAAACGGAAGGCTTGTATTTGCAAAATAGAATAAATACCAGTAAATAAATAACCCATAAAGTACATAGGCCAAAACGGCATAGACTCCTATTTTTCTAACCATGTATGTTTTGTCCCCCTTTTTGTCCAACCTCTCTATAATTAGTTTAGTTAAAAAGCTTGGTTTTAGAACCAAAAGAAAAGGAGGTATTACTTCGAATGGATTTTTGCGAAATTTGGCACAGAAAAAAGAAAAAGCCGGATTTCTCCGGCTTATAGGAAATAGGAATAGACTGATAGGACAGCGATTGACCCAAGGACTACGACGATGACGTTTGCTCCTAGAAAGGCGCCGATAAAGGCGGCTGCAGCACCGATTGCTCCGTACCAAATATCATTTTTTTGGATTAGAAAGATGGCTGGGAAGATTAAGGCGCCTAAAGTAGCATAGGGTACGTTTTTTAGAACCCCTTGTATAAATGGCGGCAGTTCTTTCCCCTTGAAAAGAACAAAAGGCAGCATTCTTGGTATATAGGTAACGACACCCATTCCGATAATCATCCAAATAATCTCACTCTTCATGCTTGATACCCCTTTGCTTCCTATTTGCCATTTCAATTAGTTCAACCATAAAAGCAGATAGCAGGGTGGCACACACAATTGCCCAGCCTTGAGGCATCAAATTGCCAAATGTAAAAATTGAATTAAAAATAGCGGCTATTACTGCTAAGAAGATAACCTTTACACTTTTCTTCATTGAAGGAACTAATAATCCAACGAACATGGCATATAAGGCAACCCCTATACTCTCCTGCAGTGTTTGAGGAAGACTAGCACCAATTAGATGTCCTACCCCAGTGAAAATTACCCAGCTTAAATAGGACAATAAATTAACACCAAATAGGAATCCAGTTGTTACGCCTCCTTCTTTCATGGAGACGACTGAAAACGTCTCATCAGTAATTCCAAAAGAATAAATCATCTTATTCGCTAAAGCGTCATCTTCTACCTTTTCATTTAAAGAAGTAGACATCAGAAAATGTCGTATATTTACAATGAAGGTTGTTAAGATAATTTCAACAACACTTGTCCCATACGCAATAAGACTTAGGGAGATATATTGCGATGCTCCAGCAAATACAACTAAACTCATTAATATGGATTCATAGATTGTAAGTCCCGTTGTTTTTGCAAGGAGTCCAAACGTAAGAGCAATCGGAAAATAACCAATGCCAATACTAATTCCTGCCTGCAATCCTTTTTTAAAGTCGGAAGATGTTTTTCCAATTGCAATATCCGCCACCTGTAATCCCTCCTGATTGTATAGTAAGCTGTTATCTCTAAAGATAAAACTCTACTCACAAACAGTTATTTTAGCAAATTTTCAGATAGAAATAAATAAAAAAACATGGCAGGGAGCCATGTTTACTTACCTTTAAAATTCGGGTTTCTTTTTTCTGAAAAGGCCTGCAGTGCCTCTAGCCGATCCTCAGTTGGTAATGTTATTTCGTATGCCTTACGTTCAATCTGTAGTCCAGTGTTTAGATCGGTGTTCATACCATTTTTGATGGCAAATTTTGCTTGCCGTAACGCTATAGGTCCATTTTTCAGCAACTGGCTAGCAAATAATAGACATTCAGCCATCAAATCACTTCTCTCCACACATTTCGTTACCACACCATATGTGAGCGCCTCAAGAGCGGTCAGCCTGCGTGCAGTTAAAATTAACTCAAGTGCTTTTGCCTGGCCAATTAATCTTGGAAGTCGCTGTGTACCGCCAGCACCAGGAATAATCGCTAGACTAGTTTCAGTTAGACCCATCAGCACTTCTTTAGATGCAATTCGAAAATCACAGGCAAGGGCTAACTCCATTCCGCCACCGAAAGCGAAACCATTAATGGCAGCAATAGTTGGCTGTGGAAGCTGATCAATCGTATTAAAAACATCATTAATTTTGTATAAGTTACGTTTTACTTGCTCATCTGTTAAAGTTTTACGCTCTTTTAAATCGGCCCCGACACTAAAAGCCTTATCTCCTGCCCCTGTAAAAATAACCACTCTTATATCCTTATTGATCCGAATATTTTCTACTTGATTCTGCAATTCAGTTAGCGTTTCAAAATTGAAAGCATTAAGAGCTTCAGCACGATTGATGGTCACAGTGGCAATGTGGTCCTCTACTTCTAGACAAATTTGGCCCATTTGATTTCTCACTCCTTGTTTCCTAAAGAAGGCAGGCTATGTGCCTGCCTTTTTTTAAAATATATGAGGGGTGTTCTTTTTTAGACATTTTGGGTCATTTGAGTTTTTAGAGCTCTTCTTAAAATTTTCCCTGTTGTATTTTTTGGAAGTTCCTCTAAGAAATCAATGGAGGAAGGAACTTTGTATTTTGCTAAATGTTCTTGGCAATATTCAAGTAAGTCTGTTTCGGTAACTGCTGGATTTTTTGTTACAACATAGCATTTCACAGCTTCACCAAGGTTTGAGTCCGGAACACCTAGGACAGCCGCTTCCACTACTTCTGGATGGTTATAAAGAACCTCCTCGACCTCACGCGGATAGACATTATAACCGCCAACGATAATTAAATCCTTTTTTCTGTCAACGATGTAAAAATATCCTTCCTCATCCATCCTTGCTAAGTCACCGGTATAAAGCCAGCCCTCACGAATGGTTGCTTCTGTTTCCTCAGGCATTTTATAATAACCCTTCATAACATTCGGACCTTGGACAATCAATTCCCCTACTTCACCTACTGGAACTTCTTCCCCGAGTTCATTGACAATTTTATTTTCAACATGAAGGATGGAGGTACCGATTGATCCAGCCTTGCGCGGGCGGTCCAATGGATTAAAACATGTTACAGGAGACGCTTCGGACAGGCCATAGCCTTCAGAAACTCGGACATTGAATTTCTTTTCAAAATTAGTCAGTAATGCAACCGGAAGTGAAGCTCCGCCGGAAATACATAGACGAAGTGATTTTAAGTCCTCTGGATTGCCTTCTGGATATTGATAGATGAAATTGTACATTGTTGGAACACCGGCAAAGACAGTTGCCTCGTACTCTTTAGCAAGTTCGAAGATGTCCTTTGGACTGAATTTAGGCGCAATTAATAAAGTAGCCCCCGTTAATAATGGAGCATTTAAAGCCACGGTTAAACAAAACACATGAAACATCGGTAAAGTCGTTATGACCCGGTCTTGCTCACTCATTTTTAGATAATCGCCAACGTCGCTCGCATTGCTATACAAATTCTTATGAGTAAGCATGGCACCTTTTGGCTTTCCAGTTGTTCCGGATGTATAAAGAATAATCGCTACTTCATCATCGTCAAGCGTTGGTCCTTGAAAGCCTAAGTTTCCTGAAGCTAACACCTCTGTAAACGATTTCATTTTTGGGTAGAGTGATAATGTTTCGATATTATACTGTGTAATCCCATTTGGGCTTGTTTCACAAAAAACAAATGACTCTACTTTAGGCAGCATGGTATGAACTTTTTCGGCTAACGGAATAGCCATATCAAGAGCCACCACTACCTTTACATCACCATTATTTAAAATGTATCCAATTTCATCTGCAGTATAAATTGGATTGACGGGAATAACGGTTGCCCCTAACCTTAATGCCCCGTATAAGCCAATAACAAAATGAGGCGAGTTCCCCAACAATAACGCAATATGGTCCCCTTTATTTACCCCTAACTGCTGAAGGCCCGATGCGAACCTATTAATCGCAGCATCTAATTCACCATAAGAAGTTCCTTTCCCCATAAAATAAAAAGCTGTTTTATTGGCATTGTTTCTCGCCGTTTCTTGAAGTTTTACTGATAAATTCATCCGATTTCCTCCCCTTTGTGAATGAATACTCATTCATTAAATCGTAAAAATTTTCTAAATATATTATATTTAAAGAAATTTAACTATTCAAGTATAATACGAAAAATTGCGGTGATTTTTATCACCGCAATCAATTATTAGTAAATAAGATTAATAAATTCTTCTTTTGAAACATTTCCAAAATAGTATGAGATATCCACATCGCGCAGAGCTTTTTCAAGTTTGTTTTTCTCGTAGCGGAGACCTAATAGCTTATCTTCAATCTCGCTTACATCCCCTACACCGAAGAAATCGCCATATATTTTACAGTTTTCAATTATCCCTTTATTCACTTCCAAACGAACATCAATCTGCCCAACCGGAAACCGGTGTGAGTGCTGGAGATTAAATTTAGGTGACTTTCCATAGTTCCAATCCCAATTTTGATAACGTTCTTTCGAGAGTTGATGTATTTTCTCCCAATCTTCTTCTGTTAAAACATATTCTGTAATCTCATTGCCTTCAAATATAAAATTTAGAAGTAATGAACGGAACTCTTCTATTGAAATCTTTTCTGATAAAAATTCCGATATGTTAGCCACCCTGCTGCGAACAGACTTAATTCCTTTGGACTCAATTTTATCCTTTTTAACCTTTAACGCTGAAACAATATGGTCCATTTCCGAATTAAAAAGAAGTGTACCATGGCTAAACATTCTCCCTTTTGTTGAGAATTGGGCATTCCCTGAAATCTTCCTGCCTTCTGCTAAAAGGTCATTTCTGCCGCTAAGTTCTGCATTCACACCCAGCTTTTTTAAAGCCTCCACTACGGGCTCCGTAAATTTTCGGAAGTTATGAAAGCTTTCTCCATCATCCTTGGTAATGAAACTAAAGTTTAAATTACCTAAGTCATGATAAACAGCTCCGCCTCCAGACAATCTGCGGACAACATGAATTCCGCCATTTTCTACATAGTCCGTATTTATTTCCTCAATGGAATTTTGGTTTTTTCCAATAATTATCGATGGTTCATTTATGTAAAACAATAAATACGTTTCATTGATATCTAGGTTCTTTAAGGCATATTCCTCTATCGCTAAGTTAATCCGTGGGTCGGTAATACCTTTATTATCGATAAATAACATAACGTTTTGCTCCTTCCTATAGTGAGATAGATAGAAACTCATCTGCAAGCTTTATTATACCTGTAAACTCGGTTAAAGCCTCACTTTTAAGCTTAGATATTTCTCCGTAATGAGGGAGATGCGTAAGAATGAGCTGCTGAACACCAGCACTATTCGCTAGTCGGCCAGCTTCCAAACTATTCATATGGCCAGCCGATTTACCATTTTGATGTGCATAAAAATTACACTCGCACAATAAAACATCGGCATTGTGACTAAAGGAAATAAATTCTTCTTTAAAAGAGCCATCCCCAGTATATATCAGCGTTTTGTCTCCGTCCGTTATGCGCATTGCGTAGCAGGGCACAGGATGATTCGTTTTCAAAAAGCTAATTTGGAAGGGTCCCACTGTCAGTACCTCATCTGGTACATATGCGATCCCTTTTGTTATTTCTTTATAGGTCAACTTTTCAAATTCATTCTGGTCAAAGCTATGTCCGTATATGGGCAGAGTAGGACATTCCTTTCCTAAAAAACCTTGAATAAGTCGAGCATGCTGCAAGACGCCAATATCAGCAATATGATCAGGATGGTAATGTGAAAGAATGACTGCATCAAGCTCCTCTGGCTGCACAAGGTTCTGAAGCTTTGCAAGAACACCGCTTCCACAATCAATTAATAGTTTAAACCCATCATGTTCTAGGAGATACCCAGAACTGGCACCGTTTATCTTCGGATATCCTCCCCAAAAACCAATTATTGTTAACTTCATCATGTCCCCTCCAAATCAGAGTCCTTCAATCTTTACTATACTCAAAAAGAGCACAAGAAAAAAGAAGCTGTATCATTTCTGCTCAGCTTCTGTCAGTACGAACATCTACTTTTAGGTAATTCAAAACATTTTTAACTGCAGCCTCTCCTTGGTCAATACAATCTGGAATTCCAACCCCTCCGTAAGACGCACCTGCTAAAAAGATACCAGGAAGATCCTTCTCAAGATGTTTCTTTATTGTCTCGAGACGCTGCTTATGCCCAACAGTGTATTGAGGCATCGATTCCTTCCAGCGTGACACGACAGAAAATTCAGGTTCCATCGTAATATTCATCGTTTTACTCAAATCTTCAAGGACAATCTTAATAATTCTATCATCGGAAAGATCGACGATGGTTTCGTCTCCAGAACGGCCTACGTAACAGCGGAGTAGAACCTTTCCTTCAGGAGTAGAATGCTCCCATTTCTTATGAGTCCATGTGCAAGCTGTAATGGAGTAATCCCCATTTCTTGAAACAACAAAACCAGTTCCATCAATATCTTTCTTAATTGCTTCTTTTGGGAAGGCAAGGGCCACGGTTGCAACTGAGGTCGATGGTATATTTTTAAACGGATCAAAGAATGAAAAGCTTGAAAACATCGATTGAGTTATCTTATGCGGAGTTGCAGCGATAACAGAATCTGCTGTTATAACCTCACCATTGTTTAAGAATATCTCATATTGATGATTTGATTTAGTAACTTTATCAACTCGATGGCCTTTTAAAATAATTTTAGGATCCAACTTATCTTCAATTGCTTCTGCAAAAGATTGAAGTCCACTTTTAATGGTTAAAAAAGCTCCTTTTGAAGGTCCTTTAATCTCTGTTTTTTTTGGTTGAGCTGGTGTGGACTTTTTCATCCCAAGAATTAAACTGCGGTGTTTTTGCTCTACCTCATAAAATTGTGGGAAAGTTGACATTAAACTTAATTGATCAATATCCCCCGCGTAAATCCCTGATAACAAAGGTTCAATTAAATTTTCGACAACCTCATCACCTAATCTGCGCCGGAAAAATTCACCTAGTGATTGATCTTTCCCACCTGGTGATTTGGGTAAAATAAAGTCTGCAGCAGCCCTCATTTTTCCTGTAAGAGAAAACAATCCAGTCGTAATAAAAGGACCAATTTCAGTTGGAACACCCATTACTGAACCGCCAGGCATAGGGTGAAGCTGATCATTCACAAGTACATAGGATTTACCTGTAGAATTATGTACTAATTGGTCACCCATGCCAACTTCCTCAGCAAGTCTAATCATACTTGTTTTCCTAGCTAGAAATGAATCAGGTCCTCTCTCAATTGTGAAACCATCTCTTACAACCGTTTGCAGTTTACCTCCGAGACGATGTGATGATTCAATTAGGATGATATCCATTGGCAATTGCTGTTCCTGCACGATTTTTTGAAGATAATATGCGGAAGTCAGCCCAGCAATACCGCCGCCAATAATTACAACCTTTTGTTTTTCTTCCGTCACGGATGTCACCTTCTTATTATTTATAAGTCTTATCCTAATCTTTCAATGTTTTTAAAACAACCGTTGCCAATGCATCAATAAATTCATCCTGGGCATTTGGCATTGCAGGGCGATAATAGGTCGCTCCCACTTCTTCTGTAACCAGCTTACACTCATAGTCATTATCATAAAGCACTTCCAGATGGTCACATACAAAACCTACTGGAGCATATACAAATGCTTTTACTTTTTCTTCCTCAGCTAATTCCCTCGTAAGGTCTTGAACATCAGGTCCAAGCCATGGTTCTGGTGTATTCCCAGCACTTTGCCAGCCAATAGCATACTGATCAATTCCAGCTTTTTCTGCTATCAAATCAGCCGTTTCCTGAAGCTGTTGTGGATAGGGGTCACCTGATTGTAATATTTTTTCTGGGAGACTGTGTGCCGAAACAATCAACATGGAATTGTCTTTTTCTTCACTCGGCATTTGTGCATATATGGCATTCAATTTATCTACCCAATACTCAATAAATTTTGGTTCATTATACCAGCTCTCAATAGAGGTAATTTCAAGGCTGCCAAGCTTTTCAGCCGCTTCCTTAGCCCGTCCATTATAGGACTTAACACTAAATGTCGAGAAATGTGGTGCAAGAACAATGCTAATAGCCTCTTTAATTCCATCATCATGCATTTGCTTTACAGCATCTTCAATAAATGGCTCAATATGTTTTAATCCTAAGTACATTTTAAATTCAAATTCTTCTTGAACCTGATTCAAGTGTTCCTCTAGTTTACTAGCTTGTTCAAGAGTTAATTTTGCTAGTGGAGAAATGCCTCCAATTGCCTCATACCGATTGCGGAGATCATCTATCATATCAGCTGTAGGCTTTCTGCCATGGCGGATATGTGTATAATACCGTTCCAAGTCATCTAAATTATATGGTGTACCGTAAGCCATCACGAGTAAACCCATTTTCTTTTTTGTCATTCTAACACCTCATTTTTCAAGTCTTGAAGCAGTTATCGTATGGTTTATATATTTATATCCTCGTATGAAAGGGCCTCTAGCTAGTATAGGGCCCTTAAAAAAAAAAAGCTTATTATATTGTGCCAAAAAACTAGACGACTTACCAATATAAACACTTGAAAATTGATTTTATCTGCTTAGTTTTGTTGCAGAATACTCATGAATAAACGCAGTCAACTTTTTCAATGTCGCTGGATTTACGGATGGGAATACACCATGTCCAAGGTTAAAGATGTATCCACCCTGCGCCATTCCTTGATCTAGAATTGCCTTCGCTCTTTCCTCAATTACTTCCCATGATGATAAAAGGATTGCTGGGTCAAGGTTTCCTTGAACTGTTTTTTGAATTCCCATTTCTCTCGCTTGGCTGATTGGTAAACGCCAATCTAATCCCACAACATCCAGCGGCAAGTCATTCCATTCCAGCGCAAGATGACTAGCACCTACACCAAACATAATAAGCGGAACATTCTCTTCTTTTAATTCAGTGAAGATACGAGTCATAACCGGCTTAATAAAATAGCGGTAATCCTCAACATTTAAAGCACCCACCCATGAATCAAAAATTTGAATTGCCTTTGCGCCTGCTTTTATTTGAGATTTCACATAAATAATAATCATATCCGCAAGCTTGTCCATTAAAGCAAACCAAGCCTTAGGCTCAGAGTACATGAAAGCTTTTGTTTTATTGTAATTTTTAGACGGTCCGCCCTCAATCATGTAACTCGCTAGAGTAAAAGGAGCACCCGAAAAGCCTATTAGTGGTACTGACAATTGTTCCTGAGTTAACAATTTGATCGTATCAAGTACATATGGTACGTCTTGTTCTGGGTGAATTTCTCCAAGCTTTTCAACATCTGCTAAAGAGCGAATCGGATTATCAATAACAGGACCGATTCCTGATTTAATCTCAACCTGCATCCCGATAGCTGGAAGCGGAGTCATAATATCTTTATATAAAATAGCAGCATCTACATTATACTGTTCAACGGGTAAGCGTGTTACATAAGCACATAGCTCTGGCTGGTGTGTAATTTCAAACAAAGAGTATTTTTCTTTAATCTCACGATACTCTGGCTGTGACCTTCCAGCTTGTCGCATATACCATACTGGTACGTAATCCGTTTTCTCCCCTCTTGCTGCTTTCAAAAATGTTTCGTTGATTTGCTTTGTCATCTAAATAAATCCACCTTTCAAGACATGTCTGTTTTTCATTTTAATATATGTAGCAGGAAAATGAAACTAACGCCGTGACTTAGAACTGTCTTCACTATATCGATTATTCCTATTTGTGTATAGATTACGATACTAAGTGTCAAAAAAAAGTCGTTTTTAAATGTGAAATTTGTTCAAATACCCATCTTCACAATAGATTTCAAACGGTAGAATTTCTCCTTGTAGCTATCACCACTTCCCTGTTCCTTCATATTCTGTATTACATCCAGCAGGGCGAATAACCATACCTGCTGGACAATATGAAAGGAGGTCAAATTATGCCTATTGAGCTATCCGCTCTCCATTGGATTTATGTTGTCTTTATTGGTCTAATCATTGGATTTATGGTTAAGCGAAGGGATACAACCCTCGTTTGTATTCTCGGGATCTTTTTAATTGCAATCACGGCCACTGGATCCTTAAGCAGCTCTGTCAGCAGTATTTTTAATAGCTTTATTTATGCGATTACAGAGCTGTTATCAACGATTCTAGTTATCTCCATCATCGTTGCCATGAGCAAGACCCTCACGACTACAGGGATTAACGACGTTATGATTTCACCCTTTACTAAATTAATCCGCAATCCCACACTTGCTTATTGGACAATTGGGATCCTGATGATGGTTATATCCTGGTTCTTTTGGCCATCTCCAGCAGTAGCCTTACTAGGTGCTGTACTCCTCCCTGTTGCCTTAAGGGCTGGCTTACCAGCACTTGGCGTTGCTATGGCGATGAACTTGTTTGGACACGGGATTGCTTTGTCTGGTGACTTTGTGATTCAAGCGGCACCAAAATTAACTTCCGATGCTGCCGGTATTCCAATTGGTGATGTGATCAGTGCAAGTATCCCATTAGTTTTCGTTATGGGCTTAGTTACTACCATTGCTGCCTTTTATTTTCTAAAAAGAGATATGAAGAAAGGCGTTCTACAGCCAGCGCCATATGTTGCGAGTGAAACGAAAACAGATCCCTCTTCTTCGGAAAAAACTCTTCTTACTACTGTTCAAAAACGCATTTTTGCCATCCTTGTTCCCATATTATTTGCCATTGATGTTGCAGCAATGTTTATGCTTGACCTTCAAGGTGGAGATGCAACAGCATTAGTCGGGGGAACTTCCATACTGATTCTACTTCTCATCACCATGACCAGCCATAAAAACAAAGGTCTTGAAAAAACTACGAGCTATTTAATTGAAGGTTTTACCTTTGGTTTTAAAGTGTTTGGACCTGTAATTCCGATTGCAGCCTTCTTTTATTTAGGCGATTCTGGATTTGGGAAAATTATCGGCGATTTCTTACCAAACGGTTCTCAAGGAATCGTTAATGACTTGGGAGTTGCTCTTGCAAATATCGTTCCATTAAGTAAAGCAGTTGGTGCAGTAACATTGACTGCAGTAGGAGCTATTACGGGGTTAGACGGTTCTGGATTCTCTGGTATCTCGTTAGCCGGTTCTGTCGCTGGTCTTTTTGCTGCTGCGATTGGCAAAGGGGTCGCAACCCTAACAGCCCTTGGTCAAATTGCAGCCATCTGGGTGGGTGGAGGAACTCTAGTTCCATGGGCGCTTATTCCAGCTGCTGCAATTTGTAATGTCGACCCATTCGAACTGGCTAGAAGAAATCTACTCCCAGTCACAATCGGCCTAACAGTTACCACCATAGTAGCAATGTTCTTAATCTAAAAACGAGAGAAAAAGGCTGACGGAGCGTCCAGCCTTTTTTCTATGACTATCTAAATTTCTTTTTCATATATTCATACATAAACACCCATAACAACACCCAAATATATCCAAAGGCAAAACCGCCAATGACATCTGATGCGTAATGTACTTGAAGAATAATCCGGCTTGCACCGATCAGAAATAGTAATACTCCTGTAAAACTTATGACTATTATTTTCCCTAATTTGGATTCTAAATCTTCTACGATTAAATAGGCAACAAAAAAATAAACAATTAAGCCTACCATAGCATGACCACTTGGAAAACTATAGCTGTCAATAAACGCTAGATGTTCAAGATCCGGTCGTTCACGTGCAATTGAGTTTTTAATTAACTTGTTAACTTCATTGCCAAGCGCTGCCGCTAAGGTGAGGATGGCTGCTCCCAAGAAATTTCTTCTAATTAGCAGTAGCCATCCTAGAACAAATACCGCAACAAGACCGATTCCTTTCTTATCTCCTAATTCCGTTAAAACAATGAAAAAAGGATTCAATGTGTCAGGCACATACCCAAAAAAGACCGCCCCTATCTCATCAAGCCTGAGGTCCCGCTCTGTCACAACATTTATGGTCGTGTATGCCGCCGCAAATAATGATAGAATGATAAATCCTAAAGTATAATATTTTAAAACCTTCGTCTGCATATAAAAACCCTTTCCTTCTTATGAATCTTTTAAAATTATAAATAAAATGACTGTCAAAATCTACAACGTTATGTAAAAGTGTTAAAATAGTTTGAAAATACTATTATTATATTTTAAAAAAATGGGGGAACATTATGATAAACAACCTTTTTAGTAGACTAGAAAATTACTATGAGGAAATGGTTTCGATGCGACGTTATTTACATCAGCATCCTGAGTTATCCTTTAAAGAATACAAGACTGCTCAATTTATACACTCCTTTTACGAAAGGCTCGGGATTGAAGTAAGAGGAAATGTGGGCGGCAACGGTGTAGTAGCAAAGGTCTATGGAAAGAAACCAGGGAAAACCGTTGCTTTAAGGGCCGATTTTGATGCTCTTCCCATTCAGGATGAAAAGGAAGTTTCCTATAAATCTTTAGTACCCGGGGTTATGCACGCATGTGGGCATGATGGACATACTGCATCGCTTTTAATACTTGCTAAAGCGTTACATGAGTTAAAGAATGAACTAGCAGGAAATTATGTCTTTATTCATCAACACGCTGAGGAATATGCGCCTGGCGGTGCAGTTACGATGATTGATGATGGCTGTTTAGATCAAGTAGACGTCATCTTTGGCACCCATCTATGGGCCGGAGAATCAACCGGGAAGATTCAATATCGTACAGGTCCTATTATGGCTGCTGCTGATCGTTTTGAAGTTGAAATTCAAGGGCAAGGCGGTCACGGAGCACAACCACATAAAACAAAGGATGCGATCGTCACAGCGTCACAACTGGTCCTTAACTTGCAGCAAATTGTCAGCCGAAGGGTCAATCCGATTGATTCGGCCGTTGTGACTATAGGTTCCTTTACCGCAGAAAATGCCTTTAATGTCATTGCGGATAAGGCAAAACTTATTGGAACCGTTCGGACATTTGATGAAGGTGTACGACAGTTTATTGAAGAAGAAATAGAAAGGATTATCCATGGCACCTGCTATGCTGCAGGAAGCACCTATCACTACTTATATGAAAAGGGTTATCCGGCAGTAGTAAACCATGCGAAAGAAACTGAATTCTTACGCAAATGTGCGGAAACTGTTCCTGAAGTGAAATCGATTGAAGAAACTGAACCGCAAATGGGTGGCGAGGACTTTGCTTATTACTTACAGAAAGTGCCTGGCACCTTCTTCTTCACTGGTGCAATGCCAGAAGGATTAGAAAAAACATATCCTCATCATCACCCTAAATTTGATATTGATGAAAAAGCTATGCTGATTGCAGCCAAAACACTTGGTACTGCAGCGATAGCCAGCCAAGAGAATTGATTCATTTAGCCCCTGAACATTCTAATCATTCAGGGGTTTTTTTAATATCCTTAACCGATAGGCATTCATCGCCGTTTCACCTAAATGTTTTAGAAGATTATTATTTGCATATGCTCCAACAAACGCTCCAATTCCTGGTACAAGCTGCAGCATTTTTACAAAATCGATATAGTCTCTATATTCCTGCTGAAATTTACGCCAATCCATTTCCATAAGAGCTTTCTTTCTTTGATCCCAATTCTCGATTTCGTACAACGTATCCTTCCGAATCTCATCACTTGAAAAAGCAAGCTGAAATACGTGAAGAATGAACAGCCTCTCTTCATATTCTTTTGTATTAAAACCATAGATAGAGGCTGCTTCAAACAGAAATTTCATCTTAATGGAAAGCAACAGCGGAAAATCCGCAAGTCCCAATAGTATCCCGCCAGCCCCTGTACCTGCTCCCTCTATTAGGGCAGTCTTTTGAAAAACAGCTGTTTTCTGGGACATTAATTCATCTCGTTCCGCAAGTGAAAATCCATTTGCCTGACTTCTATCTGTCGTCAGCTGTGAACCAAATAAAGTTGTTTTTACCATTGCTTTTATGCTTTCTGTCATTACCTCATGAACTTTTTCTGGAATCAACCCATTGATTTTACCTTGTGCTTTTTTAGAAACTCGATTCATCATTCCTGAACGTCTTGTTAATTTTCTCTTCCATGCTTCAATTTCCTCATAAACCTTTAATTCATATTCAGTCATATCTTCACCCCTCAACAAAAAGATATTATTTTTCAAACAAAGAAATGTCTTGAAGTAATAAAATCCTCTTTCAGTTCGAAAGAGGATTTTATTTAATACTTCAGTCTTTTTTTACTATAAACATATACGAATAGTGAGCTAAACAATACTCCTGTTAGGAGCACAAAGGAAGCAAGTAGATATTCCCCTTTAAGTAGTATGACAACCGTGAACATGAAAGCTTGAATAACCAGAATGACCAATAGAAGAAGCTGGAAGGCAGTTGTCTTATGCTGAGAAGCCACTGGATATAAATCTACCCACAACTTATTTTGATGGTGGTTCCATAATGGTAAAAGCTGAAAACCGGTTAGGTAGAGAAATAGGACAGCCAGTAAAATTTGGCCCATTCCAAAGGAAATATAGTACAAGGCAGCTGCACCTATGAGCGTTAAACGGATGAATAACCCTAAATAATCTGAAGACCTGAGAAAGGTTCGTGAAAACAAATACAGATAGGTCTTTTCTTGAAAAAAACCAATATGGCTAATAAACAGATCCAGCCATCTTCTTCGTTTTACAGTATCTTTCAACTTTGGAACATCTGTAAATAAATTAGCTAAGCGGTAAAAAGATCCCATCCTCTTTTCTTCCTGCCGAATTAGCGTGTCCCATTTAAGACCTAAGCTCTTGGTTTTACCATTAAAATAAGTATAATAAAACACCATAATGACAGCTAATACCAATAGCAAGAATATATTTGCCTGTTTGTACAGCATAAAGACAAATGAAGTATTTATAGCATAGCGAACAAGCATATCAGATAGATAAACAGATGCTTGAACATGAAAATGTATTTTCCAGCTAGCAGCCATATTCCATGTCTTCACTAATAATAGTATGCCCAGAAACGGGAAAAACGAGCTAAACCCGCTATTGCTGACATGTGCATATAATGGCATTAAAACAGCCATCATCAAAATTAATATGTATCCTTGAAAGATCAAACTAACGAATCCAGATCGAAGAAAATAGCCCTTTAACCGGTCTTCGAGAGGAAGCAGAAATACTTGATCTGCCTCAAGCAGGAAACTATACACAGGACTATAGGTTAAAAAAATACCCAGTACAACTGCTATGATGATTTCCGCAGGGAACCCAGAAGAAAGTGCTTTAATCCAATTTTGATAATAATAGGCACCAGTCCCAACTAAAAAAAGTAAAACAATCACAAGATGGCCATTAAAAATATACCTAAGATACACACCTAATTCCTTTAATCGATGGGCAGCTCTTTCCTTCCAAAGTTTTTGCTCATTAATCATAAGATTCTTCCTTTGTCAATTGAATATAAAGATCATCTAGGGAAGCCTTTGGCATTGAAAACTGCTCTTGTAGTTCAGCTAAAGTTCCTTTAGCACGAACCTTCCCCTCATGGAGAATGATAAAACTGTCACAATATTTTTCAGCCGTTGCTAAAATATGGGTAGACATTAAGATACCTGCCCCATTCTCTTTCATCCTTTTCATTAAATCGAGCAGTGATTGAATCCCCAGCGGGTCAAGTCCTACAAATGGTTCATCCACGATATAGAGAGAAGGCTGTACCAGAAAAGCGCACATAATCATCACCTTTTGTTTCATTCCCTTTGAAAAGTGGGCTGGAAACCATTTTAATCGCTTCTCCATTCTGAACTCTGCGAGCAAGGGCTTAACTCTCGTCTGATAAGTCGGTTCATCTAATCCATAGGCCATGGCAGTTAATCTCAAATGTTCCTCTAAGGTTAGTTCTTCATATAGTACCGGTGTCTCTGGAACGAAGGTAAACATTTTTCTGTATGCTTCTTTATGGTCGCGAATCGACTGACCACTAATTCTTATTTCACCTTGGTGAGGTTCCATCAATCCAATAATATGTTTAATGGTCGTACTTTTCCCTGCTCCATTTAAACCAATTAAGCCAACTAATTCTTTTTCATTCACTTGAAAGCTTACATCTTTTAAGACGGGATTCCTTGTATAACCGCCTGTTAGGTTCTTTATTGATAATAACGTCATGTACAAACGTCCTTCCGTTGCATGATTACCTTATATTTTAACAAATAGTGATTAATAAAAATAGAAGTACAGCTTTTTGAAAAAAAATTGTATAAATCTCCTGTCACGGGACATCATAATATTCGAAGGGGAAACAACCAATCGATGAAGTGATTCATCAAACTTTGAGATGAGGTGTTTGTTAAAGACATTTTCGTTTCAAACCCATAAGCTTCGCAACGTTTCAGATAAGGGGATGGTTGTTTTGCACAGAGTGCTTGAAACCATACTGAGTTCAATAACACCAGCTATTTAGTCAAATAAATAGAAAATGAGGTGTTTACCGCAGATCGTCATCCGTTTTTATAAGTTGGGAAAACATATAAAAACACACATAGGGGATGGTCAGCTTGAACAAAGATTACTCTTTATAACTACACTTTAATGTCAAATGAGGTGTTTATCAAAGAGGGTTCCTAATGAACGTACAATGAAGCAATTCCCCTTCGAGAGGGCAGGATTCCATGCGGATCCTGCCTCTTTCTTTTTTCCCTCAAAGGTATATGGTAAAATACGGTTATGAGTTTAAGAAAGGTGTGTTGTCAATGAGTGATTGTATTTTTTGTAAAATTGTAAATGGTGAAATACCCGCTGCAAAAGTATTTGAAAATGAACATGTAGTAGCATTCTTAGATATAAGTCAAGTTACTAAGGGACATACACTTGTTATTCCAAAGATACATAAAGAAAATGTATATGAACTGACTCCCGATGTGGCAAGAAATCTCTTTGAAGTCGTGCCTGCAATTGCTAATGCTTTAAAGAAAACGTACGAACCAATCGGCTTAAATACCATTAATAATAATGGCGAAGCAGCAGGACAAACAGTTTTTCACTACCATATGCATTTACTTCCACGCTACGGTCAAGGTGATGGTTTCGGGGCTGTCTGGAAAACAAATACAAGTGATTATACAGTAGAGTTACTAAAAGAAATGGCTGAAAACATTAATAAAAATATATAAACAATATTATCTGAAAATTATATCTTTTAATCGAACTAGTTTTTATGCTATAATAATACCAAGTTTTTCGCTGCAGGCAATGAGTGCACTGCAGGAGAAACCAATAAGCTTGAGACGAGCAGAGGAGAGATGAGAAATGAATACAAAGAATCTTGTAGCATTAGCATTATTAGTAGGTATAGGTGCTGTACTGCACGCAGTTGCTCCGCCCATTTTATTCGGAATGAAACCCGACATGATGTTAACGATGATGTTTTTAGGTATTATTCTTTTCCCAGAAATTAAAAGTGTGATGTTATTAGCCCTTGTTACGGGTGGAATTTCTGCCATGACTACAACATTTCCAGGTGGACAAATTCCTAACATCGTTGACAAACCTGTCACTGCCTTAATTTTCTTTGGCTTATTTTTAGCCTTGGGGAAATTCCGAACTTCCATTGTTAGTGTTGGTGTGTTAACCGTAGTGGGTACTTTGGTTTCTGGTACAGTATTTTTGGGATCAGCACTGCTAATTGTTGGTTTACCTGGTCCATTTCTAGCCCTGTTTGCAGGGGTAGTACTGCCAGCAACTGCAGTTAATACCATTGCAATGGTTGTTTTGTATCCTATTGCTCAAACAGTTGTAAGAAGAACCGGATTCACATCCACAACTGTTATCTCAAAGTAAATTGTGAAAAGAACCTACAAAGGTTCTTTTCTTTATATTTCTAGAAAATGAAGCTGCTTACTATTAGTGCAACGACCAAGAATATACCCCCACCACCCGCTAAAGCAGCAGCTCTTTTCTTTAATAATTGTTTAGGCGGATAAACACCCGGTTTGCTAAGGTCAAACAGATATTTAACAGCACCTAAAAGCAGCAAGGCACTGATAAAGAAAAGAATGACAGTTACACTCTTCATACTTTCCGCCCCCTATGTTTCTCATTAAGATATATCTATTTATATGATTTATTGTTGGTCACTATGTACAAGTGAAATGTTTCCAAGCATGTGCGTGTATATTAATTGATTGAATATTTTAAAAGTTGTAATTAGTCAGTAAAACCAAGTAAAATAAATATAGAAGTAAAAGGAACTAATTAAAAAATAAAAAATAGTAATTTCAAAAAATTTCGTTAATTTACATCTTTATTAATTTTTATTTTATTGGCATAATGTTAATAGAGAAATAAAAAAGTAGGTGAAAATGGGGATGTCTGAGAAACAATATTCAATGAAAGAAGCCATGATATTTAGTCAACGGATTGCTCAGTTAAGTAAAGCCTTGTGGAAATCAATTGAAAAAGACTGGCAGCAGTGGATTAAACCCTTTGATTTAAATATTAATGAACATCATATCCTTTGGATTGCATATCATCTAAATGGAGCCTCCATTTCAGATGTAGCTAAATTTGGTGTTATGCATGTCTCAACAGCTTTTAATTTTTCAAAAAAGTTAGAAGAAAGAGGCTTGTTGAACTTTTCCAAAAAGGAGAACGATAAGAGAAATACGTATATTCAACTGACACCAAAAGGGGAAGAAATTCTACTTCGTTTGATGGAAACGTATGAGCCTAAAGGCAATTCCGTATTTTCAGGCGCTTTACCTTTAAGAGACTTATATGGAAAATTTCCAGAAATCATGGAAATGATGGCGATTGTTCGTAATATCTATGGGGACGATTTTATGGAGATCTTTGAGCGATCCTTCGAAAATATTGAAACCAAATTCGTCGAAGAAGAAGGAAAGCTCAAAAAATCTAAAAGTGCTGAGGAAGAACTCGCCTAATTTTTGAAAGGTAATTTGGAATGAATGATAAGAACTCAATGAAAAGCGGATGAAAATGCATGAGCCCTTCCGCTTTTTTCTTTTCCTTTCATATGTTCAAATTATCACATATTAGAACCTGCCATTTGTTTTTATTTTCCTACTTTTCTACCATTCCTTTTAACTATCTTTTTTTGTTATTATTTGATATTGTATTAAACATAACTATGAACATCAGGGAGGGAATCATTGATGATCTCCGTATTTATTATCTTTGCGATATTCATTTTATTTTATATTAATAAAATGACCAATTCCCTTTGCATCCAAAAGGAAATACCTGAGGAACGCCAACATAAGGTTTTCCGTACCATTAATGTCCTTGTAACTATCTTATTGATTTCATCCTATGTAGAAATTTTGTATACATAGTCCATTATCCAACTTGGAATATGTACAAAGCAGAAGCGATGAGAGGTTATCTCATCGCTTTTTTTCTTGGAGTTTACAGCCAAGATGCTCCAATGATGATTAATAAGATGAAAAGGACTACGATTAACGCAAATCCTCCTCCGTAAAATCCTCCAGCAGTTCCAGACATATCAATCTCTCCTTCCAATAGTAGTTAATTGTAATCCTCTGGTTTAGAACCAAGAGGCTCCTACAATAATCAATAGGATGAAGAGGACTACAATTAATGCAAATCCTGCACCGTATCCACCATGTGTTCCACCCATAAAAATACCTCCTTTATGATTTGTTAAGATATACTATTCAAGCTGTCTTCAATTCGACTAGGCGCTCATCACAGTTCTTAGGAAAAAGTCTATTTTAAAGTCTGAGGACTATTCGTGGCCGTAACTAGTCAACCAACAGCTCAAAATCAAGCATGAGTTACTACATGCATATCATATGTTCAAGTTTTTAAAGTGGTTAGTGTAATGCCTAGAAAATATGAATCTTCATAAGTTTATTTTTGCAGTGGTTACCATTTATGGTATAGTATAGTTTGTGGACAAACGGCCACAAGAAACTACTGTTTAGGAGAGGTTCACATGAAAAAATTGTTATTAGCTTTGTTCTTAACTGGCGGGGTTCTTGCCTTAAGTGCATGTAATCAAGGCGGTTCTGATACTGTGGCGAAAAGTGATGCAGGCGATATTACACAACAAGAACTTTACGAAGCAATGAAGGATCGAGTAGGAGCCCAAGCCCTGCAACAGCTTATATTTGAAAAAGTACTTTCCGAAAAATACGAAGTAACAGATAAAGAATTGGACGCAAAAGTTGCAGAATTAAAGGAGCAGCTTGGTGACAACTTTGAAATGGCATTAGCACAATATGGATATAAAGATGAAGATGATTTCAAACAAACAATGAAACTTGGTATGCTTCAAGAAAAAGCAGCAAAAGCGTCCATTAAAGTGACCGATGAAGAATTAGAAGAATACTTTGAAACTTGGAAGAATCAAATTAAGGCTCGTCACATCCTTGTAGCGGATGAAGCAACTGCAAATGAAGTGAAAGCAAAGCTTGATGCAGGTGAGAAATTTGAAGATGTAAGCAACACCTACTCAACTGACGAAGCTGCAAAAGCTGCCGGTGGAGACTTAGGCTGGTTTGCAGAAGATGCTCAAATGGATGCAGACTTTTTAGCAGCAGCATTTGCACTGAATGCGAATGAAGTAAGTGCACCAGTGAAAAGTCAGTTCGGCTACCATATTATTGAGGTAACAGAAACACGCAAGGACGCCAAGCTTGAAGATAATAAGGACGAGCTTAAAGAAGAATTAGTGGCATCTAAAATGACCAACGAGAAAATTAATGAAATCATGGAAAAAGAATTAAAAGAAGCTAAAGTAAAAATTAGCGACAAAGACTTACAAGGTGCACTTGATTTAGGTGCTACTGCACAACAATAAGAAAAGTGTAAGCGCCTTACGCTTGCCGCAAAAAGAAGGGAGGGACTCAAAAGCTTGAGTCCCTCCCTTCTTTTATTCGCCAGTGGCTCTTTCTTCGCCACGCATTTCCTTTTCCCTTTCTAATCTCGTGATATAAATTTCTCCCTCTTTTTCAATAGACTCCATTTCCAGTTGTCTTTCTTCTCTTCCTGTTTTTATCGCCATTAATGCACTAGTCACAATACCAACCACGACTGCATATACCCAAATAGGAATAGTCATTACATCTGCTCCTTCCATTAGTGGTTGTCCACTTTTTATAACAACTTATTCAAATAAAAACTTAAATATTCATACACTATAAAAAAAAGATAACCCGAAGGTTATCTTTTATTTATGAAAGAGTGGTTTGTAAAAAGACCGGTTATCTAGCGCATAGATTCGTTCAGTGAATTCACCAGGTTTCACTCTTTCTAATGCACGTTCCATCATGTTCATTTTAGCATCTATATTATCAATATAATGCAGGATTTCTGCTTCTTTGATTAAAGGCGGTTTTGGACTGCCCCACTCGGACTTTCCATGATGACTTAAAACTAGATGTTTGAGGATGAGGACTTCTTCCCCTGTTATCCCAAGTTCTTCAGCCGCTTTTCCGATTTCATTTACCATAATGGTTATATGTCCCAGTAAATTCCCTTCCACGGTATAGACGGTCGAAATAGGACCAGATAATTCCAGTACCTTACCCATATCATGTAAAATCACGCCAGCATACAATAAATCCCTATCTAAGCTTGGGTAAAGTGTAGAAATTGACTTTGCTAAATCTAGCATACTAACAACATGATAGACTAGCCCCGAGACAAACTCATGATGATTTTTCGTTGCTGCCGGATATTCTAAGAAGGCCATCTGATGTTTTTTTAGTAGATGACGGGTGATTCTTTGGATGTTTGGATTCTTCATATCAAAGATATATTGCGTTAATCTACCGGTCATTTCTTCCTGGCTTAACGGTGCTGTTTCAAGAAGATCCTCCAGCTTTACTGGATCCATAGGTCCTGTTCTGCGAATTTGGCGGAGTTTTAGTTGATTCTTTCCACGATAATTGTGAATATCTCCGTTAACTTTTACAATAGTTTGTGGTGCATAGCTCTTTACATCTTCATCACTGGCATCCCAAAGCTTTGCTTCTATTTCCCCACTTTTGTCTTGCAAAATGAGTGTTAAAAAAGGCTTACCATTGGCAGCAATTCCTTTTGTAGCGCTTTTTATCAGCAGATATAAATCCACCTGAACTCCAACGTCATACTGTAATACACCTTTACTCATCATCTGTTTCTCCCTCCGATATAAACCTAGTATAGCATATTTAAACCTGTCTTTAAGAAGGTACCTCTACTTCAGTCTTATTAAGAGAAAGTATATTTTCAGGCTCAAAATATGGAAGTAAGTGTCTATGACAGGTAAAAAACAATATCTGATTCTGTTCAAGACGTTTAAGCAGTTCCATTATCTTGCCAGTCCGTTTTGCATCGAAATTTACAAAACTATCATCAATAATGATTGGAAAATGGTATTTTTCGTACAATGTGGTTGCAAGAGAGAGCCTGATCGAAACATAGACCTGTTCAGTAGTAGCTTGACTTAGTTCATTGGCTTCAAACAAAGTATGGTCCTTTCTCTCAATGAGAAACCCCGTTCCTGACTTTTGAAGATGTATTTTATGATAATTTCCTTCGGTTAAAAAGTAAAGGTACTCCTCAGCCTTTGCCAGCATATTTGGTAAATAAACAGTTTTATACTTTTCAACAGTCCGTGAAAGTATTTCTTGAGCCAGCCTATAGACAGCCCATTCCTTTGCTTCTTCTTCTAATAGGTACCTTTTATGTTTAAATTTGTGAAGAAGCTCAGCGTATATACCCCCTTCTTCTAGTTGCTGAATATCGTACTTTAGTGATGCATTTTTTTCTTGTAGCATAACTAACTGATCAGCCAGTTCTTGTAACAGTTCCTTTGCTTGCTGTATTACCTCATCCACATTATGAATAGCTAAATACTCATCCCATTCATTTGCCTTTATGATGGTATATTGTAACTGCTTACTTAAATCATTCAATCTTTCGCACAGTTTTACCTTACCCTCAGCCTTAGACCCCAACTGATAGAATTCTTCTTCACTCTTAACATTAGCTTCCTCTAAAAGCTTTGCACATTCTTCCTTTACATGCTGTTGTTCGCGCTTTAACTGCTGTATATCCGCTTCTAAATCCAAAAGCTTTGCTTTCTTTTCCTCAGATTTTATTTGTTTCTCAAGTTCTTCTTTTAATTTTGTTCTTAACAAATATACGATTCTTTGGACTTCTAACCCTTGACCCGCTAAGTATTTGCCATCAAAGTACTCAAGGTTACCCTTTATTCTTTCTAGTTGGAGACTCATTTCTTCAATTCTAGAAGAGATCTGCTGTTTCTCTCTAATAACTAGCTTATATTGTTCAATTAATTGAAAGGCTTCGAGTAAAAAAGAGTTGGCAATATCCGCTGGAAGCTTCAGCTCGTTACTAATCTTTAATAGACTCACCTTATTTTCAGCACTGTGTTGCTCGAATTCTTCAAATTTTGTTATTACCTTTTCATATAGGACATGCTGCTGTTCTAACTTCATCTTTAATAGTTGCAGCTGCTCTCTCCGCTGGTTATCCATTTTTAATTGTTCATGAAGGAGAGTAAAATTAATGTGGTCATATGATTCAAGTTCTCTCTTTATTTCTTGTTCTTTTCCTATTAATTGATTTAGTGATTGGCGGTCTTCTTTTTCCTTTTCGCCTCTTAAGTTCTTACCTAACAAAATCACTATAGCCAAACCACTGAGTATACCTACAATTAATAAACTCCATTGTTGTGTAAAAAAGCCATAGAGGGCAAGAGCAATCAGAATAAATTCAAGAGTATAAAATTGAATCTGTTTTTGCCTTATTAATTTTTCAATTGTCTTACGTTCACGCTCATTTGTATTTTGATATAACTCTTTTTTTTCTTTAAGGATTTTAAGATTTACCTCTAAGCTGGCTTTATTTTTCTCTTCACTAATTATTTTCTCAAGTTTTCCTCTTTCATGTTCAGAGATGACTTGATTTTCAGCGAACCGCACCTGGTCTTCTATTCCTTCAAGTATGCTTTTTTCCTCATGAAATTTCCCCTCTAACTCTCGCTTTACATCCTTAAGACTCTGACATTTTCGAGAAATTTCCTCAACTTGATTTTTCATATATATATTGGTATTAATCGCTATAATTTCTTCTTCAGATAAGGGTAAGTGGAGTTTTTCGTTTATTACCGAAGTTTTTTCTTCTAACTCTTGAAGCTTAAATAGAGCCTGCTGCTTTTCTAATGTAAGCTGTTCATATATCGGGACTTGCTCTAATGCTGAGAGTATCGCTGCTTCATCCTTTAATATCTTTTCGTTAGAATTAACAATTTTCATTTCTTTTTTAATTTGTTCAATTCTTTCTTCCAAACTAATAATCTGAGCATCATACGGAAGAATAACTTGATTTAGTTTATCCAACCGTTCAAGTCCTTTTAATGGAAAAGTAATTTCTCTTAGTTTTTCAAGTTCCGTTTTTGTCCATTTTTCTTCCTTAACCAGTGGTGCGATTTTCTTCCATTCATTTAATTTATCAAGCTTATCCTTCGTCTGAATCAATTGAGAATGAATTCTTTCCATTTCCTGCAGCAGTTTGTTCCTATCTGAAACCAATGTTTCATATTGCTGGTTTTTAGCCGCTGCTTTTTTCAATTCACTATTTAATTCATGAAGACTTTTCAATTTTTCATTCAAAGCAGGTTTCTTTCCATTTGGCTTGAACCGATTCTCTAGCTCGCGCTGCAGTTCGCTTTCTGCTGACATAAGTTTGTCTGTTCCTAGCGTACCAGCAGAAAATAGGAATTTTCCTAATTCCTCACCTTTCATTTGATGAATGTTCTGTAATCCTTGCAGATTAAATGAAAAGATGGCTTGAAATAATGTTTTATCTATTTTTGAAAGTACTCTACTAAGCAATTCTTCATCGCCAACAGTTCCATCTTCCAAGCTTACGGTAACATCACCTGCTGCCTTACCTTTAATTCTCTCGATCGTAACGATTCCCAGCTCATTATGATGAATTCTAATTTTACCTCCATATTTTGTATCATGCTTAGGTTCATATCGAAGCTCTGCTGACTGCTGCTTAGTTGGAAAACCGAAAAAAACGGCATGAATAAATGCCATAATGGTAGATTTACCTGCTTCGTTTTCTCCAAAGAAAACCTGAAAATCTGCCAAGTTCTTTATGGTGAAGTTATTCAACTGGCCAAAGCCATATATATGAAGCTCTACAATCTTCATGCAAACAGCTCCTCATTACTTTTGATAAAGTAGATTTATTAAAAGCTTTTCAGCCTTTTCTAGAAGTTCTTGTTGTTCTACTTCCGGCAATTCCGCTATATATTTCCTGCCAAGTTGATGTTCATATAATAGAGCTATCGCTTGTTCAAGATTATCGAAGTGGTCCACTGTTTCAAAAAGTTCTGCAAAAAAAGTTCCTTCTGTCACAATGCTCCCTCTATCATAATGCATACTCTCTAAAACGGTTAATTCTACTACCCATACAAATGATTCTTCCTCAGTTTCATTGTCATTTAAGATTTCTAGTAAATCACCAGTTAGAAGGCTAATTTCCCTATCAGTGATCACACTGACATTTTGTAGTTTTACATGTAATAAAGTTCCCATATGGGATTTACGTTTCTCATAAATTGCTTTCTGACATAAATGTATAATATCTTGAAAGCCTCGTGCTTCTTCTGCATTGACAACTGCTTCCTCCCACACCACATCAGATGTTTCAATAAATTCTAGTTTTGTAGTAAACTCATCTAGTTTTACATGGTAGCAGCCTTTAACTCCAAGTTCTTTTTTATTCCTTCCCTGTATGTTACCAGGATAAACGATAGGCGGATGCTCAGAAAGAATCGTTCTTTTATGAATATGACCGAGTGCCCAATAATCATATCTCATAACAATTAAATCCTTTACCGAGAATGGAGCATAGTTATCGTGTTCCTTACTGTTGCTTTCATTCCCATGCAGGATGCCGATATGAAAATCAGCAGGTTCTATCTTTTCATACTCATCAATTTTTCGGTCATATACATGACGCGTGGGATAACTAAAGCCATAAAGATGTACCTTATCACCACGTTTAGTTTCTAAAACCTTCATCTCTACCTTACTGTCAAAAACTGTTACATTTGGCGGTAGATCAATTTGCACCCATGTCCCGTTTAAGTGATCATGGTTCCCATGGACGACATATACAGGTATTTCTGCCTCAGCAAGTCTTAACATTTCATTGCGGAAGCGTGATTGGGCCCTGAGACTTCGATCTTCACCATCAAAAAGGTCGCCAGCCAAGATAACAAAATCAACTTTTTCATCAATAGCGTAGGATGTTAGTCGTTTTAGGGCTGTAAACGTACTCTCCCTTAATCTAGAAAGGACGGCAGCCGGCAAATCCTTTAATCCAATCATCGGGCTGTCTAAATGCAAATCAGCAGCATGTATAAATGATATCTGTTTCATCATATTTTCCCTTCACAGACTTTTTCTATATTGTACCACCAGCAAAGTACGAATGCACGTTCTGTAATGGATTTTCAAAAAAGACCCTGTCTTTTTTGACAGAGTCTCTCTTTTTACTCATTTTTTGTTAAGTCTAATGCCTTTTTAATATCTTTAAAGGAGTTCGATTTTCCGTACATTAAGACTCCCCCCCTATAAACACGTGCACCAAAAATAGCTAGTGCAACTATTGTTACGATTAACACACCTATTCCTAACAACGCTTCCCAGGCAGGGAGAGTCAGCATGCCAACACGTAAAAACATAATCATCGGGGTAAAGAATGGAATATACGACGTGATGGTGATAAACGGGGCATCAGGTTTACCTAAACCGAACATCGCAATCATAAATCCACCCACAATTAATAATGTCATTGGAGTGATCATCTGTTGCACATCTTCAATTCGGCTGACTAAAGAACCTAAGAACGCCGCAAGAGTGGCATATAAGAAATATCCAAGGATAAAGAACACGACAGCATAAATAATCGTTTCAATAGGAACATCCCCTAATCCGTATACGCCGAAAAACCCTTCTTTTAAAGATTCACTATTTTGTTTAAAAGAATAATAACCGACTGATAGAAATACGGCTAACTGTGTCAGGCTTAATAGCCCAATACCCAAAATCTTGGCAAACATTTGCTTGATCGGTGAAACACTGGAGATTAAGATTTCCATTACCCTAGAGGACTTTTCCGTTGCTACTTCTGTGGCAATCATACTCGCATACATAATCACAGAGAAATAAATAATGAATAGAAGGATATAAACGAGACCTCTAGCTTGGTTTAACTCCTCCTCGGTTTTTGCATGTTCTTCGAGAGCAATTTGGTCAAACATTACAGGTTCATATAGCTTCTGCAGCTGGTCAGCAGTCAAATTTATTTGTGTTGCCGCCATCATTGTCTTTACTTGCTGCAAACTTGCTTGCAAGTCCATAAACAAGGAAGAATCAGCAATACTCATGGCCTTAAACGTTGCCTGTGGAAGATTTTCTTCATTATAGCTGATGACGATAAGTCCTCGGTATTCACCCTCTTCAACAGCTTTTTCTGCCTCTCTTTCACTGCCATTAAAGGTTGATAGAATAATATCATTATTGATTATCCCTGCTTGCTCTTTAAATGGTTCAAAAAGCTGGCCTGTTTCATCTAGTACCGCAATCTTTACTTCATCACCATCTTTGTCAAAAACTTCAATGATATTATTAATATTTGTCAGAGCTAGTACTAAGACGACTGTCATCAATGTTGTGACGATGAAAGATTTGGATTTTAATTTATTAAAATATGTATGTACGAGGATAATCCAAAAGCTATTCATAAGAATCACCCACTTTCTCGATAAATATATCATTTAAGGAAGGTTCTTCAAGTTCAAATCTTCTAATAAAACCATTCTGGACGATCTCTTTTAATATCTTCTCAGCCACCTTTTCGCCCTCGACCTGCAGTTCAATTCCTTCCATAGTGGTCCTTGCTTTAAGGACTCCAGGGTAATTCTTTAACATATCTAGAGGAAAATCTGCATGAATAACGAGGTTCTTTTTTCCAAAGGTACGCTTTATTTCTTTTAACGAACCATGCACCACTGGTTTTCCTTTATGCATAATACATAGGTGTTCACACATTTCTTCTACATGATGCATTTGGTGACTCGAAAAAACGATTGTCGTTCCGCTTTCCTTTAAAGTAAGGACAGCATCCTTTAGCATTTCTACATTTACTGGGTCAAGACCACTAAATGGTTCATCTAAAATTAACAATTTTGGTTTATGGATAACAGCAGCAATAAATTGGATTTTTTGCTGATTCCCTTTTGAAAGTTCTTCAACTTTTTTTGTTGCGTATTCTGGTACCTTGAATCTTTCAAGCCAGAATGTTAATTCCTGTATAGCTTCGTTCTTTTGCATACCACGTAATCTTGCTAAATACACGATCTGATCCTTAACCTTTAATTTTGGATACAAGCCGCGCTCCTCTGGCAAATAGCCGACTAAGTGGCTGGTTGAATAATCAATCGGTTTATCGTCCCAGCTGATTCTTCCTGCACTCGGGTCAAGCAGGCCCAGAATCATCCGAAAGGTTGTTGTTTTCCCAGCCCCATTAGCCCCTAAAAAGCCAAACATTTCTTTTTCTGGAATAACTAATGATAAATCATTTACCGCAGTAAACTGACCAAACCGCTTAGTAACATGTTCAATTTTAAGCACCATATTTATTCCTCCTTCCTTGAATTAGTACGATTAACTTTCTTAATAGTTTCATTTTTGCATTATATTATGAAATATGCAAAAATGGTAATAATCTAAGGTGTTCAAGGGGGAGTTTGATGAAAACCTATAAATTAACAGCTTTTGAGGCAAACGGGGAGAAAGTCCTAGAAGAAGCATTTCAGGCAGAACATGATGCCGCTGCAAAGGAAATAGGAGAAAAAATATTATCTGAAAAAAACTTATTAGAGAAGACACACCGCTGCACCTCACCTAGCGGGAAACTAGTGCTTTTTCATTCCTAACCGAGGGCCTTACGTTGGACAAATAAAAAAACAAAGAAGTTGGCAGACTTCTTTGTTTTTTTACTTTTTTATTTGCCGATGAATTTCGCTGGTCTTTTTTCGATGAAGGCCCTTACACCTTCTTTGTGGTCTTGTGTTTTTCTCATGTTGTATTGTCCATTTTTTTCAAGTTCTAAGATTTTAAGTAGATGTGGCCGGTTCATATCGGCTAGTATTTTCTTCGTCTTGATCATCGCCTGTACAGGACGTTCTAACCAATCGCTAACTCTCCTATCCACCGTTTCTTGCAAACTATCATCTGCTACTTCTTCAATTAAATTAAGCCCTAAAGCTTCATCTGCAGACAACACTTTCCCATCCCAGATTACCTGCTTTGCCTTCACTTCCCCCAATCTTTTCTCTAGGAAGAAATGAGCACCGCCGTCTGGAATTAAGCCAATTCCTATAAAATTCATTGCCAGTTTACTATTCTTGTCAGCAATAATATAATCGGTTGCTAGAGCAAGACTAAAGCCTAAACCAGCTGCAGCACCAGAAACAGCACTGATGGTGAGTTTAGGAATGCTGTACAGTGTAACTATTAATTCACTGATACAGTCCATGACAGGGAAGAAATCATTTTCATTCATATTCGCCAACATTGTTTTAATATCCCCGCCCGATGAGAAGGCTCTCCCATTTCCTGTCAACACAATAATATCAATATCATCTGACTCGGAAATTTCCTTAAGCCTGGAGACTAGCCCCTTAATCATGTCTACATCTATTGCGTTTAAAGCTTCTGGCCGATTCATTTCAATGATTGCAATGCGGCCGTTCACCTTCATATTTACCTTTTCTGTAACAAAATTTGCCGGCACACTAACCACCACCTATCCTCTTTGTCCCTTTCATTATAGCTTAGATTACTGGAATAAAAAAACAGTTTTCTAAATTCATAGAATATTTCATAATACTTGTTTATATCCAAGCAAAAGGACAAAAGGAAATACCTCTTGTCCTTTATCCCTTTTATTTCTGTAATACTTCCTTTTGGACCTGATCACGGAGGGCCATCTTTAGGAATTTACCTACCGAGGTTTTCGGTATTTCCTCTAGAAATAAAATCTCATCTGGAAGCCACCATTTTGCAAACTGCGGTTTTAAAAACTCGGTTAACTCATCCTTAGTGACTTTTCCTCTGTATGCCTCCTTCAATACTACACACGCTACTGGCCTTTCTTGCCACCTCTCATGTGGAACTGCAACAACGGCTGCCTCAAATACGCCTTCATGGGCCATTAAGGCATTCTCTAAATCAACAGAAGAAATCCACTCACCGCCACTCTTAATTAAATCCTTCGTACGGTCAACAATTTTGATAAAGCCCTCTTCATCAATCGTTACAACATCTCCTGTATGAAGCCATCCATCTTTAAATGCATCCTTTGTACGGTCATCCTTATAATACTCAGAGGCAATCCATGGACCTTTTATGCATAATTCGCCCATTTCTTTCCCATCCCAAGCAACCTCTCCATCCTTACCTACTACTTTAATATCCAATCCTGGTACAAGGATTCCTTGCTTGGCTCTTATCTCTAGTCTTTCTTCAAAATCTAATTCTTCTTGATAACTTTTTAGAGTCGAGATGACCACTAAAGGGCTAGTTTCTGTCATACCATATCCATGCATAAATGGAATATTGTACTTCTGTTCATATGCCCGAATCATTCCTTTTGGTGCTGCAGAGCCGCCGCATAGTAAACCTCTTAAGCTGCCCATATCATAGGTTCCTTCCTCCAGCTCCTTTAAAAGCCCAAGCCAAATGGTTGGAACACCTGCACTAATCGTTACCTTTTCTGATTCAATTAATTCAGCAATTAATTTCGGTGTGAAATTTGGGCCTGGCAGTACGAGTGAAGTACCAAACCATACCCCCGCAAAAGGCATTCCCCATGCATTCGCATGAAACATTGGTACAATGGCTAAAGCAATGTCTTTTTCACTCATTCCTATGCTGTCTGCTAGACCTAAAGCCATACTGTGGAGGAAAATACCACGGTGAGAATAAACAACACCTTTTGGGTTTCCTGTGGTAGCAGAGGTATAACACATGCCGGCAGGGTCATTTTCATCAATATCAGTTGGGTATTGATATTCTGGGTCTGCTTCAGCTAATAGATTTTCATAATGATAGACAGGGGAAAGGCTGGTTTCAGGAAGTTCTTTTTCGTCAGTCATAATGATAAAGGCTTTTACTGTTTTTAATTCTGAGGCGCACTTTTCTAGTAATGGAATTAAATCAGGGTCAACTAATAGAACCTTATCTTCTGCGTGGTTAATGATAAAGGATATATGCTGTGGAGAAAGTCTGATGTTGATGGTATGAAGGACTGATCCAATACAAGGTATGGCAAAATAAGCTTCTAAATGGCGATGGTGATTCCATGCTAAAGTTCCTACTTTCTCACCCTTTTGAACACCTAATTTTTTAAGACTATCTGCAAGTCTTCTTGTTCTTTCACCAATCTCTCTGTAAGTTAACCGCTGGATTCCGCTCGCCGTTCTAGAAACAACCTGCTTCTTCGGAAAATACTTCTCTGCCCTCTCAATCATCTGAGTCATCGTTAAAGGTGTTTGCATCATACTTAATCATCCCCTCCTATGTACTGAAAGCGTTTTATAGTCATAGTATTCTATGACAGATATCCCCTAAAACATTCGACGTTTATCCTAATAATCCTCTATTAAGAACAAATAATTCTGAAAATTCAACGCATAACAAAAGAAGCAGCCTCATTGGCTGCTTCTACTTATTTTGTGGTAGAACTTTGTTCTGAGAATAGTTCATTCAGTATATTTATTTTTTCAGCGGTATAGGATTCAAAGCCTTCGTTATACGATTTCGGATCTTTTGGGTTGGCAAAATGGGTTATTTTTCCGCTGACAGGATGAACGAATTTACTCGCTGCCCCGCAGCCTAGACCTATAATAGTCTGCTGCTCTTCCATTATCATGATATTATAAATGCTCTCCTGGTTAGGCAAAGCATAACCAACATTCTCAAGATTACCGAGGATATTTTTTTGACGATATAAGTAGTAAGGCACATATCCATGATTAGCAGTCCAGTCTTCTGCTAGTTCCATCATTTTCTCAACTTCATCACGATCGGCTACTTTATATTTCTCTTTATTCCGAGTCATTTCTGATGCCCGTTTGAATGATAATGTATGAACTGTCAGCGATTCTGGCATTAGCTTCTCTGTTTCATTTAGAGAATGAGTAAATTCAGGGATTCCCTCTCCTGGCAGGCCAATAATTAAATCCATATTAATATTATTCATACCCATTTCCCGAGCTAAATGATATTTATCAATTGTTTCCGTCACTGTATGATGACGGCCAATCGCTTTTAGCGTTTCCTGGGTATAAGATTGCGGATTAATACTAATCCGATCAATTTTCCATTTTTTTAATACGACTAATTTTTCAGGAGTTATGGTATCAGGCCGGCCGGCTTCAACGGTAATTTCTCGAATATTCTCCACCTCTGGAAATGACTGATACATTTCTTCATACAGCATGTCCATTTCTTCTGCTGTGATACTTGTCGGTGTTCCGCCGCCATAATAAACGGTAGTAATTCGTATATCATTTTCCTTTAGCCATTCTCCCATTCTTTTCATTTCATAATGAAGGCCACCTAGAAATGAGTCAACAGAGCCTTGACGTCCATTTATAGCATATGCAGGGAAGGTACAGTAGGCACATTTTGTTGGACAAAAAGGAATACCGATATAAATACTTACTTCCTTTTGAAGTGAATAAAGGTCTGGGACAACGGCGAGCTGACGATCCACAATCTGCTGCATCAAAGTAATTTTTTCATCAGTTATTAAGTAATCATCCTTTAATTGCTGATGAGCAATTTCTGAAGGTATGCCTTCTTGAACTTTTTTGTGTAGTAGTTTTGTCGGTCTGATCCCTGTGAGAATGCCCCATTTTTGGGTAATTTCTGTCAAGTCCTGTAAAACTGTCAAGTACACATGGGCCACCGCATTTTTTATTTGCTTAAACCTTTCTTTTTCTGAATCAGACGGTACTAATTCAGTTTCATAACTAGCTTTAAATGTTTGCTCATTCTGGTCCTTAAGTTCTCCAGACACTCTTACTACTTTAGCATCTGCTTCCAGATTAAATTCAATTGTAATATCTGAGGTTATATCTAAATCTTTCACGATATTGCTTTCTTCAAAAAACAAGTTTGCTATTAGCTGTAAGGGCCGGTTGAATCTTTCGTCGTCTAAACCCAATATAGAAATTTTCAATACCATCACTCTCTCAAAATAAAGTAAAACTTCCTTAAGTGTACAAAAACAATAATATCAGGTCAACATAATGGAAATTATTAATAAATACCAAAAGACACCGCAGGGTCATACCTGCGATGTCACTCTTTACTATTTTGTTTAAAAGTTTACTTCTGATTGGAGCGAAAGGTACATCGCTCCAATCAAGTAAGTTAAACTCAACAACGACCCATATCACTGCCTATTTTTTTATTATATTCATTTTACGGAGGAATTCAATTGGCTGTTGTTTTCTAAAATGTTCTTTTACCATGTATGCGACGCCTTGTTCGTTCTGTGAACGTGTGATCCAGTCGGATGCCCTTTTGATTTCAAATCCTCCATTCCCCATAGCTACGCCTAAGCCTGCTGCTTCAATAGATGGTATATCATCTAATCCATCGCCAATCACAACCATTTCCTTCCTCTGAATACCTAAAGTACTGCAAAGGTAGGATAAACCACTTAGCTTAGAGACTCCTGCAGGGACTATGTCTAGCCTTAATGGATCCAAACAAACTGTCTCAATTTCCGTAAACATTTTACCAAGAGCATCTTGTGCATCCTGTAGGTCACTTTCCTCTTCAAAATAAACTTCTATTTTTGGTGGAGTAACTGGTTGATCATGTAAGTATTCACTCAAGGACGACACAAATTGCTGAGAATAAAAGACCGGGTCCCCTGAGGTAAAGACCGTCCTGGATAGCAAATTGTTATACAGTTTTGTCCGATTTGCTAAGGAGTAATCCTCGTGGACTAGCCGGATTTGGCATGGTATTCCTTCTAAGAACCGGACGGTATCATATGTGATATCTTCACTAATCCTCTTTACATAAATGGGCTTATCTTGAGCGCTGGCAATATATGCCCCTTGATGAGTGATTAATGGATTTTTTATTTTTAAAGCCCTAGCTACCTTTTTAGCGGAAGGGAAGCTTCTCGATGTTACAAGTGTGACAAAAATCCCCTTTTGTTGAACATAATCAATAGCTTCCTTTGTTGTCTTATGAATTCTGCCATTCGTCTGTAAAATCGTTCCATCGATATTTAACGCCAGCAAGCGGTAAATCATGTTACTGCCCCCTGTTCTTGGTTGAATTTACCCTTATATCACTTTTATGATAATTTAGGCCCAGATAGAACAAAGGGTATAAAAGAAAAGTAAAAGCCCCCGATAATGAACCGAGGACTCCCATTTAATCAATTATTTTGTATAAAGCTCTTCCAATGGCTTCATAATAATCTGGTTTAATTCACCAATAATCATGCTCATTCTTTGTTCTGCCTGCATTAGGCGGGATATTTTTTCATTTTGTTGAACAACTGCCACTGTTGCCTGAGCTTGTTGAATTTCCTGTTCAGAAATTTCCTGCCCCATCATTTGTTTCTGCTGTAAATTCATTTGGATTTGACGGAAATTATCAAACATCCCTTTTGCTTCAGGATCTGCATTTACTTCACTATACATCTGCTGAAGTTGTGTATACTCTTCACTTTGACGAATTGCTTTTTCCAATGCATAGGCAGCATCATATAAATTAACTGACATCTTACCACTCCTCATTTCTATCTAGCTCTAACGTTTAGGTTAAATAATTATCCCAAATACCTCATTCATAACACCTGCACGTTTTGCTTTGAACTCCCAACTACTATAACAAACTATGAAGATAAATGCGAGAATGTTCAAAAGATACACTACCTCACTTAACTAAGAATCACACACATACTCCAGTTAACATACGATGCTATATCAGCTAATGCCTATATACCCGAAACTAGCCGACAAATGAGGAGTGAGTATGCCCCCAATCTCAATCATTCCCTGGAAATCAATCAGCACACACCATGATCATGTACGAATTTCCTTTTATCTTCTTCAGCAATTACGCTTAAACGATGGTGATGAACTGACAATTTCCTTAGGAAAGAAGCAAATATCAATAAAAGTTCAAGCTGCAGAAATAGACTCATATGAGCTAAATCTGCCTGAGAATTTATTTAAAGAATTCTATTTACCTATACAGTGTTATAAGTTTCATGCTAGTTATAGAAAAGAAAACAATATCCTTTATCTTGGCCCAGTCGTTGGGCTGTTAACAGAGTTCAATGCAGTAGCTACTGAACTAAGCTTCGGCTCTATCAATACATTTTGCGAGGAGCTTCATCATGGTATTTTGGAAGCTGGAGGTTTTTTCTATGTATTTACCTATAAAGAATTTAATGTACAGGGATATTACTATAGCAATGGAAACTGGATTCCTTCAGAGCTCCCATTACCTGATGTAATTTATAACCGGATTCACTCAAGAAAACTAGAATATGCCAATGATTTTACACTTTTTCGTAAAAAGCTAGAACAGTTAAATATCCCTTTGTTTAATGATCGCTTCCTATCAAAATGGGAAGTTCATCAACAATTAATAAACGAAAACCATCTATTTCCTCACGTACCTGAGACAGAGATTTTTAGTAAAGAAAATTTAACTTATTTTCTAAAAAAATATAAGAACGTGTTTATAAAGCCAGTTCATGGCAGCCAGGGAAGAAGTATTTTCAAGCTTGATTATACGGATGATGTTTTATCTGTTAATTCTTCATTAAAGGCATTTTCAGAAAAGAAACTTAGAGACTGCACTTTTGATGAAATTTACCTGCAATTAAAACCATTACTAAACAATCGAATTTACATTATCCAACAAGGAATTCCACTGATCACTTATGATTCTAGAGGAATGGATTTTCGAGTGCTCTGCCACAAGAATTACAAGGATGTTTGGGAGGTAACCTCTGTTGTCGCTAGAATCTCATCAGAAAAGGAATTTGTCTCTAACATAGCTAAGGGTGGTGAGGTCATGGCGCCACAAACCGCTTTAGAGAAATCCTTTAGCGCTCAAGTGGCAAGCAGCATCATTTCAGAAATGAAGGGATTGGCTGTCGAAATTACCTCGGCTATCAGCCTTCAGTCATCTGGTATTTTTGGTGAACTTGGTATTGATATGGGAATTGACCATAACGGAAAGCTTTGGTTAATCGAGGTAAATTCAAAGCCCTCAAAGAACTTTGAGGATGGAAAGTTGAAAATAAGACCTTCTGCAAAAGCGATTATCAAATTCTGTACGAAGCTCGCGTTTGATACAACTGAAGAATAGGAGGAATTTACTTGATTGCGTTCGGAATCATGACATTAAGTATGGAAAGTGAGTCAGGATATATAAATGAGATGGCAGTCCTAGCGGCAGATACTGGTATGGATTGTTACCGTTTCATGCCTTCAATGATAAATCCGCATTCTCTTCAAGTAAGAGGAAAAAAATTTGATTCCGAAAAAAAGCAGTGGCAGGATGAAGAGTTCTTATTGCCGGCGCTCATTTATGACCGCTGTTTTTATGGGGAAGATAAACATTCAAAACAGTGTATGCCAATCGTTTCATGGTTAAAGACCAGGTCTGATATTACGTTTTTAGGCTATGGGCTGCCAAATAAAATGGAACTCTATCAGGCATTAAACTCCTCTGTTCTAGCGGCTTATCTACCATCAACTCAACTGATTAAAGATACTAAGACCGTTGTACAAGAGTTAGATAAACGGAATAAACTCATTATCAAACCGATTAATGGCTCACAAGGTTATGGCATCTATTATTTACAAAAAATTTCTAAGACGTATCTTGTTAAAACAGAAAAAAACAAAGAAATGATTTCCCGCACTTTTCCAAACACTGCCAAGCTAGCTTCCTGGCTCAGGACTTTAATCACACAGCGTACCTACCTTCTTCAACCGTATCTAGAGCTTTCAAATGCTGAATTACAACCATTTGATATTAGAATTTTACTACAAAAAAATGAGTTCGGTGATTGGGTCGAACGAGGCAAAGGAGTCCGCATTGGGAATAAAGCCGGACTTTTGTCGAACTTAAGTGCTGGCGGCTCAACCCTAGATTTCTCCACCTGGACCGCAACACTTCCTATTGCCAAAGATGAATTGATTTGTAATGAAATCGACTACATTATTACTCAGCTTCCAGCCCTGCTTGAGAGTGAATTCCTTCCTTTATTTGAAATTGGCATTGATATTGGGATTGCTAAAAACGGGGCAATTTGGATTCTTGATGTTAATTCTAAACCGGGAAGAAAAGTCATACTTCAAACAAAACCAACCTTAAAAGAAACATTATTACGAGCCCCCCTTCTCTACGGAAAACATCTTTTTGAAAATTCCCGCAAAGAAAGGAAGAGCTTTAGTGAGAAAACGTTATATTATTGAACTCACAGACCAGACTAACCAAGCTGCTGTATTATGCCCGCCAGCTCTTCTTAAAGAGCAGTCTATAAAGAAATTAGCATTTGGTACAAAAACTATATCTGCCAATTTTTTGCCGCAGCCAACTAAACAAGATCGCATAAGCATAAGCAAAGAAATACACAAAGAATTAAACTTCCCAGACTTTCGAATATCCTTACACACCTTTATTGAGAATGAAACACTTTATATTGGCCCGCTTATTGGCATATTTACTGCTGGATTCACTCCTTTCCCCCAAAGACCTATAGGTGAGCGATCGGTTTTCTTCTCAAAGCTGTTATCTGTAAATAAAACGGTTGGTGCACTGCCTTTCGTTTTTGGTGAACAGCATATTAATTGGGAACAAGCGACGATCACGGGGTATTTCTATCAAGACAACAATTGGAAAACGATTGATGTACCATTTCCGAATGTCATCTACGACCGGCTTCCCAATCGAAAAAGTGAAAGGAATATAAAATTAATCCAAGTAAAGGAAAGACTGCAAACAGAATACCTTATTCCTTGGTATAATCCAGGTTTCTTCAATAAGCTCGACATTTATGAACGTTTACTACAGGATAGCTCAGTATCCCGATATCTTCCAGAGGCACACCCCTTCACCTCATTCTCAACAATTGAAAAAATGTTAGCTAAATACGGTCATGTATACCTTAAACCTAAAAATGGCAGCCTTGGCCTCGGGATTCACCAAATTATTTATGACAAACTCGAAGATGCTTACTTCTGTCGGTATCAAGATGATACTGGTGTAAATCGATTGAGAAAATTTTTATCACTTGAAAAGTTATTTAGTACTGTTTTTGCTAAGAAAAATCTAGCTAATATCCTCGTCCAACAAGGAATACACCTACTTAGGCAGGAACAGCGATTTATCGATTTTAGAATTCATACAAATAAAGATGATATTGGAGCTTGGCATGTAACGGCCCTTGCAGCCAAGGTTGCAGGCTCTGGGAGCGTCACGACCCATAAGCGAAGCGGCGGAGAGACCAAAACGCTAAAAGAGATATTTTCAAAGGAAGAGAGTGAGATTTTCAAGGAAAAACTTTCTGAAGCAGCCCTTGTTTTAAGTGAAGCGATAGAGAACCATATGGAAGGGATAATCGCGGAGATTGGGTTTGATTTAGGAATTGATAAAAATGGAGAAATTTGGTTCTTTGAGGCAAATTCTAAACCTGGAAGATCAATCTTTAGTCACCCTGATTTAAAGAAATTCGACTTCCTAACTCGTAAACTGTCGCTCGCCTTTGCCGTCTTTCTTACTGAACAATCTATCCTGTATCCGGAGGCCATTTTCAAATGAAAGATATCTCTTTAAAAAAGGAAATTACCGGACCTCTAGTTGGAATCTTAACAGCTCGTAAGAAAGATGGCATGATTTCAGGGAATGGCCCCTTGTTTATTGCTTTACAAAAAAAGCTTATTTCACATGATGGAATAAGCTTTATTTTCACAGTAGAGGATGTTGGGGTTAATTCTATTGTTGGTTACATGTTTCACCCAGAAAAGAATTCCTGGCTGAGGAAATCTTTCCCGTTTCCCGACCTTGTCTATAACCGGATCCCCTTTCGAAATACGGAGCAGCAGGAAAGTTGCCAGCAGTTTTTTAGCCTGTTATCTCAGAAGAAAATTCCGTTTTTTAATCCATGCTTTATAAATAAGCATCACCTGTATTCACTTTTTGGGAACCATCCAGTGCTTCGTGAGTACTTACCCGAAACGATTCTTGTAACTCAGAAGCAGGCATTATACTCTTTTATTCAAAAACATAATAAGATTTACTTAAAGCCAGCAAAATCGGCACGTGGTAAGGGGGTTTACAGATTAGAGATAAATAAGTCTAATGAAAATGAGGTTCAAATCTCCCTAAAGGGTGTAAAAGAACATGAATGGTTTGATTCCTTTGATCAGTTTTGGTTGAAATGGGAAAAGGAGTTAAAAGAAAAGACCTACTTAGCTCAAAAATCTATCCATCCTGCACTCTTTAATGGAAATAGATTTGATTTTCGCATCATAGCCCATGCGGATGAGCAATCTCGCTATACTGTGACAGGGGTCGGCATTAGGCAATCACAGAAGCAAGATGTTACCACTCATATACCAGCTGGGGGAGAGATTCTTCCATATGAAGACATTCAATCCCCTGAACATGATAAATTTATTGAAACCATTGTTCATCATGTTGGCGAAGCCTTAACGAATCAATTTGGGTTTTTTGGTGAATTTTCTATCGATGCTGGCCAAAGTCAAACAGGTCAGTACTACTTGTTCGAAGTAAATTCTAAACCGATGAGCTTTGATGAACGTCATATTGAAGAAAGAAAAACTGATCACCTTTGTCGATTATTTCTTCAGCTTATAAAAAAAAATAAAAATCAGCTGGATTGTCCTGAAAATATCCCTTAAGCTAAGATTAATAAGCAATAAGGGGGTAACCAAATGCTCATGCATTTTCAATTCAAGCCACTATTTGAAAATAAGAATATTCCCGGCTGGAATTTTTCATTTTATTATAATAAGAAAAGATACTCTGGAGTATATCATCAATCAGGTAAAATTGAGTGGACCGCAAATACCCCGGAACAAAAAGATGTTGAATCCTTAACAAGCCAAATTCATGAACTGATGCTATACCATGTTTATGAATAGAACTCCTGCATTAAAACAATTCCTTTTCACACACTAAGAAAAATGGGAAAGGAATGAAAGCGATGGCGAATAATAAAGAAAAGAATACTCAGTCAGATGTATTATATGAGGGTAAGGATAAGATCTACCTAGATATTGACCGAATCATTAACGAAGGCTTATCAGGCGGCAGCGTACACAACCGGGAAAACACAGCCAACATCGAAGAAGCCAGAGACCTAGTAAAAGAACAACCACCTTATGAATCAGATTAATATTATCCATAGGTAATGATGAATGAAAACTTAAACAGATTTCGCAAAAATCTACACTTAACAATAACAGATCTAATGTTAAAGGAAGCTGACAGGTTTAACTGTCAGTTTTTTTTTGTTACACTTGGTTTAATACATAATCAAAAAAAACCATTATTAATACAATAAGGAAGTTGACCATGCTAAGAAAAATTCTTGATTTATATAAACATTCAGTAATGTACGCTGAGAAGCCAAAATACCCTGCTGACCAATATATCTTCTTCGATGAATCAGAGCAGGAATGGGTAGGTATTCCAAAGGCAAGCATAACTGAAGCAGAACTCAAAGTGCTTAACACACTCTATGAACAAATTGAATTTCAACCACAGGCATTTACAAGTATTTCTAGAAAGTGGTATGAATATCTTTTTGCCAAAGGACAAACTCTTTCCTATCGTACAGAATCTTCTTTTCGTTTTATCCAGTTTTACATCCAAGGGATTGGTATCGACCAAGCCGAAATTGAATCTGCACTGAAGGGTTTTTTTACAGAAGATGTAATAATCATCTGGGATCATAATAATAGCGGTGTTGTCATTGAAGAAGTTAGTAATATCACACTTTCTGAACAAGAATTAGTATCAATGACTGACACCTTAGAGAGTGATTTCTATGTTAAGATTTTTTTCTATATTGGAAAGGTTTATCCATTTACAGAACAAATTCGAGATCATTTCAAGCATGAACGAGATTTTTTTTCCTTTGCAAAAAAGAATTTAGATAGTAGAAATATCCTTACTTTTGAAAAAATCTTCCCTACATTCGTTGCTGCTCACTTGGATGATCCCATCACCCAACAGCTTCACAGACATATTACCGATGTATTTACAGATGATCCAGAGCTGTTTGATACTCTAAAAATTTTCTTAGAAAATAACCTTAATGCCAGCATGACCGCAAAAGGCCTGTATATCCATCGAAATACACTTCAATATCGGATTGATAAGTTTGTAGAAAAAACAGGCATTCAGTTAAAAGACTTTTATGGTGCATTCACAGTCTTTTTAGCTTGTATGTTATATGAGCAAGAGAGCAGAAATAACAAAGTGCCCAAAAACTAATCCTATAATCTTGTGCAACGTGTATATAGCGCTTTCATTACTCTCTAGTTAAACTATAACTATCAAGATGATGGAGGGAAATACACATGGCAGAATTACAATTAGACCATATTTATAAAGTTTATGATAATAAGGTAACGGCGGTTGAGGATTTTAACTTACACATTCAAGATAAAGAATTCATCGTATTTGTTGGCCCATCAGGCTGCGGTAAATCAACGACTCTTCGAATGATTGCTGGATTAGAAGAAATTTCAAAAGGTGATTTCTATATTGATGGTAAAAGAGTAAACGATGTTGCTCCTAAAGATCGTGACATTGCGATGGTGTTCCAAAACTATGCCCTTTATCCGCATATGACAGTTTATGATAATATGGCTTTTGGATTAAAGCTCCGTAAATTCCCTAAAGATGAAATCGATCGCCGTGTTCAAGAAGCTGCAAAAATTCTTGGATTAGAAGCTTACTTAACTCGTAAGCCAAAAGCTCTTTCAGGTGGTCAGCGTCAACGTGTTGCCTTAGGCCGTGCGATTGTACGTGATGCGAAAGTTTTCTTAATGGACGAGCCATTATCTAACCTTGATGCCAAACTTCGTGTAGCGATGCGTGCCGAAATTGCTAAGCTTCATCGCCGTTTAAATACTACAACAATCTATGTTACACACGACCAAACAGAAGCTATGACAATGGCGACACGTCTAGTTGTTATGAAAGACGGTATTATTCAACAAGTCGGTTCACCGAAGGAAGTATATGAGAAGCCTGAGAACGTATTCGTTGGCGGCTTCATTGGCTCTCCTGCCATGAACTTCTTTAATGGTAAACTAGAAGATGGAAAATTCATTATCGGTAACGACACAATTGCAGTACCAGAAGGCAAAATGAAATTCCTTCGCGAACAAGGATATGTTGGAAAACCAGTCATTCTAGGGGTAAGACCAGAAGATATTCATGATGAGCCTGTGTTCATTGAAGCATCTGCTGGTACGAAGATTACAGCTAATATTGATGTAGCAGAATTAACTGGTGCTGAAATGATGGTTTACTCTAGCTTAGATGGTCAAGACTTTGTAGCTCGTCTTGATTCTCGTGTAGAAGTTCACCCAGGTGAGTCAATTGAGTTAGCTTTTGATTTAAATAAATCACATTTCTTCGATGTTGATACACAATCACGTATTCGTGCTATTAACGAACAATAATGATGTAAAGCTCCGTGTTCCCAATGACACGGAGCTTTTTTATTACTCATTGATCTATTCCTTAATAAATATAATTTCATCGTTTTGACAAGTTGGACATCGATAAAGATGAGGACATTTATGACCTGAGTTTGTATCTTGATATCCATCAAACATTTTCATTAAGTCAATTTCCATGTAAGGACTGTAATCATCATAGTAATCCATTACTCTGCCGCTCTCGATCATTTGACTTCCACAGGAGCTGCATATTGAATAAACCTCTCGAAATCCATTACATATTGGGCATATCGACATCCTAATCACCCTTTTGTTTTTTCTATAGTTTGCGTTACAAATTCTCCGCTATGTAATGGAATAAATTACTAATATTTAAAGTTGAATAAGCTTGAGGATTTTAACCATAATAATGATTACAAAGCAACAAACATAACTCGATGGGTTAAACCAATCAAAGGGTCTCAGGGCCGGTGCAAGCCCGGCTAACCCAGCCACACAATGTGTGAATCATCTCCAATTTATAATCATTATTTAAGATGGGTTAGGCCAAGGTGGCAATGGTTACAATAACCATAATGGTTCAATTCCATACTGACCCCAAAATTATTAAGAGGAGTGTTATTCAACTATGGCTAGTAACAACAACTCTAATCAACTTTTAGTACCTGGAGTACAGCAAGCGCTTGATCAAATGAAGTACGAAATTGCAACTGAGTTTGGTGTACAACTTGGTGGCGAAACTACTTCACGTGCAAACGGTTCTGTCGGAGGAGAAATCACTAAGCGTCTAGTTCAAATGGCAGAACAACAACTTGGCGGATTCCAACGCTAATTTAGTTAAACCAGAACGTACAAATAAATAACATGGCTAATCCCCCTCCAAACCGGAGGGGGATTTATTTTGGGTGCTATTTAAGGTTGTATTGATGATTTGTGCTCCAGGTGCGAGACTCCTCGAAAATGCTACCGCATTTTCTTCGTGCGTGGGCAAATTCGAAGAAGCGAATCAGTGTCCTGCAGGAGTAAGGTCAAGGGGAGACCCCACAGGCGCTTTAGCGCCGAGGAGGCTCCCCTGACCTCCTTAAGGTGCGCGAAGCACCTGGAGCACAAATCAACAGGTAACTTTTAAAAAATCATCACATAAAAAACTACAGCTAAAAGCGCTGTAGTTTATTGTTTAACAACCATATAGCCTATATAATACGAAAGAATTAACAAACTGCCGATTACCAATACAACTGAATAGTCAGTCACTAGGATCCACCCCTTTTTGAAAATGCTTAAACATTTTTAAGTTACCATAGTGTTGGGGTTTCTCATGTGATAAAAGTAACAGGTCACTCTAAATTTTGTGAACATTTTTCGAAATAATTAAACTGCCAAATTGGCATTCCCTTTTTGCAACTGATACATTTGATAATATTTTCCTTTTAACAACATTAAGTCGTCATGTGTGCCGCGCTCAACGATTTCTCCTCTATCTAAAACGAGGATTTGGTCCGCATTACGAATGGTCGATAATCTATGTGCAATAATAAAGGTGGTTCTGCCATTTTTCAAGACATCCATTGCTTCTTGTATGAGGGCCTCTGTTTCAGTATCGATACTCGAAGTCGCCTCGTCTAATATTAATATAGCTGGATTAAAAGCAAGTGCTCTAGCAAAGGAAATAATTTGCCGCTGACCACTCGATAAGGTGCTTCCTTTTTCAATGACAGGCTCATCATAACCATTTTCAAGATTCTGGAATACCTTATCAGCTCCAACATCCTTTAAGGCTTTTTCTACCATTTCTCTTGTGATCGAAGGATCATTCAGGCTCACATTTGAAGCAATGCTGCCAGTAAATAAATATGGATCCTGTAAAACAATACCCATATGATCCCGAATCGTTTGTCGTGAGATCGCTACAATGTCATAATCATCAATCATTATTTTCCCTTTTTGAGTATCATAAAACCGGAATAATAAATTCATTATGGAGCTTTTCCCAGACCCAGTATGTCCTACAAGTGCTATTGTTTCCCCTGGCCTGGCATCAAAATCAATATTCTTTAGGACATACTCTCCTTCTTTATATCCAAAAGAGACGTTATCAAACTTAACTTTCCCCTTAAATCTTGCTATCCGTTCGTTACTTACATTCTCACCCTGTTCATCTAATAGCTTAAATACCCTTTCACCAGCAACACGTGCCTGCTCTAAATTTGCAAGCTGATTGACAATTCCTTGAACTGGGTGAAAAAGCCGATTAATGTAATCAACAAATGCATATAATACGCCAAGCGAAATCATTGAAGAAAGGTTTAACGACTGTGCCCCAAAATACCAAATAAAGGCGACGAAAACAATGTTCCTTAGAACCCCTACTAAATTATGGGAAGTCAACGCATTTAAGTTAAGCAATTTATTTTGATACTTAAAATGGTCTGTGTTAAGTTTCTCAAAATCTGCCTTCGTCTCCTTTTCCCTTCCAAAGGCTTGAATAATGCTCATGCCTCCAATTGACTCATTAATGGTAGCATTAATATCGCTATTTCGAGAACGAATGACATGATTATATTTAGAAGCGTATTTACGATAAATGACCATCCAGATATAGAGAATGGGCAATAGAAGTAGACATATTGCAGCAAGCTTTGCATCTAGGATAAACAGTGCAACATAAATCCCTGTAATATAAATGACACTAGTAAAGAATGTAGCAAGAACAGTAACATATAATTCTCTTATTGCCTCAGTATCATTAGTAATTCTTGCTACTACCTTACCTGCTGGCAGGTTGTCAAAATAGTTGATAGGAAGTTTTTGAATGTGACCAAAAACATCCTCACGCATCTTTTGGATAATTCGGTTAGCTGATTTCTGCAATAAGAATCTCTGACCATATTGAAAGATCGCTGAAATGACTAGAAGAACAAAATAAATAATCAACAGCTGGATAATTCCAGGAATTTCAAGTTGATAAAACCTTTGCAGTTCTCCCCCAGTTACCAATCTTGCTTCGTATTCTGACTTCAAATTTCCTTTTTCAATGATTAAAATTCCGTTCTCATAACTTCTGTTTCCATCAAACTCTATATCCCCATTAACGGATACAAACCTTGATCCAACTTGCAAGACCCTGATAGACTGGCCTTTTTTCTCGTCCGGAGAAAAATTTCTTTCTTTTTTATAAAAAGAACCATTATATTCCACTGCATTCTTGCCATCTTGAGTTTCATACCAAATAGATTCAATCCCTAAAATATGATTATCAATAATGTTCTTAGCAATAAAGGGCCCCGCTAAATCAGTTCCAACAGAGATTGTCAGCATGAGCAATGCAGTAAGAATGATTTTTTTATAATCTAAAGCGTATTGTATTAATCGTCTGCTTGTAGTCATGCTGTCACCTCCTCATCAACGTTTTTCTCTACCTGCTGACGCAGAAATTGTTCTTTATACCAACCGTCCTGCGTTAGAAGCTGTTCATGTGTACCTTCTTCGGCAATATTACCTTCATCGATCACGATTATATGATCGGCATGCTCAACTGCCGATAATCTATGTGTGGAGATAATTGTTGTTTTGTCCTTACGAACATGACGGATATTGTCAATAATGATTTTTTCTGTCTTTGCATCAACCGCCGACAGAGAATCATCTAGTATGAGAATCTCGGGATTTTTTATTAGAGCACGTGCGATTGATATTCTTTGTTTCTGGCCTCCAGATAAAGCAACACCCTTTTCTCCTACCAATGTCTCTAACCCGTCTGGAAGCATTTCTAAATCCTTACGAAAAGCAGATAAATCAATAGCCTCTTCTAAGTCTTTTGAAGTCGCCTCTTTATTGCCAAATAAAATATTTTCCCTTACACTTCTCGAGAAAAGCACATGGTCTTGAGGAACGTACCCAATCCATCTTCGTACTTGATCAAGCTTCTGCTCTTCAAGTGAAACACCTGAAATAGCTAACTCTCCAGTTCCAAGAGGGTATTGTCTTAGAAGCTGTTTGATAAAAGTTGTTTTACCACTGCCAGTTTTACCGACAATCCCTAAGGTCTGGCCGTGTAATAGCTTTACATTGATATTCTTTAAATTATCCACTTTAGATGATGGATAACGAAAATTCACCATGCTATACTCCACTTTATCGGGTTTCTCCACCTCAATAGGCTGCTTTGGATCTTTTACTTCTGCTGTATACGCAAGTGTTTCATTCACTCTGTCTAACGAAGCATTTCCCCTTTGCATAATATTGATTAATTCCCCTATCGCGAACATCGGCCAAATAAGCATGCCCAGATAGACATTAAATGAGACAAGATCACCAAGTGTGATGGATTGCTTGAAAACTAAATAGGCGCCATATCCTAGACCAATTAAGTAGCTGATCCCAACTAGAATTTTTATTGTCGGATCAAATAATGAGTCAATTCTTGCGACATCGATATTCTTCTTATATACACCTTCCGTCAACTGATGAAACCTCTTCTTATCTGCTTCCTCCTGGACGTATGCTCGTATCACTCTAACACCCGCAACCGACTCAAGGACACGATCATTTAGCTCACCGAAAGCATCCTGAGCCTCCATGAAGCGAGTATGAATTCTTTTCCCGTAAATCTGCATGATATAGGCCATAATCGGCAAGGGAAGAATGGCAGCAAGTGTAAGTTTCCAACTAATTAAGAAACCCATAGTAATGATTAATGTCAGCATCCAAACACTAGAATCTACGAGAGTCAATATTCCAAATCCTGCTGTGACTGAAATCGCCTTCAAATCATTTGTCGCACGTGCCATTAAATCTCCCGTACGATTTCTCTCATAAAAGGTCGGGGACATGGTTAACAAGTGGCTCATGAACCTAGACCTAAGCTTTCTTTCAACAAGAAACGCTCCACCAAACAGCTGGTACATCCAAATGTATGTTATTCCATAAGAAAGAAGCATGATTAGTATGAGATATATAAGATAATCAAATATTTTATTACTGCTCATGCTCCCCGCATGGATATCATCAATTGCCATACCTATGATCTTCGGCGGTATAACATCAAGTATACCTACAAGAATTAACAGCGTAATAGCGACAACGTAACGCTTCAAATTTTCTTTAAAAAACCAATTTAATTTCTTTAATACTGAGAACATTTGTGAACCCCCTTATTAATGGCTAACTAACCACTTTCCAGCTCTTCTTTTTTGTGTTGCCTACTAACTTCAATCCTCATTTTCATAACCGTTCCCTCCTGATTAAATTTAATTAAACAAAAAAGACATACCGCATTAGTGCAGTATGTCTCAAAAAAAGGAGACAAAAAAACACACGTTACGAATAAAACTGTAACCTGTGCCTATTAGTCCATTTTTTAAAAGGAAATAACATGCTACGTTCTTGAATTAGGACAGGTTACCATATGAAAGATTTCTTGAAAAGCTTGCTTGTTTAGTACAATCATTTGGTATCCCTCCTTTTCCTTTATTTTCTACCTTTGTTAGATTATCACCAGTTTAACTGAATGTCAATTCCCATTTTTCAGAATTATCCTAAATAGGTAGCCACCCAACCACTATTCTCCAATAGATTCTTTCTTTTTGTTGAATATTTTACGAACAAAAATCAAGTAAAAAAGTGTTGGCATCGGTGCTTGAATCAATCCGACAATGCCCCAAAGCCAATAGTTATGGTTTCTTTTTCTTGCATCTAAAAATAAATATATGCTCTGCAGCATCAAAATGGCAGCAACTAGCAGAATTACAGTTAAAGAATACTCCCCATTCATTCACTGTTCACCTTCTTACCAAGCCTTGTTCCTGTATACAATATGATAAATAGGGTGGTGAATACCTGTAAGAAAATAAAAATAATAGGCATTTGGTAAAGCGATACAACAATTCCTGTTAAGATACATATAGCAATCATCATAAAGATGGATAAGTCCTTTACCAACTTTTTTCTTAACTTCTGCTTTTCAGCCAGTACCATATGTTCAAACCATTGCAGGTCAGGAGTATAGAGCGGGAAGGAATCAACCTTGTTTAACCCCTCTTGTAGTTCGTGAATAGCATTCAAGTCTAATTTATTTTGTTGTTCTGGTTCGAGTCTGACGACTTTCTGTTTCTTCACCTAGTTTCAGCTCCCTTCTTACTGCCACTATCCCGTTATGGACCCTAGATTTAACCGTTCCTGGGGAAATTTTCATCCATTCGCCAATTTCATCGTAAGAATAGCCATAATAATGCTTTAATACAATCGGAACGCGGACATCTTCAGGTAATCTTCCTAACGCCTCTATGGCATCATTCCATTCCTCATTCCTGCTTTCAAAATGCCACTTTAACTTCCTGTAGATTTCTTCTTGACCTAACCAGTTCTTTTCTCTTTTTTGTTTTCTACATTGATCAATGTATGTATTAGTAGCAATTGATACAAGCCAAGTAGAAAACTTACTTTGACCATTGTAGAGATGGATTTTTTGGATGCATTTTGTCATTGTTTCTTGGGCCAATTCTTCGGCCATATCTGGATTCATTGTAATTTTCATTAAATATTTTACAAGAAACGGATAATTTTCCTTAAACAACATGGCAAATGCAAGATGATCCCCCTCTTTAGCATTTTTAATCAATGCTTCCATCGTCTTGCCTCGCTTTCCCCCGTTAAACCTCTTTTGATCACTCTTCCTATAAGACGTGTTAAAAGTTATTTCGTTCACTCATGACAATCGTTTTTTTAAAATTGTATTTTGTACTAAAAAAAGACGGTTCTAACTGAACACGCCTGATGTTTCATTATTTACTTAGATATTTCTTTAAAGCGGGATTTCGTTAGTTTTTCATCAAAGCTGCTAAAAATGCGGTAATGTTTATCGTCAAGTATTCGAAAATGCTTGCTTATGATATTCTGCTGTAAAACATATCCATTTTTCCGCGATACTTCTTTCCACCATATTCTACCGCCAAGGGTTTTCATTTTCCGGTAATCGATGCCCTCTCTAGCTACTGTTTCTAACACTTCAAGCGGTTCGTTTCCAAACAGAAATTGAACCGTTTCCGTTTCTCTAAATAAAGCACATACGGTAACAACCGTTGACCAACCTGCTTGAACTCTCCCTTTCTCAATTTGGACAAGGGTTTTCTTTGATACACCAATAATTTCCGCCATTTTATCCTGGGTATAACCAGCCTCTGTACGAATCAAACGTAATTTATCGGAAACTATTTTTATGATCTCTGTTCTGTTCATATTTAAAACCCCTACCTTTGTAACCATCTAGTGTAATTTTACACAACTTATCCTTTTTTTAAAAGAAAAAACTGCTGTTGATGAATTCAGCAGTTTTTCACAATTATTTATTTTGGACACCACATTGAGTAGAGCAGGTTTTTTCTAAATCACATGCAGCACATTTTCCTTTTTTTGAACGATTAATAAATTTTACTAAAGCCCAAGTCGCATAACCAAAAATAGCTGCACCGATGAGAATACTTGCGATCATAGGTTTCATCCTCCTCAATTACACTAGTCCAAATAACCTTCCACCCTGGTAAATTACTAAACATAATACATAGGCAATTGCTAATGCATACAATAATGAAAACGCTGTCCACTTTCTTGAGCCTGTTTCTTTATAGATTGTGGCTGCAGTTGCAAGACAAGGAATATACAATAAGATAAATACCATAAAGCTATACGCAGCAAGTGGTGTGTAGTATCCTGCTAGGATGCCCTGAAGGCTTGCTTCGTCTGGAACAAAGTAAATAATGTTCATCGTAGAAATAACTGCTTCTTTAGCTAAGAAACCAGTAATTAGCGATGCAGAAGCCTGCCATGTACCAAAACCGATGGGCTCTAAAATAGGAGCGATAAAGCCGCCGATCGCTGCTAAAAAGCTGTCGTCCATTGCTACCTCTAATCCTCCTGGACCAGAATACGATAAAAGCCATATAAAAACAGACCCTGCAAAAATAAACGTACCAGCTTTTCTAACAAATCCTTTTCCCTTATCCCAAGTACTCCTCCACAAGGATTGAATTTGTGGAAGACGATATGGAGGCAGTTCAATAACAAATAACGATGTCTCAGATTTCAAAAGGGTTTCAGTAAAGAGTTTCGCTAAAATTAATGCAACGATGATTCCTAATACATATAAACTTAAAACAATGAAAGCTTTATTCCCAACAAAAAAGGCTCCTACAAATAAAGCATATACTGGTAATCGAGCTGAGCAAGACATTAAAGGAGTTAACAAGATGGTTAATAGTCTTTCTCTTGGAGTTTCAATGGTTCTAGCTGCCATAATACCTGGAACATTACAGCCAAACCCAATCATCATAGGAATGAAGGCTTTTCCATTTAGACCCACTGATTCCATAATACGATCCATTACAAGCGCAACACGAGCCATATATCCTGAGTCCTCAAGTAATGAAATAAAAAAGAATAATATAAAGATTTGCGGGACAAAAACAAGTACTCCACCAACACCCGTTACTATACCTTCAATGACCAATGCGTGAATAAAGTCCGACGCATTTACAGTATTTAAGATCGACTCAACTGCTATTGTTACAGGTCCTGTGAAAAAACCGTCTAGGGCATCAGTTAAAGGTGAACCTAGCCAGTCAAACGTAAGCATAAACATTAAATACATGAACATCAGGAAAATCGGCATACCTAAATAGCGGTTCGTTACAATCGCATCAATTTTCTCTGATAAAGGTATAGCCTTATTTTCTTTTTGGACCGTATCTTCAAGAATCCGTTCAATTACTTCTTTTCTCTTTACGTAAATGTAATTAGCTAAAGATTTGAAATGATGATGTGCCTGTTTCAGCTTCTCTTCTAAATCTGATGTTATAGACTCAAGTCTTTCAGCTTCCATTATATCTTGGAGATATCGCTTAACATATTGATTCCCTTCGAACAACTGGAGTGCAAGCCATCTAGGTAAATGGTCTATTTTTCCGACAAGCATGTCAGTTAACTTGTTAATTGCCTCCTCCACTTCCTTGCCATAATAAACGAGTGGTTTCAGTTTTTGTTGTTTAGACTGGTCTGAAATAACTTCAACTAACACATCACATCCCTTACCGCTCCTAGCAACAACTGGTATAATTGGAACTCCCAGGGACTTTGAAAGTTTTTCTACATCGATTTGAATTCCCCTCATTTTAGCCACATCAACCATATTCAAACCAATTAGTGAGGGTTTACCATATTCAAGCAATTGCAGTGTTAGGTGCAAATTTCGTTCCAATTGAGACGCATCAATAATATTTAATAATCTGTCTACTTTCTCCTCTAAGAAATATGAGGTAACCACCCCTTCATCCTTAGATAATGGATTAAGTGAATAAACACCTGGCAAATCAATCAATCTACCAATATTATTCTTAAAGACTCCTACTTTCTTCTCAACCGTTACACCGCTCCAATTTCCAACATATTCATAAGAGCCTGTTAGGTTATTAAATAAAGATGTCTTTCCGGTATTTGGATTACCAATAAGTGCAATTTCCATTAAACGAGCTCCACTTCTATTAGACGCGCTTCTTTCCGGCGAAGTCCGACACACTGTCCGCATGATTCAATCATGACTGGACCGCCAAACGGCATCACGCACTTAACACAAACCTCTGAACCTTCAGTAATACCTAAGTCAAGCAATCGTCTTTGGACAAGGCTGCCCACATTAGATATGTTTACTATTTTGCCTCTTTGACCTGTTCTAATTTTTCCGAACATATCTGTCACCCTTTATTATTTAATTGAGAATGATTATCTTTCTTTATATTGCCATTTTAGCATTATGATGGGTGAAATACTGTGACGAAAATCCGAAATATACGTATTAAGAAGATGCAAAAAGGAAGAGGCTTAGCCCCTTCCTGAATTGTTTAAACTATTTTTTTCGGTACTGCACTAATAACAAGAATAACCAAAATAGCACTGATGACAAAGCTTGGGAGCATGTAGGTGCCATTATAGAGCAACGAGTAAATAGCTACTGGCTGACCTTCCGGAGCATACTCTCCAAAAAACACAATACCCGCTATGACGTGACAAGCATATCTTAACAGGCTGCCCAGAAATACTCCAAGCACAGTGTACGTGATCCACTTTCCCTTTTCCCCAGCAGCTATTCCGGATTTTATTTTAGCAGCAAACACACCAGCTAGTCCCACAACAGTAAATGCTAAGCCATAATCAATTAACCCTTGAACAATCGTATAAATTTGAGAAAAGCCCAGAATAAACTGAAGTAATCCTAGTAAAAATCCAGTCAACATGCCGCCTTTTATTCCCCAGCGATAAGCCATTAGGAAAACCGGAATCATTGCAATGGAAACTGAACCTCCCTGAGGCCATATTTTTAATGATACAAGTCCTGAAATAAAATCAAATAAAAATGCTAATGCGGAAAAAATGGCTACCTCAACTAAAAATAATGTGTTACTTTGTTTACCTTTCATAATCGTTCCCCCTTTGTTTTTACGGTGAGAACGTTCGATTCTGTCTTCCTCTATATAATATGGTCGATAAAAAAAAAGCAATGCAGGACGAATAGGATTGTCTGCATTGCTTTCATATCGCAAACCACATCCCTACGCTAGTGTTAACTAACAGGTTCATAGGGTTAGAACTCAAACGTTCACTCTCAGCCACACTGTAGCTCCCCTTGTGGAAATATTCAGTTGATTCATAATGAATATACTATTGTTTTACTGCTTTGACAAGATATAATTCAAGTGTTTAAAGATATCAGTGTATTTTTAAAATTTCAGTTTATTATATTCATACAGACAAGTCTTTTTTCATAAAATATTTGTATCTACTACTATACTAACCAGAACGTTTGACTGTACAGTTTAATTTTTATATAATTATTCTTAATTTATATTGTTGAGGTGGTAAAATGGGGCTGAGTACCGTATTGGCGAATTAGCAGAAATCGCAATGGTCTCTAAACGTACAATTGATTACTATACATCTATCGGGTTGCTGAGTGCAGAACGCTCTAAATCAAACTACCGCATTTATTCGGAAGAGTCCATTAGCGATTTGAAATTTATTGAGGAATGCAAAACATTACACTATCCATTAGAAGAGATTAAAAGAAAACTAGCTATGAAAAAGGATAAACAAATTCGAGAATCAGAAGTGGAGAAACATGTAAGTACTGTCACACAGCAAATGAAACAACTACAAAGTGACCTATTTGATCTAATCCCAATTATTGATAATTTGGATGAACAGCAAAAGGTGAAATTTACAAAAAATCTTACAACACTGAGGTCAGTATTAAAAACTTCTCTTCTGAATGTAACGAGTTAATTTTTGAAATCACTAGGAGGTGACTCCTTAACTCGTACTTAACGAGCTAAGGGAACTTATTTGGACATATTTAACTTGGTTTTAATAGCCATTTTAATTGCTTTAACTGCTTTTTTTGTAACTTCAGAGTTTGCTATTGTGAAAATACGAAGTTCAAGAATTGATCAGTTAATCGAGGAAGGAAATTCGAGTGCTATTTCAGCTAAAAAAGTAATTTCAAACTTGGATGAATATCTTTCAGCCTGTCAGTTAGGAATTACCATTACAGCCCTTGCTTTAGGTTGGATTGGGGAATCTACAATAGAGCACTTGCTTGCTCCATTCTTTAGTGGATTGGATATTCCCGAAAGTGCTTCACGCATATTATCAATTGGGATTGCGTTTGCGACGATTACCTTTCTACACGTTGTCGTAGGAGAACTGGCCCCTAAAACACTGGCTATTCAGAAGGCAGAATTAATTACTCTGATTATGTCTCGTCCACTAATCCTCTTCTACAAAATCATGTACCCTTTTATATGGTTATTAAATGGGTCGGCAAGGATTGTGGTTAGACTCTTTGGACTTAAGCCTGTTTCTGAAAGCGACATGGCTCATACAGAGGAAGAGCTTCGAATTATCCTATCTGAAAGCTATAAAAGTGGTGAAATTAACCAATCTGAGTTTAAGTATGTAAATAAAATATTTGAATTTGATAACCGGATTGCAAAGGAAATTATGGTCCCTAGGACAGAGATTGTTTCCCTATCTAAGGAAGATACTTTAGAAACACTGCTTCATGTAATCCGCGAAGAAAAGTTCACACGATACCCTATAATAGATGGTGATAAAGACCATATTATTGGACTTGTCAATATTAAGGAAATGGTTACAGATTTAATCGGAAATGAAAAGCTAAGTTCTCAAACTTTAGAAGAGTATACCCGCCCGATTATTAGAGTAATAGAAACCATTCCGATCCACGACCTGCTTGTTAAAATGCAAAAAGACCGGATGCATATGGCGATCCTGATGGATGAGTATGGTGGTACTTCTGGACTCGTGACAGTTGAGGATATCTTAGAAGAAATTGTTGGAGAAATTCGCGACGAAACAGATATGGATGAAATTCCAATGGTCCGTAAGGTAGAGGAAAATCATTTTATCATAGATTCAAAAGTATTAGTTAGCGAAGTAAACGATTTGTTGGGCGTTGATATTGACGATGAGGATATTGATACAATCGGCGGTTGGATTTTAACGGAGAACTATGAAGCAAAAATGGGGGATGTTATCCTTCACGACGGATATAGTTTTAAAATCCTTGACATGGAAGAACATCATATTAAATATATTGAAGTTAACAAGATCATTTCTGAAGAGCAGCAAAATACATCAAAGATGTTATTGCCAAATTCAGAAGTGCTTTCCTAAAACCAAATATCAATAAAAAGATCAGATACCTAAATATCTGATCTTTTTTATATAATCTTCTATAGTTCTTTGTTCTTTAGAATAATAATTTCTTCTTCAGCCTTAGCTAATTTAACTAAATGTGAATCCAGCCTGCGATTGATATATTGAAACTCTTGTTGAGTAGCTTGTTTCTTTCCTATTTCCTTTATTACATTACTCTGTACATCTTCAATCCTCTGTAATGAATCTTTTATGTCGGACAAATCAATCTGATTAACCTCAACGCGGTGTTCAATACTGTCCATTTGTTCAAGTCTAGATAATCTTTTTTCAATCGCCTCTAGTGTCTTTCCAAAGGTGTGAATAATGGACTTTATGTCATTTACTGTCTCCGTTAACTCCTGCAATTTTTGCTCCATAATTAATTGCTCCCTTGTTTATATTAACTTTATTTTATCATCTTTTATAACATAAGTATGTTACAAAACAAAGAACAGTTTCCAAGGGATTGTCTATTTAAATCAAAGTATTTATGAACATTTTATTAATTGATACATTTTAAACTTATGTAAGTGAATATTGTCACATTCAATCCAAACGAAAAGTTTTATCCTTATATTATAGGAATGACCACTCATTTCTTGCCTTAGCTATTATGTGTATTTTCATGTTTGAATCATTACGATTAGGAAAAGGTCGGTGTAAATATGTTAATATCAATTGATGAAAGAGCGACCCACTGGTTCAACAAGGAATATGGGTTTAATAAGCCATTTGCCATAAGAATGTTTCCACAGTATGCTGGCTTTGGAGAAAAGAACAAAGGATTCACTTTAGCTTTCTCAGCAGAGAATCCAACAAATGCAGGATATGTGAAAGAGATAAACGGTATTACTTTTTTTATTGAAGGCAATGATGAATGGTTTTTTACAGAAACGGAGACCTATTTATCCGCAAATGTAATATTAGATGAACTTCAAATAACCTTTAAAGAATTTACTCCAGTTAATTAAATAATTTTGATCTTTTTTTCAAAAGGCAGCCGGATGGCTGCCTTTTTATATTGATACTATATTAAACAAATTTATTAGTACAAACTATCTTATGTTATTTTTAAATTTAACTTTGTTTAACTTAAGTATTCAGAAAATTGTCAATAAATTGTGAACTATGTTGCAATAATAAAATTTAAGGACTATAATGAAAGCGCATACAGAATACATGACAAAAAACCTAGATTCTACTCCTCGCAATCCGTCTAATTACCTAAAAAATGAAAGGGTTGAAAATCATGGATCATATTAGACCACAAGTAGTCTGGTTTAATTTAACCTTCGACTTATCGATTATCTTAACCACCACAGTAGCCTCACTACTGGTTTTCTTTATTGCATACTTCGCTACACTTAAACCCACAACAGGCACTCCACATAAATGGCAGAACTTTTTTGAATGGATCATTGATTTTGTCAAAGATATCATGAAGAATTCAATGGGATCAACGAATAATTTATTCATCTTATCCACAGGGGTTTCCCTGCTAATGTATTTATTTATCGCTAATCTCCTAGGTGTCCCATTTTCAATATTGACTAGTGAAGAACACCCTGTATCCTGGTGGAGGTCACCTACCGCTGACGCACATGTTACGATGACCTTAGCCATTATGATTATAGCCTACACTCACTTCATCGATATCCGCCTTCACGGTTTTAAACATTATCTTCTCAGCTTCTTCAAACCCTTTAAAGCACTCTTCCCTATCAATATCTTAGAACAGTTTGCAACCACTTTAACTTTAGGTCTGCGTCTTTTCGGTAATATTTATGCTGGAGAAGTCATGTTGGCTTTGTTAGCAGGAGCCGTCAGCCATGGTTTTATCATTGCCGCTCTCACTTCTCTGCCGATGATCGTTTGGCAGGCATTTTGCATCTTTATCGGTGCGATTCAGGCCTATATCTTTGTCACACTTACAATGGTTTACATTGCTCACAGATTAACATAATTTGAAAGGAGGAAATATTATGGGGGATATTACACTATTGGGGCTGCCAATTTCTTTAGGGACCATGATTTATCAAGCAATTATCTTTACCGTTTTAGTTTTTATTCTTAAAAAGCTTGTTTTTAAAAAGATAGTCGGTATCATGGAAGTTAGAAAGCAACATATTGAGAAGCAATTGCTTTTAACTGAGCAGTATAAACTAGAAGCTGAAAAACAACTTGAATCAAGCACTGTAATCCTGAATCAGGCAAGAAAAGATGCAAGAGAAATAATGATACACAGCGAAAAGGAATCACAGCGGATTATAATGGCTGCTAAACAAGAGGCCAAGCAAATTCTTCAGGATGCAAAGGAAGAGGCGTTCCGTTCCCGCTCATTTGTGCATAAAGAACATATAAAGGGGGCGTAAAACGATGAACCACAGGTTTACGAAATACCATGGCAGAGTGACAGAAAACCTCGAACTCGGTTTCGAGGAAAACTTTATTTATGTCCATTATACAAAGGGTGCTATTGAAAAAAACGCTTGTATTTTAAAGCATGATAATAAAACTCAAGAAGAGTACCTAGAGAACTTTTTTAAAGAAAATCACGTTTCAGAAGAAATGAAGAAGGAAGTTAAAAAATTTCTAGAGAAGGGTAAGAACTTTAATGGTGATCATTGGAATGAATTCTCCTCTTTTCTAATGAAAACCCTTTCTTTAAACATGGTGTTTGGTTTAACTATTGCTCTTACAGTATTCGGATGTTACAAGCTTGGAGCCTATATTGATGATGTATATAATTTATATCCTTGGTTTACGTTAATACTAACATTAGCCGGGATAGGACTTGGAGGTCTTACAGGCTATTCAATGGTTCATAAGTATTTTAAAAAGCCAGTTGAAAGGCAGCAAAAAACACAACAGGAGAATCAAATTGAAGTGAAAGAATACCCAATTATTGATGTAACTTTAGACCAGGTTAGGAAAGCCGTCAGGCAGTTTTCGGATAGTCTTCCAAAAGGAGTTTACCGGACTATTATCGTTCAAGATGACAATAGTATTGATTTCAACCAACTCGCTTCCATTTTGGGTGGTGTTCCTTCAAAGAAATATTATATGTCAAAAGAAACATATGATCTTTTTGAAGAAAAGGACAGAAAGATAGCAGTTGAAATGGATTTAGTACAAAAAGCCGTTGATTTGTATGTGAAGGAACGCAAAGAGTTTCCAATGCTGAGATTTGACCCCGACAGACGCGTTAACTATTATCAGTTACTTCAAGATCATTATCTTAAATCAGCTCCTGAAACACAGTTTTATATTACAGATCTGGATGGTCTGGTCAGTCATATCAAGCCCGAGAAAAGAAAAATGGAAAACACCTCTCAATAGTTGAGAGGTGTTTTCCATTTATTCTGTAATATTACTGAATCCAGGCCCCATCTTTGCCTACCTTATAGGTTCCAATGCTAGTATTAGAAGCCATATGGCCGTCACTATATAGGAAGTACCACTTGTTATTCACAAGAATCCATCCTGTTTTCATGACACCTTTTGAGTCCATATAATACCATTTACCACCTGTATAAGCCCAGCCAGTATGCATTTCACCTTTGCTGTTCATGAAATACCACTTGCCGCTAGATAATACCCATGAATTAACCTTCATGTCACCTTTGGCATTCACGAAATACCATTTACCACCTGTTAAAATCCAAGTGTCTGTTGCCATTTCACCAGTAGTGCCAAGATAGTACCATTTGCCTCCTGATGCTACCCAAGTATTTTTTGTCATTGCTCCATTAGCACCAACATAATACCAATTACTACCTCGGGAAATCCAAGCATTAGTCTTCATAGCACCATTAGCATCCAAATAATATCTTTTTCCATCAGTGTTAATCCAAGTATCTGTGCTCATAATTCCAGACGTTCCAACATAGTACCACTTAGATCCGGTTAGCACCCACTCTTCAGTAAGCATTTCCCCTTCTGTTCCAAGGTAATACCACTTGTCATCAAATAGGAGCCATGAATTAACCTTCTTAACATCATTGCTGTAATAGTACCATTGACCGTTTTCCTTAACCCAGCCGTTCTTAACCTCTGGTTCTGGTATAGTGGTCAGGCTGACTGTTACTTCAGCAGCGACACTTTCATTACCAGAAACGTCAGTTGCTGTAACAACAATGATCGTCCCTGCTGTTTGTTTTGTAATGGTGATTGTAAATTTACCTTCAGCATCAGCTTCTGCTCTACCAATTTCTACACCACTTACCTTTGCCACAACTGTTGCCAAAGCTTCAGTTGTACCTGTGATAGATTCATCTGCATCATTCACACCATTTACTAATGGTACTGCAGGTGCTGTTGTATCTTCCACAACTGTTCCAACTAGTTCTTTTGTATCTCTTACACGAAGTCGCGTACCATCTGCATAAGAACCAGAAAGACCGACAGCTTCTAATGTGTCACCCACTTTTAGTACAGGCACTGGACCACTTTGGTTAACAATGTAACCATCCGTGAATACCAACACATCTCCAGAACCGTCATTAATGACATAGGAATTTGCATCGAAGATCGATTTAACCGTTCCATTAACTTTAACAAGAAGTCCTTGGTTGGCATCTGATGTAGCCTCTCCAGTTGGTACTACTTTTGGCTGTAAAGGCTCACCCTCACCGATCTTAATAACATCCTGCTCAAATTTAGCAAATTCAATTTCTAAGTTGTTATCGAAAGCAATGATATGTCCATAAATACGAACCTTATCACCTGGTTTAAGGGAACCTGCTGGAACCTCTTGGAAGGCCATAATTCCGCCTGTTTCATCTTGTACATAGAAGGCATCAAAGAATACTCCCGCCCCCGTTGTAACTGTTCCTTCAATAACTGCATTTGAATCTAATGGAAGCTTGCGAGCATCCGCGATATCCATTACTTGTGTCCCACGACCCGCCAGCCAGTTCACTGCATTTAAAGAAAATTCATCGTTGCCTTTTGGTGAATACGATTCATCTAACTGACTATCATTAAAGATGTTCATACCAGAAACAATAAGTCTACCTTTTTCACCAATTTCTTCGGATGCAACTAACGGAATCGCTGAACCGCCTGTTGAATCTGATACGGCATCATAAGTAAATCCGCCTTTAACATTCCCTTGATAAGTGGTTTCATTTCCTCTTGCAAGGATTGTTACTTTACCACCATCAGTTAGCGCCGTATTGTCCGGTCCTGAAAGACTAGTACCACTAAAGTAATCAATAAATGAAACTCGGTCAGTGATATAGTTTGAAACTAGACCTGGGAATGATCTTACTGCCCAAGGTGAAACCTTAGGATCAGACCAGAAGTTGCCCGTTTTACTATCATCAAATACACCATCATTACCCATTCTAATAGTAGCGCCAATTTCAGCAAGCATTGTATTATTGATTGTTGTATCAATGCTTGTACTATTATTACTCTTACCTGCCATTAAGATGGAACCACCATTGTTAACAAACTTAGTAACAGCAGCCCTTTCTTCAGGAGTGAAAGCAATTCGATTGTGTGTAATGACTAATACTTTAACGTCACTTAAAACGGCATCTGTAATCGTTGCTGTGTTTTCAACGACTGTATAACCTTCTTTTTGTAATAGTAAAGTGAAGGCTTTTAGTCGATCTTTATATGTTCCACTGTCTGAGCTGGTGTTTTCGTTGCTGTGTTTTGCGTCGATCATTACTTTAATTCCTAACGGCTCTTTTACATTTACATCAAGTGTAAATTGGTTGCCGCCATATTCAGAAGTCGCAACGGCAATTAACTTATGATTGCCTTTTGTTGCATTGTTCCATGTGAAAGTTGCTGTTCCAACACCCTTAGATACGATGGATGAAAGTGTTTGCGTGCCGATAAAGTTCGCTTCTTTAACCTCATCAAAATAAAGGTCAACTTTTACATTTTGTACTTCTTGTGTACCATTATTGCTTACATTGGCTTTTATTGTAGCTGGGTTGCCTTCAAAGATTACTTCACCGACTACGTCGATTCCGTTAACTCTAACATCAACCGCTTCTTCTTTAGACCAAATTGGTGCAGAATATGCTCTTTCGCCATCCATCTGTGTTACTCGGACTACAAACCATTGCTGGCCGCCAGCCACTGTATAAGATGGTTCCCAAGTAAATTCTTTCGTCATTGGTGAGTAAGAATCTACAACTACTCCACCATTTGTAATTAATTCTACTTTTTCTACTCTATCATCTGATTTATAAGTAGATGCTAGATAGTCATATTCGCTCATTGTACGAGATTCTGCTACTAGGTCACTGCCTGAAATAGAGAATTTAAGTTCTTTGCTATCTGTTGTAGAACCCATGTAGTAACCATTAGCTAAGAAGTCTAGCGTAAAGTTTGGATCCTCTACCATGTACACGCGCATATTACGCATCGAGTGAAGAAGTGAATCTTGTGAAAGATCATCTGCTACGATAACCGTACGTGCACGTGTTTTACCCCATGTACCATCATGGTTATCTTCACCGTAAGTCGGCGCAACATGCCATCCTAAATCTAGAACGGAGAAGAATTTCTTCTCAGCATTGGCATATGCATAGTTTCCTGAACCATTACCAACTTCAATCATAGTGAATAACTTATCTACATCTTTGTTGTATGGCTTAAAGTTATTAAATGCGTCTTTAGACATATCTGGGTGATTAAACTGTCCAACGATATTGTCGTAAGTCATTACCCATGCATAATACTTATTTAAATCGGTATTATACATCTTGCTATTAATGTTACGGTCAATAAAATTCTCTGTACCGAAGATATTAGAATGTCCCCATGAAGTTGAAGTCATTTCAAATGCAGGGAATACTACATATTCACCATCTTTAGTATGCTGAGCAGCAACATCCTTAGTTAACTGCCAATCTGCTCCACCTGAACGTTCTAACATCCCCTCACGCTCAACTGTATCTTGTCCGAGTAAAGTTGGGTCGATATCATGTGAGTGATCAGAGAATGCAAACCAGTCATAACCATATTTCTTTCCTGCAGCTGCAGCTGATTCTGGAGTTCCAGTGGCATCATGTGAAAGATTGGTATGGTTATGTGTTGTACCACGGAAGTGCTCACCGCCAGTGAAGCGTGGAACAGATTCAAATGTCCATTCCTTTTGGCCTGTGTTTCCTTTCAAGTCTGTCGCAACTACTTTAACAGTATGAATGCCAATCGCAAGGTCGCTTTCCGGTGTAAACTTCACTTGTTTTTTAGTGATCATTGCTTTAGTATAATCGATTTCATTTCCATCAAAATAAACTTTTACAGAAGTTTCATCGATCCCACTAGGGTCTTCCATTACTACAGAGATTTCTGGACGTGGGCTTTCTACCCTCGTGCCTGCAACTGGAGTTTCACTTAAGAATGAAGGTGCAAAAGAATCTGCAATCAAAGATACTTGATATGGAGTTGCACTTGTTCCTGAAGTCTGAACTTTTTCTCCTGATTTCGCTTCTATATAATATTCAAAACCATCATCAGGTACATTTGCTGCCACAAGAGTAGCAGTATAACGTCCCTCACTAGTAGCTGTCATTGGAAGTGCTGTATAATCTACTGCACCGATCGCACGGTGGTAAGCAGTAACTGAATCAGCTCCAGTTGCAACCGCAACAAATTCGATGTTGGTATCAGCATATGCTTCTGTTAACGCCGTATGGCTTAAGTTCAACATTGCTGTAAGATCTTGTTTATCACGTGGGAAAACTTGATACCCACTAACATGTGTGGCATTTGTTGTATATTGACCAACAATTCCAGTAATCGAGTAACTATTTCCAATCACAAGGTCAGTCTCAACATTGATCCCTGTTTTCTCCATTACCCTAACTGTTGTCGATTTATTGTTTTCATCAACTAGTGTTACATTGACATTTGGTGAGCCAGTAGCAGCGGTAACTTTACCACTAATCTTTACTAAGCTTCCTTCAAGCGGTTCAGCTACAGTAAATGTGTTTAAGTCAAGAATCGTTGCATCTTTAACTGCTGGAAGATCTACACCTTCACTAATTTTTGTTATAGCAGTTGGTTCGAACTCTGTTAAGCCGTTATATACAATTACTTTACCAGTAACTTTTAGCTTGTCTCCACGTTGAATCGTAAGACCAGAATCAAAGCTACCAAAAATATTAATACCGCCAGTTTCGTCCTGGATGTAATAGTTGTTTTTCTGTGTTCCTAATACACCATTTTGAACTGTTACAACACCTTCAATAGTGTAGAAACTATTAATATTAAGTAGAATCCCTTTAGAATCTGTAGCTTTTACTTCTTTAATAGGTGTGACTGTATCTAAAACTGCCTTTTCAATAGCAACTGGAGTACTCTCTAACATTATTCCATTGTCGCTAGTTGTTTGCTGTGTTACATATACAGTACTAGGAGCATTAGCTGTTATTTTAGTAGTGAAATCACCAGCGTTCCCAGCTACTGCTGTTGCTAATTTTTCAGTAGCATTTGCATTTGAATAAACATTAACAATTGCACCTTTTACGGCAGCTCCGGCATTACCGATTAGTGTTCCAACGCCTTTACTGTCTACCATATAGCTCAGCTTATCAGCAGCAATACTAGTACTTGCAATCGCAGCGTTGATTAGAACAGCCGCACTTTCATCTAAATCCTGTTGTTTTGCTGCAATATATATTTTTGTCAAATCTGTTGTCAAACTAATCGTAAAGGACCCATCTGCTAATGCTGTCGCTGTTGCAAGAGGCGTTCCTTTGGCTGTACTTTCGTATACATTAACAATTGATAACCCTTCAACCGCTTGAGGTCCACCCGTAATCGTGGCTGAAGATCCATCTTTTAGAAATTGAATATTTACTCCTTTAGGCTGCAAGCTAACTTCTGGTACCATTGGTTCTTCAGGAGCACTCGTAGTATTTTTAGGAACAGGAGTAACTGCAACAAAGTCAGCTTTATTATCGTTAGAATCCCATGCATTTCCTTTTCCAGGTGCAGGTTCTACGTTCGCATATGGTCTACGCTGAACACTTTTCGTTGCAGAGGGTGCTGGTGTCGGACCTGAGCCTTCGAATACGCTAGCAGTTGTACCAAAACCAACATAATCTACTTGAATATCACTATTATTTACTAATTTAACTTTCCCTGCAGCAGCAGCCATTGCTGTACCGCCTGAAACATCTGGAGTTGGCAGATCTACTCCGTTAGCTCCGCCAGCTTGAGATATTAAAAAGTAACCAAAGGCTGGGATTTCACCAGTTAATGCTGTTCCAGTCCAAGTAGTACCTCCAGCTGAGGCATACTCAACTTTCCATCCATCAAGTGAAATAGCTTGCCCTGTAGGATTGTAAAGCTCAATAAAGTCCTTATTATAAGGAGCTCCACTATTTCCTCCCCCGCCATACACTTGCGAGATTACGACATTACTAGCCATTTCAGCATTAGCTTTACCAATAAGACTACTAGGTAAAAACGTGCTAATTAAAAGCAGCAGTGCCATAAATGCGCTAGTAAAGCGCTTTAATTTTCTTGTACTAAAACTCATCCCTTTACCACCCTTTAATGTAATTTTTACTAAATAATAACTTTTAGTAGTAAAAAAGTCCCCTTTCTCTCTATTTCTATTACACTATTATTCTACATAATTTTTACCTTTTTAGGAATGACCAAAATATTGCAAAAGCTAAAAAATTATTTAACACTTGTGTAAAAATGTATACACAAATGAAGTTAATGTGATTATATAAAGAGTAAGATAATATTTATCGATATAAATGTTTTTCTACAATAGTTTTAGGAGGTATTTTAGTGTTTTTTTCTTTCGACAATTTAAAGCAAAAACAGAGAAATTTCATCAAAAAGCAAATAATACCTATGTTTCTTGGAGCTATCCTTTTAACAGGTATTTTGTTCCCAACCTATGCAAATGCACACGCTTACAGTGTAAGCTACACTACCATTAAAGTTGGCGATACGGAAACAAATTTCGTCTTTTCAATTGACTCTTTATCAATCATTGAACTTATAGAAGATATTGATCGTAATGGCGATGAAAAATTAAGTAAGAAGGAGATTGCTGAAGAAAGCGAGCATTTAGATGAATTAATTCATCATCGCTTAGCTTTTGAACAAAATAATCTTGCACAGGAGCCTGAACTTGAAAAAATGGAACTAGAGGAGAGAGAAGGAAAGCAGTTCCTAAGCTTTTATCTAACGTACCCAGGTTACTCTATAGGGGACACGATCAGCTTTACAGATGGTCTTTATACCAATGACCCTGAAACCAATTACGTGAACCTGATTTCATTTGATTATAAAGGCGCTGCAAGCCAAGGGATAATTCAAGGAAAGAACCGCACTTGGACTATTCTTTTATCTGAGACTCAACAGGAACAATCGACTGATGGTAGTAACCAAGAAGGACAACAAGATGAACAAGAGGTTCCTCAAGATTCGAGTAAACCTGTTACCGAAGGCTCCACTTCTTGGTTTGCTTTTTTCAAACTTGGTATGTTGCATATCTTAACCGGTTATGATCACTTGTTATTTCTATTAGTCTTACTTCTTAGGAAACAAACATTAAAACAATATGTAGCCATTATCACTTCATTTACGATTGCCCATAGTATAACCATTAGTTTAGCAGTTTTAGGAATTGTGACACTTCCCTCTCGTTTCGTGGAAGCAACAATTGCCTTTAGCATTTGTTATGTTGCACTGGAAAATATATTTCGAAAAGAAATTAAATATCGGTGGGGTCTTACCTTCTTATTTGGTTTAATACACGGTCTTGGATTTGCAAATATTCTAAAAGAGATGAACATACCTAAAAGCGATTTAGCGGTTGCCCTGCTAAACTTTAATATTGGTATTGAGATTGTACAATTAGCCATTGTTGTACTGCTTCTACCTCTGCTTATTTATATTCAAAAGCAAGAATATTACGGGAAAATCGTCAAGATTGGGTCAATTATCATCACACTTCTAGGGGCATTTTGGTTAATAGAACGAATATTTTCTTAAAAAATCGATAAAAACTTCTTATTAATTTGATTAATCAGAAGTTTTTTTTTGCTTTTCATTCGGCTATATTGAGATAATAGCAATAAATAACGTTTAAAAAAGATGAGGGATTCAAAGATGTTAAAACAAAAGCAAAAATCGCAGCATTTAGCTACGATTTCTTTAGCAATTATGGGTGCAGGATTTATCGCAACCTTCCCATTTCAGGATACACTTTGGGGAAAAATTCTACAGGGGGGATTTGAAGCAGGGTTAGTAGGAGGATTGGCTGACTGGTTTGCGGTAACGGCTTTATTTCGTCATCCATTAGGGATCCCTATACCGCATACTGCTTTACTACCCAAAAATCGTGATAGGATTACCGGTGCCATTATTTCTATGCTTGAGAATGATTGGTTAACAAAGGAGAGTATTCGCACCAAGATTGCCTCTATTCCTTTTACTGAGAGAATCTTTGAAATAGCCGGAAGTGAAATAAAGAACCCTGCAATCAGAAATTCAATCGTTAATCTTCTTCAGCATTTCATTCGTTCTTTCGATAGCAGCAAGGTTGTTCCTTTGATTGAAAAGGAACTTAAAACCCAAATGACCGAAATGGATATTGGTAAATATCTGCCCATTGCCGTTAATCAGATATCAAAAAGAAAATACGATGAAAAGGCACTAGACTTTATATTGAAGGAAATCGAAGAGTGGTCACGTAAAGAGAGTACGAAAGACAGGCTTGGCCGAATGGCCGTCGACTCTCTAGATAATATTAAAGCCGATGGTTTTATGCAGTTTGCACTAAAATCCTTTACCAATGTTGTAAACGAAGAAAAGTTAGGCAGCATTATTCAAAATCTAATTCAAAAGGGTATAAATAGTTTTCAAGACCCCTTTAATCAAAACAGGCAGACCCTTCTCTTTCACATAAATACTAAGCTTGAAAGCATTAAGACAAATGAAATTCTCCTAGAAGAACTTACTAGTTTAAAAAACCAGTTCGTTTCAGACTGGGATGCAAAAGACAAAATTGCTGAACTGATTGAAAAGTTAAAGCAAAAAGCATTAACCTTTATTGATGATCCAGCTTTTTATGAAGGCTATATTGTTCCACAAATGACAAATGGACTTGTTCATTTAAAAAGTGATGAAGAAAAGGTTGAAAAAATCGACAGTTGGATTAAAAAACAAATTGCGGACTTTGTTGAGAAAAACCATTCCAAACTCGGAAAGTTAGTAGAAGAAAACTTGGCTAAGCTAGATGATAAAACACTAATTCATATGCTTGAATCAAATGTCGGAAAAGACCTCCAATGGATCCGTGTTAATGGTGCAGTCTGCGGCTTCCTTATTGGGCTCTTTTTAGTAGGATTAAAGCTTATATTTTAGGGGCATAGGGTAAAAAAAAACGCTGAGGAATTCAGCGTTTTTTTATTCATCAATGACCAACAGCTTTGTTTAATCCGCCTGGTTTATTGTGAACTGCTAGTTTGTCAACAAGTTTATTGCTTTCTGTATTTAATCCTTTTAGATTAACTTTGATCCCATTTTGATGGTATTTTATCACTACTTTATCAATTGCGGCCACGGCAGAGTCATCCCACAGGTGGGCATTTGACAAATCTAAATCAATCTCAGTTACATTCTCCCGATAATCAAAGCTTTTTACGAACTCAGAAACTGAGGCAAAAAACAATTGACCAGAAACATGATAAATCTTTTTATGAGACCCTTTTGCCGATAGACTTGTTACCTTTACCTTTGAAATCTTAGCAGCAAAGAAGATCGCGCTTAATACAATTCCTGCTAAAACTCCCTTAGATAAATCGTGAGTTTGGATAACGGTTAAAACTGTTACGGCCATAACTATTGTATCAGTCAATGGGACTCTTCTAAGAGTCTTTAATGAAGCCCAATCAAATGTTCCGATTGATACCATAAACATAACAGCTACTAATGCTGCTAATGGAATTTGGATAAGGAATCCTTTTAATACCACGATCAAGGTCAATAAGAAGGCGCCAGCTACAAAAGCAGATAAACGTCCTCTTCCGCCTGACTTTACATTTATAACAGACTGACCAATCATGGCACAACCAGCCATTCCGCCAAAGAAACCTGAGACAATGTTGGCAATCCCTTGACCACGTGCTTCTTTATTTTTATCACTATCTGTATCTGTCATATCGTCGACAATCTGAGCTGTTAATAATGATTCAACTAATCCAACAACTGCAATTGATAAGGCATATGGAAATATTATTTGCAACGTTTCTAAATTAAATGGGATATCCGGAATTAAAAAAATCGGCAGTTTTGAAGATAATTCTCCCATGTCACCCACCGTACCTACACTGCTTCCTGTAAAAATCGCAAAGGCCGTAATAGCAACAATCGCTACTAAAGGTGATGGAACAGCCTTGGTAAACCTTGGAAGAATATAAATAATAGCAAGTCCAGCAGCTACCATTGCATACATTTGCCATGACTCACCTGCAAAGTGCGGAAGCTGGGCTGCGAAAATCATAATAGCTAAGGCATTCACAAAACCTGTCATAACAGACCGGGGGACAAACTTCATTAGGCGGCCTAGTTTAAAAGCGCCCATAATAATTTGAATTACACCTGTTAGAATCGTAGCAGCTAATAGATATTGCAAACCATGCTCTTTTACTAAGGTAACCATCACTAAAGCAGTGGCAGCAGTTGCCGCAGAGATCATTCCAGGTCGTCCTCCAACAAAGGCAATTGTTACAGCAATACAGAACGACGCATAAAGTCCAACCATCGGGTCTACCCCAGCAATAATTGAAAATGCAATCGCTTCTGGTATTAATGCCAAAGCAACCACAATTCCTGCTAACACATCGCCTTTGATATTTCCAAACCATTCAGTTTTTAATGAAGATAAATTCAATTGTGCACCTCTTCCTATTTGTCTTGTTTTTATTGACTTTCAACTCTCATGAAAGTCGGGTCCGTTATTAACAAAACATAGTATACAGGTTTGTGACAGATTTGTGAAACCTCCATGTAAGCGTAGACATAAACATTAAACTTCCAATACGGCTGTTTACCTTTAATATTCGGCATACCCATAAAAATACAAAAAAATTGACTGCTGGTATTTTCCAGCAGTCGCAGCTTTTATAAATATTTACGATGTACACCTTTCCCATCATAGGAAAACAGCATTCTCCTGTCTTCAATAACCGTTTCAATATGAGCTGGTCTGCCCCAAAGCTGATGAATATATGGCAATACTTTTTCAAGGTATTTAATATCTAATTCAATTCCTTCAAACCAATGCTTGAGATAGAGCTCACCATTTCTCATGTAATCTCCATCGTTTACGGTGATATAAGGGAAGCCCCCGTTCACCCTCATATTGACCAGCTGGTCGCGAACTTCTTCCCATTGTTTATCAACAATCTTATAATCTCTTCCTTGTTTCTGGAAAAGATACATATCCTCTCTCATAACAAGATCTTTATTTAAATAATTGCGAAGAAAAGAAATATCTGATTCAACCTCACGAACCTCAAACATTTTCTCACGCCCCGATCCCGGTTGAACTCCTCGTCGAATCATCTCCTCGGTCGGGTTATTATACCTTTCTTCAATGTCCTCAAAGATTTTAATACCAAGATAATATGGATTAATACCTGTTTTGGATGGCTGAACAACTCCTGCATTAAGCTTGGCGAATTCGATCGCCTCTCCACTGGTCAAATCCATTTCCCTTATGATCCGTTGATGCCAGTACGATGCCCAGCCTTCGTTCATGATTTTAGTTTCTAGCTGCGGCCAGAAGTAAAGCATCTCCTCCCGCATCATGGTCAAAATATCTCTCTGCCAATCCTCTAGTTCTCGACTATATGTTTCAATAAACAATAATATATCTTTTTCTGGATTAGGTGGGAACTTCTTCCTCTTTGGTGTATTATTTTCTGCCTTCTTTTCCTTATCATCAAGTTTCCATAAATCATCATAAGGTGTAATCACTTGCTGCACTTCTTCCTCTTCATCATCTTCTATTGACCATGTGAGTTTCGGTCTCATGAGTGATGGGTCAATATGCTCGTCAATAGCTAAGACAGCATCTAAAAAGGTTTCGACCTCTTTTTTGCCATACCTTATTTCATACTGATGAATTCTTTCCGCGGTTGCAGCCATACTTTCTACCATATCCCTCTTCGTATTTTGAAAACGAATATTGTTTTTGAAGAAATCGCAATGTGCAAGGACGTGCGCTACAATTAACTTGTTTTGAATTAACGTATTAGAATCTAATAAGAATGCATAACATGGATTAGAGTTAATGACTAATTCATAAATTTTGCTAAGGCCTAAATCATAATGAAGCTTCATCTTATGAAATTGCTTTCCAAAACTCCAGTGAGAAAACCGAGTGGGCATCCCGTAAGCTCCAAACGTATAAATAATTTCCGCTGGGCATACTTCATACCGCATTGGATAAAAATCTAAACCAAAGCCACTGGCAATTTCAGTTATTTCACTAATCGCATATTCGAGTGCTTTACGTTCTTCAGCATTCATTGCACATTCCCCCTTTTCCTCTTACCACAATGTATGAAGAAAAAGTGGGAATGATGAAACAAACTCGCCGACTGGCGAGCTTATTTAGGCTTATTGTCTTTTTGAATCTACCGTTACTGTGAGAAGTTTGTTGTTAGCAATGTTATGATTTACTTTTACGGTTACTTGGTATTTTATGTTGTCCTCCTGAACTTGAAACCGGAAGGAATCCTCGACACTCGTCTCATCAACCTTTCTTCTTCCTAAATACTCATACTCAGTAATTGCATCTCCTGGGTAATCTTCCTTCACGACAGCCATGGCAATGCGACCGTATTTTTCATAATCAGGCTTTTGAGCAGAAATGGAATCATTAAAACTTACTAGGACAAACAGCGAAACAATGATGGAAATGATGGTCTTTTTCATAAACTTCCTCCCTTGATTTTTAATTATTTTCCCCTTATTTAGCTGGATTAATCGACGATTTTTTTTGCTTCTATTAAGAGTTGAAGTCCAACATATTGATTTCTTTTCCACTCTGTTTCGAATACCTCTAAAGGCGGTGATGTTTCGCCAACGAGGTAACTGACCTCGATTGTTAATCCTGGACGGCGATAGGTAGTGATAAACCAATCTGTAAATCCCCCACCAACTGCATTTTTAGCTGGTTTTGCAAGAGGATACCCTGTTAATTTCGATACTTTGTCTGCAATTGATTGGTCACGCTTTAAATTTGCCCCATTTTTATAATTCCAATAAATTTCCCTTCCTGCAGTATGATACGCTACAGCAATGGCTGGCTTAATTTTCCTTATAAATTTTGTTAACACCTTGACTTCTCTGGCTTCAAATGGCCTCTGTCCTCGATAAAACTGATAGTATGGTCTATTCGGTTCTCGATTAAGCTTTTCCCATCCAGCTGGATATTGTCTGTTTAGATCAACACCCAATGCATTCGCCTTCCAACGTTTGAAATTCCTCTCCCCTTTATTCATTTCAATTAGGTGAGGTTGGTATGATAAAGGAAATTGATGCAGATTATTTTGCTGAATGGTTACACCATCTGGATTTAGCATGGGTATAAACCAAATTGACACCTCATTTAAAATATCGGTTTGATATCTGCCAACTGTCTTTTTGTTCTGATATGCATCCGCATATGTCTCCAGCATTTTCATGACAAGCATACTTGTTAACCATTCACGCCCGTGATGGGTACCAACTATTACAATGTTTTCTTTACCCCTCCCTAGTTTAGCGGCCCAAATATTCCTGCCAAATTCAGTTTCACCGATTTTGTATATTTTCACGACTGGTTTGTATCGGGCCTTTATGGATGAAAGATCGTTCTCTAGTTCTTTATAGGAATAAGGTAATTGGGTGTCAACTACGCTTGCATTTGCTGTATTTGCTAATGACAGCAGTATTATCATTAACAATGTAACAAAACGAATCATCATCCGTTCCACCTCTTTTTTAAAAATCAATTTCTTTTATGTTATACAGGTAAATGTTGAAAGTCGCGCTATATATGGTTGTCCAACATTTTCTGTGCAAGTTAAGTTAAAAAAGTCATACAATAATATCAACTCCTAATAAGGAGGAGACAAAACAAATGAATAAAATGGATTATGATCGAGCGTTGTATTATACACATCGATCCGAATGGGATAATTTGCTGATTTTAATGGTTCGAACAAAAGATCAATTTTTATCAAAAAGAATAGAGCAATTCCTGCACGCCTACCATTTTGAACACGACTACTCTGTTATTGAGAAAAAATTATATTCTTTATTACGTTACATCGACCATGCTAACGATACCATCGACCCTGAACATAATGATTTAACCATGTATAGTCTTTCCTGAAATAACAAGTGGATACTTATTTATTGTGAGAAGTTTTACCAACCGGACCAAAGAATTCCACCTAAAAAACACGGCCGCTATATGTGGCCGTGTTTAACTTTTTTCTTTTATTATTCGATTTCGAACTGCATATAACGCCGCTTGTGTCCGATCCGCCAACGCTAACTTTGCCAAAATACTTGAAACATGTGTTTTTACCGTTTTCTCCGTGATATAAAGGGAAGAAGCAATTTCCTTATTGCTTTTACCACTTGCTATTTCAACTAGGACCTCCCTTTCCCGCTTAGTCAATTCATCTAAAGGTTTTCTGTCCCTGTTCATATGATTTAATAGTCGTGATGTAGCTTTTGGGTGTAACTGATTATCCCCTTCCATAACATGGATAATACTTTTTACCAACTCATCAGGTTCAACATCCTTAAGTTGGTAGCCAGATGCTCCTGCTTCGATTGCCGGAATTACATGGTCATGATCAGAAAAACTGGTCAAGATGATGATTTTCATCTGAGGCTGTTCTTGTTTTATTTGCTTTGTTGCTTCTATTCCATCCATTACGGGCATAACAAGGTCCATTAATATTAAATCAGGCCTTAGTTTCCCCGCCATTTCAACAGCTTCTAATCCGTTCCTGGCTTCTCCAACAATCTCAAAATTTGCTTGTGTTTTTAGGAAGAAAATTAATCCCCGCCTTACAACATGATGGTCATCTACAATTAATATTCGAATATTCAAGTGTTCATCTCCCCTTAAACTGGTATTCGTACGGTGACCTTTGTACCACCGGCTGGTGCACTTTGTATACTTAAACTTCCATTCAATTTCTCAGCTCGTTGTTTCATGCTTTTTAAACCAAATGACAGCAATTCCTCTTTCTCATCGTATAAGAAACCAACACCACAATCACTAATCTCCATCGTAACTTCGTTTTTGTTTTTAAAAAACTTCAATTGAACCTCATGCTGTCCAGAATGTTTTTTACAATTTGCCAGAGCCTCTTGCCCTATTCTCCAAAGTGATTCTTCAACTATCCCAGGTAAATTGAGTATCCCTTTAACCTCTACTATTAATTGCAATCCAAGCATTTGACCATAATTGTTGAACGCACTTACAAATCCCTTTTCTAACCCCCTTGGTCTTAACTGCCATATTAATGCCCTCATTTCATTTAAAGCCTCTTGAGCTAAATCCTGAATATAGCAAAATGTTTCAACTACCTCAGGCTCTTTTGTTAATTCTGCTCCCCCTCTGGCAGTCAAGCTAAGCGAAAAAAGTAACTGATTAACAGAATCATGCAAATCTCTTGCAAGTCTATTTCTTTCTGTCGTAAGTGCCAATTCCTGTTCCTTTTGAGTAAGTTTTATTCTTTTTAAATAGGTGCCAATTTGAAGCGCTACCGATTCCAGTAGTGCCAGTTCTTCAAAGTTAAAGTGCTTTTTAAAGGGAGATCCTACATTCAATATTCCAAATTTCTCATCACCAGCCTTAAGTGGTACCGTGGCATGGTGTGTAAGTCCGCATGTTTCTCCACTAGAATCTCTCACCGCATCTTCAAGGCGCTTACACTCAATAATATTCGTTGCCTTATCCAGACGGCCGCCATTATAACGGTCAATACACCAGCACTCCCCCTTACACATCGGTTGATAGTCGTTAAGGCATAATGCTGGCGGTAATTTTGCTTTTGCTGCTAAATCAAACTTCCCATCCTCATCAATTAGAAAAATCCATCCCGTTTCAATACCTGTAATATTTAATAACTTTTTGAGAACTTCAAGTAATACGCTATGAAGGTCTGTACCTTTATTTAACAGTTCAGCTATCTCTTTTAATACTTGCAGTTCTTTAAAATGCCCCTCTCCCATTTTTGTTCCTCCAATATTTCTCTCTAAATTAAATATATTATAACTTTTACTGTTGTTAATGACCTTCTAACTTAGTCTAAGTCTTTCTACAACTTTAGTCTTAAAAAAATCCCGAAGGAATTCCTTCGAGATTTTGAAATAGTTTGTGTATTTATTTATGTGATACGAGCTTAATTTTCTCTTCTACAAGTTCCATAAAGTTCTTTTCAAGTTCTTGTAATTTTTGTTTACTTTCCTCTAAAGTCTTGCTATTGACCCCAAAGTAAAACTTTACCTTTGGCTCTGTTCCAGAAGGTCTTAAACAAACCCATGAGCCATCTGTAAATGTATATTTCAAGACATTTGATTTCGGTAGATCGATTTTTTCTTCAACATTAGGGGTAGTCCGGATGCCTGTCAAATAATCCTCAGCCGTTAACATGGTTAAGTCTCCTAAGTTCTTAATAGGTTCTGAGCGGAAAGACGCAAGGATTCTCTGAATCATTTCTGCTCCTTCCTTCCCTTTTAAGGTTAAAGAACGTAACCCTTCCTGGAAATAACCATATTTATCAAATACCTGCATGAGACCTTCATAGAGAGATAAACCTTGTTTTTTATAATATGCAGTAACTTCAGTTGCTAATAAAGCTGCTTGTACAGCATCCTTATCACGCGCAAAATCTCCTATTAAGTAACCATAACTTTCTTCATAACCAAACAAAAAGCTATGTTCACCAGTTGTTTCATACTGATTGATTTTTTCAGCAATAAATTTAAAACCAGTTAACACGTCAATAGTCGTAAGGTCATAGGCATCTGCAATTTTTCTACCAATATCCGAAGTCACAATGGTTTTTAACACAACACCATTTTTAGGCAATGTCTCCTTATCTTTCTTCTGCGAAAGAATGTAGTCTAACAATAAAGCTCCTGTTTGATTTCCCGTTAGAACGACATACTCTCCTTCAGGATTTTGAACAGCAATTCCTAATCGATCAGCATCTGGGTCAGTTGCAATCAGTAGATCAGCACCAACGTTTTTTCCATATTGGATGGCAAGCTCAAATGCAGCAGGCTCTTCAGGATTAGGGCTTTTCACAGTTGAAAATTGCGGATCTGGAAGTTCCTGTTCCTTAACTACTGTGACTTGATCATACCCTAATGCATCAAGAGCTTGTCTGACTGGTTTATTAGCAGTCCCATGGAGTGGAGTAAATACAACTTTAATATCCGTTTCTTTTGCGAGTGAAGGGTTTTCAGAGATTGTTTTCAACTTTTCAATATAAGCTTGGTCAATCTCAGCTCCTATGGTGTTAATTAGACCAGCTGCCCTTAGATTTTCTTCACTATCTACCTCAATTAATAATTCATTTTCTATTTGGTTTACCTTCTCAATTACGATATCGGCACTCTCAGGCGGAAGCTGTCCTCCATCTGATCCGTATACTTTGTATCCATTGTACTCTGGCGGATTATGACTTGCCGTCACCACAATACCAGAGAATGCTTGTAAGTATCTTAATGCGAAAGACAGTTCAGGTGTTGGTCGAAGCTCGTCAAATACATAGGTTTTAATTCCTTTTGTTGCCAATGTCTTAGCTGCTTCCATGCTAAATTCAGGTGATTTATGTCTTGAGTCATAGGCGATTACAACACCTCGCTGCTTTGCCTCACTTCCTTGTTCCTCTATGTAAGCTGCTAAACCTGCTGAAGCTTTTCGAACTGTGTAGATATTCATTCGATTGGTTCCGACACCAATCTCACCTCTCATACCTCCTGTACCAAACTCAAGGTTTTTATAAAAGGCTTCTTCTAACTGTTTTTCGTCTGTTTTTAAATCTGAAAGCTCTTTTTTTAACTCTGTGTCTAAGCTGGGAAATTCAAGCCATCTTGTTGCATTTGTCTTCCAATTCATTTTAAATCCTCCTGTTTTTTCGTATCTATTATTGTTTCTGAATACACACTTGTTACTCCTTTAAAAATCCTCAGAAATAATCCGACAAATTTCTCACTATGCCTAGTTTATTTTATAATTTAAACCTTTCATTCTACAAGGCATTCTCTATAAAAAATAAAAAATGTCTGCAAAGGTGCAGACATTTTCTTTAAATAAGCAGATCATTGGCAGCTTTTGTATAAGTGCTAAAGATGCTATTCTTCATATTTTTTGCTTCTATAAATTGTTCAAACTCGAATGGGAAGAAGAGGCCGAATTCTTGCAGGGTTGCTGCATTCTTTTCAAAAAGCGGCTCATAATGCTGGTATAGAGTCGGTGACTCAAGGATAGATATCAATGTCTGCATACTAGTCATAACCTGAAAGGCATCTTTTAAAGTATTGAGTCCGTCAAAATTCGTGACTGAGGTATACAATACTTTTAAATTTTCAAATTGGTTAATTTCGTCATCTGTAAAATAAAGAGGAAATACATTTGAATAAATATACCTAACAAGGCCACAAATCTCCTCTTCTTGACTTGGCGTCGAGGCAAAAACAATTTTCACTTGTAACCCACCTTTGCTCATAACAGTTAACTATCGTATGATATTAATAAGAATAACATACTTAAATGGAATTTTCGGTGGTAATTATAACCACGATTATTGTGATATAGAGGGAGATTGTATGCTGAAAACAGAACGAAAGGGTAAATGGCTAGAACTGATTATTCCTGATAAATGGAATGGGAAAACAGTAGAAGATATTTTTCGCACGGAGTGGAAGGCACCCAAGAAATTAACTCATTCATATAGAATGGAAGGAAAAGTCTTGGTGAATGGAAAGAAGGCGAATTGGAACAAAACACTTCAGCCTCATGAGAAACTTCTAATCAGGCTATTTGAGGAAGAAGAAGTCCGCAGCACCTCGAGGTTTCTCGATGTTGAGATTTTATTTGAAGATGATCATTGTCTGGTAGTCAATAAACCTCCTTATATAAATACACATCCAAATAATATTGAAACAGATACAAGTACGCTTATTAATGGTATTATTTACCATTTACAGACTAAAGGTGAACTTGTAAAAATTCACCAGATTCACAGACTGGATAAGGATACCTCAGGCGCGATTCTCTTTGCTAAGCATGAATTGGCTGGTGCCCTTCTGGACAGGAAACTTGAGAACCGCGAAATAAAAAGAACGTATATTGCAATGGTTCATGGGATTCTCAAAAAGAAAAAAGGGTTAATTTGTGAACCGATTGGCCGAGACCGTCATCATCCAACGAGAAGGCGAGTTTCCCCGTCTGGCCAAGATGCTGTTACCCACTACGAATGCATAAAAGAGGATAGAGATAAACAAGTGTCCTATGTTAAATGCTGGCTTGAAACAGGAAGAACACATCAAATCCGTGTCCATTTGAGTCATCTAGGACATCCTTTGGTTGGAGATGTATTATATGGAGGTAAACCTACTATCAAACGTCAAGCACTCCATTCAGTAAAGTTAATGTTCGATCATCCCATTACGGAAGAAAAAATAATATGTCATGCACCCTTTATTGATAAACCGCCTATTTTTAGAGATATTGATATTTATCTAACATAGTAAAAGCCCCCAACTGGGGGCTTTTACTATGTTATTATCTCGCCTTTCTAAAAGCCCTCATGACTAAAGAAAGAATGAAGACAAGTGCAACTGAGCCGATTATAGCTGGTATGATTGCAAAATCAGCTACATTTGGCCCCCAATTTCCTAAAATTAAGGTCCCAAGCCAAGCACCGACGAAACCAGCTATAATATTTCCAATAATGCCTCCAGGAACATCTTTACCTACAATTAGCCCTGCTAACCATCCGATAACTCCACCTACTATTAAGGCCCAAATGAAACTCATTTAGAACACTCCTTTTTAGAAATTTGTCTAGTTCCAGCAATTAAATGTGCTGCCAGGTAGCAGTCTTAAAAGCAGAGTTTCAAGTTCTGCTTGTATCCTATAAAGTACCCTGTTTTTTTAATCCCATGCAAAAAAAAGGGTTTGTTATGTTGTATTTAACATATAAAATTCATCTTTATGTAAATAGTAAAGAAAAGAAATAAACATCCATTACTTGCTCTGCTTTTGTAAAGTCTTTGTAAAGTTTTTGTAAACCCAAAAAAAAGATTGTGATTTTCGACAAAAATAGATAAACTTATTCAGTTATCTTTACTTTTTCTACATATAATTTGGGGGCTAAACAGATGGCATTTAAGAAGAACGATAAGTTTTCAGTTTTACTTAGTAATATTTCAGCTAATTTAAAGGAAGGCGCTAACTTCTTCGCAGATTACAAACTAAAAAATATAAGTGACTTGAAAACATTCTCCGAAAGAATGAAAGAAATTGAAACTAAGGGAGACTCGTACGTCCATGAAGTGATTAAGGAGCTCAATGATGCTTTTATTACTCCAATTGAACGTGAAGATATTCTCCACCTAGCTATCAGTATGGATGATGTTTTAGATGGTCTCGAAGCATGTGCAGCATTATTTGAAATGTATAGTATTACACAAGCAGATGACTTTATGCTTCAATTTGTTGATGCAATTAAAGCCAGTGTACATGAAATTGATAAAGCAATTGAGCTTCTTTCAAAGAAAAAATTACCGCAGATGAGAGAACATGCAATCAAAACGAAAGACTATGAATCAAAGTGTGACAATATTCTTCGTCAATCTATTAAGCATTTATTTAGTATTGAAAAAGACCCAATCCGGATTATTCAATATAAGGAGATTTACGAAACGCTTGAAGAAATTGCGGATAGCTGCCAAGCTGTAGCAAATACTCTTGAGACGATTATAATGAAAAATGCATAAGGAGCATTCTAATGGACACTTTACTGATCTTGACCGTATTAATTGTCATAGGTGCGCTTGCATTTGACTTTATTAATGGTTTCCATGATACGGCAAATTCAATTGCCACCTCTGTCTCGACTAAGGCTTTAAGACCTCGGCAGGCAATTATTTTGGCTGCTGTGATGAACTTTGTTGGAGCAATGACTTTTACAGGTGTTGCTAAATCGATTTCCAAAGATATCGTCGATCCTTTCACATTACAAAACGGCTCGATTGTTATTCTTGCTGCATTAATCGCAGCGATCACATGGAACCTAGTTACTTGGTATTACGGAATTCCAAGTAGTTCCTCCCATGCAATCATAGGTTCTATCGCAGGAGCAGCACTTGCTGCTGAGGGATTTAATGCACTGAATTATTCAGGCTTTACGAAAATCCTAAAGGCTCTTTTAATTTCACCTTTATTAGCATTTGCTGTCGGTTTTATCGTTTACAGTATTTTTAAAGTAGTATTTAAAAATTTTAATTTAACCAAAACAAACCGTAATTTCCGTTATATGCAAGTTGCTACTGCTGCATTACAGTCTTACTCTCATGGTACCAATGACGCTCAAAAAGCAATGGGTATTATTACATTAGCTTTAATCGCTAATGGATACCTTGGTGTTGAAGAAGGGGTCCCATTCTGGGTACAATTTTCCTGTGCGTTAGCAATGGGACTAGGTACATCTGTTGGCGGCTGGAAAATCATTAAAACGGTAGGCGGAAAAATCATGAAAATCCGTCCAGTTAATGGTGTTGCTGCTGACTTAACTGGTGCTGCTGTTATTTTCGGAGCCACTTTCATGCATGTACCAGTTAGTACAACACATGTTATTTCTTCTGGTATCCTTGGGGTTGGGGCATCTCATCGTCTTAAGGGTGTTAAGTGGGATACTGCTCAGCGGATGCTGATTACTTGGGTAATCACTCTCCCTATTTCTGCTCTGTTAGCGGCAGTTTCTTACTTTGTACTAAATCTTTTCTTTTAAACAAAAAAGGATGGGCAATTTATATTGCTGCATCCTTTTTACATTCATTCAATAGCATTGTGTTATAGGGATTTGACTTTTTTTGTACAGCTGTCCATTGCGGATAGAATGGCTCCGCGAAATCGTTTTTCCTCCAGAACTGTTACCGCTTCGATTGTCGCTCCACCAGGTGTACACACATGATCCTTCAACTCGCCTGGATGTTTTTCTGTTTCTAAGACCATCCTGGCTGCTCCTAAAACAGCTTGTGCTCCCAGCCGGTAGGCCTTGTCTCTTGGAATGCCCTGGCGAACCCCACCATCGGCAAGAGCTTCAATCAACATATAAACATATGCAGGCGAAGACCCGCTTATAGCTGGAACTGCATCCATTAATTCTTCAGGAAGGCGTTCTGATTTGCCAAAGGTATTAAGAAGCTGTTCAACACTTTCAACTTCTGTTTCGGAGATATAGTGATTCGGGCACAGGACCGTCATCCCTTCTCCAACTAATGCAGGAGTATTCGGCATCGTTCGAACAACTTTTACCGGGTAACCAAAAAAACTTTCCACGTTTGCTATTGTAATACCGGCTGCAATGGTTACAACAATACTGTTTGGCTTCAAGTCATTTCTAATCTCATCAATAATCTCATTATGAATAGAGGGTTTCACAGCAAGGATGAGAATATCAGCGAACGCTGCAACCTCTTTGTTAAAAGGAGTTACTTGTAGTTTATACATTTGATTAATTTTCTTCCTTGTTTTCTCTGTTGCCGCACTTGCCATGATTTTCTCAGGTTCAATTAATTTTGAATTTACTATTCCTTCGATCATAGCTTGAGCCATTTTTCCAGCACCTATAAACCCAATATTCTTATTCATTTTTATCACCTCTGTAGTTTGAAACAAAAAAGAGATGGGACTTTTCATCCCACCTCTGCTTATTTTAAATCATTAGGAGAAAACGCACCAGGAAGAAGGTCACTAACCTTCATTCTTTGAATATCCCCCTTTAAGTTCGTCAACACTACTTCCATATCTGGATCACAAAGTTCAGATATAACTTGGCGGCAAGCACCACATGGCGAGATGGGTCTTTCCGTATCACCAACCACTGTCAGAGAAGTAAATTTAGTTACACCTTCTGAATATGCTTTAAACAAAGCAGTACGTTCGGCACAATTTGTCATTCCATATGATGCATTTTCGATATTACATCCATGAAATACCTGACCATCAACTGATAAAAGTGCAGCACCTACTTGAAATTTAGAATAAGGAACGTATGCAAGCTCACTTGCTTTTATTGCTTCTTTAATTAGCACTTTCTCTTCCATTATTATTCACTCTCCCAGAATGTTTAATGCTGAATGATTTTAGAAATCCACTCTGCAACCAAACCTCCAAAATAGACACCGAAAACACCGACAACTGCTGAAAAAACGGGTGGCGCAGGTAAAGGAAGCTTCATAAATTTAAAAAGAATCCCAACAATTAGTCCTGCCAATAATGCTAATACTACTTCTTTCATGTCTATTCCCTCATATCTTATTATAATGATTAATAATTACTAGTTGAAAGTTCACCTTTACTGATTGAAACCCCAGAGCTGGCACCAATTCTAGAAGCTCCAGCTTCCACCATTGCTACTGCATCCTCACGGCTTCGAACACCGCCAGAAGCTTTTACACCGATTTCAGGTCCAACAGTCAAACGCATTAAACGAATATCTTCAACAGTTGCTCCACCTGTTGAAAATCCTGTTGAGGTTTTCACAAAATCTGCTCCTGCTGTCACAGAAAGTTCACATGCTCTGACTTTCTCTTCTCTTGTTAGAAGACAGGTTTCGATGATCACCTTAACTATAGCTTTCCCTTTTGCTGCCTCAACAACCGCACGAATATCCTGCTCTACTAAATCATTCTGTTGGTCTTTAAGGGCTGCAATGTTAATCACCATATCAATTTCAGTTGCACCATTTTCAATTGCGTTCTTCGTTTCAAAAGCTTTTGTTTCAGGTGTAGATGCACCTAACGGGAAACCAATTACCGTACATACCTTAACTTCTGGAGTATCTGCGAGCATATCCGCCGCTGTTTTCACCCATGTTGGGTTTACACATACAGATGCAAATTTATATTCCTTCGCTTCTTCTACTAATTTAACAATCTCTTCTTTTCTTGCATCTGCTTTCAATAATGTATGATCAATCATGTTAACGATATTTTGTGTCATAATAAGGTCCTCCCTGTTTTTGAAAACTATTATCTATTTGTTAAATCTTTATCTATCACAATGTAACTATACAAAAACTGCGAACATTTGTAAATAGTCATTTGAACAAATGTAAAATAATTTAATTATATTCTTCACACGAAAGACAAAAAACAGCAATTAGCTGCTGTTTTTTTCGCTCTTATTTATCTAGTAAAAATTGTGCAGTAAATTGGTCTGTAATTAAGACATTCGCATACTGGCCTTTTAGTGCACCATAGATACCTTCTATTTTATTTGGTCCGCCTGCAACAAGAATCGAGTATTCTTTTTGTCGTAAGTCATTGAGATTAACTCCCAATGTTCTTTCATTCAAACTTTCATTGCAGATTTCTCCATTTTTATCAAAGAAACGTGAACAGATATCACCAACTGCTTTTTCATATAAGGAATCTTGATCACTCTCAGTAAAATAACCCATTTGGAACAGTAAAGAATCGGTTTTAACCGTCCCAATGGTAAATAAAGCGATATTCGCTTCTTTTCCTAATTCTAATATCCTTTTGATGTGCCTGTCTGCCTCCATAGCTTGTTTGACGACTACATGGTCGACAATGGCTGGCAGCGGGAGATGATGGGGTGTTGTATTATAAGCTTTCCCAAACAAATATAAAATTTCAGAAGCATATGTGTTTGTTTCAGAATGGCTGACCCCGCCTTTTAACTGAACAACCTTAACATCTTTCACGAATTTCTGCTTCAATTCAATTGCTATATGATATAATGTCGTCCCCCACGTTACACCAATAACATCCTGATCCTTCACAATTTCATGCAGATAGTTAGCCGCTTTTTCTCCTAGGTAATTTTTGATTATATGGTTTTCAAATTGTGGAATAGAAGCGACGATTGCTTTCTTTAGATTGAACTTCTTCTCTAATTGATTTGCAAGCGCCATAACGTTTTCTGTAGGGTCCATTATATTGATTTGAACAATGCCATCTGCCTTTGCCTGTTGTAACAAACGTGAGACTGTAGGCCGTGAAACTCCCAAAATCTTAGCAATTTCGTTTTGATTATAATCCAATAAATAATATAGTTTTGCAGCTTCAATTACCTTATATAACTTTTCTTGGTCCACAGTCATCACCTATTGTTTTTTCTTTTTTTATTTACGTCTTTACATTTGTAAAATCAACAATGAACATTATTTATCATTGTACCTTTAATACAAGCATCTTTTCAACCTAAAATGACTTAAATAAAGAACCAGCCTGGTCGGCTGGTTCTTGGTTTGATCATATATTTTTTGCGTATTGCTCGTTTGGCACCTTGCTTAATACTACATAAAGGCTGACAGGCTCGTTCCCACTATTGCTAAAAGAAAGTTCTTCCTCGCCGCCAACATGGACTAGATCAGCTTGAGTAACATGTGTTTCTTGGGTGTCAATCGTAAAGGTACCACTTCCAGATACCACGTATAAATACACTTCTGTTCCAGGATGCTTATGAACTGGAAGCTGTTGACCAGGCAAAAAGTTTAATACAAAGGCCGTTGTTTCACCTTTTTTGAAAATAATCCTCTTCGTGAACCTCTCTTCACTAAACTCCTGATATGCACTTACTGTATGCTTTTCCATTGTCGATTCCTCCTAAATTTCTATCTGCTTTTATCTTAATTGAAAATCATTTTCAATTAAGTGAGCGCCGTCACTTAATCATCTTTTCTTTATTTGTCACAACAATTCTCTAGAAACGCAAAAAAGTGTTCATCAATATCAGATAATGAACACTTTACAATCAATATATTTTAAGCAAAATTATAGGGATGGTACCTTAACAAGTGATGCACCTTTTGATAAAGCCATTTTATTAAGCTCAATTAAATGATGTTTTTCTGGAGCCAGGACTTTCTTTAGTGACACAATTACCGATTCTACCGAAACAACTTTTTTTAACTCTAGGAATGCCCCCAATAAAATCATATTTGCCACCCGGCTATTTCCAAGGTCAATCGCCATATCTGTTGCATTCATTTCGATGACCTCAATGTCAAGGCGGTCAGATATCCTAGATACTAACGTTGAATTGATAATTAATAACCCACCTTGGCGAACTCTAGGTTCAAACTTATCAAAGGATGGGTTATTTAGAACAATGGCAGTTGATGGATTTGTAACAAGCGGAGAGCCAACAGCTCCATCACTGACGACAACTGCACAATTGGCGGTACCGCCTCTTTGCTCTGGTCCATATGATGGCAGCCATGAAACATCCTTCCCTTCGAGCATTCCAGCATAGGCGATTAGCTGTCCCATTGACATGACCCCTTGGCCGCCAAAGCCAGCTATCAATATTTCCTCCAGCATACTTAAACGCCTCCCTCATTATTCTTATATACTCCAAGGGGATAGGCAGGAACCATATTTTCTTTTACCCATTCGAGTGATTCATTAGGATCAAGCCCCCAGTTAGTTGGGCAAGTTGACAGAATTTCTACCATTGAAAAACCTTGGCCTCTTTTTTGAGTTTCGAACGCTTTACGAATAGCCCTTTTTGCTTTTTGTATATGAGGCACATCATGTGCCGATACTCGCTCAATATATGCCGCACCATCTAGTGTCGCCAGCAATTCGCTAACCCTAATTGGTAATCCCTGAATACTTTCACTCCGCCCAAAAGGAGTGGTTGTCGTTTTTTGGCCAAGCAATGTTGTCGGTGCCATTTGTCCTCCTGTCATCCCGTAAATAGCATTATTCACGAAAATGACAGTAATATTTTCTCCTCTTGCAGCAGCATGAATAACTTCGCCAATGCCGATGGATGCCAAGTCTCCGTCACCTTGATAAGTAAAAACAAACCGATCAGGAAGAACACGCTTCACACCTGTAGCAACTGCTGGTGCACGACCATGAGCCGCTTGAGTCATATCACAATTAAAATATTCATAAGAAAGCACTGAGCATCCAACAGATGCCACACCAATGGTTTCTTCTAGAATATCCATTTCTTCTAATACCTCTGCAACTAAGCGATGTATAACGCCATGGGTACAGCCAGGACAATAATGGGTAGGCTTATCTGTTAAACCACTAGTCTTCTTAAAAACTGTTTTCATTGTCATACTGCAACACCCCCAGCAACACTGATAATTTTTTCGAAGATTTCTTCTTGAGTTGGAACCACTCCTCCAGTCCTTCCAAAAAAGTCTACAGGCGAATGGCCGTTAACAGCTAATTTAACATCCTCTATCATTTGTCCTGCACTCATCTCTACAGAAACATACCCTTTCACCCGGTCTCTTGTTTCAATAAATGGTACTTCCGGGAAGGGCCAAAGTGAAATGGGGCGAATTAACCCGACCTTTACTCCAGACTGCCTTGCCTTTTTTATTGCATTCATGGTAATTCTAGCAACCGTACCAAAAGCAACCAAGATATAATCTGCATCTTCTATCATAAAGGTTTCATATCGGACTTCATTTTCTTTCATTTCCGCAAACTTTCTTTGGAGTTGATGATTTCTTTGCTCCAATCCCTCCGCATTCAATTCCAAAGAGGTAATTATTCTTGGCGCACCGTCCCCTCGTGTACCTGTGGTTGCCCAAGTCTTATTAGGGAGCTCACGTTTATCGTTTTCAATAAATTCAACTGGTTCCATCATCTGCCCAAGCATTCCATCGCCCATTAAAATAACAGGAGTCCGGTAGTAATCGGCGATATCAAATGCATCCCGGGTCAATTCAACAATTTCTTGAAGACTTGAAGGAGCAAGAACGGGAATATTATAATCACCATGTCCGCCTCCCTTAGTTACCTGAAAGTAATCTGATTGTGCCGGTTGGATATTTCCCAGACCTGGTCCGCCGCGTACAACGTTTACAACAACAGCAGGCAGTTCAGAGCCTACTAAATAAGAAATTCCTTCTTGTTTTAAACTAAATCCAGGACTAGAAGAAGACGTCATCACCCTTACTCCTGCACTTGAAGCACCATAAACCATATTAATAGCAGCGATCTCACTTTCTGCTTGGAGAAATAATCCACCAACCTCAGGCAATCTTCGGGCCATGTAAGCGACCAGTTCACTTTGAGGTGTGATTGGATAACCAAAAAAATATTTACAGCCAGCTTGGACAGCAGCTTCCGCAATCACTTCATTACCTTTCATTAACACTTTGCCCATTTTGTTCTTTCCCCTTTCGGCATCAAACATTTTGCAGTACCTTCACCGGCCTAAATACTGAAATTGCGTAATCTGGACAGATTTGACCACACTTTGCACAACTAATGCAATTTGCTTGGTCAACTACTGTTGCCGGCCTGTATCCACTGCCGTTCAAGAAGTCTGCTAGAAAAATGGCATTTGTCGGGCAAACTTGAACACATAAACCGCACGACTTACAAACAGCCTCGTTAAAAATCACTCTCTTCTCCATCTCATTTCCTCCTACTCCCAAGGTACTTTCATATAGCGATTGATAAACAGGACTTTATGATCTTTTGCGTAGTGATTTGCAGCATTCTTTAAATGTGTAGAAATTGCTGTGAATGTTAACGGAATACCGAGTTGCTCTGCAAGAACAGTACTTAAAATCAAACCATTTTCTATATCTTCCATTGTTGTTTCGTAACCAATGTTTGTGTTATTGATGATGCCGGTAACTTTTAGACGAGCTGCCTCTTCAATCCGCTTAATTGTATCTAATGCCCCTTGAGAGGTACTGACATATGGACGATTTGCATTTAAGACAAACAACAGCTCTGGTTCATACTTATTCCATTCATGATAATACTGTCCTAAAGCAGTCGCACCATCCTTATCTCCACCAGCATCAACAATTACTCTATACCGAATGTCATGTAGTACACGATAAATTTCACCCGAAACAATAGGTAAGTCAGATGTAGCTAAACGACTTTCCGGTGATATTAGTTCAATATCATTTTCATGAAAAAGATCTGCAACATCTCTCGAACGAAAATAAGGATTAATAATATCTAAATCATTGATGGCTACTTTGTCTTGCTGCTGCCTTTCCTTTAGTGCTATATTGATGGCAATTTCAGTCTTTCCAGATCCAAAATGGCCTGAAAGGATTGTAATTCTTTTATTTTCACAATAGGACACCACCCTTCGAACTTTTGCATTTCTTCCTATAAAGCTCATACCTTAAGTTTGGCTCACCTTAAAATTACCACTATCTCTCTCTTAATTATAAAATAGTCAACCGTAAATCCGATTTGACCAATGTTACAGTCAACGGAACTTTTCTCTCATGCATCAACTTTATATAAAGACAGATACTACAAATAAGTCAGGAACTCATAAGCCTAGAGGTGAAATAAATGCTTTTAAAAAAGAGTCTATTGCTATCCATCATAGTTACACTAATGTGTCAGATTCATCCTGCTAACTACCATGCAGAAGTGAATCCAACAGCCGCAGGAAGTGTGGTTGACTTGCGAATTTTAGAGACAACTGACCTGCACGCCTCATTAATGAATTATGACTACTATCAATCTAAAATTGATAACAAAATCGGGCTTGTTAAAACAGCAGGATTAATCCATCAAGCAAGGAATGAAGTGAAGAATTCACTGCTATTTGATGATGGCGACCATTTAAAGGGAAACCCGCTTGGAGAGTATTTAGCAAGGATTCGGGGAATCAGCAAGGGGAAAACTCATCCGGTATATAGAGCCTTTAACTATTTAAACTATGATGCCATTGCTATCGGAAACCATGAGTTTAACTATGGCCTTAAGTTTTTAAATAAAGTTTTAAAAGGTGCTAAGATGCCTGTTGTTAATGCAAATGTTTATTCGGTAAAAAAGAATGAACCATATTTTAAACCTTATGTAATTTTAAAAAGACAAGTAGTCGCACAAGAAGGTACAACACATACCTTAAATATTGGTGTGATTGGAGTTATGCCCCCGCAGATTATGAGGTGGGATAAGGCGAACCTTGAGGGAAAGGTCTTTGCAAGGCCTATGGTCGATGCAGTAAAGGAATTTATCCCTCAGATGAAATCTGAAGGAGCCGATTTAATAATTGTTTTGGCACATACAGGCATAGATAGTGAACCTTATCATCCTGAAACAGAAAATGCAGTCTATTATCTTAGCCAAATTCCTGAAATTGATGTTATTTTAGCAGGACATTCCCACAGTGTATTTCCAGGACCAGTCTTCAAAAAATTGCCTCATACCAATATCGAAACTGGGACGATTAATGGAAAACCTGTTGTAATGGCAGGCTCTTTTGGAAGCAGGCTAGGAATTATTGACCTTCGTTTAGAAAAGGTTACTGATAAGTGGGTGGTGACGAAAAGCAACTCATTTACAAAGGCGATTGCCGATGAAAATGGAACATCCCTCATTACCAGCGATAAAAAACTAATTAAATTAATAAAATCCGAACACCAAGACACTGTCGATTTTATTAGTAAATTAGGGCTATAAAAAAAGTACCGGGTTCATATACTCGGTACTTTTTTTGCGTGTTATTAGGTGAGGACAAATAACAAAATAAAGTAGGCTATCATGGTGATGAGACCGACTGGTACCCCGAATTGGGCCCATTCTTTACTTGTTATGTTCAATTTCCCTGCGGCAATGATATTGGGGATATTCCCAGGAATCAACATACCTCCACTAATAAGCAGACCTAGTAAAATAGCACGGATGGTCTCCTCTCTCATGGCGGGACTAATTTCAGCAGCCGCAAGAGTGGCATTATCTAAAACAGCTGAAATCATATTAATCCAATATAACAAAATTGGCTGCATTCCAAGGATATACTCATTTATTAATGGCTCAAATCCAGCTCCAAGGAATGTTAATCCCATGACGAACAAGTAAACCTTAAAAGAACGAAACATAATCTCAGGATAAGATTCTACTTTATTTACAGATTCTAAACTGCTATTTTTTCTGTTACGCGGGTTGACTAAGAAAAATGTTAATACCCCATAGATTAGAATGGCAGGGATAATTTCTGAACCAATTAAGCTTAACAGATAGAAAAAATCTTCATTTAATTTGCTGACAGTAACGGTAGATAAGGGCTCCCCAATAGGGGTTAGTGCAGCACCCAGCCCAATAGAGAAACAGGCTAGTATGGTAAAGCGAATTTCAGATTTTCTGTCAAGTGGCAGTGTGTTAATGATGATGACCAATACAATCGCAGCAATAATGGCGGTAATAATACTTGAAGCTAATCCTAGAATAATGACTGTTATGGCACAAAATACCCTTGGTGAAAGAAACTTAGTAAGAGAAAGAATAAGATTCTCAAGTGGTTCCTGCAGCCACTTGCATATTAATCCAGCTAGCAGGACTGCTACTGTAATCTTTAACGGATCAGCCAGTGCTTTTTCAATTAACTCACGATCCATTATGCCGCTCATACTTGCAGCCAAAACTCCCATAATAAATAAGAAAATCTCTAAATTGTGCTCAACTTTTTTTACTGTAAAGGGTAAAAATAAAACTAGAATTAAGACAATTAATAATCCGAGCATTTTTTTCAAATCCTTTATGTATATGTATTAGCATACCTATAAAACTAGTATACTCCTGATTGTCCAAGATATTATTATAAACCAATCATTTTAAAGGATAAAATTCAAAGAATATGAGAAAATATTATTGCTTATAGAAGATTAAGGAGATGTTTCATATGCCATCTAGTTTAAAGGATTGTACTGTATTACATAACGGTGTAAAAATGCCATGGTTCGGTCTAGGAGTTTTTAAAGTCAAGGAAGGCGAAGAAGTGGTTAGCTCCGTCAAAGCAGCCCTTCAGAATGGCTATATTAGTATTGATACAGCAGCCGTATACAAAAATGAAGAAGGTGTAGGACAGGGTATTAAAGAAGCTGGTATCCCTCGTGAAGAGTTATTCATTACCACAAAAGTTTGGAATGCTGATCAAGGCTACGAATCTACACTACAAGCCTTTGAAACCAGCTTGAATAAGCTTGGACTCGATTACCTAGATTTATACCTAATACATTGGCCTGGCAAGGATAAGTATCTGGATACTTGGAAAGCCCTCGAAAAACTATACAAAGATGGTCGTGTACGGGCAATTGGCGTAAGTAACTTTAAGGTTCATCATTTAGAAAGCTTAATCAGCCAGGCGGAAATAAAGCCTATGGTTAATCAGGTGGAGTACCACCCCCATTTAACTCAAGAAGAATTATTGGAATACTGTAAACAAGAGGGCATTCAATTAGAAGCATGGTCACCACTAAAGCAAGGTGAGCTTTTAACTGACCCTATAATCAACAGCCTAGCTGAAAAATACAATAAAACAGCAGCCCAAATTATCCTGCGGTGGGACCTTCAGAATGGGGTCGTAACCATTCCAAAATCAGTTAAAGAAAGCAGAATCATCGCAAATGCTTCAATCTTTGATTTTGAACTGACAGTTGAAGACATGGAGAAAATCTCTGCCTTAAATAAAAATGAACGTGTAGGACCTGACCCTGACGACTTTAGCGTTGGCTTTTAAATATTGACCTTTCACTTTTCTCCAAGTGAAAGGTTTTTTTAGTCACTTAATGTTCAAGAAATTCACCTATTATTCAAAGTTAGGTAAGGTATATTTCTTTATAATAGGTAAAAGAACAGCATTTCAAATGATAGGAAGTGACTCTTATGGAGAAATTATTATATATTAGCGCAAACCCTAAAGGGATAGAAAAATCTAAAGGAATGCAGATTGGCGAGGCCTTTCTTGAATCTTTTCAACAGGAGCGTTCTGACGTTGACATTACCAAAATCGATTTATTTTCCTTTGATATCGCACATATGGATGCTGACCTCGTCTTTGCACGTGGAAAATTAGCGGGTTATGGTTACACCCTTGATCAACTCTCTGAGGTGGAAAGAGAAAAAATCCTCAAGATGCACGCCCTCGCGGACGAGTTTATTCAATATGACTATTATGTATTTGTTTCCCCTATGTGGAACTTAAATTCACCTGCAATCTTAAAAGCTTTCTTAGATAACCTCTTTATCTCTGGAAAAACATTTGCCCACACAGCCAATGGACCTAAGGGGCTTTTATCAGGAAAAAAAGCAATTCACATTCAAACACGCGGTGGACAATATACCGGTACCCCCTTCGAAGAAATGGAATCAGGAGACCGTTATTTAAAAATAGCCCTTCGCTTCCTTGGTATTGAAGTAATGGACACAGTGGTGGCTGAAGGCTTTGATTTAAATCCACAAAGAGTTCCCGAAATACTGGCAGCCGCAAAAGAAGAAGCAAAACTAGCTGCGAAGGAACTAGCAAAAGGCATTGCTACTCCAGTTTAATACTTATAACAAAAAGCATCCTCACACGGGATGCTTTTTTATGATTCTATGCAAAACGGTAGTAGATTAACAAGAAGGTTGCGAGTGTGAAAATAAAATTTAGGAAGACAAAAACCACTTGCGAGATCCTTGTATTGTGTATTTTAATGGGCGGCTGATAGAAAGATACACCTTCGATAATAAAAATTATTAACACGATGTGAATCATGAAGTGGCCAATCACTTCTGTATAGCCAAACAGCATAGTTGTTGAGATAAAAATGAGTGTTAGAACAAATGCAAGAAGGCGATTTAGAATTCCTACAATCAGTAAATAACCTACAACAAATTCAATGAAGGCTGCCATTACCACAAAGGTTTCAGGCGGAAATCCAAATGTAGGGACACTGTGCTGCACGATAATATCCATACTCATTGCCGGGTACACCCATTTTTCTGCTGCAACCCAGCAGAGAGATAATCCTGTACCTAAATATAAAAATGGAAATCCCCAATCAGCAAGCTTTGTCTTTCCTACTAATAAAACGCCAATAATGGCCAAATAAAAGCCATAATCAAGCATATGAAATAACCCTGATTCGGCTAACTGATAAATAAATAATCCAAGTAAAACAATCGCCCCTGCCTTTGTGGCATAATGGACAGGAATTAAAAGGAGCAATATGGCTAGCCACAAGGCAAACCTAACTGTTTGATTGGGAATCGCAAACTCAGGAGCAAAAACGGTACCTGACCAAACTTGAATGATTAAGGCAACGGCCGTTCCATATTTCAGAATGTATCGTGAAGAAATTCGGTAGCCATCTAAGAAACGGTCAATTCTCTTAGTAATTCTCAGGTTATCAAGGATTGGCAAAAGCTGTGGCAGTACAGCTAGAAGCAATGCAATAAGAATAGACATAGTCATAAAGAAGGGAGATATGATATTTTCAATGGTATCCTTCTCTGGAGTTACCTCTGTGAACCATTTTACATGTGCTGCGGCCAGGAGAGGTGTACAGATTACGGGTATGCTTAATAATATGAACCTGTATGTTAATCTCATTTTTTCCTCCTCATTTGTATTCTCCTTTATATTTTTCGAGTACCCTTTGAATTATTCTAATTAGCATTAGCCATAGAAAAACTTTTCCTCGTAAAGTGGATCTTTAAGAGGCATCTATTTCCACTTTTTCACTTATAAAAAAAATCAGGTATGATTGATTTTTTTGTAAATCGATAGAGAATTTTGTTGTATATAGGTTTATTTAACTGTAAAATTTTCCTATCAGCGCTTTTTTGGACGGTGAAAGATGAATGGAAATTACTAAACACCTGTTCTTGAATCTCTCAGTATTAATTATTTTGCTTTTCTTCTGTATAATTTGGCTTGATCAAAGCAAAAAGCTGGCTATGTCCAAAACGGTTAACATTGTTTTTTTTATCCTATTAATATGGTTTTGTATACAATTCTCATTCAACCCTGTACCTTATGCCCGCTATGATTTACGGATTATACCCATTGTGATCGGCGGTCTCTATTTAGGCATAGGCCCAATCGTCATTATCGCCATGTTGATAATCAGGTCCTTCTATGGTCTTGATTTAGGCTTATTTGAAACCACGCTTCTATATGTACCATTAGCAATTATTATGCTCTATCTATATCCTTGGTTTTCTGAACAAAGTTCGTCAAAGCGTATTCCAGTTGCCATTTTTTTAGGGATGATTCTCGGAATTCTGACTGTGAGCGGAATGGAACTCATTAATTCAAAGCGTATGTGGCTGGACGCATGGTTTGCCTATATTGTCATACCACCGCTTGGGATTGGAATTATTGCCTATTGTATTGAATTCTTTAAAAGAAGTATAGAAATGCAGCAACACTTAATAAAAGTGGAGAAATTAAAGGCTGTTGAACAAATGGGAGCTGCCATTTCACATGAAATTCGGAATCCACTTACAGCAGCCAGCGGGTTTGTCCAATTACTGCAGGATGATTACCTTCCAAGAAATAAACGTAGAGAATACCTTTCCATTGTGAAGGAAGAACTTAACTCCGCTGAACGAGTTATACAGGATTACTTAACCTTTGCCAAACCATCTCTAGTTTCAATTGAAGAACTTAATGTTAAAAATGAGTTAAAACAAATTATTAATATTCTGCAGCCTATGGCCAATCAATATTCAGTTGAAATTATTACCGATTTTTCAGTGATTGGTTTTATTAAAGGTGATCGTCAAAGGTTCCGTCAATGCTTTATCAATATTCTTAAAAATGCAGTCGAGTCTATGCCGAATGGCGGTCATCTTTATATTGATACAGATTTTAGCCAGGATAATGTCACCATTAGAGTGACAGATACAGGTGTAGGCATGAGTAAAGAACAGTTAGAACGTCTTGGAGAACCCTACTATTCTACAAAAGGTTCTAAGGGGACAGGACTAGGAATGATGGTAGTTTTTAGCCTAATCCGCGCTATGGACGGTGCCATCAGAGTCCAAAGCGAGGTTGGTGTAGGAACGACCTTTCATATTAGTTTTCCTACCATTACATCCATAAAAACCTACAAAGAATCATAATTCCCACCAACAAGAAAATAGTTGTTTTACTTTCAAAAAAAAATCTTGCCTGATTGACGTTTCCACCAATCAAGCAAGATTTTTTATGCATACAGCTTATTTTCTTCTTTTTGGAAAAAGCTTTTCATCGCGTGGAAAACATCTGCTTTTTGCTTGAGAATATAATAGCGGAATTGCTCATCTTTGATATTTTTGTATGCTGACATTAAGGTAGAATGACGATTGTATTGATTTACCTCACCATATCCAAACATGTTAGATACCTTCATTAATTCCTCAACAAGCTTGACACAGCGGGCATTATCAGATGTTAAATTATCACCGTCAGAAAAGTGGAATGGATAGATGTTGAACTTACGTGGATTATATTTAGTGTCAATAATCTCTAAAGCTTTACGGTAAGCAGATGAACAGATCGTCCCACCACTTTCACCTTTTGAGAAGAAATCCTCCTCAGATACTACCTTAGCTTCTGTATGGTGAGCAATAAATTCAATTTCAACTGTCTCATACTTAGTACGAAGGAAGCGCGTCATCCAGAAGAAAAAGCTTCTGGCCATGTACTTTTCCCATATTCCCATCGAACCGCTTGTATCCATCATGGCAATCACAACTGCTTTGGAATCTGGCTTCACCACTTCATTCCATGTCTTAAACTTCAAGTCATCCTTATAGATTGGATGGAACGAAGGCTTACCGCTCATGGCATTCCGCTTAAATGCTGACATCATCGTTCTTTTCTTATCAATATTTCCCATAAGTCCAGTTTTCCGAATATCATTAAATTCAATATTCTCAACTAAGTGTTCCTGCTCTTCCTTTCTTTTCAAATTAGGCAGCTCTAGCTGTTTAAATAAAGCTTCCTCTAACTCCATTAAAGAAACCTCAGCCTCGAAATAATCTTCTCCAGCCTGGTCCCCTGCCCCTTGCCCTTTCCCAGGACCTTTTTGAGCGCTAGATCCATCTCGGGCAACTACATCACCAACTTGGCTGTCACCGTCACCTTGGCCCACGTGTTTGTTTTTGTCATAGTTATAGCGAATCTTATATTCGTCCAATGAACGAATTGGAATTTTTACCACATCTCGACCGTTAGACATAATAATACTTTCTTCTGTTATTAAATCTGGAAGATTGTTTCGAATCGCCTCTTGGACTTTTTCCTGGTGTCGCTGCTGGTCATCGTGGCCTTTACGGTGGAGGGACCAATCTTCTCTTGAAATCACAAACTGATGGTTGTTAACAGACAATGTAAACCCCTCCTTATGAATTTTTTTCATCCAAAGTCACCATTTAAAATTACGAACATACAATAACCCGAGTGTTAAATAGCAGATGAAATGTTTATTACTTTATCCTATGCAGAAGACGCAAATAATTTACAAATAATTTAGACAATTAGGCTTACTAATGAAAAATTGGACGAGTACAGTTTGCGAATGATTTCTTTTAAAGAATGATTACAACTCCTGATTGTTGAAAAAAACAGACTGGCAGATTCCTTCCGCCAGTCGTCTTTACCTACCTGTTTAATAAACTTCCAACATACCGTAATAACTCATTTGCAGATGTTGAGTTATAACCATGCTCATCAATCAATCTTGCCACAACATCATTAATTTTCTTTAATTGCTGTTCATCAGGTGTTTTTGAAGATGTAGTAATCTTCACGACATCTTTTAGGTCCGCAAACAATTTCTTTTGAATTGCTTCACGTAGTCTGTCATGTGAATTGTAATCAAACCTTTTACCCTTCCTAGCAAAGGCCGATATTCTAATTAATACTTCCTCTCTGAATGCTTTTTTAGCATTTTCAGAAATCCCAATTTGCTCTTCAATTGATCTCATCAGCTTTTCATCTGGACTAATTTCTTCACCTGTAAGCGGATCACGAAGTTTTGCTTTGTTACAATATGCTTCAACATTATCAAGATAATTATCCATTAATGTCTTAGCAGACTCTTCATAAGAATAAACAAATGCCTTTTGTACTTCCTTCTTCGCAAGGTTATCGTATTCCTTACGAGCGATTGAGATATAATTCATATATCGTTCACGCAGCTCTGCAGTAATCGATGGATGTTGATCCAATCCATCCTTTAAGGATCGTAAGACATCTAAAGCATTAATTGATGGTACTTCTTTTCGAATAATCGTCGATGAAATCCTGTTAATCACATATCGAGGGTCAATTCCACTCATACCTTCATCTGGATATTCTTTCTTCAATTCATCTACATCAACAGCATTAAAACCTTCAACACTTTCACCATTATAAAGACGCATTTTCTTTACTAAGTCAATATCGCCTTTTTTTGGTTCCTTAAGCCTAGTTAAGATGGTAAACATCGCTGCCACCCTTAGTGTATGCGGTGCGATATGCACATCTGAAACATCACTTTCGCGAATCATTTTCTCATAAATTCTTTCTTCTTGGGAAACCTTTAAATTATATGGGATCGGCATAACAATAATCCTTGAATGTAGCGCTTCATTCTTCTTATTGGAGATAAACGAACGATACTCTGTTTCATTTGTGTGTGCTACGATAAGTTCATCAGCACTAATGAGTGCAAATCGCCCTGCCTTGAAGTTTCCTTCTTGTGTTAAAGACAATAGATGCCACAAGAATTTCTCATCACATTTTAACATCTCCTGAAATTCCATCATTCCACGATTTGCTTTATTGAGCTCACCATCAAAACGGTATGCCCGTGGATCCGATTCTGAACCGAATTCTGCAATTGTTGAGAAATCGATGCTCCCTGTTAAGTCTGCAATATCCTGTGATTTAGGATCAGAAGGACTAAAAGTACCGATACCCGTTCGTTTGTCCTCGGAGAAAAAGATTCTTTCAACTAAAACATCTTCTATTCTTCCACCATATTCCTGCTCTAGGCGCATCATATTTAATGGTGAAAGATTTCCTTCAATTCTTATTCCGTATTCATTATAAAAATCTCCTCTTAGGTGATGAGGGATTAAATGAAGCGGATCTTCATGCATCGGGCATCCTTTAATAGCAAATACTGAGCCGCGATCCGTATGGGAATATGCTTCTAAACCTCGTTTTAACATCGTCACCAGTGTTGATTTACCGCCACTAACTGGACCCATTAATAGTAAGATTCGCTTTCTGACATCCAGCCTTTTTGCGGCCGGGTGGAAATATTCTTCGACGAGCCTTTCTAGAGACTCCTCTAGACCAAATAATTGATCGCTAAAGAAATTATATTGCTTCGTCCCCTTTACTTGCTCAATTCCAGCGTCTTTGATCATATTATAAACTCGAGAATGTGCAGATTGTGCTACCCATGGCTTCTCTTTTAATAACAATAAATAATCAGCAAATGACCCTTCCCAACGAAGTTTTTCTTCCTCTTCTCGAAACATCTCAATTTTTTTTAGAATATCCATTTGTACCCTCCCCCTGTGGCATTGTCAGAGACGATTAATATAATCTATGCACCTAAGAACTTGAACATGCGTAACATAGGATTTTAGTGTCTATCTTTTTTTAAATCTAATTGGCATACGGACCGTAAAATATTGATTTAGAAGCGAGGAGACACATTAAACTACCTGTCAATTTAAACTTAAAAGAAATATTGCTCTTTTCATTTTTTTTAGATAAGCTATAATAAAAATAGATGTGTCAATATATTGAATAAATAAGTTCTTGAAGGAGGCTTTACATAACATGGGTTTATTCTTAGTTATTTTAGTCATGGTCGCATTTTTAGCAGCAATCTTTACAGCTGGATATAACGATAAGCCAGGATCAAATAAATAAAAAACAAGGCTGCCATTTTGGCAGCCTCTTTATTTACTTTAGATTCATTTTATTATTTTGAATGAATTCTTTCATGTACATGCGTGTTTGTTTTTCTAGCATGGCGGCCATTTGCTCGGTCCACTTGTCCTTCCGCTTTCCTCCGGTACGCTCTTGATAGTAGTTCGAGATTACTTCGTCATATACCTTCAGTTGTTCGAGAGCAGTTTCTTGATTCTGTTGGTACTCTTCTTCATGATAGACATGTTCTAGCGGCAGCCTTGGCTTTTTATCTGTTACTTTTTCAGGATAGCCAACAGCGATTCCAAACAGTGGGATCACTCTCTCTGGTGTGTTTAATAGCTTCTTTACTTCCTCCAGTTGATTACGAATTCCTCCTATGTAACAAATACCAAGGCCCATCGATTCGGCAGCCACCACAGCATTTTGGGCAGCTAAGGCCGCATCAATAAGAGCGACCATAAACTTTTCTGTACTTTCAATGGATGAAGTAATATCTTTCTTTAAATGCTCAGCTAGCAGGCTATGGCGGTAGAGATCAGCACAAAAAATAAAAAAATGTCCGTTTTTTTCTACATAGCTTTGGTTCCCTGCAAGCTCAGCAAGCTTTTGCTTTTTTTCTTTATCCTTAACCCCAATAATGGAATATGCTTGGATATAGCTAGATGTAGAAGCAGCTTGTGCACAAGCAACAATCGTTTTGATCTGCTCAGATGTTAACTCTTTATCTTCAAAATGGCGGATGGATCGATGATTGAGAATAGTAGTTATCACTTCGTTCATATCAATTCTTCCCTTCTAAGCAAAAGAGACCTGCATAGGCCTCTTTCATTATATTAAATGTCGATAATCTTGCTGGCGCAGCGCTTCATAAATAAGAATGGCTGCAGTATTTGATAGGTTCAATGATCGAACATTATCATTCATTGGGATTCGGAGGCTTCGATCTTTATTTATTTCTCTAACTTCTTGAGGCAGCCCCGTTGTTTCGCGCCCAAAAATAAAATAATAATCCTTTTCTGGAACACTATAATCAAAGGAACTATGCGGCTTTTGTCCAAATTTTGTTAAATAAAAAAATTCGCCACTCTCATTTTGCTGATAAAAATCGTCCAAAGAATCATAATAAACGATATTTACATGCTGCCAATAATCTAACCCGGCTCTCTTTAGCATTTTATCGTCGGTTGAAAAACCAAGCGGCCGAATTAAATGTAACGTTGTGTCTGTTGCTGCACAAGTTCTTGCAATATTGCCTGTATTTGATGGAATTTCTGGTTGATATAATACTACATGTATTCCCATGACTCTCACCTCTAATATACATCACTACAAATTATTATACCATTCTCCCTTTGTCAAACAAGAATAGGGCTTACCCGTCTATAATGGAAAAAAACTTATATTTAATATTTGGTGTGTAGGCTGAGGAATCTTCATATGCCCAATATCTCGCCCTGCTATTATAGGTATGAGCATTGACAAGCGGCATCCCTGCTGCATCCTTCCCAGTAACAATGGTATTATGGTTGTATCTGCCATCACCCTCAAAATCATAGCAAATGACATCTCCTAACATCAATTGATCAGGGCTGCTAACCTCCTTAGCACGTAGTCCGCTTTTCGAATTTCCAAGATAGATCCTTAATGCATGTGCCACCGACCAGCTATAACTCCAATTTTTACTTTGATACCACCACCCGTTCCCACGATTAGGATTGCCCCTCATTGGTGCCCCCCCTGCCCTCAGACATTGAGATATAAAGTTTGTACAGTCATTTTCGAATTTCTGATAAGCAGGATTATAGCTATTCCACCACCGCTCTGCGTATTGGACTGCTTTTAGGCGGTCATACTTGTAGCTTATCCTCTCGCTGTCATCACCAAGGTCCTCATGATAAACTCGATCAAGGTGAGAATCATCGGGTAATTCATTCATTTCAATTACTTCCTCATCCATAATTAAATCATTTCTGTAAAACTTACACATTCTTGTTTCAACTTCCTCTTCCTGAAAAAGAGTACCTTTTTGTTTTATTAAAAATTGATAATGAACTAAGTATTTTACCGAATGAAATTCACCATCTTCTTCCCTTTCTATAATTCTTCCGGCCGCTTTTGCTTTTACAATCTCCGCATTTCTCTTTGCTAAATTATCAATTTTTTTTATCGCCTTTTGAAAATTGATTGTATTTCTAGAAGTCGATACAAACTGCTCTATCCTGCTGTCAAAAAGTTTTTGTAATGAAGTATGCATTTTGATCTCCCCTTTCCTTTCCATTCATATGTATGAAAAAGAAAAACTACTCAAAAAAAAAGTAAACCCAACTAGGTTTACTTTTTGCATAGTTTCAATCCTTTTTTTATTTCACTCAAAACCTCTGTATCCGGTTCCTTATCAAGAGCCGTTTCTAGCGCTGTTATGGCCGTTTCACCGCCAATTTTCCCTAATGCCCAGGCGGCTGTTCCTTTTAGAATTGGACTTGGATCATTTTCTAATACATCTATTAAATTTGGAATAGCTGTTGCATCTTTAAAATGTGCGAGTGCTATGATGGCATTTCTCTGAATCGGTTTCTTTCCTCTCCAAGAGCCAGCTACATACCCAAACTTGTTCTTAAATTCACGATTGGTTAGTTTCAGTATAGGCTTTAGCAAAGGTTTAGCAATTTCAGGATCTGGCTCCATTTCTTCATGGAAATGAAAATCCTTCCCTTTATTCACTGGGCACGCAGTTTGACAGGAATCACAGCCATAGATTCGATTGCCGATTTTATCTCTAAATTCATCCGGTATGATACTCTTTGTCTGTGTCAAATAGGCGATACAGCTTTGTGCATTAATCTGCCCGCCTTGAACCAATGCTCCAGTTGGACAAGCATCAAGACAGGCGGTACAAGTACCACATTGGTCTTCAATAGGAGTATCGGGTTCAAAGGGGATACTGGTAATCATCTCTCCTAAATAGACATAAGAACCAAACTCAGGGGTAATGATGGCACAATTTTTTCCGCTCCAGCCAATTCCCGCCCTCTCGGCAACAGCACGATCTGCTAACTCACCAGTATCCACCATCGATTTCAGCCTCGCCTCAGGCATTTTTTCTAAAAGGAACTGCTCTAACTTTTTCAATCGGTCACGTAAAATATGATGGTAGTCTAATCCCCAGGAAGCACGGGCAAAGAAGCCTCTTCTGCCACCTTTTTTTCCTTCCACACGGTTCTTCATTTTTGCGGGATAGGCAAGTGCGATTGAAATAATGGACCTAGGCTCATGAAGAAGTAAATGCGGATTTACTCTCTTTTCAATATCCGGCTCTTCAAAACCTGATTGGTAGCCAAGCTCCTGCTGTTTATTTAGTCTATATTTTAGTTCCATAAAGGGGTCTGCCGTTGTAAACCCTATTTTATCGATACCAATCGATTTACTGAAAGCAATTAGTTCTTCCTTCAATTTTGCAATATCCAATTGGAGCCCTCCTTTCTGTTATAAATAGCTGTATAGTTAAGTTAATAATATTTTTATCAGACATCTATTTATGATAAACTATTTTCATTCAAATTTGGAGGTGGAATCATTGGAAATTCAAGTTTCAGCCGAAATCGCAGCGAAGATTCCAACTTTTAAACTAGGTATCATTGAATATCAAAACATCATGGTAGGAGATTCTCCCCAAATGGTAAAAGGTAGACTTCAACTTTTTCAAGAGTCTATTTATTTTGATTTAGAAGAAACAAATCTAACTGATCTGCCGGGCATTCAAGAATGGAGAATGCTGTTTAAATTATTTGGGAAGGACCCTAAACGCTATCCTCATTCTGCTGAAGCTTTGTATCGACGTGTTCAAAAACAGAATTATTTAACACCCGTTCATAGCGCAGTTGATCTCAATACCTTTTTCTCCTTTCAATATCAAGTACCAATCGGAGTATACGATGCCGATCAGCTAAAGTCTCCAATAGTAATAAGAATTGGGCAGGAAGGTGAAGGGTATTTAGGCTTAAATGGTCGACTAAATTCATTGAACAAGCTAATCGTTTCCTCTGATAAGGAAGGCCCCTTTGGCAGCCCGTATGTGGACTCCAGCCGTGCACCTGTGACTCTGGAAACCAGGAATGCCTTGCAAATTATATACCTTAGGCCTTCAAATGATTTGAAAAGTGCTGAAAAACTAACTGAATCATTAATGAAGATGTTTGTTCAAGTACATGGAGGACAAGGATCTTTTCGTGTTATTGAGTGCCCATAAATTGGGCATTTTTTTATAAAATGAAAAAACGCAATGCATCGTTCTTAATGAGACGATACACTGCGTTAGTTAATATGTATGGAGCGGGTGATGGGAATCGAACCCACTACATCAGCTTGGAAGGCTGAGGTTTTACCAGTAAACTACACCCGCATGTGTTTTATTTTTATATAGTATGAGCTGACCTTTATAATATTACACACTTTTTTTTTAGAGGTCAAGCCATTTTGTGCAAAAAATGTCGAAAATTATTCAATAAGAGGTAAAATACGATAGCTGCCGGATGGGCATCAGGTGCGGCACAGGTATTTGATCTAGTTGGAGCTTAAAATTTTCTAAAACTTCAAAAAAAAACAGCAGAGCGATTATACTCTACTGTTTTTTTAAAAAGTTATACCGGTGGTCGGGGTCGAACCGACACTCCAGAGGAACACGATTTTGAGTCGTGCGCGTCTGCCAATTCCGCCACACCGGCGTAATAAAACTTATTGAGTGATGCCGAGGACCGGAATCGAACCGGTACGGTAGTCACCTACCGCAGGATTTTAAGTCCTGTGCGTCTGCCAGTTCCGCCACCCCGGCAAAAAAGTATTAATAGTTTAAAAGGCGGCAACCGGATTCGAACCGGTGGTAAAGGTTTTGCAGACCTCTGCCTTACCACTTGGCTATGCCGCCATATTATGGAGCGGAAGACGGGATTCGAACCCGCGACCCCCACCTTGGCAAGGTGGTGTT
>JBFNER010000008.1:0-142814 GCA_040797665.1 Neobacillus sp. | reverse complement strand
AAAGGGAATAAAATGACTCATTTTCTTTTTACACAATTATATGGACTTAATCTGGTGACCGAGCAGAATTGGTCATCTTAAAGGATTCAAGATGACCGAAAACGTGGTGACCGAGCAAAACCGGTCATCTTAAAGGATTCAAGATGCCCGAAAACGTGGTGACCGATCAGAATTGGTCATCTTAAAGGATTCAAGATGCACGAAAAGAACTGATCGAGCAAAACTGGTCATCTTAACCATTCAAGATGCTCGAACGGACGAAAAACGAGCGGATCCCGCAAAAATCTCACTGAACATTACTCAGGAAAATGGGCGGCGGAATATCTACCTAGATATTCGCCTTTTTTTTACATATTTTGATAAAATTCCTTTAAATGTGACAAGCGATTTAAAATAATTCGATTAGGTTCGTCATTTTATGGGGGTTTTCTACAAAAAATATTGAAATGATATTTTGGTAATGTTATGATTTTCCTGTATTCATGTACTTACAAAAAAGATAAAGGCAAACCTGAGGAAACTCAGCGACGCAAAGCTATAGGGGCTAAATTGTGAAAACAGTATGCCAGCCAGTTGCCGAAATAGATTTGTCCTAAACTATCTATTTATCCCGTATTAACGGGGAGTATTTACCCTGCTTCAAGACTTAGAGGGATTGAAGGAAGGAGATATTCTGCCCGTAAAAGCGGGGGTAAATTTTATTTTATTAGCTATGGGACGAGACTATTCTTCGGAGTGGTCTCGTCCTTTTTTGTTGGAATTTTTTAGCAGTTATACAGTTTATCAGAGAACATGAGGTGTGAATGAATGGACAACGGTGTTTCGATTTCCTCAACTTTTAGCGGTTCCTCTACTACCCTGAAAGTCTATGATTTTAAAAAAGCATTACGATTATCGATGGAGCAGGTACGGGTGTTGACGAGGATCCATGAGAACTTCGCTTATCAGCTTGCAACCTTTATTTCAGCAGAATTACGTACGTTTGTCCAAGTAGAGGTAATGAGTGTTGAACAGATGTTATATGAGGAATTCATTAACCAGCTACCCGACCCGACCATTCTAAGCGTGTTTGAATCGGGTGAGCAGGGCGGCAGACGAATGGCGATGGACATAAATCCTGCAATGGCTTTTGTGATGATTGATCGTCTTTTAGGCGGGAAAGGAACAGGCGAATGGGGCCGTTCCTCCTTAACACCGATTGAAGCAAATGTCTTGAAACGGCTGTTAGAGGGAGTCGCCAACAGTTTGCAAAAGGCATGGAGTGATATTATGGTGCTCCCGCTTAAATTCTTAAACATGGAGACCAATCCCCAGTTTTTGCAGCTTGGAATTCCAACAGAAACGGTCATTGTCATTGCGTTCCACATCACGATCGGAAAAATAGAAGAAACGATGCATCTTTGTATTCCATACATACTATTAGAACCGTTCATCCCGAAGTTGTCTTCCCATAACTGGTACGGCCATGGAAAATGGGTCAAAAACAAGGAAGAAAGTGAGTTTTTACAAGGGAGGATTGAGCATTTAACCGTTCCGGTAATTACGGAATTAGGTCGGGCATCGATCACGATGGAAGAAATCCTCGGGTTAAATGTAAATGATGTCATTCAATTACATCAATTAGTGGATGAGCCGCTACAAGTGAGAGTCAATGAAGAGTTGAAATTCTTAGCTCATCCGGGCACCAAGAAGTCAAGAGTGGCGGTAAAGATTGAGCACTTGATAGAAGGAGAAATCAGACATGATTGACAAGGGGAAACTTACACAGGATGAAATGGACGCACTGCTTGGCGGGGGAAAGGAACATTTCCAGTTTTCAGAGCTTGAATCTGAGCCAGTACATTCAGTGCAAGATCATATTGAAAAAATGAATATGGATCTTTTGCTCGATATTCCATTAGAAATTGTCGTCGAGTTAGGAAGAACGAAAAAGAAGATTAGTGAGGTCCTCGAATTAACGAGCGGTTCGATTGTAGAACTTGACAAGATGTCGGGCGAACCGGTTGATGTATACGTCAACAACAAGCTGATTGCGAAAGGCGAAGTGGTTGTGATTGAAGAACACTTCGGGGTCAGAATAAAGGAAATTTGCCAATCAGGACTGTAGGTGAGGTCATCGATGAAACCAATCGAGGAAAAAGAGAAGCAATTAAAGCAGTATTTTGAAATCTCTTCGGCCATGCTGGACGCCCTGCATCAAGGATTAGAGGAACAGGTTCCGGCTCTGCTCGAGAAAAGAGAAACTTGTATTAGCAAAATCGACGAGCTTGACCGAAGTGCAGGCGGCCTGCTCCTCAATGAACGAATCGAGGAACAGCTGAAGAAGCTCGCTGCTTTAGAAGAGGAAATCCTTCTCAAGATGCAGCAATCATTAAAGAAACTGTCAAACCGAATCAGGTTCGCAAAGAATGAGCGGCAATATGAAGAATCTTCAACCGTATCCAAGGGTGTTTTTTATGACAGAAAGAAATAAAGGGGCTAGCGTAGATGCTTAATCCAAATGAAATTTATCAGAGAAATCAAGTGCTTACGGCAAAGTCAGAAGAGTTGACGTTATACCTTTACAGTGGGGCCATTAGATTTCTTAATCAGGCAAAGCTTGCAATTGAGAAAAAGGATCCAGCGAAGGCACACACGTACATCATGAAGACGCAGGATATCCTCACCGAGCTAATGATGACGTTAAATATGGAGGTTGACTTGTCTAACTCGCTTTATTCGCTTTACGACTTTATGAAGCAAAGGCTAGTTGAAGCGAATTTATCAAAGGATATCGAGATCCTTAAGGAAGTAGAAGGGATGCTTCAGGAATTAAAAACGACCTGGACACAGGCGATGAAATCCTTGTAGTCCGGCTATAACAAACAAGTAGGTGAAAGAGATGAATCTGATGATTGGAATGATGTCGAGTGCGATGGATGCCTCGGCATTACGGCAAAAATCGATTTCTAATAATATCGCGAATGTGAATACACCTAACTACCAGCCTACAAAGGTCAGGTTTGAAGAATACTTACAGCAAGAAGTAAACAGTCAGTTTATTGGGAATCGGACCCATATCAAGCATGTCGCAATCGGAAAAACTAAAATGATTCCTTCCGCAAAGCTTGAACAGGAAAATACACTTTATCGCAACAGCGGAAATGGCGTCGATCTCGATTATGAGATGACGCAGTTAAGCCAAAATACGATTTGGTATCAAGGGTTAACGTACGGACTAAATGAAGAGTTTAATTTATTAAAATCAGCAATAAGAGGAAGGGGATAACCTAGGGTGACAATTTTTCAATCATTATCGATCAGTGGCTCAGCCCTTACAGCGAATCGCCTTAAACTAGACGTTGTTTCCTCCAATATTGCAAACGCCAACACCTCAAGAGGCCAATATGTCAATGGTGAATGGCAGCCTTACCGCCGAAAAATGGTTGAGGTCACACCGAACAAGGCGCACGTCTTTGCTAGTTTGTTAGACAAGCAGCTAACTGGAATTCGCGTTAATAAGATTGTGGAGGATTCTACCCCGTTTCAGGCAGTGTATGATCCCGCGCATCCGGATAGTAATGAGCAGGGTTATGTCATGATGCCCAATGTTGATGTGACGAAGGAAATGGTCGACTTAATGTCCACTTCTCGGGCGTATGAAGCCAATGTAACAGCCTTTAATGCGGGTAAATCGATGCTCGTAAAAGCTTTGGAGATCGGAAGATAAGGGATGTGTAGCAGGATATGAACATTACTAGTATTCAGGGACTGAGCAGTCCGTTTTTACAAACGCAAAAGCAAACGCCGCAAGTAGAAGCTTCCAACTCTTCCTTCGGTAATCTATTAAATCAATATATCCAGGATGCAAATGGCACGGTAAAGGATTTCGAGGCAAAATCAATCGCGCTTGCTAAAGGGGAAGCGGTCAATTTACATGATGTAACGATTGCGGCGCAAAAGGCTAGTATAGCTGTTTCGTTAACGACGCAGGTAAGGGACAAGGCGGTTGAAGCCTATCAGGAAATAATGAGAATGCAAATCTAGTAAATACATGAGGAAATTGTGGAGTGACCATGAACCAACAAATACGTGATGTAAAAGAAAAATACTTAGATTTTTGGAATTCGGTCAGTAGTAAAAAGAAGGCTCTATTCATTGGGATTTTTATTGCCATCATACTGGTTTTATCTCTCTCTATTTTTTTTCTATCCAGGTCTACTTATGTCCCGCTTTTCACCAATGAAATGAGTCAAAAGGAAATAGGCGATATTAAAGCTGAGCTCGATCAAGAGGGCTTTACCAAATATAAACTAGACCGAAATGGCACAACGATATTAGTCCCTCAGGAAGATGTGAACCACTTACTCGTCTCCTTGGCCTCCAAAGGTCTTCCGAAGACGGGGACGATCAGCTTTTTCGATATGACAAAGGATTTGCAGTTTGGGGCAACCGACCGTCAGCTTGATGCGATGGAGAAAGAAGCGCTGCAGGGTGAAGTCGCTCATCTATTGAGGCATGTGGAAGGGGTTAAGAATGCTGCAGTCGTGATTTCGACCCCGCAGGAGAGCTTATTTGTCCGCCCTGATGAAAATGCTCAAGCCTCTGCATCGGTAGTCGTTGAATTAGAGCCAGGGTACGATTTAGGGCCAAAGGAAGTTCAGGTCCTCTATCATTTAGTTTCAAGAAGTGTTCCCAACCTTCCGAAAGAGAATATTGTCATGACCGACCAAGGCGGACAGGGACTTGACCTGCCAGAGCAGCTGGCTGGTGCACTAGACAATTTTGAACAGCAGCGGAAGATTCAGAAGGATATTGAAAAAGACATTCAACGTGATTTGCAGCAGATGCTCGGGACGATTATGGGACATAACAAGGTTCTCGTACAGGCTTATGTCCGCTTGAATTTTGATCAGGTGAAAACGCGTGAGGATTTAGTAGAGCCGGTCAATGAGCAAGGAATTGCCGTTAGTGTCGAAAAGATTCAGAAGACCTACAGTGGAAAAGATACGGCAGCAGCGGGTGTGGATGGTACTGGACAAACCGATATTCCTGGGTATGCAGCAACTAGTCCCGCGCAGGAGAGTACTTCTGAAGAAACAGAAGAACGTGTGAACTATGAAGTGAACCGGATTTCGAATGAGATTGTGCAAAGCCCCTATAAAATTGAGGATTTAACGATCAATGTCGGGGTTGAGCCCCCTTCTCCAGAAGACCCAGGTTCATTAACAGCGGAAACACAGAGAAATATTCAACAAATTCTATCAAATGTCGTAAGAACCGCACTAAGCTCGGATCCGAATTTAACAAACGAAGATATTGCATCACGAATTACGGTCTTTGCGCAAGAGTTTGGCGGTAAGGCGGAAGCGCCAGACCTAATGCCAGAAGCAAATGATCTTCTCCCAGCCTGGCCTTGGTGGATGTATGCGGCTATCGGTACCGGTGGATTGCTTCTATTGCTAGCGATCACTGCACTAGTGCGCCGGCGTAAAACAAGTGAGGAAGAGGACGACCCCTTTCCTATCTATCAAGAGGAGAAGCTTGAGCCGATTGAATTTAAGGAAGATGACAAGGTGGCTATTAAAAAGCAAGTGGAACAAATGGCGAAGGAGCAGCCGGAGGAATTTGTGGGACTGCTGCGAAATTGGCTTTCACGGGAATAGCTAAAGGGAGCGAGTTTGGATGGAACAGTATACAAACACACAAAAGGCAGCGATTTTATTGCTTTCCGTTGGACCGGACGTTTCTGCGGGCATCATGAAGCATTTAGAAGAAAAAGAGATTGAGAGTATCACGAAGGAAATTACTGAATTACGGAGAGTAACTTCTACGGTAAAAGAAAACATCATTAAGGAATTTCATCAGCTTGCCGTGGACTCTAATCTCGTTTCGTACGGTGGGATTGATACGGCGAAAGAGCTGTTGAAAAGAACCTTTGGCCCTGATAAAGCGGCTGGATTTCTCAAGAGGATGGGCAACCGGACGAATAATCGCCCGTTTCAGTTTATCCAACAGGTGGAGCAATCTCAGATTTTCCAGCTGCTCCAATATGAGAATGCGCAAACGGTGGCATTGGTATTATCCTACTTAGATTCTGAAAAGGCTGCTGGTACGCTTTCTAGCTTCCCGCCTGAAAGACAAATAGAAATTGCCAAGAGGATTGCGATGATGGATACAGCCTCACCAGAAATTATTCAACAGGTGGAGCAGGTTTTACAGGAAAAGCTGACGATGACCAGTTCGCAAAAACACGAGGTACAAAAAGGGATTGACAGCATTGTCAGTATTTTAAGCAGTGTTGACCGCGGAACGGAGAAGAATATCCTTGAAACCCTGGAGGATGAGGATCCTGAGCTTGCAAATGAAATCAAACAGCGGATGTTTGTCTTTGATGATATCGCCTATCTTGATAATCGTTCGATTCAGCGCGTGTTAATGGATGTGCAGAATCAAGATCTTTATTTGGCACTAAGAATGACAAGCCAAGGGGTAAAAGATGCGATTTACCGCAACATTTCCAAGCGTCGTGAAGAAGGATTAGAAGAACTGTTAAGTGCCAATGAGCAGGTTCGAGTAAAAGAAGTAGAGGACGCTCAAGGGCGGATTGTAACCGTCATTCGAAAATTAGAGGAAGACGGTGTGATCATCATTTCTCGAAATGGGGAAGAGAATCGTGTCATCTAGGCTGGTTAAAGCATTTAATGTCGTAGCAAAAAACGGTCAAATAGTAGTGGGGGTACCGAAGCCTGAGGTGAGTGCCGAATCGAACCTGCCCTCGCCGTCGAATGATTTTTTTCAAAAAGAGGAGTTGCTCCGAGAAATCGAGCAAGAAAAGGAACGTGCCCATCAGGAGTTAGCAGAGTGGCGAGCCCGCGCGGAGGAAAGTTTCCTGCTTCAGCTAGAGGAAGCGAAGCGGCAAGGCTATGAAGAAGGCTATCAGTTCGGGGTCGAGGATGGTACACAATTTGCCAAGGAGCAATACCAATCTCAGCTCCAAAAAGCAGCCGATATTTTAGCAGAGGCATACAGAGAAAAAGCCGTGATCATAAAAGAGGCAGATCCATTCGTAATCGAATTGACGATGGAAATTGCCAAAAAGGTCATCCAGCAGGAGCTCAAAACGAATCCAGAAGCCCTCATCGATATTATTAAACAAACCCTATCATCAGTATATGAAACTGCATCGATTTCAATCGGAGTTGCACCAGAGGATTTCTCTTTCGTTCAAAAGCAACGAGAGCAATTACGGGCAATGGATAATGGACAGTTAGAAATTAAGGTGTTTCCAGATTATTCGATTGAGCAGGGCGGATGTATTATTCGGACGAGCTCCGGAAGCGTTGATGCGAGAATTGATGTTCAGCTAAGTGAAATTAAACAAGTACTGCTTGCATACCAACAGGGGGATTCACGTGAGTAAATGGAATGTTGAGCCATATCTTGATTTGCTAGAAACGATTAATCCAATAAAAATGAACGGGAAAGTTACACAGGTGATTGGGTTAACGATTGAATCTCAAGGTCCTGATGTGAAATTAGGCGACATTTGCCATATATTCTCCCCTCAGCAGCAGAAACCGATTAAAGCAGAGGTAGTTGGTTTCAGGAACCATAAGGTCTTATTGATGCCGCTCGGCGAACTTCAATCGATTGCCCCTGGCTGTGATGTCGTATCAACCGGAAAACCGCTAACGGTCAAGGTCGGGATGGACCTGTTAGGGAAAGTTTTGGACGGTCTTGGCAATCCAATGGACGGAAGTAATCTTCCCGCGGGACTGCTTGAGGCTGGGACGGATAACACTCCACCCAATCCCCTTTCCCGGCCAAGGATTACTGAACCACTTAGTGTCGGTGTTCGCACGATTGATGGGTTATTGACGGTTGGAAAAGGACAGAGAGTAGGGGTGTTTGCCGGAAGTGGTGTTGGAAAAAGTACACTGCTTGGCATGATTGCCCGAAATACGGAAGCCGATGTAAACGTCATTGGATTAATTGGTGAGCGCGGCCGTGAGGTATTGGATTTTATCGAAAGAGACCTAGGTGCAGAAGGCTTGAAAAAGTCAGTGGTTATCGCTGCTACGTCTGATCAGCCGGCACTTATCCGTATCAAGGGTGCAATGATTGCCACAGCGGTTGCTGAGTTTTTCCGTGATCAAGGGATGAATGTCAATTTGATGCTTGATTCAGTCACACGCTATGCGATGGCTCAAAGAGAAATTGGCTTAGCGATTGGTGAGCCTCCGGCAACGAAAGGCTACACACCATCGGTTTTTGCCTTGCTGCCGCGGCTGTTAGAAAGAGCGGGGACAAACGCTAAAGGCAGTATTACTGCTTTTTACACTGTATTGGTGGATGGAGATGACATGAATGAGCCGATTGCCGATACGGTTCGTGGAATTTTAGATGGCCATATTGTACTTGACCGAAACCTTGCCCGTAAAGGCGTTTACCCAGCGATTGATGTTTTATCAAGTGTGAGCCGGGTCATGAGTGAGATTGTTTCTAGTGAGCATTTACAGGCGGCGGAACGATTAAAGCAGCATAAGAGTGTGTATCAAAATGCCGAGGATTTAATTCAAATTGGTGCTTATAAACGTGGAACGGACCGGGAAATCGACCGGGCCGTAGATGTGAAGGATTGGATTGATCAATTCGTGAAGCAAGGGACACATGAATCCCCAACGATTGAATCAACGATCGAGCAGCTAGTGACTAAATTTGGGGAGGAACAGCTATGACCTTTCAATTTCCGTATACGCATATTTTAAACCTTAAAGAAAAGGAAAAAGGGCAGGCGCAATTAGAGTTTGGACTGATTGAAAGAAGAAGGGATGTCCTTTTAAAGGAACATGATTCCTTCATTGAGAAAAAGGAGCGATATCTCCAACAACTAGAAGCAGCGAAAGGCCGAATTTCGATTGCAGATATTCAGCAGCGTCAGGAGTACTTAGCATATTTGGAACATATAATCGCTAAATTAGCGGATCAGCTAGCGGTCCTTGACCATGAGCTGGAAGGTAAGAAAACAGAACTTTTACACAAGCAAAAAGAAGAAAAAACATGGAATCATTTACGTGACAAGTCATTTGAAAAATATAGTCAAAAACAGAAAAAAATCGAACAGGATCTGATGGATGAAATGGCTGCAGTTCGCCATTTTCACCAACGCTTATCCATTTAAACCCATTTTCGAAAGGAGCGGACCATCGTGAAGGAACAGAAGACCAGTACGTATGGTGCTATTCAATCGGTACAGTTTTCACCTCTTCCAGAGCAAGCACCCCTTGTTTCAGGAAAAAAACAATTACAGTCATTAACAGACGTGTCCTTACAGGTTTCGTTTGAATTGGGTAGAACGAGAAAAAATGTAAGAGAAATCCTTCAGCTGCAGACGGGCTCGGTCATCGGCTTAAATAAACTTGCTGGCGAGTATGTGGACGTGCTGGTGAATAAGCATTCGATTGCCGTCGGCGAAGTGGTTGTGATGGATGACAAATTTGCTGTCCGAATTACGGATGTCATATCCGATCAGGAAAAAGAGAAAAAACTGAAGTGAGAGGGACATCTCTTGTGTGTAATTGGAAAAAATGGATTCGAATAATAATGGTTTGTATACTTATGACCCTAAACTCGACTGTAATGGTACAGGCAAAGGAAGGAACCGTATATGAACAGTTTGAAAATAAATCACAACAGGATACTCCAGTGGAGGCGGAAAAACAATCTGTAGAGCCGGCAAAGGAATCAGTGGTTCCTTATGCACTTCAATTTATTTGTTCCTTTCTGTTAATACTGTTGCTGCTGTTTGTCGTTTTGAAATTTCTTGCTAAAAAATCAAAGAGTAACGCTTTCGGTGGACCGTTTCATCCGCTTGGGGGACATTCGCTCGGTAACAACCGCTCCTTACAAATGCTGATGATCGCTGATACGTTGTACATCGTCGGTGTCGGCAATGATGTCAATTTAATTCGCGCGATCCCGCCTGGTGAAGAACAAAGGAGACTACTAGAATCAATAGCGGAAAAACCTCTCGACACAGTATCCAAATGGGGGGCACAGCTTAAGAAGAGCTCACATGAAAAGTGGAATGACCTTCTAATTAAGCAGTTAAATGATTCTTCACAAATGGGGAAAGGCGGCGATGAGCGATGAAAAAACTCATGCTGCTAACAGCTTTCCTGTTTTTTCTAGGACAAGATTTTGCGGCCGCTGAAATGAACACTGGGTTAGATATAAATATCGGCGGCGGCTCGGGCCCGGGTGGCACAGAGGGAACAGCTTTATCAATCCAGTTAATTCTCCTGCTGACGATTCTGTCGGTGGCGCCTAGTATTCTCCTCTTAATGACCTCGTTCACAAGGATTGCGATCGTGCTGTCGTTTGTCAGGACTGCGTTAGGTACACAGCAAATGCCGCCCACACAGGTCATCATGGGACTTAGCATTATTCTTACCTTTTTTATTATGGGACAGACCTTCGAAGAGGTAAACAAGCAGGCGCTTCAGCCATTTTTAGCAGGGGAGCTTAGTCAGGAAGAAGCCGCAGACAAGGCGGTTCGACCGATGAAGGAGTTTATGGCGAAGCAAACACGTGAAAGTGACTTAAAGCTGTTTTTAGAATATCGAAACCACACAAAGGAAATCCGCTCTGTACAGGATATCCCGCTTACGTCACTCGTTCCCGCATTTGCGATTAGTGAGCTGAAGACAGCTTTTCAAATGGGCTTTTTAATCTTCATTCCGTTTCTAATTATCGATATGATTGTAGCCAGTGTGTTGATGGCGATGGGGATGATGATGCTTCCGCCTTCACTGATCTCCCTGCCTTTTAAAATCCTGTTGTTTATTTTGGTAGATGGATGGCACTTGGTCGTCCAATCGCTTTTCGTCAGCTTTAAATAAGGAGAACATTATGACACCAGACAGCATTATGGGGCTTGCGCAAAGCTCCATTTACTTAACGATTCTCGTTTTAGCACCCGTTTTAGGAACTGCCTTGGCGGTGGGTTTAATCATTAGTATCTTCCAAGCCATCACCCAGATTCAAGAACAGACATTAGCGTTTGCACCGAAAATTATTGCGGTGTTTGTCAGTCTGCTATTTTTTGGACCATGGATGCTGACACAGCTTGTTGATTACACCAGGAATATCCTGGCTGATTTAACTAGATTTATAGGGTGATAGGATGGATATCTTACACTATTTGCCGCTGTTTTTGTTAGTATTTGTCCGCTTAACCTGTTTCTTTGTCACTGCGCCTTTATGGATGGAGCGCCAGGTTCCAGGACGATTTAAAGTAGGGACAGCCTTTTTTATCAGCCTTCTTGTCGTCGGCTTGATCCAGCCCGGCCAGTTAATTGAAATGGATACAATGTTTATCTTGCTCGTTTTGAAGGAAGCGGTGGTAGGGTTAGCTTTAGGATTTTTGTCGATGGCTTTATTGTATGCAGTTCAATTAGCTGGAAGTTTTATTGACTTGCAGAGCGGATTTGCGATGTCAGCCATGTTTAATCCGCAGACAGGAGTTCAGGAGCATATTACAGGCAGGTTCTTCTATATACTGGCGATGTTATTTTTTTTGAGCATAGACGCGCATCATGTCCTCATTAGAGGGGTACTGGCCAGCTATGATTGGCTTCCAATCGACGCATGGCTTCCTTCAAACGTTTCCGAGCATTTTGTTCAGCTATCACTCATGCTGATGAAGGATCTGTTTTGGATTGCGTTTTTAATCGCCGTACCGATTGTTGCTACCATCTTTTTAGTAGATATTGCATTAGGAATTCTAGCAAAAACCGTTCCGCAAATGAATCTTTTTGTTGTCGGGATTCCAGTGAAGATAGTGGTCCATTATATTGTGCTATTTATTTTCATTCCTGTATTTCTGGCGGTGTTGGAAAAACTCGTCCAGACATTGGTTCACTCATTCGCACAAATGTTGAAAATACTAGGGGCTTAAACGATGTACCTACGATTAGATTTACAAACCTTTGCCGGTGAAAAAACAGAAAAGGCGACGCCGCAAAAGAAACAAGAGGCTAGGAAAAAAGGCCAGGTAGCGAAAAGTACCGATTTATCTCAAGCTTTTGTCCTATTATTCTCTTTTTCGTTTCTCTCCTTTTTTGGTGAGCATATGGCAGAGCGTGTCTTACATTTGTATCGGTTAGGTTTCTCGAATTGGCTAGTGATGGAGGTAACGGAGCAGTCGGTTTCGTTATTATTCGTTACCTTGTTAAAGGATAGTGCGCTCATTAGCGCTCCGATTATTTTAGGGGCATGGCTTGGTGGATTTGTTTCTACCTTATCACAGGTTGGCTTTCTCGTTTCAACAGAAGCAATCAAAATGGATTTGAAAAAAATCAACCCGGTTGAGGGAGCAAAACGAATGTTTTCGATGCGGACCTTGGTCGAGTTTGTGAAATCAATTTTAAAGCTAGTAGTTATTCTAACAGTGACAGGCATATTCCTTTGGCAGCAAAAAGAAGTGCTGCTCAAAATGCCGCAAATGGAACCGCTAAGGATGGTGGGATTCCTCGGGTCGCTTACGGTGAAGTTAGGGTTGATGATTTCGGCTGCTTACCTCGTGGTGGCGGTGGCGGATCTTTTTTATCAGCGGTTTGATCATGCCAAACAATTGCGAATGTCAAAGCAAGACATTAAAGACGAACATAAGAAAACTGAAGGCGACCCGTTAATCAAGCATAAAATCAAGGAAAAACAACGACAGATGTCAAGCGCACGAATGATGCAGGAAATTCCGAATGCCCAGGTCGTGGTGACCAATCCCACTCATTTTGCGGTCGCGATTGCCTATGAGGCTGGGAAAACGCAGGTGCCGATTGTCGTCGCAAAAGGTGCTGACTATGTAGCCCTAAAAATGAGGGAAGTGGCGAAAGAGCACCGGGTCGTCATCATGGAGAACAAGCCATTAGCAAGAACATTATATGCGAATGTGGAAATAGGACAGGAGATTCCGGAAGAGCTTTTTAAAGCGGTAGCCGAGGTATTGGCGTACGTTTATAAAGTCAAAGGAACGTTAGGGGGAAGAAGATGACGCTGAAAAATTTTGGTGTACTAGCCGCTGTTATCATGATTGTCGTGATGATGGTGATTCCAATGCCGACCTTTATGCTAGATATATTACTAATTATCAATCTTTCACTGTCGATTATGATCTTATTAATTACGATGAACACGAAGGAACCCCTTGATTTCTCTATCTTTCCGGCTGTGCTGCTTTTGACCACGTTGTTCCGGCTGGCGCTGAACGTCTCTAGTACCCGGACGATTCTGTCTACCGCTAAGGCGGGAAACGTGATTGAAACGTTTGGTGATTTCGTCATTGGCGGAAATACGGTTGTCGGTTTTGTTGTTTTTCTAATCTTGGTGATTATTCAATTCATCGTCATCACCAAAGGCTCGGAACGGGTAGCGGAAGTAGCCGCACGCTTTACATTAGATGCGATGCCAGGAAAACAAATGAGTATCGATGCCGATTTAAACACCGGAATGATCAATGAACAAGATGCGCGCCTAAGAAGACGGAAAGTCGAGCAGGAAGCGGATTTTTACGGTTCGATGGACGGTGCGAGTAAATTTGTAAAAGGTGATGCGATTGCCGGTATTATCATTTTAATTATCAATATTATTGGCGGTTTTATCATTGGAATGACGATGCACGGGATGGATTTTTCCCAGGCGGTTAATACATTCACGCTGTTATCAGTCGGGGACGGACTTGTCAGTCAGATTCCGGCACTGTTGATTTCAACGGCCACAGGGATTATTGTCACCCGGGCCGCTTCAGAAGGAAGTCTTGGTGATGATGTCACCCAGCAAATGTTTTCCTACCCCAGCCTGTTGTATATCGTTGCAGGATGTATCGCGTTGCTAGGCTTAGTGACACCGATTGGGATATTCCTTACATGGGGAATTGCCGGACTGCTTGCTTTTGCTGCCTATTCGATTCAGGATAAACGCACGAAACAAGAGGTTTCTAGTGAAAGCACGAAGAATGAGCAGGAGCTGGAGGAAGTCCGTAAACCGGAAAATGTCTTTGCGTTGTTGCGTGAAGATCCAATCGAATTTGAATTCGGAATTGGGCTGATTATGCTCGCAGATGTCAACCAGGGCGGTGATTTATTAGACCGGGTCGTCGCCATCCGCCGGCAAATTGCCTTGGATTTGGGACTGGTGGTACCCGTCATTCGTATCCGCGACAATATACAGCTTCAACATAATCAGTACGTAATAAAGATAAAAGGCAATGAAGTAGCGCAGGGTGAAATTCTGTTAGACCATTTCTTGATGCTGAATCCAAGTGATGAGGAGCATGGAATTGATGGTATTGAAACCGTTGAGCCTACCTTTGGACTGCCTGCTTTATGGATTACAGAAGACAGAAAGGATGAAGCGGAGCTGTTTGGCTACACCGTGATTGATCCATCCTCAATCGTCAGCACCCATCTTTCTGAGACGATCCGCAAATATGCCCATGAAATAGTAGGCCGGGAAGAGACAACACAATTAATTAACCATGTGAAGGAAAGTCAGCCATCTTTAATAGAGGAGTTAATACCGAATGTCCTGTCTGTTGGTGATGTTCAGAAGGTGTTGCAGAAGCTATTAAAGGAAAATGTTTCAATTCGAAGCTTGACGTCCATTTTTGAAGCATTAGCGGATTATTCGGTTTATACGAAGAACCCGGATATTTTAACAGAGTATGTCCGCCAGGCATTAGCGCGCCAATTAACATCCCAATATGTTCGTAACGGAGTGGTGCATGCGATCCAGGTTGGAGCGGGGATTGAAAAGAAATTGGCGGAATCGATTCAACGGACCGAGCAAGGAGATATTCTGACGATCGATCCGGAATCCTCTAATCAAATGGTTCATTCTTTTACGCAAAAAATAGAACAAATGGGGCAGCTCGGAATCCATCCGGTTATTTTAACATCAGCCGGTATTCGGATGTATGTAAGACAAATGCTGGAGCGGTCGTTTTCCGATATCCCGATTCTTTCTTATAACGAACTTGAATCAAATGTTGAAGTGCAAAGTGTTGGAGTGGTTAATCTATGATCATTAAAACCTATATTGTCAAAAACGAACTCGAAGCATATCCACTGATTTTCAAGGATCTTGGAACGGATGCCTTCATATTAAATACGAAAAAAGTGAAGTCCGGCGGCTTTTTCGGATTGTTTCGGAAAAAACGGTTAGAAGTAGTGGCTGCTACGGATCACTCCTCTGATAGGGTGACTGTACCTGCTGAAGTTCAAAAAACAAAAGAGCCAAGTGTTCTCTTACCAGAACCTCAGATACAGCAAGATGTTCTTAAGGAATTGGCAGATGTAAAGGGTTTATTAAGCGGCCTGCTAAAAGCTGAAACGGCTGCAGGGAGCACTCCGAAGCTACTGGAAAAATGGGTGCTTCGCCTGCGGGAGCAAGAGGTCGACGAAGAAGTGATTCAGTATATCGTGAAAAAAGTGTCCATGAAGTCGGAAAACATCAGCAGACTTTCTGAAGATGAAATCGAACAGGTTTTGTTGAAGGTGATTGTCCAGCTTTTTGAAGAAGGAATTTCAAAGGACTCTGAGTCAAACGCAAGCTTTATCACGTTAATCGGTCCAACCGGGGTGGGGAAAACGACGACCATTGCCAAGTTAGCATCCGCTCGTGTTTTCCAGCAGCGGCAGAAGGTGGGGTTGATTACAACTGATACTTTCCGAATCGCAGCGGTTGAACAGTTGAAAACCTATGCGTCAATCTTGAATTTGCCATTAGAAGTGGTTTCCGATGCAAGTGGATTAAGGGATGCAATGGAGCGGTTGAAGGGCTGTCAGTTGGTTTTTATCGACAGCGCCGGCCGAAATTATTTAGAGGATGAATGGGTGGAGGAAATCAACCGCTTTCTACGCTATGATGCACCTCAGGAAAATTATCTGGTTCTCAGCATGACGACCCGCTGGCGCGATATGCGAAGAATTGTCGACCAGCTGAAATCCGTGCCCATCGACAAATTGATTTTAACAAAATGGGATGAAACCACCTGCTACGGAGTTGCACTCAACATGGTCTATCACTATCCCTATCCTTTGAGTTACGTCAGTTTAGGACAGGGAGTTCCACAGGATATCATGAGAGCCGATGCGGCATTTATGGCAAAAAAGCTTCTAGGAGTAGATGAGAATGATCCAGGATCAAGCATATCAATTAAGGCAATTATCTAACTCTCTCGTTCAGCCAAAACGAACTTCACGAGTGGTAACGATTGCAAGTGGAAAGGGCGGCGTCGGGAAATCAAACTTCACCTTAAGCTTTGCTTTAAGTTTGATGGACTTGGGGAAAAAGGTGGTTGTGATTGACCTAGACATTGGGATGGCAAACCTAGATATATTAATGGGAGCAACTCCGAAATACCACCTGCTGGATATGATTCGTGAGCGGAAAAGCATTTGGAGTGTTCTTGAGAGTGGTCCGCGGGGACTAGAATATCTGGCGGGCGGCTCAGGATTTCAACAGCTGCTCCAGCTGCGGGAAGAGGAACGAAGTTTTTTTTTCCAAGAGTTAGAGAAACTCCATGGCTATGCCGACATTATTTTGATTGATACCGGGGCGGGGCTGACGCTTGAGTCCCAGCAATGCCATCTGTCAGCAGATGAGATTATTTTGTTGACGACACCAGAACCGACAGCGATGGCAGACGCTTATGCGGTGGTCAAAATCTTGAATCGGCAAAAGCCTGGGATTCAATTTCAATTAGTGGTCAACCGTGTTTCCCGTTCAAAGGAAGGCTTAGAGGTGGGCAGTAAGTTTAAGTATGCGGTCCAAACCTTTCTAAATAAGGAGTTAACTATTTTTGGTAGCATCCCGGATGATCCTGCCGTGATGCAGGCTGTTTTAAAACAAGTACCGTTCTATCTCGCTTCTCCAAGGTCGCCGGCATCCGTAACAATGAGGAAATTAGCAGAAAGATTTGTCGCTAGTGGGGTACCGGTTAAGGAAGAAAGCGGCGGGATGAAAGGTTTCATCCGCAATATTTCCAGATTGCTAAAATCATAGACTTGGACGTTCGTGTTTTAAAAAATGAGAGAAACAATGGAAAGGAGAATGTAGAGTGGAGTGGAATGTGGAAGAAGTCATCGATCAATATATTCCATTGGTTCATAAGGTTGTTTCGCATATGAGAAGAAGTTTGTCGGACCAGGCTGATGAAGATGACCTGATCTCTTTTGGACTAACGGGATTATGGGATGCAGGCAGAAAATTTGATCCTTCTCAGGGGATTAAATTTGAAACGTATGCTGTCCAGCGGATTCGCGGTGAAATTCTTGATGGGATCCGGCAGACTGACCATGCATCCCGTTCATTGCGCAAAAAGGAGAAGACTTACAGGGCAGCCATGGAAACATTAGAGCAGTCCTACTTAAGGTGCCCAACTCCAAAGGAAGTGAGCGAGCATATGGGAATCAGCATGAAGGAATTTGAACAAACCCAGCTGCAGCTTTCCTTTATTCATCAGGACTCATTAGACGAACCGAAAAACGTAACAGACAATGCGGCAGTGAAACAAATTGAAGACAGCAAATCGATCAAGCAGGATGAATGGCTCGAGGCAAAAGAACGAAAAAAAATCCTCGCCGATCTCATTGATACCCTGCCAGAAAGAGAAAAACTCGTTCTCGCCTTAGTATACTTCGAGAACTTAAGCTTCACCGACGTCAGCAAAGTATTCGGACTGCACAAATCGCGCATCTCACAATTGCACAATCAAGCCATCAAAAGATTACGAACCACCTTTGAAAAACAGGTAAAGGAGTGGTAGGGAGGTGCCTGTCACCCCCCGAGTTTTGTCGAATTATGAACGTAAAACTTGTTATTATCTTAACTATTCTTTTTAGTTTTTTAAGTGTTCAATTTATTTCTCCCCAAAAAGAGGAAGCAGCGATTGTTAAACATCGAAAGACTGAGATGGAAGAGAAAGAGGCTATACCTGTTCATATGCTGTTAGATGTTCCTCTGCTCAATCAAATGGATGAGCCGCGTTTGGTTAATGGCTGTGAAGTGACTAGCTTAGCGATGATGCTGAATTTTTATCAAATGAAGGTGTCTAAGAATGAATTAGCAGATAAAATTAGTAAGGTTCCATTGAATTATCCTAATCACTTAAAGGGTAATCCAAACTTTGGCTTTGTCGGCGATATGGCTGAGGGGCCGGGTTTAAGTGTATATAATGGTCCCATTTATGATTTAGCGAAAGAATATGTGGGCAGCGATAACGTGATGAATCTAACCAATCTCCCATTTGATGAAGTACTAAAGAAAGTGGGAAGCGGACATCCTGTCTGGGTGATTACCACCCTTGATCTTGAGCCAGGTGTTGAATTCCGGGAGTGGAATACGCCGCAGGGGAAAGTGAAAATTACATTAAGCGGGCACAGTGTCGTGATTACCGGCTATGACCAGCAATATATTTACGTAAACGACCCCTACGGTTATAAAAATAGAAAAATAGAGAAACAAACCTTCATAGATGCGTGGGAAGAGATGGGGAGACAGGCGGTTTCGATCGGATAAAACCGAATGGTGACAGGCACCGCCCGGATTTCGTCGAATTTTGTATATTCCACCATAACTTTTTGGTATAATCTTACTAAGAGAAAACTACCAAACTTGAGGTTGTAAGGAGAGTGTCATTTGGAAAGCTTTGGTCTGATTTTAAATGTGATATTATCGATTTATTTAGTGATTGATTCTCGAAAGCATGGCAAGAGCCCGGTTCTTTGGGGGATTTTGGGCTTTGTGTTTGGGTTGATTGCTTTAGGGATTTACTTTATCAAGACCGACCGTAAGGTGATAGGCTGGATACTTACGATCCTAAGTATCATTGGCTATTTATCTTTAATCGTACTGTTTGGCTTGGCAGTTTTATTTTTAGGCTCAATGTAATAGGTGTAGTCACCGCTTGGTCCTTAGAACGATACCAAAAGCAGTTGAAGACATATGGGTCTTCAGCTGCTTTTTTCTATAGGCTCTAAAACCAATAGATTCTAGGTTCGCTATATGAGAGTATACTAGTAAAAAAAGAAACTTAACGGAGGTGTCTACATGAAACGGGTGGCTGTGTTTTGTGGTTCGAGTTTAGGTGCTTCAGACGAGTATAAAGCAGGGGCAATCCTGTTAGGAAAAGAATTAGCGAGGAGAAATATTACGCTTATCTATGGCGGTTCTAGTATCGGATTGATGGGAGCAGTTGCTGATACCGTACTAAGTGAAGGCGGGCAGGCCATCGGTGTCATCCCGCGGTTGCTGGAAGAACGTGAAATCTCCCATAAAGGCTTAACAGAACTGCACTCAGTTGAAACGATGCATGAGCGAAAGGCAAAAATGATGGAGCTTGCAGATGGATTTATCGTTCTGCCTGGTGGAACCGGCACGCTTGAAGAGTTTTTCGAAGTGTTTACGTGGGGACAGATTGGCCTGCATCAAAAGCCGTGCGGACTATTGAACATCCATAACTATTACGACCCGTTGATCAGCTTGTTTGACCATATGATCGAGCAGAAATTCCTGCAAGAAAAATTCCGCTCCATGCTGATTGCAGAAGCGGAACCGTTTGTCTTACTCGAGCAATTTTCTAACTATCAACCCCCGACCATTAAAGCTTTTACAGAATAAAAAAACTGATGGTGCACGGAACCATCAGTTTTTTTCTTTTACACCTAATTGGTTTTTCATTTCATCCTGAATCCGTTGCTGCTCTGCTTGGGTAACGAGTCCGTAATAAATTTTATCAATGATTTTTCCTTCAGAGTGTAAAACAAGTTGTTCGATATTTTTCCCCGTATGTTTGTAGTTCTTTTGTAATGCTACCATTTGGTCAAAGGTTAAGTTTGTTTTTACATTGCTGCCAAGTGCAGAAAGAATATCTGTTAAGTTCACGAGACTTGATAGACTGGCACCCTCTTTAATGACAGCCTGTACCATTTGACGCTGCCGTGCTTGACGGCCGAAGTCGCCGTTTGGATCGTCATACCTCATTCTCGAGAAGCTTAATGCTTGTTCTCCATCTAAACGAAGGTCTCCGATTGGAAACTCGACATCACCGACTGTAAAGACAAGCGTGTTATTGACCGTGATTCCACCAACAGCATCAACAATCTCCTTAAAGCCTTCCATGTTGACTTGTACATAATAATCGATAGGGATATCAAGAAATGCTTCAACCGTGTCCATTGCCATCTGTACTCCGCCGAAAGCATAGGCATGATTGATTTTATCCTCTTTCCCTAGACCGATAATTTCTGTCCGGGTATCACGAGGGATACTTAGCATTTTAATCGATTCATTGTCGGGATTTACCGTCAGCACAATCATCGTGTCAGACCGGCCTTTGTCCCCATCTCGTTCATCTATACCCAGCATGAGAACAGAAAAAGGTTCTTTATCTGCTAAAACAGCCTGGGAGTTCGCATTTTCAAGTGGCTGGTGCATGTTCTTTAGTGCATGATTAAAAGATTGATAGACAGTAAATCCATATACTCCAGCTGCAACTATTAATAGTAATAGAGCATATCCAGTTATTTTCAGCCATTTCATATAATGGTCCTCCAAAAAGACATTTGAAAATATGTTAACAGAGAAATATGTCAATACAATTACAGAATCATGTCGATTTATAGTCAAATGACCTTTCCTGACCGTTGTTCATTTGATGCTTTCCAACATTTAACACAAGAAGAGCTCCCTTTTATAGTAAGGGAGCTCTTCTTAATGGAATATGGTTATTACATCTAGTTGGATTAAATAAAGTTTGTGCCTGCTACCAAGAAACTAAAGAGAGAACCTAGAATCACCCCGGTCGTGGAGAAGAACATGATAATGATACCATGTAGAGGACTTCTTATTTGAAACGTTTTAAAGCCCATGAAGACTCCGGCTGCCCCGAAAAGGATTGGGATAAACAGCAGGGATATGAAAGCAAATGTCCAACCAAAGACGACATATCCCAAACCTGCCTTTTTCTCTTGATCAAAACCAGCCTCTAACACCATTGAACCGCTTTGAGAATTACTCATCCTATCCACTCCATTCTAAATTATGTTGTTTTTTCTTATAAATTCTGAATATATAAAATATTATAAAAATTTAATTCTAGGATACCATAATTTGGGCGGAGTTCAAGTGAAGAGTACTGTTAATTGATTTATTTCGCCGTCCATGTTGTAAACTATAGAATGAATGTAAAAAAGCCAGAACAACTAATGTTCTGGCATTGTACTATACTCCAGCTCACGGCCCAAATCGTTGAGCCTTGGCGTAAAAAGGAATTGCCGTTCCTTTTGTAGAATAATTGAATGGTTACTTTTAAAAGAAAGATAGGGAGTATATCGTGAAAAGTATTTTAATTGTGGATGATGATCCAAAAATTGTTGAATTAATCGAAATTTATTTAAAGAATGAGGGCTATTTTCTTTATAAAGCGTATGATGGTGAACAGGCATTGGCTGCCATGGGACTCAACAAGGTTGATTTGGTCATTCTTGATGTAATGATGCCTAAAGTAGACGGGCTTGAGGTATGTAAGCAGATCCGTAAGGTTAATACGCTACCGATCCTAATGCTCAGTGCAAAAGCGGAAGATATGGATAAAATTATCGGGATTATGACAGGTGCTGATGATTATATGATCAAACCCTTTAACCCGCTGGAGCTGACAGTGAGAGTGAAAGCGCTGCTAAGAAGGGTGGCCATGGATCAAAAGCAAATGACTCAGGAGGTCGGCCAGTGTATTCGTTTAGGTTCCCTTGAAATTAATAAAGATACACATATGGTTAAAGTAGAGGGTCTGCCGATTAAATTAACTTCCCTTGAGTTTGATATTTTATATTTACTTGCTAGTCATCAAGGGAGGGTTTTTAGTTCAGAAGAAATCTTTGAAGTAGTCTGGAAAGAAGATGGCTACGGAGCGAGTAAAACGGTAATGGTTCATATTAGCAACCTAAGAGAAAAATTAGAAAAAGCAACTGGTGGAGAGAAAATTATTATGACAGTTTGGGGAGTGGGGTACAAAATTGAAGCCTAATATCCGGAAGGTCATTCAGTTCATACCTTTATGGAAACTCGCCTACTATGTTACGGTTCCTATTATTTGTGCATTCTTCACGTCCTATATGGTGGTCCAATCAACAGGCAACTTTATTGCCAACTCTACTACCCTTAGCGGCTTGGCAGATGAGACAGTCAGTCTCATCGGGTTTTATAAGTATTGGGATTTGAAACGAACATACGGACCGTACCTCTTTTTTCTATTAAATGGGGTAGTTTTTTCTATTTATTTGTGGATACTCTATCAATACCTCCTTAGGAAATTTCATAACCATGCAATTTCTAATGTGATTGAGCAAGTTGGGATGATTGCAGAAGGGAATTTTAGCAATAGAGTAGAGTCTTCAGATTTTCCGGAATTATCGAGTCTTGCTAATCATGTGAATGGGATGGTTGATAAACTGCAAAATGCGATGGAAGAGGAACGATTGGCAGAGCAGGCCAAAAGAGACCTGATTACCAATGTTTCTCACGATTTGCGGACCCCGCTGACAAGCATTGTAGGCTATTTAGGTCTGATTGAGCAGGACGAATACATGGATGAAACAGAGCTAAGGTACTACGTGCAAACAGCGGCAGAAAAGGCGAATCGGCTGAATAAATTGCTCGATGATTTATTTGAGTATACGCGTGTGCAAAATCAGGGATTGCATGTGAAAAAAGAACAGATTGATCTTGGGGAGATGTTGAGTCAGCTTGCTGTTCAATTCCGATTTCACATGATAGAAGCGGGGATGGAGTGCAGGCTGTTCCTTCCACAGCAGAAATTAACGGTAGAGGCAGATGGTAATAAACTTGCCAGGGTTTTTGAGAACTTGATCACCAATGGGCTTAAATATGGAAAAGCTGGGCGTTACCTCGATATTTATGGACAAGATGACGAGGACACGATTGCAATTACAATCGTGAATTACGGACAGGCAATCTCTAGCTTGGATTTACCGTTTATTTTTGAGCGCTTTTACCGGGTTGAAAAATCCAGGAGTGATAGCGATAAGAGTTCCGGACTGGGACTAGCGATTGCCAAAGGTTTAGTGGAGCTGCACGGTGGCAGAATTTCTGCAGCGAGCAACGCCCAGGAAACCGCATTCACCGTCACGCTGCCGAAAGTTGTAAATCTTTAGAAATTCTTTACCTTTTCTTTTTTTAAACTTAAGGTCTTTTGTTTAAGCTGATGAAAGAACTTTAAGTGAGGGAGAGGTAGTAGTAATGAAAAGAATGTTTCTTTTTTCGATCTTGGTAGTGCTGACAGCAGGCTTTTATTCCTATTTTTATCATAAGGGGCCAGAAATTGATGCGGAATCCTACATATTGATTAATGCAAACACCGGAGAAAACTTGTTTGGAAAACATGAAGATCTTCCATTTGCGGCGGCAAGTATGTCTAAGCTAATGACGGAATATCTTGTTTTAGAAAGTATTACAGAAGGCAGGCTTAACTGGGACGATCGCGTCGCTATGTCTGAGCATGCAGCTAATAGTATGGGGGTGAAAATTGATGTCCCAGCAGGGGCGATGATAACGGTACGGGATTTATTTACTTCTATGGTCGTGGCCTCAGCAAACAATGCGGCTATTGCTCTTGCAGAGGCAGTCGGTGGAAGTGAGGAGAATTTCACTGCTTTAATGAACGACCATGCTAGAGATTTTGGGTTATCCAGGCATACTCGGTTTGTGAATGCTACCGGTTTACCAGCCTTAAATAATGAGGAAAACGTCATGACTGCAAGGGATGTTTCGAAGCTGGCAGTTAAACTCATAGGAGATTATCCAGAGGTGCTTGAAACTACTCAGCTTACCTTTTATCAATTAGCATACGACGGTAGCGTTGTGTATAGTACCAATCAAATGCTGAATAAAAACAATCCTTCCCTTCGGTTCGAAGGTGTAGATGGTTTAAAGACAGGATTCACCGATCGTGCAGGCTATTGCTTTACCGGTACTGTTGAACGGAACGGGGAGCGGTACATTTCAGTTGTAATGGGAACAGAAGAAACGGAAAAAAGATTTATTGAAACGAGGAAATTGTTTGCCTACGGCTTCAATGAACCCAATATTGCCAGTATAAAATCCATTGTAAGAGAATACGTAAGTCGATAACATTCATGGTGACAGGCACCACAAACCTACGCAAAAACTCCCCTCATGAATAAGGGGAGTTTCGTTTTATATACCATCTAGTCTTTTTGTTTTGGTAATCGTCCTGCCTTTTTTGCTGCATCCTTAAGGATAAATTCTATATGGCTGTTTACGCTTCTAAACTCATCTGCCGCCCATTTTTGCAGGATTTCATAGATTTCAGGGTCGATCCGTAATGGAAAACTCTTTTTCTTAGGCATAGGAACCACTCATTAATATAATGTTCCCGTGTTAATAACAGGCTGAGCAGGTTTTTCGGCCACAATCGCCACGAGTAAATTATTGACCATTTGAACCTTGCGTTCATCATCTAGCTCTAAGGTTCGATCTTCTTCAAGCTTTTGAATGGCCATTTGTGCCATGCCAACGGCGCCTTCAACGATTTTCTGGCGCGCTGAAATAATCGCGGTCGCCTGCTGGCGCTGGAGCATCGCTTGCGCAATCTCTGTAGAATAGGCTAGATGAGTCAGCCTCGTTTCGACGACCTTCACCCCTGCTAAATCTAGGCGTGCCTGCAGCTCTGTTGCTAATTCGTTTGATACCTCTTCTGAATTGCCTCTAAGTGTAAGTTCCACATTTTCAAAAGTGTCGTATGGGTATTTAGTGGCGACATGACGGATGGCTGTTTCACTCTGTATTTCCACGAATTCCTCATAATTGTCAACATCGAACACAGCTTTAGCTGAGTCTACCACTTTAAATACAACTACAGCGGCAATTTCAATTGGATTTCCCTCTACATCATTCACCTTTAAACGCTTACTGTTAAAGTTGCGGACCCTTAGAGAGACTCCTTTTCGATACGTTAGCGGCACCGTCAAAAACATGCCGCTATCCCGGATGGAACCTAAGTATTTTCCAAAAAAGGTCACGACCACAGCCTGATTTGGCTGAATGATGGTAATACCCGTACATAATACAACGGCAGTAATCAACAGAGGAATTGCCAAGCCGAGATTTTGATTCATTAACATCATGACACCAAGGCCAGCTAAAACAATAATGATGAAAATTCCTAAAAAGCCATTCATCTGAAAAACCTTTTCTTCCTTCATTTACACTTCCCCCTTTAACATCAATATCATATTAAAATGATATCACTTTTGTAAAAAAAAGTAAATGTTTGACTCTTGGATTGACAAAAAAACCATAAGAGGGTTAAAATAAATAGGAACATACGTTCTTGTAATATAAATTTTTGAATCTTAGTAAATAATAGACAGTGTTTAAATATACAATTTCGGGGATGAAATGATGAACGTGGCTATTCAAATTTACTACCATACAAGCGACAGCAGTGTGTTGAGAAGAGGTAATTTTCCGCTGAAAGGAAAAGTAGCCGAAAAAGTGGCCTATGATTTTTGGAAGTGGATAAAAGGAGAACATGATTTTCATTGCGAGCTTGAAAAGGTAGTCTGCGACGGCGAGGATATTACGGAAAAAGTAGCAGCAATGATAAGGCTTTACGGTTAGAATTTGAACTCTAACCGGTTCTTAAGAATAAAAGGCGACCCCAACTAAGCCTGACAGGAGGATGACATAAATCGGATTCCAGCGCAGTTTCATTAATGCAAATAACGACAGTCCAAAGATGAGTAATAAACTTAGTGCATACCAAGAGAACTGTAAGCTTACTAGATTATTAGCCAGAGCAAAACGAATTGCCGCAAAGATGATTAAACTCGTGACAAGCGGCTTCAAACCATAAAACATCGCTTCGACCGTTGAATTATGATGTAGCTTACTAAAAAAGGCGGCTACAGTTAGGACTAGAATCATAGATGGAAGCAGCATGGCAATGGCTGAAACGATCGCGCCCCAGATACCTGCTGCAGTATACCCTACTAAAATAGCACTATTTGTTGCCATTGGACCTGGAGACATCCCAGCAATTGCAATCATATTGGTCAGTTGTTCAGCTGACATCCAGCCGTACTGAGTGGCTGCTTTTTCTATGATCGGGATCATTGCATATCCACCGCCAAAGCTGACAAACCCCATAATGAAGAATGTTTTAAACAGTTCCAATAAAACCATGCTAAGTACACCTCCTGCTTTAAATTCCAGCTCCCCACATAAAATTGTCGGGGTTTGCGGCTGGGTCTTCTTCGTATATTTTTTTTCGTTCCGTTTTGTGGCCCCATTTGTTTTTTAAGTAAACAACGACAATCCCACTGCTAGCACCAAGAAAGATCGCTAAAACAGGATGAATGAAGAACAATGCTGGAACACTTATCAGCACAATGCTAAAAGTAGTTTTGTCGATAATCGCTGTTTTGGCTATTCGAATGGCTGCATAGACAATGAGAGCAACGATCGTCACGCGAATGGAAACAAAGGCAGCCTCGAGCTTCGGATTATCGTGGATGAAAAAATAGCTCATTCCTAAAGCAAGAACGATTATAAAAGTAGGGAACGAAACGCCAATCAAAGCGGCGAGGGCCCCTTTGACTCCGCTGATTCGATGGCCGATGAATGTTGCAGAATTAACAGCAACTCCACCAGGTACCGTTTGCGACAGCGCAAAGACTTCGGTCACTTCTTCCTTAGTCAGCCATTTCTTTTTTTCAATGATTTCTCTTTCAATTAATGGGATCATCGCATAGCCTCCGCCAAACGTAACGGGACTAATTTTGAAAAAGGTCCAAAAGATTTGAAACAGCTTTCTCCAATGCTCCTTCATTGTATTCCTTCTTTCTAAATGATTATATGGAGGTTAATTTCATCTCTGATTCTATCTTACTATTAGGGTATCAAATAAGACTACAACGGTAAATTGCAACAAATTTATAGGGTATAACAAAATCTTATAGCCGCAGATTTGAATTAATCTTTAGTATGGTACTATATAAATAATATACAGTCCATTGGTTTTGGGGTGAATTGGCTTGAACATAGAGAGTTTACAGATGTTTTGTCTGGTCGTAGATGAGGGCAGTATCAGCCAAGCCGCGAGGTTAAGCTACGTTTCACAGCCGGCTGTCACTAGACAAATCCATCAATTGGAAAATTATTATGGTGCGCTGTTATTTGACCGGACGGATGGAACGATGAAGGTAACAGAAGCAGGGAAAATGCTGTACCCCTATGCCAAAACCATCGTTCATGACTTCAAGAGGTCAAAGGAAGTGATTAAACAGGCGATGGGAGAATATGAAATTACTCTGCATCTTGGCGCCTCGTTTACCATCGGTGAATATTTATTGCCAAGCTTGCTGGGACGATTTAAAAAGGAAATACCAGAAATGAAAGTAACACTGACGATTAAAAATACGCCAAATGTGCTTGAGGACTTAGCCAATGATGTCATCGATCTGGCTCTGGTTGAGGGTTTGGTTGAGAATGAGAGTTTGCTTGTGGAAAAATTTGCTGATGATGAGCTGATACTTATTTGTTCACCTGAACACCCATGGGCAGGTAAGGTTCAGGTAGATGAATTGTTGAATGAACGAATGATTATGCGTGAATCTGGTTCAGGGACACGACTGGTTGTCGAAAACATTCTACGCAAGCATGGAATTCTTGAAAAAATTAACGGTTATATGGAATTAGGAAGTACCCAGGCGATCAAAGGTGCTGTAGAAGCGGGATTAGGCATATCGATTCTGCCGAGACTGACCGTTGCAAGGGAAATCGACTTAGGGGTGCTGAAGGAAGTAGACATAGAAGGCGTCACGATTAAGAGGAATTTATGGCTGGTTAAAAAGCACCAGCGGTTCCACAAGATTGGCGTCACCAAATTCTTGGATTTTATCTAGAAAAGCCTAGTGTTTTAAAGTTTGTACCTGTCACTACCCGGTAATTAATTGAAGTTGACTTAAAAAATCGCTGCCATATATAATAGCAGCGATTTTTTGAGGCGTTTTTTATCTCATTCCAAGACGAAATCACAACTTTTGAAAGAACAAGTTATTGTCCCCATAGTTTTCTATTTCTTCTAGCAGTTCCGAAGGTTTCATGTCGAATGCATGGGCAAGTAAAATAAGGGTAGTGAGATTAGGTACTTTAATATCTCTTTCAAGCTGACTAATACCAACTCTATCTTTTAAACATCGGTGAGCTAGCTCTTCTTGGGAAAAATTTTTTTTATTTCTAAAATTTTTTATTACAGGTCCAGCTTGAAGTAAACGCTTACTACTCAAAGGGAATTCTCCTTTAATTCATCGTTTTTTTATATACTATTGTGCTGTGTTAAGTTACATACTTTCCTAAAAACACAAATCGTTATGTTTTGACTCTACTATTCTTTTGGTTTTTCATCTAAACAATTAAAATTATATTTGCCATTTCTTTCTTTACAGAGCTTGCGGCCTTTTTTCGGCTCTAGATATAGGGTGATTGGACTAGGATGGTTTCCCCTTTCGAGGGAAGTTCGTTTTAACTGATTGGCAGTTTGTATTTTATTATTAAAGTGGGACCGCTTGGAATCAACAATGATGGAATGGCCGTTGCTTAGCTCTACTTCTGTCTTGTTGCCAATCGCTGTGGTATTAATAATATGATCTGGGTTGAACCAGATGCAGTCTTCTTTAGTTGGTGATTTGTCAGGAAAAAGGCAAATGCCTTGATATGGATTTACGATAAAGGGACACATACAGCGATTCCCTAGAATTGATTTTGCACCAACAATCGATCCCTTTAGATCTAAACCTATGTACTTCAAGGTATCATCTAATATTTGTAGATTTGTTCTCTCTACCAGGAAAGATAGATTGCCAACCATAACTCTAGAACATAGCTTCCCGTGCTGGTCGAATTCACCTGTCATTAGTACCATGTTTTTTTCAACGAAATAATAATTTACGATAATAATGAAAATCAACTCCTAATTTTCTTTTGATATTTAAGAATACGGGACTATCACTTAACCACCAGTTGAACTTCCTCCTTATAAGAATTATAACTGAAACGTAGTACCGGTAAGATTGTTAGGACAAATCCGTCTAGGTAGAAGTATATATGAAAACTCGGAGTTGAATTAAACCCTTACTATTATAGTTAACATGGACCACGACCTATTTACTATAGCGAGATAGAAACAAATTTTGTCTTTTTTTCGAAATTTTACATATCTTTGCAAATATACCCTATTTCAGTGAAAATTACAGGTGAAAAGTAAAAGGAAATCATACATTTGTTTGCCCTCGTAGCTTTTTCAAGGCACTCACCCGCCAATGCTTTACGGCGGATATTGTGACATTTTCTCTTACTGCGAGGTCCTCCGTAGACAACCCCTCTAGGAATTTGGCAAGAACCCATTTCTTTTCCTTCTCGGTTAATTGGTCACAGTATGAAAGAAGCTGTTCAGCTTCAAGTGGCATGCCAGCTCTCTGATCTTCGATGGTACCCCAATACTCCTCTTCAGGATATACACTTCTTTCCGCCTTCTTGTTTTCAAAGGTCATCTCAGATAGCATTTTTCCTTTGATATACATATAGGCATAGCTCGGAAAGTCTCCCTTCCTAGGATCAAAGCATCTATGTGCCTCCCACAGGGCAATAAGGGCGGTTTGGTAAAAGTCTTTTTGATTTCTATAGATGTGTAAGGAACGAATCAATTTATGAATCATCGGCTGATATTGGTGTGCTATCTGGTCAAATTCGAAATTTTCCATTTGCTAATCCTTTTAGGACAGCGCGCTTCCGGTTTATTCCTAGGTGGCTCAACCATAACGTGAATAACGATTTTTATCGAATTCAGAAAACTCTTATTTTTAGCGAAAATAGTTGATTTGGAGCAGTAAAAGCGTGGGAAAAGGCAGATTATAGGTTGAAAACGTTTAATTGAGTTGAATTTCCTACTAATTTAAGAATTTTCGTCCATTTTCAGATAATAGTAAAAAAAGAAGGAAAGAAAAGCAAAAGGAACACCGAGAGTGGTGTTCCTTTTTAAAAAGTTAAACAGTCATGGACGGTTGTGCGGTTTCTTGTACTAGTACGCCATCGGTCATTCGAAATACCTTGTCGCAATAGCCTACAAGCCGAATGTCGTGTGTTACGACGATGGTGGTGGTGTTTTTCTGTTTTGTTACTTTTTTTAAAAGCTCCATGACCTCATAGGCACGGTCGGAATCCAGTGAAGCGGTTGGTTCATCCGCAAGAATAATTGAAGGATTCGTATAGAGTGCCTTGGCGATGGCGACTCGTTGACGTTCACCGCCCGATAAATCAGAGGGATATTTTTTACGTAAATCACTGATTCCCAAGTCCTCGAATAATTGGGTGCTTTCCTCTTTCGTCATATTGCCTTTTTTGACTTTATCTAGCAGCTTCATCTGGTTTTCCACCGTTAAAAATGGGATTAAATTGGATGCCTGCAGAATGAAGCCAATTTCCTTCAGCCGTATTCTTGAACGTGATTTTTCATTTAAAGTCGACAAGTTCTGGTCGTTAATGACGACATCACCAGAGGAGGGTGACAATAAACCGCCGACAATGGTCAAGAAGGTACTTTTTCCAGAACCAGAGGGCCCGATAATGGCAATCAGTTCTCCACGGTCTGCCTTGAAATCTGTTTCCTTCAGGGCATCTACCTTCTTATGGCCGCTTCCAAAGGTTTTGGTTACTTTATTTAAATGTAGGACTGTCATGGTTTATCCCCCTATCGCTTTCAATGGATCAATTCGGACAATCGTAAGGACTGAGAACACTGCACCTGCATTAGCCACCGCAATTAACACAATTCCGTATATAGCCATTGTCAATAAATCAAATGATACGGGAACGGCTGGTGGTAAAAAAGCTCCCGTAAGGATGGTTAATAGAAAGCCTATGGTGACGCCAATTGCCGCCAAAATAAACGTTTGAGCCGTAACGGACCAGGATAAGTAAGCGTTTGTAATCCCCTGCGCCTTCATGACGCCGAACATACTTATTTTTTGTACGGTCAATACATATAAGAAGATGCTGACAATCAGTGCTGAAATGCCAAATAAGAAATAAATCATAAATTTGAGTGTTAAATTCTGCTCAGAATAGCCTGGCAAATTCTCGATAAAAGCTTCCGTTTCAATTACTTCAAGCTCACTGTTATCTGTAATGTCTGTTAATGCATCATTCCGTATGACAAGTCCATTGATTCGATTATTGTTCTGCTCTGCTGCCTCTCCAAAGCGAATTTCATGGAAGGTTGACAGCTCACTATAAAGGACAGGTGCGGCATTAAAGCGTGCGTTATTTGTAAAACCCACAATGGTCACTCGTTCATCTGTTGAGGATAGCTGCAATTCATCACCTAGGCTAAAACCATCATCTTTGATCGAGTCATCGGCGACGACTTCATTCGCATTTTCAATCGTCCGTCCCTCCGTGATGTTCGGCATTAAAAACTCGTCTTTGTTAATCCCGAAAATCGAAACATTGGCTTTATGATCACCGTTTCCAGCAATCGCACTTAGTTGAGCAATGACTGCTGTTTCCTGCGATTTGACGTCACTAACGTCTTGAAGGGTCATGGAGGATTGATAGAGGCTCTTATCAGATTCTTCCGTTAAAATAATAGCGGTTGATTCCCATTTATCGACTGATTCCCGATTCAAGCTAGCCAAACCTGTCGCGAGTCCAGTTAGAAAGAATACAAGATAGGATACGAGCATTAATACTCCAGTAATCAAGGTAAAGCGGAGCTTATTCCTTTTTATTTCTTGCCATGCTAAAAACATCTGGTCACATCCGTTCCTTCATTATTCTGTAAAAAACCAAGTAATTATAACCATTTTTTCCTTACGACCCTGTTTACATACGATGGAAGTGTCTGTTTAAATATGTTTCTTTTAAGCTATTATAATCGCTAAAATGGATTCGTGTCAAAGTTTTGTATAATATTACTATTTAAACTTATACAAAATGTATTGTGGTTGATGTAGTTATGGTGTAACCTACTGTTAAAAGAGTAGGAAAGTATTGAGGGGGTGGATAGAGGTGGAATGTAAAGGTTGTTTTATTGGTGAGTTAAAGGTAGAGATCCTAGTGGAAGGTGAAGAGAATCTGCAGATTCTTCCAGATGTGGAAAGGCATCTTAACAGAAGAGATATCGTGGTAAAAATGAAAGGTGACAACGAGCTGATCATCAATGAATCAGGTGTTCGAGAATTTCTGGACTTTGGAAAGGACCATATGAAGCTAGAAAAGCTTTCCTTTCGAATCGGCAAGCAGGAATGGATATCTTTGACTGAGCTTGATGAAATTCTAAATACGCAGTGGATTGATGAAGTTATTCTAACCGGGATCATTACCTGTCATTATCAACCTATCGTCAATGCGCAAGGGGAGATATACGCCTACGAAATTTTGTCGCGTTTTATGAGAGAAGATGGTTCGCTTATCTATCCGAATGAAGTGTTTACGGCAGCCAGAAGCCGCGGAAGGTTATATGCGTTAGATCGGTTGTGCAGGATGACAGCTGTTAGGTATGCGGCAAAGATCAATAAAAAGGCCTTTATTAATTTTATTCCAACCTCCATCTACTCTCCGGAGTTTTGTTTGCAATCAACTGTTCAATTGGCCGGTCAATTAGGGGTAGACCCCTCCCAGTTTGTATTTGAGGTGGTCGAAACCGAAAAGGTAGACGATGTGTCACATTTAAAACGAATACTAGCTTATTACAAGGAAAAGGGATTTCATTATGCTTTAGATGATGTCGGCGAGGGCTTCAGTACGATTGAATTACTCTCAGACTTAAGGCCGCAGTACATGAAATTGGACATGAAGTATGTTCAAGGCGTTGCTGCCGATATGCAGAAGCAACAGGTGGCTCATTTATTCTTAGAAAAGGCGATTACGATTGGGTCAATTCCATTGGCAGAGGGAGTGGAGAGGGAAGAAGACTTTGAATGGTTGAAACAGCAGGGATATCAACTTTTTCAGGGGTATTTATTCGGGAGGCCAAGCCCCGATCCATTACCCGAAAGTTCGACGTGTTTGGTGCAGGCTAGATAGAATTTCTTAAGAAGCAGGGGTGAAAACCCTTGCTTTTTCTGTGTTCAATTTTCTGTCAAATCATTTCTAACAAACTGTGAACTTTGTCACTTTCGCATGGTGGAAATACGGAAAAGGAGTATAGTGAAAGTATAGAGAACAACTTAATTTTGAAAGGCGGAATGAAAAATGTTTAACAAATTTTTAAGAGAAAACAAGATTGCAGCTGCTATTTTAACCGTTATTCGTTTATATCTAGGTTACGCTTGGTTTACAGCTGGTTTAGGAAAAATTACTGGCGGCTTCGACGCTTCAGGATATTTAGGAAATGCGATTGCGAATCCCGTTAAAGGTCCAGACGGAAACATGGTTTACGGCTGGTATGTGAACTTCCTAGAAAGCTTTGCACTGCCAAACATCGAATTGTTCAACGTCCTTGTTCCATGGGGCGAAACATTAGTCGGTTTAGGACTATTACTTGGATGCTTAACAACAGCAGCAATGTTCTTTGGTCTAGTGATGAACTTCTCTTTCTTCCTAGCCGGAACTGTATCTCATAACCCAACAGACATCTTCTTAGGCTTCATCATCCTTGCTGCAGGCTTCAACGCAGGCAAATACGGTCTAGACCGCTGGGTCGTACCATTCATTAGAAAAACCGCAAAGACCTACATCGGTAAAGAAACTGCTTAGGTGACAGGCACCGCCCGAAATTTGTCGAACACAAAAAAGACGATTCGTCCCCCCGCGAATCGTCTTTTTTTGTGTCTCTTTATCGATTGGTAAAAAACTGGCATAATGGTAGGGTAAGAGTTTATTATATTTTTAGTGTAGTCTTGAAGATTGTAAATGTAAGGAAGCTCCAAAGTTGAAAGAGGGGAAGCTGGATGAGAAGACGGAGGCCATATATACTTTTTGTCAGTTTATTAGTAGGAGCAGTATTAACGCTATTGCTGGCTTTTACTATTTTGATTGAACCTTCTATAGAAATTACTGGAATCGAAAATGGTAAGGTTTATGCCAATCCTCCAGTCATTAAGATGGAAGATGTTCTTGGGAACACTCTTGTTACCTTAAATGGGAGTGAGATCCCCCTTGCTTACAGGGTAAACGAGAATGGCAGCTATACATTAGAAGGGCAGTCGACACTACTTTGGAAGAAGAAAAAGGTTACCTACAGTTTTGAAGTGGACGACAAACCGCCAGCTGAACCGGTCATAAAAGAGGGTGTCGACCAGGTTTACTTTAAGCAGGCTAAGTTTACACTCGAGGAGGAAGAACAGGTCAGCTACGAGGTTAGCTTAAACGGAAATGAGATTTCGCTCGACCAGCCGATTCAAGAGCCTGGTGATCATACCTTGACGATTAAAGCGACGAAGCCGAATGGATTAACGGCAACAAGGGAATTCTCTTTTATGATTGATGTGAGGACGTTTTCAGAACAAGAGATTAGCCAATTTGTCGACTTCTATTTCACCAATGAAGTTCCAATGGTGTACAAGTTCTCAGGTGATATCGCCATATATCTAGACGGGGATTACAACGAAGAAGATGTGAAAATGGTCGAAAGTGCGATTGAACAGATCAAAGCTTTCTTTCCTTATGAAATCAGAATCGTTGAGACGCTTTCTTTTATAAAAGAAGATCGAACGGTTAGGATGGTTTTTACTCCTACTAAAAATTTTCAAGTGTATGATGTACATAATAAAGATGCCTGGGGGGTGGCCATGTCAACGAGCAATCATACGGTTTATGGGATTATGGAATCACTAGCCCTAATTGGAACCAATAGCGAAATAACAAGAGATTACCGGAATGCAGTCATTTTGCATGAACTTCTTCATGTTGTCGGATTGGTCAATCACGTCTCGTCACCGGAGAGCAGTTCGCTTTTTCCATACGCAAATAAGACAGTTGAATTGGGTGACCTGGAGAAAAAGCTTGGTGAACTTCTATACCTCGGTGAAATAAAACCGAATATCAAAAAAGAAGAGGCTTTAAAGCTATTAGAACAAAGAATTGCAAATGGAACATAAAAAGGTAGACACGTCTGATTTTGAGCGTGTCTACCTTTTTCAATGTAATTAGTATTTAACCTTTTTCATTACGAAGGAGTTATCACCGTACGTACTGTATTCTGGTGAGCGTTCTCCTTTCGTTTCTGGAATGCTGTAAGCACGGTCGGCCACAATCCATTCTACCGAATCGTTGGCATCTACTGTGATTTCCACCGTCACTTCTCCTACTTGCCCAACGACGTAGGTCCAAAGTAAAGGTTGATCCTTTGTAAATTTGTTTTCTATTAACTCTACTTCCTTGCCGTTGACAAGCAGCTTAGACACAGTTAATGATGACACAGACTGCATAAATATTTCCTCGGCCTGACGATTTGTTTTTAATTGGTACTCAATCGTTCGCTTATTAGCATTAACTTCGTCCGATAGGACCGTAATATCTGGTGCTTTCAAATCATATAAGTCGGCTTCGGAATAGGTTAAGTTCCAGTTTAACAGAGGGAAGAAATCAGAAGTATTGCCTTCTTTGACATCCTCGTTGATATAATTTTCCGTGTAAGCATCTAATGCATGTCTGGCACCCCAATAAGCTTTACTCGTATCTTCATCAAAAAAGTACGTAATATCGCTAGCTTTTTGGTTCTCCTCATTTGGCATGTTGTTGACCATCAAACTATTAATCGTCGTAATTAAAATTCCTACGGCTAAAAGAGCAGTCGGAATCACCCAATTTGATTTTACTTTTAAGGTGCTGAAAATCGGCACAAGCAAGGCTCCAAGTAAGGAAACCAGCACCATTAAAGCACTAGCCAGCTCCATTGATACAAGCATTTGAACAAGGTAGATGACAGGAGCAACAATAATGAAAGCCGGGATTGCAAAAGCAGCGGTTACGAGATGACTCCTCCATGAATTTTCTTCTAAACGGAGGAAGAAATTAAATCCAATTAGTCCAAAAAGTAATGGCCAGGCAAAGACATAGCTGCCTGCTTTTAATAGTAAACTTGTCGCTATTACTAGCAATAACCACATTAGTAAAGCACCCATGGTTAAACTACCTGTTAGAATTTTTTTGTGGGCCACTTTATAAAGAAAGGCTAAAAAGGCAAATACCAAAATGGAAAAACTAATTAGATAAGTCGTTCCAAAGGTAATATTCGTTTGCATCATCCAAGCATTTTTAGAAAAAATGGACGTCAGCAGCATCCATAACCCTAACCCGATCACAAAGGATCCAATCATTGCACCAAGATAAACGAGAAGACCAAAAAGCGTGCCAGGAATAGATAGTTTCTTACGTCTGTGACCATGTACCAGGGTAATCACAAATAAAATCAGAGTAATGAGCATGATGGGAAGGACAAGCTGTTCTGAGTAAGTTATCATTTTTGATCCCAAAATATTAAAAAATAGTTGGTCCCCATTCTCTGTTTGCGTTAAATCCAACTGTCCGAAATGGTTGACAAGACTTAACATATATTCGCCGTGGTGCTGAAGACTTTCTTTGCTTAACTCTTCAAGGTTGTCGCTTGTTGTATGATAATGACTCAGACCCTCACCAAAAGCGAAATTTAACCCATTTAACCCTGCTGCTTTAAATACAGTCAGGTCTGTGTCATTTGGCATTAGTTTGTACAGGTTATAAATAAATGAATGTGCGACAGGTGTCGGGGCGGCTTCAGCAAACTCTTTCACCAGCCAGCCATTGTTGTCACTTGTTTCAAACATGAAGGAAGGTCCTTCATTACCGCGGGCCTCAAAATTTAACACTAATCCCACATCGTTCACCCAAGGGTGTTCATCGACAAAAGCCTTTGCCCCAAGCAGTCCATTCTCTTCACCATCTGTAATTAAGATAATGACATCATTTTGCAGAGGCTTCATTCCCTTTAAAACGCTTACAGTTTCTAAAATAGCAGCAACACCTGCACCATCATCAGATACCCCTGGCCCGCCTGGCACTGAATCATAATGGGCAACAAGCATGACCGCTTTGGTCGAGTTTGTCCCTTCAATTTTGGCAACAATATTCTCAACCGTCCCTCCTGAGATGAAAGCACTGCGGGTGTAAAGAGAGTTGACTTTTTGAATCTCAGGATTAACCCCTAATTCCTCCAAGGTGGTAAGGAGGTAATCACGGACCCGGTCATGCTCCTTCGACCCAAGTGGATGTGGTGCAACCGCAAATTCTTCAAGATAAGTAAATGCTCTGTCCGCTGAAAACGCATTGGACGAGTCATCTGCTGGTACAACCTTTGGAGATTGCAAATGCAATAAACTAAGTAAAATAGCCCCTAAAACAATCACAACTACTGAAATGAACATCAGTAACTCTTTCTTCGTATTCTGGCCAGACTGCAGCCTCGAATCAATCGAACGGATCACTTCCAAACAAACTCCCCCTAAAATAAAATGATTACTAGATTAGTATATAGCGAAATGAAAACTATGGGAAATTTTACCTAGGTGACAGGCACGCCCCGAAGTTTGTCGAAGGAATTTCCTTGTTTATGTTGAATAATATTTTTATGACTTTATTAAATAAAGGGGTTTACATATGGAGATTACAAAAAATTTTGAGGTAAAGATTATGAATGCCTTTGGTGAGGATGGACGAAGGTGGCTGGATTCATTAGAGGGGACAGTCCAATTGTTTTTACAAAAATGGGAGCTTACAAGTGAAGGGCCTGTAAACAATCTTTCTTATAACTATGTATTGAAGGTAAGAGATTTGGAAGGTATTCCTTTGATTTTAAAGCTGGGTGTGCCGAACTTCGATACACGGAATGAAATTCAAACTCTTCAGTACTATAACGGAGAGGGCTGTGCTAGATTGTTAAAATATGATTTAGAACATGGCGTCATGCTTTTGGAACAGCTCGTCCCTGGAACGATGCTTTCAGAAGAAACAGATGAAGCACAGGTTATAAGCAATTACATAAAGGTTTGGAAGGAGATACGCAGGCAGGCACCGAGTGAAATAAGTACTCCGTTCATTACCCGTTGGTTTGTTGGACTCTCGCGTGAAGAACATCTAAACGGCCCTATTCCTGTTGAACATATCCAATTAGCAAAGGAATGTTTAAAACAAATCTTGGAAACCTCAACAGTTCCTGAGCTGTTACACGGAGATTTACACCACGAAAATATCTTGTTCTCAGAGCAGCATGGCTGGATGGCAATTGACCCAAAAGGAGTAATTGGAGATTCCTATTTTGATATTGTTTCTTTTTTGGTGAATCAGCTGGATTCAAAGGAAGACCCTAAAGGTATAGTGCGATTTCGAGTCGATTTGATCAGTGAAGGGTTAGGACTCAATCGACAACGGTTGTTGAGAGCAGCGGTTGCTTTAGGGACACTTTATGCCTGCTGGGGAATAGAAGATGGTGATCCAGATTGGGAAAAAACCTACCAGTGTGTAAAATGGTTTATCGAGTTTCTAGAATAGATGACAACTTAGTCCAGGCGGGAGCCTGGATTTTTGTTTATTTAAACCTGCAAAAGAGCCTTATCTAAGTGCTGTTCAATATTCCGTCAAATCATTTCTAACAAACTGTGAACTTTGTCACTTTCGCATGGTGGAAATACGGAAAAGGAGTATAGTGAAAGTATAGAGAACAACTTAATTTTGAAAGGCGGAATGAAAAATGTTTAACAAATTTTTAAGAGAAAACAAGATTGCAACTGCTATTTTAACAGTCATTCGTTTATACCTTGGATATAATTGGTTCACAGCAGGTTTAGGAAAAATCACTGGCGGCTTCGATGCTTCAGGATATTTAGGAAATGCGATTGCTAACCCGGTTAAAGGCCCAGACGGCAACATGGTTTACAGCTGGTACGTGAGCTTCCTAGAAAGCTTTGCACTGCCAAACATCGAATTATTCAACGTCCTTGTTCCATGGGGCGAAACATTAGTCGGTTTAGGACTATTACTTGGATGCTTAACAACAGCAGCAATGTTCTTTGGTCTAGTGATGAACTTCTCTTTCTTCCTAGCCGGAACTGTATCTCATAACCCAACAGACATCTTCTTAGGCTTCATCATCCTTGCTGCAGGCTTCAACGCAGGCAAATACGGTCTAGACCGCTGGGTCGTACCATTCATCAGAAAAACAGCTAAGACTTACATCGGTAAAGAAACTGCATAGGTGACAGGCACCGCCCGAAATTTGTCGAATACCAAAAAGACGATTCGTCCCCCCGCGAATCGTCTTTTTGGTGACAGGCACGCCCCGAATATTGTCGATTACCGTACCGCGACAATTGATTTCCTTTTATAGAGCCATGACCCAAGTCCAAATGAGAGGACTCCCCAGATGACTAATACCCCAATTCCAAACCAGAGTGTCCCTGTAAATAGACCAGTGCTGTATACCATGCTGTCTCTTAAGCCTTCCGCAAAATAGGTGAGCGGCAGAACATTAGATACAGGCTGGAGCCATTCTGGCATTGTTTCAACAGGGAAGAATACCCCACTTAAAAACATCATCAGGAAGCTGACAATATTGGCGACTCCCATATAGGCATTCGATGTGGTACTGAAGGATGAAAAGAAGTATCCTAAAGCATTAAAGGAGAGAGCACCAAATAGAAAAACAATAATTAAGCTGGGAATATTTATATAGAGATTGGCCCCGAAAATAAAAACGCCGATTAGTGACAACAGGACAATTTGGATGATGCTGAACAACAAGCGCATAACCATATCGCTAAGCCCAAAGATTCCCATTTTCGCAGGAGTCATTCTAAGCCTTTTGATCAATCCCTTACGGCGCATTTCCACTAAATCAACCATACCGAACATGCCTCCCTGGGCAATCGATAAGGCAATCATCCCGGTCAGCAAAAAGTCAGTGTAGTTTAACTCATTATTGCCGGAAGTAATTGTCTCCGTTTGGAGGGTATAAACAGGGGTAGCCCCTGCTACAGTAAGATTCGCCTGCTGAACAAACTTATCGAGAATTCCAGCAATCGCCTGAGCGGTAACTCCCTGTTCATCTTCCTTGTTCACGATTAAACCAATAGAAGTGGAAGTCTCTGAATCTGGTAGAATAATAGCCGCATCGACTTCCTGTTCTTTGACCCATTTCTCCGCTTGCTCGCGGCTGACAGGCTGATCATTTCTCACCTCAAAGATGGGAAGCTGGGCTAATTGGGTACCGAGCATTTCAGAGATTGAATTGGGGTTAGCTTCAACAATCGCCACCTCAGATTTAAATTCAGTATCGGAGCTGCCGCTAAAAATTACCATAAAGATGACCATTAAAATCACGGGGAAAAAGATCCCCCAAAACCAAGCCTGTTTTTCACGAAGGGTTAATTTTAATTGGGCACCAAACATCTTTTTAAACTGATTAATGTTGTTCATGTTAATCCCTCCATTCCTTGCCGGTAAAGGCAATAAACACATCCTCCAGGCTCATTTCACGGATGCTGACATGCTCGACCTGAAATTCCTTTTCTTTCGTAAATTTAAACAGGTCGTATAAGGTATCTTCTGGCTTTGAGGTCCAAAGTTTTAATAGAGTACCTTCACGTTCCGTTCGCGAAACAGTTTCCAATTCTTTTGAAAAAAGTTCCGCCTCTGCTGCGGCATTTTCTCCATCAAGGAAGGATAGTCTCACTTCTCTTTCCTTTGTGAGCTTTTCAATAAGGGCGGAGGGGGTATCTAAGGTCACAATACTACCTTGATCGACAATACACACACGATCGCTAAGTTTTTCGGCTTCTTCCATATAGTGAGTGGTAAGAATGGTGGTTTTTCCTAGTTCTTTGAGCTGAAGGATGATATCCCAAATATTGCGGCGAGCCTGAGGGTCGAGCCCGGTTGTTGGTTCGTCAAGGAAAATAATGTCGGGATCGCTAATCATGGCAAGGCCAATGGCTAGTCTCTGGCGCTGACCTCCAGACAGTTTTTTGACTTGATTTTTTCGATGATCAGTAAGGTTTACAATTTTGAGGATTTCATCAGTAGGTCGTGCCTTGTTGTAAAATGTTGCAAAAAGATCTAGGTTTTCTTCGGGTGTTAATAGGTCGAACATCGCACTTGATTGCGGCTGTACCCCGATTTTCATTTTTATTGCGACCGAATCATGGTCCCAGTTCTTGTCTCCAAAACGGATTTCTCCGTGATCGGGAGTGACTAAACCTTCAATCATTTCAAGCGTAGTCGTTTTACCTGCACCATTTGGTCCAATGATGGTGAACACTTCTCCAGCCTCTACGGAAAAACTAATGTCTCTGACAGCATGAATCGTACCAAAAGATTTCTTTAAATTCTTCACCTCTAAAACCGTCATCGTTACTCCTCCCTTACATAGCCAATCAACCAAATTTTATACCAGCTTCCATATTTTGTATAGTTGCTAGTCCATCCTCAAATATTGTAGAATGATTAGATTTTTGTATAATGGATTAATAAATCTATTTATCTATGGGGAATATGATGAAAATTAAAAGTGCATTTGTTGCTCCAAAGGTTTCGCCCGAAAAACTACACCTATTGGAGAAACATTTATTTGCTGAAAATATTCAGCGCAGCAAGCTTTTTGCTAAGATTGTCATTCTTTTTGAGGCAATTCTTATATTAATGAATGTGTCTTCGAGCTTCACTCAAAACCAAACTCTTTTCGAGTGGGATATTTATTTAGTTTTATATTTTGTTTTGTTAAGCATGGCTGGAATGATGCTTGCTTATATGCAATGGTTTGAAATGAAAGCTACCTATACAGACCAGCAATACAAACTGTTCAGATTGGGAATGCTATCATTCGTAAGTTTCTTTTTAGTATGGGGCTCAGTGGTTTCCCTTGTTGACCAAAAGGACTATGGGCATGTTATGGCATTTGCAGTTAACTTTATGTGTGTATCTGTTCTATTTCGTGCATCCAATTGGACCATCCTTTCATTGTACTTCCTGCCAATTTTGGTATTGATGATCGGCCTACCCATATTTCAGCCTTCTAGTGCCATCGTAATGGGACATTATATTAATCTATCTGTCTTTTTATTCTTTTGCTGGCTTGCTTCACGAATGTTATATAAAAGTGATTCGAATAATTTTTTCAATAAGCTGCTATTAACAGAGATTAATCAGCGCCTCGCTTCGAAGATTGAAGAAAATGAAAAGATGAATGTTGAACTGGAGAACGCGAATGTGCGACTTAAGGAAATGACTGTGACTGATGAATTAACCGGCATTTCAAACCGAAGAGGCTTTCATGAATTTCTCAAGGATACATTAGCCAAGAGCCTGGAAAAGCAAAAGCTTTCGATCATGATGATTGATATTGATGCTTTTAAATCATTCAATGATTACTATGGCCATCTTGAAGGGGATAGGGTCATCACAATTGTTGCCGAAACAATACAAAATGCCCTCCCAGCATCAGGCAGTATCACTGCTCGCTTTGGTGGAGAGGAATTTGTGATTGCTTTGTTTGACACTGATGATCATGTAGCATTTCAGCTTGCGGAGCAAATCCGAAAGGGAATCATTCTTAAGGAGATTACTCATGAATCTTCACCAGTTATCAAACAAGTTACCATCAGTATTGGCATATCCTCTGGATTTGTCGACCGTATGGAAGATGTTCTACAACTAGTAAAGAATGCAGACGGCGCCCTGTATCAAGCGAAATTTAATGGGCGCAACCGAGTTGAATATGACAAATTACAACTTGGACGAACGAGCTAAATCAGTTAGGCACGTTTCTTTTCTAGGAACGTGCCTTTTAATGTTCTAATGAGAAAACCACCCATTGCGATTGCTTTGGGTGGTTCAGATACTTAGTCAGTCATAAATTTTATAACGTAAGATAGCAGCTAAACCTGCACCATGCTTGAATTCGCCATTTTGAACCAATGTCTTCAATTCTTCCATCGAAAGAGTATGTAATTCAATTTGCTCGCTGTTTTCGAGGTTTTGCTCGGTTGATGTCAGACCAGCAGCCGCAAACAGGAAGATTTCTTCTGAAGTTGACCCGGGAGATGGGTAAAAGCTGCCTAACTCAAGCCAATGTTCCGCTTTATATCCGGTTTCTTCCTCTAACTCCCTTTTAGCGGTTTCAATTGGCGGAAGGTCCTCACTGTCAATCATCCCTGCAGGCAGCTCCCATTCCCAGCTTTTCATCGCATGGCGGTATTGCTTCAAACAGATTACTTCTCCGTCATTCGTAATCGGAAGAATGCAAACACCCTTGGCAAAATTCAAATAAGAAAAAGTTTTTTCATCTCCATTAGGAAGTTTTACCTCATCCATGATGACCTGAAACCGGTCGATTTTATTAGTTGTTGAACTTTTGATTTTCCACTCCATTTGTACACCTCTTCATAAAGTCATTATAGATAGACTACCATACTCAAACACTCTTCTTCCATGTTTCCTTAAGGAAAGAATGTTTGTATAGACCCACTCGATACCAGGATGCTAACCTTAAATTAAGGAATATATAGGGTATTAGATTGGAGAACTATTTATGAATGTTGTGTCGATTGTCATGGTTTCGATTGGAATTGCCATGGACGCTTTTGCTGTTTCTATATCAAGCGGTGTTGTCTTAAAAAAACAATTCAACATAAAAAATGTGCTAAAAATAGGCTTAATTTTTTCTGTATTTCAGGCACTGATGCCCTTAATTGGCTGGGTCTTTGGCAGCAGTTTCAGCTCCTATATTGAAACGCTCGACCATTGGATTGTGTTTATTCTTTTAGCAGTCATTGGGATTAAAATGATTTATGATTCCTTTGATGAAGGAAAGAATCAGACCAGCCAGCCGATGAAAACGAAAATGCTGATGGGACTTGCTCTTGCAACCAGTATTGATGCATTAGCGGTCGGTTTAAGCTTTGCTTTCTTAGAAGTATCGATTTTGTTTTTAGTCATCTGTATTGGCACCATCACCTTTCTTCTTACGGCCATTGGCGTTATGATTGGGAATTTCAGTGGAGAACGATTGAAAAAGAAGGCAGGGATTTTTGGTGGGATCCTACTTTTGCTAATCGGTACAAAAGTGCTATTAGACCATTTGAATATGTTTTAATGTAACAGGGAGGTGCATCAAGCCTTCCTGTTTTTGTATTAAATTGAAAAAAATAAATCTTTATAGCTTGAGTGTCGTCAATATAAGTATAGAGGGGGGAGATACGTGAAAGAGAGTGAGTTGTTTGAACATCAATCATTGGAGGAAGTCTTAGAAGAACTAATGGTTGAATATGGGAGCGCCATTTTAAAATTTATCTATTCATATGTCAGAAATCAACACGTTGCAGAAGACCTTTCCCAAGAGGTCTTTATAAAGGTGTACAAAAACCTTCATACCTATAAGGGGGAAGCCTCTATTAAGACCTGGTTATTCCGAATTGCAGCCAACCAGTGTAAGGATTATTTTAAAAGCTGGCATAGCAGAAAGGTAAGAGTCAGTAATTTTGTGGAAACGTACTTAAAAGCAAATGAACAAACTCCGGAGCAAGATGCTTTGAATAAAAGTTTTTCGAACGAACTGACAAAGGCGGTCTTATCGTTGCCAATCAAATATAGGGAAGTTATCATTTTGTATTATTTTGAGGAAATGTCTCAAAGTGAAATGAGCGAAGTTCTTCAATTAAACATCAGCACAGTGAAATCAAGATTAGCTAAAAGCCGAGCCTTATTAAGAAAAGAAATGTCTGAGTATGATAAGGAGGGGAGTTTACATGAACTGGGATAATTCAAAGGAAATCAAACGTGCGTTAGAGGATAGTGAGATGGGAGGTCTTTCTTTTGATAGGGAACATCGTAAAAAAGTATTTAAGAGATTACAAGCTGATAAAAAAAATATGGGTCTACTTGATTTTCTTCCCTCGATTTTAAGTAAGGCAGCATTACTATCGGTGGCGGTATTTTTAATTGGTTTAGTTGGATTTTTCGTCTCTCAAGAATTGGAACCCGAAAGTGGGAAAAGTGCTGTAACACCTGTTGTTGAAAAAGAACAGGAGGAATCTGATAACATTTTGCCGGTGGAAGAGGAGAAATCCCTGATTGATGAAACAATAAGTGAACCTACTGTTGAACCTACTGTGGACCCCACTGAACCTAGTGAACCAAGTTTTGAAAATCCAGAGTTAACCATTACGATAAAAGATAATATTTTTTATCTCAATAATATTACTCTAGGAATGTCATCTGCTGAGGTGCAAAACGTCTTAGGAACACCAGATTATGATGGTCCTGATTCAGAGCAATATTGGGAAACGATTAATGAGTTTCCAAACCTTTACATCGGTTTCTATCAGGATCGAGCAGGACTGATTCTATACAAAGGTCCATTCGAATTAGATAAAATTATAAGTGAAGTCAATGCAGCCAAATACAAGACCCAAGACGGAGATATCTTTCTCTATCTCAAAGAAACAAAAAATATCATAAAAATTACTTCAAAAAACCCTAAAAACGAATATTACGTATATTTATCATATGAAGATGGAAATTTTGAATATAGTCTCGAAACAGGATACGCAACACCCTTTTAAATGCCAACTCCCCCGGTGACAGGCACGCCTCGCATTTTGTCGAATCAAAGCTGCCAATCTGTATAGGTTGGCGGTTTTTTGTTTGCTTATTTTGACGATAGGCAGTATATCCAATATGATGGAAGAAAGTAGCAGAGGACGGCTAAAGGGATACGTCTACAGTAAATGTGTGTAGAAAAGGAAAAGGGTGCTAGTAATGAAGATTTTATTGGTGGAAGATGATAAGACAATCGCGGCAGGGCTGGAGTATTCGTTGCAGCAGGATGAATATGAAACACTCCTTTGCCATAACGCGGAGTCAGCAAAAGTGATAATCGGACAGCAAATACAAGAGATTGATTTATGCTTGTTTGATCTCTCTTTACCGGACGGAACAGGGTATGATTTGTGTGCGTTAGTGAAGAAGCAGAGCGATAAGCCGGTGATTTTTTTGACGGCTTTAGATGATGAAGTGAATGTGGTGATGGGGCTTGATATGGGCGCGGATGATTATATCACGAAGCCGTTTCGGATCCGCGAGCTGCTTTCGCGGATTAAGTCGGTGCTTCGCCGCTACAACAAGCAGGCGCAAACACAGCCCAAGGTCACAATTGAAATCGAAAATATTAGAATTAATACACTAGAAGGTAAGGTTTATAAAAACGGCGAGGAAGTATTGGTTACAGCCCTCGAATACCGCCTATTGCTGATTTTTGCCAACCATATTGGACAAGTTCTCACAAGGAACCAGCTGCTTGAGCGGATTTGGGATGTTGCTGGTGATTTTGTCAATGACAACACGCTGACGGTTTACATCAAACGCTTAAGGGAAAAGTTAGAGGACAACCCGCAAACGCCAACCATCATAAAGACCATAAGAGGCATGGGCTACAAGGTGGGAGAGTAAATGTTACGTAATCAGGAGATTCAACGATACATCATCATAATGGCAATCATTACAATGATAGCAGCAGGTTTAGCGGCCGTCCTCCTCACGCCTGCCGCTGCCGTATACGTATTGATTACATCCATCATCCTCACCGTAAGCAGTCTGATTTTTACTAGATGGCGCTACCGTGAGATTGAAAAGCTATCAGGTTATTTACGGAGGGTTGCGAGCGGTGATTACACCCTTGATGTCCGTGATAACTATGAGGGAGAGTTAAGTATTTTAAAAAGTGACATCTACAAAGTGACCTTGATGCTTTCAGAACAGGGGGCGCGTTTGCAGCAAGATAAACTCAAGCTGACCGATGCAATTTCAGATATATCACATCAGCTGAAAACCCCGCTGACGTCGATGATGGTCATGACGGACTTGTTAAGCGACCCAAAGCTGAATGAAACAAAGCGGGCAGAATTTACTCGTAACATCGGCACCCAGCTCGAAAGAATCGAATGGCTGGTTTCTTCTTTATTGAAACTATCCAAAATTGATGCAGGTACGGTACTTTTCAAAAAAGAAAAAATCTTCGTTCACCAACTAATCGAAAAAGCGGTTAGGCCGGTGCTGATTCCAATCGATATTAAGCAGCAAACCTTAACCATTATTGGCGAGAAGTCTGTCACATTTCTAGGCGACCTAAACTGGACGGCGGAGGCCATCATCAATATTTTAAAGAACTGTGTGGAGCATACAGACGAAGGCGGCAAAATCACCATCACTTTTTCGGAAAACACCTTGTACACGGAGATTACCATCCAGGACAATGGCCGTGGTATCCCAAAAGAAGACCTGCCTTATATCTTCAAACGATTTTATAAAGGAAAAAATGCAGGAGAGGACAGTGTCGGAATCGGTCTTGCGATGGCGTATAGCATTATCACGAGTCAAAAAGGCGATATTGAAGTGACGAGCCTAATCGGAAAAGGCACACAATTCCATATTAAATTTTACAAGCAAGTTATTTAAAAATCCCTTAAGTGACTAAATTGTCACTTAAGAGTCACTTTAAAGTCATTTTAGGCAGATATACTGAACTCATCATAAAGATTGTGGAGGTTTTACGATGAATATCTTACAAATAGAAAATCTGTCTAAAGTATATGGCAAGGGAGAAACGGCAGTAAAGGCACTAGATGATGTTTCTTTCTCGGTGAAAAAAGGAGAGTTCGTTGCGATTATTGGACCATCAGGGTCGGGGAAATCAACTCTCTTACATTTACTGGGCGGTGTTGACCGTCCAACTAGCGGCAAGGTTCTCGTTGACAATACCGATATCTATCAACTGGATGAGACACAGTTAGCGATCTTCAGACGCAGACAAATCGGGTTAATCTATCAGTTTTATAATCTTATTCCGATTCTAACAGTAGAGGAGAATATTACTCTGCCTTTATTGCTAGATGAACATAAAGTGGACCCAAAACAGTTCGAAAATGTCGTCAACATTCTTGGGTTAGAAAACCGCTTAACTCATTTGCCCAATCAGCTATCAGGCGGACAGCAGCAGCGGGTATCAATAGGACGTGCACTTATTAGTAATCCGGCAATTATGCTGGCCGATGAGCCAACCGGAAACCTGGATAGTAAGAATAGCGGAGAAATTATTGAGCTATTAAAAATGTTTAACAAGACGTTTAATCAAACTCTCATTGTGATTACCCATGATGAACGAATTGCCTTGCAGGCGGACCGCATCATCTCAATTGAAGATGGAAGGATTGCCAAAAATGAGGTGATTCGTCCGTGAACATTATCAACAAACTGACTATCCGGCATTTAAAAGAAAATAAAAGAAGAACCTTAGTGACGATCATTGGTGTTATTATTTCTGTCGCAATGGTGACAGCCGTAAGTATACTTGGAGTTTCTTTTTTAGATTTATTGAAAAGACAGACAATTGCAACCGATGGCGAGTGGCATGTCAAGTATGAGGATGTTAACTCGCAGCAGCTTGAAGCTATTGAAAAAGACGAAGCAACGAAAAGTTTAATTATCAGTAACGACCTTGGCTATGCCAATCTAGAAAGGTCCGAAAATAGCGGAAAGCCCTATTTATTTTTTAAAGAGTATAATGCAAAAGGATTTACTCAGTTTCCGATTGAACTAAGTGAGGGGCGATTTCCACAAGCAGAAGATGAAGTAGTCCTTTCAGAAGAGATTGCAAATAATGCCAAAGTGGTATATGAAATTGGTGACAGGATTACATTTGAAATCGGAAATAGAACGGTAAAACAAATGGTGGACCCGTTAACTCAGGTTGATCCATTACAAACGGACGAGAATGGGACCATTGAAGAGCTGGAAATAGAGTCTACCAAAACCGTCACGGTAGTCGGCAAGATTAAACGGCCAACCTGGGAGCCGACCTGGTCACCAGGATATACGGTAATTGGTTATGTTGATCAGGAGCTTTTGACTCATAACGATACCGTCGATGCGGTAGTTGTTCTGAAGAAAGTCAACGGAGGACTGTATGAACATGCTGACCAACTGGTGTCCGATCTGCAGATTAAAAAGGTTGGCTTTAATAGTGAACTGCTTCGTTATTATGGGGTAACCGATCAGGATAATCTGAGAATGACTCTATTTTCATTGGCGGGGATCATTATGGCCGTCATCATCATCGGTTCTGTCGCCCTCATTTATAATTCTTTTGCGATAAGTGTTTCAGAACGCTCAAGACATTTAGGGATGCTTGCTAGTGTTGGGGCAACAAAGAGGCAAAAGCGTAATTCGGTATTTTTTGAAGGTGCAATCATTGGTGCTCTAAGTATCCCAATTGGTATCCTAGCTGGACTAGCTGGAATGGCAGTCACATTTGCGTTTATCAACCGTTTCCTTGGGGAAGCGCTGAATGTTACCGAGAAACTCCTAGTAGTGGCTACGCCTTCGTCTATTTTAATAGCATGTGCGATTTCAATCGTGACAATTTTTATCTCTACCTATTGGCCGGCAAGAAGAGCATCAAAGGTATCTGCCATTGATGCCATCCGTCAATCACAGGATGTAAAGTTGACAGGTAAAGCTGTGAAAACGTCCAAGCTAATCAGGAAGGTTTTTGGGATGGAAGCGGAAATCGGTTTGAAGAACTTAAAAAGAAATAAGAGAAGATATCAAGCAACCGTGTTTTCGCTCGTGATTAGTATTGTTTTATTTTTAGTAGTTTCCTTCTTTACCTCCAATTTGGAAAAGTCTGTGGAGCTTTCCCAGGAAGAGGTTAATTTTGATATTCAAGTCATGGGAGATCGGACGGAAGTAGCAGAATTACAACCGTTATCTAAGGTCGACTATGTTACAGAATCGAGCATGGTGGAACTGGTTTACCTGAATACATGGATTGATGAAGCTGAAATTGCCGATGAGCTGAGAGCTAATATCCAAGCGGACCCTTCCCTTTTAAAAGATGGAAAGTATCCTTATCAACTGGTTTTGCAAGGATTGGATGAGCAAAGCTACAAAGCATATGCAAAGAAAGCAGGTCTTGATCCAGAGAAATTGGATCCTGCAACAGGAATCCTAATTGATCAGATCTCTTATAAAGATTATGACCTTGGGAAAGTGATTGAAACAATATCCATTAAGACTGAGGTCGGAAAGTCGATTGATTTATTTGCTTTCGATTATGAAACAGAAGAAGAGAGATATCTAAACAAAGTTCAGATTGTTGCTTTAACAGATCAGGTCCCAATGGGGGTTCGACCATCTGGAGTGGGGATGGTGGATGTTATTGTCTCTGAAAAAACACTGCATCAACTGATTGATGCTAAGCTTGAGGAAGAAGTTCAAGTTTACTTATACATGAACAGCTCCGACCCGCTGGCCACACAAGATGCACTGGATAAAGTAACCTCTTCAAATATGCATGTGTACAATGTCTACCAAAATAGGCAGCGCAACGAGCAGATGATTATGCTAATGTCTGTGTTTACTTATGGTTTCATAGCCTTAATCTCGCTAATCTCTATCGCTAATATCTTTAATACGATTTCGACCAGTATTTCACTTCGAAAGAGAGAATTTGCGATGCTGCGGTCTGTTGGGATGACGCCAAAGGGCTTTAATAAGATGATTAACTACGAAAGTGTTTTTTACGGTGTTAAGGCTTTAGTTTATGGACTTCCTATTAGTCTAGTCGTTATGGTGCTCATCTACTGGTCGCTGAGAGGTACATTCGAATACGGCTTTGCTCTACCATGGATGAGTATCATTTACGTTATTCTAGCCATTTTCATGATTGTAAGCTTAGCGATGCTTTATTCGATTGGGAAAATAAAAAAAGAGAATATTATTGATGGATTGAAACAGGAAAATATATAGCTTCAATGGAAGACGGGTGTCCGCTAATGGCACCTGTCTTTTTTTCTAGATGTTATAGTGGTGGTATAAGAAAAGTTTTTGTAACCTCACCATCTGGTAAACCGTCAAAGGGGTAGTGAAAGGGGGAACATTTGTGGGATTGCCTGAGGCGCATATGAAAGCAGAAGAAATTTTAAAAATGGATCGTGAAGAAGCGATCGAAGTGATCATGACTGAATATGGAGATAGCATCAAGCGGTTGGTGTACACATACATTAAGGATTACTCGTTAACGGAGGATTTTACCCAAGAAATTTTTCTTACCGTGTATTTAAAACTGGATACATTCGCAGGGAGAAGCTCGCTCAAAACTTGGGTGTATACGATCGCCATCAATAAATGTAAGGACTATTTGAGAAGCTGGCATTTTCGAAAGATGAATGTTTCAAACAGCATTCTTGAGTTTATCGGTACAAGCAAAGGTCCAGAAAACGAGGTCATAGCTCAAGCAGAGCGAAGTGAATTAATTCGTGAAATTTTAAAGCTGCCAGTAAAATACCGCGAAGTGATGATTTTATTTTATTATAAAGAATTTTCCCTTCAAGAGATTAGTGCGGTATTAAACATCAGTGAAGGAACTGTCAAGGTTAGACTACATCGCGGAAGAGAAGGCTTGAAGAAAAGATTAGATATATTAGGACGAGGTGATATAAATGGAAGACCGTCTTAAGAAAATAAAAGAAGAGTTGGATCAAACGATTTCACCAGCTGTCTTTTTTACAGAGGAAGATAAGCGTGCTGTCCGCAGGAAGATTCGAGAAGGTGGAGCAGCAGCGCCTAGACGGAAACAGAGAGGTTTCATACCAGCGATTCTATCTTTTGCCACTCTTGGTGTTTTCTTCTTATTGATAGGAGGGTTTCTCAGTGAACTCATTGAACCGGAATCAAAGGATAATCAGTCCGCGATAACCGAGGAAAATCTAGAGTTGCGGGAAAATATTTTCGATCCGAAAATGCTAAGACAAGGTGATCAGTTTGGTGGATTAGAGCTGAAGTCTGTTTCACCAAGTGCCAGATATTTCCCTGCCTCACCTTTCCAGGCAGTCTTTACGGGCTCGGCCACCGTATCAGGTACTTTCCTTTATGTGAGTGAATCTGAGGAAATAATCTTTTATCTAGATGAAGAAACAGCTGGAAACCTCCCTGCTCCAGAAGGTGCAAAAAGGACTCCGTACCTTTCGATTAATAATTTTGCTGAAAATAAGGAAGAAATTCTTGATTTGCTGAAGGTTGAACCGGGTAAAGGGATTCAAGGGGAAATGACGATTTCATTTTACCGTATGGACTTTCGCAGTGCGGGCGAACAAGTGGATCATGTAGATGTTACGGCCATCAATGGAACGGAATTGAGTCTACAGGAAACTGGAAATACGGGCGTACTGGATGAGGTTCCGTTAGAATATGATATTATCCCAGCAAGGCTTGGTCCAGTTTATGAAAAGTTTTATATTACTGGGGATCATCGTGTCCTTGAGGGCGTAGAGCCTTCAGATATTTTCCTGATGTTCTGGCAGGCGTTTTCCTTTAATCATACAGTCATGATGTATGAACTAATGGAAGGTAATTACGAAGGCGAAGTTCCACATTATCAAACCTTTGTTGAAAAGGATTTTGAAAAAGAAGCAAAAAATTTGCAAGTTGAATTTGAGAAAATAAAAACAAATCTCAGTAATCTAAAAGTAGACATGAATGCTTCGGGGAATAGCGCGGGCATAAGTGTTGATGGGGGAACTAGCTTTCCGTTAGAGAAAAATGAATCCGGGATTTGGAAATTCGCTTACTTTTTTTAGAGATAAAACCGGCTTTCTAATTTGTAGAAAGCCGGTTTTATTTTGTAGAGGTTACTTTTCTTCAGAGATTGCCATAACAACTTGTGTTAACGCTTCTTTAACTGGGATCACCGGCCGACCAAGAACTTTTTCAAAATCACTATTTTCAATTGCTAAAGACCCGTTCCGGATGCTCTCTTGAATCCCTACTACTATTGGAATCACAAAATCAGGCAGACCTAACCCCTTCATGATGTCCGCATAGGTCTCATCGTTAACTTGTTGTACAGGTATTTCTTTACCTATTACCTCACCTAGGGTTTTAACTAATTCTTCTTGTGTAAGAAGTGGTCCGGAAAGTTCATAAACTGTGTTTTCGTGACTGTCGTTGGCAAGAACCTTTGCTGCGGCTTCTGCATAATCCTGCAGCAGAGCCCAGCCTACTTTACCTTCTCCAGCGGATGTCACCCACGGAGCACCAGCCAAAGCACCTTGAATGCTCCCAATCTCATTTTCCAAGTACCAATTGTTACGCAGGAAAGAATATGGAATTCCAGTATTAATGATTGCTTCTTCTGTCGCAACATGAGGTGGTGCCATTAAATTCTTGCTTTCTGTTGCATTGGCTATGCTTGTATAGGCAATAAATTTAACTCCTGCACGTTGAGCTGCGGAGACAGCGTTCGTGTGCTGACGTATTCTAGTTTCGTTGTCGCCGTCTGCAGAAATAATTAATAAGCGGTCAACCCCTGCAAAAGCAGAATCTAATGTTTCAGGCTGATTAAAATCCCCATGACGGACTTCTACGCCTTTTGCACGCAGTCCTTCGGCTTTCTCTGGATTACGAACACTGACTGCAATCTGACTTGCAGGGATAGTTTCCAATAGTATTTCGACAATTTTTGAACCTAGTTTCCCAGTTGCGCCTGTAACTAATAATTTCATTTGCGTTTCCCCCATTCACTAGTAGGTGTAACCATTATGGTTACATGTACTTAGTTTAGTTACATGTAACTTGTTTGTCAACAGGTAAAATACTTTTATATCGTTTGCATGTATTTGGTATACTATACTTGTAATCAAGATGATTACAAATTAAAAAGATAGATACTAGGACGGTGACTGAAGATGTCGATCAGCAGCCGATTTGCTGTAGGAATTCATATATTAACATTAATTGATTTTAATCAAGAAGGTACAAGCACTTCAGAATTTATAGCGTCGAGTGTTAACACGAACCCAGCGGTCATTAGAAAACTAATGGGAATGCTTAAAAAAGCAGGTTTAATAGAGGTTCATCCTGGTATTGCAGGAGCTAAACTAGCAAAGAAGTCACCTGACATTACACTGTTTGACGTTTATAAGGCCGTGAATGTGGTGCAGGAAAATGAGTTATTCAGTGTACATGACAAGCCCAATCCGAATTGTCCTGTTGGAAAGAACATCCAAGAGACAATTGAACCTTTATTTACAGCCGCTCAATTGGCAATGGAAAAAGTTTTGGGGAGTGTAACCCTAGAGGATGTGTTGAAGGGCATTACGAATAAAGAGAATACAAACTGTTGATATGATGAAAATTTGGGAAATGGGGTAGAGATGGAATGAAGAGTGGTGCAGCAAAAGTAAATGCGATTTTAATCGCAGATAATCCAGAGACGTTTGTTACTAGGAGATTATCAGATGTAAAGCTTGAATTCGGTGGGATAAAAGGGGACCGCCATTTTGGAATAACGGCTAAAGCAGATTCTAGGCAGCCGATGTACCCACGGGGAACCGAAATTTTAAATCGCCGCCAGGTCACGATTGTGTCGGAGGAAGAGTTAACACAGATAGCGGATGAACTTGGAGTGGAATACGTATTGCCTGAATGGTTAGGTGCCAATCTGTTAGTAAATGGATTTCCGGAGCTGACTAAATTAACGATTGGTTCAAGAATTTTGTTTCCTAACGGTACAGGGGTAATTTGTATGGGTGAAAATAAACCGTGTGTACACCCAGGGGAAGAGATTCAAAAACACTATGAAACCCTGCCAAAACTTGCTGCAAGGTTTGTAAAAGCGGGCTATAAACGACGCGGAATCGTCTGTGCTGTAGAATGCCCTGGTGAAATCTTTGAAGGTGATGAAGTAAAGGTATTGATAAACGATTTTGAGAATCCATTGCAGTAAAGTTAAACAAAGGGAGGGGGATGGTTAATGAACCGATTTTTCTTTGTCCTTTTGACTATACTGCTTATGACTGTTCTTATGGTCAGTGGCTGCAGGAACGAATTAGGAAATCCAAGACCTGAAGATTTTTTGCACAATGAGCGAGCTGATATTTTCCAATTAGACGGTATCGTGTACTCACATGTACGAGGGGAACAGGAGTTGAACTACACCCTAGGTGAACAAGTTGGAGAAATCGTTAGACAAACCGATAAGGCGTGGCGATTTAAAGATGGCTCTGCCAATAAACTTCCAGTCGGTGCAAAAATCTATGAAACAGATACAGAAATCACCATAGTCATTGTGGACGGTAAAGAAATACCCTATATCAAGATGCTTGAAGGTTAAAAAAGAACTTGGCGAGCCCCAAGTTCTTTTTGCATAAATTAAATTTTACCGTTACGAATAATCTCGCTCATCATTATGGCATTGGGATAGTTCACTTCATGATAAAGCTCTGTAACCTTCTCAAGGTCAAAACTGACTCGTTGAATAGACGTTTTGATGTTTCCGTCTTCAATTTCAAGAAGTCCGTAGGAGGACTTGGTCATTCCGTCAAACGGCAATCCGACACTGCCAATATTCATGATGACCTTCCCGTTCAAATATCTGATATATGGCCTGTGAATATGGGCATAGACATAGATCGAAGCATCAGCTGGTTTCATCATCGTTGTTTCAATCTTGTCGTCGTCGGCATTTGGCAGGACGATTTCAAACAAGCTGTCAGGTGTAGCATGAAAGGCTGAGACTTCAACCCCTTCTAAGGTAAATTGTAATCGAGAGGGTAATGCTTCGAGGTAGCTAATATCAGTTGCCTCTAACTGCTCAACAGTCCATTGCCTCTCTATATTCATTAATTCTAGTGCTTTGTCCGGAACTTCACCCTCCCGAACACCACGGACCACCCATTCATCGGCATTTCCTTTAATTACTTCTGTATGTAAATTTCTAATGAGTTCAAGTGCACGCTTTGGTTCCGGTCCACGGTAGCAAATATCCCCTAGCACGTACACTTTATCAACCTCTTTTTTCGAGATGTCAGCAAGAACCGCATCAAGAGCCACAGCATTTCCGTGAATATCTGAAATAAAGGCAATCTTCATATTACAAACAACCTCCTGGGAATACGTTTCCTAAATCATAACATTAATGGTAAAAAAAGACCGCACATAGGTTGTAATTTACACATAATTCCTGCCTGTCAGGTATAGTAGTAAATACAGATTAACATGACAAAGGAGGCTAGATATCCAAATGCAAAAACCTTTGATCTCTATTATTATACCAACCTTTAACCGGCTCTATCATTTATCTGAGTTAATGGAGTCACTTAGCAGACAGACATTCCAAGACTTTGAAGTAATCATTGTTAATGATGCTGGCGAAAAGGTTGACTTAATTAAGACATTGTATCAGGAAATGTCGATTACCATTATTGATCTGCCGAAAAACTCAAAACATGTTCATGCACGAAACGCAGGTCTTAAAGAGGCAGCAGGGGAATTGATTATGCTAATAGATGATGATGATTTACTTGTACCTTCCCATATCGAAACGATGGTCAGCGAGCTTACCGGTTTTGATATGATTTATTCCGATGTGGAAATTGTAAATTTCCAGCAGCAAGATAATGTAAGAGTACCAGTAAATCGATTTTTATTTGCCTATGAGCTTGATTATCATGCGATGCGAAGCTTCTCAACATTTGTGTCATCGGGATGCTTGTACCGTAAAAAAATTCACGAAACAATCGGCTTTTTTGACCCAGAGGTACATAATTATTGGGATTGGGACTTTTACTTGCGAGTAGCAGAGAATTTCAATGTGAACAGAGTAGCCGTTGCGGGTGTTTTATACGATTTCTCAGACGCTAATGCAAATCAATCAAAGAATTTTTCAACATCCAGACGATCCTTTCTTGATGCGTTGTCAGAAAAACATAACCTAGGGTATCTTCCAATGAAAAACTTCTTTTTATTACTTGAAGAACCTGAAGTAAAGAAAAGGCAGTCACCGAGTAAAATAGTGTGGGATGGAAATCCTTTTGTTTCAAGGGTGACCCAGATTTTGTCGAATTAAAAAAGGAGGAGATCCGTTTGGATTTCCTCTTTTTGTATAGAAATATGTCACTGTTCAACTGCGAGATACAAACTAATGTCCCTGTTGTGCAAAGGTCTCTTTAACAAATCTACCAATCTCCCTGACCGCTCGTTTCGCTTCTGTCATTTTTCTGCTCATTTGAAATACATGCCACATGCCTTTCCAAACCGTAAAGGTAACCTCTACTCCTGCAAGTTTTGCCTTTTGGGCTAGTTTCTCAGCATCGCTTAATAGAATCTCAATGCTTCCTACTTGAATGAATAACGGCGGCAGGTCGGTTAAATCAGCATAAACAGGCGAGATGAGAGGATGTGTAAGAGGCTCCTCGCCTGCGTAGGCACGTGCTGCTTTTAAGGCTGAATCAGCATTTAAGTAAGGGTCTTTTGCTTTATTTTTTAAATAGCTCTCACCCGTTCCTGTTAAATCAACCCATGGCGAGAGACAAACGATTGCTGCAGGAAGTGGTTCATTCATATCCCTGAGAGTCAATGCTGCAGCAATACTTAACCCTCCGCCCGCTGAATCGCCGGTAAAGATGATATCGCTAGGTTTGTATCCTTGTCCTTGAAGCCAGTTGTATGCCGCTACCGCATCTTCAATCGCTGCTGGAAAAGGATGCTCTGGTGCGAGCCGATATTCTGGGAGTAGCACTTTAACACCTGCCTCCTTCATTATTCTCGCTGCCAGTGACCGATGGGTATCGGCCGAGCAATATCCGTAAGCACCTCCGTGCAAATAAAGTATAACCTTATCAGCAGTCGACTGTTCATTTGAAAGCCACTCCGTATAAATTCCGTCAATTTCAAGTGCCTCCACTTTGCAATCAGCTGGCAGACTAATCCACTTCTTTGCAATCCTATTTAACGCCTGCCTGCGATCTTCAAAACTACTTTCGCTAAGCGATTTCCTTCTTGTTAATCTTTTGACACCTAGTTTAATGCCTCTTCTTAAAAAATAACTTCTTAGACTTTGCATATCAATCTTCCCCCATTTCGGCCAATGCCGAGCTTTTAAGGTTACACAGATCTGTCTATTCACCCAAATATTACCTTAAAATCCTAAGAAGGTTTCAAACTATTTTGAACAATTTTTGAATAATCAAAGGATTAGATTCTGTGAACGCAAAAAGGCTAGAAGACATTTTAATGAGCAAGTAAAAAAAGCTTGAGGGGAAACCTCAAGCTTTACTATCAATATATGTGCAGTGTTATTTTTTTACGAGTGCTTTAAGCCCGTAGTAGATAATAAATAATGAGAAAATAAGGATGGCAAGAATACCGATAAGGTCTACGACCGGGTTAAAAGGTGCAAAGAATCCTGTTAAAGGTACATTTAACAGAGCGAAACCAGCTAAAATGGAGGCTAGGAATAAGAAGATAATACGATCCATGTTAATCACCCCTTTCGTCTCCTATTACTATTCAGTTTATGGCTCAGATATTAATTTGAGTGGTGAAATAGTCTAATAGGCTGAATTTTTAGAGCATAAAAAAGTTGTGTAACCAATTGGTCACACAACTTTCCAAGAACACTTCCTAAAACATTTTTAAGCATTAACCTTTGCCAGGACTTCATCGCGGAGTACTCTCCTGAGGAGCTTGCCGACGGATGATTTTGGCAGGTCAGGAAGGATTTCCACTTCCTTTGGTGCCTTATACGGGGCAAGGTTTGCTCTAGCAAACTCAATAATTTCTTCGGCAGTAAGGGTGTTGCCATCTCTTAGTTTAACAAAGGCCTTAACGGTTTCGCCACGGTAATCATCAGGGATTCCGACAACCAGGACTTCTTCAATACCTTTTAGCTGATAGAGAACTTCTTCTACCTCACGTGGATACACATTGTAGCCGCTGGCGATAATCATATCCTTTTTCCGGTCAAGGATATAGAAATATCCGTCTTCATCCATGCGGGCAATGTCGCCAGTATGAAGCCAGCCGTTTTTAATTACTTCTTCTGTATCCTTCGGACGGTTCCAATAGCCCTTCATCACTTGTGGACCTTTAATGATTAGTTCACCGGCTTCGCCTACAGGAGCATCCACATATTCACCGTCTTCTGTTTCACGGACGATTTTTACAATGGTGCTTTGGACTGGAATACCAATGCTGCCGTATTTTCTAGGCACAAATGGCGGGTTGAAAATGACAGTTGGCGATGCTTCCGATAAACCATAGCCATCCATCAGCGTAGCGCCAGTAATTTCTTCAAATATTTTCGCCTGCTCGACAGGTAAAGGTGCCCCGCCGCTTCCGACGAAATACAATTGGTTAAAGCCGCATTCTTTTAATAATTCTGGCTGGCTGTTTAAGGCAAAGTACATGGTCGGAACGGCGGCAAAGATATATGGCTTTTCACGCTTGACCGTTTCCATGACCTCCATTACGTCAAAACGCGGAAGTACAATTTGGTTTGCGCCTTCACGAATGCCGCATAAAGCGACACTGGATAGCCCATAGACATGGAACATTGGAAGTACGGTAATCATCTTAAAATTATCTGGAATATCATCGCATGTATTATAAATAAAATCACAAACTTGGTTGAAGTTAGCAAGGAGGTTATAGTGAGTGAGCATAACACCTTTAGGAACGCCAGTAGTTCCACCGGTATATTGAAGGACAGCGACATCTTCATGAGGATCGATAGCAGTTTCTTGGAGTGTGACTTCACCTTGAAGGGCTGCTTCAAAATATTGGTCTTCTTCTGCTAGTGCGATTCTGTCTCCGCCGAAACTTACAACAATCGCTTTTTTCAAATCGGTATCCTGTTGAACTTTTTTCACTTTCGGATAGAATGCATCAAGCATGACCATGTATTTAGCACCAGAGTCATCTAGTACATAGGAGATTTCTCTTTCCACATACATCGGATTTACTTGAACGGCAATACCACCTAGGCGGAAAATAGCAAACAGGGTGAAGATATAATGCGGACAGTTAGGAAGCATGATCGCTACCCTGTCACCTTTTTTAAAGCCTTCTCTATGTAGAGAAGATGCAAGTCGATCAACCATCATTTTGGTTTCATTGTAGCTGAAAACTCTGCCATAAAAAGTAAACGCAGGTTTATCACCAAATCGATTTACAGCATCTTCTAAAAAATCATACAGTGATTCATGCTTCAGACTGACATGTTCATCCACCCTAGGATCGTAAAACTTCAACCATGGTTTTTCCTCATAGATCATAAAATAACCTCCTAAAAAATCTATTTGATCAGATTCACTCTTGAGCGAGGAACACTAACCACCTTAAATTATTAAGAGGAAAGGCATAAATGTAAACGCTCTAATCTCGACATAATCCCACAAAAACCCAACGATTTCTTAAAAAAATAGAACCCTTCCAGCCGTTTTTATAAAGAAAAATAGCGAACTTTGTCAAATTACCAAACCTAGCAAAATCCTGTTCACAAAACCTTAACAGATAAATGTGAACTTTATTTGACAACGAAGCAGAAACAGTGTGGTGACAGGCACCGCCCGGATTTTGTCGAACACTCTATATTTAATAGTTTAAATTTTCACAAAAAAAGTATTTTACCTATTCATTGTTTGCCTGTATAATGTTGTTCAATAATTGGAGAGAGGTTTTAAGATGAATTCATATATTAAGGATCAAATTCAAGTGTTTCAAGATCGTAATCAGAATCGGGGTCGTCTATTGGTCAGTTGCCCTGACCAGCCGGGGATTGTGTCGGCTGTTTCCCAGTTTCTGTTTTCTTATAATGCTAATATTATTGAGTCCAGTCAGTATTCAACGAATCCAGAAGGTGGCACCTTCTTCATTCGGATTGAGTTTGAATGTCCAGATCTGAAAGAAAAGGCGAGCCGTATGGAGCAGGAGTTTGCGGAAATCGCAGAGAGGTTTTCGATGGATTGGAATTTCACGCATGTGTATCATGTGAAGAAAGCTGCAATCTTTGTTTCCAAGGAACTTCATTGCTTGTTAGAGCTGTTGTGGGAGTGGCAAAACGGCGACTTGATGGTGGATATCGCGCTCGTCATTAGTAATCATGAGCAGGCAAGAGAGGTTGTCGAAGGTCTAAATATTCCGTTCTTCTATATTCCAGCTAATAAGGACATTCGTGAGCAAGTAGAGGAACAACAGCTCCAGCTATTGAAAGAGTATGATATTGATTTCGTCGTGCTGGCTCGTTATATGCAAATTTTAACTTCCAAATTTGTCGCTGCAAACCCGAATAAAATTATCAATATCCATCACTCCTTCTTACCAGCCTTTGTCGGAGCTAGACCTTATGAGCGTGCATATGACCGTGGTGTGAAACTAATTGGAGCGACTTCACATTACGTCACGAATGATCTTGATGAAGGTCCTATTATTGAGCAGGATATCAGCCGGGTAGACCACCGGGATCATGTCGATAGCTTGAAGAAAATAGGCCGCCGGATTGAACGAAGTGTATTGGCTCGTGCTGTAAAATGGCACCTAGAAGACCGAATCATTGTCCACCAAAATAAGACAATAGTTTTCTAAAATAGAAAGAAGAATCGACCATAATGTGGTAAGCTAGAGTTATGTTTTTAACTCTAGCTTTTTTACTAGCTGAAAATGAATTAAAATAGAACTAATATCAAATTGATGAAGGAAGTAGATTATGTCGGAAGAGAATATAACAAGAATTCATCTTGAGAATAAAGAAATCATCCTAGTTGGTACTGCTCACGTTTCTAAACGCAGTGCGGAGCAGGTGAAAGAAGTCATTGAACAAGAACGTCCTGATTCAGTATGTATTGAATTAGATGATCAGCGGTTTAAATCAATTCAAGACGGAAGCAAGTGGAAGGAAACCGATATCTTTAAGATTATCAAAGAAAAGAAAGCGCCATTATTGTTAATGAATTTGGCTATTTCATCTTTTCAAAACCGCTTGGCGAAGCAGTTTGATACAAAGCCTGGCCAGGAAATGATACAAGGAATTGAATCGGCAAAGGAAATTGGGGCAGAGCTTGTCTTAGCTGACCGCAACATCCAAACTACCTTTTCCCGGATTTGGAGCAATATTGGCTTTTGGGGAAAGGGTCAGCTGCTTACCGCTATTTTCTATAGTATTTTCAATAAAGAGTCGATTTCTGAAGAAGAACTAGAGAAAATGAAGACACAGGATACTCTAAATGCAGCACTCGCTGAAATTTCGGAGGCCTTTCCTAAATTAAAGACACCTTTAATTGATGAACGTGATCAATATTTGGCTCAAAAAATAAAAGAAGCACCCGGCGAAAAAATCGTTGCTGTTCTTGGAGCGGCACATGTGCCGGGGATTACGAAAGAAATCCACAAAGACCATGACCTGAGAGAGTTAACGAAAATTAAACCTAAATCAAAGATGCCAAAAATCCTGGGCTGGGCAATCCCTGCTTTTATTGTTGCTCTGATTGCGATTACCTTTTTTCTTAACCCATCTACTGGGATGGATCAGGCAATTAGCTGGGTTTTATGGACAGGCGTACTTTCAGCCATAGGTGCATTGCTAGCCTTTGGTCACCCGCTTACTGTTTTGTCTGCCTTCTTGGCTGCACCGATTACCACCTTGCATCCTTTGTTAGCAGCGGGATTTATCGCAGGAATTGTTCAAGGCTATTTCCAGCGGCCAAATGTCGGTGATTTCCAAACGCTCTCAGAAGATGTTTTTACGATTAAAGGCTTTTGGCGTAATAAAGTGACGAGAGTATTACTCGTGATTGTTCTTGCTAATCTAGGAGCCTCTTTAGGAACCTTTATCGGTGGTGCCGATGTTATCCGGTTGTTCTTCAATAACTTTTAAAACAGCTCCCTTCATCCACGATGAGGGGAGTTTTTTGTTGTTTTGTGGACTTCAAAATAGATTTCTCTTACGACAATCTTCTTGGATAAAAATATGCCGGGATTCGTTTTGTAAATGGGTTTAGGGCAGCTTTAATTAAACGTTTGATTGACATATATTCCCGGGGAAATTGTCGAGGAATGTTCATATATGTCTCCGCATCTTCCTGCCGTATATTGTATGTTTATCTTAAAAATGATTGACTCTCAATGATTGCGGAGAGGAGGCTTTCTTTTGAGAAATGAAATTAGAATGGCAGAGATGAGTTTGTTTATTGAAAATTGTAAGCCCTTACTTACTGGTGTCCCGCTTCCTTGTTATTTACTTGATTTGGAAGGAAATATTGTTTTTTCGAATAAGGCAGCCCAGGAGTTAACTGGGTACAAGCGGCATAAGGAATATCAGCGGAATTTTATTTCTCTTTTAAATGAGGAAGGAATTGGAAAGACACTTGATCATGTTTCGATGGTTTTGAACGGTGAACGGAAGAGTTTTCAAACAACCATTAAGCATAGAAATGGCACACCGCTGGTCGTAAATATTGTGTCTATTCCAGTGGAGATTGGAGGCAGAGTTATTGGTATTTGCGGGTTTATTATGGAAACGAGTGAGAAGAAGGATACGGCGGTATTCACGCCTGCTAAATGGGATAGCATTTTTACGGGAATTGATATATGTCTAGGATCATTAGATGCGCTGACCTTGGAGACACTTTCGATTTCTGCAGTTTGCGAGACGATATTCGGTTATAGTGAAGAAGAGTTTCTCAATAGCAAAAGGTTGTGGGAAAAACTTATCCACCCGTTAGATCGGCAGTGTGTTTTTGCAAAGTTTGACCTGCTGAAAAGCGGAAAATCGATTCTTCAAGAATATCGAATTATTAGTAAGAGCGGGGATCAAAAATGGGTTTCAGACTTTATTGTGCCAATTTTCTTTGAAGATAAACAGGTGCCAGAACGGTTAGATCGGATTGTGGTGGATATAAGCAAGAGAAAAAAAGCGGAGGAGAAGCTAACCTTTTTAGCCTTCCATGATTCACTAACAGGACTGCCTAACCGACGCAAATTGGATGCTGAACTTGAAAAGTCTTTAGCTAAAGCAAAAGAACAGAAACAAATGGTGGGGATATTATTTTTAGACCTAGATCGTTTTAAATATATTAATGACTCCCTCGGTCACAAAATGGGCGATATAGTATTACAGATCATAGCTGAGCGTTTGAAGGGCTGTGTGCTAAATGATGATATCATCTCTCGCCAAGGCGGGGATGAGTTTGTTGTTTTACTTAAAAATGTGGTTAACAAAGAAGTGATTGAGGAAACGGCTTCGAGGATTGCCCGTGTCATTACAGAACCGATCAAGTTGTTGGAAAATGAATATGTCCTTAGTGCAAGCATTGGAATTAGTGTATTTCCAGAGCATGATTATGAAGCTGAAGGGTTGATTCAGAAGGCAGACCATGCCATGTACCTGGCAAAAGAAAGCGGGAATGCCATTCAGCCTTACGAAACAGGGATGACGTCCTGTCTATCAAGAAAACTATTGCTAGAGCAATATCTCCATAAAGCAATCGAAAAGGAAGAATTATCTTTAGAATATCAGCCAATTGTTGATGTGTTTACCAAGCAAGTCATTGGACTTGAGGCACTGCTGCGTTGGAATCATCCTGTGTTGGGGCTGATTTCACCTGGAGAATTTATTGAAATTGCCGAAGAGTCCGAGCTGATTATTAAGTTAAGTGACTGGGTGTTAAAAACAGCCTGTAGCCAGCGCCGGAAATGGGCAGACCTGAGTTTGCCAGACTTTTATATTTCTATTAATGTCCCTGCGAGACAAATCCATCTAGAGTCCTTCGTTCAGACTGTCAAAGAAACGTTAGAGCAGTACCAATTGCCAGCTAAGTTTTTAAAAATTGAAATCACTGAGAGAACAGCGATGACAAATGTGAATAAGACTTTATCCCAAATTAAGGAATTGCAGGACTTTGGCGTCGATATCATCCTCGATGACTTTGGAATTGGTTATTCCTCGATTAGCTATCTCGTACAATATCCTTTTAATACGATTAAAATTGATAAATCGTTTATCCATGGCCTCGAGAATAAAAATCAGCGTGCTGTTTGCAGAGCTTTAGTGGCAATGGGTAGAAACTTAGGGATGAATGTCGTAGCGGAAGGTGTTGAAGAAATGGAACAATACCAGTATTTGTGCAGCATCGGCTGTCATAATATGCAAGGGTACTATTTTAGTAAACCTTGTCAGCCTGATGGGGTTGAGAGATTCTTTCATCATAACCAGCTACACGACTGGGCCACATAGAAATAACAGAAATATTTTTGCACACATGTTGTATCCCATGTGTGTTTTTTGTTTTCAGCAGGGGTTAATTTTAAAAATGTCTAGAGTTGGGGATAAAAGGAATAGTGAAGACAATGGAACGGAATAGGTCGAACGTTCAGGAGGTGTAGGTTTGGAAGAGCTGAAGTATTTAGAACCAACAGAGCTGCTTGAAAAAATATATGCGACGCTATGTTCAGAATACGAGGATGAACAGCATTATGACAAGGAGCAGGACCAGCAGGAAATCGCCATCTCAAAAAAACGGTTAACGAAAAAGGTGTTTAATGAGTTTGTTGTGGATGAAGAGTATTTCCTTACGATGGATAGCAAGAAGTTCAAAGAACAATATCAGCTGTTCGAAAAAGACTTTTTAAAGCTAATCACAGGCTGCGGTGAAAATGGAATTGCCTACGAAACCTTTCTCGAAATAATTGATGACCTAGTTGCCTGTGCAAAGTTTCGTGTCAATGCTTTTGAGAAGCTCCAAGAAGAAATCGGCAAGGCTCAGGAAGCGAATGAAGAAGTGGAGGAGGATGAAGAATAGTCTTCATCCGAAGTTACTTAATGTACAAAACTTTACTGACAAGCGGGTAAAAGAGATACCCCAAGCAAACTCCGAGTACGTTTAAAATTAGATCATCAATATCCAAACTTCCTCTTTTTGTGAGATATTGCACCCCTTCGATGATGCTAACCGAACAAATTGTAATCACAAACAGCTGGCTTAGTTTAGGATGCTGCTTTATCAAGCAATAGTACAAACCAAACGGAATAAATAGACCGATATTCGCGGCTAAATTATAGATGCTAATCAAGGGTGAAACATGACCAGAAAGGTAGTACAGCACAGTTTCGAACGGAATCAGATTGATGTCTCCGTAACTTTGGTTCTTTGGTCTGTAAAAAAGTAAGATGAACAATCCTATAGAATATAATGCCGTTAAGCTATGAAGGACCATTTTTGGGATGCTGAACTTTACGTTTTTTACCAAGGAAGTCACGAATAAAAAAGAGAGGGTTAGACAGAACCAAACAACCGCTACCACTATGGGGTGCAGGTAATTGGTAAGTTTCAGCCAAATAGGCAGAGAAAGTAAAAAGGCAATTTGAGCATAGACAAAACTTCGAAACATAGCGCACCAGTTCCTTAAGCATTTTAGTATGAAACTATCTTAACATTCATAACCTAAACAAGGTATAGTAAGGATAGTAAAAATATCCAAAAAGGGGATTGGTGTGTAATGGAATTATCAGTTAAATGGAATGGCGATATGGCTTTTTCGGGAGTTGCACCTTCAGGACATGAAATTAAAATGGATGCCGCTGCAGAGGTTGGCGGTCAAAACACAGGTCCACGGCCAACCGAATTACTGTTAAATGCAGTAGCAGGCTGTACAGGTATCGATATTATCTCCATCTTGAAAAAAATGCGTTTAGATGTGACTGGTTTTCAGATGGATGTCAAAGGAGATCGTGCAGATGATCATCCGAAAAAGTTTACCCATATCCATGTTCATTATGCTCTTGAAGGTGATTTGCCGGAAGAAAAAGTAGTTCGTGCGATTAGATTATCAAAGGATACATACTGCTCAGTGTCGCACTCACTTAGTGCAGAGTTAACGGTAAGCTATTCAATTAATGGCACGAAAGGTGAGCAAACTTTATAGAAACGAAGGAAACCATCCCGGTATCGTGATGGTTTTTTTAAAAAAAAACTTGTATCGGATACTAGGTTCGTTTTCAAATTTAACGTCTTAATCAAATGTCTGGTTAGAATAGAATCTAGTCAGATGGTGTCGATAGAAAGTCCTATTCTATTAAAAATCAGGGAAATTTGCCTCAAGGCTTACTAGGTGGAAAGAATCGTTTAGAAGAAAAACGGTCAGAAATGTTTTAACACCCTCGAATGTTGTCCATGAACGTCAATGAGAGGGGGTGAAATTTTGAACTTCCGCCAATTTCTAATATCGGGTCTGGTCGCAGGAGCAGCGATGCTTGTACCGGACATAGCTTTTGCTGAGAAGCCAAATAGTGTGCAGCAACCTCAAAAGGCTGCTATTCAAGTTAATACTTCTGTTAAAACAAATAGTGTACAAGCTGGTTCGTCTGAAAAAGTAAAATTAGCAAATGAAACTGGTAAGGCTCCTGATAAATCGGAGGTTGTTGGCCAACAGGAACTGGTTAAAGAGCAGCCTTCGAAAGGTCAGAGTCGATCACAAGCTGTTTCCGAAAAGGCCGCTGAGGAATTGAAAAGCTTACCAGAACAAGCAAAAGGCACTGTACAGACAGCGGTCAAGAAGACTAAGCAGGCGCATGATGCTGATAAAGCTGCAAAGGGTAGTGAAAGCAGTAAGCAGCCGAGCCCTAAAAAAGCAAATGAATACAGTAAAACTGAAACAGAAGTAAGTAGGGAATTGCAGCGAACGGGTCAATCAGTGTTCGATAGTTCAAGTCAAGACAAGGTAACGGAACCAGTTCATGAAGAAAAGCGTCCTGTTACCCGGGAGAAGCTTCCTGATGTCAGTAAGATGACGAATCAAACGCAACGAACAAGCCACTCTAGTGGACAATCGAATGACCGAGTTCACAGCGGATTTATCACATTCAACTGGGTGGATAAATGGTTTGAATGGAATACAAGCTATGAAATACAATTGGTACAGCCGTACCTATCTCGGCTTTCGTTACTGAATAACCAATGGGTGAATGCTCCGCCATCACCACCGCCGCAAAGAGCTCTTTTATTTAAAAGTGTAAACCATAGCTAATAGCCACGGAACATGATAATAAAAGGAGCGAATATTAAAATGAAACATTATTTAAACCCTAACAAATTAGCTAAATCTTTTGTACTTGCTGGAGCATTATCTTTCGGAGTTTTTGCAGGAGGCCAGTTTACTGATGCGGCCGGACCAGAACATGGTAAAGCGAATCAAGCGGCACAGGTAAAAGGCAACGCAAAAGTTGAAGTAAAGGTTAGTGTACTAGCAGTTAAGGTACAAGCTAAAGATGAAGTGAAGGTAAAAATTAAAGACGAAAAAGCTAGTAAATCACAAGCAAGTGTAAATGCGAGTGAAACGGCAAAAATGCATGCTGCCCCAAACTCAGCTGTTCATGGCAAGGGTGAAAAAGTGGAAGAGGAAGTTGTTGAACCCGTTGTAGCAGAAGAGGTTGTTTCTGAGGAGGCACCAGTTGAAGAAGTGGTTGAGCTAGAGGTGGAAGTAATGGAAGAGGCAGATGTTGATGCTGAATCTGCACCTGAATCTGAAGAAGCAACTGATGCTTCAAGCGATGTAGCTGCGAAAACTGAAGAAGATGAAGAAGCTGGTAAAGAAGAGGAAGTTGAGTTGGATTCCGATTCAGCAGTAAGAACGGAAGATGAAGAAGAGTCTGACGAAGATTCTGATTCTGAGTCCATCGATCTTGATACTGATGCAGTTGTGAAGACAGAAGAGGACGAGGAAGATGCTAGTGTAGATGCATCTGACGAAGATAGCAACGAAGACAAAAAAGTAAACCCTTCTGCAGCGAACAAGGCAAAATCACAGGCTAGCCTGCATGCAAGTGCAACAGCAAAGGCGCATGCTGCTCCGAATTCAGCGGTACATGCTGGAGCGGTTCTAGTTGAAGAGGAAATAACTGAAGAGGTTATTGAAGAAGAAGCGACAGAGGAAGTTGTAACCGAAGAGGAAGCAACAGAAGAAGTCGTAACTGAAGAAGAAGCGACAGAAGAAGTCGTAACTGAAGAAGAAGCGACAGAGGAAGTTGTAACTGAAGAAGAAGCAACAGAAGAAGCTGTAACTGAAGAGGAAGCAACAGAAGAAGCTGTAACTGAAGAGGAAGCAACAGAGGAAGCTGTAACTGAAGAAGAAGCAACAGAGGAAGTTGTAACTGAAGAGGAAGCAACAGAAGAAGTAGTAACTGAAGAAGAAGCGGCAGAGGAAGTTGTAACTGAAGAAGAAGCAACTGAAGTAAATCCTTCTGCAGTCAATAAGGCTAAAGCTCAAGCAAGTGTTAAAGCTAGCGCTATTGCAAAAGAACGTGCAGCAGCACATTCAGCAGTCTTAGCTGAGACAGAAATTGAGGTTGAGGTTGAAGGTGCAGTAGAAGAAACAACGGATGAGGAAATCTCTGAAGAAACTGATGTAATCGTACCTGTAATAGAGTAATGATTTATATGAAAAAAGGCTCACTAGATTTCTGTTGAAATCTAGCGGGCCTTTTTCATTCTATTGAAAGATAGAAGGTTCATTTTATTTTTTAATTAAGAAACTTTTTCCATCAGTGGTCGTCTAAGTAGAATATCGATTAATCTAACCTAAAGGAAGTCTGATTTATGAAAATTTACCGAGTCGGAAAAACGATTGGGAAGTTGCTTATACAAGTATTAGTGGCAGTTGAAGTGTTGATTTTCATCGCTGCTTTTCCCGTTTTATTTGAGAATCTAACTGTAAACTTTAAACCCTATATCGAAAGTGTTTACGAACTAAATAGCAGGATATTTACGTTAAGCGACTTTTATACAGCAGACGGTAAAAATTCATTGTTTCCGTTTATTTTATATCGCTACTTTAATTCGATGAAAATGCTCGCCATGGGCATAACGGTTGCTATCGCAATTGCCTTTTCTATCTCTTATTTGGCATTGATTTTTTTCAAAAAGAAAATTAGGTATCTTAAAAGTTTCCTAGAACTGCTAGAATCAATTCCAGATTTAATATTCATTCTCCTGCTTCAGTTTTCAGTCGTTTTTATTTATAAACAAACGGGAGTCAAACTAGCTCAGGTGGTGACCTTAAGGGAGGAAGCAATCCTCTTGCCAGTAATCAGCCTAAGTGTGCCAATTAGTTTTTACATCACGAAGGTTTTGCTCCATTATATCGAGGAGGAACTAGAAAAGTATTATGTCAGCCTAGCGAGGGCTAAGGGGATGCATTTCAGCTACATCCTTAATGTTCATGTGCTCCGGAATATTGCTGATGGGATGTTTGGAACGTCAAAGACGATTTTTTGGTCATCCTTATCGACGCTGCTGATCGTAGATTACTTGTTTAATATGAACGGGCTGCTGCGTATGATGCTGACTAGTACCGATCCGTTTTTTATTGGCAGTGTTCTCATCTTCGTGCCTTTTTTCATCATCTATCGCATTTATGAAGTGTTCAGCTTTGACCAAAGAAAGGAAATGAAGTAAATGCTGGCATTTTTATTAAAAAGAAAAAGATTCTTATTTAGTTTTTTATTTCTTATCTTTTTATTTACCTGGAGTGTCCTGCATGGAGATGAAGTAAGAGATGTAAGATTTGAGGTGGACGACCAGGGGAATATTCTCAGCAGGCCTCCTTATCCGCCCTTTACTGTCTTTTTGCTGGGATCGGATCAATATGGCAATGACCTTGGCGGGATGATGCTAGTCGGAGCAAAGTGGACGATTGGGATAACCTTCCTAGTGGCAATTGTTCGAATGCTGTTATCGCTTATTTTAAGCGCGTTTGTATTTTCTCTGCCTCGCAAACTGTTTGATGTGGTTAAAACAATCTTTGAACCATTTTCCGTCGTGCCGCAAACGATTATTGCTTATTTTATCTTATATAGTGTGTTATGGATGCCGCTTCGGGGATTTGAGCATCCTTTTTGGGAACGGGCAGTCTTTCAAACTTTTATTCTGATTATTATCGCCATTCCTAACTTGACCATGCACTTAGCAGCAGAAATGCGCCAGGTTTCAAAGGAACCATTTATTGAGCCCACTAAAACTCTTGGGGCAAGTAAACTTTATATCTTTTTAAAACATATTATTCCGCATGTTTATGAAAAATGGATCCTATTATTTGGGCAGCAGTTTCTCCAAACCTTGCTGCTACTGGCCCACCTCGGCTTTTTAGAACTTTTTTTCGGTGGTACGAATGTCCCGTATCGTTCAGCAACTCCGGAACCGCCCCGTTCCGTTTCTTATGAGTGGTCAGGGGTAATCGGGATTAACAGCATCTATCTGAATATTCATCAATGGATTATCTTGGTGCCGATGATTTTCTTTATTGTTACCAGCATTAGTGCTGCTTTTATTAATGGCAGTATAAAGGCGTATATTCAAAAAAGAACGATGATAGAAAAATAAAATTATAGCAGGATATTTATTTCAAATGTCGAAATAGTTCGTGAATATGTTTTTTCCAAGGAGGCAGCAAGGATGAAGACAGCAAAAAGAGGAATTATGTCTGACGATTTATTTCAATTAACTTCGGTAACGAATCCACAATTCGCACCTGACGGTCAATCTTTTGTTTATGTGCAGACAACGATTGACCAAGAAAAGGATGAGTATATTTCAAATTTATATTATCAAAGATTAGAAGATAAAAAGCCTGTTCAATGGACATTTGGAAAAGCTCGAAACCATTCACCGAGGTGGTCACCGGATGGAATGCAGCTCGCTTTTATTTCGACCCGAACAGGTAAGAGCCAGATTTTTGTGCTCGGTATGAACGGCGGAGAGGCAAGACAAATTACATTTCTTTCAAGCGGAGCAAGCAATCCAGTTTGGTCACCAGATGGGAAGAAGCTGGCTTTTATGACTTCGTTAAAGCAAGACCAAACCGTGTTGGATCAAGAAGAAGAAAATAAGCTAGAAAGAATCGCTGCACTAGAAGTAACGAAGATGAAATATAAATCAGATGGCGAGGGTTTTTGGCAGGGGCATTACCGGCAGGCAGCGGTAGTGGATGTGGATAGCGGAGAGTTAACACAGCTTACAAACCGTGATTATAGTGTGAGTGTGTATGATTGGTCTCCAGATGGAAAATACCTGGCAGTTGGTGCAGATACAGCAGAAAATAGTGATTTGTCGTTTACATATGATGTTTATTTATTAGAGGTTGGAACGAAAGCTTTGAGGCTTGTAACAGATGGTTCAGGCTATTTTGGCAGTGCAGTCTGGTCACCGGATGGCCGGTACCTCGGAATGGTGGGCCACCGCCGTGAATTTGAGAATGCTACCCATGCAAAAATTTGGCTGTATCCATTGGATACAAAGGAATTAACCTGTGTGACTCCAAGTGAATTCGATGCATCGACAGGTGATTATATCGTTGGTGACCTACAGCAAGGTGCTAGCACGCCGGGTTTGATTTGGACAAAGGATAGTCAGGGTTATTATTTTATTGCTTCAGAGATTGGAAATACGAATATTTACTACGGTAATGTAAATGGCGTGGTGGAGCCAATACTTGTTGGTGAGCAGCATGTATATGGTGTAACGATTGATTCAGCATCACAAAAGGCAATTGCCGCAATCAGTAAAGCGGATGAGATTGGTGATTTATGGTTGTTATCACTAACGGGTGAGCGTGGTGCTGAAAAACTAACCGATGTAAATGGTGTATTTTTAGAGGACGTTGTCTTGTCTAAACCAGAAGCGATTGAGTTTGAAGGTGCAGATGGCTGGAAGGTTCATGGCTGGCTGATGAAGCCGGTTGGTTTTGAAGAAGGCAAGAAGTATCCGATGCTGCTCGAGATTCATGGCGGTCCACATGCGATGTATGGAAATACATACATGAATGAGTTTCAAATCTTAGCGGCAAAAGGGTATGCGGTGTTGTATGTGAATCCAAGAGGTGGTCATGGCTATGGTCAACAATTTGTGGATGCTGTCCGCGGGGATTATGGCGGCGGTGATTATCAGGATTTAATGCGAGCAGTTGATTATGTCCTGGAGCAGTTTGATTTCATTGATGCTGACAAACTGGGCGTTACCGGCGGAAGCTATGGCGGCTTTATGACCAATTGGATTGTGGGCCATACGAATCGTTTTAAGGCTGCTGTAACCCAGCGCTCAATTTCAAACTGGATCAGCTTTTATGGAGTTAGTGACATTGGCTATTATTTCACCGAATGGCAGATTGGCACCGATTTAAGTGACATTCAAACACTTTGGAAGCATTCGCCGCTTGCGTATGTGAATCAGGTGAAAACGCCATTATTGATTCTTCATAGTGAAAAGGATTACCGCTGCCCGATTGAGCAGGCGGAGCAGTTATTTATCGCTTTGAAAAGATTAGGAAAGAAGACGATGTTTGTTCGCTTCCCAGAGGAAAATCATGAGCTTTCTAGAAGTGGGAAACCGAGTTTACGGAAAAGCAGGCTAGATTATATCGTTAACTGGTTTGAGGAGTATATTGATTAATACAAAAGAGCCGGGCTATTAAGCCAGGCTCTTTCCGCTTACTAAATCAAATGACTTAATTCTTTTTTCAATAACGGCTGGGTAATAGTAGGCAGGGTCACTTCAATCGTTGTGCCTTCCCCTAGTTTACTGTGTATGTCCAGCTCTCCGTTATGACTTTCGATAATTTTAAAGCAGGTCATTAAACCAAGTCCGGTCCCTTTTTCTTTCGTTGTATAAAAAGGCTCGCCTAAGGTCGTAATTCTCTCTTCGGGGATTCCAACTCCCTCGTCAATCAATTGCACAGAAATTCTGCCCTCATCTTTTGTATGTATTTTCACAAAAATATTTCCGCCATGTGGCATGGCCTCGATGGCGTTCTTTAAAAGATTGAGGAATACTTGTTTTAACTGGTTTTCTTCACAACTAATGGCAGGTAGATCACTTTCATATTCTACGAAAATTTGAACGTTAGTTAAAATGGACTGAGTGCTGATCAGAGTAACCACATCACGAATTAGTTCTCTTATATCTTTCTCAATGAATACAGAGGCGGTTGGTTTAGCGAGAACAAGAAATTCTCCTACAATACTGTTGATTCGTTCCAGCTCGCTTAAAACGATGTCGTAATATTCCTCCTGCATGTGGTTCGATTTAAATAGCTGGACAAAACCTTTAATAGAGGTGAGCGGGTTGCGGATTTCATGGGCGATTCCTGCTGCCATTTGTCCTAAAAGTGCCAGCTTCTCTGACTTTTGTAATAGTCGGTCTGTTTGCTCTTTACGGTCGGTGATATCCTTGCCAATGGTTAAAATTGCATCTTTTCCCCCATAAGAAATAAACAGTGAAGAGCTCTCAAAGAAAAATCTGCTCCCATCCATCCGGATAAATTTATATTCAATATTGGTTAAAGGATGTTTTTCCTTTTTGACCTGTTTTAATCTCTGTATCATTCTTTCTTTATACTCATCTACGACATAGTTGAAAATAGAGGTGCCGATCAGTTCTGTCTTATTTACCGCCCCAATCATAGCCATAGCGGCATCGTTGACATAAATAACCCGGTCATTACAGTGGATAATAATCGATTCTGGCAAGGAATCTATCAACTTCTTATAGCTTTCCTCACTAGCACGGGCCTGTTTGGCATAGGATCTCGCCAAGTCTATTTGCCAGCCAACAAACCAGCCTATTAATGTGAAAAGAAAAAAGTCAAAAGCAAAGAAACGATCATGACCTAGAAGCGATTGATAGGAGTTAAATAATAGGGAAATACTAACTAAAGTAATTTGGCCAATTTTGTTCATGACACTACCCTCTTACAAGGCATATTTGCATCTATCATAACACAAAACAATTAGAATTCTTACAAAAAATAGGAATTATTATTCTTGATAAAGACAGTGGATAATGGAGTTTTTTGAAGTTTTTTTCCTAATTAAATCAATATTTAATAAATCCTCCATTCGCTTACATAAAAAGTACCAATATAGGTAATTGTAAGGTTGAACTTAGTTTAGGAGGAAATTCAATGAAGGTTGCTAAACTGATTGTAAACTGCATTGCCATTCTTGCCATTCTTTCAGGGTGTAATATGAACGACCAAGGAAGAGCGGTCGATCCGCCAGGCGATATGAATAACCAGCATGTGGGGGCTCGACGTGATGCGGAGCATGCTTTAGGGAATACGAAGATGAATAATTTGAATACCAATCTTGCCAATACGAACACGAATACGAATACTAGAACGAACGCGGGCTTACGGGCTCCAGCAGAAGCTCGAGAAAAGATTGAGTCAATGCCTCAGGTTAAACATGCTACAGTTATCGTATCGAATCGAAATGCATTTGTTGCTGTCGTAATGGAAAATGAGTTTAATGGGGAAGTTACTACTGTTGTCGAGGATGAGATTGCGGAGAATGTGTGGACGACTACAGAGAACGTTCGAAATGTTTACGTTTCTAGTAATCAAGACTTCTTTAATCTTATGAGAGAATATGAAGGAATTGTACGGAGCGGCAAAGTAACACAAGGCTTATCTGCTGAATTTAATCAATTAACCCATAGGGTCTTTCAGGATCATCTTAGGTAATTAGAAAGCCAGGAAATCAGCTTCCTGGCTTTTTCTTGTAGATTACTTCTCCATCAACCATTTCGTTACGATTTGGGCTTCTTCCTCAGATAAAAGCTTGCCAGGCATCATCCCAACGCCTTCGTTGATTAATTTAAGCAGTTCTTCCTCAGAATATTTACTGCTCATATTAAGAACTGGCGGGCCTGCAGCACCTTCTAAATTTTCACCATGACAATTTAAGCAGCTTAAATTATAAAGTCCTTCACCGTCCGTGGGTCTTGGCCCATCTGATGCGTTCGCTGAGCAGCCGGTCGCAAATAATAGCAATAGAGCAGAAATTGCCCATAGTTTTTTCATAATGTCGCCTCCATTATTGGAATATTAAATTTGAAGTTAATGAGGTATGCGGGTCTCTCCTTTGAAGTCTGTGTTAATTCAATTGATATTTCGCAAACGGATAAACCTCACTAATATGATTATAAAAGGAATAAAGGTGTTAATAGAGGGAAATTCTTGACTATTCTCGTACAATTCTTGGTGCCTGTCACCACAACAAAAAAATCCGGCATTATTTGCCGGATCAAAAGAGAGATGGTTTTGGGGGTTTTATGAAAAAGTATTCGTTCTTCATATAGACATCTTAACCGAAAAGTATGAACGAACTATGAACAAAGGTTGAACAGTTATTAAATATTCATGTACCATGTGTTCCCAAAGCTTTAAGAATAATAATGTTTAAACAAAAAAAGGTCCGGCACTGAGGCCGGAGGATGTTCTATATTACAGGGGAGTTATGAAAAAGCTTTCTTTCCATATTTTTATCCTACTGGATAGATATTAATAAATGATGAACAAACCATTAAGTTTTTCTTAAAAGAATTTATGTCAATTCCTCATTCGGTCAGGAAGATTTTGAATCGACTGGACGACCATATCAAGCTTCGTTTCTATTCGGTATAGCAGATACAGGGTCACGACGATGGGAAATCCTACTTCGCTAATGAGAGGAATGATCTGCTCCACGATGGCTGCTCCTTTCTGACTCTTATTAAAAAACAGACCGAGTTTCTAGGTAGGAACCCGGTCTGTTTTTATTTAAACGATTTCGTATTCGGTTACATTTCGATCGATAACTCGTGCTCCTCCAAAGGAGACAAGATTTCCATTTGCTGTTGAGAAAACGTTAGAAGCGATGATAGCTTCCATTGAAAGTTTTACTACTGCTGGGTCAATCGGTTCTTTTGGATTTTCAACGCTAATTCGAGCTTCCTTTCCGTTCTCAGTTACAAATTGTAATTCTAGTGTTTTGGCCATTCTATTCACCTCCTATTCTTCCATCAATTTAAGGACCTCTAATTAGCCTAATAAATCAGAAGTATCCATTCGTTCTACGCGGCTAAGCGTATCACTGCTCAGGTTGTAGAGAGCTTCTGCAGCTTGAAAGAGTTGATCTGTTGTTGATTCCCTTTTGACATTGCTAAACGTTTTAAACTTGTAGATTGCTTTCCCGTCGTCATCCATGCCCACTTGGAAAACCAAGCGAAGCTTAGTCGTTGCTAAAATTGCTTCTGCCATGCTTGTTCACCTCCTTTCACCTTCTATATACAAAAAAGATGAAAAAAAGGTTAGGTGCTAGAAAAATAAAAACTAGAAAAAAAGGCACCGCTCATTTGCGGAGCCTTTCCTAGTATTAAATCTCAATAATAATCGGCAAGATCATTGGTTTTCTTTTTGTATGGGTAAATAGATATTGGCCGACTGACTTTTTAATTCCTTGTTTGATGACATTCCATTGACGTATATTTTCTGATTGAAGGTCGTTGACAGTTTTCTTTGCTAGACGGTTGACCTCCTTTAGAAGTTCCTCTGAATCTCGGGTATAAACAAAGCCGCGAGAAATGGTGTCAGGTCCTGAAATGATTTTCCGGTCTGTCCTGCTGATCGTAATGACGATGACTAGCATTCCATCCTCGGACAACTGTCTCCGGTCCCTAAGTACAACGTCACCGATGTCACCGACACCTAAACCATCGACATATGTATCACCTGCAGGAACTCTCCGGGTTTGTCGTGCAACAGAGTTCTCAACGTCTACAACATCACCGTTTTGAATGATGAACGTGTTTCCTTTTTCTACCCCGACCGATTCGGCCAGCAGGCGGTGGTGGTGAAGCATTCTCTGCTCACCATGAATGGGAATGAAATAAGTAGGCTTCATTAGAGTAAGCATCAGCTTCAAATCCTCTTGATAGCCATGTCCTGAAACATGCATTCCCGTTGTACTTCCAGAGCCATAGATCACTTTTGCACCTAGCTGGTACAAATTATCGATGATCTTTGAAACATCCTTTTCATTGCCTGGGATAGGTGAAGCAGCTAAAATTACTGTGTCGCCGGGGTGAATCGTGACATCACGATAGTTTGCGCTAGCTAGGCGTGCTAAGGCGGCATTTGGTTCACCCTGACTTCCTGTACAAAGAATCGCTATTTTTTCTGAGGGAAGATTCTCCACTTCACGTGCATCAATCAGCATATCATCTGGAATTTGCAGATACCCCCGCTCTATTGCAACATCGACCACATTGATCATGCTCCTGCCAAGCAATGCAAGCTTTCGGTTTGTCTTAATGGCTGCCTCAACTACTTGCTGAACACGAGAAACATTTGATGCAAAGGTTGAAACGAAGATTTTCCCTGATGCTTTCATAAAGGCCTCGAGCATATGACTGCCGACCATTTGCTCTGTTGGGGTTAAGCCCTTACGTTCTGCGTTGGTGCTTTCAGATAATAAAACTAATACGCCTTGCTCACCAAGCTCTGCCATTTTATGAATATCAGAATACTGGTTATTTACAGGAGTTAAGTCAAATTTAAAATCTCCGGTATGAACCACCCTGCCTTCCGGTGTATCAAACACAATTCCTAGACAGTCAGGGATGCTGTGGCTCACCCTGAAAAAACTGACCCCCAATTCCCCGAGTTCAACCGTTGAATCTGCGTTGATTTGTACTAGCTTCGTATCTGCTTTTAAACGGTGTTCCTCTAGCTTTAGTTCAATTAGGCCAAGGGTAAAACGGGTGGCATAGATGGGGATGTTTGGCAATTTTCGTAAAAAGTAAGGTATACCCCCGATATGGTCCTCATGTCCGTGCGTGACAATCATAGCGCGGATTTTTTCTTGATTTTCTTCCAGATAAGAAATGTCAGGAATAATTAAATCAATTCCTAACAAACTCTCATCAGGAAATTTACCCCCGCAATCGATGATGACGATATCGTCACGATACTGGACGACATACATATTTTTACCGATTTCATTGATGCCGCCTAATGAAAAAATGGATAAAGCATTTTGGGTAGTTCTCACGTTAGTGCCTCCTATTCGCTGATCATAAAAATAGTGTTCCCTTTTTTTCTTCCTTTATTTAGGAGGGTTATTATTATAGTGAAAAAGACCTCTCACTGATAGAGGTCTTTACTAAGCTGTTGCTGTTACCATTCTTTCATATAGACTTAAAATGGACTGACCGTAAGTGTCACCCGGTACGGCCCATTTTCCGTTCAAATCGGTCCAGTTAGGAGCGGAACCTCTCTTTACAAGATGAAATCGCGGGTCAATAAGAGGATAGTCAGATGGGAGAGAGTTAGTAGTAGCGTAGGCATACAAGTGCTGAAGATGGGCCAATACTCCTTCTTCTGGTGTTAAAAAGCTTGCGCCACGGACCTCACCGCCAGTAGCGCCGATTCCAGCATAGTTGTTTTGGCTGGCACGTACCACTCCGGTAAAGCGGAAAAAATTTGTTTCAAGCATGGCTTGTGCAAAAGCAACATCAGCTCTAATTCCGTAATATTTACCAAGCTGTTCATAATAGCTACCAACCTCAATGGCAGCGGGATTGATACTCTTTACAAATTTGTCCATCTTTTCTCCCGAGAGGATGGCTGGTCCAAGGATTGTGGTTGGATCTGCTGGTACAGGTACCGTGTTGTCCGCCATCATAAATACATCCGTAATGCCGGCACTTTTAACTTTTTCCAAAAGCTGTTCTGCATTTTCCCGGCTTGAAAACGCTCCTATTTGAACACGAAACCACGTTTCACCAGATACGGCAGTGGGTGCAATATACGATTCAATTCCCTTTGTCACGAGGAAGGAAGCGCGCTCGTCCGCATTTTTCCTTGACTTAAAAGACCCGGCAATGACTTTAAAAAGCATCCAAATCACCTCCACTTTAATGTTCCTTTATCATTTTATGATTTATAAAGGAAATTGTCTGGGCAGTATTCCTGGATGCTAGATAAATATGTGTGTTAAGGCACGCGCTTGATGGGGGCCTTGGTTTGATCGGCAGGTGTGAAGATTGTACTAATTGCTAGTGCAACTAAGATTCCAATGGTGTCGAAGCCGATATCGAAAATCCTGCCATCACGGTGGAAAAATAATTGTAATAGCTCTGTGATTACCGATAAAGAAAGTGCGATGACTAGGACGGTTCGTTTTGATTTGTATTTTGATTGGAGCATTAGAGTGAGCAGCATAAAGACAAAGATATGCCCAAATTTTTGTAATAGAAAGCTTTTGCTGATTTCGACTGGCAAAGGTAATAAAAGGTGGGAGAAATTGGGCTGGTGGTTCCATTGAAATTGTATTTGTCCGTACTCGACGAGTTTCGTGAAGCTAGAGGTGCAGGTCAAAACTAAAATCATAGACACCCACACTATAATTAGAAATCCTCTCATGGTAAATCCCCCTTTACCCCCATTTTAAACTCGTCATCATGGTTTTATACCTTAAGAATTGCTAGGAAAATGATCATGTTTCCCGTTGGTACTGGTAGGTATTGTTTCCTCTTTGTTTTGCCGGCCCACACGCCTGTTCGACATTTCCCATAGTTTGGTTAAGAGAATGTCGGATGGGGGGAAGAAGGTATGAAAACACGAAAAAAGGTTTGGATAATCCTGTTAAGTGCCATATTAGTTCTTCCATTAATGCTTATTATGTTCAATTCATTTGGAGGAGAAGGTACAACAGTGCCTGTTCAAAAGGCCCAGACTGCCTCTGAAGCAGATACTGGTGATGAACAGGATTTGGAAGAGGATGCCGGTTCGGAGCAGCCTGAATTTCATTGGGGGTTAGATACAGCCAGTCCGGTGGATCCTGCCTTTATTCAATGTGTGGCCGAAAACTACGGGAAGCCAGCAGTTTTTGGACGTTATTTAGAGACAAAAGAGGGCGTATCTTCGGGGTTAACAGCCGATGAAGCAGCATTTCTTCATAATCAAGGAATCAAAATTAGCCCGATCTTTAATCATTTTACGGACGCGACTACGTACGAGCAGGGGGAAGCAGAGGCTCAAGAGGCAATTGCCTACGCAGAGAAACTAGGAATTCCACAGGGGATTGCCATCTTTGCTGATATCGAGCCAGGTTATCCCGTTGACGAAGCATTTATTCGCGGCTGGGTTGATACATTACTAGATTCACCCTATCATCCAGGAATTTATGGTGTTTTCCGAAGTGATAGTGATGTGACCACTGCGTATCAAGCAGCAGCAGCGAACAGTCAAACAGTTGCTGACGAAACCATTATCTGGAGTAGTAACCCTGAACCAGGTATTACCGCACAGGCAGATGCCCCAGCCTTTGAACCAGGTGCACCAGAAAACATAAACATCTCAATCTGGCAATACGGAATCGACGGCCAAACCTGCAACATCGACACCAACCTCATAAAATCAGATATACTAGACTACCTTTGGTAGAGTGTACGCCTGAGGTGGAAAGTGTCCACGGGCGGTGCCTGTCACCATTCGTACATTGACGCGTCAACGTACGAATGGTGACAGGCACCAATCAATGTCACTAGCTCAAACAGAAAACCCCTTAGAGGTCTAAGGGGTTTACGGTTGTTGGTATGTCGTTGGTTGTTGTTTGTTTGCGCGGCAGGGGCTTTGCCTGCTGTGTTAGGAAGAAGAAGACGCCCAGGAGGACGAGTAGTCCGCCGAGAATCTGCCAGCCTGCCAGGTGTTCTCCAAGTAAGAAGAAGGCTAGGATGGTTGCTCCCACTGGTTCGCCCAAAATACTCATGCTAATGGTTGTGGCATTAACATAATTTAATAGCCAGTTATTAATGAGATGACTGATTGTTGGCACCGTTGCAAGTAATAGGAATATCCCCCATTCCTGTGCCGGGTAGCTGGTCATTTCAACTCCAGCTCCAACATTGTACACGGTTAAACAGACTGCAGCAAAGAAGAAGACACAGAAGCTATAAATCCAGTGGACCACTTTCTTAACGACAGTTTGCCCGATCAATAAGTAACCGACTACTGCAATTACACTTAAGAACGATAGGATGTCACCAAGGATGGCTTGTTTACTTAGTCCAAAGTCTCCCCAGCCGATCATCATTGCTCCGATAATCGCTATGCCCATTGTCATTATAGCTGATGAAGTGGTTCGTTCTTTAAAGAGTAAAAATCCCCCGACTAACGACACTATCGGCTGCAATGCGAGAATAATGGTGGAACTCGCGACAGTTGTTAGTTTTAGTGAACCGAACCAAAGAACAAAATGTAGTGCTAAAAAAATCCCGGAAAAGAATAAAAACGACCAGCTTCTTTTTGTTAGTTTCTTAAATTCTCCTCTGTATTTCCAAACGATGGGCAGCATTAAAAAGCTTGCAAACCACATCCGGTACATACTTAAGATTGATGCAGGTGCATCGGACCATTTTACAAAGATTGCCGAGAAGCTGATGGCAATGATGGAAATGGTCAAAGGCAAGCCAATTGATATGGAACGTTCTTCTTGTTTCATGATTTCCCCCTGATTTGAACACTCAATACTCCTATTAAATATCATTCTACGATGAATAACAAGCACAACAATTAGTGAGTTTTTGGTAACTTATTAGAAGGGGGAATGGCTCTCTTTATAAATCCCGTTGATCGACATTGAGCTCAATTAAGTTGCCGTCAGGGTCGGCACAAAAAATTTGCGCGAAGCCGCTTGTGCTGTATGGCTTTTCTAGCACGTCCAGCTTATTTTGCTTCAGCCATGTTAGAGTTTCATGATAGTCTTTCACTCTTATCGCAAAATGTCCTTCTCTGCTGCTGACCTTTTTATCTTCCCGAAGTGTTTGCGATGAAGGCAGTACAATAAGATGGAGCTGCTGGCTGCCAACTGCATACCAAGCACCTGGAAAATCAAAATTCGGACGCTCGATTTCTTTTAATCCTAATATTTTACTGTAAAAGTGTTTTGCATTTTCTAAACTTGTCACCGTTAAACTAACATGGTGGATCTCCAATGATTGAATCAAATTAGTGCCACTCCTTTATTTCATAATCTTCTTGCAACCATCATACCACACCATCTGCTGCAAGAAGCAGCCCAAGAAGGATTAGATAGATATGCCTAATTTACAATATATTCCTAGTCCTAATATCCTGTATTTTGTTTTTTTGGTATAACTTTATCCTTTTTAATTCATACTGAGACCACAATTCCTTTTTAAAAATACCCATTGATACAACAGAGAGAAACATCATGAGACAGCATGAAGAACCTTGCTGAGGTATTTTTTAAAGGGAGTTTTTATACAAAAAGAAAACGACTAATCGCTCCCGTGGATTAGTCGTTTTCTTTCTTTTAGGCTGAGTTGAATTTTTCTGGTGATTATGCTCCAGCGGCTATAACACCATCTTTTGATTGTTGTGTTGGTTGGTAAAACTGTATTCTGCTAAGTAGTCTGGGAGCTGTTTGAGGGACTTGAGTTCTGCATACGTCCCATTGGGCGAAACTTCGAGGTCAATAATGTTGTAGCTCCACTCAATTTCAGAAGGAATATGGATGGCATTGATGCCAAGCTCTATCGCAGGTTTTATATCAGAACGAAGGGAATTGCCGATCATCCAGGTCTTCGAACGGTCAGCTTTCAGTTTGGTGAGCACTTCTTGGAGGGAGTGTTTATTTTTATGTTCATAAATAAAAACACGATCATCAAAGTATGTTCTTAATTTTAACTGCTTAATCTTTCTGACTTGATTTTTTTCGTCACCTCCTGTAAACAGACATAGTTGATGGCCATCTTCCTTCAGCTTATTTAACACTTTGTACATGTAAGGAAAGGGTTGAACCTTAATCTGAAATACCTCTCGGCCAATTATGCGGAGGAGCTCCATCTCATGTTCAGTGGCTTTCCTGTTGTACTTGTTGCAAAAATATTGGTAGGTAGCGACAAGGGAGTCGACGTAGACCGAAGAAAGAAGTCCATGTTTTTCTACTTTGTTAATATCGATTTCAGCCTGCTTTTGTTTAATGTCATTACTATTCAGACTGTCAAACCAAACTCGCATTTGGTTAACAAATTTGTTCTTCGACTTAACAAAGTATTTGTTGCAGTGTACTAATGTGTCATCTAAATCCAATATTAAAGTTTGTTCATGTTTCTTCAAAACAATTCCTCCTTTAATAATTGGTTTAGTCTAAATATATGGTTTTTTCCTATTCTCATGCTAAAAACAGTTTATCCTATATGCAAATTAGTGAATATGTATTAGCAACTAGGGCGAACAACACGGAAGACCGAGCAGAAAAAATGGCTAAATTCATCTGTGAATTTAGCCATTGGTACTATTACTATTTTACTTTGCGGAAACTTTTTCAGGATAATGCTGATTTTTTTCTAAAGATTCCATAAATCTTCCCATTCGTTTCAATGCTTCCTGAAGCTGTTCCATAGAGGTTGCATATGAACATCTGACATAGCCTTCGCCACTTTGCCCAAAGGCACTTCCAGGAACGACCGCAACCTTTTCTTTTAGCAGCAGCTCCTCAGCAAATTGCTCTGAGGTCATGCCGGTTTTCTTAATAGAAGGGAATACATAAAAGGCACCGCCTGGCATGTGACAATCTAAGCCGAGGCTGTTTAACCCCTGAACAACGAAATTTCTTCGTCTCCGGTAGCTTCTTCTCATGGATTCTACTTCATGATAGGTGTTTCGTAAGGCCTCAATAGCACCGTGCTGCAGCATATGCGGTGCACACATCGTGGTATATTGCAGAATTTTAACCATTTGTTCGGCAAAACCTACAGGTGCAGCCAAGAAGCCCAAGCGCCAGCCTGTCATCGCAAAGCCTTTTGAGAAACCATTTATTAAGATCGTTCGCTCATACATTCCATCAATTGATGCGAAGCTTGTGTAATCTTCATCGTAGGTTAGTTCAGCGTAAATTTCATCCGAAACAACGAGGAGGTCATGTTTCTCGATTACCCTTGCTAGGGTACTTAGTTCCTCTTTGTTCAAATAGGTTCCGGTTGGGTTGTTTGGTGAACAAATAAGAATCGCCTTTGTCCGCTCAGTAACCGCCGCTTCAATTTGTTCAGGTGTCAGCTTAAAGCCGTTTTCAGGTGAGGTGTTGATGGCAACCGGTTTGCCGCCTGCTAAAACCACTAAAGGTGAATAGGAGACAAATGCAGGTTCAACAATCAGGACTTCATCACCTGGATTAAGAATTGCACGAAAGGCTAAATCGATGGCCTGGCTGGCACCGACAGTAACAATCACTTGGTTTGCGGGATTATATTGCACAGAAAACCGATTGTTTAGATACAATGAGATTTCCTGACGTAATTCTAATAATCCTGGGTTTGCAGTATAAGAGGTAAAGCCTTCTTCTAATGATAGAATAGCTGCTTCCCTAATGCTCCAAGGCGTGATAAAATCCGGTTCGCCGACTCCGAGAGATATTACCCCTTTAATATTTGCCGCCAAATCAAAGAACTTTCTTATCCCGGAAGGTTTTAACTCTTTTACCATTTCGGATAAATAATCTTGTGGCTCTTTCATCATGGAGAAACCACCATCCGGCGGTCGGTATCTTTGCTGTTACTGAAAATAACACCATCATGCTTATACTTTTTTAACATGAAATGAGTCGTCGTGGAAATAACGTTATCAATAGTAGATAGTTTTTCAGAAACAAAGCTGGCAATCTCAGTCATTGTTTTGCCTTCGATGGTAATGGAAAGGTCATAGGCACCAGACATGAGGTATAGTGAAGTGACTTCTGGGAAGCGATAAATTCTTTCCGCTACTTCATCAAATCCTACCCCGCGTTTTGGCTGAACCTTAACATCAATCATCGCAATGATATTTTCCTTTCCTTCTACCTTACTCCAGTTAATCAAAGCCGGATAGCTGACGATGATTTTCTCATCTTCCAGCTTTTTAATCGTCTCATTAACATTTTCAATACTTGTATTGGCCATTGCCGCAATCGTTTCAACCGGCACTTTATGATTCTCTTCCAAAATCGATAAAATCTCTAACTCCTCATTCGTAAGCTTCATTCCAAAAATCCCCCTCAAATCAAAAAATAGGATATACCTATAATACCCTATTGTTCAAATAAATCGAGAACAATTTGACAGATTAGTTTGAAAAGTGGGGTTAAAAGCGATGAAAAAACGGTGGAAAAACGGTGACAGGCACCGCTCGTGGACAAAGTGGTCGTTTTGTATTTGTGCGGTGCCTGTCACCACACAAATACAAATAACCCCTTTTGTACGCCTGGGGTGGACAGTTAGCCCTTAGAAAGCACTTTCAAAATATTGTTGACAGACTTGTATAGGCAAGTTAATATGTATATACAAGTTTCATCTTGTATATACTAGATGATTTCCCTGCTGTTGGACTTCTATGCTTACGAAAAGGATAAGAATGAAATTAGCGGCAAAAGGTAATAAAGACAAGGTCTAAAAATAATTCATTTTATACAGCTTTTCCCTATAAGAGTTGTAACCGTTAACAGGAGGTTTAGGCAAATGAGTGTAGATAAAAAAATGGTTGAACAAATTATCGAGGGTGTCGGTGGTAAGGAGAATATCGCAGCTGCTACCCACTGTGTTACTCGACTTCGCTTTGCACTAAAGGATGAAGGCAAGGTGAAAAAAGAAGCACTTGAAAATATTGACCTAGTGAAAGGCTCATTTTCGGCAAACGGTCAGTTCCAGGTTGTCATTGGTCAAGGAACAGTTGATAAAGTATATAAAGAAATGGTTGCGATGACAGGGATCGGAGAGTCTTCCAAGCAGGATATCAAGGATGAAGCTGCAAAAAAATTAAACCCGCTGCAGCGTGCGATAAAAACACTAGCTGATATTTTTATCCCAATCCTGCCGGCAATCGTAACGGCCGGTTTATTAATGGGAATTAACAATGTCCTAACAGGACCCGGTATTTTCTTTGAAGAGTCGGTTGTTCAACGGTTTCCACAATGGGCAGACTTCGCAAGTATTATTAATCTAATTGCGAATACAGCCTTCGTTTTCCTGCCCGGATTAATTGGCTGGTCGGCACTTAACCGCTTTGGAGGGAGTCCATTACTAGGTATTGTCCTTGGTTTAATGCTTGTACACCCGGATCTATTAAATGCCTGGGGTTATGGGGCAGCTGAAGAAATCCCCACTTGGAATTTGTTTGGACTAGACGTACAGAAGGTTGGGTATCAAGGCCAGGTTTTACCGATTTTAATTGCTTCATGGGTATTAGCAAGTATTGAAAAATGGTTAAGAAATCGCATCCCAGATGCATTCCAGCTTCTATTGGTTGCACCCATTGCGCTGTTAGTAACAGGTTTTGTTTCTTTTATCGCGATTGGTCCTGTTACATTTGCAATCGGTAATGTAATTACCAATGCAGTTGTATCGATTTTCGAGTTTGCCCCAATTTTAGGTGGAATCATTTATGGCGGCCTATATGCACCGCTTGTTATTACTGGTATGCACCACACCTTCCTAGCAGTTGACCTTCAGCTAATCGGAAGCACTGGCGGCACCTTCTTATGGCCGATGGTTGCACTATCCAATATTGCCCAAGGTACAGCAGCATTGGCGATGATGTTTGTCTTGAAGGATGAGAAATTAAGAAGCTTATCTGGTACGTCTGCGGTATCTGCTTACCTAGGTATCACAGAGCCAGCAATGTTCGGTGTGAACTTACGTTACCGATTTGCCTTTATCTCAGCGATTATTGGTTCAGCACTTGCAGGTGCGGTCATTTCAATGGCAGGAGTAAAAGCTCCGTCCATCGGTGTTGGCGGTCTTCCAGGCTTCTTGTCCATTTTTCCTGAAAACTGGGGCTCGTTCTTTATTGGTATGGCCATTGTGTTAGTTGTCCCATTTGTGCTGACGATACTATTTGGAAAAATGCATAAGGCTAAATAAAAAAATCATCATCTAGATGATTTTAAAGAAGAACGATACCATCGGACTCTAGAAGCCAACAGGCTGTGTCCTAGGATGGTATCGTATCTTGCTTTTTGTTTGAGTATATTTTTTATTAATAAGCTAGGAGTGGTCGGAAATGAAGCATCCTTGGTGGAAAAAAGCCGTAGTTTATCAAATCTATCCTAAAAGCTTTTACGATACACAAGGAAATGGTGTCGGGGATGTACAAGGCATTATTGAAAAATTGGACTATTTAAAAGAACTAGGTATCGATGTAATCTGGCTGACCCCTATTTATAAGTCACCGCAGCGTGATAATGGTTATGATATTAGCGACTATTACCGTCTTCACGAAGAGTATGGAACGATGGAGGATTTTGAGCGCCTATTAGGGGAAGCCCATAATCGTGATTTGAAAATCATTATGGACATCGTTGTTAACCATACCTCGACAGAGCATGAGTGGTTCAAGCAGGCAGCTTCTTCAAAGGAAAGCCCATACCGTGATTTTTATATTTGGCGAGATAAACCCTCAAACTGGGAGTCAAAGTTTGGCGGTAATGCTTGGGAGTATGATGAAAAAACGGGGCAATATTATCTGCATTTGTTTGATGTTACCCAAGCTGATTTGAATTGGGAGAATGAAGAACTGCGCCAGAAAATATACGAAATGATGCAATTCTGGTTTGAAAAAGGTGTCGATGGCTTCCGTCTAGACGTCATCAATTTAATTTCAAAAGACCAAAGCTTTCCTGACGATGATGGTTCTGTACCTCCTGGGGACGGGCGCCGCTTTTATACGGACGGACCACGGGTTCATGAGTTTCTAAAGGAAACGAATCGGGAAGTCTTTTCAAAATATGATGCGATGACGGTAGGAGAAATGTCCTCGACAACGATTGAACACTGCATTCAATATTCTAACCCTGACAGTCAAGAACTGAGTATGACCTTTAACTTTCATCATTTAAAGGTGGATTATCCAAATGGTGAGAAGTGGTCGGTGGCTGATTTTGATTTTCTCTCCCTAAAAAGAATTCTTTCGTTATGGCAGATGGAAATGAATAAGGGCGGCGGCTGGAACGCTTTGTTTTGGTGTAACCATGACCAGCCGCGGATTGTGTCTCGTTATGGAAACGATGGGGAATATCGTGAGCGCTCGGCCAAAATGCTCGCCACCACGATTCATATGATGCAGGGTACGCCTTATATTTATCAAGGTGAAGAAATTGGAATGACCAATCCGAAGTTTGAACGAATCGAAGATTACCGAGATGTTGAGTCGTTGAACATTTTTAAATTAAAACGGGAAGAGGGTCAAAGTGAGGAGGAGATTTTAGAGATTCTTAAGCATAAATCCCGTGATAATTCACGTACGCCTGTTCAGTGGACCTCGGAGTCTAATGCCGGTTTTACCTCCGGAACCCCGTGGATTCCTGTCGCATCCAACTATCCGGAAATAAATGTTGAAAGTGCGTTAAGGGATAAGGACTCTGTTTTTTATCATTATCAAAAATTAACTCAGTTGCGGAAACAATACGATATTATCACTGACGGTGATTACCAGCTCATCTTAGAGGACCACCCAGAGATTTTTTCCTATATACGAAACGGTGTTAGCGAAAAGTTACTGGTAGTTAACAACTTCTATGCCGGAGAAACTAAGTTCGAACTGCCTGAAAACATGGATTTCGACAGCTACAGCAGTGAAATTTTACTTTCAAACTACAAAGACTCAGATGTAAATATCAGAAACCTAAAGTTACGACCATATGAATCGGTTGTATATCGGTTGGTTCGTTCAACTTAATAGTGATTGTGGAAACCAGATATTTATCATCTGGTTTTTCTTTTTTTCACCATAATAACATTGAAAATTGACAATCATGTGACAGATTGAAAAGATTCGTCATTTTCTATTGACTGTAATGCTAATTGATAATAGAATGAGAACAGTTGAATGATAATGATTATCATTATCACGAATAAAAAACAAAATTACATAGGAAAAGGGAGAAGAGAAATTATGAAATTTTCAAAACTTTTTAAACCGGTAATTGCCAGCACCATATTAGCCCTCACTCTTGCTGGGTGTGGAACGAACCAAGGCGGTTCAGATACAGAAAAAGAAACGGCTGAGCCTAAAAAGCCTGAAAACCAGGTTGTAAACGTATATACTGCCAGACACTATGAGGCAGATGAGGAAGTCTTTAAACAATTCACTGAAAAAACCGGCATAAAAGTAAATGTTGTAAAAGCTGAAGCGGAAGAACTAATTGAAAGGCTTAAGCGTGAGGGTGAGAGCACAGAGGCTGATTTATTCATTACCGTTGATGGCGGTGTTCTAGGAAAAGCCAAGGATAGTGACATCCTTCAGAAAGTAACATCCGAAGAAATTGAGAAGAATGTTCCAGAGAACTTCCGCGATCAGGATGGCCAGTGGGTAGGGATGTCGACTAGAGCGCGTGTTATTGCTTACTCTAAAGACCGAGTTACTCCAGACCAACTCTCAACCTATGAAGCTCTTACAGAGGAAAAATGGCAAGGGAAAGTGCTGGCTCGTTCTTCAACAAATCTATATAACCAGTCATTACTAGCTTCTTTTATCGAGTTAAACGGTGAAGAAAAAGCAACACTATGGGCTGAAGGAATTGTAAAGAACTTTGCCCGCCAACCTGACGGTGGTGACCGTGATCAGGCTAAAGCAATTGCTGCTGGAGTGGGTGATTTGGCAATCATGAATACGTACTATGTTGGTCTTATGGCCAATTCTTCTGACCCAGAAGAAGTGAAGGTTGCGGAAAGTATTGGGGTTTTCTTCCCTAACCAAGAAACAAACGGTACACATGTAAATATCAGTGGAATGGCTGTAACAAAGCACAGCAAAAACAAGGAAAATGCCATTAAGCTTATTGAATATATCACTAGTGTTGAAGCACAAGAGTTCTTAGCTGCCAATAATTTCGAATTCCCGGTAAACGCTGATGCAAAGCTGCCTGAACTGCTTGCTTCATGGGGCGAATTCAAAATGCAAACACTTAACTACGACACACTAGGTGAACATAACCAAAAAGCACTTGAAATCTTTAATAAAACAGGCTGGAAGTAACAATGAAAATTGAACCCCTTAAGCGTTACGCACAAAAAGAGCTTAACGGTTGGTGGTATATTAGTATCTTTGCGGCGGCAGTTATTCTGCTGCCGATTCTCTATGTTTTTGCTGAGTTATTTCAGGCTCCAAATGATAATTGGTTTCAAATTCGTCAGTACTTATTAAAAAATTATGTGGCTAATACGCTAATTCTTATTTCCCTTACCGGTTTATTTACCGGATTACTAGGGGTTTCTCTAGCCTGGCTGACGGCTGCTTATGATTTTCCATTAAGAAAGTTTTTCCGCTGGGGATTGATTCTTCCGCTCGCGATTCCGCCTTATATTGCTGCGTATACGTACCGGACAATGTTAAGTTACACAGGTGTAGTTCAGGTCACTTTAAGAAATCAGTTCGATTATCAAGTGAACCAAGAGCTATTGTCCATTTCTTCGTTACGCGGGGCTGTGTTCATTTTCACCTTGTTCTTATTTCCCTATGTTTATATTATTTCGAGAGCATTCTTAGAGAGCCAAAGCGCATCTTTCATTGAAAATGCAAGACTGTTGGGTAGAAAACCGTTAGCTGTTTTTTTAAAAGTGGTGCTGCCGCTCTCGAGACCTGCAGTGATTGGCGGAACCGTTCTAGTTATCTACGAGGTACTTAGTGATTACGGAGTTACCAGCTATTTTGGGATTCACACGATTACGACAGCCATCTTTCAAACTTGGTTTGGTATGTATGATGTTGATACGGCGATGAGACTTGCTGCCTGGCTGATGATGATCATTGTCGGTATGTTCATCATCGAGAGGGTTCTCAGAAGACGGCAGCGATATTCAGTTAGTAATAAATCGAGACCCCTTGTTCCGAAAAAATTGAAAGGGTTCTCTGCAGCAGCAGCTTTTACATTTTGTGCATTGATATTTTCCTTGGGATTCCTTATTCCCTTTATCCAATTACTATCATGGGCAAGGTTGACGCTTCATAAGGTATGGGATTCTTCCTTTTTTATTTTGTTGTATCAAACTGTTTATGTTGCGGTCATTGCTACAGTAGTTATCCTACTATTATCGGTTATTGTTGCGAATGTCTGCCGCTCTAAGTCTCCTATTTCCTTTATCTTATCGAAATGGGTTACCGCGGGCTACTCAATTCCAGGGGCCATTATTGCGATTGGTGTAATGGCCATGTTTATAAAACTAGATGATCTGCTTGCCCCGGTTTATGCTTCCATTGGGCTTGGAAAGGCGCCGCTCGTCTTAAGTATGTCACTGGTCATGTTAATTGTGGGCTATATCATTCGTTTTATGGCAACAGGCTATAATGCAGTTGAAGTTGGTTTTGAAAAAATTGGTACAAAATATACAGAAGCATCGAGACTTCTTGGAAAAGGCGTTACGAAAACGTTTTTAAAGGTGGATCTTCCGCTGATAAAAGGAGCGCTATTTGGAGGGTTTATCCTAACATTCGTTGAAATCTGTAAAGAACTTCCATTAGTATTGTTATTAAGGCCTTTTAATTTTGAGACACTAGCGACAAAAACGTTCCAATATGCAAAGGACGAGATGATTCATGAAGCGGCAATCCCCTCTTTGATGATCATCTTACTAAGTACTTTGTCTGTAATGGTTTTACAAATGATTAATAAGAAGGTGGAGAAATGAAAATTCTTAATATAAATAGTCTCACTTTTGCCTTTACTAGTAAGCAGGAGCCTGTTATACACGATTTTTCATTTTCGATAACTAAGGGTGAAATTGTCGGAGTACTGGGACAAAGTGGCAGCGGGAAAAGTACACTTCTTCGATTAATAGCTGGGCTTGAAATGCCGGCTGGCGGTGCAATTGAAATTGCTGGGAATCCTGTGGTCAATGAAAGGTTATTTGTTCTTCCAGAGGATAGAGGCGTAGGAATGGTTTTTCAAGACTATGCTTTGTTCCCGCATATGACTGTTAAGGATAATATTCTGTTCGGGCTAGCACGCTTATCAAGAAAAGAACGGAAGTCCCGTATGAAAGAGATGTTAGAGCTTGTCCAAATGGAGGAATTCGAAAAGCGATATCCTCATGAATTAAGTGGAGGGCAACAGCAAAGAATTGCACTAGCTCGGGCATTAGCACCAAAACCGAACTTGCTGTTAATGGATGAACCCTTTAGTAACCTAGATGCGGATTTAAAGGAAGATATCCGCCGTGAGCTGCGTTCAATCTTGAAAATGGCCGATATGACCTGTATTTTGGTTACCCACGACCGTAATGATGTAGATGCAATATGTGACCGTAGTCTATCAATGGGATGTAGGGTGGATCAAGATTTCTCCAAAAAAGTTGTTAGAATACGATAGTTTTTAATTCCAACGTCAAAAAGTCCGTCATCCTAAGGGTGGCGGGCTTAAGTTTGTTGGGAAAGCGGTGGAACGAATCGATTTTTTCATTTGAAAATGCTATGATGATAGCGGTGATGCCATGATGAGCAGTAATAAATATATAACAATTTATAATGAGATTGTCGAGAAGATCAAGAATGGGGAGCTTAAGCCTAATACGAAGCTTCCATCGGAGAATGAACTAGTTGACCAATATGAAACTTCCCGTGAGACGATACGGAAAGCGCTTATGATGTTGTCGCAAAACGGCTACATCCAGAAGGTGAGAGGGAAGGGCTCCTTTGTGTTAAACGTGGGCAAGTTTGATTTCCCTATTTCAGGTCTCGTTAGTTTTAAGGAAATTGCAGAACGCACCGGGAAACCATGGAAAACAATTGTTTATGAGTGTGACCTAATTAAACCGGATGATGAGGTACAGCAACAGCTGCATGTAACAGGGAAAGACAGGGTTTGGAAGGTACTGCGTGCCCGTGAAATGGACGGAGAACGGATTATTTTGGACAAGGATTTCTTCAATCGGAAATTCGTCCCGGTGCTAACGAAAGAAATCTGTGAAGGTTCTATCTATGATTATCTTGAGCATGATCTTGATTTGAAAATTAGTTTTGCGAAAAAAGAAATCTTTGTCGATGAACCAACCGAGGAAGATAGGCATTTTTTAGATTTGAAGCATTACAATCATATCGTAGTGGTGAAAAACTATGTTTACCTAGAGGATGCTAGCCTGTTTCAGTATACAGAATCCCGCCACCGCCTCGATAAATTTAAGTTTGTTGATTTTGCGAGAAGAGGACATTAATAAAATATAAGTAAAGGATCAAGACTTGCGGCTTGATTCTTTTTTTATACATAAATTAATCATTTTGTTGGCAAACTAAAAGGATAGAACGATGAAATAGGGGGATGAGTTTTGGTGCAACTCCCGATTTTTATAGATGCCGCAATTATTCTCTTGATTGCATATTTTATTAAAAAGAAGAAGTTCCATCTACTTGAAAGGATATTTATCATATTTGTTCTTGAGATGCTCATAACCAGTTATTGTGCGATTTTACACATTAATCTAGAGTTTTGGGAGGTTTCTGAAAAACCAAGTCTGAATGCGGTTTTTCGGATTTATGAATCCATCATTAGTCCGGTTATTTGGCTTTTATATTTTAATTTGCTTCCAGGTGTTGAGAAGCGTATTACGAAAGTTTTCTTAGGGGTTTTGGTTATCAGTGTACAAGTGGCTGTTGAACAATGGCTAGTAGCCTTGAAGGTTATCTGGTATTTAGATTGGCAAATCTGGCAGTCTATAATAGTTCAGTTTTGTGTGTTCGTTGCCATTTGCGTATTTCATAATTTATACAGGAAAATTTTGCAGAGGGAAGGGATTGAGGTAAAATGATGCCGCTTCCGCAAAAATTTGATGCAAACGAATGGTTCCTTATTATATGGATTATTATTTCTTATGTGGTTGCACTATCTTTGCCTAAGAGGTTTCCTAGCAGTTTAACACTTCTTTATATGCTATACGGACCCATTGCGGCAAGGATATCGGATCATGTTCTTTCATCACCAAAGTATGATTTATATACTTTGATGGACACTGAAAAATATGAACTTTTTGACGCCATCACCTACTTTCTTTACGCACCATTTTCATATATTTTTATCTACCTTTATGACCGGTGGGGGATAAGAGGTTACTGGATCCTCCTTTATATTCTTATCAGTACATCCCTTGGTACGATGTTTGAATGGTTAAATGAATACTTCCATGTCTTTACTTACAAAGGGTGGAAACTGATGTATTCTTTTACTGTTTATTTGATTGTACAGTGTATCGCATTATTGTTTTATCAGTTAGTTAAGAGGAGTTATCAAAGTTCCACAAATCATACTAGTAAAGACCCATCCACATAGGTGAATGGGTCCATTTACATTTGTGCTTTGTAAGTAACCTTTGAAGTTTTCGGTATTGACGCTGCCCCCATATAAAAGAGGGACATCACACCAAAAGTGCCTGTCACCGCCCGTAATTTGTCGAACGGTAGCTCTTGAAAGGTTCTTGATTGTTCTTATAATGAAGAGGAATGGTTTGAGGGGGGAGCTTTGTGAGGGTTGAGGCATTAGAATGCTCTAGGGTGGCTGATTTTGTAGCGTTTTGTAAACGCCATAGGGCTGAGCTTGATGATTCATTTTTATATGATGAGGATCTAAAAGGGTTTGAGGCTAACGAGGAAAATCCGACTTATATTGTGATGAATGATCAGGGACGGATTGTTGCTGCAGCGTCGCTTATAATGGATGAATATTTTAAGCGTGGGCGAAAAGCACGGTTTCGGATTTTTTATTCAGAAGTGGATGAACTTAAGTACTACCAAATGCTGTTGGACGCGGTCTTAAAGTACACTGCTGATGTGGATAAAGTGTTTCTGTTTGTACCTCTAGTGAATGAGAGTTTAATAGACTCCATGAAGGATTTGGATTTTATTTCGGAGCGGTATACTTTCCTGCTGGTGAGGGAAGCGGAGGACGAACCTGCTATTAATTTGCCGGAAGGGTATGAAATCAGATCCTTTATACCTAGGCAGGATGAAGAGACTTGGTGTCAGGTTAGAAATGCAAGCTTTGCTAAGCTCCGCGGAAGTGAAACTCCAATTACTCCCGAAATGGTCACGAAGATGACAAAGGAAGAAGATTATCTTAATGGTGGGATGATGATTTTATACCATCACAAGCGTGCAGTAGGAGTTGTTCGCGGAGCGGATGACGAATATGAAAATGCTCCTATAATGAATATTGGACCAGTTGCCGTAATTCCGGAGTACCAGGGGCGGGGGCTAGGGAGATGTTTGTTAAGAGCGGCATTGCATTTTGCAAAGGAACAGTCCTATCAGCGGACAGTACTTTGCGTCAATGCTGAGAATGAAAGGGCAAAAGCTCTGTACATCCAAGAGGGCTTCAAACAGGTCGAAGCGGTTGTTTGTATGGAGCGGAGTTGTCATCGAGTTCTAGATTAGATTTTGTAATAAGGAAAAAAAGCGCTCCATTCACAAAGAAGGAGCGCTTTTGTCTGTTTACGGTGTCTCACCAAGACCAATGGTGATTCCGAAAATGTCATTTGCGTTGCCTTCATGGGCACTAAACATAATCAGGAATTTCCCCGCAGGCTCCCAGTCTGGGAATACCTTTGCAAGAGTCTCACTATGGTAGACCATGATGGTTTTCGGTAAATCGGTAGTATCGGTATACTCCTTTTCGAGTTGTGCATCTTTTGGGATCAATTGCAGTGCAATTTGCTTTGCTTCTTCTAAAGTGCGAGACTTTTGGTTTGTTGCCTCAAATTGGACAGTGAGATCCACAGCGCGATTCTTGATGAACATCGGCAGCAGATAATCTCCCTCAAATCTTCCCATTAGCTCAGAGCCCTTGTTTTCGCCATACTGTTTCTCGAAAGCGGCAAAAGTGTCCCCTAAACCAGCTTGAACCGAGACTTGTTCGGCCACTTGCTCCTGTGGCTCTTCCGTAGCAGCATCCTTGCCATTGTCCTTGTCCTTGTCCTTGTCTTCCGTAGCAACGGTATCCTCTTTAGCAGGATCAGTGCTGTTTTTTGTTCCATCATTCCCACCACAAGCAGTAAGCAATGCTAACGAAAAAATAAGTAAAAGTGTTAGTTGTAATCTCTTCATCATTTATTTCCTCCTTGCTGAATAACCCGTCCTTATTTTACACATAAACGTAAAAAATTGTACAGAAAAAGCAAGACTTAAGTCTTTTATGGCTTGTTACTTGTAACGGCTTGGTATGTTTAATATAGTAGACTTGGAATGTAAATATTTGTACATATATGGCTGTCTGGTTTGTGGCATGCGATTTGGCAGTTGAAAGGAGTTTTTCGCATGAGGATTAGTAATTTTTCAATTAGGCGACCCATTTTTACACTAGTGACAATGTTTCTAGTTTTAATCTTAGGGGCGGTTTCACTGCTGAATATTCCGATGAAGCTGATTCCTGAAATTAGTCCGCCGGTTGGAGTTGTGGTGACCACTTACCCTGGGGCAAGTCCCGAAGAGGTGGTCGAGAAGGTAACCAAGCCGTTGGAGGCGAACTTAGCTACCCTTCCCGGTATTAAAACGATGACTTCCACCTCACAGGAAAGTGCCAATTTGATTTTAATGCAGTTTTCTTGGACAACAGATATTGACGAGATACAAAATGAAGTGATTCAAAGGCTGGATATGACTCAGCTGCCTGATGATGTGGTCAAACCGCGTTTCCTAAAGTTTGACCCGTCGCAGTTCCCGATCATCCAGCTTTCTTTGAGCGCAGAAAAGGATGAGGATGCTCTAAGAGAACTAGCAGAACAGCTGCAGCTTGAATTGACCAAGGTAGATGGTGTGGCAAGTGTAAACCTCTCCGGTACTTCTATTGAAGAGGTGAGAGTAGAGCTTGACCAAGAAAAGCTAAGAGATTATCAGTTAAGCCAGGCTGATATTGTCGATATCATTAAAGCCAACAATATTTCTCTCCCAGGTGATACGATCTTAACAGAAGGGAAGGAACTGACCACTAGAATTATCAGTACGCTCGACTCACTTGATACGCTGAAGAGCTTAACCATCGGCGCCAACCCATTAGATGGGACAAAAATTACTCTCGATGACATAAGCAATGTGGAGCTAATGAAGGTGGATGACCGGACGATCACTCGAACCAATCAGGCCCCATCTGTTCTGCTAAGTGTTCTTCAGCAGTCTGACTCCAATACGGCTGAGGTTTCAAGAGAATTTGTCCGTGAACTCGATGCCCTGCTTGAAAAAGACAAGTACAAGGGAATTGAATCCGAGATTTTGTTTGACCAGGGTGACTATATTCAAATGGCCATAGGCAATATTTCCAACTCGCTCCTCATTGGCGGCGTGTTAGCGATGCTCGTATTGTTCTTATTTTTAAAAAATATCAAGAGTCCTCTGATCATCGGGATTGCGATTCCCTACAGTGTCATTGTTACGTTTGTGTTAATGTATTTTTCTGATTTTACCCTGAACATTATGACCCTTGGAGGATTAGCTCTAGGGATTGGGATGCTGGTCGATAACTCCATCGTCGTCATCGAAAACATCTATCGCCATCTATCGATGGGAAAAACACCGGAGGAAGCAGCACAGGATGGAACGAAAGAGGTCGGCACTGCAATCACCGCATCAACGCTCACGACGGTAGCGGTATTTTTGCCAGTGGTTTTCATTACTGGGATTATCGGCGAGTTATTTACTGAATTCGCACTCACGATTTCATTCAGTTTATTTGCCTCACTAGTCGTTGCATTAACAGTCGTGCCTATGCTTGCCAGCAAGCTGTTGAAAAAACCAAAACGAATTCTTGTGGATCGCAGACAAAAGAATAGCTGGGTGAAAATACTTGAAAGATCTGTTCGCTGGTCTCTTAGACATCGCTGGGCGGTGTTATTGATTACGATCGTTTTACTCGGAATCGGAGGTTACGGTGTCACGACGGTGGGGATGCAGTTTTTACCTAGTACAGATGAAGGATTTTTTAGTGTACGTGTTGAGCTAGAGAACGGGGCGGCACTCACTGAAACGGAAAAGGTTCTTTCTGCCCTTGAGAATGAATTGAAAAATGAAAAAGAGGTAGATGCCTACGTAAGTTTAATTGGGACTACGCAGGAAGGCTCCTTTAGAGGGAGTACGAATGCTAATATCGCCGAACTATATGTTAAAATGGAAGAATTGGAGAACCGGGGAAGGTCTACCTTTGAATTTGTAGATGACATCAAGGGGAATTTTGAAAAGGCAGCTAAAGAGGCAAATAAGACCGCGGAGTTATCATTCAATATGCAATCCTCTACAGGTTCGAGCCCAAATACCCTTACCTTCAGCGTAAGAGACAATGATGAAGCGAGATTAAATCAATCGGTTAAAGCGATATATGATGGGTTGAAAGACCTTGATGAGGTAAATGAATTAACGACAGATTTGATGGAAACGGTGGAAGAAATCCAAGTAACCGTTGACCGCGAAGAGGCACTCGCACAAGGGTTAGTTCCTGCTCAGGTTGCTATGATTGTGAATGATGTAACCCGTGGTACAAGAGCAACTCAGATGGTGACAGAGGAAGGAAATATCTATGCTGTTTTCGTCGAATATGACAGGGAAATCACGAGTAATTTAGAAAGCCTAAAAGGGTTATTAATCAAAAAACCGGACGGCAGCTATGTAAGGCTTGATGAAGTAACGGAGATTGAAACCAAAAACGGCCCGGTTGATATCCAAAGAATAAACCAGCAGTCAGCCGTACAGTTTACGTTAAAGTATAAAACATCCACCAATCTTGGTGATATTTCCAAGGTAGTCGATCAAGAGATTGCTGACCTTAATCTTCCGGATGAAACGGAAATTGTCTTTAGCGGTGACCGGGAGCTGTTAGATTCTACGATGGATGAAATGATTCTTGCCTTTGTCTTAGCAATTGTCTTTATCTATCTAGTAATGGCGGCCCAGTTTGAATCTCTCAAATATCCTTTCGTGATTATGTTTACTGTGCCATTGATGGTCATTGGTGTCGCGATAGCATTAACGGTCACAAGGACACCGATCAGTCTGACGGCGATTATTGGGGTAATCGTACTTGCCGGTATTGTCGTGAACAATGCAATCGTCATTGTCGATTATATAAATCAGAAAAAGGAAAGCGGCATGGATTCTCTCGAGGCAATTGTTGAGTCGGTTAAGCACCGCGCAAGACCGATTCTGATGACGGCGTTAACCACGATTCTAGGGCTGGTCCCGCTTGCACTTGGAATCGGGGAAGGAACCGAAATCAACCGTCCGATGGGGGTCACCGTAATCGGCGGGTTAATCAGCAGCACGTTCTTAACCTTGTTTGTGATACCGGTTGTTTATAGCTTCTTTGATAAGAATACCAGGAAAAGGCGAAGGCTAAGAGAAACTCAGTCACAGTAATAGACGGATACACCGTTAAGAGTAAAGAGGTATATGAATATGCAAAGGAAAGCCCCATCAGCTAAACATAAGCTGCGCCTAACATCGGTTCAGTTACTAGTTCTCTTTTATTTTGGAGCTGTTATGCTCTCAACCATTCTGCTTCTTCTTCCCGTTACATTAAAAGAAGGAGCAGAGCTTTCATTGCTTGATGCACTCTTCACTTCTGCAAGTGCTGTCAGTGTCACAGGTTTAGCAACGATTTCCTTAACAGAAATATTAAGTGTTCCAGGGACATTTATCTTTGCGTTCATCTTACAGTTCGGTGGAATTGGGGTCATGACTCTTGGGACATTTATCTGGATTATATTTGGAAAGAAAATAGGGTTGAACGATCGGAAATTAATTATGACAGACCAAAACCAAACGAATCTTTCTGGTTTGGTTAAATTAATGCGGCAAATCCTAGTGTTGTTCTTAATTATAGAATTCATTGGAACCATTGTATTAGGTACCTACTTTTTAACCTATTTTCCGACCTGGCAAGAAGCATTTCTACAAGGGTTCTTTGCTTCCGTTAGTGCGACAACGAATGCCGGATTTGATATTACCGGGCAATCCTTAATTCCTTTTGCCCATGATTATTTTATCCAAACGATCAACATCCTGTTAATGATATTTGGCTCAATTGGCTTTCCAGTTCTTATTGAAATTAAAGAATTTCTTTTTTCAAAAAAGAAAAAAGCCTACCGATTCTCTCTGTTTACAAAGTTAACTACCTTCACGTTTTTTGCATTAATAGTCGTTGGAACTTTGTTAATTCTTATTTTCGAGGTACATCATTATTTTTCTGATAAAACATGGCATGAGTCATTGTTCTACGCGCTGTTTCAGTCAGTGACAACACGAAATGGCGGACTGGCTACAATGGATATGAATGATTTCTCGACACCTACATTATTAATTCTTTGTATCTTAATGTTTATTGGTGCCTCACCTAGTAGTGTAGGAGGGGGGATTCGGACCACTACCTTTGCGATAACACTGCTAAGTATCTATACGTATGCCAAGGGAAAGACCGCAATCAAAGTCTTTAAGCGTGAAATCATTCCGGAAGATGTTGTGAGGTCGTTTACCGTTATTATGACAGCATCCATGATTTGCGGCGTTGCGGTGGTCATTTTGAGCTTTCTAGAGCCAAATCAACCATTACTGAAAATCCTCTTTGAGGTTTGTTCCGCCTTTGGGACAACAGGACTTTCGATGGGAATTACTGCAGATCTAAGCGTTTGGGGGAAAATCATTATTATCCTCTTAATGTTTATTGGAAGAATAGGTATCTTCTCCTTTCTCTTCTTAATTAGAGGAGAAACAAAGGAGGAACATTACCACTATCCGAAAGAAAAAGTTATTATAGGTTAAACCTTGTAAAGGACCTCTTTTTTTAAAGGGGTTCTTTTTTTGTATAAAAATTAGAATAGCGGCGTAGGATGGAAGATAAGTTAGTTTTGATAGTTTTGTTCTTAGTAAAGAATTAGTGCTGGTTTTTTAATGGTACTTTTGGCTATAATATGACTATCGTGTTGTTCTTTATTGAGAATTATTTTTGGTATAAGAGGTGATAGGATGGTTTTTCTTTTCCACTATTTATCGGTTTTGAATATTTTTGATGGCTTTGTTACGTATTACGGATTGGAGAATCGTTTTATCACAGAAATGAATCCGCTGATGAACAGTATATATGAAGCAAATCCATGGCTGTTTATTTTTACAAAAATAGCGTTTTCCGTCTGTTTGTACTTGTTCATCGTTTTTAAAATGGTACCCACATCAAGACTTACCAAAGGCTTAACGTTTTTTGCCTCAAGCTTCTATACCCTTATCTTTTTCCTCCATTGCTACTGGCTGTTCGAGCTAATCTAACGAAATTTATGTGATTATATAAAGAGAAAACGAATTGGGAAATATCTCATTTCGTTTTTTGTTGTTTTTTCACTAGCAGTGTATGTCTATATGGATAGATCTATCATAAAATAGAGAGAAGGTCACTTCATTAGAGGGAGGAAAATAATGGAAAATCTACAATACCCGATTGGACGATTTGCATTTGTAGGAGAGCCGACTAGAGAGGAAGTGGAAGGTTGGATCCAAGCTATTGAGGCTGCTCCTTCCCAGTTAAGAGCGGCGGTTAAGGATTTGCACGATAGTCAGCTGGATACAGTTTACAGGCCAGAGGGATGGACAGTCCGGCAAGTAGTTCATCATATTGCGGATAGCCATATGAATGCTTATATCAGGCTTAAGCTGGCTTTAACGGAAGAAAATCCTGTGATTAAGCCTTATAGAGAAGAAAAATGGGCGGAGCTTTCCGACTCAAACCTGCCAATCGACATTTCTTTGGGGCTTCTAGAAGCGGTACATAAGAGGTGGGGGGGTCTTTTACGACAACTTCAGCCTGCTGACCTTGAAAAAACATTCATTCATCCCGACTCAGGTGTTACTAAATTATCGGTGTATATTGGGATGTATGCTTGGCATGGACAGCACCATATTGCCCATATCACTTCTTTATGTGATCGATTAAAGTGGTAATTTTTACACAGGTGGGTGTTTGAAGTGAAGACCATTGAAAGAATGTTTCAGCATTTACACTGGGCCAATCAAAGGATTCTGGAAACGTTGAAAAGGACTGAAGGTGAAATTCCGCTGGCAAGTCGGTTGTTTTCGCATATTCTGTTCGCGGAGCATGTTTGGTTTACTAGATTAAAAGGTTTGAATAGTTCGCATTTGCCGATATGGGGCGAGATAAGTATTGAGGAGTGCGAGAAGCTGGCATTGCAAAATTATCAAGACTTTACGGAATATCTAATTGGAATAGGGGAAGAAGAGTTAGAGGGGACCATCCGCTATAAAAATAGCAAAGGCGAGGAGTTTCAAACTTCTGTTCGAGATATCCTTACCCACATTGCTCTTCACGGTCAGTATCACCGTGGTCAAATCAACCAGAGACTGCGCAGTGACCATTTCGAACCAGTAAATACGGATTTTATCACCTTTGTTAGGTAATAAAGAACGGGCTGAAGTCGGTGACAGGCACCGACTTTATTTAATTTGGCTGTATAATCTTGTGTTTGATGTATTTTGTATAATCTTTGGAAATGACGAGGCTGTCGATGGGCCCTCCGCAGGTTGAAATACCGTCTGAAAATCTTAGGTAGTTGATGGTGGTTTCGACGATAAATTCAGCCAAATCAATGGCATCTTTAAGGGGCATCAGCTTAAAGTTAATCGGTGTTTCTTGCAATAGTCTGCTAATGGGGCTAATTTCCCCATGCCAGTTTGCAGAATAGGTAATGACTTGATTCATTTCTGAATAATTCTTCCTTATGATATGTTCTTTGTTAACTAGATAGACATAAGGCACATCAGAGTCATAGCCGGCTAAATAGAAGTTGATGTTGGATGGTTCGAAACCGTTTCTAAGCAGATAATGATGAAGTTTGTCAGCGACTTCTGGAACAGTAGTTGAGTTTAGTACCTGGCTATGGTCAAAATCGCGCAAAAAATCCGCTGTTGTTCTTCCTTCCATAAATGCATCACCGCAAAAAGAAATCCCGATGGTTCTATTTCGGATGAAGAGCAGCTTTTGGGCATAATCGGAAAAGACAAAGCGATCGACCATCCCATTATCCCTTGTGTAAGCCGCTATTAATCTGCTGTCAGACGCCATCGCTATGCCCTCTGGAACACAAACAATTGAAATAATGGTCATGATTTCTCCCCCTCTAAGAGAGTATTTCTATTAAAAGTTTGAATAACCTTTGTTTAGTATAAGAACAGTTTATGAACTTTCGATTTTGTTATTTTCATGTTGGAAGGTAAGTGGATATTTTAGTGAAAATAGGAGATTATTTCCTTTGTAGGATTGATATCTAGTATAATCATAGAAAGTACATTTAGGGGAGTTTACAGCATGATTAAGAGATTCGGATTATTCAAAACGATTATAGGGTTAAGTGCATGTCTTGTAGGACTTTATTTTTATATGAACAGCGGTGTTGAACAAATAACAGGCTCTAAGAAAGGCATTCCAATTGAAAAAGCGGAAGCAGAGATTGATAAAGTCTTTAAGAAAGATGCTTCTCCTTTGGTTGAATTTAAATATGGGAATATGAGAGTAAGTGATTTGGTCCAGGAAGTTCATAATATGACACATCAAAAGGTTCATGCAGAAGAAAAGTGGGGGAAATCTGAGATTACATCAGAAAAAATTGAGATGTTGTTTGACATAGTTATGGAAACCTCTTTTGAAAACGCTGATACGAAGGATATGCTCGTACAAATACTCGAACCATGGAGAAAAGGCGACTTCAGCAACGCCCTTCGTGCCCACAACACACTCTGGAGCTACCAAAAAGGAACCGTCGGCAGGGCAACACGAATGTACACCCCGCAAGAAGAACTAGAATACATAGAAAAAAACTACTAAGGTGACAACAGGGGTTGCGAACAACAGTGGCAAACAATGCAATGTTGACAAATAATGGTGAGTGGTGACAGGCACCGCTCGTGTACATTTTGGCTTGTTTGTATTTCTATGGTGCCTGTCACCATAGAAATACAAAACCCCCCATTTGTACGCCTGGGGTGGACAGTGTTCGTTTGATTTGTGCCTTGTTTGACTTTATGGGGGGATGTTTGTTATAATTATCTCGAATTCGAGATATATTTCGGATATAACTCTCTTTGGAGGTTAAAATATGAAGTTATTAGGTTTACATCATGTTTCAATTTTAACGGGCAAGGCAGAAAGAAATTTTCACTTCTATACAAAGGTTTTAGGGTTAAGGCTTGTCAAGAAAACGGTAAACCAAGATAATACTGAGTCTTATCATTTATTTTATGGTGATGCAAAGGGAAGTCCAGGCACGGAAATAACCTTCTTCGATATTCCAGGATTAGGTCATACCTACCCTGGCGTTTCCAGTATTTCTTCCACTTCATTAAGGGTGAGGGACACGGCGGCACTTCATTATTGGCAGGAACGTTTTCAAAGGCTAGGAATTCAGCATGAATCCATTGCCAAGCGTGCTAACCGTGATACTCTGGCTTTTCAGGATTATGAAGGGACCCGGCTTATTTTAGTGGCGGATAATACAGAAGCTGGAGTAGCGGCAGGTGAAGCATGGGAGGGTAGCGATGTCCCGAAAGAATATGGGATTATTGGTCTTGGACCGGTGACCTTAACGGTTAAAGTGGCTGAGCCGACGATTGGAGTTTTAACAAATGTTATGGGCTTCACTTATGCAGGCTCGTATCCATCGTTAGCTGGAGACTTTCCCGATATTCAGGTGTATTCAACGGGCGAGGGCGGTTCAGGTGCTGAGGTTCACATTGAAGCTAGACCTGATTTACCTAGAGAACGAGCAGGACGGGGAAGTGTTCATCATGTTGCCTTCCGTGTACCAAACGAGGAAGAATATAACTACTGGGCAGAGCGAATCGCAGCGTCTGGGCTGATGAACTCAGGAAAGGTAGAGCGCTACTATTTTAAGGCACTGTATTTTAGAGAGCCAAATCATATTTTGTTCGAGCTATCGACGGACACTCCAGGATTTGATGTGGATGAGCCGTTGGAAACCTTAGGTGAGAGTTTAGCACTGCCGCCATTTTTAGAGCCGCGACGGGCTGAAATTGAAGCTAGGTTACGTCCATTGGATCTAGAGGCAGAGTAACTTTTTACGACGTGAAATTGAAAAAGCAAGCTGGCTAATCTGTATAGCCGCTTGCTTTTTTTATCAAGAAAACTACTCATTACCTAGCTCAAGCTGTGTTTGTAGCTCAGTTCGAATTCGCTGCTGTTCCTCTTGTGAGACAAGGCCGTAATAAATGCCGTCTATTAAGGTGCCCTGCTGCTTGATTTCTAATTGCTGCACACTTTGTGCTGCATCACGGTAGTTTTTTTGAATATCCACCATCTCATCGAAGGTTAGGTTGGTTTTTAGATTTTTTCCTAGTGCAGAAAAGATATCAGCGAAGTTTGTTAAGCTCGATAAGCTTGCTCCTTCTCTAATTACCCCTTGAATGATTTGCCGTTGTCTCAATTGCCTTCCGAAATCTCCTCTTGGATCCTCGTAACGCATCCTAGCAAAGCTTAAAGCCTTTTCTCCATCAAGGGTAATCTCGCCTACTGGAAAATCAAATCCGTTTTCAGTAAATGCAAGGTCATTATGTACGGTAACACCACCGACCGCGTTAACAATATCTTCGAAACCTTCCATATTAATTTGTAAATAGTAATCAATCGGAATGCCAAGGAAATTTTCAACGGTATCCATCGACATGGGAACTCCGCCAAAAGCGTAGGCGTGATTGATTTTATCCGCTTTTCCCAAACCAATAATCTCGGTACGCGTATCCCGAGGAATGCTAAGCATTTTAACGGAATTATTGTTAGGATTAACAGTTAAAACAATGATGGTGTCCGATCTTCCTCTATCTCCTTCGCGCTCATCAACGCCTAACATGAGAACAGCAAAAGGATCTTTTTCTTCAAAAATAACGGGTGCCGCACGTTTTTCAGATACTTCTCTTTCTATAGGTTGATGCATGGTAACCACTGCTTTTTTTAAGGAGAAATATACGGTTCCTGCATACGCTCCTAAAGCAATAATGAGGATGAGAAGGCAGATCCCGGTAATTTTTAAACCTTTTCTACTTTTTACAGGTTGAGAACGCATTCAAAAAACCCTCCATTAGTTCATCTATCATTTAGTAAAATCCTCTATTAAAAAAAAAATAGAATAATTTTTATCCATCCAAAGATTGCGATCCAAAGTGGAATACTTAAAGACGCAGCCCACAATAAGCCGATAAAAAATTCCTGTGTCTCCAAAGGATCCACTCCCCGCCTTAGAGTTGGTTTTATTAATAGTTTTAATAAATTTTTAGGTATTCAAATTTTGGGGTTAAATTTAAGATAGCAAATAGCAGGCGGGAAAAAGGGAGAATATTGTAAGTTGAAAAAAGTTTTCTTCGACATTTTACGTAGGACTTAGGTTCTATCCTTCTAGTCCAATTGGAATGAAACAGGAGACAAAATAACCATACTATTTAGCCACGCATGCACATATTCTTAGAGTAATGATAGATTGTCATAAAAGGAGATTTTCATGTCTAGAAGGTATAGGCCAGTGAAGGGAATACTTATTGGTAGCTTACTGGTTGTCAGCATGATTGCGGTGTTCCTGCTCGTAAGATGGAGTCTTTTTTCACCTGGGAAGCAAGTTGAGGAAGTGGTTGAAGAGTTTTATCGCTATGAACAAGCGGGAGATTTTGCCCAATCTTGGGGGTTATTCCATTCAAAGATGAAGGAGAGGTTCAGTAAGGGGCACTATATCCAGGACCGGTCCCATGTCTTTATGAATCACTTTGGAGTCGAAACCTTTGACTTTGAGATTGGAAAACCGGAAGAGCTGAAAAAATGGAACATGTCCAAGGAAGGGCCGGAAATGAAGGAAGTCTATAAAATTCCCATCATCCAAACCTACAAAGGAAAATACGGCAACTTCAACCTCCACCAAGAAATCTTCGTCATAAAAGAAAAAGACCAGTGGAAAATCGCCTGGGACTACAACCAATGAAAGATGGGAGCAGGTCGTCGGTGCCAATTGATCGGTGCCTGTCACCGCCCGTGGACAAATTGAAGCCATTTGTACGCGTGGGGTGGACAGTCTGAGCCTTGCCTGTGGGGGGCGTGGAAAGACTGAAGAGTTTATGAAAAAAGGTGAAAGGCACTTAATGCCTTTCACCTTTTCCTAATTTTTCTATGCTTACTCTGCCTGAGAAGAAGGTGGCGCCTCCGCCCATATCTGCAATTCGGTCAGGTGTGAGGGAGTTGACGAGCTGTTTGGTCCCTTTGGTGTCTGCCCAAAGACCTTGAGTAACGAGTACTCCTGGCAGCACATTTTCTCCAACCGATGCGCGCAATTCACATTCCCCGCGCTGGTTCCAAACCCGTACCACCTCACCATCATCAATTCCTAACAGCTTGGCATCCAGAGAATTCATGTGGATACGTGGTGTTTCTTTTTCAAGCTTCACATGCTTATCGTTGTTTGAAAAGGTAGAATTTAAGAAATTGTGATTAGGTGCCGGGATAAATAGAAATGTGTGCTCACTTTCCTCCTCACTTTTCAGTGGTTGATAAGTAGGAAGAGGTGGATATCCAGCTTCTTTCATACGTTCTGAATATAATTCAATTTTACCGCTTGGTGTTGGCAGTTTTCCTGGTAATAGAGGCTTCACCTTTGCTTTCACATAGTGCTGCTTCTTCAAAGCTGTGTAATTTATCTCTTCTATATATTGGTTTCTTGGGTTATTCAGTGCCTGATCAATCAATTCCTCTTCTGTCTCAGTAAAGGCAGTATCCTCATACCCCATTACAGCTGCCAGCAGACGGAAGACTTCAACATTTGACTTAGATTCAAAGTATGGCTCAATCACAGGCTCTTGAAGTTGGGCGTAATGATGCCAATAACTTGTGAAAAGATCTGTATTTTCAAAGGATGATGTCGCAGGCAGGACAATGTCAGCATATCTTGCAGTTTCAGTTAAAAATAAATCATGAACCACAGTAAAAAGATCCTCACGGAGAAGGCCATTTTTTACTTTAGTCCCCTCAGGAGCAACGACGGCAGGATTTGTACCGTAAACGTAGAGGGACTTTACTGGTGGATGTAAGGTAGAAAGCAGGGTTTCCCCAAGCTGATTCATGTTAATGACACGGGTGTTTTTATTTTTTAAAAGATCTGGGCGTTGTAACTGACCTGAATTTATGGCTAAGTATCCTGAATTTCCTTTAATCGCCCCACCGCCTTTAATCAGCCATTGGCCTGTTAGCGCTGGAAGACAGGAAACAGTTCGGACAAACATGCCGCCGTTATCATGGTGTTGCGGTCCATTGCCAATCCTAATAAAAGATGGGGAAGTTTCCCCATACATCCGTGCGAGTTTAAAAATGTCTTCAACTGGGACACCAGTAATTTCTGAGACAGAAGCAGGGTCATATTGTGTGACATGTTCACGTAGTTTCTCATGTCCAATGGTGTATTCCTCTAGGAAAGCTGTATTAACCATCTTCTCTGCGAATAAGATATGCATGATACCGAGAGCAAGAGCGCTGTCTGTACCTGGTGAAATTGGAATAAACCAATCTGCAAATCTAGCGGTCTGGTTTTTATGAACATCAATCACGACAATCTTAGCTCCGTTTTCTTTACGGGCTTTTTGCGCCAGTGCCACTTGATGCATATTTGTACTTGCAGCATTTATCCCCCAGAAGATGATCAGCTTAGAATGAGTTGTATCCTCAGGGTCAATCCCAAGGCTTGCACCCATCGTATAGCTATACCCAACCGAACCGGCAGAAGAGCATATGGTTTGGCCAAGGCGGGATGCCCCAAGCCGATGGAAAAAGCGGCGGTCCATTCCTTCTGCGTTCAGCCTCCCCATGTTTCCGTAAAAGCTGTACGGCAGAATACTTTCAGGACCGTGCTCCTGGATTAGGGCCTTCCACTGAGAGGTAATCGTTGTCAGAGCTTCTTCCCAGGTAATGCGTTCAAAATGCCCAGCGCATTTTGGACCAATTCGCTTCAAAGGGTATTTTAAGCGGTTCTCATCATAAATCCGCTCCGTCACATTCCGAACTTTATTACAAATATTCCCCTTCGTTACCGGATGCTCTGGATCTCCTTCCACCTTCACAATCCTTCCATCCGCCTTATGCAAAAGCAAACCACACTGATCCGGACAATCCAACGAACAAACCGACCGAAAAACACCGCTTCTCTCCATAATTGAACCTCCATTCAACAACTGTCCATCCCAGGCGTACAAAGTAGCTGTTTTGTATTTCTGCGGTGCCTGTCACCGCTGAAATACAAAACGACCACTTTGTCCACGGGCGGTGACAGGCACCAAGTTGCAACCAAGTTTAATGAATCATGTTTTTTGTCTATTGTATTAGTTATAGTTTATTTTTTTAGTTTTTCCAATACTTTTGCTTTTGGTTATGTTTGTGCAAGTTATTGGGATATTGGGGGTACACTAGCGAAAAGGTTAGGTGTAGGAGTGATGGTATGCAAATGAATGGCGGGATTATTTCTGGTGAGTTTGATGAGCAGTTGAATGAGTTTACGTTGCAGCAGGTTAAGTATTTTCAAACAGAATCGACCATTAGAGAAAGTCAGTTATCAGCGCTCTATCATTATTTGAAGAAGCACGAGAATGATGCGGATGGTCAAATCATTACCTTGTATGACCAAATGCCTGTCCGTCTAAGTCAGGAGGAAATTAAGCTTCTAATCGCAGACTTAGAGAAAGTTCAATCCATGTACCAATGACCATGCCCCCCAAAACTTAAATGGGGGATTTTTTTGTGGATTTTATGTTTCACTCTCCAATTTTAGGGTAACTAATAGCTAAGTTGACAAGCCATCTAAAGGTCAACCCCAACAAACAATAAAACCAAGGAGATGAGGAAATGTCAAAAGCGGTTGTTTTTGAAAAAGGACCATTTTCTAAGGTGCATTCTGTTTTAACAAGCCAAGGGTTTCAATTAATTAGCAACGAACATTCTTTAACATACAGTGTGAAATTGCGAGATGCTTCTACTCAGGCAACCTACCAGTTAGAGATTCCCGTAAATCCAATTAAAGAGGGATCGACCCAGGCCAAGCTGGGTTCACCAAATTTATATGGCGAGAAAAGGATACCCGAGCCAGTAAGAGAAGCGGCAGAGAGCAAGCTTTATGAAATTGCGGACTATATACAAAGTAAATTAGTCATAAAAAAACGATCAGCCGACCAGGCTGAAGTGAAAAATACAATGGTGCGGAATGAAGCCGACATGAAGGAACTTGGAAAAGTAATGGAATCCATGCAGACACAAGCCGAACTAGAAAGGGATGGGGTACTGACAGATCCTGAACAATATGAATCAAAGCGATAAACGCATAAAAAAATCCAGGAAATTTCCTGGATTTTTTTTATACAACGCAGAAATTCCTTCTACTTCACACGAACGAACGATCAAAAAAACCAGGCAAAAATGCCCGGATTCATTAAAATTACTGTGAACTAGTTAACAAAATTAACGTTAACTTCTTTACTGAAGAAATCACCCACATTTGCTATATTAATATGGGCCATTTATGTCCCGCTTTAACGGTCATCGTCACTTATAGGTTCGTCCACTTTCGCAGTGCAGGTACTTCCTCTGTTTCGCTGCACATGCTCTCGAGCTTATTTTTATCCAAAAGGAAAAGATACTTTCCACGGATATCAATTAATCCTTCATGCTGAAAATCTCCGAGCGTTTTCGAGACGGATTCTCTAGTTACACCAAGCATGCTGGCAAGCAGCGACTGATTAATTTTTAAATCAATCTTAAAAATATTTCCATCCGGTCTTCCGAAATTATAGTAAAGGTCAATCAGAAGATTAGCGGCCTTTGCCCGGACGTCGTAAAAGGTTAAATAACGAACTAAACGATTGAGTGCACGCGTACGTTCCACGAGTATCATGTACGCTTTTCGTAAAACGGAAGGATATTTCTCCACAATTCGAAGAAAGTCCTGCCGGGATAATAACCAAACCGTAATATGATCTAAGGCCTCAATGGAGGAAATTCGGTGATTATCGTTGGATAAGGCTTCCACCTCACCAATAATATCCCCTGGTGACGAAAGGCTGAGTACAATCTCTTTGCCTTCATGAATCCGAAACACCTTGACAATTCCGGAGCGAAGGATATAGACATCTTCACTTTGGTCGTTCTCAAACATAAGTACATGGTTCTTTTTAAACTTCCGTTCTTTTAAAAGCGGGAGGATTTGCGAGAAATCATCCTCAGGAATATCTGAAAAGATGGGGACTTCTGAGAGGGTAGAAATCAAAGAATATTCCTCCTTTCCGATTATATTTTAGGGCCGGTAACAACAGCCTATTAGCAGTATTCTTGTCAACTTGATTGTACTTGAACGTACCGGGATTGGCAATTTGCCCAATGAACTAAAACTTAGTAGAAAAAAGGATGATCGTAAAATTGAATAAACTATTTAATATACAAAAAGAAGAAACAACTGTCAGAACGGAGATTATCGCCGGACTTACGGCATTTATGACGGTCGCCTATATCATTGCCGTCAATGGAGCGATCCTGAGTTCGGCAGGCATGCCTTATGAGGCTGTGACGATTGCCACCGTTATTTCCTGTTTTGTCGGGTGTATGCTGATGGCGCTTTGGGCGAAATCCCCGTTAATTATTGTGCCGGGTATGGGGGATAATGCGTTTTTCGTATTCACACTCGTATTTTCCCTCGGGCTTACCTGGCAGCAGGCACTAGCAGCCGTATTTATCGCTGGAATTGTGTTCACTTTGACGACAGTTACAAAAGCGGCTGTTTATCTTTCACAATCCATTCCGAAATCGATGATTCATGCCATGACGGCAGGGATCGGCTTTTTTATCGCCTTTCTAGGTCTGAAAAATGGCGGAATCATTGTGGCGAATGAAGGGACGTTCGTGGGACTTGGTGATCTAAGTGACCCGCATACATTGACAACCTTACTAACACTAGTGGTACTTCTGCCGCTTTTCTTGCGCAATGTAAAGGGAAATTTCTTAATAGGAATTATCGCAGGGACGTTCATTGGTGCCATGCTTGGCATTGTTGATTTATCATCATTGCGAGACTTCAGCTTTAATTTTAGCGGGTATGGTGAAGTGTTTTTAGCTTTTGATTTTAGTGCCATTAATACGGTGAATTTTTGGACAGCTGTTTTCTCGTTATCGATGGTGATTATTTTTCAAAACATGGGAGCTCAGTTGGGAATGCTTCCAGATAAATCGAAATTCCGAAAGTCGTTCCAGGCAAATGCCTTTTCTGTAGTAGGGGCGGGGATTTTTGGCTGCAGTCCGACAACAACCGCAGCTGAGTCGGCAACCGGAATTGCAGCAGGTGGAAGAACCGGGCTAACTTCGTTTACAACGGGACTTCTCTTTATACCGGCACTATTCTTAATTCCTTTATTCAAAGTGATTCCTAACGAGGCAATCGCACCGGTGTTTATTATTGTTGGCGGGCTAATGATCCAAAGCTTAAAAGAAATTCCATTTGATGATTTTACCGAAGCGTTTCCAGCTTTCTTGATGCTGGCAATTATGCCGTTAAGTTTCAGTATTGCAAATGGAATTGCCTTTGGCTTCCTTGTTTATCCGATTCTAAAGCTGGTTACAGGACGGAAGAATGAAGTTTCTGTTACCATGTACGTCATCGCCTTCTTCTTCTTAATTTACTTTTTATTAGGATCTTTATAATGAAAACAGGCGCCCATTGATTTGGTCGCCTGTTTTTCCTTACTTGCCAAAAACGCTTATTTCGAAGTCTGCTGCTAGGACGTCAACGAGGTCGTGACCATCGGCTTTTTCCATGGTGCCGGTTAAAGCTTTGTCATACACATCTTGGAGAATCGCTTCCTTTTCATTGATCTCCTCAGAGGCAAATTTCTTGGCTATATTTCCGACAAAGGAGGAATCCTCTTGTTTAAATTCTTCAACTGCTTCTAAAAGTTCTCCTACTACTTCCACCACTAGTTGTTGATCCTCCGCGGTATATGATTCTTTTTCCTCAAAAGATTCAAAGGTATCCTGAGCATCGATAAATTTATACCCCATTGCTTCAGCCTTTGAAGCAAATTCATCTGTTTTTGACGTTGACATATCAATTGAGCAGCCTGTTACTAAAAACGCACCTACTAATAAAACAACTAAATAACTTATCACTTTCATCATGATCCCATCCTTTTTTTAATTAATTTGTGTTACGGTTGATTTTTGTGAAGTTTATTCCCTTTGCGTGGGCTATGCCGCAACGTCACGCTTTTTGAACACATAATAGGTTAAAAACTGAAATAAAACGAAGTAAACAACCAGGATGCCGACGGAGAAGGTGAGTGTCATGCCTTCAACTATTGGTACGCCTTCAAAATATTGAATCAATTCTGTATTGGCAAATAACATGTATTTAGCCCACTCGTATTTTGATGCGAGCATCATCGTTAATTGTCCGCCGGCAAACATCAAGAAAATCGAAATTCCGATCGCAAGAGAACTGTTTCGAAAAACGGCTGAAATCATAAACGCCATCGTAGCCAGCATCAGCATACTGATAGACTTTAATCCATAAAAAACAATCAAGTGAACCAACATGTTTTGCTCAACAATTTCTCCATCCACATAATTTAAATAGGGAACGCTGACTTCTGGAGTTCCGAATAGGACAAATCCGATCATACAAGAGTATGAAAAGGTAATTAGCAACATTAAAACAGCAAACAGCAGGACCGTCATATATTTAGCAACAAGAATCTTCACCCTGGAAATGGGGCGTATTAACAGCAGCTTAATTGTTCCCCAATTAAATTCTGACGCTACAATTCCGGCTGCCACGATGATCACGAACAATCCGGCAAATTGAATCGCATTACTCGCATCATTGAGGAAACCCCATACTGTATATTCTTGATTCGGATTCATATCATGGGCGATTTGATATTCTTTGACCGCAATTTCTCTAAGATAATATTGATATTGATCGTTCCGGCCATTCTTCACTGACTCCATTTGTTCCTTTGTCTGGTCAACCTGAACCTGAAGTTCCTGCTTCCAGTTCGGATTTTCCTCTGGTGCAGCCCCATACTGTGATTTCATAACCGCCCCCAGGATTGTAATCACAAGGATCAGCAGGCCAATCATCACATATGTTCCAGGCCGCTTAAAAATCTTCAGCCATTCATTTTGAATGAGTTTAAGCATGTAAAAGAACCTCCTTGTTTTCGGTAACCTCTAAGAAACGTTCCTCTAAGGTTTTTGATATTTCCTTAATTCCATAAATCTTGATGCCGTCATGAACAAACGCCTCGACCACGTTTGGGATGTCTTCTTTTAGTAATGGTGCGGTAATTCCGCTTGCCGTCATTGAAAAAGTGTGGGTCGGATATAAGTGCTGAATAAGCTCTAAGGCCTTTTCTCTTGCCGATACCTCAAGTTCATAAGTTTTTTCCGAACCTTGAATAAAATCATGAACCTTTTGTACATCCACGAGTTTTCCACCTTGGATAATCCCGATGCGGTCGCACATCATTTCCATTTCAGATAGTAAATGACTAGAGACAATGACAGCCATGCCTTTTTCTCTTGTCAGCATTCTTAAGTGATCCCTGATCTCACGAATACCTGCTGGGTCAAGTCCATTCGTTGGTTCATCGAGAATCAGCACCTCTGGGTCATGAAGGAGTGACTGGGCAAGACCAAGCCTTTGCCGCATCCCGAGTGAGTAGGTTTTTACTTTGTCATGAATTCTGTCTGTCAAACCGACCAGTTTCACAACTTCATCTATTTTTTCTTTCGTAATCCCGTTTGACATCCGGGCAAACTGCTGAAGATTTTGATAACCGCTCATAAATTTGTACATCTCTGGGTTTTCCACAATGGCACCGACCTGGCTGACTGCTTTTTCAAAATCATTCTTAATACTATGACCAGAAATGGTGATATCTCCTGAAGTCATTCCAATCAAGCCAACCATCATCCGAATTGTCGTCGTTTTACCAGCACCATTCGGTCCTAAGAATCCAAACACCTCACCTTTATGAACCTCAAAGCTTAATGAATCAATAATCGTTTTTCCTTTAATCGTTTTCGAGACATTTTCTATTTTTACAACTGCCGTCATCCTAAAAACACCTCTTCTGTTTGGTTTAAATACAAGCCGCAAATCTCGATCAACTCGTTGCTCTGTTGCTTACATGCATAAATTTACTCTTAAAAAGTCACATTCAATAGTGACGATTAGTCATAAAGAAGTCATATCTTTAGTCATAAAAAAAATGAACCTATCTCATGAAAGGTCCATTCTTTATGAAAATAAAACCCCCTAGATGCGCAAGCAGAGAAGGGGGTCTCATGGTTGTTACTTTTTATTTGGTTTTAAAATATCGAGAATCATCGGTTTGTATTCCCAGTTGGCATATAGTAATCTCTGGTCATCGTAATGAGGAGAGAACGGATTACCGCTTTGTCCAGGAGGCAGGATGTTCACACTCTTAGTACTAGCTTTTGAAAATTCGACAATTTGGTTATAGGTGCCGCGGTTCATGTTGAGGATAGGTTTGACCCCAACGGCTCCTAGCACTTGGAAGTTGATTCTAGAAATAGGTGATAGCCATTCTAGCATACTCTTATCTGGATTTTTATCAGCCAGTTCAGTTACAGCTGCCTGCAGGCTTTCAGCTGCAATTTGGTTTAGATCAAGTTCGCCAAGGAAGCCGTATTTGGCTGCTAAGTCCTCTTCATTTGAAGTTAAGACGTGGAAAAGTACATCACTAGAGCCTCCACCAGTATCCTTTAATTGTAATAAGACAGTTTCTTTTACTTTTCCAAACCAGCTTTTAAAAATAGTCAGACCAGCATGATCATAAAGCTCATCTTTATTCTCATCCCATTGATACATGTCCCAACCTGCGATGAGTTCAGCAGCCAATTTAACGTCATCAGATAATGAGTCTTGGTTAATCCTGGATAATAATAGGTCCTTAAAGAAATAGGCATCTAAATGGATATGACCAGCCTTTTTGTTTATTTCCTCCATATCTTCCCATGCTACTTTGTCTAGTGCAGCTAACTGGTCTAAGATAAATCCAGAACGGTGAGTCGGTCCGAAGGCTTGCTCTGTGAACTCCCAATCAGGACTTGGCTTATTGTTCCAGTTGGCCACTACTCCTTGAGATGGGTTTATAGCATGTGGCAGCGATTCAGTTGGGGCTATTCCTTGCCACTCCTGTGATCCATCTCCTGCCATTGGCAGGCGGTTATCCGTACCCTCTGCCCTTATAGCATTTCTACCGGTAATCCAGTAGCCGATATTTCCCTGCTTGTCTGCATACAGGAAGTTATGGGAGGTAGGGATTTTTTCAACTGCCTCTTCAAACTGTTTAATGTTGCTGGCACGGTTAAAGTCATAGAAGGCTACCATGGCTTCAACCTCTTTCCCCCAATGCGAGCGCTGTTGGGCATAAGCAGTCTGACTATCTTTATAAACAACAGGACCATGGACGCTTCGGTATACTTCGAAATCAACGGTGTTGCCGCCTGCGACCTTAATTTTTTCCGTTCGAACTTCAAAATCAACCCATTTGCCATTGTATAAATATTGGTTAGGATTCGCTGGGTTAATGGTTAACACAAAGGTATCCACCTGGTCACCGTACCCGGTAGTGGTTGTCCATGCAAAGTCATTGCCGCGACCAATCAGAGGAATGGGTCCTGCTCCTGCAAACGCCATCCCAACAGAGTTATAACCGGCACCATGAATGCCGACTTCATGGGCAATCTGAGGAACAGAGAAGCCCATTTGTGGTCCGCCTAGTAAAAGAGTGCCGCCATTAGCACTGCGTGAAGGGCTGACAACCCAGGCATTACTGCCGCCTTTACTTGGAAATCCGTATGTTTTTTCAATATCAAGCTTCATTTGCTGTTCTTGTTCAAGTTGTTTGGCGACTTTATCGCTATTAGGGAATTTGGTTGTGTCGATTTTACTAGCCTTTTTAACAGATTTATCTGTTGTTGAATCAAGAGAAACTCGGGCAGTTGGATCGTTCTTCATATATACCGTTTCAAATGCCTGTAATCCCTCCACTGCGCCTAATGTAGTCTGCAAATTTTGTAATAATGAAAGCTTACTCATCTCACCGCCGCCGCTTTCTCCAAATCTGCGGACCATTAATTGCTGAACCTTAAGAGAATCGACAATTGTCCATTTTGCTGGTTTTTGACCCCTGAATTCTGGAGGGAGGAATGAAGCTGGGGTGGTTTCTATGTAATGGTTGATGCCATCAATATAACCTTGGAGCCCGCGTTTCACGTAATCAGGTAAACGTTCAAACTGTGCAAGAGCTTCCTCATCAGTATAGCCCTCACGGCGAATTACCTGGTCTTGACCAATATTAGTTGGAGTTCCTCCAAAAACTTCCGCCATTCTCCCACTGGCAACAATTCTTGATAACTCTGCCTGCCAGAGCCTGTCCTCTGCGGTTGCATAGCCTGCACCGAAGAATAAAGCTGTATCCGTTTCCGAATATATGTGTGGAACACCAAAGGAATCTCTGACAATTTTAACCTGCTGACCTTGATGGTTTAAAAGTTTAGTAGATTCAATCGCATAGACTGCAGATTCTTTAGGGACTGCTTTTCCTAGAGCCAGTTCTGGGGTGGGTACTGCTAGTAAACTAGCAGCGATAAAAGAGGTTGATAGAACCTTTAACAAGCGTTTCTTTTTCAATAAAATTCCTCCTTCTAAAAATAGATACATGTTCACTATAACGCATCGCCAACGTGAAAAATGTAATATTATGTAAGGGTTTTCACGGAAAAGGGTTATAATTTCGACACTTACGGTGAGAATTTTCGGAGAGAGACAACTTTCGGTGACAGGCACCAAAGAAATACACCAGTCCACCCCAGAAATACAAATTGGATAATTGCTGGAAACTTGCTTATTAAACACTAATTTTAATTTGAATATAGTAGAATAGAGTGGTAGTTTTATAATTTGGGTTGGTAGAGATATTGGTAGATATGGGGAGAGGGGTAGGGAGTTTGAGAAAGATCATTGCTATGTTAGTGGCGCTTCAGTTACTAGCTGCACCGGCGGCAGGATTTGCAGAGGGTATAGGCAAGGACACAGCCACTTCTGAAAGATTGAGCTTGAGTGCTAACCATTTGGATGCAAAAACGCCTAAACAGTTAGCTGAAAAGAAGGCGAATGAATTGAATCCGTCCATTTATCCGCTAGTCCAAAAGGGGGGGCATGTGGGTGATTTATTGGATAGCTACAATCGCTATCAATCTATTTATTATGTAGATATCACAACTTCACAGGAAAATGCAGAAGATATGCAGCTTAGTTTAAATTATCTCTCTGAAGAGCTTTATCAAAAAGATAAAATACTGATTGTTGAATTTTTCGAAGAGCAAGCTGGTTCCTTATCGTATATTGGTGGACTTGAATACGATACCTCAGGGCATAAAGATGTCTCTTTAGATGCACTATTGCCAAAGGCTGATTTTTCTTCACAGCCCTATATATATATGATTGTGGGTGTTTTGCCGACTAGTTCTGCTGAATATTTTTCAGATTATAGAATGTTTAAGGTTGTAAATACGTTTTATCAAACCACAACTCCCGGAACTCCAACAGCCTATAATAAATATGCTGTGATCAGCAATGAATCTGTAGATGGAACAGCGACACAGCCGACAGGTACTTTTAATTTGAAAAATAGTAAATACTTTATGGATAAAAGCTTGGCCCCTGATTCCTTCAAAGTTGATGTAAAGAAGCCCTTCGACCTTGCTGCTAACAAGGGAAAAGTGGTTCGAAAGAGTCGGAGCATCACGACAACATCCTTTAAGGTTGGAGACCAAAAGTACTTTTGGGTAACGAATTTAGAACGTAATACAGACTACCAAATCAATGCACGTCTTGCCTATAGTGGCACTAAAGCAAATGTTTGGGTCTATAATAATGAGCTTACAGATGTAGATGCCCAAAAGCTCGGCCATGAATTTGATAGCAAAATATATTCATCCGTAGTAAGTAATTTTGGAATAGAGTCTGATGTTAATCAGGATGGAAAAGTAAATATATTATGTTTTGATATTCAGGATGGCTATACCAATAGCGGCGGGTTTGTTTCAGGGTATTTCTGGGCTGGTGATTTATATAGCGGAACTGGGTCGAACCAATCTGAGATTTTCTACATTGATACGTACCCAACGATGGACAATGGCGGCAAAAAGGATGTGTCACAGGCATATTCAACATTGGCTCATGAGTTCCAGCATATGGTCAATTTTAACCGTAATGTCCTAATCGAAGGCTCAGACACTGAAATGGATATTTGGTTAGACGAAGCCCTCGCTATGGCAGCAGAACAAATTTACACGGGACAAGGGCTGTATGATCGGATTTATTACTATAATCAATCTTCTTCTATTAGAAATGGACATTCGCTGCTTTACTGGGACCATTACGGTGATACACTAGCTAACTATTCCTTATCCTATTTGTTTGGACAGTATCTTAAACTCCAAACAAGCCTAGGGAATCAAGTTTTTAGAAGAATTTTAGAAGATCCCAATAATAATTATTTAGCAGTCGAGAAAGTGGCAAAGGACTATATTAATCCAAATCTGACATTTGGTCAGTTAATGACCAATTTTCGAATTGCCTTACTTTTTAAAGAAGCAACAGGGATATATGGATTTAAGGGTGATCCAATCTTCGATGCGGTTAAGACACAAATCTACACAGGCAATACTGCGAGCTTACGAGGCGGCGGGGCTGTTGTGAAGGCCTATAACTCTGAGGACGGCTTTAAGGTGCCAGATCAAAAGGGTAGCAATGTAACGTATACCCTCCTAAATGTAGACCGGGAACCGGGAGAGGCTGACACCATTGCACCGGCAAGTCCAGTGGTAAAAGTGATTAGTGACGCTGAAACGATTCTATCTGGTACCGTCGAACCAAATGTGACGGTATATGCAAAGGTAGGTCCCAACGAAATCGGCAGGACAATCAGCAGCAGCTCCGGTGACTTCACGTTAAGTATAACCAAACAAACAGCAGGAACCGTTATTGACGTCTTTGCAGAAGATATAGCTGGGAACGTCAGTGTAGCAACTAAGATAACGGTCACGTCTTCCGCTAAGAAATTCGGCTGGGTAAGTGAAAACGGTAATTGGTATTACTATGATTTAATTACTGGTGTAATGAAAACAGGCTGGCTGAATGCTGACGGGTCATGGTACTTTTTAGATGATTCGGGTGTAATGAAGTCGGGCTGGCTGAAAACGGGTGGTTCTTGGTATTTCTTGACCAGCTCCGGTGCAATGAAAACAGGCTGGCTTCAAACTGGCGGTGCTTGGTACTATTTAAGCAGCGGTGGAGCGATGAAAACAGGTTGGCTGAATAGTGGAGGGACTTGGTATTTCTTCAATACGAGTGGAGCGATGAAGACAGGCTGGCTGAATAGTGGCGGCACGTGGTACTACTTCCATTCAACTGGTGCTATGCAAACGGGTTGGCAGCTAATAGGGGGGAAATGGTATCACTTTACTAAATCTGGTGCCATGGAAAAAGGCTGGAAGCTGATTGGCACCAAGTGGTATTACTTTTATTCAGATGGTTCAATGGCAGCAAACACCACGATTGGCGGTTACAAAATTGGACGAGATGGTGCGATGCTATAATTGAAGATATTATTAAAAAAGGAGAATCGGCAAACGATTCTCCTTTTTTACGTTTTATTTATTGTTCTTAAAGTCTGCCAAAATATTTTGATAGTCCGTTTAGTAGGCCATTTACGAGTTTATTTTGATAGCTGTCACTGACTAGGTTTGCCCGTTCACCATCGTTCGAGATAAATCCTAATTCCACAAGGACAGCTGGGACGAGATTTCCTCTTAGGACTTTATAATCTGCATCCTTTACGCCTCTGTTCATTGCACCAGTTATTTTCACTAGCTCACTTTGTATATCTGCGGCCAGCTGCTTGCTTTCGTCCGGCATGACTCCGCCCGTAGCATTGTAGTATGTTTCAATCCCTGCAGCACTAGTCGCTGTAGAGGAGTTAACATGGATGCTGATAAATGCATCTGGTTTAATGTTATTCGAGAATTCAACTCTGCCATCCAAGGTCATGTACTCATCCGTACTACGGGTCAACAATACCGTGGCTCCACCTTTCTTTAGCTGCTCAGCTAATTTTAAGCTGACCTGTAAAGTGATTGTTTTCTCAGCAAAGCCTCCAGCGCTAGCCCCGCCGTCATGACCTCCGTGCCCAGGATCGAGGACAATGATCTTTCCTTCCATTTCCCTTGAAATCGGAATCCAGACACCAGTTGCTTCTAAAAAGTAATCCTTGCCATTGTCGGTAATCCAGCCGGTCTTCATTTCGCCAGTTTGTCCGAAGTAATACCAGTTTCCATTAATGAGATACCAGCCTGTTACCATTTTTCCAGATTGAGTTAAAAAGTACCAGTGACCGCTTGCCTTTAGCCATCCGGTTTGCATTTCTCCTGATGAGTTTAAATAATACCAGTGATTGCTATCTAAAACCCATCCGGTTTTCATCAACCCTTTATCATCGAGATAGTACCATTTTCCTTGGTCTGAAACCCAATTGGTTTTCATCGTAAAATCTGAGCCGAAATAATAGCGGCCCTCCGTTAATGGCAGCCAGCTCTTTTGGAGGATGCCGTTTGTGTTTGCGTAAAAGCGCTTCTCATCAATCGTAAACCAGCCATTTTTATATAACGTACCATCTTGAGCGAAATAATAGGGTAGATTGCTGATGGTGTTTAACCCTGTTGCAGCTGCTCCACTGGTTGTTAAATAATAGGTCTTTCCCTGGTCCTGCAGCCAGCCTGTTTGCATAATACCGTTAGAATCAAGAAAGTAGGATTTGTTCTTCACTGTAACCCAGCCAGTCTGAATCAGCCCCTGTGTATCGGAATAATACCACTTTCCATTTACTAAGCCCCAGTCATTTATCACTAAGCTTGCAGAGGAATTAAATAAATATTTTTTATCTGCTATTGTCGTAACACCTTTTGCTGCAGCACCGTTATTTTGAAAATAGTATGTACGGTTATTCTCGAGATGCCAAAGATTAGCGTCCATAACTCCTAGCTGGTTAAAATAGTAGACGTCAGTTCCGATAGTTTGGATACCTACTGCTCGATCACCGCTCGACTTTAGGTAATACCATAAGGTTCCTTGCTGCAGCCAGCCTGTTTTCATCACTCCGCTAGCTTGAAGATAATACCATTTGTCATTGTCGGTGATCCAACCGGTACTCATCGCTCCATCCTTGTCCATGAAATACCAGCTCGTTTGATCCTTAACCCAGCCAGTTTTCATCGTACCGCTTCTGTCGAAGAAATACCATTTACCCTTAATAAGGGCCCAGCCTATTTTCATTGCACCGCTGCTGTCGGTGTAGTACCACTTATCCTGGTCTTTTACCCAGCCTGTTTTCATCGCTCCAGTAGTGTCATCTAAGAAATACCACTTACCGCCTATGTACTGCCAACCATGTAACATAGCATCATTCTGGAAAAAGTACCACTTTCCATCTTCTAGTTTCCAACCAGAACTACTAGCATAAGAAGGAGCGGAGCCAAGCCCAACAACTAAAAGCAAAACCGTGAAAATTGATAAAAATAATACTTTGTTCTTCACTACAAATTCCCTTTCTACTAACATACTTTAAAATCCCAACCTATCAAACTGAAAAAATACCAATCTCTGGTATATTGCATAAAACCTATTATAAAACACAAAAAAACATTTTACCATACAACATTCGACATGGTTTGATTTTGGTGCCATTATGGTGCCTGTCACCGCCCGTGGACAATTTTGCCTATTTGTACGCCTGAGGTGGACAGTTGTTATTTTCCCAGTGTGTTGTGTTCGCTATAGGTGCTTGTGCCTTTCATACTTTTCGCGTTTGAAAAAGTTTGTTATCATGGTAGGGGCATTTGTAAATAATAGATAACAGTGGAATAGTTTTGTTACCATAGTTACATTGGAGGTTTTTATGGGTAATCAATTGAAGGTAATGACGGTTTTTGGTACTAGACCTGAAGCGATTAAAATGGCGCCTCTTGTAAAAGAGTTAGAGAGAAATGAGCAAATACAGTCAATCGTCACGGTTACAGCTCAGCATAGGGAAATGCTTGATCAAGTTTTACATATTTTTGAGATTGTTCCTGATTATGATTTAAATATTATGAAGGACAGACAGTCATTGATTGATGTAACCACCCGGTGCTTAGAGGGGTTGAATAAAGTATTCCAGGAGGTTAAACCAGATATTGTTTTAGTCCATGGAGATACTTCCACTACCTTTGTGGCTAGTCTAGCAGCGTTTTATAATCAGATTCCTATTGGACATGTTGAGGCGGGACTAAGGACGCGAAATAAATATTCCCCTTATCCGGAAGAGATGAATCGGCAGCTGACAGGGGTGCTAGCGGACCTTCATTTTGCCCCAACGGAACTTTCTAAAGGTAATCTTGTAACTGAAAATAAATTAGAAGAAACCATCTTTGTTACAGGAAATACAGCAATTGATGCGTTGAAAACAACAGTAAAGAATCAATATTCTCATCCTGTTCTAGATCAATTAGGCGATGACCGGTTGATACTCATGACGGCTCACCGCCGGGAAAATACCGGAACTCCTATGGAAAATATGTTCCGTGCCATAAGCAGACTTGTTGAAAAGCATCAGGATGTACAAGTCGTTTATCCGGTACATATGAATCCAGTCGTCCGGGAAATTGCTAATAAAATACTAGGTGAAAATGATCGTATTCATTTAATAGAACCGCTAGATGTAATTGACTTTCATAATTTTGCATCCAAAGCCTATCTGATTTTAACCGATTCTGGCGGTGTGCAAGAGGAAGCACCATCACTCGGGGTTCCTGTTTTAGTGTTAAGAGATACAACAGAACGGCCAGAAGGGGTGGCTGCCGGCACTTTGAAGCTGGCAGGAACGGATGAAGAGGTCATCTTTAACCTTGCGGATGAATTGTTAACAGACAAAGCTGCACACGATGAAATGGCTAAAGCGTCCAATCCTTATGGGGATGGAAAAGCATCTGCTAGGATTGTCAATGCCATTCTTTATCACTTCGGTGTGATTAAAACTAGACCTGAAGACTTAAGAGCAATGTCTTAAAAGTTTGTGGTTGTCGGGCTCTTCTAATTAGAAGAGCTCTTGTTTGTGTTGAATTGTGTAAAATGCTATGTTATGAAAAACAACACTCCAAATAGAAAGTGGCCTACTTGGAGTATTGGCTTGCAATTATCTTATTGTAGCCCCTGTTTCAGGTCCTGCGTATATCTGAACTTTTCCTAGTTGAAGTGTTTGTATAATATATACGTTAGGTAGTGGCTCTCCTAGTATCGTGTATTGGAGACCGCCAAACTTACTCGGGCGTAAGCGGGTTGGAAGAGCATTCGCTTTAACTGGTTGAACATTTAGCGGATAAACCCTCCACTCGTTGACATGTGCTGGCAGATAAAGAGTTCGTGTGCCTGAGCCGGAACTGGTGGCAGGTGCTGAGACAGTGCTAGTACCAGTGCCAGAAGCTGGTGGTGTTGAAGTAGTACCTGTTTTTTGCAGGCTAAACGCTTTAGCAATTCCATTAACATGTCCGCGGGCAACATTTTCAATCCAGTTAGGATCCTTCATCTTCGCCGCATCATTACTGTTATCAATAAAGCCGTTTTCAGTTAAGAGGGCGTCCATTGTGGATTCACGGATCACATGGAAGTTTGCTTTTTTGGCACCACGGTCAGTCATATTGTTTAACTTCACAATCTCTGGATGAATGATACGCTGAATATCCGCTGTACGAGAACGACTCGATAAGGCATCGTGAATGTAATCCTCGTAGCCGGTACCACCGCCGGCATTAATGTGAACAGATAGGTAAAAATCTGCTCCCCAGGCATTGGCATTGTTTGTACGCTGCTGCAACGAAACAGTTTGATCACCGGTACGACTCATCCTTACCTCCACATTCTGATACTCATTCGAAAGAATATCCCGAATCCTATTAGCAATCGAAAGAGTAACATTCTTCTCTTGCAAGCCATTTCCTACAGCCCCCGGATCCGAACCCCCATGTCCAGGGTCAATAAAAACCTTCACCATAAATATCACCTCATCTTTTTATATATGAAACAAGGGTAGAAAAGGTTCAATTGGAGTGATGTTTCGGTGCCGTTTCGGTGCCTGTCACCGTCGGTGGACAAATCACCCAATTTGTACGCCTGAGGTGGACAGTGACAAAAGTCGGTAGTAAAAAAAGCTTGGATTATGTTCGTGTTTAACACAACCAAGCTTTGTTATGCGGTTTGTTTAGGGGGTTATTAGTTCTACATTTAGTGCAGTTGCTTGCAGTGGGTAGGATTCCCTAATTTTTCCGTCTGTCCAGACTGCGACGGTTTGGTCAGGTTCGAACTTTGTGGTCTCTGCGTTTTTAGGCAGTGTGATCCAGATTAACCCTTTATCTGGATCGTCTACTAATATTGCTTTTCTTTCAGCATCTACCTCTTTAATAACACCGGAAACATCAAATTCTCCTTTTACACTGTCGTTTTTTGGGGTGCAGCCAGTCGCCCAGATAAAGCTAAAAAGTATGACAAAGAGTAGTGTCTTTTTCACTATGGACATCCTCCTTTTTTATCAAAACGATAAGATTTATGAGTGACGGTTTCAGAATCTGGCCAATATTCTTGCGGAATTATCCTTTTTTCATACCGTAACCATCGTTCGTTTGTTAGCAAATTCAATGATATATTTCTCAATAGACTTTGCATCTTCTGGATGGAACATGTGGGAGGAATTTTCAAACCAGATCATTTCCTTGCCTAGTGGTGCTTCAAGCTTTTGAAAAAATGCTTCAACCGGTCTGCCGTCCACATGAAAGTCCTGCTTCCCATGCAAAAAGGCGATAGGTACATCAATCCGTGTTAAGGCCTCAAGGTTAATTTTAGCAAAATCCTCAATCAATTCTTGGGTGTAGGTCAGATTGTATGAACTATAAAAGGTATGAAATATATCCTTTAGTGTATAGTCAGAACTATTTAGAAAGATCTTAAACGCGCCGCTCATACCTGGATGTTTTACAGTCTCAGTAGAATAAATCATTGATTTATATTTGATTAGCGGGCGGCGAAAATCTGTCCACTGCTTTACTTTCATAAAAGGAGGGCGCCCAATTTCTTCTAGTTTTTTCAAGGTACTTTGGTCGTTTGCTTTCTCTGCTTTATGTTTCAACCAGTCATAGCAGAGAGTATCGTTATTGGTCCAACTTAAGATTTGTGAAATTCCTACATACCCATGAAGTTTTTCAGGGTATCGTGAGGCAATTGACAGACCAATTATGGTGCCCCACGAGTGGGCAGCCAAATAAACCTTTTCTCTTTGGAAACGATTTACTAGAATATCAATAAGTTCGGAACAATCTTGAATAAATTGTTCTACTCGTAGTGTTTCTGCTGCGAGACCTTTGTTGAAAGACTTGCCAGCGCCGCGCTGGTCCCAGAAAACCACTACAAAATGCTTTACTAATTCTTTGGTAGACGTCGAAACGGCATAATCCTGCCCGCGCGAAACAACACCTGGAATTGGCATGCACGGACCGCCATGAACAAATAACAGAACAGGCTTCTTAGTATCTACAGCCTGAATCAAAATCGTCTGCTCCACACCACCCAAAACAACACGCTCAACCGAATCAATCCCCGAAGAAGGAATCATAAAATCACGCTTCTTAACAAAATACCCCATCATCCAAACCCCTCTCTATAACTATAGTATAATACGTAAATACCAAATATTACATACTATAGTGTGCATGGCGACATACATGGTGACACGACATACATGGTGACAGGCACCGTCCGTGGACAAAGTGGTCATTTTGTATGTGTGTGGTGCCTGTCACCACACAAATACAAATCAGCCCATTTGTACGCCTGAGGTGGACAGTGGAGAGGGAAATTTATTATGCCGGAAGGATTATGATGGTTGTTGTCGAATTGGTTTAGTTGTATCCCGCCTTTATCTCCTCTGCTTGCTTGTTCTTACTTCTTTCCTTATTGACCTGACCCAGCCTTAAATCAAAACCAACCCAAAACCCAAAACCCAAAACCCAAAACCAAAACCCAAAACCCAAAACCAAAACCCTAAAACCCAAACCAATCTTAATTGAATGAAGGAGTGACTGCTATGGGCCGAAGACGCCGTGCGTTTTTTAAAGGTGCAAAGTATCATATTACGAGTAGAGGGGTCCGTAGGTCTACGCTTTTCTTTGATGATGAAGACAGAATCAAATATCTTAATTTGTTGAAAGAGTCGAAACATCGCTACTCCTATACACTCCACGCCTACTGCCTGATGACCAACCATACTCATCTTCAGCTTGAAACGACCACTATTTCGCCCGCCATCATTATGAGTTACCTAAATACCAAATATGCCAAGTATTTTAACAAGAAATATGAATATTCTGGCCATGTTTTTGACAAACGATATGATGCACAGCTGCTAGATTCGCTAGATTATGAATTCGATGTAAGCAAATATATTCATCTGAATCCATTAAAAGCGGGGTTAGTAGATGAACTCGAGGACTATCCATGGAGCAGTTATTTAGATTATGTCAATGGTGAAGTATCTTCGCTGGTCAATCCTGAATATCTCCTGTCCTATTTTCCTGACCCGTCATCCCAAAAGTACGAAGAATATGTAAAAGCCCCTTTTATGGAGTTGTATTTAGGTCAAAATGGACAAGTCATCATGCTTTCAAAAGAATTGGAGGTTACACCACCATGTGTGCAACAGTGACTAGTATTGGGTTAAAAGGGATGGAAGGATATCGTGTCAGTGTGGAAGTAATATCATTTGTTGGAACGGATTCTATTCGGATCGTCGGACTTCCAGATGCAGCTGTAAAAGAGTCGAAAGAAAGAATTATTGCAGCACTTCGCTCGTTGGACCTGTCGCTCGCAGGACAAAAAATTATCATTAACCTGTCACCATCAGAACAAAAGAAAAGTGGACCGATGTTTGACCTAGCGATGGCCATTAGTATGCTTGTTAGCTTGCATGAACTTAATGTTAATATCCCAACGCATACAGCTTTTATCGGTGCGTTGTCATTGGACGGAGCCATCGTCCCTGTGGTAGGAATGCTGCCAGCTGTACTGGCAGCAAAGAAACTCAATATCCAAACACTATATATGCCTTATGATGAAAATTTACCAACCCTCGAATTTTCAGACCTCAAAATTATCTTCGTGTCGTCATTAAAACAGGTGATAGACCATTTGTCAGGGCGAGGAAGAGCTGTCCCCTTCATTTTTCAAAAAAACAATTTGGTCCAATCCGAAATGAAGAGTTTGGTAAAGTTTGAGCAGGTGATGGGACATAAAAATAGTAAAAGGGCTTTAGAGATAGCAGCTGCTGGGGGACATCATGTCTTAATGACCGGTCCACCTGGATGCGGAAAAAGCATGCTGGCTGAAAGCTTTCCCTCGATTTTACCAGCCTTAACAAAGCAGGCACAGCTTGAAATGATAAGTCTATACCAGCTAAGCGGAAGCACCTGCCCTGACACTCGAATACCCCCTTTTCGCAACCCGCACCATTCAGCGTCAGCCATCTCCATCATTGGCGGCGGTACCTATCCAAAGCCAGGTGAAATTTCTTTAGCCCATCAAGGTGTCCTTTTTCTTGATGAAATTGCCGAATTTCCAAAAAAGCTGCTTGATATGCTGCGACAGCCATTTGAAAATGGAAAGATTACGATTAGTCGAACACATGCCACGATTTCATATCCTGCAAACTTTATTTTAATCGCCGCAATGAATCCCTGTCCATGCGGGTATGCAGGATCGAATACTCATTATTGCACATGTACAAAGAGGCAGGTTATAACCTATAAAAATAGAATATCTGGCCCGCTTCATGACAGATTTGATATTCATCTTTCCCTGAGGCCTGTAATATTTTCTAAGGATTTCACAAGAGAAGAACCATCTGAAATCGTGAGAAATAGAGTAGAAGAGGCAAGGAAACGTCAATACCATCGATACGAAAAGGAAATTTGTAATAGCAGAGTACCATACGACATACTCCTTCAAACAAGCCCGTTAACAGCTGTTCAACAAAGGGAACTTCAAAATCTATCAGCACAGAAAAACTGGAGCAGCCGAACACAGATCAAAATCATCCGCCTGGCCCGAACCATCTCAGACCTCAAAGGAAGCCTAGTAATCACCGACCAAAGCATAAAGGAAGCAATCCTGTTAAATGGTGTTAAATATAAGTGACAATAAAGGTGACAAATAAAGGTGACAGGCACCGTCCGTGGACAAATCCCTCATTTGTCCACCTCAGGCGTACAGTTGAACATAAAAATCACTCCTAAGCGAGCCGCTGAAGGAGTGATTTTTTTGATTTTACTTTATTGTTGAACCAAAGTCTTAGTGCTATTAATCTGTTCATAGTTGACGATCCGGTGAAGCAGGTTGACCATTTTTTCAAGGTCGGCCTCTTGGTACTCGTCAATACAGGCGATTTGTATCCAATTCCGCTTCTTTAGGTATTCACTTTCATAATGCAGCTGATATCCGTGGTAGTAGACAAGCTCGCCTATAGCAGCAGATGATAGGCTATAAGGGATGGCAATTGTTAGGATGATAGGCGAACTGCTATTTTCACTTATGACCGTAAACTTGTACTGTTTTAGTTTTTCTTTTAAAAATTGCTGCCTTACAGCGATTTTTTGATAGGTTTCGAGATTAATATTTTCCAGTGCTGCCAATAAAGCTTCTAAGAGGTTAGACGACTGTGAAAAGGGGATGCTGTCCTTTTCCATGTAATATCCCAAATCAAGGTATTTTGGCAAGGCTGGTGATGGGGTTACTTCATGCTGATGGAAGACAAAGGACAATCCCGTAAATGCCCGCAGCGCTTTGCCGCTTACCCCTGATGCTAAAAATACACCCTCTAAGTCAATATCCATAGCCCCTATTGAACTTATGCAATCCAAACAAAGCTTAAGGCTGTGTTCATTTGCAACAGCCTTCAGCATGTTTACATCGTTGAGCATGCCAGAGGAAGTTTCACTATGAACAGCCCAAATCCAAGTGGTTTCAGAAGTCAAATTGGCAACGATTTCATCTTTAGTAAAGGATTGCCCCCATTCTTTTTCAACTACAACATATAAGAGTCCAAGTCGACTGGCTTGTTCTGTCAAACGGCTGCCAAACTCTCCATTTACTAAAATAAGCCCTTTGCCCCTCTCCTTGGAAAGCTGTGAGGCAACGACATCATTAGCGAGTGTCCCCGACCCTAGGAAAACCTGAACATATCGACTGTTAACCATTTGACATAAACGTTTTTTGGCTGCGGTCAGCTTTTGTAAAAACTCCTCTGAACGATGAGAAATTGGAGTTTGACTAAGCGCATTTCTCACATTTTCTGAGATTTGAACAGGACCAGGTAAAAACGGGATTGTTGCTGGGAGGATCCTGCCTGCAACAGATTCGTCAAACGTCTTTTTCGTTAAATACATTGGTTGATAAAGGGCATCCTCAGTACCTGTTAAATGTGCAAAAGGCTTAAAACCCATTTGTCCATAAAGCTTTAACTGACGGACAGTTCCTGAAATCACCGCTATGTCGTAGCCCTTTTTTAAGCAGTATTTTATTAAAAACTGAACTAATCCTAAAAAGACTCGTCCATTTCGAAACTCCTTTTTAACAGCTAAAAGCCTGACTTCACAGGGGGAATTAATTGGGAAGCCAAGCTGCTGCTCAACTGGACCGATTTTTCGGTCTAGTGAAAATGGACGATTTGCACGAATCGCAATCATTCCTACTACTACCGAATCTTTAATACAAACAATATATGTATTTTCTGAGTGAAATTGGTCTACTAATCTCTGTTCAGCATTCGGTGAATGCTGGGGAATTTCCTCAGAAAAGGTTTGATAATTTAAACGGTGAATTTGCTCAAATTCATCGTGTGAGGAGGCAATTTTGAAAAAATAATCATGATTATCCATTACGTTTCAGCCTTTCTTTAACATTTTCTGTATGTGCTAGGAGGATCATGACCACAAGGGCTATTTCAATGATGAAACTTAGCACGTCATTATTTCTATAAAATAAGAATAGCGGGATTATGAGAAATGTCCCTAATCCTGCAAGGGTAAAGCTCCTGATAAAGGGGTAGAGGAGCCCGAAAGATAAGAGGATTACTGGAACAAGCAAAGGTTCAAAGGTTATCATACCGCCGATGAAGGTTGAAATTCCTTTACCGCCTTTAAATCTTAAGGTGACAGGTTTTAGATGACCGATTATTGCTAATGCTAGTCCAACCAATTGAACAGGTTCTGCAAATTGAAAGTAGCGGGCAATGAGAACAACGACGGCCCCTTTTAAGGCATCACCAAGAAAAATGACCACAAAAGCTAATTTCCCATGCAGGCGTCCTGCATTCCTGGCACCGACATTACCGCTTCCTTGACTGCGAATATCGACCTGGTAGAAGATTTTTGAAATCACAAACCCAAACATGATACTTCCTAGTAAATAGGAAGCTAAAAAATAGATCCAGATCATTTACATCCAACCTTTAATTCTGAGTTCATTGAAGGAAAATCCAACTGATGGAAGTTTCATATAATTTCCATTATAATATGTTTCTATAATTATTCACATAATGTTTATGAATTTCCCTACCCTATTGGGTATAATAGTTTTGGAATAGTTTGAGGAGGTGAATTATGAGTAAACATAAACTAATATTTTTCTTAGTATTATTCATGGCAATGATGGCATTTGTTACGGGATGTTCTGGCTCTGATGTATTGGTGGATGATGAAGGTAAGGAAGTTAGCTTTGAAAATCAGGAGCAGCCTTCATTAATATTCTTTTTTACAGGAGTTGGCTGAGACTATTGCAAATCGCAGCTGGTCGAGCTGCAGAAAAATAAACAGATGTTTGCTGAATTTCCAGGTAATGTCTATGCACTTAGTTCAGATTCAGTCAAGCATCACAAAGAATTGAAGGAAGAGTTAGGTCTAGATTTTCCAATCTTATCAGACGAAAAACTCAAATTAATCCAAGAAGCCGGGATGAAAGACCCACAAGCACACAAATCGCTCAGAGGCTTTGCCATCCTAGACAAAGACGGTAAAATAATTAACGCCCAAGAAGTAAACCCATTCGGCACCGAATTGGCCAACATCATTACCTATGCTAATGAACAATTAGCGAAATAGGGGTAACAAAATAGAGTGACAGGCACCGCCCGTGGACAAATACTACTATTTGTCCACCTCAGGCGTACAGTTGAATGATATTTCTAGAAAAACATCCTCGGATCGGTGAGGATGTTTTTCTTTTTGTAGGGTTCGAACGGCTAGGTGGCTAATCTCCACCTCCACCTGAGTCGCCGCCAGCAGCGTCACTGCTGGAGCTGTAGGAGGAATCATTGCTAGTGTAGTCTTGGTCGTGGTGGTGGTTTGTGCTCCTTCTATTAGGAAAAATCAAAAAGGCAATAATTATTGCGACGACTCCCAAAAAGACTTGAGAATTGAAGATAAGGTAGATTCCATAGATAAGTATGAGGAAGCCAATCAAGCGGATGAACGTTCTCAGAAGCATCTCCTCCTTAATAAATCCCTTTAATTATAGATATTATTGACTAGAGGCATTTATACTTAGCCGAGCGAGTATAAAGAGAGGAAAAAGTGAAATTTTAAAAATATTTAAAAATATGCTTGATTTTCCTGAAAAGGTGATGATAGTATCGAATTATAAGAAAAATCTAAACGTTTACATTTAGAAACATTTTAGAAGAAACAGCCAAATCCTTTTTAGGAAAGCTATTTAAAAACAAAAATGTAAACGTTTAGATTTTTAAGGAGATACATATATGGAGTACAAACCAACAATTGAGGATGTAGCAAAGCTTGCAAATGTTTCAATAGCAACTGTATCAAGGGTTATTAATAATCAAGGCGGAGTTAGGAAGGCAACTGAGGAACGTATTTTAAATGCTATCAATGAACTAGGCTATATCCGAAGTGCAGTGGCTAGAAGTATGAAGAAAAAAGAAACCAATACAATCGGGATTATTGTTCCTGATATCACCAACCCGTTTTTCCCTCATGTGGTTGCAGGAATTGAACAGAAGGCAAGGGAGAAAGGGTATTATACTATCCTTAGTAGTACGAATGAATCACCAATCGTTGAAGAGGAGATTGTTAAAATCTTTATTGAACGCGGAGTAGATGGTGTTATTATTACTACCGCTAATGAAACGGGTGATCATATAAGGCTTTTACAGGAACAAGGCATTCCTATCGTTGCAGTTGACCGTGCAATAAAGAAATTCGAAGTCGACACTGTCTTGGTTGATAATGTAAATGGTTCGTACCAAGCTGTTCGACATCTAATTTTACAGGGACATGAGAGAATCGCCATTATTTGTGGCCCTCAAAATACAACACCAGGCTATGAACGATATCTAGGCTATAAAAAGGCGCTGGAGGAATACAACATCCCCCTTGATCCAAGCCTGGTTTACCAAGGAGATTTTAGGGAAGGCAGCGGCTATAAGGGTGCGCTTCACTTGTTTTATCTGGAAAATAAACCAACGGCAATATTCTCATCAAACAATCAAATGACATTTGGTTGTGTAAAAGCGCTAATGGAACTTGAGTGGAAATTAGTAGAGGAAGTTGCTTTTATCGGCTTTGATGACGTCGAAATTGCTACCTTTATTAGACCTAAGTTATCCGTCGTATCACGACCGATGACCGCAATTGGAGAAATCGCTTTTCAATTAGTTTATGACCGTATTCATTTTAAAGAAAATCTGCCCAAAAGAGAGTACTTATTAACTCCCGAATTAAAGATTCGTGAATCATGTTCTTTTTATAAAAAAATCTAAACGTTTACATTTTGGAGGAAAACAGTAATGAAAAAAGGCGGAATATTAAATCCTAGGATTAACCAGTTAATTTCTGAAACAGGACATACCGATTATATTGTAGTAACAGATGCGGGCTTACCGATTCCAGAAAACGTAACACACAGAATCGATCTTGCTCTGAAGGAGGGAGTTCCAGGGTTTCTCGATACTCTTGATACCGTCCTTACAGAACTTGAGGTGGAAAAAGTTATATTGGCTGAGGAAGTAAAAACGGTCAGTCCTGAAATGCATATTCAAATTATCAACAGATTCCCTAATCTTCCTATTGAATATGTTCCACATACGGAGTTTAAGCAACAAACGAAACAAGCAAGAGGGTTGATTCGAACAGGTGAATTTACTGGTTATGCGAATGTTATTTTAGTAGCTGGTGTCGTTTATTAATCTAGTTGACTCATACAAAAGGAGATGAGAATGTGAGTACAGCTTTGTTGGAAATGAAGTCAATTTCCAAGGAGTTTCCTGGAGTAAAGGCTCTTGATCAGGTATCGATTCGTGTCAATCATTCTGAAATTCTTGCTCTCTTAGGTGAGAATGGTGCAGGAAAGTCGACATTGATGAAAGTGCTGGCAGGTGTATATGAACCCAGTCAGGGGGAAATTTACATAGATGGCAAGCCTGTAAAAATCGAGAGTCCCAAGAATTCGCAAAACCTTGGGATCAGTATCATTTATCAAGAATTTAACTTAATTCCATATATGACTGTTGCTGAAAATATCTTTATTGGACGAGAACCACGTAAAACGAAAGGCGTTATTGACCGCAAACAGATTAGAATGGACACGAGATTATGGCTTGACCGTGTTGGCTTGAGTAGTGTTGCACCTGATGCCCAAATTGCTGAACTCTCTGTCGCTGAACAACAACTCGTTGAAATTGCTAAAGCACTTTCCTTTAACTCAAAAATTATCATTATGGATGAGCCTACAGCTGCTCTGAATGATGAGGAAACAAATAAGCTTTTATCCATAATGAAGGATTTAAAACAACAGGGTATGGGGGTAATCTTTATTACCCATCGCCTCGAAGAAGTTCAAGCTGTTGCAGATTCAATCGCTGTTCTAAGAGATGGAAAGTACATCGGCAGCGCTTTGGTTAAAGATGTTAGTAAAGATGATATGGTTACGATGATGGTTGGACGGGAGTTAACAGATCTTTTCCCTGATAAAGGTATGCCATTAAACGATATATGTCTTGAAGTGAAAGATGTATCTGTACCTGACATGCTGGAAAATATTAATTTTCACGTAAAGAAAGGCGAAATCTTAGGAATAGCCGGTTTAATGGGATCTGGTAAAACAGAGCTTTCTAAGGCGATTTTCGGACTCTATAACAATATTACCGGTACAGTAAAGGTAGACTCAAAGCTTATCAAAGGTCCTAGAAGCGCAATTGATGCAGGGGTTGCCTTGGTAACGGATGACCGAAAACAAGAGGGGCTTGTACTGGGGCTGTCAGTCTATGAAAATCTGCTTCTGCCAACCTACCGGAGAATCTCAAGATTTGGGGTATTAAGGAAGAGGACAAAGGATGAAATTGTTAAACGCTGGGTCCATGATTTAAAAATAAAGGTGCACGATTCCAGGGTTGAAGTGAGAACACTTAGCGGGGGAAATCAACAGAAAGTTGTCCTCGGAAAGTGGCTGCAAATGAATCCCAAGGTCCTAATCTTGAATGAACCTACAAGGGGAATTGATGTAGGAGCAAAGGCAGAAATTTACCAGATTATGAAAAGGCTTACAGGTGAAGGGATATCCATCATCATGATTTCCTCTGAGATGCCGGAATTGCTAGGTTTAAGTAATCGCATACTTGTCATGAATGAAGGACGTATTACAGCAGAGCTTTCTGAAAGAGAAGCTACTCAAGAGAAAATCTTTTATTACGCATCAGGAGGTGTGATGAATGCCTAGTCCAACACCTATTCAAAATACCGAGGGAAAAAAGACAGGGATTAATTGGCTATCACTTATTGAACAGTATCGTGTACTACTAATTTTTATTGTGCTCTGTGTGATCGCAGGATTTTTATCAGATGTATTCTTTACGATGGGGAACATCATGAACGTTCTACGACAAGCTTCCATCATTGCCATTATCGCGAGTGGTATGACACTTGTGATTTTATTAGCAGGAATTGATTTATCAGTAGGAGCTGTTATGGCCTTCTCTGGAGCGATTCTTGCGGGCGCGTTAACAGCGGGATGGCCGCTGCCGGTCGCATTGATTGCTGCCCTGGCAGTTGGTGTGCTATTTGGAATCTTCAACGGTTTCTTTGTAGCAAAGTTTGGAATCCCATCCTTCATTGTCACTCTTGCGGTTATGGTAATAGCCCGTGGGATGACGCTTGTGTATACAAAAGGGTACCCGCTGGTCGTCAGTCATGAAGGATACCGTTTTATCGGAAGTGGCAGGATTTTTGGTGTTCCTGTTCCAATCATCATCATGTTTGTCGTCTTTGGATTTATGTATTGGATGTTAAAATACACTAGCTTTGGCCGTTATATTTATGCCATTGGTGGTAACGAAGAGACTGCGATTCTATCAGGGATTAATGTTAAAGCGATTAAAGTAGCAGTCTTTGGAATTGCCGGTTTGCTATCGGCGTTATCCGCCATTATTTACACCTCCAGATTAATGTCAGCACAGCCAACAGCGGGTAATGGAATTGAGTTAGATGCTATCGCAGCAGTTATTATTGGCGGAACTAGTTTAGCAGGTGGAAAAGGAGCCGTTACAGGTACATTAATTGGGGCATTAATCATGGGTGTTCTCGATAATATTTTAAATTTAATGAACGTGTCTCCTTTCTATCAAAGTATTGCAAAAGGCCTGGTCATTTTAGTTGCTGTTTTAGTAGATAGTAAGTTTTCAAAAATTAAAAAATAATTAATTGGGGGTATTAGCGTGAAAAGGATTATTTCTTTATTAGCCATGCTTGTTGTTATGATTAGTCTTGTGGGTTGCAGTATGGATGAAGGTTCAACTACAACATCAGGGTCAAAATCAAAAGAAGACGACGGGAAATTAAAAGTAGGCTTATCCATGAATACTTTCAACAACCCATTCTTCGTAGCAGTTAAAGAAGGAGCCGAAGCACAGGCAAAAGAAGAAAAAATTGATCTTGTTGTTACAGATGCTCAAAATGATCCAGGTAAACAATTATCTGACGTTGAAAATCTTCTTCAGCAAAATATTGACATCTTAATTATTGATCCGACAGATAGTGATGCAATCGTGGAAGCAGTTAAAAAAGCTAACGATGCTGACATTCCTGTTTTTACAATTGACCGTGCTTCTAATGGTGGTGAAGTCGTGACTCACATCGGTTTTGATGCCATTAAATCAGGTGGAATCGCAGGTAACTATTTAGTAGAAGCATTAGGTGGTAAAGGTAAAATTGTTGAAATCCAAGGTATCTTAGGAACAAATGTTGGTCAAGAAAGAAGCAAAGGCTTTAACGATGTAATAAAAGCTGCTTCAGGGTTTGAATTGGTTGCACAGCAGGCTGCAAACTTTGACCGTGGGGAAGCTATGAAGGTTATGGAAGATATCCTACAAGCAAACCCAGAAATTGACGGTGTGTATGCAGCAAACGATGAGATGGCTTTGGGTGCTTTAGCAGCGATTGAAGCTGCAGGACGTTTAGATGAAATCACCCTGATCGGCTGTGATGCAATTGATCCGTCAATTGCAGCCATTAAAGCTGGAAAAATGGAAGCAACGATTGCTGAACCTCCATTCTTCCTAGGGAAGGAAGCAATCTTAACTGCTATCAAGATCTCAAAAGGTGAAACAATCGAGAAGTCAGTCATTCTAGATTCTACATTGGTTACAAAGGATAATGTCGAAACTGTTAAAACAAAATAAGGTTCTAAAATAAGTGAGTCATAGATGTAAAAGTAAAAACGCACCCAACCTGCGTTTTTACTTTTATCATCGAAAAATTGTAAGAGGCAGGGGAAAAGCTATGTCTAGAATAGTTGTTGTCGGAAGTTATGTAGTTGATTTAATGAGTCGGACTCCCCATCTCCCAAAGCCGGGTGAAACCGTTCTTGGCGGACCATTCCAAATGGGACCTGGTGGAAAGGGAGGCAACCAAGCCACAGCAGCAGCCCGTTGCGGTTCAGAAGTAACGTTTGTAACAAAGTTGGGCGATGATCTGTTTGGGAGAGCAGCTCTACAGCATTTTACATCAGAAAAAATCAATACGAATTACATAAAGGTAGACCCGAGTCAATCAACAGGTGCAGCATTGATAGCCGTTGATGATCAAAGTGAAAACAGCATTGTTGTTGCACTTGGTGCCTGTGGAACGATTACGGAAGATGAGGTTTTAGCAGTAGAAGATCAAGTAAAGGAAGCAGATATTGTCCTGCTTCAACTTGAAACAAGTTTAGAGGCAATCGTAACAACGGTAAAGCTAGCTGCCAAATATAAAGTCCCAGTAATCTTGAATCCAGCGCCGTTTCAGGAATTTCCACGCGAGATTCTAAAGAATGTGGCTTATATAACTCCAAACGAAACGGAAGCCTATGAACTAACCGGAGTTGTAGTAAAAGATGAAGCATCGGCACAGGAAGCAGCAAAAAAACTATATGAGTCTGGTGTGGGAACTATTATTATTACGATGGGTAAGCAGGGGGCATTTGTTTACAATGGTGAAGATAAAGGAAAGCTTGTACCGGGATTTACTGTACAGGCAGTGGATACAACCGGTGCCGGGGATGCATTTAACGGCGGTTTTGCTCATGCACTAAGCATTGGGCAAACTTTAGACGATGCGATTATCTTTGCTAATGCCGTTGCCGCACTTTCTGTAACAAAAATGGGAACAGCTCCTGCGATGCCGTATAAACAGGACGTAGAGAAGCTTTTATTGGAAAAAATGCTTTAAAACAGAAAAAAGGGTGTGGTTCAAAAGTTGACCACATCCTTTTTTGATTTCGTTTAACAGAGGGTGCGATAGGTGACAGGCACCGAGTCTATTCGTCGTTCTTCTTCTCTTGTTTCTTTTGCTGCTCTTGGAGTGCGAGGATAATATCTTGAACATCAATTTTTCCATCGTTGTTTAAATCAGGTATAGTCGATTGCGGAGTAGGCGGCGGTGCTGGTGCTGGTGTTGGTGCTGCTGCTGCAATTGCGGCAGCCTGCTTTTTCGGTTTGAAGGCAAAGGTAAAGACTAATAGAATGATAATGAACAGTCCTGCAACCCCATCGATAATATAGAAGATCGTTTTATAGTCTGACCATAAGGTTTTACTATCTCCAGTTCTTTCCTCTGAATTTGCAATGAATTTTTTGATTTCTGAATGATTCGGATAAATTCTCTGAACAGCTTCAAATTTCTCTAAAGCATTCTTATAATAACCGCCCCAATAGAGTTCCAAGCCTTCCTGATATAGCCGGTCAGTATCACTTCCCGTATTCTTTGCGCCTGCTTGGTTGACGAACTCTTTTACCGTATTAACCGGTACAGAAAAGTTAAAGCCTTGAACCTCTTGGCCGTTAACAGTGTCTCCTCTAAAGGTTAATAAGCCAATAATTTCGCCTGCTTCATTGATGACAGGTCCGCCGCTATTTCCATGGGTAGCAGCAGCGTTAATTTGAATAACAGGGCTTCCTTGCTCCGTTTTCTTATCAGTAGCAGAGATTTGCCCGGCATTCATAGAAGAAACGAGTGATGAATCTGGTGATAATAGCTCGGAATCGGCAGCTGCCGGATAGCCGCTAACCCAAATATTATCTTGATTTTGGATATCGTCAGAATTTCCGAGTTTTAAAGTTGGAAGGTTCTTTCCTTCAATTTTTAGAACTGCTACGTCCTTGCCTTCATTTACAGGGGCACCGTAGCTTTTTACCTCACCATCGAGAATATCTCCACCAGGTAAAATAACTTTTAGTACTCTTTGGATATCTGTATATTGCGTGTAAGTAAGCATATAATCGTAGGCTGTATTGTAATCTACCTGAAAATAGTCTGCCATAATACCGACAAGCTGTTCAAAAGCTGCATTGGCAATATCGGTATCCTCTAATTGTGTTGATTCAACAACATGTGCATTTGTGACAATATAGCCGTCAGAACTTATAATGGCACCTGACCCTGATCCCCCAACAACAGATTGATAGTTTAGCTGAGCTAAAATGGCTTCGACCTCAGGATCATTTGGATTATTAAACTGCCACCCGACAATAGCATAGTCAATAATCCGGACCACTGCTGGCTTCGTATGCTCCGCAAGCTTCTGTGCCTGCGAAACCTTTCCCGTTTCCGGCTTCATGCCCATAAGGACAAACGAAGCCACAATTACACCAATTAACAGCAAACATAATGGTATGGTAAAAAAGGCCCTCTTCACCAACTATTCACCCTCTTCACGAATATTAAATTTCCCATCTAATATATGCCCGTCAAACACCAATCAAACTTTGTCTAAGAAAATAAATAAGCCTCGAAAAAACAGTGATGAAAAAATTGGTGCCTGTCACCACTCGTGGACATTTTGGCCAAATTGTCCACCTCAGGCGGACAATTGAAAAAAGCCAGCATGTTGGCTGGCTTTTTTACTGTTTGATGGTGAGTAAATGGACCTTAGATAAAAAGTAAGAGGCTGAGTGCCATGACGGCCATTCCACCGATTAAACCGTAAATGGATAAGTGTGTTTCATCGTATTTTTTGGCAGCGGGCAATAGTTCATCGAGTGAGATGAATACCATGATTCCTGCTACTGCTGCGAAAATTACTCCGAACATCACATCATTTAAAAATGGCATCAAGAATAGGTAAGCCACAAGAGCCCCGACTGGTTCTGATAAACCTGATAAGAAAGATAGTTTAAAAGCCTTTTTCTTGTCGCCGGTTGCAAAATAGACCGGTACGGATACGGCAATACCCTCTGGGATGTTATGGATGGCAATGGCCACTGCGATAGCAATCCCCAGCCCAGGGTCCTGGAGAGCAGAGGTGAAGGTTGCAATACCTTCTGGGAAGTTATGAATTGCAATCGCCAATGCAGTAAACGTCCCCATTTTTAGTAGATCTGGTTTTTTGTCACCAGAACTAGGAAGCTTCATATCTTCTACTGTCTTAAGCTCGTGAGGATTGGATTGCTTTGGAATAAATTTGTCAATCATGGCAATAAGGAGCATTCCTCCAAAAAAACCTCCAACCGTTAACCAGTTTCCTTGAACAACCCCTAGTGCCCCAGTAAGTGCATCTTTTGCTTTTACAAATATCTCAACCATGGATACATAAATCATTACACCCGCGGAAAACCCAAGGGTAACGGATAAAAATTTCGTATTGGTGTGTGATGTAAAAAAAGCAAGGAGGCTTCCGATGCCAGTTGCTAGACCTGCCATTAAGGTAAGTCCAAACGCTAAAAGTAAATTCTCCGTCATATTCTCTTCTCCTTTTGAGTTAATCCTTATTTTAAATATTTTGAATAGTATTATATATGCGCTAACACAGAAATGTTTCCTTTGAGAAACATTTTACACCTAACGAAACAAAAAGCATATTAAAAACTTCTTTTAAGCAGTAATTTTTAATAAAAAAATCATTAACCTTCATTTAAAAGGGGGCCAAGTCCTATAATTCTTCATACAAAAAACGTGAATCCCCTCTTTGAAACCTGAGGGGTATCCACGTTTTTCTAAATTTTTTATTAAAAGGACTCTGTATTGAAGCCGTAGCCTCCAGCGCCTGGCCCGAACCCAGAGCCCGGTCCGAACCCAGCGCCTGGCCCGAACCCAGAGCCCGATCCAAATCCAGCCCCCGGTCCAAATCCAGAGCCCGGTCCGAACCCAGCGCCTGGCCCGAAGCCAGAGCCCGGTCCGAACCCAGCGCCTGGCCCGAACCCAGCGCCTGGCCCGAACCCAGAGCCCGATCCAAATCCAGCCCCCGGTCCAAATCCAGAGCCCGGTCCGAACCCAGCGCCTGGCCCGAAGCCAGAGCCCGGTCCGAACCCAGCGCCTGGCCCGAACCCAG
>JBFNER010000007.1:0-145527 GCA_040797665.1 Neobacillus sp. | reverse complement strand
ATTTCCTTACCAGGTTCGATAGTTTTACCAATTGAATATTTATAAATATCAACTGGCATTAACTTTGAAAAAAATTCTTGAAAAAAACTATTGGTTAATTCAAACAAGTTGCTTTGAAATAATGATGTCAAATAGGATTCATCTATTTTTTCATTCTCGGCCCACGACAACATTTCGTCATTCTTGGCTAATAATGGTTCATACCTAATTAAGTCTGATGGAAATCTATACGGTTTTATCCTCTTAGTATCATTTAATAGATCAGGGTGAAGGTTTGCGTTGGTTTCATCATAATAATCAGTTATATTATTTGAAATTAAATAGCAATCTTCTAACTCTTCTTTTTCAACAAGAGAGGAGTAGGTTAACCAAATTAAACAGTCCATAAATTCTTTCCTATTTTCAGCAAAAGGTTTTATTGAACCAATGGATCGTCTAATTACCTCTGGTAGGAATTGATTATTATACTCAAGAACCTCAACATAATGATTGTCAGTAAATTCAGTGTAAAATTGGTCAAATTCATCTATATATCTCTCAGTAGAATATAACTCATTAGTAAGTGGATTTAATAGGAATTTATTCAATTGTTTGTATTGGTTTTTTAATTTTTTTAAATTTATTTCAAGGTTTCTAATGTAATTTTTTCGCGTCTCTTTAAGAACCAAATCACTTATAAAAATTAACCCGTTATTTTTTTCAACAATTTCAAGCATCCTTTTTGTATTTTTCCCCCTAAAGAAAAAGGTCGCTAAATGTTAGTGTTGTATCCAGAAATATATACAATTTATTTATATCCCCCTAAAAGCTATCTAAAAATTCCTTTCTAATTATAACATTTCTATGAAAATAAAGGGTAACTACTTCTGGTTTCTATAATACCTAAAACTCAGTAAATCGTGGACTTTTTCTAGAACTAAATAAGCAGTTTAGTGAAAGAAGGATTTAATAATAACCTTATAGAAATTATCCATTTATCAGGGCAAAAAGGAGAACGTATTAATGAGCAAACCAGTTGAAGAATTAACCTAGACGACATTTCGGTACATTAAGAAAGAGGTGAGAGTAAGATATGTCAGATAAATTTGAAATAACTAACGAAATCGGTGAGCGGAAAAGCGAAATTGTAAAAGCAATGACAATGACAGATGTTGAATTGAACCCTGCCATTTTAGAAGAACAGATCTGTTTAGCAAAATACACTAAGCTTCCTCTATCGCGAGTTAAAACCCTCGGGACCGCCTTTGAGCCTTTGACAGCGGCGTTTCGAAATGTCATAAATGGAGGTGGAGCTACAAGTGGATTATATCAAGTAACGATCCCAAAAGGTGGACACCTAGCACAATTTAAAAATGGTTCAGGATACTTAGGTAGCGTTTTGAAGGAAAACGGTGCAGTAGGTGGCGGACAGGCCGTGTTGAACCCTCTTGTCTGCAATCCAACAATGCTGTTTATGGCTGCGACTCTAGCGACCATTGATAAAAAACTCGACAACATCCAAGAAATGCAGAAAGAAATCCTTGATTTTCTTTTTCAAAAAGAGAGGTCAGAACTTAAAGGTGATCTCAATTTTTTGACGGATGTTCTGAATAAATATAAATACAACTGGAACAACGATACATATAAAAAGAGCAATTATAATATAGTCCTGCGTATCAAGCAGGAGACAGAAAGAAAAATTGATTTATACAGTGCCCTGATAACTACTGAAATAAATAAGAAGTCGTCTTTTGTTTATACGGATCAATGGGTAGAAAAGCTACTTAAAAAAATTCAGTCTGAGTTTAAAGACTACCTACTTGCTTTATATTTGTATTCCTTTTCTTCATTCCTTGAAGTAATTCTTTTAGAAAACTTTGAGTCAGCATATCTTGATGGTATTTCTAAAAAAATAGAAGATTATTCACTTAAGTATCATGAACTCTACACTATGTGCTATGACCAAATTGAAGGTTATTCTCAGTCCTCAATACAGTCCAAAGGGTTAGAGGGATTGACAAGCTTTAGCAGAGATGTAGGCGATAATTTAATAAAGCAACCAGACATTAGAACAGTATTATTGGGCGGGCCCTTTATATTTATTAGCAAAAAACTAGAAAAAAAAGGTTCAGAGAGAACAGAGCGGACTATGGAACAATTTAAAGAAAAGCAGAACGATTACATCCGACCTTTCGTTGAAAACATTAATACAGTTAACAAACTATATAATCAGCCAATCGAATTCATTTTTGATAAAGAGAACATTTACATTGGACCGACAGAAGAGCAATAACAATTACTTTATGTTTGATATGGAAAACGAAATTATTAAAGCTTTAATCTAGATCGAAATGAAGAAGTGAGCCTCATTATAAGCATTTTCTAAATAAACGGGTGCGATAATCCAAGAAGGATTATCAGTCAATACAAGACCTCATGCTGCACAGTACAAATATACAATGCAATAGAACAGGCTAGACATATTTATCATTTTATGTGATTGATACTGCAAATTTTAGTTGATAGAAATCAACTTGATTTGCAGTTTTTTAATGTTTTTCATACTTACAATAAAAAACGCAGTCCCAACCTTTGTTTGCGATGCTCCTGGCGGCGGGGGAAAGATTGCATTGCAGCCGAATTATTTGATTTCCCAAAGTGCGGAAAAAGTTGTGTTGCGTAACTTTGAAGGTGTTATTACATCTTATCCGGAGCCGCAAAACTATGTCCCAGGCAGAGCCGAGGATTATTTCAAAAGTATCTATATGGATTATGAAAAATACAAGTCAAACGTTGGGATTTCAGCAGTGATGAATGACAGCAAATTCAACCTCGTCCCGGAAGATCTACAGCGGTTAGACAGAAGACAAAAATATCAGCAAGACCAGAATCACTCTTCGTTAAAGGATAAACGTCAAAAGCGCGATGAACTAAAAGAGAAGAAATTCAAGGCACAGCAGCAAAAATCAACCGTAGAGTCTAAACAAGAAAAAGACTCAACGGTTAATGAGTAGGTGATTTGAGTTTGGAAATGAAATGTGATTGGTGTAAAGGAAAGGCAAGTATCGGTGAAAACACCGTCTATTGGGAGCTTCCAGATGGAACAAGGGCGGTTGAAATTACGGCGACACCGGCCGTCAACTGCATGGAATGTGGCATGGTGTACCAGACAGATGAAGTGACTAAGGAGATTGAGGATCAATTGTTTTTAGTTGATACAAAGAAAATCGGAAATATAATAACTTTTAAAGAACTAATGGATCTGCCTAGATTGTTGAAGAGAAATTATTTTGATTTTTCTTCTTAGGTTATACATTAACACACAGAAAGCCCCTCAACCGTATTTAGATTGAGGGGCGCTTCTATTAGGTTAAGTTATTCGCAGCCGCATTTTTCCTAGCTCGGAGGAACTTAACTAAGTTTAGGACAATGGTTTTAATTACAGCATAAAACGGAACAGCCAGAACCATTCCCAGCACACCTGCTAAATTTCCTGCAGCCAATAGAATAATGATAATCGTTGCTGGATGGGTATCTAGACTTTTTCCTAGTATAAGTGGTGATAAGATATTCCCTTCAATCTGTTGTGCAATCAGAATAACAACCACTACGAGCAGCGCCTTTGTTGGTGAATCAAAAAAAGCGACGATCACAGCAGGTGCTCCTCCAAGAATTGGTCCTATATATGGGATAATATTAGTAAAAGCAACAATAAGTGCCATCACTAACGCAAATGGTAAATCAATAATAAGATAACCAATAAAGGCTAAGGTCCCAACTGCAAGTGCTACAGTAACCTGTCCTTGAATATAAGCAGAAAGAGTCTCTCCTGTTTCTTTAAGGATCGACAAGCCCTCTTGTCTATATGCTGAAGGTAAAAATTTAGAAATAGCTTCAGGGAATTTATGGCCATCTTTGAACATGTAAAATAATAAAAAAGGAACAGTGACAAGGATAATCGCGATATTGGTCACAACACCCAGTATATTCGTGATGCTGCCTGTAATCGTGTCAGGTAATGTATTAGCAAATTCGATTAGTTTTTGTTTACCCGTTTCCATGAAGTCATTTTCTTCTGACATCATCCACCTAAATTCAGATGATTGGGAGAACTCTTCAAAGAAGTTCATTGTTTTATCAGCATACATGGGAAGTGCCTGTGCAAGTGCCGTAAATTGCTTAGTGATTGCTGGAACTAAGTTGCCGATGGAAAGTACAAGGACCCCTGAAAAAGCCACATAAATAATGATGATGGCTAGTATTCTAGGAACCTTTTGCCGTTGAAGGAAATTTACAACAGGGTTCAGTAAGAAAAACAGGAACCCAGTAATAAGAATTGGAAAGAAAATAGTAGTAAAAAAGATGCCGATCGGCTGAAATAAAAAAGAAATCTTGGTGGACACAAAGATGATGGTTAGCAGCAATAAAATTTGAATGAGCCAAAATTGGAATTTGCTATTGGACAAAGTATGTACCTCTTTTTCATATAATTTTCTAAATTATATCAAATATCGATTGTTGGTAAAAGTAGACAATCTCTTAAATTCCTATGCTGGACTAAAAGATGGTATATCCGTTATAGTGTTTTTAAGAAATTTAACCATGGGTTGAAAGAAAGGCGTAGACTATGACTAAATCCTTTTACCATTTCTTAATGAAGTACAGACATCCGTCACCAAAGGATGCCATTAGTACCTTTGCTAATCAAGCATATGTAGACCACAGCTTTCCGAAAACTTCTGAAGATTATCATGAGATTAGTACCTATCTAGAGTTAAATGGACACTACTTAGATTCAATGACAGTTTTTGACGAGGCATGGGAGCTATATGCATCATCTGAAATAGTATGAATAAAACAGAAAATCGCCTCTTTAAAAAAGAGGCGATTTTCTTGCTTTAAAAACGTCCCGATATAAAAATTGGCGCATATACTAAGGTAACCAAATTCACGACTCATCATTGAGAGGATGGAGGATATGAAAAGAAGGAAAATACCGAAATATAAGGTCGGTGATACGGTCGTGATTACGATGTATGGGACAGTTGGCAAAATAACAGATGTGAAATGGCTAGATGGTAATTTTGTGTACGAAGTGAATAAAAGCGATGGGTTATTTGTGGAATCAGGATTACAACTGCTCTCTGAATTCGAGGGTAAATTAATCGAGCAGGAACAAATTGATATTGAATATAAATACTTCTTTGGTGATTTAGTTCAGGTGAAGGGGTATGGTTCTGATTTGTTTAAGGTAGTTGGTTTTAGGACCGAAATATGGCGTTATAAAGAAGATGCCTGGGAAGATGTCATTTATGAGTTGTCTAGAATTAGTGATGGTGAATGGCTCGAAGCAGGTGAAGAGGAGTTGACACTCGTAGCCGATGCAGAGAGTGCAGATACGTTTATTCAAAAACTAGGACTCTTATACTTAGTAAAAAGTGAAGAAAAGCAACTAGCCTTACCAAAAGCACAGAACACCCTTAAAAAAGCAGAGATTGAAGAAATAGGTAGAAAAAAGGAAAAAAAACAGCTAATAGACAATCTATTGGATATATATAACGATTATAAAACTTTGTATGAACTTTTTCACGATCAGGAATATTACCAAGTCATGCGTGTGGTGATAAGAAAACTACAGAGTGTTGTCAATGATGATGGAAAAAGCCATGTATAACTTACTGCCAAAGAGATGCTGCAATTAATAAATAGATAACCATAGGGATACCAGCCCATTTAATAAGGAAAAACAATGAATCTGTAATCCTCTCAAAAAAGCTAAGAATAATCCCATTCTCTTGGTTAACATCCTCAATAATTTCTTCTAATTTTGACTGTAAATTAACCATATCATCACCTCATAATCATTGTTTTTCTAATCCTATGCTTGTCCGATTGAAAAAAGACATCTTTTTTAACTTGATTTTGGCCTTCTTCTAAATAAATACATTCGTTCTTCCTGAAGTTAATAGCATGAATGAACTAGATACGTCATACATTCTCTAAAAAGGGGGCGATGCTGTGAGAGAAATTGAAGTATTTATTGATACGGAAGAAATTGCTGAATTTTTCTTTCATGAGCTGGTTAAAAGAGGATACGTTCCTACGGAAGAAGAATTAGAGGAACTCGCAGATATTACCTTCGAGTATCTCATTGATAAGAGCATTATTGATGAAGAAGTACAAGAAGAATAAATGTGCATGTAGGATACACACTGATTCAACATAATAAATACAGCAAAAGCCGAGCATGCGTGCTCGCTTTTTGTTTGGTCTATTTCTGAATTTTATGGTAAGATTTCCCTATAACTATTACTTATTCAACTAAAACTGATATTGGTGGATGAAACCTTTTTGAATGATGACCGTATATTTAAATATTCAGATGGAGGAGCTTACTAGGGAGATATTCTAATAGCTTTCTAGTCAAGCTGACATAAGAAAAATAATAAATTAGGAGGAATCATCATGTCTTTTTTTGATAAGGTATTTGCAAGTGTTGGTATTGGATCTGCTTCGGTTGATACGAAGCTAGAAAGGGATACGTATGTACCTGGTGAAACAGTAAAGGGAGTTGTCGAAATTCAAGGTGGAAAAGTGGAACAGCAAATCGATGATATCTATTTATCCCTGAATACAAATTATCTAAAGGAATCTGACGATCGAAAGTACTCTGTAACAGCGACTATCGACCGGTTTCGAATTACACAGCCTTTTACCATTGGTAAAAATGAAAGAAAGGAAATTCCATTTTCTTTTCAGTTACCATTAGATACACCTCTTTCAATTGGTAAGTCAAAGGTATGGGTCACAACAGGACTAGATATTAAAAATGCGGTTGACCCAGGTGACAAGGATTATTTAAAAGTTGCACCTAATCCGTTGATGAGTGCTACTTTAAATGCAATAGAGAACCTCGGCTTCCGTCTAAGGGAGGCGGACTGTGAAGAGGCCTCACATCGATTACGTGGACGTTTCCCGTTTGTACAGGAATTTGAGTTTGTTCCGACTTCAGGACCGTTTCGAGGAAAATTGGATGAACTAGAGCTAGTATTCAGACCATCAGCGAATGGTCTGATAGAATTGTTGTTTCAAGTTGATCGCCGTGCACGTGGGTTAGGTGGATTGTTTGCTGAAGCAGCAGGGTTAGATGAATCAAATGTACGTTTAAGTGTATCAAGTGCGGATATACCAAATCTACAACAACAAATCCATAGTGTTATTCAAAGATATTCTTAAGAATCGACAAAAATAGATGGTTTTTTTAGAAGGAATTGACATCGCTTACCTCTAATTATTAAAGTAATCAATTTTTTTAATGATTGGAGGAATAAGATGATCAGAGCAATGACTAAAAAAGCTAATGTTCAGTTTGATGTGACAATCTTTCAAACTCCAAAGTACCGAGAAAGTAAAGGATATAAGCAGGTCTATCGGACCACTGTTTTTGCCAACAGCAGGGAGACTTGTTTAGAGGCCACATTTAGCCGCTTCAATGTTACTGATTTAATACCGGCAAACTACCAGGGGCGATTCTTATCGACTGGAGATATTGTTCTCATTGATGAAGGGCGCGGCGGCCAATATTATTATCAGCTAAAGCCAGGAGGCTGGCAAACAATTAACAGGATCCATATACGTTAATAAATAACCTAAGGAGAATATCCTTAGGTTATTTTTTTATAATTGGGATTAACCTCTTCGTTTACGTCCGCCAGTAGCAGTATTTTCTTTTCCATGTGCTTCATGCTCGGCTACAATAGCCTCAGGTGGAATATGATTATTTTTCTTTGGCTGATTGATTCGGGCTCTATGCTTTTTGCCCATATGTTTCACCCCTTTAGCTTAGGCTATCGTTAGTTTCCCAAAAAATCAAAAAATCATGTCCATTCTTTAAAACGTTTTCTTTATAAATTCATTATGATATATTTTCTAATGTGAAGTAAATTGCTTCACTTTATTATGATTGGAGGATTTATCATGAGTGTACATATTGGTGCAAAAGAGAATGAAATTGCTGAAACGGTATTGCTCCCTGGAGACCCTTTGCGGGCTAAATATATCGCAGAAACTTTCCTAGAGGATGCAAAATGTTATAATGAAGTACGTAATATGTTTGGGTACACAGGAACATATAAAGGGAAAAGAGTTTCTGTTCAAGGAACAGGAATGGGCGTTCCGTCAATTTCCATTTATGTGAATGAATTAATTAGCAGCTATAATGTTCAAAACTTAATTCGAGTTGGTACTTGCGGTGCCATTCAAAAGGATGTAAAAGTGCGGGACGTTATTTTAGCTATGGCTAGTTCAACAGACTCAAACATGAATCGCTTAACCTTTGGAGGGGTTGATTTTGCACCATGTGCTGATTTTGATTTGCTAAAGAGGGCATATGATGCTGGTCTTGAAAAGGGTCTTAGTTTAAAAGTTGGAAATGTCTTTACAGCAGATTCTTTTTATAATGACAATGCTGAATTAGAAAAATGGGCTAAGTATCAAATTCTTGCAATTGAAATGGAAACCACTGCTCTCTATACATTAGCTGCTAAATTTGGCCGAAAAGCCCTATCCGTGTTAACCGTGAGTGACCATATTTTAACAGGTGAAGAAACGACAGCAGAAGAGAGACAATTAACATTTAATGACATGATCGAAGTAGCCTTAGAAGCTTCAATTAAATAGAAAATACTTGTAATAAAACCTCTTCCAGCCGGAAGAGGTTTTTAATTTTTAAAATTTCATCTATTAGATTCTTGACCTTTCAATCAAAAATAGATATAGTGCATTAAGAAATAGAAATAGTAGATAGGTGAACAAGTATGAGAATGAAACATATAATGTTGATTTCAGTGAGTACTCTCCTTATTACAGGATGTAGTCAAATGTACTCACTTATAGATAAAGTACCATTCCTCAGTAAAGATAACCAAGACCAAATTACTAAAGAGCCAGCCTCTCCGGATAAAGTGGTAGATCCTCTTAGTCTTGAAGCTATTTTCTTTAATGAAGTGAAACAGGTTGGCGGAAAGAATATTATCCAAAACTCCACTAATACGATGGCTTTAGTTAATAAGGAATTTTACCTGCCGGAGGATTATGTGCCAGAGGATCTTGTACGACCAAACGTACCTTTTTCATTCGGTGATGTGGAAAATGATAAAAGCCTAATGAGGCAAGAAGCAGCAAGTGCCTTAGAAAAGATGTTTACAGAAGCCGAAAATGCAGGTATTGAGCTTTTTGCCGTTTCAGGATATCGCTCCTATGAACGCCAAAAGATATTATTTGATGCTGAAACGACCCGCGTTGGAAGAGAACAAGCCATGAAAGTGGTTGCTATTCCTGGCTCGAGCGAACATCAATCAGGTTTAGCTATGGATATATCAAGCAGGTCTGTTGCTTTGAACTTAGTGGAAGGCTTTGCAGACACTATAGAGGGTAAATGGCTCTCTGAGAATGCACACCGCTTCGGATTTATCCTTCGATATCCCAAAGGCAAGGAACAAATAACAAATTATATTTTTGAACCATGGCATTTTCGATATGTAGGAGAAAAGGCAGCAGAAATCATACATGAACAAAATTGGACACTTGAAGAATATTTTAATGAAGTTAAGAAAATATAGATATAAAACCTGTAGAAATGAAAGAATTGCGGTACTTCCAATAGGCAGTGCCGCAATTCTTTCATTTCGTCACTTTTTCTTTGTTAATTTCGCTAGAAAGATGTTATTCTAATCACTAAGGGTTATATTTACAATAAAGAAGTTAGTTATTTTATTTATTGGTTAATGAAAGTGGTGAACGCTTTGGATGAACAAAAGATTGAGCAAGAACAGCAAGAAAATCAGGAACAGAATCATTTAATGGAAAACAAAACAGGTTTTGTAAAAATGAAAAAATTTCATTTTATAATGATGTTATTCTTTATTGTTTTCTTGTCAGCTGGAATTACTGCATTTGCCTTATCGTTTGGTGACGAAAAGGTCGTTACAGTTGGAACAGAAAGATCAGAATTCAACAAACTCTATATGGCTTACGACACATTAAAAAGCCAATACTTTGAAGACTTGGATCAAACCTCTCTAATCAACGGTGCAATTGATGGAATGGTGAAAGCACTTGATGACCCGTATACAGACTATATGAGTGTAGATGAGACGAAAAATTTTCACAACAGTATTTCTTCTTCCTTTGAAGGAATCGGGGCAGAAATACAGGAGAAAGAGGGCCAAATTCTAATCGTCTCTCCAATAAAAGGATCCCCTGCAGAGAAGGCAGGTTTAAAGCCGAATGATATTATCGTTTCTGTAGACGGAAAGAGTCTCCAGGGGATGACCTCTACTGAAGCTGTAACATTAATACGCGGTGAGAAAGGTACTAAGGTCGAATTAACCATTCAAAGGGCTGGATCAGATGCACCGATAAAAGTACCAATCATTAGGGATGAAATCCCAATTGAAACGGTGTACGGTGAAATGATGGAAGATGGAATAGCAAAAGTACAAATTACAAGCTTCTCTACAAACACTTCGGCTGACCTAGTGGAAATGTTAAATGATTTACAAAAACAAGGAATGAAAGGCCTGGTTTTAGATTTAAGGCAAAATCCAGGTGGTTTACTAGAAGAGGCGATTAATATTTCTAGTATGTTCGTTCCAAAAGGTAAAATGATTTTAAAAGTAGAAGATCGAAATGGAAAGATTAAAGAGTATCCATCACAAAATGATGGTAATCCTAATTTCCCATTAGTCGTATTGATCGATAAAGGCAGTGCCAGCGCTTCCGAAATCTTAGCAGCTGCTGTAAAAGAATCAGCAGGTGTAAGCCTAGTCGGTGAAAAATCATTTGGTAAAGGAACAGTACAGACAGCGAAGGATTTCCAAGACGGCTCCAATATTAAATTTACTACTGCTAAATGGTTAACACCTAATGGGAACTGGATACATAAAAAAGGCATCCAGCCAGATGTGGAAGTTGGGCTCCCTGAATATGCTTCTTTATCAATCATTAACCCTGAAAAGGAGTTAACGCTTTCCAGCTCATCGACTGAGGTTCAAACTGCCCAGAAGATGTTAAAGGCTATAGGATTTGATCCAGGCCGGGAGGACGGGTTCTTTGATGAGGCAACACAAGAAGCGGTTATGGCATTTCAAGCTGCACAAAACCTTCCAGCAGATGGGATCATCAAAGGTGAAACTACCTACAAATTAATGGAATTACTACGCGAACAAATCCAAAAGAATGATACCCAACTCCTAAAGGCACTTGAGCTATTGAAAGAAAAAATGAAATAAAAGATAGCCTATTCCTATATAAAATGGAATAGGCTATTTTTTTCACTTAAACAAATTGTTCTTATTACATTGTTAGCTATATAATTAAGGAATGTGACTTGAAGCAAAAGGAAGGAAATCATATGAAGCAAACTGAGATTTATATATTATCAGGATTTTTAGGGAGTGGTAAAACAACACTTCTAAAAAGATTACTTGAAGATGAACGGCAATTAAAAAGAAATGTAGCTGTTATGATGAATGAATTGGGAAAGGTTTCGATTGACTCTGATGCTGTAGAGGATGAGGATATAGCCTTAAAAGAACTGTTAGGTGGATGTATTTGCTGCTCTATCCAGGAAAAGCTAGAGGCTCAGCTTCAAGGGCTTTTAATAAATGAAAAGCCTGACGTGATCTACATCGAGACAACAGGGGCGGCACACCCGGTTGAGGTACTTGACAGCATTCTTTCCCCCTTGTTTGCTGATCGTTTCATTGTAAAGGGAATTATTACAGCCGTTGACGGTTTAAGGTGGAAAGACAGGAGAAAGTTAACACCTCAATTGCAGCAATTAGTCGTTGAACAAGTTAGTCATTCGGCACTGATTATCATCAATAAAACCAGTGAACTATCTGAAGCAGAACAGGCCAAAATAAGTTTTGAAATCCAAGGAATTAATCCCGTTGCTCGCTGTGTATTTACGAACTTTTCAAAAGTATCTATGGATTTAATTAGAAAGCTTAATGTTTCCCAAAATACAACTGAAAAAAGAGTCACAGAAAAAAAAACAGTGAGTTTATCTACCTTTGTTTACCAATTTCAAAAACCTATAAGCCATACTAAATTTGAAGATTTCCTAAAAAGCCTGCCCGATACAGTATACCGGATTAAGGGATATGTGAAGTTTGGATATTCCGAGAAACCATTTCTTTTCCAATTCTCTTATGGAATGCCGCTTTATTTGCAGGAGGAAATGAATTTGCCATTAAACATGGTTTTTATTGGAGAAGATATTGATTGGTCAGAAGTTAGCAGGCAGTTAAATATCCTCGAAGCACAAATATAAAATTAATAAATAAATGCATGAACAATTCCTCTTCAGGTAACTCTTTTAATGTAGCTAAAAACACATTTTAGAGGGGGATTTGATGAAGAGAAGAGTGGTTTATTTGTTAATTTTTCTAATCCTCCTTCATGGACAACCGATACAGGCAACCTCTACTATCAATTATAAGATTGAGATGCTTGGGTGGAATGAAGTTAACACGCTTTTACCTAAGTATTCTAAGTTTACAGTATTGGACCTTGAGACAGGGAAGAAATTTGAGGTGCAGAGACGAGCAGGAAGTCATCATGCTGATGTTCAGCCATTGACCGTTAAAGATACAAACATAATGAAGAAGATTTACGGTGGAGAGTGGAGCTGGCGGAGAAGGGCGATCATTGTAATGAGTGGGAATAAAATGATTGCTGCATCTATGCATGGAATGCCTCATGGAGCAGGTGCATTAGAAAATAGTTTTCCTGGTCATTTTTGTATTCATTTTTATGGCAGTACAACCCACCGTACCAATTCAATGGACCTATCTCATAAATTAATGATTTTTAAGGCTTCAGCCAGACTAGAGAAATATTTAGCAGCTGCCAGCCCCTATGACGTTATAAACGCTTATATTGCTGGTTTAAAACAGCAGGATACACTGTTCCTTTCATTAACTTCACATCAAACAATTGCTTGGAAACCAATTTTAAAGGAAATTGATAATGTTCGGATCTCTAGGATGCCTATATTACCCGCGGAGGATTTAACCTCAGAAATTAGTTTGGATGTACCAATTGAGGTAGAATGGTTTTTCAAAAGTTATGGACCGAAAACCTTTCATGGCGAGATTCATTTAGTGAGGTTTTCCACTACGGATCCATGGACCATTGACTCCATTTCATTCTTGGAGGAAAATAACCTCATAAAAAAGAAACACCTTTATAAATAAGTAGCTATTTATAAAGGTGTTTCTTTGTTTTAAATGAATTACCCCTGTTCACCGAATTTAACAAAGGTTCGTTCATCCTCTATTAAACCACAAGCAGCACATTGAACACGGTACTCTGGTCCCTTATAAGGCAGATGAAAGGGCTCAAGATCATTTCCATTGTACTCCCGGACGACTTCTCCTGATTGCGGATCAAGTTTAACGGATTGAGATACTTGTTGAATAAGATTGAAACGACTGCGGTTGGTTTTGCAATTAGGACATTTATATGGAGTGGACATAAATTTCTCCTTTCTTAGTATTGTTAAATTGTATCTTTTGCAATAAAGTTAAAAAGTATGTAACAATGCAAGTGTGGATATCGGAGGTGACGTATTTGGAAGAAACGATAACGAATTATGATGCAGCCTTAAAGGAATATCGGTTATTGTGGAATAATCGTTTGCTAACTACAACAGAAGGAAATAGTGAACAAACACTTAAGGATGCGATTAAAAGAGAGCTGTTAGACGAAAACTCACATCCAAGGATTAGAAAGACTCGATTTGAAAAGTATTATTCTGCAGTTCATAGAATTGTTTGTTCTGATATTCCGAATGAAGCAAAACTACAATTAATAAAAGTACATAATCAAATAATGGAAAACCTAAATGGGGAGATCAAATGAGAAAACTTATGGTAATGATGCTGGCCTTCCTTAGTATTGTCAGTGCCTGTGATAAAGGTCAACCAACTCACGAAGTACCTGAATTTGTCGAGGTAGAACTTACTGTACATCCAGAAACGGGAAAGGTTAATCAACCCATCGTTTTTGAAGCAAAAGTAACGCAAGGGAATGAAAGTGTCGAAGATGCACAAGAGGTAAAATTTGAAATTTGGCGTGCCCAAGATAAAAATCATGAAAAAATATTGGTCGAACACGCTGGGAATGGAATTTATCGTCTGGAAAAGACTTTCGAGGAAGAAGGAACCTATTATATTATTTCGCATGTTACGGCAAGGGACATGCATAATATGCCTAAAAAAGAATTTATTATTGGTCAGCCAAGTGAGCCAGAGGACCAAAAAAATGCACATGATTCAATGGAAGATATGGAAGAACATTAAGACAGCTGACTAGGCTGTCTTTTTTTATTCAGAAATATCTATTTGTGAAAACTGTGTATCAAATGATTTAATTAGTCTAACCTCCAGCACCCCGTCCTTACATTTTGCAGAGGCCCCTTTCTTCTTTACAATCGCTGGAAGAGTAATTGTGTGTTTATCCTCTTCCTTAGGGATATGTTCAATCATTAATTGGTTAGCTGTATGGTAAACACGTAATTGGTTCAGCCATTCCTCCCGCTTTATTGGTATTCTGACAAATATACAATCATGGGTTTCAAAGGCTGCGGCATCAATCGTATTTGATTGTTGAGGAGGGGGAGTTTGAGAATTATGGCTAAAATCCCGGGTGTTCATCATGCCATCAAGATGAGAGGGCACTACCTTTCCCATGATTCCTTGAATAAATTGCTCGATTTCTTCTGGTTTCATATTTTGAAGATTATCTTTCATCTGTTTATTAAAGGGAAAAAAATTCCAGGGAAACATAAACTCTCCACCTTTCATCCATTATCCGAAAACATTCATATTTCATATATATGCACGAAAGGGCCTATGCGTTATCAAATCTTTTGATGGTGCAATTGAATATGAATATGGTGTAATACCATTTTAAATTTTTCGAACAATTTGATTTCTAAGAATAAATCAATTTCCAATTGTAGATAATAAAATATTATATTTATGAAAGGAGCAAAGAAGTGAGTTTTAACATGAATCGAATCAATCCTAATCAAACACAAGTGTTTTTTGTCGATGGACGTTTTGAAACGTTAACAAATGAGGAGTTAGAAGAATTTTTGCTCCAAATGGGGACTGGCGATTTTACTACTGGGTTTGAGCAAGATGTTACGGAATAAAAAGTAAAGAGCAATCAGCTTGCAGCCGATTGCTCTTTACTATGCTTCTAACAAATGTGAAGGCTCTTCTTGAATGGAACCGTTTCGTAAAAGGTAGAAGGTATATTGGTCTTTTGGTATCTCATATAAATCGTATAGATCACCATTCGCATTTAATTGCTCGTAGAGTGATCTTCTCGTTTCGTTTGCTTTGACTACATATGGCAGTTTTTCGGCTGCTTTAATCGAACGTATATTAACTTTTCGAATGCGCATAAAAATCGTTTCAATTCCACACCTATAAAAAAGCTCCTCAAAGAAAGCATCCTTAGCAGGGGAATTATATCCTTTTCCATGGTATGGCTTACCAAGCCATGTACCTAGAAAACCTGCATTATCCTCAATATCAAACAGATTGATAGTGCCAATTGGAGCACCCCATTCATCAAGAATGGTTCGGGATATCAGTTCCCCGCGCTCTTCTGCTTCAATTGTTTGCTTAGTCATAAATAAGAATTCTTCATATGATGAGCATTTTTGACGAACAAAAGGGAAGACATCTGGATGCGTCATTAGTTCGTATAATACATGGCTCTCGTGAAGATCACGTTTTTTAAGCATGAATTTCCCTCCATTAGGGCATTCCGATTCCATGTCAAAAGAAGCGGTCCACCCTCGAAATTTTTTATTCAGATAAACTAAAAAATTTCGGGGTGGGAATCGAACCCACTAGAACCAGTAAACTGGTGGCGCACCATTTGCCTTCCCTATATCATTTTTTTTGAAAAGATGTATATTGGTAAACCTCCAGATTCATCTCTTTCTTGGTTTCACTTAGAGTATCATACAAGAAAAAAACAAAAAAATAAATAGTTTTTTTGGCGAATTTTATAGAAAATTTACTGCCAAATTTCAACAATATTCACTTAAAGAAATAGCTGTATCGAAAGGAATTTACAAAATAATTAGAAACTTTTTTACATGAATTGCGTAATAATTAAGGTAAGGAAAAATCAACCCAATGGGGGGAGTAATAATGGTTAAAAATGAAGAAAAGATGCTCGCGGCTGTTCTCTATGTTCTTAGTTTATTTGCACCGATCGTTGGTCCACTAATCATTTGGTTATTAAAAAAGGAAGAGTCTTCATTTATCGATTATCACGGAAAAGAATATTTCAACTTCTTTATTTCCTATTTTATTTATTCTTTGGTCAGCGGAATCTTAGTGTTTTTAATTATTGGCATTTTCTTATTATGGATATTAGGCATCATGGCGCTGGTATTTACCATCATTGCCGCTGTTAAAGCATATGAAGGAAACGAGTATAAGTTTCCGCTAATCTTTAGATTTATTAAATAGTTTATTTGTTAAAACCCAGCAAAAAATTTTGCTGGGTTTTGAACGTTTTTATAAGTCAAACGTCAAATGAATGTAATTATAAACAAGGGGGTAAATTTCATGGAATTATTAAATAGCATAAACTGGGGTCTTATCGCACCGTTACTCGTCATACAGCTCATTTTATTAATCGTTTCTCTTATTGATCTTGTTCGTATTGAGAGAACAAATGGTCCTAAGTGGCTTTGGGCACTGGTGATTATATTTGTAAATATAATAGGTCCTATTCTTTACTTTGTAATTGGAAGGAGAAATAATTAATGTCTCTTATCCAAATAAGCGGCTTAAAAAAGAGTTTTCAAGGTAACGAAGTGATAAAGGGAATAGATTTTAAGCTGGAAAAAGGGAAATGTATTGCCCTATTGGGACCTAATGGTGCTGGTAAGACAACAACACTTCGAATGTTATCGGGTTTAATGAAACCTACGGAAGGTTCTATCCATTTTTCTGGGGCAAAGGGCGATGATGACATCCGTCATTTGATTGGTTATTTACCCCAGTTTCCCGTGTTTTATGATTGGATGAGTGGCAGCGAGTTTTTAATTTATGTGGGCAGGCTTGCTGGATTAACAAATAAGGAGGCAAGGGACCGGTCCTTAGAGCTTCTAAATCTTGTGGGAATCAGTGATGCGAGAAACCGTAAGATTGGTAAATATTCGGGTGGAATGAAACAAAGGCTTGGTATTGCTCAGGCCATTATTCACCGGCCACAACTAGTCATGCTAGATGAACCTGTTTCAGCATTAGATCCATTTGGCAGAAGAGAGGTATTAGAGCTTCTTGAAGGGTTAAAAAAGGAGACAACGATTTTGTTTTCTACTCATATCTTGAATGATGCTGAGGAAGTCTGTGATGAAATTCTATTTCTACATAACGGAAAGATTGTAGAGGCTGGAACAATGCAGGATCTTCGTGATCGTCACCAGCAGGCAAAAATAGACTTGTTATTCCGAAAGAAAACAGAAGAAATGATTTCTTTTTTAAAAAAACATCCTATTACAAAATCCCTGCTTGAGGAAGGCAATAAAATTAGTGTGTTTGTGGAGGACATAGAGAGTGCGCGACAAGCATTTTTAAGAGAGGTTTTGGAGAAGAATTGGGAGTTAGATAAATTCGAAATAAGCAGTATGAATCTAGAAGATGTGTTTATGAAGGTGGTGGGTAAATGAGTCAGTGGATCGTTCTATTTCAAAAAGAGGTTCTAGAGATGTGGAGGAATTTTAAATGGGTTTGGGTACCCATTACCTTTATTTTATTAGGCGTTTCGGAGCCTTTGACAAGTTACTATCTGCCGCAAATCATTGATTCATTAGGTGATCTTCCAGATGGAGCGGTTATTAATATCCCGCCTCCTTCCGCAGAAGCGGTATTAGCAGCAGGTTTTAGTCAATACTCTACAATAGGAGTATTAATAATCGTTCTTGGTTCGATGGGAATCATTGCGAGTGAGCGGAAAAGTGGAGTTGCAGCACAGATACTAGTGAAACCTGTATCCTATTTATCCTATGTCACCTCTAAATGGGCAGGTGGAGTATTATTAGTCTGGTTTTCCTTATTAATGGGTTCTTTTGCGACTTGGTATTATACGGGTCAGTTATTTGATTGGATTCCAATCGGTGAATTTGTTCAAGCATTTCTCTTATTTGGTTTATGGCTTTCTGTGGTGCTAACCGTAACGGTCTTTTGTAGCAGCATACTCTTGTCTCCAGGCATGGCAGGCTTTCTATCATTGGCAATTATTCTTGTTATTAGCATCGTAAGCGGAACGCTAGCGCATTTGCTAGAGTGGAGTCCATCACAACTAACCAGCTATTCTTCAGCATTGCTTTTGACTAGAGACATTCCTGAGCATACATTATCTGCAAGTATTACAGCATTAATTATAATCGCTATTCTACTTTCATTAAGTACTTTTATTTTTAAAAAGAAGGAACTTGCATCATAAGGAAGAAAAAAGGTTAAGCATTCAATTCTAGTAAAAAGGGAGCCATCATTTGGCTCCTTTTACTAGTTGCGCGTTATTTTCAGAAAAACTTCTATCATTTTTTTCTTCCACTTTAAATAGAATAGTACAAGAGCATAGATGGAGGAGTTTTTTGATGAAAATACAGGACTTTTATCGAAGTATGGCCACCGTAAGCCTAAATGGTAGTATTGTTTCATTATTCCCCGCGATATTCATTATTGGAGGCAATCTTGTTTTTTTTCAAAACCAGCAGATTATGACTTTATCCATACCTTTCTTGATTATAAGCTGGATAGGATTTCAAACCTATGTATATAGAATGAATCAAGCGGCACAAATCGGAAGAAATACTTCAAATTCAGAAAGTGTCTATCGGTCTATTTTTGAAACCGGGGAGTTACTCGTACTCCTAATGAATACACAGTCTGCGAGTGTACTGTTTTATTGTCCAGATGGAAATGAAGCTGGCCGGATCAAGCAAATTAGAAAAGGATTTCATCTATTTCGGTTAACAAGAATTTATGCACTCTATAACTCAGTCGGACAGGTTGAGGGTTTTTTTAAAGTTAAGAGAGGAAATGCCATCATTAAGATCGAGGTCTATAGTCATGACAACCAATATCTAGGCTGTTATATTAAAAAGAAGATCACCTGGAAAAATACGATTGAAGAGCTATTCGATGCGAAAAACAATTCATTAGGTATGATAGAAGGGTCACGCTATTTTATGGACGAAAAACTAGTAAGCCCTTCAAGGGAGGAAGTGGGACGTTTGAGACGTGGGTGGATGCCGGTTGAATGGAGTGCAAGGTTCCCAGAACCCAATACCCCAGTCCTTTCCTTTCATAAAACCCTCTCTAATCAGGACAAGCTTGTTAGTATCTCTCTTCTAATAAATGAATTTTACATTGAGAGGTAAGTCAGTACCCTTCTACACTATTATTTGATAGAATAGTGTAAAAACGAGTCTTTGATTCTGGAGGTCAGCTTTATGGAAATAACGTTAATTAAAGGTCACGGGTCCGGTAATGATTTTCTCTTAATAGATGAAATATCCTTTCATCACTCATTTACTGATGGGGATCGAGCAGAACTTGCTCGCTTATTATGCGACCGTAATAAAGATCTAGGGGCAGATGGAATCTTATTTATGTTGAAGAGTGAACGAGCTGATGGAAGAATGCGGGTGTTTAATTCAGATGGGTCTGAGGCCTCCATGTGCGGTAATGGATTACGTTTGGTTGCAAGATATGTATGTGAACTGCTTGATAAGGAAGAGGCTGTAATCGAGACAATGAAAGCCGACTTAAAGGTTAGTAAGCAGAACGAAATCCTTCCAATGATTCATACTTATCAGGTTGAAATTTCGCCTGTTTCATTTCAATTGTCAGACTTACCGCTGGTCATGGAGCAAACGAGTTTAATCAATGAGCCGATCCCTGACCTTTCTAATGAATTATCATTTACTGCACTTGCTGTTCCCAATCCACACTTAATTGCAATAGTTGAAACACAGCATTTACAGTCAGATATTCAAAAAGAGCTAAGTGAAAAGGTGAATAATCCTAATGATTTATTTCCTGATGGTGTAAATGTCAGCTTTGTTAAGCCTTTGTCCAAGGGAAGCATTTATGTAAATACATTTGAACGAGGTGTAGGCTTTACAAATGCATGCGGAACAGCCATGTCAGCCTCATCACTAGTGACTTGTATGAATAAATTGAACGAGTTTGAAGAAGTGATTCAGGTTTATAATAATGGCGGAAAGGTTCAGTGTGTTGTCCATCATGATCATGACCAGTACTTCATCGACCTAATCGGTAACGCTACCTATCTCTATCAGGCAGAAATAAAAGTAAACCTCGAAGAACGGTTTTTTAAGATTTCTTCAAAACATGAACTTTCAGAACAAAATGCTTATGAACAATTACAAATAGAAGCTCAACAGGTAATAGCGGAAGGAATGTAGGATGAGAGGGAACCTAATCTTAAAGGTTCCCTTTTATCCTTTTTTTGGCCCGTTTTTTAAGACTTCAAGAACTGGAGAAAAAGGCTGAATCGCTTTTGTTTTAAAGTAAGTACTAAAAGGGTCTCCGTGTCCTTTCAAACGCTCAAGTGCATTCCTCATTGTAAAGTGCTCTGGGTTGAGTCTCTCGTTCACTTCCTCCCAGAATAGTGGTGTGGCAACACCGGCATGGTCATTGCCCCTCATGGAATATGGTGCAATAATGGTTTTCCCTTCGCTATGCTGAATATAATCAACATACAGCCTGCCACCGCGATTTTTCTTTAATCGTTCTACTGTAAATGAATCTGGATCTTTTGAGATTAGGTAATCGGCAATAAAGCTGGTAAATAGACGGGTATCGTCATAGGAAAACACATTTTCCGGTAATGGTATATATACTTGCAATCCTTTGTTGCCTGAAGTTTTAATAAAGGCGATTAGATTTAATTGATCAAGAACCTCTTTGATTAACAGTGCTGCTTTAATTGCTAATGAAAATTCATTAATGGAAGGGGGATCTAAATCAAAAACAATTTCACTAGGTCCATTACTTTTAATTGTTTGAAAAGGAATGTGAAATTCAATAGCCAGTTGATTGCCAAGCCATATGAGCGTCTTTAGGTTGTTACAAATGATATAGTCGATTCCATCATCAAGATGCGTTTGTACAAATTCCGGTGCATAATCTGGACAGTTCTTTTGATAAAAGGGTTCTCCAAACATTCCGTGGGGAAAACGTATGACTGTCAATAACCGATCGGTTAAAAAAGGGAGCATAAAAGGTGAAACCTCCCTTAAGTAAAGGATAAAATCTGCCTTTTGAATATCATGATTCTTCCAAAGCGGCTTGTCTGGGTGAGTAATAGTTAAATCACTAGGCAAATTCTTTTGCTGAAACAAAAATTGTTCATAAGTACACTGGATAGGCTGTAAATCAAAACGGAATTTATCAAAATGTGGTTCACGCAGCTGATTATCATACAGTTCCAAATACTTTACCTCTAGACAGATAGCTGGCTCCACATATATGTACTGACTGTCTTCTTTAATCATATTTTGCCTTATGGTTTGCTGGAGAGCCTGCTTCTCATCTGGTTTAAAACCAAAGAGAACTTGCCCGATGCTATGTATTTCTTGGTCATTATACACGCTTACGAAGAAATACCCATTTGTTTTATCGAACGAAGTGATGAAGCAGCTGACATACTTGAAATTTTTGTACTTTAACCATTGAAGAGAGCGTTTTCCTTCCTCCCATACACTTTTTTTGTGCTTAGCAATAATCCCCTCACCGTCATGAAGGACAACTTTTTCCCAAAGCTTATCAAAATTTTCATCTGGTTTAACAAACTGCAACAGACTTTCACTCGAAGGATCAATTTCTTTTGGCAGACCGATTTCTTCAAACATTTTTAATAATTCACTTTTTCTTTTCAGAAACGGAAGTGAAGTAAGTGGTGTTCCAGCAAGGAGAAGTACATCAAATAGCATTAAACGACTTGGCGTTTTTGCCGCAGATTCATTTATTTTTTTTTCTGACTTCATTCTCCCACGAACCTGGATTGCTGAAAAGTTTGCCTTGTAAGGAGTTTCAAGGATTACAAGTTCTCCGTCTAACTTCAGCGGGAGATATGGCTTAAATTCCTCTTCATGTCTTAGTAAATACTCCTCAATTTCAGGAAATTGAGGAAGCAATGTTTTATTATTTCTGCTATCAAGCTTGATCCCACTTTGATCCCACGTTAATATCGCACGAAAACCATCATACTTTACTTCGTAAACCCAATCAGGGTTAACAGTTAATTCAAAGGTTAAACTGGGCAGCATTGGTTTCATTACAAGTATTCCTCTCTTTTTTTATTATTTTGTTTAAAAGAGGTTAAATCCATCCTTTTTCCAAATGTTTTTAGGAATTCCAAACACTTATCAGCACAAAATAATAAAAAAAGATGGGAGATAGATTATGCATACGATGTGGAAAGGAAGCATCAGTTTCGGTCTTGTTAACATACCGATTAAGCTTCATACAGCTACAGAAGACAAAGATATTAAGCTGCGGACCTTACACAATAAATGTCACGCACCAATAAAATATGAGAAGATTTGTTCTGTGTGTGAAGAGGAAGTAAAACCAGAGGATATTGTAAAAGCGTATGAATACACTAAAGGGAAATTTGTCATTCTTGATCATGACGAGCTTGAAAAACTCCGTAAAGAAAACGAAGAAAAAGCTGTGGAAATTATTGACTTTGTTAAGATTGAAGAAATTGATCCAATCTATTTTGATCGCAGTTATTATATGTCACCGAATGAAAGTGGAGGGAAGGCCTACTCTTTGTTACGGAAATCACTTCAGGAATCCCAAAAGGTCGGACTTGCTAAAATTATTATCCGCTCCAAAGAGCAGCTTGCGATTATCCGTGTTTATGAAAACACATTGGTAATGGAAACGATTCATTATCCAGACGAAGTTAGGCGTGCTGGTGATGTTCCTAATGTACCAGCAGAGGATAAGGTAACAGATAAAGAATTAGCAACAGCTATTCTTTTGATCGACCAATTAACATCTAAATTTGAACCTGAAAAATATACAGATGAATACCGAACAGCACTTCTAGAGTTAATTGAATCAAAGCGTACAGGTAAAGAAACGGTAAGCCCAGCAACGAAAGAACCTGTGGCATCGAATGTAACTGATTTAATGGCTGCCCTTCAGGCCTCAATTGACCGAACAAAACCAAGTAAACCGGCAGCGGCGGCGGCGGCGGCTCCTAAAAAGAAAACAACGGCAGCCCCAAGAAAAAAACCAACAGCAGCAAAGGTGAAAAAAGAAGCCTAATCATTTATTTTGAAACCGGTTCAATTGTTAGAATCGGTTTCTTGAATTCTTTAAATACAATTATTGTACTTTCAGGCAAACTTCCAGCATAAAATCATAAACAGGAACAAACTCGGGGGTGAGACAATGCCAGTAAATGTTCTATTGTTTGCAGACCCAGGTATAGATGATTCATTTGCCATCATGTATGCATTATTAAACCCAAGGTTAAATATTGTAGGCGTTGTCAGTGGGTACGGGAATACACCTAAAGAACAGTCAGTTCAAAATACAGCATATTTATTAAGTTTAGGCGGTAGGATGGAAATTCCTATTATTGCTGGTGCAGCTGGTCCGTTGTCAGGTGAATCGGTTGCGTATTACCCAGAAATTCACGGAGAAGAAGGGTTGGGGCCGATTAAACCCCCTGATACATTGGCGAATGTAAAGGTGTATGATTTTAACAAAATCTTAGAAATCATTAATCAGTATAGAGGAAATTTGGTGATTGTATCTGTAGGACGACTGACTGAGTTGGCTTTAATGTTTATTTTATATGGAGATAACGCATTAGAAGGCGTAACGGCCATTTATATTATGGGTGGGGCTTTTTTAGTACCCGGTAATATTTCAGCAGAAGCAGAGGCGAACTTTTTTGTTGATCCGATTGCTGCTAATACGGTAATGGAAAAAGGGCATAATATTTATTTATTTCCTTTAAATGTTACGAATAAAGCACTTATCACACCCGAAATGATAGATTACTTGGAGAAAACAAGTGGAACTCCATTTACTCCACTTTTGAAACCTGCCTTTGAATACTATTTCCAAGCTTATCAAAAAAATGTACCTGGCATAAAAGGAGCACCCCTTCATGATGTCGTTCCTTTGATGGCGATAGACCATCCGGACGTAATAAAATACATTTCACGAAGAGTTAGAGTTGAAGAGTTTGGTAAGGCAAAAGGAAAAAGTATTGCAGACTTCCGGCCAAAGCCAGATCAAGAGCCTATTAAGACGCTTGATCATATAGGAATGGAAATAGACAGTGAAAAATTTACTTCTAACTTTATGAAGGTCTTTTTCTAGAAAGCTCTTCGATAGTTTGAGATTCCTTTATTTTACTATTTTAAAAGGAATATAATTGACTTTTAGTGAAAAAAAGGGTAATATTAAATTACGCTTTTAAGTTCGTTTAAATACTTATTTGGTTTAAGTAGTCGTAACTGCACGAAATTGTGGGTGATGTCTATTACCCTAAGTGTGGTTACGCTTTTTTAGTTTTAAATGTTCAATAACTTAAAGTGAACAAATTTTTGGGGGTTTCTATTCATGAACAACGGTAAAGTAAAATGGTTTAATGCAGAAAAAGGATTTGGATTTATTGAAGCTGAAGGCGGTCAAGATGTATTCGTACACTTCTCAGCAATTCAATCAGAAGGTTTCAAAACTTTAGAAGAAGGTCAATCAGTTTCTTTCGAAATCGTTGAAGGCGCTCGTGGACCACAAGCTTCTAACGTAAAAACTGTTTAATTTTTCTATTAAAAAAGGTGGTGCATTTATAAAAGCATCACCTTTTTATCTTTAAAGAGTTTCTTATTCACGTGAATGCAAAAAAGTTCAAGGGGTGAAGCGTTTTGGCGTTTGGCAGAAGGAATGACGAAGAAGTAAAATTAGAAGAAACTAAAGTTTGGGAATGTAATTCAGACAATTGTAAATGTTGGATTCGTGACAACTTTAAAAGCACTGAAGTACCCCGCTGTCCGATATGCAAAAGTGAAATGAGCCTCACAACAAAGGAACTACAGGTGATTCATAATCACAGTAAGAATTTTATGTAACATCGTAAGTAGTATAACAGGGAGGAATGACTCCCTGTTTTTTTTTATTCAGAAAGGTTTTCTTTACAATAATTGAAGACCAGTAGCTCTTCATCTTCTTCAAGTTCGAAGTCTAAAATCTTGTCTGTTTCCCTCTCATAAAGGTGGTAGTGAGAAACTCTTGGTCCAGCTTCATCTATTACAAATATTAATCTCACACCAACACCTTTCTCTGAATATAGCTCATCTTCTTCTTCTATTTCAAGTTCAAGAAAAAACTCATAACGGTCTCCGCTAAGTAAATTAAATGGATCCTCAAGTTTCTCTACCGTATGTCCCGTAATATTCAATAAAATCATCCTTTGCTTATATTGTCCTGTTTATTATATACAATTTTCAAGAGTAACTAATAATTTTCACAGTAATCTTCTAAATTTTGTTAACAAATTAGCGCATTTTTTTTGAAAATAATGTGAACTCTTGTAGATTTAATATAAATTTAATAACTATACAGTAGAATTGAATTATACCAGATTGATTAGAAATGTAGGTGAATACTGCTCAAAATTCATGTGAAAACATTCACAAAAAGGAGGTTTTTTTGGTGTTAACTGATCAAACACCTATACATACTCAATTTCAACCACTGTTTCAATCAAGAAAGAATCTTTATCAACTCCTCCAATTGCTTTTTTCAGAACAGCTATTAGGTGAACCCTTATTTGAATTAAAACGTAACGAAGAAGTTCAAATTCTACTGTCAGAAATGAACGAAGGTGGAAGAATTCTTCATCGTTTTTTTGAGCGTTTGTCAGAGGACCAAATATCAACGGAGAGTGAGGAATATCGGCTTCTTTTTGTAGGCCCAGGCCCGTTAGCAGCACCTCCATGGGAATCCTTTTATCGAAGCAGGGAGCAATTATTATTTGAAACATGGACATACAAAGTCCGAGAGCAATATCATCAGTTTGGCCTTCAATTCGTAAAGGAAAATAATGAACCTGACGATCATCTTTTAATAGAGTTAGAATTTATGACGCATTTATGTAATCAATTATTGCAGGAAAAAGAGGCTGCTGGCATTAGCATGATGATAGAAAGCCAGATGATCTTCCTTGAGAATCATCTAACAAAATGGATCCCACATTTCTGCATGAGGTTGATTGATCATACAAATAGTCAGCTGTATTTAGGTTCAGCCATGCTGCTTGATGAATTTATCCAATTTGATTCACAATCGCTTATCGATGTAAAGGAGGCATTAAACAATGTCTGAAAAAAGTCCATTAAAGTCATTATTTAATAATAAAATACAGAGGCGGACCTTCTTAAAGTGGTCAGGTGCCATTGGGGTTCCAGTCATTGCAGGTGGAATTGGAACAAAACTATTGGTTGATCGTCAAGGTGAAGAAAAGGTAGCGAGTGCCAGTGAATTTGATAAAGTTATCTCTACCTGTAGCATTAACAACTGCGGCGGGCGCTGTGTTATAAAGGCATATGTAAAAGACGGCGTTGTTGTTCGTGTTGGAACAGATACACAGGAAAGTGAAGATTTGTCGGCTCCTTCTTTAATGGCATGTGTTCGTGGAAGAAACTATCGGAATCTACTCTATCATCCAGACCGACTAAAGTATCCCATGAAACGAGTAGGCAAGCGTGGTGAAGGCAAGTTCGAAAGGATTACTTGGGAAGAAGCGATTGAAACCATTGCTACAGAGGTTAAACGAATTGGAGATCAATATGGTCCCGAGTCTAGATATGTCAATTATGCTTCTGGACAAAGCTGGGGACTGCATAGCGGCAGAAACAGTGCGAGGAAACTATTAGCACTAACTGGCGGTTACTTAAATTATAGAAATGATTATAGTTCAGGTGCCGGAAATGTGGCCACGCCTTATACGTACGGTACGAATAACTCTGGAAGTAGTTTTGATTCACTTTTACATTCTAAATATATAATCCTATGGGGGCAAAACCCTTCAGAAATGATCTTCTCTACTCCATACCGAGAGTATCTTAAGCAGGCTAAGAAGAATGGAGCAAAAATTATCGTTATTGATCCAAGATATACAGATACGGTCATTGCATTTGCAGATGAATGGATCCCAATTCTACCAACAACTGATAATAGCATGATGGACGCTATGGGATACGTAATCATTACAGAAAATCTGCATGACCAAAACTTCCTTGATACCTACTGTGTGGGGTTTGATGGTGAACATATGCCAGAGGGTATAGCAAAGGAAGAATCATTAAAGAGCTACTTACTGGGTGACAAAGACGGCATAGCTAAAACACCAGAATGGGCAGAAAAAATTTGTGGCGTCCCTGCTGAAAAGATTCGTGAGATTGCCCGTAATTATGCAACAATCAAACCGGCAGCACTTATTCAAGGATGGTCTGCTCAAAGACAGGCATATGGTGAGCAATTCATGCGTGGCGGTGCACAGTTAGCATGTCTTACAGGTAATGTTGGGATATTGGGAGGCTGGGCTGGAGGAACTGGTTATTGGAGCCGCTCAAATATCGTATATCCTTTTACATTTCAAAATCCTGTTAAATCATCCATTCCGTGTTTTCTTTGGACAAAGGCCGTTGAAGCAGGTACTGAAATGACAGCTGCTGATGGTTTACAAGGAACAGAAAAATTAACAACAAATATTAAGTTGATTTTTAATATCGCTGGAAATATGCTTGTAAATCAACATTCAGATATTAATAAAACAACAGCCCTTTTAGAGGACGAGAGTAAAGTGGAATTTATCTGTGTCAGTGATCTTTTTATGACACCAAGTGCAAAATATGCCGATATTTTACTCCCAGGAACGACCTTCTTTGAACGCTATGATATTGGGGTTCCATGGTGTTTTGGGGATTATGTTGTATTTGGTGATAAGACCATTGATCCCCTATATGAATGCCGTAATGAGTACGATGTGTTTGCCGATGTAGCGGATAAGTTAGGTGTTAAGGAACAATTTACGGAGGGAAGAACAATTCTTGACTTGGTAAAAGAAAGTGTAAGAAGGACAAAGGAGGAACTAGATCCTAATTTTCCGACTTTTGAAGAGTTTCGTGAGAAGGGTGTCCACCATTTTAAATTCGACGAACCACTTGTTGGGTTCAAAGCGCAAATTGATGATTTAGAAAACAATCCTTTTGAAACTCCATCAGGCAAGATTGAATTATTCTCTAAGACGTTATGGGATATGAATCAGCATGAAGAAATCCCAGCGATTGCTAAATATATCTCTTCCTGGGAAGGGCCTGAGGATCCAATAAAAGAAAAATATCCACTGCAGCTAATTAGCTGGCATTCAAAGCGGAGATGTCACTCAACCTATGACAATATGCCTTTATTAGAGGAAGTTGAAAAGCAAGAAATTTGGATGAATCCAAACGATGCGGATATACGAGGACTGAAAAATGGTGATCGAGTTAGTGTATTCAATGAACGTGGTATTCTATATATCGATGTAAAAGTAACGCAAAGAATCACTCCCGGAGTTGTAGGCATTCCACAAGGCGGTTGGTATACTCCTGACAATAAGGGAACAGACCAAAGGGGGGCGGTTAATGTTTTAACCTCTCAAAGACCGACGCCGCTTGCGAAGTCAAATCCACAGCTAACAAATCTTGTTGAAGTGAAAAAAGCGTAGGGAGTGAGAATTTTGGCTCAGATCGGATTCTATATTAACCAAAGTCTTTGTCAGGGATGTAAGGCTTGCACAGTCTCCTGTAAAGATAAGAATAATACAAATGTAGGTATTAACTTTCGAAGGGTTTATAGTTTTGAAGAAGGAACATATATGCAAAAGCCGACTGGCGGCATTGTTCAAAATGTAAAAGCTTTTCACCTTTCCATCTCATGCAATCATTGTGTTTCCCCAGCATGTGTATTGAATTGTCCTACTGGAGCCATTGTTAAGCGAAAAGAGGATGGAGTCGTCACAATTGATCAAGATGTTTGTGCAGGGGCACAATTATGTGTTAAGGCATGCCCATACGGAGCTCCTCAGTATGACGAAAAGAAATTTAAAGCAAATAAATGTAATTTCTGTATTGACCTTCAAGAAGCTGGCGAAGACCCTGTTTGTGTAGCAACATGTCCAATGGGAGCGATCGAGTTTGGACCGATCGATGAACTAAAGAAGAAGTATGGAGAAATTAGACAAATAAAGGGAATGCCAAGCCCATCTGTTACGAATCCAAATATTGTCATTACTCCACATAGAGATGCAAAACTATAGTTCACTATAAAGATTAAGGATTAAGTTGGTGATAGAATGTCAGTTATTGTGAATTGGCTTGAAAGTCTGCATGAGCAAATGAAAATTTCATCAACCTGTTCAAGGGGAAGAAATCGTAAGTCTACATGCACCCATTGTGCGGATCAGTGTAGTAATCATGCAATAACGATTACGGATCAGCTGCCAATCATTGATGCAGATTTATGTTCAATGTGCGGGGACTGTATGATAGCGTGCCCGTTGTCGGCCATCGTGGGCTTGGCGGTTTATCGGAAATTTGAAAAAGCAAGCCTTGTATTTGATGACACCTATACACCAACAACAAAGGAATTATTGATTTATGCAAAGCGGGGACTGCAGTCAATCCAAATTAATCAACAATCCTTAAATCAAGAATGGACCAGGACCCTTAATGAAGCAAATACTATTTTGTCTAGTCTGAACCAGTTACCTATAACAGTGGTGAGAAAAATACCGAACGAAAAACTGTCTCGCAGAGCATTCTTTCAATCCTTCCAAAAGGAAGGAAAACAATTAGCTAAGAACATGGCCCCAGCTGCATGGAAGATCGAATCGGATGGATGGAAATTGTCAAAATACTATCCACAATATCAATTTTATACAGTCGAAATCGATCAGAATAAGTGTACAATATGTCGTGCGTGTTTTTCAGTTTGTTCGGAAAAAGTATTTGTGTTTGAGGATGGGTCACTTGAAATACAGAATAATAAATGTGTAAATTGCACAGCATGTACGGATGTTTGCAGTCAGGATGCAATTAAGATTATACCGGATATAAAAAGTAAGTGCGAAACGACTAAAGCTTATCTAACCAAACAATGTAAAAATTGCGGTCAAAAGTTTTACACCTTTCATTCAAATACAGAGACATGTTATATATGTGTCGATCGAGAACATGATTGGTTAAGTCCATAATAAATTTCTTGATAGAATGCTTTTTTAAAAGTTGGCAAACATATTGTCAACTTTTTTCATGAGGTTTAAATCAACCGAATATAAATGATAAGGTGCAATGGGAATGAGAACTAAGGGGGGACCTTGAATGAATGATGTTTTTGAGAGTAAAGCTAGATTTGAACATCGGTTTTGGCTGCAAATACTAGGTGACCACTCACGATTTATCTATGAGGCTTTAGCGCCGGTGCAAAAAGAGGATATTCAAACAGCATTAACGTTTATTACTGTTTTTGATACGCTTCTCCAAAAAGCCGAGACAGAAAATATTTTGCAGATTACAGCGATGGCTGAGGAAGAAGGACTAAAACTCCGGAAGTTTAAGCTAAGTCTAATACAACGACATTTACAAGGAAAGATAAAACTTCACCTCTCCCCAACATTTATTAATCATATGGTGAATGAATTAGATGAATATTTAAGAATTATTTCCCATCTTAAGACCAGAAAGATCCCTCCTATTTATCATGAGCTGCACCATCATCTTATTTGGCTTTTAGATGCAGCCGGGCATGCAGGTGCGATTTCTGATAGTCTGGATCATATCGAGAAAAAATTAAAACAAAAAAGTGATGGATATACAAAGGATTTTGAGCAATTTTATATAAAGGCAGTGGAAATGGCAGGATATTTACGTACGAACCTAACTTCGTTTCCCGCACTAGAAAGATTTAACGCAGACGTATCATTAGAAATGAAGCTTTTTCAGAATTTCCTACAAGAGTTAGAAGAACTTGAAATAACAGCCCAGTCGCTAGGAACATTTTCGCCTTTGATGGCAGATCATATGTATCGGGAAGAATGCTATTATCTAACAAAGTTAGCTGAATCAACAAACCTTGAGAGGCCAAATTGTGACCCCGCAAAGCCACGTCTAAAGGAATAATCAAGTAACATTGATAAAGTTAAGAAAGCGCTGAAAACTCAGCGCTTTTTACTTTTCACCTTGTGCACCAGGCTTTATTGAAATCAAAGTTACAATTGCAGCTAGAACACTTAATATGCTTAAGATTACGAAAATCCAGTTGTTTGAATGCTTCATTAGGAGGGCAATGATTGGCGGCCCAGCTGCAACTCCGATAAATCTCATTGAGCTATAGATTGAGCTGATTGTCCCTCGTTCCTCTTTTTCAATTCCTTCCGTCAGTAGGGCATCTAAACAAGGAAGACCTGCTCCAATACCAATCCCGGCAATCGAGAACATTAGAAGTAGAAACCATAACTTTATGGAAATCCATAAGGCAATAATCGCTAAAGCTGATGCGACGATTCCACCAAATGTAATCCACTTCATTAGTACCTTGTTTTCTTTAATTACTTTTCCTGTAATAAAGGATGTTAAACAAAGGGAACCAAGCGGAATGGCTAAAAAGACCCCTTTTTTAACATCTTTAATTCCATATTCTGTCTCAAAAATTTCTGATAGATAAAATAATATCCCAAATAAAACGAGCATTAAAATTCCACCAATAAAGAAAATGGCATAAAGCCATTTACCCTTCTCTGTAAAAGTCTTTTTAATATTAATAAAAAACTGTTTAAAAGGGATTGGTTTGCTTTTCTTTGGTGATTTGACAAGAAATAATACCAATAAAACAGATATTCCACAAAAAACTGGGAAGGAGAAGAATGGTAGAAACCAAATGAAACCTGCCAAAAAAGCTCCTAGAATGGGACTTAACACCTTGCCAAATGTATTGGAGGTTTCAATTAACCCTAAGCAGCTGCTTACATCATCGTCATTTTTAAACATATCACCTACTAAAGGTAAAACAATTGGCGCAGCTCCTGCCGCCCCTACCCCTTGTAAGGCCCGTCCAACTAATATTAACCAGTAGGCATTATCTAATTTCCAAGCAGCCCATCCTGATATCAAACCGCCAATTCCAGCAATGATAAGGCTCGGTATAATTACTTTTTTTCTGCCGATATGGTCTGATAAATAACCGGCAACAGGTATTAAAAATATGGCAACTATGGAGTAAACGGTTATAACCATGCTTGTTTGGAAAGATGAGATGTCTAATTTTTTTTGCATGGAAGGTAATACAGGTATTAACATTGAATTACCAAGTGTCATAACCAGTGGTATTGACGACAGTGAGAGAATGGCCCACTTTTGTTTTGAAACCTCACTTGACTTACCTTTCCCGCCTGATGACTTTTTCTTAGCTGTCTCAGTATCCGGGCATAATCGTTCCACATGTTCCATCAACTTTTATCCCCTTCATAATGTGCTACTGTTAATATTGGCATGTTTATCGGAAAATAACTAAATAACTTAAATCCTTTTAATGGAATAAAGAATGTACAATACAATTTATAAAAATTATTAATGAGGTAACATTAAGAATATAAATTAATTGGTCAACTGTTAAAACCTTAAATTAATTAGAAAATTATAATAACTAATGATTGACTTTTATTTCTAAAAGGTTTAACATAAAAATCAATAAATCAAGAAGCAATGATAAAGAGTAGTAACTTTTACGGATTCATAAGAGAGCTGATGGCTGGTGCGAATCAGTGTAGACGTTTAAGTGAATGGACTTTTGAGCTCCGAACCGAACTCTCTTAATAGAGAAAGTAGGCTTTGGCGAAGATCTCATCGTTACAAGAGACAGATATTAAAGCGGTTTGCTTTGATATTGGTTAAGTGAGCTGATTTTTAGCTAATGAAGGTGGCACCACGGGTCTCCCGTCCTTTTTGGACGGGGGCCTTTTTGTATTTCAACAAATCAATAATTAAATCAATGAGCAAGAGGAGTACACTTATTTAATTCTTTTCAGAGAGTCGGGGAAGGTGAGAGCCCGATAAGAAGAAATCTGTGGAATGGACTTGCGAGAGGCATACTGAAAATCGTAGTAGGGATGCACGGGGTTCCGCCGTTAAAAGGATAGGATATCGGGTTTACCCCCTGTATCCGAAAGAGGAAGCAGATTTACTGCTTCAAACGGAGGTGGCACCACGATCTAGAAATCGTCCTCTATGTACATAAGCTTATTATGTACATAGAGGACGATTTTTTTGTTCTTATTACTAGGAAAGGAGCCATTTTATGAAATTAAAAGATGGTTTTTATGTAGAAAAGTTAAAAGGGGATACGTTCACTCCCATTTCAATATTGCAAAAAATAAGCGGTGAAAAAAAGTTTTTACTAGAAAGTTCACACAAATACAACGACTCAGGCCGCTACTCTTTTATAGGTGCAGATCCTGCTTTTGAGTTAATTTCTAACGGTGATACAAATGAAATTATCAATAAGGATGGAGAAAAACAAATAATTAAGGGCAATCCATTAGAGGTTATTAAGACATTAATGCCTGCCGAAGCCATTTCAGACATTCCATTTCCCTTTACAGGAGGTGCGGTGGGGTATGTTGGCTATGATATAATCCGCCACTATGAAAGTATTGGAGAAGAATATCCAAATGGACTAGAGATGCCTGATGTTCATTTAATGTTCTATGAAGAATTTATTGTATTCGATCACCTTAAAGAGGAAATATCGTTATTCGGAGTACCCCTGACAGAAAAAAGTGATCCTGAAAAGATCAAGGCTAGAATACAAAATAGGATCGAAGAACTAAAACAGCCTAATTATTATGAAGAAGAGGCATTATTTCAATTCACTGGTTTTCAATCAGATACATCGAAGGAAACTTTCTTAAAAAATGTTGAAACGGCAAAGGAACATATTTTGGACGGTGATATCTTTCAGGTAGTGCTCTCCAGAAGGATGAAGTCCGCATTTCAAGGTACGCCATTGTCGCTTTACAGGAGGCATAGGGCAAACAATCCTACCCCTTATATGTTTTATATCGAATTCGAATCTTACACGGTGATTGGTTCTTCGCCTGAAAGTTTGATAAAGACTCGAGGTTCTCAGATTATAGCAAATCCAATTGCCGGCACGAAAAGAAGAGGAAAGAATTCTGAAGAAGATGATATCATTGCCCAAGATTTACTTCATGATGAAAAGGAACTTGCCGAGCATAAAATGCTTGTCGATCTTGGAAGAAACGATTTGGGAAGAGTTTGTGAATTCGGCACGGTAAAGGTAGAGAAATATATGCAGGTTGAAAAATTTCGGCATGTAATCCACCTTGTTTCAGAGGTGAGTGGTCAACTTACAAATGAACAAACACCACTTGACGCACTTGCTGCTTGTCTTCCAGCTGGCACAGTTTCTGGGGCTCCAAAAATAAGAGCAATGGAAATCATTAACCAATTAGAGAAGTCAAAACGCGGTCTCTATTCTGGTGCAATAGGATACTTATCCGCGAATGGAAACATCGATTTTGCATTGGCAATTAGGACCATGATATTGAAAGACGGAACAGCATATATACAGGCTGGAGCAGGGATTGTTCATGATTCTAATCCAGAGTCAGAGTATGAGGAAACTGTAAATAAATTGAGATCATTTTTGGAGGGTGAGAAATGATTTTACTGATAGATAATTTTGATAGCTTTACGTTTAACCTTTATCAATACTTAGGGGAACTTGGAGAGGAAATTGTTGTCTATAGGAATAATCAATTGACAATTGACCAAATCAAACAATTAAATCCAGAAGCGATTATTCTTTCACCAGGCCCTGGAAAACCTGAGGGTGCGGGTATTTGTATTGAACTTATTCAATCTCTATATAAAGAAGTGCCCATTTTGGGAATATGTCTAGGTCACCAGGCAATTGGAGCTGCTTTCGGCTGTGTGGTAAAAAGGGCAAACCATATTAAACATGGGAAAACATCGTTGATTAGACATAGTGGCAAAGGAATGTTTAACACTTTCACGGAGGATATAGAAGTGATGCGCTATCATTCCTTAATCGTGGAAGCTTCTAGCCTGCCAGAAGAGATTGAATGCACGGCAAAATCTTTGGATGATGGGGAAGTAATGGCACTGAGCCATCGGGAATATCCGGTTTTCGGCTTGCAGTTCCATCCAGAATCGATTGGTACACCTACAGGAAAACAAATCCTAAGTAACTTTTTATTTGAAATAGAAAGGAAGAGGAAAAATGAAAAAATATTTACTCCAGTTAGCTGAGCAAAAATCCTTATCCGAAAACGAAATGACGGAGGCTGTTGATTTAATACTGGGAGAAGAAGCCTCTGAAAGTGAAATTGCAGCATTTCTAATGGGGCTAAAGTCAAAAGGAGAAACAGTGGAAGAAATAACAGGCATAGCCAGGGCATTAAAAAATAATACACTGAACTTTAAGAAGAAATTTCCGAATGTTCTGGATAATTGCGGTACAGGAGGAGATGGTTCCTCTAGTTTTAATATCAGTACAACGTCTGCTTTTGTGATCGCAGCCGCCGGCATCCCTGTAGCGAAACATGGAAATAGAAGTATCTCAAGTAAAACTGGGAGTGCAGATGTTTTAGAATACTTGGGAATTAACTTAAATTTATCTGTTGAAAGAACGGAAGAGATACTCGAAGAAATCGGTATTGCCTTTTTATTCGCACCCCATGTGCATCCAAAACTGAAGAAAGTCATGACCGTTCGTAAACAGCTGAAAATCCCAACCATATTTAACTTTATCGGTCCTTTAACCAATCCCATCGATTTAGACTATCAGCTATTAGGTGTTTATCGCAGGGATTTATTAAACGTATTTGCAGAAGTACTGCACAAGATTGGCCGAAAGCGGGCGGTAGTCATAAATGGGGCTGGTTATATGGATGAAGCCTCCCTGCAGGGTGAAAATTATCTTTCATTATTGGAGAATGGAAACATTTCTACCCTTTCGTTTTTTCCTGAAGAGATGGGGCTGCCACAATATGACAATAGTTGCATAAAAGGCGGCGACGCTAAAGACAATGCTGAAATACTTATAAAAGTGTTAAAAGGAGAAAAGGGAGCTTACCTTGATACCATCCTGTTAAATGCAGGAATCGGGATCTTTACAAGCGGAAGAGTTCAAACCATTCAAGAAGGAATTCAGCTTGCGAGAGAAATCATTGATTCTGGAACTGCACTTGATAAACTAAATAACTTAATTAAGAAATCGAGTGTAGGTCAACGGGAGGCAATATAGTGGAAACCATATTAGATAAAATTATAAAACAAAAGAAAATTGAGGTTGAAGCCCTTAGAAGAAGTGAAAATATAAAACAGAATGCAACAAAGAAAAGGTCATTAATCAATAAAATAGCAGCTGCTGAGGAAATGGCAATTATTGCAGAATACAAACGTGCTTCTCCTTCAAAAGGAATCATCAATAACGGTGTTGAACCAGCTGAACAAGTTCATTTATATGAAAATTACGGAGCTTCCGCTATTTCAGTCTTAACAGATTCAACCTTTTTTAAGGGATCTTTCGAGGATTTAAGGGCTGCTAGGAGCGCAGTAGACTTGCCGATTCTTTGTAAGGATTTTATCATTGATTCTTTGCAAATAGATCAAGCATCAGAAAATGGCGCAGATCTTATTCTATTAATTGTCGCAGCATTATCAGAGGAGAAATTACTTGAGTTATTTCGATATGCAAAAGACTTAAATCTAGAAGTTCTAATTGAGGTACACAGTGAGGATGAACTAGAAATCGCATTAAAGACAGGGGCCAAACTAATTGGAATCAACAATCGTGATTTAAAGACCTTTCATGTATCGCTAGAGGTAACAGAAAGGTTAGCTCCAATGGTAAAGGCAGCGGGTGCTTATTTAATTAGTGAAAGCGGCATTCATCAACAAATAGATGTTGAGCGTGTAAAGGAAGCAGGAGCGAATGGGATATTGGTTGGAGAGGCATTGATGAAAAGCACGAATATGAAACAATCATTTTTAAATTTCCGAATTCCGGTAACGGGGAGAATAAACGGATGAAAGTTAAAATCTGTGGTATTACAGATGAGAATTCTGCCATCGCTGCAGTGGCCTTTGGTGCTGATGCACTTGGCTTCGTTTTTGCAGAAAGTAAAAGATATGTTAAGCCTGAAACCGCTCAAGCTATCGTGGCACAAGTTCCTAAAGATGTTTTAAAGGTGGGAGTATTCGTTAATGAAACGAAAGATAAAATTGAAGAAATTGCTGAAATGGTGGGTTTAACTCACATCCAGCTTCATGGAGACGAGTCACCTGAATTTTGTGAATCAATTAGATTACCCGTAATAAAAGCTATGAGTATCGAGGATGATGATAGTCCATTACCAATCGAAACATTTCCCAGTAACTATATACTGCTAGATGGACCAAAAGGGAAATACCGTGGGGGAAATGGATTGGCTTTTAATTGGCGGACGGTTAATTCTGAGTATTTTAAAGACAAAAAGTTGATCCTTGCAGGAGGATTAGATATAGAGAATATTGACACGGCTATAAGACTTGTAAATCCCTATATGGTGGATGTGAGCAGTGGTGTGGAGACCCATGGGGTAAAGGATCTAAAAAAAATTGAAACTTTTATAAAAAAGGCTAAAGCAAGCCGAACTGGAGGCATAATTGAATGAAGTCATATACATTACCAAATGAGAAAGGTCATTTTGGAATCTTCGGGGGCAGATTTGTACCTGAGACGCTTATGAAAGCAGTACTAGAATTACAGGAAGCCTATAAGGCTGCGAAAGAGGATCCAGATTTTCAGTCTGCCATCAATCAATTATTAAAACAATATGTTGGCAGAGAAACGCCTCTATATCTTGCAGAAAATTTAACTAGGTATGCTGGTGGTGCAAAGATTTACTTAAAAAGAGAAGATTTAAACCATACTGGTGCACATAAAATTAATAATGCAATCGGCCAGGCATTGTTAGCTGTAAGGATGGGGAAAAGAAAAATTGTTGCTGAAACAGGTGCAGGTCAACACGGTGTTGCGACTGCCACAGTGTGCGCATTATTAAATTTAGATTGTATCATTTTCATGGGTGAGGAAGATATTAAGCGGCAATCTCTAAATGTTTTTCGGATGGAATTGTTAGGTGCAAAGGTTGTCAGTGTGACCTCTGGCAGTGCTACGTTAAAGGATGCTGTAAATGAGGCATTAAGATACTGGGTTGAGAATGTTGATGATACCCATTACCTATTAGGCTCTGTAATGGGGCCACATCCTTTTCCGATGATGGTGAGAGATTTTCAAAGTGTAATTGGAAAGGAAGCAAAGGAACAATTTCTTAAAGCAGAAGGAAAGCTTCCGGAAGCAGTAGTAGCTTGTATTGGCGGGGGCAGTAATGCGGCAGGGATGTTTTATGCATTTATTGAAGAGGACGAAGTCAAACTATTTGGTGTTGAAGCGGCAGGTCAAGGAGTTGAAACAGATTATCATGCAGCATCCTTGACGAAGGGAAAACCGGGCGTGCTTCATGGTTCTTTAATGTATCTATTACAAAATGATGCTGGTCAGGTACTAGAGGCACATTCCATATCTGCAGGTTTAGATTATCCTGGTGTTGGCCCAGAACATAGTTTCTTAAAAGATAGTGGACGTGCAAATTATGAATCCATTACAGATCAAGAAGCACTTGATGCTTTTCAACTTTTATCAAAACTAGAAGGGATTATACCAGCACTTGAAAGTGCTCATGCAGTAGCATTTGCCGTTAAACTGGCAGGAAAGATGGAAAAAAATGAACATATCGTTGTTTGTTTATCGGGACGAGGAGATAAAGATGTAGATGCGGTAAAAGCACGTTTAAATAGGGAGAGATTATCGTGAATCGTTTAGAGAAAACTTTCAAAGAACTTAAAGAGAATAATAGAAAAGCATTCGTTCCTTATATTATGGCAGGGGATGGAGGGTTAGATTGCCTGGTTGATCGTTTAGTTATGCTTGAGAAGTTTGGAGCAACCGCGATAGAAATAGGAGTACCCTTTTCAGATCCCGTGGCAGATGGACCAACTATTCAACGTGCTGGTATTAGAGCGTTAGAAAATGGAACCACTCTAAGAGGGATTATGAAGGAAATTGAAAAAGCCAGAAAGTTAGTTACAGTACCTATTGTATTAATGACATATTTGAATCCAATCTATTCTTATGGAATTGCTGACTTTGTAAAGGATATTAACAAGGTTGGAGTGGATGGGTGTATCATTCCAGACTTGCCGATTGAGGAAGAAGAGCTTATTGCCCCGTTACTAGAACAAGAAAATATTGAATTGATTCGTTTAGTCACCCTAACTACTCCGCTTGAGAGAATTAAAACGATTGCCAATAAGGGAAAGGGCTTTTTATATACTGTAACTGTGAAGGGGATTACCGGCACAAGAACTGATTTCGGTCAAGAGTTAAGCCAATTCTTAGCAAATGTGAAGTCTGTAAGTGAAATTCCTGTCTTGGCTGGCTTTGGAATATCAAATCAAAAACAAATACAAGAACTTACGAACTATTGTGATGGGGTGATAGTTGGGAGTAAAATTGTTGACTTATTTGAAAAACGGCATCTTGAAGAACTAGAAAAGCTGATGTCTGTATTTAAACCAGAAAAAAATATCATTTAAATAAGTGAGTCTACTATCTTTAGTAGACTTTATTTAATTGTGGGGAAATATAAGTGCCATTTGTTACAGCCAAAGAAGACTGAAATTTACTATAATTTGGATGAGGTCAGGGGAGTAATCTTAGTAACCACTTATGAAACAAAAGGGTGAGATTGATGAGGGTTTATGAAACGATTATTTCTATATTAGAGGAAAACGGGCCTATGCCTATTCCTACTATTTGTCACGAAGTTAATAAGATTCTAGACCTTCATCGCGAGAAGCCTTTAATGCCTTCACAAATTAAAACCATTGTAACTCAGAAAAAAGACCTTTTTTATATGAGTGGAGAAAGGATCTCAATCCATCCAGACAAATATCCATGTACATTAATCGCAACACTTGATAGCTTTGGAGGTTCCTCCTACAAAATCTATGTAAATTTCTTAAAAAAACGATTTACCTACTTTGAGTGGAGAAATAAGGAAAATACCCAGCCGTTTGCTAACTTCAATACAGGGTTCTCAGGAAATATGGATGATTTCAAAAAGGAAATATATCTAATTAAATTATGGGAATGGGAATCAAATTACCGGAATAGTGAAGGAATCATCTTAGAGGGGAAGGACTGGTACGTAAAATTAACAACAAAAGGGAGGTCTTATGAAAGTACGGGGACAAATAGTTTTCCAGACAACTGGATTTGGTTTTGTAAAACAATCGAAAACCTAACCGGAGCTCCTTTTCGATAAAATAATTCTGTCATTTTAAATGGATTATATGTTATCTTGCTAGTATTGTTTATCTCTTATATAATAAGACTATACTCTTAATGAATTATCGGAAGGGAACCACCCTTTCTTATGAGGTAAATCAAACTTCCATTATTGGAAGTTTTGTTTGTTTTTGCAGATTTTTATTCATATCGAACGATTTCATAGATTCAATAATTGAGGAGCAATAGTATATATGAGGGAAATTACCGTTGAGGATTTACAGAAACTAGAAAAATCAATTATCATAGATATTCGTTCACCGATTGAATTTAACGATGGAGCAATTCCAGGGGCAATAAATATCCCATTGTTTACTAATGAAGAAAGACAAGAGATCGGAACAATCTATAAAAGAGAAGGCCAGGCTGCTGCAAAATGGCGGGCAATGGAACGAGTCTCATCTAAACTTCCTGAGCTGCTCAGGAGTATAAAAGACACAATGTCAGGTGATGAGGAGCTTGTCGTTCATTGTTGGCGAGGAGGTATGCGAAGTAAAGCGGTAGTTACCTTTTTAGAGTTTGCTGGAATCCATGCCATTCGTTTGGTTGGTGGATACAAGGCCTATCGACAGTTTATTCTTAAAGAAATACCAGCTATGTTTCCTAATAAAGCCATTGTATTACACGGTTTAACAGGTGTAGGCAAGACGGATATATTAAAAAAATTAAATAACCGTGGCTACCCTATACTTGACCTGGAAGAAATGGCTGGTCATAGAGGTTCAATCTTTGGAACGATTGGTCTTGGAGAAGGAAATAATCAAAAATCATTTGATTCGCTGCTGCATAATGCCCTTAAAAAAATTGAGGGTTCTGCTTATTTTATTATGGAAGCTGAAAGTAAGCGGATTGGTAAGGTTGTGCAGCCTGAAGAATTAATGGATATTAAATTTCATGGTATTCATATGTATATACACACGCCTCTCGAGCATCGTATTCATCATTTAGTAAATGAATATGTACTACCATATAGTAACGATTCTTGGTTTTATGAGAAAATTTCTGTAGGTATAGAGAAAATTTTAAGAAGAATAAAAGACGATGAAATGAAAAAACAGCTTTTGGCTACTTTAGATAATAAAAACTATCAAAAAATGATTCAGATATTGCTTGAAAATTATTACGATCCGCGATATGACCATAAACTTCAGGACTATGCTGGCGAATTTATTAATATTCACGCCAACAACTCAGAAGATGCTGTAGAGAAAGTTATAAATGAATTAAACAGGCTTTCAATGAATCCAGACAGCAATCAAAACCATACAACTAAACATAGCTTATCGTAAAAACCGCCGAAAAAATCGGCGGTCTTTTACTAACAAAGGAAACTTAATTTTTAAAGGGTTTTAATCCTCGGCGTTTAATTTCATCTTTTAGAATTTTAATCCATTCTTTTTCTTTACCAGATTTTACGGCATCCCGATACGAAACAACCAATAGTTCATTACTCATAATTTTCAAATTAGGCAGCCTCCTTGGGGTGAAAATGTTGAATATTCTGTTTTTAATATTGTAATGTTTTTTTTCTGATTTAGAACCAAATAAGTAATATTTTCAATTATTTAGTTAGAGCAATAAAGGATAAGATTCTCATTGATTCCGTTTTCCTGTTGCACTAATAGTTTAGGATTAGCTATACTAGATGTTGGATTAGTAATGAAAGGAATGTGGCAGTTAATGAATCATTTAGGATGGCGTGAGCGGGAAACAGTAAAGAAAGTAAAATGTGTTCATACAGACGCAAAGAAGTATATCGTGAATCAAGCCTTAACAGCTGGAAAAATTTACGAGGTTAAAAACATAACAGACGAATTTTATTACATTATTGATAATTCGGGCAAGATCGGTGGTTTTTACAAGGAATATTTCCAGGATGCATAGAACTCACTAAACAAAAAAAGAAGCATCGTCCGATGCTTCTTTTTTCTATGGGTTACTGTGGTTTTGCTTCCATCTTAATAATTTCCGTGTTCTTACGATAAAGTTTTCGGCTAATAAGTGTTTGCAATATTAGGAAGGCACCGCCAACCGACCAGTAAAGGGGCAATGCAGCTGGAGCACTCATGGAAAACATTACAATCATGAGAGGGGATAATAAGCCCATAAATTTCATTTGCTGCTGCTGTTGCAAAGGCATACTTGTTTGGGAAACTTTAAATTGTATATAGTAGACTAGCCCAGCAATAATCGTAATAATTATGTCTGGATGACCAAGGTTAAACCATAAAAACTGATGTGTTGCGATTTCCTCAGAACCACGGATGGCATAGTAAAAACCAGTTAGGATGGGCATTTGTATGAGAATCGGAAGACATCCGATGTTTAAGGGATTCACTCCGTGTTTTTGATATAAACCCATCATTTCCTGTTGCAGATCCTGCTTCTTTTTAGTGTCCTTTTCCGTTTTCAACTTATTTTGAATATCCTCTAGCTCAGGTTTTAAGATGTCCATTTTTTCTTTCATATCCATTTGATTTTTATATTGCTTTAACATTAATGGTAATAAGATCAGCCTTATTATTAGTGTTACAAGTATAATAGATAAGCCGTAGTTACCATTGAAGAATTCAGCTAAAAATTGGATAGAAACAATAAATGGTTCAACAAAATACATATGGAAAAATCCATTACTGCTGCCATTATGTGTGGAGCATCCTGAAAGTAAAGTTGCTGCTAGTGTTATAAGAATCAAGATTTTATAAGGTCCCTTGTTTTTCATATTTCCTCCTAGTTTTTATAGACTTTTAATTTCGTAACAGGGAGGAAATGGGGTCTTCATTATCGTCTTGATTATATTTTTTCGTACGGATATATCTGACTATTCTTAAAAGGATAATATTTCCGTTTAAATAGTTATCTTCTTTTATGAAAGATAAGGGCTGAAATATTTTTGTATTGGCAGGTTCAGATAGAGATCCAATAAAGGAAAATTCTACATTCCACGCCCAAAGTAATTTTAAGGTTACACCAAAGAAAAGGCTGCAGTAAAGAGCTGTTAGGGCATGTATATCTGTAATTTCCATTAGGACTTCATACAAAAATAATCACCTCGCTTATCTATTTTGTATTAAATATAGTGCAATGCATTTAGTTTAAGGCCAGTAGGTGATGCTGTCAAATATCCCGATTAAAATAAGAAATACGCCAGCAATTTTTTGAACTCCAGCTCCAATTTTGCGGCTTTTTTTCATTAATGCCCCGTCAATTCCAAGGTAAAAAATAACAAACATAAAAAGGATTAATGGCAGTGACGTTCCAATCGCGAAAACGGAGGGAAGGAGAGCGCCGTAGCTAGAGCTTAACACAATTGGCATAAGTGTAAGAAAAAATAGGACGAACATCGTAGGGCAAAATGCAATGGAAAAGCTTACTCCCATTAAGAAAGAACCCCATATCCCACCTTTATTTGTATTTGGTATAAGTGTTGATAAGCGCCCAAGAAACCCTAATTTGAACATACCCAATAAAAACAACCCTAGGAAGATAATCAATGGTCCAATCACTTTACGAAAAGCAGCGAAGAAGCTGGTGATTGCATGTTGAAACTCCTGCCCAATTAACCAAAACGCGATTCCCAGGCTAGAAAAAACCACTATTTTTCCTAAGATGAAAAATAGGGCATCTATCCACTGTTTCTTTGATTGCAGGCTTTTGTTTCCATAGTAAGTAATCGCACTAATATTGCTGGTAAGCTGACAAGGAGCCAATGCCCCGATTATTCCGAGAAAGAAAGCAGCAAGGATTGGGATATGTTCCATTTGGTTCAATAAAACCATAATCGGGCTGCTCAAAGTTCTGCTAATGGAACTTAGTAGTTCATACATAAGGTTTCACCTTTTCAGACTAGAATTAGATTGCACCATAAGGATACTATAAAGTTATAAAAAAAAGATGAAGAAAGGGAGAAATTCACGAATTAGTCCTATATTTCTTAAAAAGAAATGCTGCCGATCAGGGCAGCATTTTCTTTGATTATTATGCAAAAGATGGCTTATTCCAGTGTGCGGTAATAAGTTGGTAGGCTATATCTACTTTTTCCTCTGATGGAGGCTCAACATGATTTAATGGATATTCCAGTCCAAGAGCTTCCCATTTATAAACACCGAGCTTATGATAGGGTAGAATTTCAATCTTTTGAACATTTTCTAACGTACCAATAAATTCGCCTAGTTTAGTTAAATCTTCTATATCGTCTGTTACAGATGGAACGAGGACATGCCTTACCCAAACTGGTACTGTTCGGTCAGATAAGAATTTTGCAAATTCGAGAATATGCTCATTGGCCATTCCAGTTAACTGAATATGTTTTTTTCGATTGATATGCTTTAAATCTAGTAAAACTAAATCAGTATATTGTAGTAATTCTTCAAGTTGTTCTAGGAATAGCTTAGAATGTGAGAAGCAGCCGCCAGATGAGTCAATGGTAGTATGAATGCCTTTCTTTTTACATTCTTTAAACAACTCTAAAAGGAATGGTATTTGTAATAGGGGTTCACCACCACTCACAGTAATACCACCTCCAGAAGACTGAATGAAGGGGAGGTAGGACATTAAATCATCCATGATCTCGGAAACCGCCATTTGCTTGCCACTTCCTATTTCCCAAGTATCAGCGTTATGGCAAAACTGGCAACGTAATAGGCATCCTTGTGTAAAGACAACATAACGTATGCCTGGTCCGTCGACTGTTCCTAATGTTTCAATAGAATGAATATTTCCGTTCATGATGATGATCCCCCTTATTTTTAAAAGCAGAAGCTCCTAGTAAAGGAGCTTCCAATATTTTATTAAAGTGATTCGTGGAAAGTACGGTTAATTACGTCTAGCTGTTGTTCTTTTGTTAATTTGATGAAGTTAACCGCATACCCAGAAACACGGATAGTTAATTGTGGGTATAATTCTGGATGTTCCATTGCATCCAGTAAAGTTTCTTTATTAAAGACGTTAACATTTAAGTGATGTCCTGATTTGATTGCATATCCATCTAAGATTGATACAAGATTGCGCACTTGGCTTTCTTCTTCTTTTCCTAATGCTTTAGGAACGATTGAGAATGTATTTGAGATTCCATCCATTGCGTAGCTGTATGGCAGTTTTGCAACAGATGAGAGAGAAGCAAGTGTACCTTTTGTATCCCGTCCATGCATTGGGTTTGCTCCAGGTGCGAATGGTTCGCCGGCACGACGGCCATCAGGAGTGTTACCAGTTTTCTTACCGTAAACTACGTTTGAAGTAATCGTCAAGATAGACATAGTGTGAAGCGAGTTACGGTATGTTTGATGCTTTCGTAATTTTTTCATGAAAGCTTTAACAATTTCAACCGCAATGCTGTCAACCCGGTCGTCATTATTTCCATACTTAGGATATTCTCCAGTTGTTTCAAAATCAATCGCAATCCCGTTCTCATCACGAATTACTTTTACTTCACCATATTTAATGGCGCTTAGTGAGTCAGCGACTACACTTAGTCCGGCAATCCCTGTTGCCATCGTGCGTAGAATTTCAGTGTCATGTAATGCCATTTCAATTCTTTCATAGCTATACTTATCGTGCATATAGTGAATTACATTTAAAGTATTGATGTAGAGGTCGGCTAACCATTCCATCATTTGATCAAATTTCGCCATAACTTCTTTATAATCTAACACTTCAGACGTAATTGGCTGGTATTGCGGGCCGACTTGAATTTTTAGCTTTTCATCCACACCGCCGTTTATAGCGTAAAGTAGAGCTTTTGCAAGATTTGCGCGTGCACCAAAGAATTGCATTTGTTTGCCGATTTCCATTGCAGAAACACAGCAAGCTATACCATAGTCATCTCCATATTCAGGTCGCATAATGTCATCATTTTCGTATTGGATAGAGCTAGTTTTAATTGACATTTTCGCACAATATTTTTTAAAGTTTTCAGGAAGTTGTGATGACCATAAAACAGTTAAGTTCGGTTCAGGAGCTGGTCCTAGGTTATCTAATGTATGCAAGAATCGGAATGAATTCTTTGTAACCAATGAACGCCCGTCCGAAGCCATGCCGCCAATGGACTCTGTTACCCACGTAGGGTCACCACTGAATAGTTCGTTATAATCTGGTGTTCTAGCAAATTTTACTAAGCGCAGCTTCATAACAAAATGATCAACCAATTCTTGTGCTTCTACTTCAGTTAATGTTCCATTTTGTAAATCTCTCTCGACATAAATATCTAAGAAAGTTGATACACGGCCAAGGCTCATTGCTGCTCCGTTTTGCTCTTTAATTGCTGCTAGATAGGCAAAGTATACCCATTGGAATGCTTCAGTAGCATTTGATGCCGGCTCGGAAATATCGTATCCATAGCTTTTTGCCATTTCTTTCAATTCTTTTAAGGCGCGAATTTGTTCAGCAATTTCCTCACGAAGACGCATTGTATCCTCTGTCATTACCTTACTAGTATTCTTTTGGTCCAATTGTTTTTGTTTAATTAAGAAGTCTACACCATATAATGCCACCCGGCGATAATCACCAATAATACGGCCACGCCCGTAGGCATCAGGAAGACCTGTGATAATGGCAGCTTTACGAGCAAGCATCATTTCATCTGTATAGGCATCAAAAACACCCTGATTGTGCGTTTTGCGGAAATCAGTAAAGATTCTTTCGATTTCAGGGCTTAATTCGTACCCGTAGGCTTCGCATGCTGCTTTTGCCATCCTGATCCCACCATATGGCTGCATAGAGCGGTTAAAAGGTTTATCAGTTTGAACACCAACGACCTTTTCAAGTTCTTCATTGAGATAACCGGGTCCATGTGAGGTAATGGTTGAAACGGTCTCTGTGTCCATATCTAGGACACCGCCATTTTCTCGTTCTTGCGTCGTTAATTCCATTACTTGGTCCCATAATAAGTTTGTAGCATTAGTGGCATCAGCAAGGAAACGATCGTCTCCTTCATACTGTGCAAAGTTCTTTAGTATAAAGTCTCTGACATTCACTTCTTTATTCCATGTTCCTTTTACAAATCCTTGCCATTTTTCCATGGTTTTTCACCTCGTAAGTTTTATCGAAATTTATATAACAGCTTTATGTTTTTATCTTACATTGAGTATAACAGTTTTAAAGTGATAAATGTCACGTGAAATAGCATTTAATTGTTAACATATTGTGAATTCAGGGTTTTTGGGGTTTTTTACGGGTTGTTTTTGAACTTTCTATGAACGAAACTAGTGAGGGGATTAATCTGTACTATAATTATTTATGTAAAAACGCAAACTGTTATACAAGAGAAATCCACTGATACCAACATAATTAAAGTGAAAACTATTGAAACAGTTTACGAGAAGGCATTAAAAAAACAGGAGGGAATATCTCCTGCTTAATCAACCTCAATATAAGCAATCATTGGACCGTTATGTTTACGATCTCCATGTATTTCACAAATCAGGCGGTAAGTACCTTCTTTTTCAAACTGAAGTGGTACCATCGTTTCTTCGCCTTTTTTCACAGTTCCTTTTATATTTGTACCTTCAATATAAAAAGGATGCTCTTCACCGTTTATGCCGCTAATAAATAGATTTACCTTTTCGCCAGCCTCCACTTTAATCGTACCAGGGTCCCAGCGGTAAACTTCCATTTTTGTACCGTCTTTCATGGTAGACTTGTATTCCACTGTGACCATGTGTATCTCACGAGCCTTTTCAGTTGTTTGCTGGTTAAATACAGCTGTATCACCTGCTTTTAACAGGAACCACGAAGAAATGGCTATTAACATGATTGCAATTGCTAAAATGAATACCAAAGTATCTTTCTTAAATACTAAGAACTTCATTTTCTCCCCCCTAGATATTTGTCCTACTTATACTTATGCAGGGAGGGAGGGGAAACTTGTCTCTTTTTTCATCGTGAAATAAAAAAACTGCCTTTTGGGGCAGTTTTGGCGGTATCTAAATCCTTGTAATAGGGTTCGTACTATTTCACTTAAGTATTTTTTGAAATTATTTAAGTCTGCTTTCTACCTGTTGGCAGACTTCATCCGCGCTCAAACCATTTGCTTCAATTACGGATCCTTTTGTAAAGGTATCTGACATGCCCATTACGTTTGAATCCAAGCCAGTAATGACACAGCAATCACAGTTTTGTGCATCAGATTCCTGTTGCAATGCTACGACATCATAGCCTTTTTCACGCAGTGCTTCTTGGATATTTGTAAGGGATTGTTCTACTCCAACTTTAGCCATTCAAAACACCTCCTCAATAGATTATCATGTCTAAATTCAAAGTTATTATTCTGTATAAGTCATGTTTAACAGCCAAAAACTATGGGTGGAGGTGTTAGAATGGCTAAAGTTAAAAAAGACCCAAGTACAATCGGTCTTAGTTCACCCCAGGTAGAAGGACAAGGCACAACAACGACTGAAACTGGGGCAAGAACTGCATCATCTACCCGGCGAAAACAAAAGAGGGGATAAAAAAAAGCGGGCGTTTGCCCGCTTTTCTAACTTATTTATACATTTCTGCTACTTGTTTTTGAATATCACTATTTTCAAGATATTCGTCATATGTCATTTGTTTGTCAACTAATCCATTAGGAGTTAATTCAAAGATACGGTTAGCAATCGTTTGAATGAACTGATGGTCATGTGAGGCAAATAGCAGTGACCCTTTGAAGTTAATTAAACCATTATTTAAAGCTGTGATCGATTCTAAGTCAAGGTGATTTGTCGGTTCATCTAGTAGAAGTACGTTAGCACCACTTAGCATCATTTTAGATAGCATACAGCGAACTTTTTCTCCACCTGAAAGGACACTGGCTTTTTTTAATACTTCTTCTCCAGAGAACAACATTCTGCCCAAGAATCCGCGTAAGAAACTTTCACTTTCATCTTTTGGAGAAAATTGACGAAGCCAATCTACTAGGTTCAACTCACTATTCTCAAAGTACTCAGAGTTATCTTTCGGAAAGTATGCTTGGGAAGTTGTAATCCCCCATTTATAGGTTCCGCTGTCAGCTTCCATTTCGCCCATCAATATTTTAAATAGAGTTGTTTTTGCTACTTCATTTGTACCAACCAGAGCAACTTTATCGCCTTTATTTACAAAGAAGCTAATATTATCTAAAACCTTAATCCCATCAATGGTCTTTGTTAATCCTTCTACTCTTAATAAGTCATTCCCAATTTCCCGTTCTGGAGTAAATCCTACGAATGGGTAACGGCGGGATGATGGTCTGATATCATCAAGTGTAATTTTATCTAATAACTTCTTACGAGAAGTTGCCTGTTTAGATTTTGACGCATTTGCACTAAAACGGGCAATAAAGGCTTGAAGTTCTTTTATTTTTTCTTCTTTCTTTTTATTTGCATCCGTAGCCATTCTTGAAGCCAACTGGCTTGATTCATACCAGAAATCATAGTTGCCAACGTAAATCTGGATTTTACCAAAATCCAAATCAGCTATATGGGTACAAACCTTATTTAAGAAGTGACGGTCATGGGATACAACAATAACGGTATTCTCAAAGTTAATTAAAAACTCTTCTAACCATTGAATAGCTTTAATGTCAAGATGGTTTGTCGGCTCATCAAGTAGGAGTACATCTGGCCTTCCAAATAATGCCTGTGCAAGTAAAACTTTAACTTTATCTGAACCAGTTAATTCTTCCATTTTTTTATAATGAAGACTTTCTTCAATACCTAGTCCCTTTAGAAGAATTGCAGCCTCAGACTCAGCCTCCCAACCATTAAGCTCGGCAAATTCACCTTCTAACTCAGCTGCTTTCATACCATCTTCGTCTGTGAAATTTTCTTTCATGTAGATGGCGTCTTTTTCCTGCATTACCTCGTAAAGTCGTGCATGTCCCATAATAACGGTTTTTAAGACTTCATGTTCTTCGTATTCAAAATGGTTCTGTTTTAATACAGCCATACGTTCATTTGGACCAAGTTGAACTGTTCCAGTTTGAGATTCAATTTCTCCAGATAAAATCTTTAGGAAAGTTGACTTTCCTGCTCCGTTCGCTCCTATTAATCCATAGCAATTTCCCGGAGTAAATTTAATATTTACGTCTTCAAATAACTTTCGGTCACCGTATCTTAAACCTACATTACTAACTGTAATCATCTATTTAAATCCTCCAACCACAAAATATCTACTTATTATACCATTAAAAAAGGAGAAGAGCGAATTCTTAATATACCCGAATGTTATACTCGTGTAATAATAATTTTAAATTGCTAGAGAGAATCGAAAGAAATAAAGAAAAATTTTCTAATTTTTTTTGAGGATTTCATACTTTATTCACAAATTTATTGTAGAATTAGTATATGTTAGTAAATAAGAAGGTGAGAAGTATGGCAAGGAAGCAGCTTACTGAACTCGTAAATAAATTAAAACAAGCTGGTATTAAAGTGAGTTTAACTAAACCGAAGTCTAATTACCTTTTGTCTCTACAGAAAATAAAAAAATATCCTTCATCGGTGAACTAAATAGGAAAAAATGAAAAGCGATTATCCCATTGGGACCAATCGCTTTTTTTATTTATACTTATTCTATTTCCTTCATGATTGCTTCATAGACCTCTTGCTTGTCAAAGCCTTCACCCATTGGGAATTTTTTTATAAACTTATTGTTTTTGTCAATTAAATAGGTAAAAGAAGTGTGCACGTATTGTCCATTACCTGGATCTTTATACTGGAACTGCAAGGAATCAGCAACTTCCCTAATTTTTTGCTGATCGGTTTTTAAGTTTTCCTGGTCACCAGTTAGGAAAATCCAATCCTCACTGTTCTCAATACCAAACCCATTCATGTACTTACGCAGCATGTCAGGGGTATCACGATAAGGATCAATTGTAACAGTAAGAAACATAATGTCTTTGCCGAAAACACCATTCTTTTCTAAGTCTGATTGCAGTTTAACCATTCTTTGAGTAGTAGTGGGACAAATATCAGGGCAGTTCATATAGATAAATTCAACTAATTTTAATCTCTGATCATCTTCACCAATTGTATACAGATCGCCATTTTGGTTTGTTAGAGTAGTATTACTCGGTATCTGAGCATTTGCATCGCGAATAAGAAAAAATGAAATTCCGCTTGCGATTAATATAATAACAGCAAGAGTGGAAATTAAATAAACCTTTTTCATTTAGGCACTCCTCCTAAAAATATCTACTAAGAATAAGATAAATAAGTTTCTTTGAAAAAGATATGGATATTTTGTGAACAAAAGTTTTCAGTCTGAAAGAACTTCTTTATACTAGAGAAGGGAGAGAAAGGCAGGAGGATTTCATGAAACGTATATTTGTGTTCATCATGCAACTAGTCGTTTTAATACTAATCTATCATTTAGGTAATTATCTTGCTCAAATATTACATTTAAAAATACCCGGCAATGTGATTGGAATGTTGATTCTTTTGTTGTTGTTTTGGTTGAAGGTTATTAAGGTGGAGCAGATTGAAGCAGCGGCTGGCTGGCTTTTAAAGCATCTAGGATTTTTCTTCATCCCTATTTCAGTTGGTTTAATGACTCTCGGAGATACAATTAAAAAGGATGGGTTTCTTCTTCTAATCATCTTACTTATTAGTGCGTTTATTGGTTTAATTACATCGGGAAAAGTAACGCAGTCTCTTATAAAAAAAAGAGAAGAAGTGAATAATCATGATCACGCTATTTAGTCTTACTTTAACTATATCAAGCTACGTACTAACCCTTAAATTAAGAAAAATATACACATCTCCTTTCACCAATTCAGTTTTCTTAGGTTCTGTGATTATTATTATCACTTTAGAGTTACTGAACGTTTCATATGAAGAATACATGCCTGCAAAGAATATCATGACGTATCTGCTCGGACCAGCAACAGTTGCTTTAGCAGTTCCTATCTATAAAAATAAAAAACTCATTGCTGATTATTTACCTGCTGCTTTAATTGGTCTAATCCTTGGGTCAGTGGCTACCATAACGATTGCGATAGGTTTAGCTGTTACATTCAATTTTTCAAAGGAAATAATCGTATCACTAAGTGTAAAATCTGTTACCACACCAATAGCAATAGAAGTGGGAGAAATCATTAAGGGGAATATTTCCTTAATCGCGGGTTTTGTCATGGTGACTGGTATGGTCGGAGCCATGTTTGGTCCTAAAATGCTAAGTTTGACAAAAGTTGACCATCCATTTGCTCGTGGTTTGTCTATTGGGACAATCGGACACGGTATCGGGACTGCAGAGGCAGTTAAAGAGGGGGAAATACAAGGTGCAGTTGCAGGTGCTGCAATGGGAATCGCAGGAATTCTAACTGCATTTGCAGTTCCATACATAATTCCTTACTTTATCTAGCAAAATCAAAAAAAGTTAGTTCCGAATTTAAAACACGTGTATATATTATATAACAGTTGTTGAAAAACATTTCTTTTTTGACAGCTGCTACTATTTATTGTATTCTTTAGAAGAATTAAACATTTGGTAAAAAAGGGAGTATGTTTTATGTTAGGTGTCGTTCTTAACTAATCCATAATTGGATATTTTCATTCCTTTCACCTAATTCAATTTTTATGATTGAATGAAGGTTTATTTGTTATACGTTTGGGATGAAGTTAAGAACAATGGGATACCCCTAGCATACATTTTTTTATCATCTTGCTATGCACATCTGTGCAGGCATTTTTCAGGATAAATATGTATAAATGAGTTGACTAGGCCGCAATGACATTGTTCATTGCGGCTATTTTTGTTTAGGAGGAAGATACAATTGAATCATCAAACATTTCAAGTTTTAGAATTTAACAACATTAAAGAACATCTTGCCCAATATGCATTAACCAACGAGGGAAAGGAGAAAATTTATAACCTTTCTCCATCTACTAATTTAAAACAAATAGAGGCATGGCTCGATGAAGTTTCTGAGGCTACAGAAATATTAAAAAAGAGTGCAAGTGTACCCGTACATGGATTGAGCGGGATGGAACAATTAATTAGAAAGTTGAACAAAGGTGCAGCTCTTAGCCCAGATAGCTTCGTAAGACTCCTTGACTTTTTAGATTGCTGCGGTAAAATGCGAAGTTTTATGAAGGGCAAAGAGTTTTATGCCCCTAGAGTATCTAGCTACGTAGAGGTAATCGATGAATTACCAGAACTTACAGTGGAAGTAAGCCGCTGTATACGTAACGGGTGTGTAGATGATTATGCTTCAAAAGAATTATTAAAGATACGAAAGCAAATTGCAATCCTGGAGGAGAGGCTTAAGGAGAAAATATTCCAGCTGCTCAGGTCTAACAAGTATAAATCTTATTTACAAGACAATGTTATCAGCCAAAGAGACGGACGTTATGTCATTCCCATAAAAAAAGAGTACCGGAATAAGGTCAAAGGAGCTGTATTAGATACTTCCGCTTCTGGGTCTACACTGTTTATAGAGCCCGAAGAAATAGGACAGTTTCAAGAGCAGATTATCTGGTTTAGATCAGATGAGGAGGTCGAGGTTCAAAAAATCTTAACCTATCTAACTGGACTTGTAGAAAGCAAAGAGCAGGAAATTCGGTTAGCAATGGAAACCATGGTCCATTACGACTTTTTGTTTGCGAAAGCAAAATATGCTCGTTCCATGAGGGCAACAAAGGTTCAAGTTAATGAAGAAAAGAAAATCAGGTTATTCGAGGGGAAGCATCCTCTTCTTGGCGAAAAGGCGGTCCCGTTGTCTATAGAAATGGGTGGAGGGCAGCATGCGCTTGTTATTACAGGACCCAATACGGGAGGGAAGACAGTAACAATTAAAACAGTAGGCTTGTTAACATTAATGGTGCAATGTGGTCTTCATATTCCAGCATCAGAAAAGAGTTGCCTAAGTATTTTTCATCAGATCCTAGTCGATATCGGCGATGGACAGAGTATCACCGATAATCTGAGTACTTTTAGTTCGAGAATTGTTAATATTATTGAAATATTGAAGCAAACAAATGACAAAAGCCTGGTGCTGCTTGATGAACTTGGATCAGGAACAGACCCGAGTGAAGGGATGGGGCTGGCAACAGCCATTTTAGAACAACTGTTCAATAAAGGGGCTTCCTTACTTGCAACTACACACTACAATGAAATAAAAGAGTTCGCCGAAATGCATCACGGATTTATTAATGGTTCAATGGAGTTTAATTTAGATACTCTTAGTCCAACATACCGCCTAATATCGGGTAGAGGCGGGGATAGCCAAGCGTTTGCAATTGCATTAAAGCTAGGTATCCATCCGCGAATTATCGAGAGAGCGCATCAAATTACGTATAAAGAAGAAAAAGAATATAAAATAGAAGAAACGGATGTGGGGAAAAGAAAAGATCTCGAAAAACAGATTATCATAAATAAATATAAAAACCAAAATAAGCCTTCAAGGGTTGATGAAAAAGTAATGGTATATTGTCAAGGCGACAATGTTAAAATCTCACCAACTAATGAATATGGCATCGTTTATTCTGGGCCCAATCAGATGGGGAACTATATTGTCCAGATAAAAGGGGAAAAAGTAGAGATAAATCATAAAAGGATTACACTGTATATTGCCGCAAAAGAGCTATATCCTGAAGATTATGATTTAAATATTATTTTCCAATCGAAGGAGAATCGGAAAAAAAGTAAAATACTGACAAAGAGGCATGATGAAAGGATTATAATTGATTATCAGAACGATTAATGTAAAGTAGCCTTCCAATAGGAGGGCTACAATTTATTTCATAAAGTTTGCTATAATCCACTCTGCTACAACCCCTCCAAAGTATACGCCAAAAACGCCTAGAACCGCAGAGAATACAGGAGGTGCAGGTAGTGGCAGTTTTAACATTCTAAAAAGAATTCCTACTGCCATACCAGCCACGATACTTAAAATAATTTCTTTCATACACATTCCTCGTTTCTTCTTTGGGTCAAAAAGAAAACTCATTAGAATTCATTCATATTTAAAGTATGTTAAGTTTTTGATTTATTATTCTGAATCCAATTTTCTCCTAGAAGTTGTTTTACTTGATTGTAACTAAGACCTGATTGCTTGTTTAATCTTTTTACCTCTTCAATATCGGTACCGGCAACTGTAAACTTTTTTTGAGTCGTCCGCATGTAAATTATTCCTTCCTTATTTTGTTTAGGTTAAAAGAAAGAGTTCTTAGCTTGAAAAGAGCTTTTTTGGTACATACTAATAAAAAAGGAGGCGATTCCCATTTTTTATGGTAAAAGGGCTAAAGATGAAGAAATTGAAAACATAATGGTGGATACCGAAATTTTTTCTTGTATGGATGAATCCTGTATTGGCTGGATGAGAAAAGATTTTGTTACGGATGATTTACTTTGCCCAATGTGTGGTAACCAAATGGTTCAAGAAATGAAAGAGCTTCCAAAAATATAAAAATTTGTTGTAGGAAGACTGTCTGGAAAGATAAAGACAGTCTTTTATTCTTGATTAAAGTCAAAGAAGTGGTCCTCATATGCTCTTGTTGCCGATTCGGACGAGGTAAACAATGCATCATCGTCTTCTATTACATGGAAGGTTTCATTTAGAAATAGAGCTAATGCGTTAGGGTCTTTTGGGTGCTGAACTATTTCCGCAGCTTTAATATTTGCAACAGATGGCACATGTGGGTTTCGATAGATTACATACACTTCGTCACCAGGTTTTGCATTAGTGATATCAATCATATCCATTTTAAAATCTCCTATTTATAAATTTTCTTTCTGTTGTCCAATCTCATCACCACTAATAATAATGTTGGCTTCCTCTAGAGCTTTATGTCCATCAACCGAATTACCAGCAACATTTTTTAAGTCGGGGTAGATTGCTCCGTTTTGTATGGTTACTAGTGATTCCTTAGGAGCAGTAGTAAGAAAATCTTCCTTTTTTGCCTTTGCCACTACAAACACCTCCTGTTTTAAGCATTTGCTTAGCTAAAGCTGTTTATGCTTTCCTAATTCTGCAATAAAAAAGAAAAACTCTCCAGCAACCTGGAAAGCTTCTCTACATGATTCTGTATTATTCTTCTCTTTTTGATAAACAGCGATCGCATTCCATTAAATAACTTTCTGCTTGCTCTTCCATATGCTGCCCACATTCTGGACATTCCTTATTAGGTAAATTACGAAAAAATTCAACCGGACTCATTAACATTTAAAACTCCTCCTTTTTTAGTACAGTTTATTTAATTACCACCTGTTGTAGTACAGTATAATCAAAAAAAAGAGTTTTGTGTAGTCTTTTTTTAAAAATTTTTTCTTTTTTTTGAAAATTGATTCTTTTACCTAGTAAATATGGCTTTGAAACAACAGGTGGAGAACTGTATCTAATCATAGAATTATTCTGCATCAAAGAGGCTTGATTATGTATGATGAAGTACATTTATTTGGATAAAATAATAAATATAAATCTGTTCATTCAATTATTACTTCCATAAAGTATCGCTTTCCATTACAATCATAGTAGAAATAGATATAACGGAGGAGGGGGATAGGGAAATGGAGATTGTTCCTATAAGTTTTCATCCTTATTTAATTCTTATTGCCGTAGGATTAACCATTATGGCTTCATATACTGGATTAGATATGTTTACTTTAATAAAAAATTCTACTAAGAAAAACAAAAGACTTTTATACCTAGGCGGATCACTCTCAATTGGGATTGCAATCTGGGTAATGAATTTTATTGGATTAATTGCTGCAGATGTTAACCGTTTCTCTAGTTACCAAATCCCATTAACCATTTTATCCATTTTTGTTGGTATAGCATTTACAGCCTTCGCATTTATTCCTTTTTTTGGTAAAAAAACCCACTTTCTATACTTGCTAATCGGGAGTGGTTTTCTAACAATTGCTGTTTTTGCTATTCATATAATCAGTGCCTTTGCCATGAATTTAACAATATCCTTTAATATTCCGCTGACCATTGTCTCTGTATTAGTGATACATGTCTCTTTTTTATTCTCCTTTTGGATTCACTTCTCTTCTTTTAGCTACTCAAAAGGGAATCAGTCTTGGTTAAAACCAGTCAGTGCCATCATCATGGCAGGAGCAATAATCGAAGGACACTTCTTATTAAAAAGAGCATCAACACTAATTACCAGTAATAACGGAGCAGTTGAAACGACTGACCCAAATTCGTTTCTCATTTACCTAGTGTTATTTTTGTCCATCATCATTATCAGTGGGCTTATTGGATCGAGTACATTAATAAGTAAAATGCTGGCTGAAACGGATACAAATTTGAAAGACATTAAATCAGCCCTTGACGCATCAACAATTGTGACGATAACAGACCCTGATGGCTGTATTATTTTTGTTAATGATAAGTTTGAAGAAATCTCTAAATATACAAAGGATGAAATTATTGGAAGGAATCATCGATTATTAAATTCAGGTTATCACTCAAAGGAATTTTTTAAGGATTTATGGACAACGATTCAGTCTGGTAAAGTATGGAGAGGTGAAATCCGCAATAAAGCAAAAGATGGGTCGTATTATTGGGTGGATACTACCATCGTCCCTTTTTTGAATAAAAAGGGAAAACCTATACAGTACATTGCCATTCGCAGTGATATTACCACTCGTAAGAAAGCAGAGAAGGCACTCTTTGAGTCCATGAAGGAAACCCGTGATATTACTTTTGCTCTCGATCAGTCTTCTATCATAGCGATTACAAATGAAAAAGGGATTATCACTAGTGTTAATGACAAATTCTGTGAAATTTCTAAATATAGCCGTGAAGAACTGCTTGGTCAAGATCATAGGATTTTGAATTCAGGCTATCACTCTAAAGAATTTTTTAAAGAATTATGGAGAACGATAGGTCAAGGAAACGTATGGAAGAGTGAAATTTGTAATAGAGCAAAGGACGGTACTAATTACTGGGTGGATACCACGATAGTGCCATTTTTAAATGAAAATGGAAAACCATATCAATATGTTGCTATTAGGACAGATATATCCAGCCGAAAACGTTCTGAGGTGCATCTAAAAGAGTCTATAAAAGCGAATACAGATATTCGCTTTGCCCTTGATCAGTCAACCATTGTTGCATTTACAGATGCAAGGGGGATTATAACCGGGGTAAATGATAAGTTTTGTGAGATTTCTAAGTATACCCGAGAGGAAATTATTGGTAAAAGTCACAGTATCTTAAATTCATGTTACCACTCGAAGGATTTTTTCAAGGATTTGTGGAAAACAATTGGAGAAGGAAATGTTTGGAAGGGTGAAATCAGGAATAAAGCAAAAGATGGAACTTTATATTGGGTAGATACCACCATAGTTCCATTTCTTGATGAAAAAGGAAAACCCTATCAGTATGTTGCAATTAGGAATGATATTACTGAAAGAAAAAGAACAGAAGAAGTTCTTCACCGCCAAGATAAGCTTGCGGCTGTTGGACAGCTTGCGGCAGGTGTTGCACACGAAATTCGCAATCCGCTTACATCTATGAAGGGTTATGCAGAGTTTCTTTCATTAGACGAAAAGGATCCGGAGCGAATGGAATTCCTAAATATTATTCTTGATGAGATTGAACGTGTGAATACAATCGTAGAGGATTTCATGGTACTTGCAAAACCTAAGGCAGTCGAATTGGAAGAAAAGAATGTAATCCCAGTGATTAAGAATGTTGTTTCATTGCTCGAGTTTGAGGCTAGGAAGAAACATGTTCGACTTTCATTCGACTGCAGCCATGAGATTATCCAAATTGAATGTGATGAAAATCGCTTGAAACAGGTGTTCTTGAACTTTATCAAGAATGGAATAGAAGCAATGCCTAATGGTGGAGAATTACGGGTTAGAACAATTATTCATGAGAATAATGTCCAAATCTCTATTCAAGATACCGGTGTAGGAATCCCGGAAGAAAAACTTAAAAAATTGGGTGAACCATTCTACACAACCAAGAAAAATGGTAATGGCCTAGGATTAATGGTTAGTTTTAAAATAATTGAAAGCCATAACGGTAAAGTATTTGTAGAGAGTGAACCGAATAAAGGAACAACCTTTAACATTTTATTACCTGCCAAACCGGCTTAAAAAACGAGAGATTGCCTCTCGTTTTTTTTATTTTCACAAATGTCAAAAAAAAGACAAACTTTTTCTGGAATTATAAATCATTATTCGGATTAAATAGATTAATATGTTTATATAGGTAATAATGTTTGATTTGGGAGGGAAAGGTATGAGTGAAGCTAACTTAGTTAAAACAATATGTGGATATTGTGGCACAGGCTGCGGATTAGTACTTGAAGTTCAAGATAATCGGATTGTTAAGATCCGTGGAGATAAAGAAGCACCTGTTAATAAAGGTCAAACCTGTGTAAAGGGTGCTTTTGCATATGAATATGTTCATGCAAAGAATAGATTGACAACACCGCTAATTCGAAAAGCTGGAAATTTGGTTGAAACAACTTGGGATGAAGCATACAAATTTATAGCTGAACAACTATCCAGCATTAGGGATACTTGGGGTCCTAATGCAGTTTCCATGTTTGCTTGTGCTAGGACAACAAACGAATCGAATTATATCACACAGAAATTTATGAGGACAGTAATTGGAAGTAATAATATTGATGGTTGTAACCGAACCTGACATGCTCCTAGTGTTGCCGGTCTGGCAACTGTTTTTGGAAGCGGTTTCCCAACTAACACTTTAGAAGATTTTGATAAAGCAAAGGTATTACTATTAATGGGCTCTAATACAACAGAAGCCCATCCAATCATTGCAAATCGAATCAAGAAAGCAATTAAATCAGGCTTAAAGGTCATTGTAATTGATCCAAGAAAAATTGATATGGTAAAGTTTGCTCACCGTCATCTGCAAATAAATGTTGGCACAGATATAGCATTAATAAATGCCTTTATTCGTGTAATTATTCATGAAGGTTTATACAGTTCTGAGTTTATTCAACAGTTTACGATTGATTTTGAGGCACTAAAGAAACAGGTTGAGCCGTATACACCTGAATATGCATCAACGATTACAGGTTTGTCTCCAGAAGATATTGTTACGACTGCAAGAGAGTATGCAACATCAAACGGATCGATGATTGCTTATACACTAGGAATAACAGAGCATCATTGTGGTGTTAACAATGTCTTTGATATTGCAAACCTAGCATTACTAACAGGAAACATTGGCAAGGAAGGTACTGGCATCATGCCGCTTAGAGGTCAAAATAATGTTCAAGGTGCTGGTGATATGGGCTGCTTGCCAAACCAGCTAGCTGGAGCAATGAGCCTTACAAATGATGAATATCGAAGCCGGTACGAGAAGGAATGGAATGTTACCCTTAATCCACAAGCAGGCGATACTCAGACTAGGACCTTTGATCGCCTTGAAGCGGGTGAGCTAAAAGCACTTTATGTAATTGGAGAAAATCCGCTTTTAGCAGATGTGCACATGAATCATACAAAAAAATTGTTAGAAAAGTTAGATCTGTTAATTGTTCAGGATATTTTCTTAACCGATACAGCCAAGATGGCCGATGTAGTTCTACCAGCAAAATCTTGGGGGGAAGTGGACGGGACCTACACAAATACCGACCGAAGAGTCCAAAGAGTCCGAAAAGCTGTAGAATCTCTTCCAAAAGTCAAGGAAGATTGGCAGATTCTTTGCGAATTGTCGACAATAATGGGTTATCCGCTGAGCTATGCTAACAGTGAAGAAATATGGGATGAGGTTAGGAAGCTAGCATGGGAAATGTATGGAGGAATTTCATATTCAAGGCTAGATAAGGAATACAGTATTCATTATCCATGTCCAACTGAGGATCATCCAGGAACATTTATTATGCATGAAAGATTTCATAATCAGCAGACTCAAGTAGAGAAGTCACCATTTGTGCCAGTTGATTACACACCGCCATTGGAACTCCCTGATAAAGAGTTTCCGTTCTTATTAACAACAGGACGAAGGTATGAGTCTTATAATACTCATTCTCAGACAAGATACTATGCCCCAGGAGTTAAAGTGAAACAGACTGAAGAGACAGTGGATATCCATCCGGAAGATGCATTAGAACTTGGTATAACTGACGGAGAAGTGGTTCATGTTCGTTCGCGGAGAGGGGAACTTACCGTTAAAGCAAAGATCACTGAACAAGTCGTCCCAGGGTTGGTCTTCATGAGTTTCCATTGGAGCGAAACACCGACGAATGTGTTAACTTTGAATGAGTATGATCCTATTTCAGGTACTGCTGAATATAAGGCATGTGCAGTAGCGATTGAGCGTATATAAATTCTTAAAAAGGTACAGACAATGTCTGTGCTTTTTTTCTATTCTGAATAATATGTAATCTAGAAATACTATTGTAATATAGTTGATATAGCTGTAAACCAATTATCATCTCCCTGTTCTTTGTATTAAAAAGATTCGTGTTAAGATAGTCTTAGTTAACTTCGGAAGAACACAGGAGGTAAAAAAATGAATAAATTTAAAGTATTCATCTCTATTTCAGTACTCTCTGGAACAATTGGCGCTAATGTTTTTGCAAAAGAGATCAAGGTTAGTGACAATGCTCCAACGTTAGAAGAAGTAAAACAAAAGCAGATAAAAACAGAAGAAGTATATTCCCTTAATAATAATAGCGATCAAGCTCCTTCTATACCAAAGGAAGAGCATTATACGATTAAACCATCTGATACTTTATCAGAAATTGCTATAACACACGATGTGACTGTTGAAGAAATTAAGGTGTGGAATGAACTTTCAACAAATTTAATCCACCCCGGGAAAGAAATTATCTTATTTCATTCAAGCGAAGAAGTCACACCAAATTCAGATCCGAAGTCTGACAATGAAGAATCTATACCAAGTGATCCAGCTGAACTGGAAACAGAGGTTAACAATGATCTCTCCACTAATAACACACAGAACACTGCAGACAATCAAAATGAAACTGAAGTACAGGAACTTACTGTTACAGCGACTGCCTATACAGCATCATGTGAAGGTTGTTCAGGAATTACAGCTACTGGTGTAAATATACTGGACAATCCTGATGAAAAAGTGATTGCAGTAGATCCTTCCGTCATTCCACTAGGGAGTAAAGTTTATGTAGAGGGATATGGTTATGCAACCGCGGCAGATACAGGTGGTGCCATAAAAGGAAATAAAATCGATGTATTCATACCCGAACACCAAGATGCAATAAACTGGGGTGTTAAGAAAGTAGAAGTAACAGTCCTAAACTAAAAACTGCCAACTGGCAGTTTTTTTGTGTAAAAAACAAGCCGGTATTAACCGGCTTGCTTCATTGTAACAGTAACAGTTGCTGCTTTTCTTTGGTAGAAGTACCAGTTTAAAGCAAATGAGATAACATAGAATCCAATAAAGAAATAGAATGCTGTTACTGGTGTACCCGTCGTATTAACAGACCAACCAAATAGCTTTGGAATTAAGAATGATCCATAGGCAGCAAATGCTGCTGTAAAACCAATAACTGGTGCTGCTTCCTTAGGAACAAATAAACCAGGAATCATTTGGAATGTTGAGCCAGAGCCTATACCTGCAGCTATAAATAGGACTAAGAAAGAAATTAAGAATCCTGCAAACTGCATCGCATTTAGGAAGTAAATAACCCCTAATGCCCCAATTCCCATAACCACTAAAACAAACGCAGTAACTCTTGCACCACCAAGTTTATCTGAAATCCAGCCACCGACAGGTCTTGCAGCGGCAGCAAGCAGTGCCCCTAAAAAGGCTAATGAAATATGCTCTGGAAATTGAGATCTTAATAGAAGTGGGAAGGCTGCTGAATATCCAATAAAAGAACCGAATGTTGCCACATATAGAATTGTCATTATCCAAGTGTGTTTTCTTTTTACAATAACAAATTGATCAGAAACCGATTGTTTTGCCCCAGGTACATTATCCATTTTAAAGAAAGCAAGCAAAGTCATAATGATAATAGGGATTACCCAGATAAAAGCGGCATTTTGTAAATAAACTTCTTGCCCGTTTGCTAATACTTGACCTTTACCAGCAAAAGCAAAAGCTCCAGTTGTTATGATTAGTGGTGTTACAAATTGAACGACCGAAACACCCATGTTTCCTAAACCACCGTTAATACCAAGTGCTGTTCCTTTTTCTTTTTTTGGAAAGAAAAAGCTAATATTGGCAGATGATGATGAGAAATTTCCTCCACCAAGACCACAAAGTGCTGCTAACAATAGCATAATTGAGAATGGTGTATCAGGGTTTTGTACTGCAAAACCAATTCCGATTGCCGGAATCACTAACACTCCTGTCGAAATAACAGTCCAGTTTTTACCACCTATTGCTCCAACGGCGAAAGTATAAACAAAACGAAGTGTTGCACCTACAAGGCCAGGAATGGCTGCTAATGTAAATAACTGTTCATCCGTAAAACTAAATCCAATGTCATTTAATCTAACTGCAACCACTGACCAGATCTGCCAAACGATAAAAGCTAGCATGAGTGACGGTACAGAAATCGATAAATTTCGTTTTGCGTGTTTCTTTCCTTCGGCATTCCAGAACTTTTCATCCTCTGGATTCCAATAATTAATTCGTGCCATGTTAACCTCTCCCTAAACCTCTGTATTTTTTTCATAGAATGGTTTGTTTATGTTTCTACTATAAAACACATGCTAACATGAATTTTGTGACGTTGGTCACAAAAGTAGTGAAGGAAATGTGAACTCGCGGCTAAAGTCAAAAAGTTGTAATATTTACCCGCTAAACTGGATATAAAAGAGGACTTTCCGTAGAAAGTCCTTGGGTCATAGTTTCTTTTTTTCTTCCTTCACTTCGTAAAACATGCCGACATAATTTTTCGTTTCTCCGAGGTCATCTTTGATCGCGGTTATGGTAAGCCATTCTTTATAGATCTCTTGGTTTTTACGCTTGTTCCAGATATGACCTTCCCAATAACCAGTTTTGACTAAGCTGGACCACATTTCTTTATAAAAGCTATTATCATGTTCACCAGACTGAAGAACACTAGGTGTTTTTCCAATTACCTCGTTAGGTGTATACCCCGTTATTCTAGTGAAAGCTGGATTTACACTCTGAATGATTCCATGCCCGTCGGTTACAGTCACACCATCAGTTGCATGATGGACGATTTTTGCAGAAATATCCAGCTTTTCTGAATAGTAAAGCCACATAACCATAACTAAACTAGCTAATGAAAATTCAGATAGCGCCATAAAACCAATTGCATAATGACCAGTAATATTATATGTGAGCGTTAGAACGATTGGCGGGAAAAAACCTCCAAGGCCGCCCATTGCTGATACTATTCCGTTGGCGATGCCGGCTTGTTTTGTGAAATAAAGTGGAACAAGTTTAAAGACCGCACCATTCCCAATACCTGCACAAAAGGCAACTAGTAAACAACCGAAGGAATATATCGGTAAAGTAGGGGAGAAGGATAGTAAAAATCCGGCAAAAGTTAGCCCTGAGAATACTCCTAACAAGATTAGGTACGGGTTTAACTTATCGCCGAGCCAGCCTCCTACAGGCCGAAAAATGGTTGCTAATGCAATAAAGCCTGCTGTACGTAAACCTGCATCCACTTTATCTAAATCATAGTGGTTTACTAAAAAAGATGGCAGATAAATGGTAAATGCAACAAACGATCCAAAAGTTATAAAATAAAATAAACTTAAAAACCAAAGCTTTGGATTCCGATAAACAGCTTTGACTTGCTCAGAAAGGGATCCCTTTGACTTAGGTTCATTTCGGTCACCTAGTAATAGGTTAAGGATAGCAAAAACGACAACAACAATTAGAAATAATTGTACAGTCGTTCGCCAGCCAAATGAACTGGCCAAGACTGGCGCAGAAAAGGCAGTAATGGCAGTTCCGATATTACCTGCACCATAAATGCCATTAATGAAACCATGTTTTTCTTTTGGATAATATTTGGGGAGTGATGTTACCCCAATTGAAAAAACTGCTCCTCCGATTCCGAGCATAAATCCTCCTAATAATAGCATTAGAAAGGATGAAGTATTACCTAGGATGATAATGGGTAAAAGTAAACTCAAGAAGCTTATCGTAAATAGTAACCTTGCACCAAACCGATTTGTCCAATATCCGATTGGTACGCGGAGCAGTGAACCAAGAACAACTGGTATCGCTGTGGCCCATGCTACTTGTGTTGAGGTCAGCTCAATTTCAGCTGAAATGAACGGCATTAGTGAAGAAATGAGCACCCAAACCATAAATCCAGCAATAAGGCTGGAAGTTTGTAGAAGCAAATATCTTGCCTTATTCATTCCAATCCCCCCATTTCCCATTTATATTGTAGTATTCCACAATAATCTGCTATGTATAGTGTTTCTGATAAAGATTTCCTTGTGTATTATAGGACACTTTTGAAAAAAAAACTGTGAGATATGACACTGAATTAACTAGAAAAAAATTTTTTTAACACATTTATGAGTCTAAGATTGTTTTCTGCTAGTAGCATTCATGATAAAGTTATCAAAAGTAAATTTTATTTTGATAGGGGGTTTTACGATTGGATTTTTTTCAAGCTAAAGAATTTGAAGATAAATATAAATTAATAAAAATGCTTTCTCGTCAATTTCTAACAAGAGCACATCAAGTGGATGTTGAAGGAAGTTTTCCCTTTGAAAATATTGATGAATTGAAGAAAAGTGGTTATACCTCTTTAACTGTTCCAAAAAAGTTCGGTGGTCAAGAAATTTCGCTGTATGAATTACTTCGATTACAAGAAAAAATTGCCGAGGGTGATGGTGCGACAGCATTATCAATTGGGTGGCATATGGGAATCATTAAAAACTTGGCTGAGAAAGAGATTTGGAGTGACGCTGTTTTTAAGAAAGTGTGTGAAGCAGTTCTGAACGGTGCCCTTATAAATGCTGCTGCTACTGAAGCAAATACGGGAAGTCCGACAAGGGGCGGCATGCCAGAAACAACCGCAGAAAAAACAGGAAACCACTGGTCGATCAATGGCCGAAAGACATTTACGACGATGTCACCAGTTCTTGATTATTTTATTGTTAGTGCTTCTATTAAAGGTGAAAATAAAGTGGGGAATTTTTTAGTTCCACGCTCCACTTCTGGTGTAGCAATTGAAGAAACATGGGATAGTATTGCTTTAAGAGGAACAGGAAGTCATGATTTATTACTTCATAATGTTTTAGTGCCAAATGAGAATTTGGTAGAAACTTTAAGGGGCGAAGGTAAGAAACCAAATGGGTGGCTCCTACATATTCCTGCGTGTTATCTAGGAATCGCTAAGGCTGCGAAAGCACATGCAATAGAGTTTGCTAAAGCATATACTCCCAACAGTATAGGTGGAGCAATTATTGACCTGCCAAATGTTAAGCAGAAAATTGGTGAAATCGAATTATTATTGATGCAGGCTGAGTCTTTTTTATATACAGCAGCAAACCAATGGGATCAGTCTGAGGTACATATGAGGGAAGGGATGGGACCTCTATTAGGTGCAGTTAAAATGTCGGTGACAAATACTGCAGTCAATGTGGTTGATTTGGCAATGAGAATAGTCGGGGCGAGAAGTCTTTCATTGAAAAATCCTCTTCAACGATATTACCGGGATGTAAGAGCTGGGCTGCATAATCCACCAATGGATGATATGACAATCCATTTGCTGGCAAACCACGCGATTCACTCCCACCAAAGTGATTTGCTTAAGGAGTAGTTTAAAAAGATAGGCTATTGAACACCTTATATATAAGAGGTGAGGAAAATGCCAAGAGGTAAGGAATTGGAACAGCTTCCAATGGCAAATATTGCACCTGGAGCTGGCAAAGATGCAAGCAAGGCAAACAGAGGAACATTGGGAGGGCTCGTTCAGCATGAGCAGCCTAGGCCAAGTGATATCGAAAAAGAAAATGAAGACATGTAATAGAAAGTTCCACGTATTTCTGAGTAAACAAAAGCCACCCCGTAAGGTGGCTTTTGTTTATTCTTCTTGAAGTTCTGCTATTTCTACAATTGTTCTTTCTTCAAGTGGTCCGCGCAAATGTACAGTGGCTGTTCTTCCATCTTCATTTAATTGGTCAATCCAGACTGAAGCACCGTTATATTTTACTTCAATATCTGCAGAAGAGGATAAAATTTGTTTTACACGGTTCTCATTCATTTTCTTCACTCCTAAATTATTTATCGTTATATTTTTTGCTAATATAAAAATTTCATTCATTCACTAAAAAATTCATAGATATAGTCTAAAACCTAGGCATGTCTTATATCTTAAAAGATGAGACCTTTATCATATTGTACTGTTCGGATTTGGACTTTATCATTACTTCATACAATATTTCAATCTGGATGCTGGTAAGAATAAAAGATTTATTGCAGCGGTTACAATAAGAAAGTTAAAAATATGAAACTTTATTGGGTTTATCTCGTCTTATATAAGTAATGTTGCCAATAAGATTTTTTAGATGTTTGGCGGTTTACTAAGCAAATGACGAGTTAAATATATTTAAAAAATGGAATGAATTGTTTCAAACTTTTACAAAATATGGTATATTTAGTAAGGTTCGTTTACCGAAGCTGCTTGGTAAGTGAGAGGAGAAGTAAAATGAAAAAAATTAGTCTTAACCAAATAAAAAATAATGGTCATCTAGTCTTTTTTAGCATTGCCGTTGTTTTGTTTTGGTTAAAAACGTATGCTGCCTATCGCATTGAATTTACACTCGGAATTGATAATACACTCCAAGAGTTTCTTCTATTTATTAATCCCTTAAGTTCTGCTTTGTTCTTTTTTGGATTGGCTTTACTCTTTAAGAAAAGTACAAAAGTGATCATCATTATTACCAATTTTATTTTGTCGTTCTTACTGTATGCAAATATCGCTTACTACCGGTTCTTTAGTGATTTCATTACAGTTCCGGTGTTAATGTCAACTAAAACTAATGCTGGTCAGCTTGGAGATAGTGCTCTTTCATTAATGTCTCCCTATGATATTTTTTATTTTACAGATTTCTTTATTTTAATATTCCTTGCATTAACCCTTTATAAGAAAGTGACAGTCGATAACAAAAAAGCTTTTAAGGTTGTATTATTGTTTTCAATCACAATCTTTTTATTTAACTTAGGTTTGGCAGAAAAGGACCGTCCACAATTGTTGAGTCGTTCCTTTGACCGAAATTACTTGGTAAAATACCTTGGGGCATACAATTTTACCATTTATGATGTTATCCAAAACATAAAATCCTCAGGACAGCGTGCTCTTGCTGATAGTAGTGACATTACTGAAGTTGAAAACTACAGAAAAGCAAATTATGCAGCAGCAAACCCTGAATACTTTGGGAAAGCCAAAGGTATGAATGTTATTTATGTGGCGATGGAATCTCTCCAGAGTTTTGTAATTGATTATAAGATGCCTGATGGCCAAGAAGTAACACCATTCTTGAATTCTCTGGCACATGATAGAGGTACTTTCTATTTTGAGAATTTTTTCCATCAAACAGGGCAAGGAAAAACTTCTGATGCAGAGTTTTTAATGGAAAATGGTTTATATCCAATGGCACAAGGTGCTGTTTTTGTGAACAAAGCTCAAAACACGTATCATGCTATGCCAGCGATCCTTAAGGGGTATGGTTACAACTCGGCTTCATTCCATGGTAATTATAAAACCTTCTGGAATCGTAATGTTATGTATAAAGCCTTAGGGTATGACCAGTTCTTTGATGCAGATTATTACAACATGACTGATGAGAATACAAAGAATTATGGTTTAAAGGATAAGCCGTTTTTTACTGAATCAATGCCATTACTCCAAAGTTTACCGCAGCCATTTTATACAAAGTTTCTGACGCTTTCTAACCATTTTCCGTTTGAAATGGATCCAGAAGATACCGATTTCCCAGCGGGTGAAACGGGGAACAAGGTGGTCGACCACTATTTCCAAGCAGCTCACTATATGGATGAAGCAATTGAACAGTTCTTCAATGATCTAAAAGCCTCAGGGTTATACGATAATACGGTGGTTGTCATGTATGGAGACCATTATGGAATTTCTGAAAATCATAATGAGGCTATGGCACAGGTGCTCGGTGTTGAAGAAATTACCCCAGCGATAAGTGCAGGCTTACAACGCGTTCCATTATTAATACATGTACCTGGTGTAGATGGCGGGGTTCAAAGTCAATTTGGTGGTCAGGTAGACGTTCGTTCAACCATTCTGCACTTACTAGGAATTGATACAAAGGATTTTATGGAATTAGGATCTGATTTACTTTCAGAAGACCATCGTAATTGGGCGTTATTTAGAAACGGGGATTTTGTAACACCGGAAGTAGTTAGCGTTAAGGGAAAATGTTACGATGCAGTTACAGGAGAATTGTTAGAAAATAGTGATGTTTGTAGGGAAATTAGCGATAAAGTAAATATCGAGTTGAAAATGTCAGATGAAATTGTTTATAAAGACCTTCTTCGGTTTTACCATCCGGAAGGGTATACGCCGATTAATCCAAGTGATTACGAATATATCGCTCCAAAAATAAACAAAGGTTCAAAAGATGAAGGATCGACTAACGAGCTTAACGAAGAATCTACAGAAGGTACAAGTGAAGAACCGATTGAAGAAAAAACTGAAGAATAATGGACGCTGAGAAGGGAAGAATATCATTCTTCCCTTCTTTATTTTAAGATGCTTTTTTGGTCAGAGAAAATCTTACATAATTATAGAAAAAACTTTATTTTTATAATATAATTACTCTTAAAAAATTTTTGCTTTTTAAAGTGACAGGAGGAGAGAGAGCATGAGAGATGTAAAGTTACTCCACATTTATGAACACCATATTGCGCAGAAATATTTAAATCGATCTGGTCTAGCACATGCAATTGCTGTTGCTTATCATGCCTTTCACCTAGGGAAACAATACCAGCTAGATATTGACATTGCTGCAAAAGCTGGTCTTCTGCATGATATGGGTCATTATACATGGTATAAAAATGGAAAATGGGATTACGATTTATATAAGCAGAATGATATTCATGCCATTAAAGGAGCAGAAAGGGCACATAAATTATTGATTCGGTTAGGAGAAAATCCTGTAAGAGCCAAAACGATTGCACTGGCCATTTTATTTCACACAGATTCATTTCTTCCATCCAACGATATTATACGAACACCTCTCCAGCAAATTGTAAAATGGGCTGACGAAAAAGATGAAGAAGAGGGTGGAATGCATCACTACAGAACTATTGAGTATGAGCGTGGAAAACAAAGCATAATCAGATTGGATGAATGGATTGATGAAGAATTAGCACGCTCAGCAAAATAGAACAAGCTGTGCAATTTTTAGCACAGCTTGTTATTTTTTATACTCTTTGGAATCCTTCATCCTTTAAGAAATCTTCAGCTTCTTCATATGTATCAAAACTTGCATCTAAATTTAGTCCATAGTAAATATTCCAGGCGTCATTTTCATTGATTAAAATAAGATGATCCTTGCCCTCGTTTACCCAACGTTCTTCAGTTTGTTCTCCAACAATAGCTTGTTCTGCAGCAGATCTCTGTACGGGTGATAAACCGTGAATGGCTTTCTCGAGCAATAAAGTAAATTCTTCCTCATTGTAATCTCGAATATTTACCATTCCTTTATCATCTGTGTCATAGTCTTGCAAATGCCCAGCATAAACATAGCCATTTCCATTAGGGTGTAAATGATAAACGATATTTTTCTTATCGGATACACTGTTTAGAAGTTGAAAATTGACTCGTTTTAATGAGACATCTTTTCGCTCAAGTTCTGGGAACTTTTCAATAATTGCTAGTTTTTCGTTGAAAGTTAGCATAGTTACCTCCAGTAAAATCATAATGATTTTATCATACCGATTTTTGTCGAAAAGATACACCTTTTTATTTAAAGGTAACTCTCGAGTTGCTACTTTTTTTGGAAACTGTTTTTATCTTTATTCTTACATTAAATATAATGAATAAGATAATAAATTTTGACTATTCAGATTTTCATTGAGCCTCCTAAGCTATCTATGATAACATAATTTTAAGATAATAACTTTTGATTAAAGGAGGAGCCTGGCACCAAGGGATAAACCTATCACTTGGTGTCAGGCTCCTTTTACCTTTATGGGAAGAGGAGTGGGACGTAAGATGTTAATTTTTGAGATTGCCATTATCTTGTTAGCGTGTAAGCTTGCTGGAAGTATAAGTGTACGATTAGGGCAGCCATCCGTATTGGGGAAACTGCTCGTGGGGATCATCTTAGGACCCGCGGTTTTAGGAATCTTATCCATTACACCATCTTTGGATGAATTTAGCCAAATTGGTGTAATCCTCCTTATGTTTATAGCTGGTTTAGAAACAGATTTGGACGAATTTAAGCACGCGGGGAAAGCATCTTTCTTTGTTGGAATAAGCGGAATCTTATTTCCGTTGGCTGGGGGATATGCAGCAGGATTAATGATGGGGTTGACTGATTTTCAAGCCATGTTTTTAGGATTGTTGTTATCTGCAACAAGTGTGAGTATTTCAGTGCAAGCATTAAAGGAATTAAATAAACTGAAATCGAGAGAAGGTATGGCTATTTTAGGAGCAGCCGTCATTGATGATGTTGTGGTCATTATTGCGTTGGCTTTTTTAATGAGTATTTCGAGTGGAACGGATGTTCTTTTGGGAATGATGATTTTGAAAAAGCTATTATTCTTTGCCTGTGCTATTTTAGTTGGCTGGAGTGTCGTTCCAAGAGTTTTACGTTGGTTTGCAGCATTAAAGGTATCGCAAACTATTATTTCGGCAGCATTAATTACTTGTTTTATATACTCATATGCGGCAGAAGTAGCTGGTGTGGCAGCTATTATAGGAGCATATTTTGCCGGAATTGCCATTAGTTTAACTAGTTTCAAACAAGAGATTGTAAATAAAGTAGAAACCCTAGGTTATTCGTTATTTATTCCCATTTTCTTTACGAGCATTGGTCTCAAAGTAACGTTTGCTGGAATGACAGACTATATTTGGACCATTATATGGCTTAGTATTTTAGCAATAATAACCAAACTGATCGGTGCAGCTTTAGGAGCTAAAGCATCACAATTCTCATGGAGGAACTCATTTGGAATTGGGGCAGCGATGGTTTCACGTGGGGAGGTTGCGTTAATTATTGCAGCAATAGGATTAGATAGTAAACTGGTTAGTCAAGAGTTATTTGCAGCTTTGATTGTGGTTGTCCTAGTCACTACCATCGTTACACCGCCAATGATGAAGATTGTTTTCAAGGATGGTAAAAAAAATATAGAATTTAGTACGGCTACTGATTTTAACAATATTAAAGCCTGAAGCATGTGAACGGATACCCCCATACTAGTACTCTTCACGTCGAATAATATGCTAACTAATAAGACATGGAGGTTAGATATGGGCGTCGTCTTAATTGATATTGATAAACTACTAGAATCTACTGCAGATCTAACATCTGAGAAGAATGTATCAAACCAAAAAGCACCGATTGAGATTGATCAATTACTTGATCGCACTCGTGATTGGTAAGAAGCTTACATAAAATATAATCTTAAAGCCCTCCAGTATTGGAGGGCTTTTAATATGATAAAAGTTAATATAAGGTGAACTTTCCCACTTATACGCGTTAAAGTGTAAAAATATTTTAGTCAATTCTATTGACTTTCAGTATAAAAAAATACTAGAATAATTTTTATAATATAATTAATTTTTAGATTATTTAAAGTTAAAAGGGGGATAAAAAAATGAAGAAGAATTTTAAAGCTTTGTCATTTGCTCTTGCCGGCATGTTAATGCTTGCTGGTTGTGGGAGCAGTGAAACAACAAGTGGGTCAAAACAGGACGATGGTGAAAAGGTATATACAATTGGTATTTCACAGTTTGTAACTCATGATTCTTTAGACAATGCAACAAAAGGTTTTAAACAAGCATTAGAAGATAAAGGAATTAAAGTAAAATATAATGAACAAAACGCGCAAGCAGATATGAACAATACAAAAACGATAGCAGATAATTTTGTTGGGGATAAGGTGGACTTAATTTTTGCTAATGCGACTCCAAGTGCAGTTAGTGCGTTAAATGCAACGAAGTCGATTCCGATTATTTTCACTTCGGTAACAGACCCAGTTGGCGCAGAATTGGTTAAGGCATTTGATCAGCCGGGAGAGAACATTACTGGTACAACCGATAACCATCCTGAAGGTACAGCTAAAACAATCAATTTCATTACAGATGAAGTAGGGGCTAAGGAAATTGGTGTCATTTATAACTCCGGTGAGCAGAATTCTGTTGTTCAAGTCTCAGAAGTAAAAGAATTAGCGGAAAAGAAGGGTGCCAAGCTAGTAGAGGTCTCTGTCTCAACGTCTGCTGAGGTAAAGCAGGCAGCTGAATCCTTAGTCGGCCGTGTTGACGCAATTTATATCCCAACCGATAATACGGTTGTTTCCGCACTTGAAACCGTTATTTCTGTAGCAAATAGTAAAAAAATCCCACTATTTGTTGGCGAACTTGATTCTATGAAAAAAGGTGCTGTTGCTGCAAGTGGCTTTGACTACTATGACCTTGGCTATCAATCTGGTTTAATGGCTGTAGAAATTCTAACAGGTAATAAGAAGCCATCTGAGATCCCAGTAGAATTACCAAAAAGCTTAACGCTCATGATTAATAAAAAAGCTGCTGAGGCCCAAGGGCTAGAAGTGAAGGAAGACTGGAAGAATCTTGGTGAATTTTACGAGGGTGAATAACAATACGTTTTAAATCAACAAGGAGTCGGCCCTTAAAGGTTGACTCCTTGTCACGACATAGGTCTATTATTTTAAAAGTCACAAGGCTAGGAAAGGATGTTTTCAATGTTTACAGCCATATTTGGATCATTTGAAGCAGGCATTATTTATGCGATTATGGCACTAGGCGTCTATCTTTCCTTTCGAATTCTGGATTTCCCAGATTTAACGGTTGATGGAAGTTTTGTAACAGGTGCTGCAATTTCAGCTATTATGATTGCAAACGGTGCTAATCCGTTTTTTGCAACCATTATGGCTTTATTTGCTGGTTTTGCTGCAGGTTGTATGACTGGGTTGCTTCACACGTTTGGAAAAATAAATAATTTGCTTTCAGGTATTTTAATGATGATTGCTCTATATTCAATTAATCTTCGAATTATGGGCAAATCAAATGTCCCTCTCCTAAATAGTGAAACGGCATTTACGAAAATCAGCATCTTTTTTGAGGAGCTCGGCATTAACTCTTTCTTTAATAGCATTTTAACCATGGTTGGACTTGGTGATAGCTTACCAGAAACATGGGGCATTCTTATTTTTATGATTTTTGTTACCTTTTTAATTAAATGGCTGACAGATACATTTTTGCAAACAGAAATTGGGCTTGCGGTAAGAGCCACTGGTGATAATAAACGTATGATTCGTAGTTTATCTGCTAATACAAACCTGCTCGTGATCTTAGGGCTTGGTCTATCCAATGCCTTAGTAGCTTTTTCTGGGGCTTTAATTGCCCAGCAGGGAGGGTTTGCAGACGTAGGGATGGGAATCGGTATGATTGTAATTGGGTTAGCTTCCGTAATTATTGGTGAAGCACTGTTTGGAACAAAGTCAATTGCGCGAGCAACACTTGCTGTAATCGGCGGTGCCATTATATACCGTATTGTCGTCACTCTAGCATTAAGGGTGGATTTCTTAAGTCCCGGTGATATGAAACTAATTACCGCAGTCATCGTCATTATTGCCTTAACGGCTCCTAAAATCATTGATTACTCAAAGGAAAAAAAGCGAAAAGCACGCAGAAGAACGGAAAGAATGACTAACGAAACTGTCGAGCGAAAGGGTGAAAGCCATGCTGCACTTAAATCAGATTCATAAAATCTTTAATGAAGGGACACCCGATGAAAAAATTGCCATTGACCACGTAAACCTAACTCTAAAGCCTGGAGATTTTGTTACGGTGATCGGTAGTAATGGTGCGGGGAAATCGACATTAATGAATATTATCTCTGGGGTTTTAGTGCCAGATATTGGTGAAATCCATATAGACGGTAAAGAGGTTACCAATATGTCCGAGTATAATCGATCAAAGATGATTGGACGCGTTTTTCAAGATCCGATGGCTGGAACAGCTCCAACCATGACGATTGAAGAGAATTTAGCTATGGCGTTTGCACGCAATAAAAGAAGAACACTGCAAAAGGGAGTTACGAAAAAAAGAAAAGAATATTTTCGTGAAGTTCTTGAGACACTTCACTTAGGATTAGAAAATCGTTTAAGTGCAAAAGTAGGATTGCTTTCTGGCGGTGAACGGCAAGCCCTTTCATTATTAATGGCAACCTTTACAGAGCCATCCATCCTTTTGCTGGATGAACATACAGCAGCACTTGACCCTTCAAGAGCGGAGTTAATTACGAATCTTACTAGGGAAATTGTTGCGAAGTATAACTTAACTACCCTAATGGTTACACATAATATGGAGCAAGCAATTGATCTTGGTAATCGGTTAATCATGATGGATAAAGGGCAAATTATTCTAGAAGTAAATGAAGAGAAAAAGAAGGATCTTACAATCGAAGGGTTATTAGACGAGTTCAAACGAATTCGTGGACAACAAATGGTTAGTGATCGAGCAATATTAGGATAAGAGACTTGGTATATAAAGGAGGAGACAGCCTAATACAGGCTGTCTCCTCTTTTGTTTATCTAGGGGAGTGCTTTACTACCTGAAAGCGTTATTGCTTTAATAGCGGCTCTTGAGAGGACTGGTTTACATCCATTAAAATATATTCTGAATATTATAAAACCATTAGTGTAGGGGGAGTATGGATGAAAGGGAAGAGAATAAAAGCTGAGGAACTAAAAAATGACTTTTTTCCAGTGAGAGATGTAGATTATATCGAAATTTATACTGGAAATGCCAAACAGGCATGTCATTTTTTTACTACAGCGTTTGGCTTCAAACCGGTTGCCTATTCCGGACTCGAAACTGGAAATCGTGAAACTGTTTCCTATGTACTCCAGCAAAAGAAGATTCGACTCGTCCTAACGGGAGCCTATCAAGAAGATACAGAAGTTGCTAATTTTGTAAAGAATCATGGAGATGGAGTAAAGGATATTGCTCTATTAGTGGATGATGTTGAGCATGCGTTTGCCAATGCTGTTGAGCGTGGAGCGATTGCCCTAGCAGCCCCATTTGAATTACGGGATGAAAAGGGTGTGGTTAAAAAGGCTGTCCTTGGTACATATGGGGATACAATCCATACCTTAGTCGAACGGAAGAATTACCAAGGGGAGTTCATGCCTGGCTATGAGCCTTACTCCGTTTACTTGCCAATAAAGGATGCAGGGCTAATAGGGATTGACCATGTAGTAGGAAATGTTGAGCGAATGGAGGAATGGGTGGAGTACTATTCAAAGGTAATGGGATTTGTTGAGATGAAGCATTTTTCTGATAAAGATATTACGACCGAATATTCTGCTCTTATGTCTAAGGTTATGCATAATGGAGGGCGTATTAAATTTCCAATCAACGAGCCGGCTGAAGGAAAGCGTAAGTCACAGATCCAGGAATATTTAGAATTCTACAATGGGTCTGGAGTCCAACATCTTGCTATCTTAACGGAGGATATTGTATCAACGGTTACTACCTTAAAAGAGAATGGAGTTGAGTTCTTAAAAACTCCAAGTACTTACTATGAGGATTTAGGACAACGTATCGGAAAGATTGATGAGGAAATTGGAAAACTTCAAGAACTTAATATTTTGGTGGATCGGGATGATGAAGGCTATTTACTGCAAATTTTCACAAAACCTATTGTCGACCGTCCTACGTTATTTATTGAAGTAATTCAAAGAAAGGGTGCCCGTGGTTTTGGGGAAGGGAATTTCAAGGCTCTATTCGAGTCAATTGAACGGGAGCAGGAAAGACGAGGTAACTTATAATCTGTGCGAAAGCGGGTGACTAGATGAAGTTTGTGACGTTTGAAAGGTATGATGGAAGGGCAAGGGCTGGTCTCCTGTTAGATACAGACCATGTCATTGATTTGCATGAAGCAACCGATGGAGAATTGCCTGAAAAAATGTTAGATTTTCTTGATTTTAATGAGGAAGCTTTGAAAAGGGCCGCTAAGCTACTGACATTAAATAAAGGTGATAAAGGTGTTTACCGGATAACAGAAATTCAATTAAGGGCGCCATTGCCGAATCCAAGAAGCTTTCGTGACTTTTATGCCTTTGAAGAACATGTGAAAACTGCTAGAGAAAACAGGGGATTAGAAATGATACCTGAATGGTATCAAATTCCTGTCTTTTATTTTTCTAATCATCTAGCTATCAAAGGTCCAGGAGAAAAAATTGTAATGCCACAAAAATGCACAAAGCTAGACTATGAGCTTGAAATTGCCTGTATCATTGGTAAACCGGGAAGAAATATTCCTTCTTCGAAAGCAGATGACTATATTTTCGGGTATTGCATATTAAATGACTGGAGTGCTAGAAACCTTCAACAGTTAGAAATGAAGGTGGGCCTAGGACCTGCAAAGGGAAAGGATTTTGCTACTAGCATTGGACCATGGATTATTACAAAGGATGAGTTAGAAGCTTCTAAACAGGGAAAAGGCTTTAATCTTTCGATGAAAGCACGTGTAAACGGCCATCTGATCTCACAAGGGAATATGAAGGATATTTTTTATTCTTTTAACGAAATGATTGAACAGGCATCAGCTGACACAACACTTTTTCCAGGAGAAATAATAGGTTCCGGAACGGTAGGAAGAGGCTGTATCCTCGAGCTTGGGCCATTGATACACCGCTGGCTGCAGCCAGGTGATATAGTAGAACTAGAGATTGAAAAGCTGGGAGTGTTAAAAAACTCAATTGCAAGCATGGAAGTGAGGTGAGTTGTGTGTACTACCGACAAATGGGAAGTATTCCTCACAAGCGTCATACGATGTTTAAGAAAAAGGATGGAACCCTGTTCCGAGAGCAAGTGATGGGTACCAGGGGTTTCTCTGGTACACAGTCAATCCTTTATCATCATTATATGCCGACAGAAGTATTGAATTCGGACTTGAATGGTTCATTTTTACCAGCATATGAAGAAAAGCAATCACTTAAGCACCGCCACTTTATTACAAGTAAGGTTGAAAAAAAGGGAGATGCACTAACCTCAAGGACCTATATATTAGGAAATCAGGATTTACTTATTGGAACAGCCTATGTAGATGAGCCGATGAAGAACTTTTATCGAAATGGTGATGGAGATGAAATGCTATTTATCCATTATGGCTCTGGAAAACTCGAAACGATGTTTGGGAGCATAGCTTATAGGGCAGGTGATTATCTGATTATTCCAATAGGTACCATTTACAGGATCCTGCCAAATGAGAAGGAGGCAACAAAGATTCTGTTTGTGGAAGCTTTTAGTCAAATCACTACACCGAGACGCTATCGTAATGAATACGGGCAAATGTTAGAGCATAGTCCATTCTGTGAGCGAGATATAAGGGGACCAGAAATTCTAGAAACCTTTGACTTAAGGGGAGAATTTGAAGTATTGTTAAAATCTCGTGGAAACATTCATTCACATGTCTTAGGCCATCATCCGTTTGATGTGGTTGGATGGGATGGTTATTTATATCCCTGGGCTTTTAACATAGAAGATTTTGAACCCATTACTGGAAGGGTACATCAACCGCCACCAGTGCATCAAACGTTTGAGGGAAGAAATTTTGTTGTCTGCTCCTTTGTTCCAAGGCTGTTTGATTATCACCCTGAAGCGATACCTGCACCTTATTATCATAGTAATGTTAATAGTGATGAGATGCTTTATTACGTTGAGGGGAATTTTATGAGTAGAAAAGGAGTCCAGCTAGAGTCAATTACGCTTCATCCAAGTGGTATTCCTCATGGACCTCATCCGGGTAAAACTGAATCCAGCATAGGGAAAAAAGAAACCCTTGAAATGGCAGTTATGATCGATACCTTCCATCCGCTGCAAGTGGTGAAAGGATTGACAGCTATCGAGGACCAGGCTTATATGTATTCATGGACAGATAAAAAGGAATAATAAAAAAACAATCCAGCTGCAAATGCTGGATTGTTTTTTATGGAAAGAATGGAGCAATTTACATAAAAAGTGGTAGTATTATAAATAAATTCTATTTATGGAGGTGAAATCATGAACCTAGGAAAAATACATGAAAAATTAAGAAGCCATGCGCCCGCTATCTTGGGGAGTGAGCGATTCTCAAAGTTTGCAGTGATGCTCCCGCTTATAGAGAAAGAGGGTGGAATCCATGTTTTATTTGAAGTCCGTTCAAAAGAGTTACGAAGACAGCCTGGTGAGATTTGTTTCCCTGGGGGAAGAATTGATGAAGACGATCAAGATGAAAAAAGTGCGGCAATTAGAGAAACTGTTGAAGAGTTAGGATTAAAAGAGGAGAATATAACAGAGGTGTATCCACTGGACTTTATGATTTCCCCATTTGGAATGATCATTTACCCTTATGTTGGTCTGATTAGTAATCCGGAAACGATTAGCCCTAATCCAAATGAGGTCGGCGAAGTTTTCAGTGTTCCATTAGCTTTCTTTCTTGAGAATGAACCAAAAGTTTATCACATCCATTTCAAAGTTGAGCCAGAAGAGAATTTTCCGTTTGATTTAATTGTTGGCGGGGAAAATTATAAATGGCAGTCAAAAGGACTTGATGAATATTTTTATATTTATGAGGAAAATGTCATTTGGGGGCTAACGGCAAAAATCCTAGCACATTTTATTGACATCATAAAATAGAGTGGAACTAGTGAATTTCAATAGAAATTCACTGTTTTTTTTATTTTCTGTACATTCCAGAAAAACAAATGTATTTTTCCAAGAGAAAACACTTGATTATTTTCAGAATACAGATAAAATTAAAATTATATTTTTTAGTGATTAGGAGATGTTTTTAATGAAGGTTGTGAAATTTGGAGGATCGTCTTTAGCATCTGGAAAACAAATCGAGAAGGTTTTTCAGATTGTTACTTCTGATAGTGCGCGGAAAGTGGTTGTCGTGTCTGCACCCGGTAAAAGGTATGCAGAAGACGAGAAGGTAACGGATTTATTAATTGCGTGCGCAGAAAAATGCCTGCAAAATTCCGACCCAAAGAATGAGCTTCTTGCAGTAATAGCAAGATACTCGGCGATTGCAGATGAGTTAGCACTACCTGACGAGGTTATTAAGGAAATTAAGGATGATTTAACAGAACGGTTGAATGGTGATAAAAGTAAGCCAGATCGTTTTATGGATAGGTTAAAGGCGAGTGGCGAGGATAACCATGCAAAATTGGTAGCTGCATACTTCCAGCAGCAGGGGATAGAGGCATATTACGTTGACCCGCAGGAAGCAGGTTTACTGGTGAGTGATGAGCCAGGTAATGCCCAAGCTTTACCGGAAGCATATGACCGCTTATATTCCCTCCACGAGAGGTCAGGAGTCTTAATATTTCCAGGGTTCTTTGGATATAGTCTCGAGGGAGAGGTTTTTACATTTTCTCGCAGCGGTTCTGACATTACGGGCTCCATATTGGCTAATGCCTTAAAGGCGGATTTATATGAAAATTTCACCGATGTTGACGCTGTCTACTCTGTCAATCCGTTTATTGTAGATAGACCAAAGGAAATAAAGGAATTAACCTACCGGGAAATGCGCGAATTGTCTTATGCTGGATTTACTGTTCTACATGATGAGGCACTTGTACCTGCATTTAGAGCGGGTATTCCAGTGCAAATTAAGAATACAAACAATCCAAGTGCACCAGGAACACGGATTGTACATGAGCGTGATAATACGAATGGACCCGTAATCGGTATCGCAAGTGATAAGGGATTTTGCAGTATTTATGTAAGCAAGTACTTAATGAATAGAGAAATCGGTTTTGGCCGTAAATTGTTAAGCATTTTAGAAGGATATGGTCTTTCGTATGAACATACACCATCAGGTATTGACGATGTGTCGGTCATTTTGAGAGAAAGCCAGTTTGACCTAGATTTAGAAAATGAAATCAAGTGGCGAATTGAAACGGAATTACAAGCTGACCAAGTTAAAATAGAGCACAGCCTATCCTTGATCATGGTGGTTGGCGAGGGGATGCGCCGGAATGTTGGTACCATGGCTCGGGCATCTAAAGCTTTGGCGAAGGCAGAGGTTAATATTGAAATGATTAACCAAGGGTCTTCAGAGGTTAGTATGATGTTTGGTGTAAAGGCGGTAGATGAAAAAAGAGCAGTTCAAGCATTATATGAAGAGTTTTTTGCTGCTGTTACAGTATAGTGTTAAGGAAATGCCGCAAAAGCAGACCCCACTAAATAAAAGGGTCTGCTTTTTGCTGTATTGATACTCGCATATACTCATTTATAAGGGTATATTAGAATTATGTTCTTTTTTGAAAAAATGGTAGTGGAGGATACGATCTATGCAAAGGGCCAAAATTCCGACATACGAACGTATTGCAATTGATTTAGCGAGCAGAATATACGATGGGAAATATAAGGTAGGCGAAAGAATCCATGGAAGGTCAACACTGGCAAGCGAATATCATGTTTCTCCTGAGACAGTTAGGAGAGCAATAAAGATCTTAGAGGATGTAGAGATTGTCCAGTCGACAAAGGGAAGTGGGATTGTTATATCCTCCCGAGAAAATGCATACAAATATATTCATCGTTTTTCCAATTTGGCTAGTATTAAAGATCTTGAAAAACAAATGGAAACACTTATCACTGAACGAGAAAAGCTAGATGGGGAATTATTTGATACGTTGAGAAAAATCCTGGATTATTCCGGAAAGTTAAGACACACCAATCCATTGGCTCCAATTGAAGTGGAAGTACTTCCTGGCTGCATACATATCGGTAAGACCATTTCAGAGCTTAAGTTCTGGCAAAATACAGGTGGTACTGTAATTGGAATGAAGCGAAATGGAGATTTAATTATATCACCAGGACCATATGCGCTGATTTTAGAAGGGGATATCCTGCTAATAATTGGAGCTGATGAAAACTATGAAAGAGTTTTCCATTTTATGGAGGAAAAAAAATAAGCCGGCGGGAAGCCGGCTTTTTGTTATGATTCTAATAATTTTTCTCTTCTATTAGGTGAGATTTCTTTTAACATGAAAAGCAGTCTTTTTAACTATTTTTTTACATATACCCTATCTTGTGCATTTTTCAGGTCATCCTCAACGCTTTTATCCCACAGTTTAACGCCTGAGTGATAGGCGGATCGACTAATTACGTGACCGGCAACAGGACTAGTTAAAAATATGAAAAAGATTCCTAACAGGACGCGTGTATCAAAATGACCATGGACATTAAGGAAATATACGAATGTACCGAGAAGAATCGTCATGATTCCAAGAGTAGTACTCTTCGATGCAGCATGATTTCGTGTATAGACATCAGGTAATCTGATCAGTCCAAAGGTTGAAACTAAGGATAGGATTGTACCTAGGATAATAAGAATCATTGAGATGATTTTAAAGGTCTCGGCCACGATCAAAAATCTCTCCTTTCTCTAGAAACTTGGAGAATGCAATAGTCCCAATAAAGGAAAGGATACCGAGCAACAAGATGGCTTCAAGATATGCACTTGTATCAAGAACAACAGAAGTAATGGCTACAAGAGCAATCAGATTTATTCCAATTGCGTCAAGTGCAATGACTCTGTCATGAGTAGAAGGGCCTTTTATTAATCTATAAATTAGTCCTAATATCGAGAGGGAGATACCTAGTAATGCAATTCTAATGATAATCTCAAACATTACCTGCTCACCTCCATAATTGCTCTTTCAAATGTATTCTTTATGCTATCAATCGCTTCATGTTTCTCTGGGATATCCATAGCATGAATATAAAGTGTTTGTCGATCTAGCGAAACATCAACAACTAGAGTTCCGGGAGTTAATGTGATTAAATTCGCTAAAATGGTAATCTCCCAATCCTTTGTCAATTCTGTTTTCAAAGCGAATATCCCTGGCTTGATATTCAAGGTGGGGCTAAGAATATGTTTAAGGACACTAATGTTGGATAGTACTAGCTCTTTTAAGAAAAGAGCTAGTAATTTAATGACCGCCCAAACTCTAACGAGATAAAAACGGCTGGTAAAGAATCTTCTATAAGCAAGCATGATTAACAGTCCAAGAAAGTACCCAATAATAAACGAACTTGAACTATAATCATTCTTCAAAAACATCCAGATGAATGCGAGAAATACATTCAGTAAAATTTGAAAGGACATAGCATTACTCCTTTAGTACAGCATTAATGTAGATTTCTGGCGTAAGCAGCGTTTCGACTGCCTGTGAAATGTAAGGATATATTTCTTCCGTACCAAGCCCGTATAAAACTGAAAGTACTACCAGAATAACAGCAGGTATGAATAATTTAGTTATGTTTACTTTTACTAAACTAGCGTTAGGCTTTCCCCAGAACCCATACATAAATATTCTAAAGACCGAATAGAGGACCATTAAGCTAGATAGTAGAATAATCGCTAGACCAAAATACGCTTCAGCTTCCACAGCACCCCGAAGTATCAGTAATTTACCTGCAAAGCCACTAAACGGAGGTATACCTGCTAATGATATAGCTGTAATGAAAAAGGTCCAGGCTAAGGCTGGATACTGTTGAATCAACCCGCCCATTTTTCTTAAATCACTAGTTCCACTTACTTTAATCATAATCCCAATAAGTAAAAATAGAGCTGCTTTTATTAACATATCATGGATTAGATAGAAAATAGAACCTGTAATGGCAGGCACATTCATTAACGAAATCCCAAAGCTAATGACGCCAACTGCAATGACAATATTATAAATAATAATTTTTTTAACATCCCAGTACGCAAGAGCTCCAATTATACCAACAATGATCGTTATTAAGCCTAACACACCTAGAATCATATGTGTAAAGGACTGATCATGATAGAAAATAAGGGTATAAGTGCGGAAAATCGAGTAAATTCCGACCTTTGTAAGCAGCGCACCTAACAATGCCATGACTGGTATAGGAGGTGCATTATAGGCACCTGGTAGCCAGAAATATAATGGAAAAATAGCTCCTTTTGTACCGAAAACAACTAAAAAACTAATCGCAATGACACTTAGTATTCCAGGTTGGTTTACTTCGGCAACTCGTTCACCTATTTGCGCCATATTTAATGTGCCGACAATCGAATATAAGTAGGCAACTGTGATAACAAAGAAGGCTGAAGCTAGTACATTAACAATGACATATTTTAAAGATTCCCTAAGTTGTTTCTTAGTGCCTCCAAGGACCAACAGGACATAGGAAGCCATTAACATTACTTCAAAGAAGACAAATAGGTTGAAAATATCGCCTGTCAAAAACGCTCCGTTAACACCAACTAACAAAAATTGTAAAACAGGATAATAGTAAAATTGCTCCCGCTCTTTTCCAATGGCATTAAATGAATAGAGCAGAACTGCTGTACCGATTATGGTTGTGGTTAAGACCAATAAGGAAGCAAGCATGTCCGCAGCTATAATAATCCCAAACGGTGCTTGCCAGCTTCCAACTGCTAGTGTCATCATACCTGTTTGGGATACTTGATAAACAACTGTAACAGAAATCCCAATAGCAATGAATGAAGACAGCAAGGAAATTATCTTTTGAAGCCTTATTTGTTTTACTAGGAAAATAAGGATGATACCTGTTAATAGCGGCCAAATAACAGGCATTAAAATAAGATTATTCATTTACATCGTTTCCTTTCAATCGCTCCATATCGTCGGTCCCCAATTCTTGATAAGCCCGGTAGGCAAGTACAAGTAAAAAGGCCGTGACTCCGAAGCTGATTACTATGGCCGTTAGTATTAGTGCTTGTGGCAACGGATCTACATAGGAAGTGGCTTCTTCTGTTAGTAGCGGTACCGACCCTTGCTTCAAACCACCCATGGTTAAAAGAAGCAAGTGGGCACCATGGCTTAATAAACCGGTCCCGATAATAATACGCAAAATGCTCTTAGAAAGCATTAAATAGGTTGCGCACATGAATAAAATTCCAATTACAAGTGCCATTAATATTTCCATTATTCATCCTCCCCTATTGTTTGAATAATGGTCATCGTAACACCGACAACGACTAGATACACCCCTAAATCAAATAGCACGGCGGTATGGAGTGAGGTATGGCCTAAAATCGGGATATCGAAATACTGATAGGCATGTGTCATCATTGGTACATCAAAGAACATTGCGCCTGCAACAGTCAATGCTGATATTAATAAACCTGCAGCCACGACTAGCTTATAATCAACAGGGATAAGCTTTGCAACTGTTTTTATATCGTAAGCAAGCAGTAATAACACAATCGCAGCAGCCGTCATAAGACCGCCGACAAACCCTCCACCTGGTGAGTAATGCCCACCAAAGAAAATTGAAACCGAAAAGAGGAGAATGACAAACACCACTACTTTTGTTACGGTTTGAAGGATTAAATCATTCTTCATGATTCATTATTCCTCCTTGTTAGCCTTAGTCGAATCATTGCGAAAATACCTAGTGCAGCAATTCCTAAAACAGCAATTTCAAACATTGTATCAAGCCCTCGGAAATCGACTAGAATGACGTTCACAACGTTTTTACCTCCAGCCTCTTTGTAGGCATTTTCCAAATAATAGCTTGAAATAGGTTTGAATAACTTTTGGCTATGAGCCGAAAGTGCAATTAGTGTCACAACAATCCCAACGCCAATTGAAACCAAAGCATTATTCAATCGGAACGTAATCCGTTCCTCACGTCTACTTGCTAGCTTAGGTAAATGGTAGAAGCACAATAAAAAGAGTGCTACTGAAATGGTTTCAATTACCAGTTGGGTAAGTGCTAAGTCCGGCGCACGGAAGAGAACAAAGAACAGCGACACAGTATAGCCGACAGCACCTAAAATAATGATGGCCGTTAGGCGTGATTTAGCAAAAATGATTGATATAGCCCCGATGACCATTGCCAAGGCTAAAATCAATTCATAAATCCCAATTGGTGCAAGGTTGGTTAAGTCTATAAGAAATGCATCTTTTATAAACAGTGCATAAATTAATATAAGAAAGAAAAAGGAAAAAATATAGATAAGATAACTTCGTATTGAACCTGTCATCACCTTTTTAGTCAATTGGTTTGTCCACTGATCCAATAACGAAAGAATCCCGTCATAAACTTTGTTCAAAGTGTACCGTTCTGGGAATACCTTATAGATCCCCAACCATTTTGTAAGTGTTAAGGTGAGCAACGTCCCCAAAACAACTACACCAATGGTCATCCATAGTTCTGTCGTCCAGCCATGCCAGAAGGAAATGTGCACATGAAAATCATGGCCTGTCAGTGCTGGCTGAATGCTGGAAACAGCTGGTTCTATGAGTGTAGAAGAAAGTAAGTTTGGAAAAAAGCCGAAAATGATTACTAATGAAACAAGTATCACTGGAGAAATTAACATTCCTATCGGTGCCTCGTGCGGCTTTTTCTCAAGCTTTTCCAATTGAACTTTCCCAGTGAAGGTTTTAAAAACTAGAATCATACTATAAATAAAGGTGAAAACACTTGCAATCCATGCAACCACCGGGAAGAGAACACCCCAAGTTTCCATATTGAAAATATCAAGCTGCAAAGCATGAATCATACCAGTGAAAAACATCTCTTTGCTCAAGAAACCATTAAAGGGTGGAAGGCCAGCCATAGAAAATCCACCTATTACAGTAATGGTAAAGGTAATAGGCATAAAGGGCATCAAGCCGCCCAATTTTCTTATATCTCGTGTTCCTGTTTCATGGTCAACAATACCCGCAGCCATGAACAGGCTTCCTTTAAAAGTTGCATGGTTAATTAAATGAAAAATAGCCGCGACAGTGGCCGCCATGTAGATGTTATCATCCAAATTCTCATAATGGAGTGCTGCAGCACCTAAACCTAATAATGACATAATTAAACCAAGCTGACTGACAGTTGAGTATGCTAAAAGTGATTTTAAATCTGTTTGTTTAACTGCAGTAAAAGAGCCCCAGAATAAAGTAACTAAGCCAACGACTGAAACTACCCACAGCCAAACACCAGACTCTGCAAATACAGGGCTTAATCGAGCTACTAAATATATTCCGGCTTTTACCATAGTAGCTGAATGCAGATAGGCACTTACTGGTGTAGGTGCTTCCATCGCACCTGGAAGCCAAATGTGAAACGGGAACTGAGCAGACTTAGTAAAAGCTCCAAGTAACACTAATAATAACGCAGGAATGAATAGCGGGTGATTGATTAATGTATCACTTTGGGCAACTAATTCCCTAATACTGAAGGTTCCACCCATAAAGCTCAAGATGATGAACCCGCCAAGCATACCTAATCCACCTAAAACTGTAATAAGTAATGATTTTTGTGCACCGTACCGCGAGCGGTCTCTTTCATTCCAATAACCAATGAGCAGGAATGAGGAGAGACTTGTGAATTCCCAAAACATATAGAGAACAATTAGGTTATCAGACAGAACAACCCCGAGCATCGCTCCCATAAATAATAGTAGATAAACATAGAATTGGTTTAATTTTTCTTTTTCTTTTGATAAGTAATAAATAGAATAAAGAATGACTAGAGATCCAATACCAGTAATAAGTAAGGCAAATAATAAGCCTAAACCGTCGACATAAAAATCAATACCGATTTCAAGTGACGGAATCCATGATGCACTTTCAGTAAACGTATTTCCATCTTTAGTTATGGATATAAACTGTAGGAAATAGATAAAAAGAAGTATTGGTAAGCCTAGAATCAACCAACCAGTATGTATACTACGGAACCGCTTATAAAATGTTGGCACAAAAATGGCCAGTAAAAAAGGCGCAAAAACCGCCCAGTGTAGACTTGACATAAACTCCCCCCTTATGACTTTGCATTCACCCATATCTTGCGTAGAAAAAAGAATTTTTATGAAAATATGGAAGTGAGATTAAACTAATAATTATTACAGTCCGGTACATAATTTAAAGTATACCCTATATTTTTTTGGAATGCATGGCTCGAAATCCTTGATAAAGTAAGGTTTTTAAAACTTATTAAATATGAAGAAACAGGTATTTTTTTTCGAAAAAAATTTTTTAAAAAATGTAATAAACCGCAATTTTGTAGTTAAAACTATAAACAAGGCGGTTGATGTGATGAAAAAAAAGGTGCTAATCTCATGTACCATTTTTGTACTTTTATTTATAAGTGCATGGTTTATGAATGAACATACTAAACGGGATTATATTAAGCTGGTGCTCAACGACACCGAATCTATTGCAGATTATATTTTTACCCCTGAAGAAGTTGATGCGGAAACAATCGAGACATGGAACTTTAAATCAAGAGAATATATAAAAATCCGCAAAAGGATGGACCAAACTGGACCCTAATCGGGTCCTTTTTGTGTTAGTATTCTTAGCGCAGGGACGGTTCTCCTGCGTCATCGTTTAAGGCAAAATATTTTCTGAAAATACAGAATAATGGTAAGATGAAAGCAAGTAATTTCACTATTTAAGTAAAAGGGGACTGTGAAATGGGATTTTTTAAAGGAAAATTCAGCGCAAGGTTTTTCCTCTTCTTGGTATTTGCGTTTATTCTCGTGCAGCTTCCAATCATTGGTGATTATTTTAGAATTATTAACACCCTCATACATGAATCAGGTCATGCGTTTGTAGCACTGTTTGGAGGAAATGTAGAAACCATTTCGCTATTCATGAATTCTGATGGAGTAACATATGGTACTGAGTCGATTTGGATCTTAAATCTTTTAACAAGCGCTGCAGGATATATATTATCCTCATTTATAGCCTTCCTATCATTTTGGTTAATCAATAGGAAAAAGTACACATTATTTATTGATATACTGCTAGGGTTTATCTTGATTAATCTTATACTATGGGTACGTAATCCTTATGGGCTATTTTGGCTGTTATCATTCGGACTAGTTTTTCTATCATTTTTGATAAAAGGGAGTAAAACATTAATTAAAAACCTTTGTCATTTAATTGCATCCGTACTGTTAATCGAATCGTTGAGTACGGCGTATGATATTTTGGTAATAAGTTTTCTTCAGCCTAATGCTGCAGGGGATGCAGCCAATTTAGCGAAATTAACAATCTTCATACCAGCACAGGTATGGGGGATTTTCTTCCTTATTCAAGCTCTTTTCTTTTGTTTTCTATGTTATAAAAAGGGGTTATTTAGGTTTAGTGAAATGAGTGTTGAAACAAGATTTCACATGGAAAGCACAGAAAGATTATAAAATGGTTAGAAACCCGCCTTTTTGGCGGGCTTTTTTACTTGGAAATTAACCATATTGGGAGAAGCAATAGGTCATAGAGGTTGTTTATTTTACTTAATGGTAAGCTTGGTATTGTATACAAACAGTAACCATGAACAAACTATAAGTTGGTTACAAATTCAGAAGAAGGTGTAAAAAATGGTAAAGCTTTTTACGGATATTGATTTAGATGGACTCGGCTGCGGGGTAATTGCAAAGCTAGCGTTTGGTGATCATGCAGACGTTGCGTACTGCTCGTATCGGAATTTAAACCAAAGAGTAGATACCTTTGTTGATCAACCAGATCATGAAGAGGTATATATTACTGATCTTGCGGTAAATAAAGAGGTCGAACAGAAATTAGCCAAGCGTTTCCAAGAGGGAAAGCATGTTAAAATGATTGATCATCATGTAACTGCAAGTCACTTCAATGAGTATGAATGGGGGATTGTGGTACCTGAATATGATACTGGTAAGAAAACTTGTGCAACTTCTTTGTTTTACGATTATCTTCTTGAAAATAAGTTAATCCAAGAGAATACAGCATTAGAGCAGTTTATCGAGCTTGTCAGGCAATACGATACCTGGGAGTGGGATGAAAATAAAAACTTTGATGCAAAGAGATTAAATGATTTATTTTATATTATGAGCAGAGAAGTTTTTGAAGAGGAAATGTTAAAGCGGTTTAATGAAAATCCTTCCACATTTTCATTGAACGATATGGAAAACAAGCTGCTTGATATTGAAGAACATAAGATTGAACGGTACATTAATTCAAAAAGCAGGCAATTAGTACAGGGCGAGATTGATGAATATTGTATCGGAATTATACATGCAGAACAATATTTATCCGAGCTGGGTAATGCATTAAATAAAATATATCCTCACTTGGATATGATTGCTCTTTTAAATATGAGTGGAAAGAAAATCGGATTTAGAACAATACATGATCATATCAATGTTGCAGAGTATGCTAGAAAATATGGCGGCGGGGGTCATCCAAAAGCCTCAGGCAGTGAAATGAACAGGGAAGCTTTTGAGAAATTTGTGGTTAGTGCCTTCAATCTTCCAATATTAAGGCCGGACACAGAACGTAATGAACTGAATTTAAAAGGTGCACCTTATGGTACAAGCTATCAGAATGCTACTGGGGAAGTAACTTATATTAAGCCCGCTGCTGGTGATAACTTTTTTGTTGTTCATAATGGTGTCAAACAAAGTGAAGTATTTACAACATATGAAGAGGCAGAAAGACATGTTAAGAGGAAGTTTATTTCTTGGCTTCGATTTGACCATGATTGCTTGCGGCAGTATGCCACAGTAGAGCAGATTTCAATCGAGGCTGTAAAAGAGAATTATGGAACGATTGTAGGGAGAATAATTAACAAATTATAGTAAAAAAGAGCTTGTAATTTCAAGCTCTTTTTTTGTGCTTTTTTGAAGATTAATTCTGTTTCTGTTCAAAAATAGTCATTTTATCGTAGGTCATTAATATCATTATTTCAATATTGTTAGTTAATTGAAATAGAAAGTTAGATTGATTAAATAAATCTGTAACATAACTAAGGTATTATAATGATACTAATTCAGTAAAATGCAAAATAAATTATTTTTATATAATTTATAACAAAAGATTTTGAGGTGGGAGTATGGCATCAACAGAGAAGAGAAGTAAATACTTTGACAATGCTAAGTTTTTCTTGATTTTCCTAGTCGTCTTTGGTCACGTGATTAGCCCTATAAAAGGAAAAGATGAGATTTTGTTTACGTTATATACGTTTATTTACCTGTTCCATATGCCAGCATTTATTTTTATTTCAGGTTATTTTGCGAAAGGATTTAGAAAAAAAGGATATTTTAAGAAAACGATTATTAAAGTGTTACTTCTCTATTTAATTTTTCAGTCGATTTATTCGCTCATCTATTATTTTGTTGGAACAAAGGCAACACTCGAATTTAATTATTTGCAGCCACATTGGTCTCTATGGTTTCTTTTAAGTTTATTTTTTTGGAATATCATGCTCTACATGTTTGTAAAATTGAAATGGAGCGGCTTTTTGCTATCAGTTCTTTTGGGTATTGGAATTGGTTATATTGATCAAGTTGGCAGTTATTTAAGTCTATCAAGAACATTCGTCTTTTTTCCGTACTTCTTATTAGGATTTCTTTTGGAAGGAGATCAATTAAAAGGGGTAGTTAAAGCGAAGTTTGCAAAACCTTTAGGAATTTTTATTATCACAGTGACATTGATTATATTTTGTATGGGTACTCCAAAAGATTCTGTACAGTGGCTTTTAGGTGCGACATCATATGAAAATATGGGAGGAATGCAGCTAACGGATGGACTCATACGTTTATTACAATATTTATTGACGATCGTTGTTGCCTATGGCTTCTTGACGCTAATACCGTCGACTCAGTATAAGATTACTAAAATCGGTGAAAGAACCTTGTATGTTTACTTGTTACATGGATTTATAATCAAGTCGATCCAAAGTATCATCCCAGGTGCTGTCCTTGAGAATTACCTTTTTTTATTTTCTTCATCCTTCCTGATATGCTTATTCCTTGGAAGTTATCTAATCAAGAAATATACTCGTCCTTTGGTAGAACTAAAACTCTCATAAAAAAAGCCGAACGTTCAAAATTAACAACGTTCGGCTTTTTTTGTTGCAAGGATTATGGCAATAAAATTAAAACCCAAACAATGAACTAACTATATTTTTTTTTCTTCTTTTAACTTTTCCTTGTTCTAAAACTAGTGGTTTTTCAATCATAGCGGGTTTCTTAAGTTCATTAAGTTCTGATTGGAGGCTATCCAGTTGATAAGTTAATTCTTTTATTTGGTTATTTAAATCTTCTATTTCTCGACGATGCTGCAAAAGTTGATAAGAGGCAACAGAGTCAGCTTTTGAGTTCATTTTTGCCTCTAAATCACTTACAATGGTGAATAATCTCTCGAGTTCGGCATTATTTTCTACTGCCTTTACAGTACCTTTTCTGATGGTTCTTCCTTTCACGGGTGATATATCTTGGAGAAGGGTTCCGTTTTGGATTTGCTCCTGGATATTCCTTAATAATTCTATATCTTCTTGATTAAAAAAATAATGCCCTCGTTCGTTTCGTTCCATTGGTAATTCAAGCTGCTTTACCCATCGTTGAATGGTACTAGTAGAAACTCCTAATAATTTGGCTACCTCATTAGTGTTCATCATCATTCCCCCGAGAGAAAATTTTAAATCCTGCTCTTTACCTTACTCCCAGAACTTCCACCATTTTTTTTCTTTTGTTGCAGCTACATCCCTGAAGCCTACTAACATATTTTGAAAAGCTGCCTCTCTCTGCCTTATTTCATGACGGAATTCTTCACGTTCTTTGGCAAAATCTTCTCGATCTCTTTCAAGTGCCTCGGTAAGCGAATAAATCTCAGCGTTTGTACTATCTACATAATTGGCCAATTGCTCAGTGGATTCTGAAAGCTGTTTGGACAGTGTGAAAATTTCCTCAGATGTCTCAATAGAGGCAGTAGAAATACTGTTTGATAAATAACGTAATGACTCAGTTGTACGCTCTGATGCTTTATCTAAATTCTCAGAAAGCTCCTCAAGCTCAGCTTTAGTATTTGCGCTAGATTTGTAAATGCTATCTGAAAGTGACTTGACAGTATAAAAAGTTCCTTTTGATATTTCCTTTCTAACTTCCTCAACTACTTCCTTTCGCAGGACAGTTCTAATTTCATTTTTGACCTCATTTAAAAAAGTTTCTTTATAGGTATCCATTGCATCAAAAAACTGGTCAGCATTCTGTAAAGCTGTTTTTTCAGAAACAAGCGGAGTTATTTCTTCTGAAACAATTGGAACATTTGGTTCAGTGACATCCATGGTTTCTTCTTGCAATTGTTGTTCAACAACATCTGCACTTACTTCAGGACCAAGTTTTTTCTTTAGTTGTTCACGAATTAATTCCTTACTTAATTTTTTGCTATGCAATTCTTTAACATCTAATAAAAGGCTTATTTCAGATTCCGTATAGATTCTTGCACCTTGTTTTGTTCTAGGAATGACCATCATTTCTTCAAAGTCTTTCTCCCATTGACGAATTAGGCTTTTATTCACATTTATTTTTTTGGAAACTTCCTTTAAATTAAAAGTTTGCATAATGCTCAGGTCCTTTCTATCTTTATATAGTGAGAATCATGTTTATTAGTAGTAATTCACACTGGACACCTATTTTTCCTGCAGGGTGACAAAAGCTATCAAAACAAGACGTATATCACGAAATACCAACAATTTTAGCCAAAAAAGAAACCGTGCAATTGCACGGTTTCCTTTTTTTACTTAATTGATGATGTTTAATTTTTTTAACCCATTATAAATTCCAGATTCTGTAACCGAGGTGGTCTTATGTGTTGCATATTGGAAAAGGTCGGGGTGTCCATTTCCCATTGCAAAACCGGTACCAACACTCATTAGCATTTCCTTGTCATTCATACCATCACCAAAGGCGATACTATGCTCTTTTCTTATGCCCAAATGTTTAAGTACATGCTCAATTCCAATCCCCTTATTAACCGTGTCTCTAATTACATCATAACAATGATATAAACCTTCGACATTTACTTGAGACAAGTGGACACCATCCTCGTTTTTATAAAGGTTAACTTCTTTCTCCTCTAAGTTGATTAAGGTCAATCCTAAGATTTCATTTTCAAAGGCAGGGGAATACACTTCGTTATGGTGTAAATGGAACCACTCAATAAACTCCTTTGTTAGAGGATTATTCATATGGGTATACAGGTTTTGATCCTTTGTATAAAGTACGGCTTCATGCTGGTTTTGTTCTGCCACTTTAAGGAATTGTCTAATGGTTTCTGGTTTCATCGGTTCGTTAAATAAAACTACACCCTTATAGAGCCCAAATGCACCATTATAACCGATTGAGGATTGGACTTTTAATGTATTAATGATTTCTTGTAACTCATGCAGTGGCCTTCCAGTTGCTAGAAATACCTCAATCCCTTTTGCTTGGACCTGTGAAATAGCATCTTTAGTTGATTCCTCAATCGTATCATCAGGTCTCAAAACAGTTCCATCGATATCTAAAAATAAAATCTTATATTCAGACATAGTGGTGCTCCTTTTTATTAAGATAGTTTAGTTTACCATTTAAACATAACAAAATCATTTCTTGACTGTTTTAAATAGTTCAGAAGATGTAATAAGACAAAGCCGCCCTGAGTAAATTTTAATAAAGAAATTTATAAATGCTACTGTGAAATTTTTTGATTTATGGTATAGTTGTTAACGGAAATTAAATAGAATCCGCTAAAGCGGTAGAGGTTCTAGCACCCCTCTCTAAAAAAACTAAGAAAAACAGTACTGCTTTCTTAGTAGTACTGTTTTTTCTATTTAAAGGAGTTTGGATCATATGGATAAATATTAAGGAATTTATAAATAGGACTATATTAAAAGACATAATTTACTGGAGGAGACAACATGAGGATTATATTCTATTTATTAGCCATTGTTACTGCAAATGTGGTAACCGCGGCATTTGCACCGCTTCATTTAGGGGTATTTATTATACCGATGGGAACATTTTTGGTTGGAGCAACGTTCATCTTTAGAGATTTGGTTCAGAATAAATACGGGAGAAAGAAGACGTATGCCTTTATTGGATTAGCATTATTTTTATCGGCTCTTGTTTCTTTCTATCTAGGTGATACCTTGTTAATTGTTTTGGCCTCAGCTATTTCGTTTTTAGTTTCCGAAACTACAGATACAGAAATCTATACTCGATTAAAGCTTCCAATGAGCTGGAGAGTTTTTTATAGTGGTATGGTTGGCGGATTATTGGATTCTATTATCTTTGTCATAATTGGCCTCAGCCCACTTGGTGCAGGTTTCCTGCCATGGGAAGCAGTACCTTTCGCTATTGCTGGTCAAGTAATTGTAAAGACAATGATTCAAGGCATGGGTGCCCTAATCTTAAATCAAGTTCAAACTTATCAAGGTCCCGCTTCTAGTCATTAATATATAGGAAACGTCTATTCAATATGAGTAGGCGTTTTTTATGTTCATGAAAAATCGTTTGCAATTAAATAAGCTTCTGAGAAAAACGAATGTATTCGGCTAAATCATGAGCATTCCAAAGATAAGGCAATGTTTAGGAAGGAATTTCGCCTAAAAACGGATAATTTGAGTAAATACCACGCTTTACAACGAATCAGTATGGATATAAAATAAGCGTCAGATTAAGTTATTAATTAAATAGTTACGGCTTAAACCCGAATTCGTTCGGGTACGGAGGAACCAATTTTATGGGGTTAATTCTACAAAAGTAGAAGGGATGAAAGTTCTCTTTCGCCATCCTACCCGTCAGCTAACTTCGTCGGCTAGCGAAGGAGGTCATAAGGACCGTCTTAGTACAAGAGGCTTTTTCGTTTTGTCTGAAGCAGCTTGACTGTTTATGTTGGTCTTTTAATTATGCCTATTTTTAGGAAAAGGTGACGAATACAATGATGTTAAAAGATTACTTAACGAAAATGAAAATTGGTTTACCTAAAACAATGGTTCATTTAGATAAGGATGTATATGAAGCTGGAAGTGTCATAAACGGCACAATTGAAATTAAGGGCGGGCTTATAAAAAATAAAATTAAGCGCTACGACATTGATTTGATTAGCACGGACACAAATGCGTCTGTAGAAGAAACATTAAATAGCCACTCTGTTTTTTGTTCACTTGAATGCTGCCCGAATCAGACAGGTAAAATCAGTTTCTTACTTAATGTGCCAGATAATATCCAGCATATTTCCAATGGTTTCTTCAACTACTCGTTAAGTATTAATATTGATTTTGGTAATGCTAACAATATTACTCAAAATGTTCCTATCTTAATTGATCGACATTAAAATCGCAATCATGGGGACGGTTCTCGCGCTTCTTCTCGGTTAGCTAACCGAGAAGAAGCGCGAGAACCGTCCCCATGCTTATGTCCGTCTAAAGAACTATCTTTTGATAATGAAATGTAAACGAACAGTCATTATCACGTAAATTAGGATAGGTATAATAAGGTTATCTAAATTGAACCTTGTCAGGCGGTGTATGATGGAAGAAACGATGGCGAAATCTTATTTACAAAAATCTCTCGATGAATGGAAAAATGATATCTCTTTAGTACTTGGTGAGATTGACAAAGAATACGATGAAGTTGCTCAGGAGTTAAAGGTTTATTCTTATAAATATGGAATTACCAAGCAGGTTATTCAATCGACAGTTAATGAAGAAATTATTGAAAACATCCGGCAAATGTATCATAAACCTTTTGAAGAAAGCTATAATCAATTAAAAGAATACATAAAAGATCTTGAAGAAAAAAGAAGAGTATTTCAAATGTTTATTCAAAAGATTGATGAAGTAAACAGGAAAGAAACATCGAAGCTAACAGTTTAAGTTTAAAAAAACTAAGAACCTGGCCAAAAATGGTCAGGTTTATTATTTGTGGTTTTAATCTTTACCTTGCCCAAATATCCGACTTTAATGGCTGTGCATATAGTAAATTACAGCACAAAATACTGTGAGGTGATGAAGGTGATTACAGCAAGGATCGGTAGTAATATGTACCACGTACCTAGTAATTTGGAGGAATACTTTCAGAAATTTCGTTCTAAAGTGATTGGTATAAACCAAGAGTTCCAAACTCCTTATGGTAAAAGAAGAATTATCTATGCAGATTGGACAGCAAGCGGCAGGCTCTACTATCCGATTGAACAGAGAATTTCCGAGGTGATTGGCCCCTTTATGGCCAATACACATACCGAGTCGAACATTACTAGCTTGACTACAACAGGTATTTACCACCAGTCAAGGAAGATCATTAAGGAACATGTAAATGCTGACGAACATGATGCCTTAATTCTTGACGGGTTTGGTATGACCTCGGTCATGAATAAATTTCAAAGAATATTAGGCGTTAGAGTGCCTGAACAATGGAGGCCCCATTTAAAGCTAGAGAGCAAGGAGCGTCCGATTGTATTTTTAACCCATATGGAACATCACTCAAACCAAACTACATGGCTAGAAACAGTTGCTGACGTGGAAATTATTAATCCTGATAACCATGGAGATGTAGATGTAAATCATCTTGAGAATCTGTTACTAAAATATAAAAATCGTCGACTAAAGATTGGTTCATTTACTGCCTGCTCGAATGTAACAGGAATACAAACTCAATACCATCAGCTAGCAAAAATGATGCACCAGCATGGTGGTATTTGTATTGTAGATTTCGCGGCATCTGCACCATATGTAAAGATTGATATGCATCCAGTAGACCCTTTAGAAAAGCTGGATGCTATTCTCTTTTCGCCGCATAAATTTCTGGGAGGACCTGGTTCAAGCGGTGTGTTAATTTTTGATAAGAGATTATATACAAATAAAATTCCGGACCATCCAGGTGGAGGAACCGTAACATGGACTAATCCATGGGGTGGACACAAATATGTAAATGACATTGAAGTACGAGAGGATGGAGGTACCCCAGGTATCCTTCAAGCGGTTCGTTCTGCACTCTGTATTAATTTAAAAAATCAAATGGGTATTGAAAATATTTTAAAACGGGAAAAGGAACAGCTTAAACTCTTGTTAGGAGGTTTAGGCATGATACCAAAACTCCATATATTAGAAGCTAAGAGAAATGACCGGTTAGGTATTATTTCATTCTTTATTGAAAATATTCACTATAACCTTATTGTACGGCTGTTAAATGATCGATATGGCATTCAGGTGCGCGGTGGATGCTCTTGTGCTGGAACATATGGTCATCTGCTTTTGGAAATTGACCAAAATACGTCAAAGCAGATTGTAAAACAAATTGATCAGGGTGACCTTTCGACAAAACCAGGTTGGGTCCGTTTTTCAATACATCCAATCATGACAGATGAGGAAATCATATTATTTATCAGAGCAATGGAGGAAATATCGAACAACATTAACAAATGGAAAGAAGATTATGTTTATGATCCTTCAAGCAATGATTATTTTTACGTCAATCAAGTTCGAGAAGATTTATCACCACTCTTTCGGCTAGAATAATGAGAAATTGGTCATTTGTGACCAATTTCCGAACAATATCGAATACCCCTACCTGTAACCGTAATATGTGTTAAGATTCACATATAGGGTTAACCAAAACTAAAATATAAGCTTTCTAAAAGGTAGGTAATGATAAATGACCAAGAAAATCATTATTATAGGCGGAGTGGCTGGCGGTGCAACAACTGCTGCAAGATTAAGAAGGTTAAATGAGCAGTCTGAAATTATCATGTTCGAAAGAGGGGAGCATATCTCATTTGCAAATTGCGGACTACCATATTATATCGGAGGAACGATATCAGAGCGGGACAAGCTGTTAGTCCAAACGGTTGAAGGAATGTCAAAGAAATTTAACTTGGATATACGTAACTTGAGTGAAGTAACAAAGATCCATCGTGATAAAAAAACTGTAGAAGTAAAGGATTTAAAATCAGGTAGAGTTTATGAGGAGTCATATGACAAACTAGTTCTATCTCCAGGGGCCAGTCCCATTACTCCCCCCATCCCTGGTATTGAAAATGCTGAGGCATTATTTACACTAAGGAACATCCCTGATACAGATAAAATAAAATCTTATTGTGAAACTAAAAAACCTAAAAAAGCAATCGTGATTGGCGGTGGCTTTATAGGGATTGAAATGGCAGAGAATTTATGGGACCTTGGCATTGAAGTGACAATTATTGAAATGTCCAATCAAATAATGGCACCAATCGATCTTGAAATGGCGTCTATTTTACATGGTCACCTACAAGAAAAAGGTGTTAATCTCATCCTTGAAGATGGAGTTTCAGCATTTGAACAAAATGGAAAAATTGTAAAACTTAATAGTGGGCGCATGATTGAAACAGACATGATTATCCTCGCAATAGGAGTGAAACCAGAAAATAAATTAGCGGTCGATGCTGGATTAAAAGTGGGTTCTCGTGGTGGCATTCAGGTAAATGATCAATTACTAACAGAAGACCCAAGTATATATGCCATTGGAGATGCAATTGAGGTTACAGATTATATCAATGGTCAAGCAACACAGATACCTTTGGCATGGCCAGCAAACCGGCAGGGCCGAGTTGTAGCGGATCATATTAATGGACTACCAGTTAAGTATAACGGTACGCTGGGTACTTCTATAGCTAAAGTATTTGATATGACGGTTGCAGCAACTGGAAATAATGAGAAAACATTAAAAAGATTAGGTATTCCCTATGAAGTAGTGCACATCCATCCTGGTTCACACGCTGGGTATTATCCCGGAGCCTTTCCTATTTCAATCAAATTACTATTTGAAAAAGGGACTGGAAAAATTTATGGAGCGCAAGCTGTATCTTACGATGGAGCAGATAAACGAATCGATGTAATAGCCACAGCCATTAAAGGAGGATTAACAATATTTGATTTACCAGATTTAGAATTAGCATATGCACCGCCTTATTCATCTGCTAAGGACCCAGTAAACATGGCTGGGTATGCAGCAACGAATATTGCTGTAGGTCTTGTGGAAACAGTACAGTGGCATGAGATTGATGAAATTGTAAGAAATGGTGGAATGCTGATTGATGTAAGGGAACCGATCGAAAGAGATATGGGCTATATTAAGGGTTCAATCAATATTCCTTTAGGAGAATTACGTGATCGATTAAATGAACTACCAAAGGATGAAACCATTTATTTAACTTGTCAGGTTGGTTTACGAGGTTATTTAGGTGCGAGAATTCTATCCCAAAATGGATTTAAGGTGAAAAATTTGGATGGAGGTTATAAAACATATGCCAGTGTTTACTCAACACAGGATAAAAATGACCCAACCATTATAAATGATTCAGGAGAAATAGAAAGGGAGAAGGGTGATTCTATGCAACCTGATGTTAGAGAAACCATTTTAGTTGATGCATGCGGACTACAATGCCCAGGTCCAATTATGAAAGTATACCAAACCATGGAGACGATTGAACATGGAGAGATTATTGAAATCCATGCAACAGATCCAGGTTTTGCAAGTGACATTCAAGCATGGTCAAAGAAGACTGGGAACACCATCCTAAAAACCGAATTTGAAGATAAAAAATTTAAAGCTTATATCCAAAAGGGAACAAAAGAACTAATAAACGTCAATCATGCGACAGCAAACTCACAGACAAAAGATGGTGCAACCATGGTTGTGTTTAGTGGAGATCTTGACAAGACCATTGCTAGTTTTATCATTGCATGTGGCGCAGCTGCCATGGGGAAGAAAGTAACCATGTTTTTTACCTTCTGGGGTCTAAACGTTCTTCGTAAGAAGGATGCCCCGCCTGTCCAAAAAGATATGATAGAAAAAATGTTTGGAATGATGATGCCTAAAGGAGTCGCTGACCTGCCGTTATCTAAAATGAATATGGGCGGAATGGGTGCCAAAATGATTCACCATGCAATGGAAAGAAAGAACGTTGATAGCCTTGAAACCTTGATGAAGAATGCCATGGATGCTGGGGTTAAACTTGTTGCATGTTCTATGTCAATGGATATCATGGGGATCAAATCAGAAGAGTTGATCGAAGGTGTTGACATCGGCGGGGTAGCAGCATATCTTGGCGATGCAGAGGATTCAGGATTAAATTTGTTCATATAAGTCATAGACTTCTGGATGATTTTAGATTAAAATCGGAAGCAACAGAGGTGAGAAAGATGATGATTTATAATGATAAGTCAGTAAATCGTTTAAAGCGTGTCGAAGGACAAATAAAAGGAATTTTAAGAATGATGGATGAGGGCAAGGATTGTAAAGACGTTATTACTCAATTGTCTGCTGCGAGGTCAGCGATCGACCGGACGATTGCAGTTATTGTCAGTTCAAACCTAGAGCATTGCATTAGGGAATCCATCGAATCAGGCAACGATGATTCTTCAAAACTTGTTGAAGAAGCGGTTAATATGCTTGTTAAAAGTAGATAAAAAATATAGGAACTTAGATATTTCCGCAATCAGATGTATTCTGATTGCGGTTTTTTTTAGTAAAAGTATTATAATGCAACCCCTGATAGGTCCCAACATATGCTAATGAAAAAGGCGGGATCCTATGATTCACATTGTAAAGCCAGGAGATACGCTATATAAAATCTCTGTAGATTACCGCATTACGCTCCAACAGCTTTATGCAGCGAATCCTGGAGTAAATTATCAGCAATTGTATGTGGGGCAAAAAATTAATATCCCAGGTTTACCTGACCCTAACACCATTCCATATAATATACAAATATCGATAGGGAAAAGGAAACTTTCATTATTTAATAATGGAAAATTAGTTAAAATTTATCCGATAGCTGTTGGAAAGATGCTATCAGGTACACCAACCGGTGAATTTGTTATTGTAAATCGGCAAATGAATCCTGGGGGACCATATGGTGTCATGTGGTTGTCTTTATCCAAACAAGGATATGGGATTCACGGAACGAATGATCCTAGCTCAATTGGTAAAGCAGTATCAAAAGGCTGTGTAAGAATGTATAATCGAGACGTACTCCAACTTGCTGAATTAGTCCCTAACGGGACAAGAGTCATTATACAACAATGAAAAAAGCCGTATGCGGCTTTTTTGTTTTGCTCCTGCATGATAGAATAAAAATAACTAGTTTTGGATAGACAGAGAGGAGATTTCTTTTGAAAAAAGTCTTTATCATTCATGAAAATAGTGAATGGACCTTCCACTTAACCAAGCGTCTTAATCAACTGCACACACCATATGAAGAATGGCATCTTGATGAGGGAAGACTAGACCTCTCAAAAGAACCGCCAGAAGGGATATTTTATAATCGTATGAGTGCCTCCTCTCACACAAGAGGACATCGATATGCTCCAGAATTCACATTACAAGTTCTGTCTTGGCTTGAAGCTCACGGTAGAAAGGTATTTAATGGAGCGCGAGCACTTCAGCTTGAGATTAGCAAAGTACAGCAATATATAGAATTAGCGAGATTTGGGATAAAAGCCCCCCGTACCATTGCAGCTGTTGGCAAAGGACAAATTCTCGAGGCAGCAAGTGAGTTTGTAGAAAAATCTTTTATTACAAAACACAATCGTGCAGGAAAAGGGCTTGGAGTTCAGTTATTCCAATCCTTATCTGCGTTAAGGAGTTATGTTGAAGGCCCTTCTTTTGAAGAGCCAATCGATGGTATAACACTCTTACAAGAGTACATACATTCACCGGAGAATTGTATTATACGTTGTGAATTTGTCGGTGGAAAATTTGTTTATGCAGTTAAGGTAGATACTAGTGGAGGATTTCAACTTTGTCCAGCGGATGCCTGTCAAATAAATGATTTATTTTGCCCTGTGGGGGAACAAAAAGAAGAGAAACCTAAATTTGAAATCCTTGAGACTTTTTCAATTCCAATTATAAGTAGATACGAGAAATTACTAGCAGCTAACGATATCCAAGTAGCCGGAATTGAATTCATCCAGGATGCAGCTGGAGAAATATATACCTACGATATTAATACAAATACGAATTATAATGCTGATGCTGAAGCGAAGGCAGAGAAATTTGGAATGCTGGAGTTAGCAAAGTTCTTAAGCATAGAGTTGAATAAGTGATAGTAAGAAAAAGCTCTCCAAGTAAAGGAGAGCTTTTTTTAACAGTAAATTATGCTTTAGCAGCTTGAATTTGTAAATTGATTTTTACTTTATCACCAACTAGAACGCCACCAGTTTCTAATGCTGCATTCCAAACCAAACCATAGTCGGAACGGTTAAGAGTACCCTCTGCACTGAAACCAACTTTTTCATTACCCCAAGGATCTTTCCCTTGACCTTCAAATGTCACAACAAACGTTTCTTGTTTGGTAACGCCTCGTAGTGATAAATCTCCAGTAACGTTATACTCGCCTTCATCTGTCTTTTCAATGCTAGTCGCACGGAAGGACATGGCTGGATGATTTTCAGCATCAAAGAAATCTGCTGATACCAGGTGAGCATCACGGTCTTTGTTACGTGTATCAACACTTGCAGTTTCAACTGAAAATTCAATGTTAGCAGATGTTAAATCAGCTGGATCTGCTTCGATACCAGCTGTAAAGTTGTGGAAAGTTCCCTTTACATTTGCGATCATCATGTGTCTTACTGAGAAATCCACGCTGCTGTGTGACGGATCAAGAGCCCATTTAGTAATTGTCATTTTTTTTCTCCTCCAAAGTGTCTTTAATTTATTTATCTCGAAATCTAAATAACTTAATTCAAGATAAATTATATGTTGAATGTCACTATATTGTCAAACATTTTTTAATTTAGAGTTATCGTACAACATCAAGGGCAATTCACTATTAGGAGGAATGAAACTAGATGTTAGTCAAATACTAAAACTACCTAGCAATCATGAGAGGATTTAACTATGAAGAAAAAAAGAAATACAATACCCTTTGCTTTGTTGCTAATTATTCATACAACACTTTTGGTATTTACCTTTCGTAAAAACGAAGATAAAAAAAAGCTGTTTGTATTATTAATGTCTAATATAGGGTTTGCCTACTTGTTCGAATATATTGTTTTAAATATATTTAAAGCTTATACCTATAAACCGAAAGTAATGAAAAAGCCATTTTTAGATGATATTGTTGGAGCCATTTTATCTCAAGCGTTTTTTGTTCCGTTCACAGCAGTTTTCTTGACCTCGGAAAAAATTGGATGGGTTGGAAAGTTATGTGGAGGATTGTACTTTTCAATTGTGGAATTGATATTTGTACGTCTGAAAATTTTTAAAAAACATTGGTGGAAAACTGTATACACTCTTATTTTAATTCCTATTTATTTTAAATTTAGTGATTTGTGGAAATGGGGATTAGATCGGAAATATAAAACCTTAAAAGTGACCTCATTATTCTTAATGATGATGGTTACGGAGGCAAATGCATTATTTTTATTTGCTGTTACTCGAAAATTTCGATTTGGAATTGGAAAGTTTCATACTTGGAAAGAACATTTTGTAATTGTTCCTTTATATGCCATCTCAACATCCCTAATGTCAACCATTTTATTGTTAAGGGAAAACAGTTGGAAACACAAACTGATGGCCCTTATATCAAGTATTTTCCTAAACGCGTTCTTTGAAAAAATAAGGCTGTTAAAGAGCAAAATTCATTGGCTTGTGTTAATCCTAATTAGAATCAACTTAATCGTCTTATATGGGATTTATAGAGATTTCGTGTTTGGCAATGAGGAAGAAAAAACTGAAAACAAATGAGGATGATGATTATGCTAAATAAACATAAAAAAAACGCCTTTAGGGCGAGGAGCGTATTGTTTACCTATTAAAGCTATGTTAAAATAAATCTTGGTCTAAGTTTGATATTAATCAAATAGTATAATATATCCCTTATTATAATAATACCACATCGTTTTTTGATTGTCAAATAAAAGGACCAATTTTTTCTGGGGAGTGATTTTATGAGTGATGAGCAGAAAAATGACTGGAAAGCCGAACAAAACCGGGTAAATTTTATATTAAGTCAAATAAAGAGTAAGGTTGATAAACTCCAGAAAAATAGTAGCAAGGTTAGGACCGATGTAGTTGATATTCGGAAGACCTTTTGGGAGGATGTAACCGTTAATCTTGATGAACCTGATGACAAAATAGAAACGGCTGCTAGTATAAAGCAGCAGGCGGAATTTTTATCAGAACGAGAGCGGAGATATCGGCAAATGGATCAGCAACTCAATACCTTGAGCAGGCTATATTCATCACCATACTTTGGCCGAATTGATTTTAAAGAAAAAGGTGAAGCAAAAGAAGACCAAGTGTATCTTGGTATATCCTCCTTCATGGATGAAAATGATCAAGATTTTCTAATCTATGACTGGCGAGCGCCAATTTCTAGTTTATATTATGATTTCTCTCCAGGGCCAGCCCAGTATAAAACATTGGATGGCATGATAAAAGGTGAAATGGAGCTGAAAAGGCAGTTCATTATTAGAACAGGCGAAATAAAGGCCATGTTCGACACGGGTGTAACCATTGGTGATGAGATGCTGCAGGAGGTGCTTGGGAATAATGCAAATACCCAAATGAAGAGTATTGTAGCTACCATTCAACAAGAACAAAATAAAATTATCCGAAATGAAAAGAGCAGGCTCCTAATTGTTCAAGGAGTTGCCGGAAGCGGTAAAACATCAGCTGCCCTGCAAAGGGTCGCCTACCTACTATATAGATACCGAGACACGATAAAATCAGAAAATATTATGCTCTTTTCGCCCAACCCTTTGTTTAATAGTTATGTTGCAACTGTACTTCCAGAGTTAGGGGAAGAAAATATGCAACAAGCAACTTTTATGGAGTATTTACATCCTCATATAGGGAAAGAAGTTGAGGTAGAAGATGCGTTTGACCAGATGGAATACTTGCTAAATGGTGGGAGTTCTCAAGAAGGGTATCACACGAGGGCAGAAGGAATACGATTCAAGGGTAGTCTAGTATTTAAAGATATTATAGATCAGTTTGTGCTTGAATTATCGGAAAAGGGGCTCCTTTTTAAAGATTTATTCTTCCGTGGTGAAGTGCTTATTTCGAAAGAGGATATTCATACCTATTTCTACTCACTAGATAAGGATAACAGCATTCCAAATCGGATGGAACAGGTAAAGGCTTGGCTTCTAAAAGAACTTAAGAAAAAAGTACGGAAGGAACGTGCTAAAAGCTGGGTAGAGGAAGAGATACAATTTCTCGACAAGGAAGACTACTTGGAGGCCTTTAACAAACTGCAAGAAAAAAACCGCTATACGAATAGTAGTTTTGATGATTTCGCGCAGGAACAGAAGCTGCTTGCTGAGATGGTCGTAAAAGAGAAGTTCAAGCCCTTATTTAAACGAGTCAAAAGGTTGAAATTTATTGACATTCTAGGGTTGTACCAAAACTTGTTTGAAGAGGGGATAATTAATCAGGAAGTACTTCCTAAACAGTGGGGACAAATTCGTACTCAAACCATCACTCAGTTAACCAATCAAACACTATCATACGAGGATGCAACCCCATTTGTTTATTTAATGGATTTAATCGAGGGGCGTAAATCAAACACAGGAATACGCCATGTTTTTGTTGATGAAGCTCAGGATTATACACCATTTCAGTTCGCATATCTACAAAAACTCTTTCCGTATAGTAAAATGACCTTACTCGGAGATTTTAATCAAGCTATTTTTTCAGGTGCAACAGGATCTGAAAATGCCTTATCGGGATTCTTAGAGGAAGGGGAAGATATTGAGAGAATTGTCTTAAATAAGACCTATCGCTCAACTAAAGAAATCGTTGAGTTTACAAGCAGTTTAATTGATGGTGGTGATGGGATTGAACCTTTCAATCGTACAGGAATAACACCATCAGTTAAAAAGGCAGATCAGACATTGAATCAATTAATTGCAAGAAAAATAAGGGAGTTTCAAGAAGTAGGGCATAGGACAATAGCGATAATCTGCAGAACAGCAAATGAAAGTAAAAAAGTCTATGAAGCTTTAAAGAGTGAAATTCCCCTTCACCTAATTGAGAAGGGGACGATATCATACGAGCAAGGGATTCTTGTCATTCCTTCCTACCTGGCTAAGGGAATAGAATTTGATGCTGTTATTATTTCAGACATCTCTTTGTATTCAAGCGAGCGTGATAGAAAGTTATTTTACACTGTTTGTACTAGGGCCATGCATGAACTCTATATGTTTACCACAGGTACGATTAGTCCTCTCATGAGGTCAACATCAAGTGAATTGTATCATTATGAATAAAAATAAAAGTGGCGGCAAATTTAGTCGCTACTTTTTTTGTATTTTTAATAAGGTAAACTTATCATATAATATAATTATTTTATAATTTTTAATTTCCTAAGTTAGCGCTATTATAATGTTGGAATGGGGGAGCCAACATGAAAAATAAAATAAAGATTATCTTAGTTTCGTTCTTTCTTTCGGAGATGGGCAGATCGCTCTATTTCATCGCAATCTCTTGGGTATTATACAAATTGACAAACAATGCTCTTTATACTGGTTTATTAGTTAGTTTCGGTTTTTTACCAGGACTCTTTTTAAATCTTCTAATAGGTGTGCTTGTAGATAAATTTAATCGTAAGCGTTTAACAATCATTGCTAACTTATTTTCCACGGCTGCAATATTGTTTATCTTGATTGGAGTATTAGGGGAATTTATTCATCCATGGTTGATCGTAACGGTACATATGGTCATTCAAGTTTCGGGTTCCTTATATAGACCATCTATTCAAGCATTTATATCAGAGATTTTCCAAAAGGAAGAACTGCCAAATGTTTTTTCTAAGGCTAGTGCTGCAGCGGAGGTTGGTGCACTGCTTGGGTCCTCTCTAGGTGGATTTATAATTGCCTTTTATTCAGAGATATTCTCCATTTTATTGACAGTTTTTTGTTTTATTTTTTCAACCATACTAATTTTTTTTATAAAGCAGGGTAAGTGTCCTGTGGATCATGGCGGTAAGCTGTCAATTGTGAAGGACCTTATAGGTGGAATAACCTATGTAAAAACTAATCAAATGTTGTTAGGTTTATTTGCTGTGATGTTTGTAGGGCAGTTGGTTTTCCATACAAGTATGGGCTTTCTAGCAGTCTACACAAATGAGCATTTGAACCAATCCGCTAAAGTTTATGGATTATTAGATGCAACGATTGCTTTTGGGGGGATAACTGCCGGTATACTCGGTACTTGGTGGTGGAAGCTCAATCGTAATGCTATTGCAATAAGGTCGCTTTTCATTATTTTAGTAGGTTTGTTTATTTTAAGTTTTTTCAGAATGGTACCGTTCACAGTCATCGGAATTTTCTTAATTGGTTTAGGTACTACATGGATTAGAATTCTTTTTCAATCCATACAGCAGATGGTTACGGATGCGAACTTCCATGGACGAATGGCTAGTTTACGGATGATGTGTAATCAAGCATCTGTAGTGATAGGAGGACCAATTATTGGACTTATCGCAACAAAACATGGTATCAATATAGGCTATCTAGTACTAACAATTCCTGTTTGTATCTGTTTAATATTTGCTGTTTTTCAATCAAGGATAAAGGCTTTTAAAAAAATTACTGAGATTACCGCATAAAATATTAAAGGCAGCTCTATTGATAGCTGCCTGGGTCATTTTAATTAATTACTGACTTTCCATTGTTTTTCTACCTGTTCTAAAGCGATTCGATAGATTTCTTCCTCGGAGGTAGTGTGATGGGTAATTACATTTGTCAAATAGCTTTTTCCTTCATACGTAACGAGTACATGAACTTGTTGCATCTACAATCACCTTTCTTTTTATCAAATTATTATCATTTAGAAAATTAGTACATTACGGAGGACACCCATTTGATGTATTTTGAAGAAGTGACCAAAGAAACACTCTATATTGCTCTTGAAATTGTTAATTCAAACCAAAGCTATAACGTGTTTGAAAATGGTATTCCGACTAGAACACTATCAGATATTGATGATGAATTCATGAATCCAAATACAACATCCGTTTTCATTAAGCTAGAGGATACCTATATAGGGGTTATAGATTACCTAATGGAAAACCCAAAAGATAATTGTCCGTGGTTAGGACTGTTAATGATTCATGGTGATTACCAAGGGTTTGGATTTGGAGCACAGGCATATGCTCTTTACGAAAATGAAATGCGTAAACGAGGTGTGAAAAGTGTTCGTTTAGGTGTTTTAAGTGAAAACCTTAAAGCAATACAATTCTGGAACTCATTGGGATTTCTTTATATTAAAACAGAATCAAATGATAATTGCAAGAAAATTTTGTTTTTTGAGAAAATTTTACCATAAAAAAAGCTTCCACCAGGAAGCCTATACCTCTACCAACATAAATTCTTCAACAAATTGCTGGACAAGAATCTTGTCGATCTTATTCTTTCTAAGTTCCGTTTCAGCGGTTAATAAATAGGGTTGGGTTTTAATATTCCGCTTTAAATCTCGAATAGAAACATCGCCATTCAATAACTGAATGGCTTTTTCTCTGATGTCTTGACTCTTTGAAGACTGATACAGGAGAAAAGCAATACAGGTAACTTTATCCACAATCAACACTCCTCATATCAAGAATCGTACATTTCTTAATAATTTCGACTTCCATTTTAAAAATCCTGCAAATTTTCAGAAAAATACATATTAATTGTCAAATACTGTTCTGTGATATTGGACTAAAGTCGTAGTTTTTTTCAAGCTTCCTTACGAGGGAAAAAGGCTTTTTTTTCATTATGATAAGACTATAAATATAACAGGGAGTGTAAAGGGATGGAAAATAAAGTTGTCATGATTACAGGGGCCTCTAAGGGTTTAGGGAGATCACTAGCTATAGCGTTCGCAAAGAATGGCGCAAATTTGGCAATATGTGCACGTAATGAACAGAAATTGCTAGAGGTAAGAGATGAAGTGGAAAACTTTGGGGTGAAGGTTCTTGCGGTAGCAGCTGACATATCTGACATAAGAGATATAGAGAAATTTGTGGCACTTACAGAAGAAACCTTTGGACATATTGATGTTCTAATAAATAATGCATCTATACTAGGCCCGAATCCAATGCCGCTTTTATTAGATTATCCTGAGAGAGATTTTTTTGAAGTATTAAAAGTCAATACAGTGAGTCAATTTATATTAACCAAACGGGTACTGCCAGGTATGCTACAGCGTAAAAGAGGTTCGATTATTAACCTTACCTCAGAAGCAGGAAAAACAGGCTTTGCAGGTTGGGGTGCATACGGCATTTCAAAATTCGCTTTGGAGGGTCTTACACAGACTTGGGCGGATGAACTAGCTGAAACCAATATTCGAATGAATATGGTGGACCCAGGTGAAATGGATACTGAAATGCATAGGTTAGCTGTTCCAGAATGTGATTACGAACTAGCTGACCCTAATGATGTAGTAGATGTCTTTTTATATTTAGCTTCTGAAGAATCAACTGAAAATGGGCAGCGCGTTAACTCATTAGAATTTCTCGAAGGAAGGAGAGATTCACATGCTACAAGAAAAAATATCTTTTAATCTGCCTTCAACACTAAATGCTGATGTTCCACCAGAAAGACGCGGGGTACGCAGAGATCAGGTGAAATTAATGATACAAAATCGCACTAGTTACGCTATTAACCATGATCGTTTCTTTAATCTAGACCTATATTTGGAGAAAGGTGATGTTCTACTATTAAACAGCAGTCGTACAATTCCTGCTTTATTAAAGGCTAATCATTATAGAAACAATACATTAATACGAAGAGGGCTGGAAATTCGCTTGGCTCGAAAATTGAATGATTTTAAATGGGAAATGCTGATTGACGTTGTAGATATACGTGTTAATGATTATTTTATTTTCTCCTCTAGATTAAACGGAACGGTTAGGAAGATTACTAAATCTAGTCCACTAGTTACCATGGAATTTTCCAAAAAGGGAACAGAACTATTTAATGAAATTTATACGATTGGAGAACCAATTCGTTATGAATATATAAAGATCCCTTGGGGCTTAGAGTATTATCAAACGGTCTTTGCAACACATCCAGGTTCTGTTGAGATGCCTTCAGCCGGGAGGGCTTTCAGTTGGGAATTACTATTTAAATTAAAACAAAAAGGAGTTAGGGTTGTTTTTTTACAATTGCATACCGGACTTAGTTATCTTTTAGATGACAAATGGGACCACTCTCCCAAAAAGAATCCTGAGAAGTATGATATACCGATTGAAACTTGGGGTACTGTTTTGGGAGCGAAATTAGAAGGAAAAAGAATTATAGCTGCAGGGACAACTGTCGTTCGTGCCATTGAAACGGCAGCAGCTAATGGCTGTCTTTCAGGTTGGACAAATTTATATATTAAACAAGACTATAAATTGAATCTGGTTGACGGAATTATTACAGGAATGCATGAACCTGAGGCAAGCCATTTGGAGATGCTTTCAGCTTTTGTTGATAGAAAAGGGTTACTGAATGGGTATAAAGAAGCAATTAACCGCCAATATCTGTGGCACGAATTTGGAGATATGACCCTTATAATATAGTCACCGAACGTTTGAACGGTAAGAAATGGTGAAAACCAATTGAATTCAGTAGATTATTGCTTAATTGACTTGATTTTAATATAATGTTGAAGGGATTAAAAAAACAATGTATATCATGGAAGTTACCTTTCATCCCCGACGGAATGAAAGGTTTTTTACATAAGATTTGGAGGTTATAAACAGATGAAAACTGCCTTAATTAAGGAGTTATACAGAAATACAGATCAGTTCATCGGTCAACAAGTTGAACTATCTGGCTGGATTAAAACAATTCGAGATTCCAAAACCTTTGGTTTCATTGAGTTAAATGATGGAAGTTTCTTTAAAGGAGTTCAAATTGTTTTTGATGAGCAGTTGGAGAATTTTAAGGAAATTGCGAAGCTTCCAATTAGCTCATCCATTAAAGTGGCAGGGGATTTTATCCATACTCCTCAAGCGAAACAGCCATTTGAGATTAAAGCAACCAGTATTGTGATCGAGGGTAACTCAGCTACAGACTACCCACTACAAAAGAAAAAACATTCATTTGAGTATTTAAGAACCATTGCTCATTTAAGACCGAGAACAAATACTTTCTCAGCTGTATTCCGAGTAAGGTCTTTAGCTTCTTATGCAATTCACAAGTTCTTCCAAGACAAAGGTTTTGTCTATGTACATTCTCCAATTATCACAGGAAGTGATACGGAAGGTGCTGGAGAAATGTTCCGAGTTACGACACTCGATATAGAAAATCCACCAAAAAATGAAGAAGGTAAAACTGACTTAACAAAGGACTTCTTTAATAAGGAGACTAACTTAACTGTAAGCGGGCAATTGTCTGCTGAAGCATTTGCATTGGCTTTTCGTAATGTTTATACATTTGGGCCAACGTTTAGAGCAGAAAATTCAAATACAGCAAGACATGCAGCTGAATTTTGGATGATTGAACCTGAGCTCGCATTTGCAGAGTTACCAGATATAATGGACCTAGCAGAAGAGATGGTTAAATATGTAATAGGGTATGTTCTTGAACAAGCTCCAGAGGAAATGAATTTCTTTAATAGCTTTATTGAAAAGGGATTATTGGATCGATTAAACCATGCACATACAGCTGACTTTGGGCGTGTAACGTACACAGAAGCCATTTCAATTTTAAAAGAGTCAGGAGAAAGCTTTGCCTATCCGGTAGAATGGGGCTTAGATCTGCAAACAGAGCATGAGCGGTTCTTATGTGAAAAAGTATTTAAGAAGCCAGTATTTGTTACTGACTATCCAAAAGAAATTAAGGCGTTTTATATGAGGTTAAATGAAGATGAAAAAACAGTAGCAGCTACTGATTTACTAGTTCCTGGAATAGGGGAATTAATAGGCGGAAGCCAGCGTGAAGAACGTGAAGATATTTTGACTGCCAAGATTAACGAATTAGGGATGAACGAGGAAGATTACTGGTGGTATCTTGAATTAAGAAAATATGGTGGCACAAAACACTCAGGTTATGGATTAGGATTTGAGAGATTAATCATGTACTTGACTGGAATGACAAACATTAGAGATGTGATTCCATTCCCAAGAACGACAGGGAATGCGGATTTTTAGATGAAGAATCAAAAAAGAAGACCAGTATGAGAATTTGGTCTTCTTTTTTGTGGTTTCAATAATAGTTTAATCACGACTTTGTAATTCTTCTTCGAAAAAAAATGTAGTGGGATATTCTTTTACGATATACGAGTATCTCTTCATATTTTTTACATATTGCGATTTTATAATCGTTACTTCTTCGCCGGTTTCTTTGATGCTAACTGTTTGCCCGTTTTTATAACTGCTACTTTGACTCCTCAAAGTCGACACCCCTTTTTTTAGTTCCTACTTTAGTATACCACAAATTAAGTGAGAGTTTCTGTGACTGAAAATGGAAAGTATGATAAAGATTTTTATATGAAGAAAAAGATGAAAATATCCTGCTTTCTTTGAATTAAGGATTAATTGTGTTATGCTTTAAAAAAGTGAGGTGTCATTTTGACAAATTTTAAAGCGAAAAAGAGTAACCTCGAGGATTTATTAATAAAGAATAACATGGATTTAGATGGGCTAGTACGAAACACCAGTATCCCCAAAGATCAGCTTGATAAATACATGACAAAGAAGATTATGAATTTGAGCACTGCCATGACGATTTCTAAAGAATTAAATTGCCAAATTGAGGATCTTTATGATTGGGTAGAAGACGAAAAAATTGTTTAAGCCTTCAAAAGTCCGCCGCATGTACAAAATACCTCTAGCCAGCCTAGAGGTATTTTTATTTAAATGGTTATGTTAAAAGGCTTGCGGAAAAGTGAAGCACTTAGATCAAAAATCAATAGTGAACTTTATCATAGCTATTTTAATTGTTAATGTATTTTTCGAACACGTAGCCAAAATCCTTTATATTGTATTGTTTTTTTGTATCTTCCAGCCATTGAAAGGCAGCTTGGTTTAACATCTTAAATTGAACAACTAGATTATTATCAGAATTTGTCATTCGGCCTAAAGTGGTTGAGGCAACCTCAAGACTTTGTTTTGCGTTTTGAAGGGAAATTTCATTCTCACGGCTGATTTCTGCAATTTTTATGAGCGCCTTATATAGATCCTTTACTTCTTCGATATGTTTTTTATGTACATCGATTGAGAAAGGCTGAGAGCCAATTTTAAATTTTATCTCTACATCTAGATCCACTGTCCCAGCCGTTTCAAGCTTAACATCCGCAATTCTATTAGAAGAATAACTATAGCGGTGTAACATGCGCTTCTTACTAGTTGCACTGGTTCCATCTAAATGGATTAGGGCATTATTTGTAAAACAATACTCATCTGATTTAGATTTAATTAGAAAGTAAATCTTCTCATGATCCTCATGTAAAACATAATCATCCGCATCTACCTTGTCATAGTTTTCTGGCTTAATGACAGAACCGACATCACTTATTCCTAAAATATCAGCTGCTACTTTACCGAACATATGCTCATCCCCAAATCTCAATTTTTTTTTGACATTAAAAGATACGTTTGTATTTTCAAAAGGTTTCAAACGATCTATATGACAAAACAATCTATGCACTACATTTTTGTTGTATGCATGGGAATAGTTGAAACATTAAAATAACGAATTATTCTGAAATATGGTAAAATGTATAAATGGATTTATATTCAGAAGAGAATGTTACAAAGGAGATCATTATGCGTCCAATCATCTTAGGGTTGCTAGCTGCTTTCTTTTTTGCTTTTACGTTTATTTTAAATAGGTCGATGGATTTGGCAGGAGGAAGTTGGATATGGAGTGCCTCGCTTCGTTACATTTTTATGGTTCCTTTTCTGCTGCTTGTTGTTCTAGCAAGAAGAAACCTCAAATCTTTACTAGTTGAAATGAAAAATAATCCGAAAGATTGGCTAGTATGGAGCTTTATTGGATTTGTTTTATTTTATGGACCTCTTTGCTTTTCTGCTGCGTACGCTCCCGGGTGGATTGTCGCCTCTACATGGCAAGTTACCATTATATCAGGATCTTTGTTGGCCCCTTTATTTTATGAAACGATTATAACTAAAAATGGTCCAATACAAGTAAAGGGAAAAATACCCTTTAAAGGTTTGTCGCTCAGTTTGATTATTTTGATAGGGATTATCTTGATGCAGGTAGAGCAGGCGAAGTATTTATCATTCATTGAAATCACTTTTGGAATCATCCCTATAATTGTTGCATCTTTTGCCTATCCACTAGGAAATAGAAAGATGATGGAGGTATGCGGGGGACGTCTTGATGTTTTTCAAAGAGTATTAGGGATGACAATTGCTAGTATGCCATTTTGGTTCGTCTTATCCTTAACGGGCTTGCTAACTGTCGGACCACCGACTGTAGGACAATCGATTCAATCAGGCATCGTTGCGATTACCTCGGGAGTTATTGCTACCATTTTGTTTTTTCAAGCAACAGACCTTGTAAGAGGTAGTATGAAAAAGCTTGCCGCAGTGGAAGCTACACAAGCAATGGCGGTGTTGTTCTCATTAATTGGAGAGCTGCTTTTTTTGAATTCAGCTTTTCCATCAATGATCGCATGGGCAGGAATGGTTTTGGTCATGACCGGCATGATTTTACATAGCCTGCTTTCACAAAGAAGTGTAATTACCAGTAGGAAAGAAGCCAGCGCATAATTTCTTTTATACATTCTTGAGTCTGAGGAGAATTTACAAGAAACTTTTTGGTAAGAATTCCGTCTAATATTTACCAGTTTAAGAGAAAAGACAAGGGAGAGGAAAAGTTTTTGAATTTATTTAGAAAAAGGGAAGAATCATCAGAGGAAACACAAGTAAAGCTAGTTGCCTATACGATCATTTTGTACATAAGCAGTTTGTTTGTCCCATTTGTTGTAGTAGCGACCTATCAGAGTATGTTTCACATGTCACGCTCACAATGGTTTTTCACTACACCGTTCACTTCTTACATTGGATTTATGATTGGGATGCTGTACATTGCAGTTGTTCTAACAGTTTATTTAATTTTAAGACAAAAAACGGAAGCCAAGAAGCTAAAATGGATAACAACGATATTGGTTCTTTTGAGTATTCCAATTTTTGTTTTGAGTCTACTGAATTATTACTACATTGATGAAGCAGGAATTCATTATAATTCAGTAACCAGTATTAAAGAAGAGCACTATAAGTGGGAAGATGTCACAACTTTGCACGAAGTATACCGGAACCATCAGGGTACCACTGGCTATTACCAGTTTAAATTTGAAATGAAAGATGGACAAATCATTACCATTCCTTATGATGATAAATTAAGAGAGAACTCTAGGCGGATAGAAGAAAAAGTGAAAGAGTTTAGTATTGTTGTAAAGGATAATTACAAAAATCCTATAGCAGAGTAAATAAATGGTCTTCCTCTAACCTGGTGGAAGACCTCTTTTTAGCTTATAAAGTATCGCCATTGATTTGTTAAAACGTGATCCTATGAATATTTACTTTATTCAGAAAAGTTCACTTATTTGTCACAGAAAGTACCAAATATTGGAGTTAGAGATGCTATAATGTAAGTGTAAAGGATAAGTAAGATATTAACTTCTTAGGAGACTCAGCCATACGTGTTCGTTCCGTTTTGTGAACGAGTAGTAGGTTATTCCTTTAACAAGTATTTGGTAGGTGGAGCGATGTTGTTTTGAATTAGAAAGTTGTAAATTTGTAACAATAACTTCTTCTAAATTAGCTGTAAGAGAATTCCTTTTGATCTACGTATTATTTAACCTTGGGAGTAAAGTCAAATTTATCTGCCTATTAACAAAAATACGCTGATAAATTCCTCAAACCAAAATGATTCTTTAAAAAATGATAAGTAAGCTTCCATTGAGAAGAAACCTATTTTATTAATGAAGGATCATAAAACCAAATAATACAAAGTCAAATAGTAGTATACCTATTTGATTCTTAGAGATTAAATTTGAATCTCAGCTAATTCCATGAATGAAGGAAAGTTAACTGAAAAATTTACAGGATTATGTGGTAAATTTACTGTTTACCATTAAAAACTTTCAAAGATTCAGGGAACATTGCCAAGAAGTCTAGCCAAAAAGAGCATAGAGGAAAGAGTCCCATCGGTAAACAAAACCGAGTAGGTTGTTTCTTTAAAGGAATTTGAATTCCATTTAATACACATGTGAATTAATTCCTTCAACGGAACAAACACACATCAGCTAAGTTCTGAACCTCTATTAGATCGTGAAAGCGACTAAAAGGATTAGTAAGAAGTATATATTGGCTGATGTCAATGGTTGGGTCCCCTAAGAGGTTAAATTCCCAAGGAGCTGTCTCTAGTTGAGGCGGCTTCTTTCATTTCTCTCAAAAGTCTAAGTATTGATTTGTTTTGTCGCAAATAGTAAAACTGCTTAAGATTTTTGTCGTATATTGAAGGTTTCTTATCTATTTAATCGCCTTTTGTCGTAGATTGCGCTTGCCTCGGAAATAAATTATCTGATTATTTCCCATGAAGAGATGTCATACCTGAAATCTCTACTTTTATTTAAGCTATGTAAAAGAGGATTTATTTTGTACCATGAAGATTTGCGCTCCTAGGACGAGACTCCTGCGGGAAAGCGAAGCACCTGAAGCGCAAATCGACTGGCAACTAAACAAGACTTAATTAAAATAATAGCTCATATACTTCATTTAATTCATAAGCTCTTTTCTCATCTTGTTCCTCTTGGGCATGTTTTATTTCGTTGGGTAATACTTTATTTAGAAACTCGATCTCTTTTTGAGATAAATGTCGGACAAAATCACCCTCAGATTGGAAATGGCCATCTGATAATTTACGGTATATTTGTCTGCCAGTTGTATGATGTTCATCTGTATAATTTGATAAAATTTCTCGAAGATACTTTAAGGTTTGATCCATCCTTTTCACCTATCCTTTCTATACTATTTTCTGACTAGATTTTCAATATATACATCCTTACTGCTCTTGAAAAAAATGAATGCGCTCTCAAAATTCGAAGTAATAGAAGAATAAGCATTATAGTTAAGGAAGAAGCTAAGTGGATAGAGGAATCGCTGAAAAAGGAGAAATGATCTTGACAAACCAATTTATAAAAGTAGTACCTAATTTGTTTACAATCGGGAACTTATTATCTGGAGTATTTTCCATTAGCTTTAATATGAATGGATATTATCGTACGGCTGCTTTGTGTATTTTTTTATCCTCGTTTTTTGATTTTTTGGATGGCAGAATAGCTAGAAAGTTGAAAGTGAACAGTGAGTTTGGTGTTGAACTTGATTCATTAGCTGATATCGTTAGTTTAGGGGTTGCGCCAGCACTTTTATTTTATTCCCTACAGACTCCATCCCTCTTTACAACATTGGCTTTTATGCTATTTCCGACAATGGGGGCACTAAGGTTAGCAAAATTTAATGTAAAACCAACAGTTGGCCACTTTATCGGACTACCGATACCAGCAGCAGGTTTGTCTGTTGCGACAATGGGAATTTTCCATTACAGTAACACTGTAATCACTGTAATACTTGCACTGCTTATGGTTAGTCCCATTAGGATTAAAAAATTATAAAGGAATGAACTCTCCTTTGTAATAAATGGCAAAGCACTCCGTGTTTTCCAAACATATTCTTTCAATTTATGCACAAATTAAGTTTGGGAAGGTGGTCTTAACTTTCCATTACGTATGATAAAGGGGTGCTATGGTGAGAAGTCTAATTAAAATGCTTCCATTCGTTAGTATGTTCATGAACAAACGAAGAGGGAGAGGAACCATGTGGGCATCTCTTTTAGGGCTGGGTGTTAGTGCGGCAATTTTAGGAATGGCTAGAGGGCGAAGAAGGGAACTAACACCTCCTTTTCAAAATGCAATCGAAAACCTCGCACCTAAAATGGGTACGATGAACACTGCTGCCTTAACTGAGTTTTCTGAGGAATTGCTTGCGAGCGCTTTAAATAATAAAAAAACAAGATAAAAGTCCGCTTCCTGCGGACTTTTTATAGTGGTGGAAAAGGTACATTTTTAGGCTTGTATTCAATCATATCCGAGGAATAAAGCTTAATTACTAATAGATGTCCGACTGTTTTTGCTCTTATTAAAACAGGTTGGTTATATGTATTTAAAAACTCAAAATCGGGTCCATACCAGCTAACGGTTGCATCACGACCTGGAGGAATATAGGAGACGTTTCTACTATGGGAAAAACGTTGTGTAATCTTCAGACCAGCACTGTCAACGGCATTAAACAAGGTGGAAGAAACTTGGCAGATACCGCCTCCTATATCTTCGGCAAATTCTCCTCGCACAATGACTTTTGCCTTTTTATATCCTTTCTCAACCGTGCGTTTTCCCACAACACGGTTAAAGGAGAAAGTTTCACCAGGAAAAACGACATGGTTATTAATAGCTTCAACTGCTAACTCAATATTGGTTGTCCGCGTAATATTACGCGGATTAAAAGATGTTAAGTAACGGCCAATGCGCTTGACCCGTATCTCTGAGAGTAATTCACTATCAACCCTAGGGTAAAGTGGGCGCATGGGCAGTTCAAGTTCGGTCATTTTATGACCGAAAAAATAATCATAAAACCTCTCTGTAAAGGCTTGTTGATTGATGGTTAAACCCACACTATCAGGTATAATATTATCTGCACTATCTAAGGCGGCGTCCTTAGCTGGCCTAGATACTAAGTGATTTAAATTCTTCGTAAACTCCTCGAACTTCTTCAAATTTACGATTGGTATTCCAGTACTATAAATAGAATAATCAGATTTACTTACTATTGTTATTGGTTGACCATCTTTCATAATAACTAACTGATCAGGAGGGGCTGCTTGATGAACCAGTAACCATGTCCCCAATATCCACGAAAATAACATACACAAACCTCCCTTACGTTAATATCGTCAATATTTTACTTTTCATGTAACTTTTAAAAAAAATAAGGAATTTATCTGAAAATGATGTAGAATATCAATATATTCTAATAGACATAACACGAAATATAATGGGTGCTAGCAGATTGCTACATATGTGATAGGGAGTGATTCGTTTGATAGGAAACGAAAGGATACAGTTGAATGTGAGAATTGCAAAGGAAACTTCAGATAAGCTTGATGAAATAGTTGAATATTATCAAGAAAACCTTAAATTAGGGAGGGTCTATAAGGGGGATGTTTTAACTGATATTATAGAAAAATCATACGAAGTTATGAATAAGCAAAAGAAGGCTTATAAACGGTTTTAACCTCTCAAATATTGTTTGTGAGGTTATTATTTGTTAGAATATTTAGAAAGGAATATGAATATTTAGAATTTGGAGGTATAATACTAGTTGTAACATACCAACTGGTTAGTATGTAGAAAGAGGTGGAGAAGATGAATTTTTCTTATTCAAATCGAGTAGAAGAGTTACAGGTCAAGCTAACTAACTTCATGGAGGAGCACGTATACCCAAATGAGAAGGTATATGCTCAGCAATTAGATGAGCAAGAAAATCGTTGGAGTGCAGTCCCCACCATCATGGAGGAGTTAAAAGATAAGGCAAAGGCTGAAGGACTGTGGAATCTATTTCTTCCAGAAAGTGAGTTCGGTGCGGGGTTAACAAATCTCGAGTATGCTCCACTTTGTGAAATTATGGGGCGCTCACCGATTGGTCCAGAAGTATTTAACTGTGCGGCTCCTGATACGGGAAATATGGAAGTAATTGTCCGATATGGTACGGAAGAACATAAAGAAAAATGGTTAAAACCATTATTAGCAGGAGAAATTCGTTCATGTTTTTCGATGACAGAACCTGATGTTGCTTCTTCAGATGCTACCAATATCGAAGCGAGAATTGAGAGAGATGGTAATGAGTACGTCATTAATGGCCGTAAGTGGTGGTCTTCTGGAGCAGGTGATCCTAGGTGTAAAATTGCAATCGTAATGGGGAAAACAGATCCGAGCGCCAATCGGCATGAACAGCAATCGATGATCCTTGTGCCTCTTGATACACCAGGAGTTAAAATTGAACGAATGGTCCCAGTGTTTGGCTATGATCATGCCCCACATGGACATGGAGAGATTACTTATGAAAATGTAAGAGTTCCCGCAGAAAATATTCTCTGGGGAGAGGGTAAGGGTTTTGCCATTGCGCAAGGTAGATTAGGACCTGGTAGAATTCATCATTGTATGAGATTAATAGGGGCCGCAGAACGTGCGCTTGAACTTTTATGTAAGCGCGTTCAAAGTAGGGTTGCTTTTGGTAAGCCTCTTTCAAGCCAAGGAGTAATCCGTGAATGGATTGCTGATTCAAGAATTGAAATTGAACAGGCAAGGCTTCTTACCTTAAAAGCAGCCTATATGATGGATACGGTTGGAAATAAGGAAGCAAAGACTGAAATTGCGATGATTAAAGTTGTCGCACCTTCGATGGCTTTAAAAGTGATTGACCGTGCCATTCAAGCATTTGGAGGAGCAGGTGTATCTGATGATTTCCCGCTTGCTTCTATGTGGGCAAGTTCACGGACACTTAGATTGGCAGACGGACCTGATGAGGTGCATCGTGCCCAAGTGGCTAAGCTAGAATTAAAAAAATACCAATAATAATAAATTGGAAGATTAGTAGAGAGGCTGTGAAAAAAGTGAAATTAAACGGAAAAGCAGCAATCGTTACGGGTGGAGGCAGTGGGATAGGACGTGCAACAGCCGTTCGATTTGCCCAGGAAGGAGCGAAAGTGGTAATAGCAGATATTGACTCAAGCATAGGGGAAGAGACCGTTTCCCTCATTCGAGAATCCGGTGGTGAAGCGATATTTGTTAAAACAGATGTGAAGGATTCACATCAAATAAAACAGTTAATCCATGCTTGTACTACCACTTTTGACGGACTCCACGTGCTAGTCAATAATGCTGGTATAGCTCATGCTGAGGTGAAGAGTGTTGAACTATCGGAAGAAGAGTGGGACCGAGTAATTGATATCAATCTAAAAGGAGTCTTTTTAGGAATCAAATATGCAGTCCCAGAGTTAATTAAATCTGGCGGAGGAGCTATTGTTAATACTTCAAGCTTACTAGGATTGAAAGGTAAGAGATATCAAGCTGCCTATAATGCATCTAAAGCTGGAGTTGTGCTCTTAACACAAAATGCTGCTTTAGAATATGGGAAGTCCAATATTCGTGTTAATGCAATTGCACCAGGAGTAATTGATACAAAAATTATTGATGGCTGGAAACAGGACGAACGCAAATGGCCGATCATTTCACGAGCAAATGCACTGGGGAGAATTGGTACTCCTGATGAAGTGGCCAACGCTATATTATTTCTAGCATCTGATGATGCTTCATTTATTACGGGTACGACCTTATCTGTTGACGGGGGCGGCCTTACTTTTTAGAACTAAACCATTTATAAAAATTAGGAGGGAATTGAATGACAGAAGTTAAAGCTTGGCTATCACAATATCCAGAAACCATTTCAACGACCATTACTATCCCAAACATACATCTAGGACAAATTCTTCAAGAAACAACTTCTAAGTTTCCTGCCAACAACGCACTTTCTTTTTATGGAAGAAAAATCACCTACCAACAATTATTAGGTCTCACGCAGGCATTTACATCTGCACTTCAACAAAAAAATGTTCAAAAAGGCGATAGAATTGCCATCATGCTCCCAAATTGCCCGCAATATGTTATTTCTTATTATGGAATCCTAGGAGCAGGCGGGATTATTACTCAGATCAATCCAATGTCGGTTGAGCGCGAATTAGAATACATTTTAAATGATTCTGGTGCTGAAACGATTGTTGTCTTTGATGCTTTCTATTCAAGAGTAAAAAGTGTGCAGTCACGAACAAATGTAAAAAATATTATTGTCGTTAGCTTTCAGCCTAATGGTCAGGATCTATCTCCTGATCGCAGCTTTGATCAATTTCTAAAGGAAGGGAACGGAAAAATAACTCCTGTTGAAATTGTACCTGAGCATGACGTGGCTGTCCTTCAATATACAGGAGGAACAACAGGCAGATCAAAAGGTGCTATGCTTACCCACCGCAATATCGTAGCGAATGTATTGCAATGTTACGAGTTCTTTAAACATGAGTTTGAATTTGGAAAAGAACGCTGTTTAACCGTCATCCCTCTTTTCCACGTATTTGGAATGACTTCATGTATGAATCTATCTATTTTTACTGGTGCAGAATCAATTATGCTTCCACGTTTTGATCTTGAGGAAGTTATGACAACGATTAAAAATGAACAACCTACATCCTTCCCAGGTGTTCCGACGATGTATGTAGCCATTACAAACCATCCGAGGGCGGAAGAATATGGTCTGAATAGCATTAGAACCTGTAACAGCGGTAGTGCTCCGATGCCAGTTGAACTGCTTCGAGAGTTTGAAAGAAAAACAGGTGCCAAGATTTTAGAAGGTTATGGTTTATCGGAAGCATCACCAACCACACACTGCAATCCTCCATTCGCCGCTCGTAAACCAGGCAGTGTAGGAATTGGTATGCCATCAACGGAATATAAAATTGTCGATCTTGCAACAGGGTCAGAGGAAGTCCCTGCAGGTGAACTGGGTGAAGTTGTTATTAAAGGTCCACAGGTAATGAAGGGCTATTGGAATATGCCTGAGGAAACGGCAAATACCCTTAGAGATGTATGGCTTTTCACAGGAGATATTGCAAAGGTAGATGAGGATGGTTATTTATATATTGTAGACAGGAAAAAGGATTTAATTATTGCGAGCGGTTTTAATATTTATCCTCGAGATATAGAAGAGGTTTTGTACGAACATCCAGCTGTCCAAGAGGCTGTTGTAATAGGAGTTCCAGACCCATATCGAGGAGAGGATGTTAAGGCATTTGTTGTTCTGAAGTCGGGCCAGGCAGCCACTGAAAATGAAATTATTCAATATTGCAAGCAAAATATGTCAGCCTATAAAGTCCCTCGTATTGTCGAGTTTCGTCAAGAACTTCCAAAGACAGGAGTTGGAAAAATCCTGCGCCGCGCTCTAAGAGAGGAAACAATAAAAAAATAGGAATGGTATAAGGTTTACCGGGTAAAGGAGAGAAATAGATATGGTATAATTTTTTTCGAAGATATATAACAGATTGCGAGGACATATGTTGTGAAAGACAAGATAACAAAGCAAAGCATACTTTTGTTTGAGAAAAAAGGTTTTACTGAGACCTCCATTCAAGATATTGTTGACTCTATTGGCGTCACAAAGGGTACATTTTACTATTATTTTTCTAGTAAAGAAGAGCTTTTAATGGATATAAATCTTAGTTATATTGATGATTTATTGATGCGCCAAGAACAGATATTAAAGAACAGTACTAGCAGTAAGGAAAAACTTTATGAAATGGTTTATTTGTTGATTAGCAGTATCAAGAACCAAGGGTCAGCAGCCAAAATTTTCTTTAGAGAAATGAAAAATCTAAGTGATAATCGGCTTGAGTGTATTATTACTAAACGTGACCAATTCCGAATGAATATTGAAAACTTAATTAAAGATGGTATGGAAAATGGCGAGTTTAGAGCTAACCTTAATGCACCGATTATTACATTTGGAATTCTCGGAGCTGCTAATTGGAGTTACCAATGGTTTAAGCCTGATGGTGCTTCTAGTGATCGTGAAGTATCAGAGATATTTGTAGATATGATCTTAGAGGGGATTCGGATTTAAAAAATATTCGAGAGGGTTTTGTTTTCATAATAAGACCCTCTTTATTTCCTATTTTTATCCGATCAGCTACTAAATTTTAACTGATAAGGGTGGAAAAGTCATGCACGAGATTCAAGTCAATGTCCGATTTGGTGAGACGGATGCACTGGGGCATATCAATAACACGAGTTATTTTATTTATTTAGAAGAAGCGAGGATTCGTTTTTTTGAATCATTAGGATATAACATGGAAACGGGTGACTGGAAATTTATTCTAGCCTCTACTAAGTGTGATTTTGTTAACCAAGGATACTTTAATCAAACTCTAAATATTAAAACATACGTTTCTAAAATTGGATCAAAAAGCTTCCAAATCGAGCATGATATTATTGACCAAAAAACCGAAGAACTGATTGCTAAAGGGAATGCGATTATGGTTTATTTTGATTTTGATAAACAGCAAAGTGAGCCTCTTCCTGAACTCTTAAAAGAAGGCCTGCATCAATACTTTGTTAGAGCATAATTACACATTCGGTGTAGGTGTATGTGTTGAAAATACTGAATTTTCCGAAAGGGAGGGAAGTCGAATGCCTCATCAAATGAGTAGTGATACCATTCCTGTACGTAAAGGGGAAGAATTAAACCTTACAGGACTTGAACATTTTTTAAGGAGCAAGATCGAGGACCTTCCAAATGGGCCACTTGAACTATTACAGTTTTCGGCGGGGCACTCCAATTTAACTTATCAAATTAAGATTGGTGATTGGGAAGCTGTTTTAAGACGTCCGCCACTAGGGCCTGTTGCACCGAAAGCACATGATATGGAACGGGAATTCAAAATCCTCTCTGAAGTAAATCCCGTCTATCCAGCTGCACCAAAGCCTATTTCTTTTTCTAACCAACTAGAAGTTGTCGGAAGTCCTTTTTTCATCATGGAAAGAAAAAAAGGCATCGTCATTGATACGGTCTTCCCAAAAGAGGTCAAGGTAACGAGGGAGCTTTGTGAGCAACTCTCAAATGTAATGGTGGATAAGCTGGTTGAGCTTCACGCTATTGACCACAGTTTGACGAATCTAGGAGAAATCAGTAAGCCAAATGGCTTCATTGAAAGGCAGGTTCATGGCTGGATTGGGCGTTATGACCGGGCTAAAACGGAAGAAATCCCTTCTGTTGATTTATTGACAAAGTGGCTAATTTCACACATCCCATCACAGTATGAAGCGACTATCATTCATTATGACTATAAGTTTAATAATGCCATGTTTAATGAAGATTTTTCCGATATGGTTGGCTTATTCGACTGGGAAATGAGCACAGTAGGTGATCCTCTAGCTGACCTGGGTGTAGCCCTTGGTTACTGGACGCAAGCAGATGACCCCGAACAATTAAAAGAGGGTTTAGGTTCGGCTTCGCTTACGGTTCAGGAAGGATTCCTGACAAGAAATCAATTCATTGAGCAATATGCCAAGAAAAGTGGCCGTGATGTCACGAATATGAACTTTTACTTAACCTTTGCTTACTTTAAATTAGCGGTCATTTGTCAGCAGATTTATTACCGCTATAAGAAGGGCCAGACCGGTGATATTCGATTTGCTAACCTAAATGTCAAAGTAAAAACGTTAATCGAACACGCAACCATTGTCGCCCATGCAAAACTGTAATCAGGGTTAACGAAAGGAGGTAGGAAAATGAGGTTTTTACAAATGATCGCCTTGGTAACCGGTGCTGGAAGCGGTATTGGAAGGGCTGCGGCTCTTCGTCTTGCTAGGGAAGGAGCAAAGGTCATTCTAGTGGGGAGGACCAAAATTAAGCTTGAGGAAACGGCCCGTGAAATAAATCGGAACAGTAAAATACCGATGGCAGAAATCTTTATTGCAGACGTGACAGATGCTGAAGATGTGCGGGAATTAGCGGAATATGTAGAGGAGCAATATGGAGATCTTCATATTTTAGTGAATAATGCTGGGGGTTCAGCCAATACCAAGATTTTATCAATGTCCGAACAAGAATGGGATTATGTGCAGGATGTGAACTTAAAGAGTGTATTTTTAGTATCAAAAGCTTTAGGGAAAATCATGGCAGCTGGCTCAGAGCGCGAGGAGCGAAGCAGAGCCATTGTTAACGTAGCCTCTCTTTCAGGTCATCAGGCAGGTGCAGAAATTCCCCATTATAGTGCAGCAAAGGCAGCCGTTATTAATTTTACAAGATCACTCGCACTTGAGTTAGCCCCTTATGGTATACGTGTTAATTCTGTGTCACCAGGTTTTGTAGAGACTCCACTAACCGAGAAAGGTCTACAAAATGAGAGATTTGTAAGAGCAATACAAAAAAATACGGTCCTCAAAAGGGTGGGAACTCCTGAGGAGATTGCAAATGTTATCTCATTCGCTGCCTCAAGTGAGGCGTCTTATATGACGGGAACAGATTTACTAGTTGACGGAGGCTGGCTTATTAAATAAATGAAAATTTATAATATGAGAGGAAGATGCGTGTGGCACAAGAACATTTAATAATTGAAAAATTAGGTCCAGTTTTATCATTAACTCTAAATCGACCAGAAAGCTTAAACGCCTTTAGTCCTGAAATGATACTAGGATTAAAAGAGGCACTAGTCAAAGCTCAAAATGATTATGATATTCAGGCAATTGTAATATCAGGAGCTGGCCGCTCCTTCAGTGCAGGCGGTGATGTCAAAGGAATGGGGCAGGGAGGTCCTGCTGATGTTTATGAGCACGTTGGCAAACTAAATGAACTAATTCTGACTATGAAAGATACAGAAAAACCAATTATCGCTGCGGTTCACGGTTTTGCCGCTGGTGCGGGATTTAATCTAGCATTAGCTTGCGACTTAATTCTAGCAGCAGAGGGTAGTAAATTTGTACTAAGTTTCGCCCAAGTGGGACTTGTATCTGACGGCGGAGGATCATACTTTTTACCAAAATTAATTGGTCCGCATTTAGCCAAGCAGTTATTATTTAGTGCAGAACCGATTCCGGGGGAAAGATTATACGAATTAGGGGTCATTAATCGTGTCGTTCCATTAGAGAAGCTTCAAGAAGAGACAACTAAACTAGCATTGAAGTTAGCACATGGTCCAGGAAAAGCAATCGGTAAACAAAAGAAACTAGTAGAACGTTCGTTTACATCAACCCTAGAAGAAATTCTCGAGCAAGAAAGATTGACTCAAGCATTAATGGTTGAGACAGAAGATCATAAAGAAGGCGTTAATGCTTTTAAAGAAAAAAGAAAACCAGTATTCAAAGGCAGATAATAAAGGAGAATCTTTTATGAAAGCGGTTCAATTAACAGAATTTGGAGGACCAGAGGTTCTGAATCTTGTCCAAATTGACAAACCAGTTCCACAAGGACATGAAGTACTCATTGAAATAAAGGCGATAGGTGTTAATTATGCAGATACAGCACGGAGGGAAGGACAATATGTCATTAAGACCACACTTCCGTTTATTCCAGGAGCGGAAGTTGCCGGCGTTGTTACGGAAGTGGGTGAAAAAGTAACGAATATAAAGCCTGGTACACGAGTAGTTACTCTAATTGAATCAGCAGGGTATGCTGATTATGCTCTTGCGGATGCAAGAGGGATTATTCCGCTGCCTGAACATCTGGATTTTCAAACGGCTGTTGCTTTACCGTTACAAGGATTAAGTGCCTATCACGTTTTAAAGACGATGGGACGATTGGAAAAAGGGGAGACGGTACTCATTCATGCAGCAGCAGGTGGTGTGGGCACGATTGCCGTTCAGTTAGCTAAGCTATTTGGTGCTGGTAAAATTATTGCTACTGCAAGTTCCTCTGAGAAATTAGAACTTGCCCGTGAGATGGGTGCGGATGTACTTATTAATTACACTGAGTCAGATTGGGTAGAACAAGTGCTCGAAGCGACCAATGGTAAAGGGGTAGATGTTGCACTCGAAATGGTGGGTGGAGATGTCTTTAATAAAACAATTAAATGCCTTGCTACCTTTGGACGGCTAGTTGTTTTTGGTGCTGCAAGCGGAGAGCAGAGCCGTTTTTATCCTGCTTCACTGATGGCTAGAAATCAATCTGTCATCGGGTTCTTTCTGCCACAGATTATGAGAAAGCCAGAATTACTTCAGCCTAGTTTAGTAGAATTACTGACCTATCTAGGTGAGGGTAAACTAAAGCTTATTATTGGCGGTGTCTATCCATTAGAAGAAGCTGCCGAAGTACATCGTCTCCTGCAGTCACGTAAAACGACTGGGAAATTAATATTAGTACCATAATTATAGATATGGGGTGTGACACTTATGTTTATGGTTGAAACCGTAACAGGTCCGATTTCTGTCAATCAATTAGGTAAGACGCTGATTCACGAACACTTTGCATTTGGGTATCCAGGGTTTCAGGGAGATGTTACCTTAGGTGCTTTTAATGAAGAGGAAGCTCTTGAGGCTGCAGTTGGCGCTGCAAGACAAATGATGAGCTTTGGAATTCACACTGTTGTTGACCCTACCCCGAATGAGTGCGGCAGAAACCCTCTGTTTTTGAAGAAGATTTCTGAAGTATCAGGATTGCAAATTATTTGTGCAACAGGATATTACTATGAAGGTGAAGGTGCACCCCCATACTTTAAACTTCGCCAAGGATTAGGAACGGCCGAGGAAGAAATTTATGAAATGTTTAAGAAGGAAATTACTGATGGTATTGCTGGAACAGGAATTAAGCCTGGGATTATTAAACTAGCTTCTAGCAAGGATGAAATAACAGAGTATGAGAAAATGTTTTTCCGTGCAGCAGCAAGGATTCATCAAGAAACAGGCATTGTTATCCTTACCCATACGCAGGAAGGAACAATGGGACCTGAACAAGCAAGGCTCCTCATTGAACTTGGTGTTGATCCAAGTAAAATTATTATTGGCCATATGTGCGGAAATACAAATCCAGAATATCATAAAGAAGTGTTGAATCAGGGTGTTCGCATTGGTTTCGACCGCTTTGGTGTTCAGGTATTAGTTGGTGCCCCTTTCGATCATGAAAGAGTATCGACACTACTGACATTATTGGCAGAAGGATATGAGGACCAAATCTTATTATCTCATGATAGCATCACCGTTTGGCTTGGAAGGCCGCCAGTTATGAATGAACAGGTAGCGCAAATAATGGGGAACTGGCACCCAGCGCATATCTTCCAAAATATTCTCCCTTCCCTGCGTGAAAAGGGGATAACCGAAGCCCAAATCGACAAAATGCTGGGGGGAAATGCAATCGAATTATTCTCAGGAGTACCTGTAAAAGTTTTATAATATGTAAAGAGGCTAATGAAGATTCCTTCAAGCCTCTTTTTTGTTTGCAAGAAACAACAATCGTTTATTACCAAACTATGAACAAACTATTAATTAAAGGAGAAGTTTAATCCCGATAGTTGATATGAATGTAAAATCGTTTAAACTGAAGGAAAGGACCTCTATTTTAATTTTTGCACTAGGAGCTGAACGATTTTGAGAATATTAGTGATTGAAGATAATAAGAGTGTTTGCTCAATGATTGAGATGTTTTTTGCTAAAGAAGGGATAGAGGGTGAATTTGTTAACGATGGGTTAGAAGGCTATAACCGATTTAAAAGCAGCACTTGGGATGCATTGATTGTTGATTGGATGCTCCCAGGTATGGATGGGGTCACCATCTGCCGAAAAATAAGAGAAGAACAACATATGGTACCGATTATCATGCTTACGGCTAAAGATACTGAGTCAGATCAGGTGCTGGGGCTCGAAATGGGTGCAGATGACTATGTGACAAAGCCCTTCAGTCCACTTACGCTAATGGCGAGAATAAAGGCAGTGACTCGCAGGGTTCAGACACAGCAATTTACAAATCAAAAAGATGATTTCCTACAGTCGGAACATTTTAAAATTAGTAAGAACACTCGGGAAGTACTAGTTGATGGTGTTCCAATTACGAACCTGACCCCCAAGGAATTTGATTTACTTTATTATATGGTAGAACACCCAAAACAAGTGTTTTCACGAGAACAACTGCTAGAACGGGTATGGGGTTATCAATTTTACGGTGATGAACGGACCGTTGATGTTCACATAAAACGGCTGAGGAAGAAGGTAGAAACCACCTCACAGCCATTTTTCCATACTGTATGGGGAGTAGGGTATAAGTTTGATGAGTCGATTCAAGCAGATAAAAATTAAGTATATCTTCCAACAGTTTATTAGCCATATTAGTATCATTGTCGTGGCTTTCCTCATCTTAAGTCTATTGTTTGCTCATTATGTCAGTAATTTAGTTTATGAAAATAAAGCAGATGAATTAATTTCATATGGAAAAGCCATTAGCGATGATATTGACCGTAACCCAATTGCATCAGAGCAGATTATTAATCAGTATAGTAATGTTTTACGATCAAGGAATATTAGTTTTAGTTTGTTTGATCAAAAGGGAAACCTTTATGCAGTTGGAAAAAAAGGACCGGCCATCGAGTTAAAGCCCTCCGAGTGGGAGAAAATTACTGAAGGGAAAACGATTATAGTTCAAAGTGATTATAAGCGGTTCAACCAAGACGGTGTTACCTTTGTCGTCCTTCCTTTTATGGACCGTGGAGCTTTCTTTGGCGGTATATTGTTAACCTCACCGATCAGTGGTTTAAGTAATATGATTCGTGAAGTGAACCAATTTCTCATCTATACGATACTAATTGCTTTGGCCGTTTCCTTTTTGCTTAGCTGGTTATTATCCAAAATCCATGTTAATCGGATAAAAAGGCTGCGTGAAGCAACCTCTCTTGTTTCTGCAGGTGATTATCATGTTCATGTTCCTTCCTCCAACTTTGATGAAATTGGTGAATTAGCCAACGACTTTAACCATATGGTGAAAAAGCTAAACTATTCAATGGAGGAAATTGAAAGCCTTGAGAGTCGAAGAAGACAGTTTATGGCAGATGTTTCTCATGAAATGAGAACTCCTCTAACCACCATTAGCGGGGTTATTGAAGGCCTGAGAAATGATATGATTCCCGAAGAGGATAAAGAGCGTGGAATAAACCTCGTAAGCCAAGAGGCAAAGCGACTTATTCGCCTTGTTAATGAAAACTTAGATTATGAAAAAATTCGTTCTAATCAAATTCAATTATATCAGGAAGATATCCAGCTTTTAGAGCTGCTTGAAATTATCCAGGAACAACTGTCTGTTCAAGCAGAAGAAAAAAATGTAAAGATAATGGTTGAAGTCGATGAAAATGTAATGGTATACGCTGACTACGACCGTCTTGTGCAAATCCTCATTAATATCACGAAAAACAGCATCCAGTTCACGACAGATGGTACCATTTGGTTAAGAGGGAAAATGGAGAAGGATACAACCATCATTGAAGTGGAAGATACGGGAATTGGTATTGATCCAGAAGAAGTCCAAAATATTTGGCGCAGGTTTTACAAAGCGGAAATTTCTAGGACGAGCAATCCATATGGAGAATTTGGTCTTGGGCTTTCCATTGTCAAACAATTAATCATGCTCCACAATGGGGAAATAGACGTACAAAGTGAAAAAGGGAAGGGAACAAAATTTACAATCCAACTTACAAATCAAGCTGTAGGCTAAAGCCTGCAGCTTTTTTTAGGCTAAAAATCCCACTTTCTTCTTAATAATTTCCAAATCATGTTATAGATTGTTAATAGTTTTGTCATAATTATTGGTTAAATTAGGGATAAGAATAATAAAAACAGAAAATCGTGCAAAGGAGTAGAAATGCCATGAGTTTCAAAGGCGATATTGAAAATAACAAACCATTAAACCAAGAAGGTACAGACATAAAAGAGAGTATGGAGGAAACGTTGTTTGATCAAACAGCAGTAGAAATGAGTGCGACTGAGGAATCAATGATTTCAAACAGAATTGACTTGAAAAAAAGTAACAAGAAAAGAAATCTAAAAGCGCTTTTCTCGGCCGTAGCCGCCGGGGTAGTAGGTTCTGTCTTAACTTTAACAATCCTTCCACACACCGACTATATTCAAAACTTTACCCCTGAACGTGAAAGCCAGGCAATCATCAGTAATCAATCAGGTGCATCATCAGAAGTCAAAGCAGTACCAACATCGGCGGTTACCAACTCATCATCTATTGCGGACACTGTCGAACAGCTTTCCAAAACAATCGTCGGTGTTGTCAATTACCAACAGTTACAGGGTAGATCGATTTATGGAAATTCATCTTCTCAAAGTGTTCAAAGCGGGACAGGTTCTGGGGTGATATTTCAAAAAAATAAGGATATTGCTTACATCGTGACGAATAATCACGTGGTGGAGGGTGCATCTAAACTAGAAATCTCTCTCTATAATGGGGAAAAGGTTGAAGGGGAGATTGTAGGAACAGATGCCCTTACCGACCTTGCAGTATTAAAGATTGATGCAAAATACGTAGATGCAACCGCTGAATTTGGTGATTCTTCATCACTTAGACCCGGGGACCAAGTGTATGCAATTGGAAATCCGCTCGGGCTTGATTTATCTAGAACCGTTACACAAGGAATTGTCAGTGCGATTAACCGGTCTATAGCAATTGAAACCTCTGCAGGGAATTGGGAAACCAATGTTATCCAAACAGATGCTGCCATTAATCCAGGAAATAGCGGCGGAGCATTGATCAATCCACAAGGATTAGTCATCGGAATTAACAGTTTAAAAATTTCAAATAGTGGTGTGGAAGGTCTCGGATTTGCGATTCCAAGTAATGATTTAATTCCGATTGTAAATGAGTTAATAAATAATGGGAAAATTGAACGGCCTTATTTAGGAGTTGGTCTGGCAGATTTAGAACAAATTCCTCAATTATACTGGCCAAAAAATGTTTCAGAAGGTGTAATCATTACGACCGTCGAACCAAATTCTGCAGCGGCTAATGCTGGTTTACAGGTAAAGGATGTCATTGTCAGCATAAATGACACAAAAATTAAAACTGCATCAGAATTAAGAAGATTTTTATATACGAAAGTAAAAGTAGGGGAAGAAGTAAAGGTTGAAGTCTATCGTGATGGAGAGGCAAAAACGGTAACGGTTAACTTAACAAAATAATTTATCGACAGTAGCTTAAAAATAAACATATGGAAAAGAATCAAGGGGGACAGTTTGTGAATCAGGTAGGGAAATATGCAGCGAGTGAAGAAGTAGATGAACTTGAACTAATGAGGATGGTAATTGACCTACCTGAGAAGGATAAAATGCTCATGTGGTCAGAAGGTTATATTGATCAGGTGATTGGTAAACTTCCTTATTTTGCCCAGGATATATTAGAAAACCGCAAACAAAAATGGGAAGATACAAAAGCTTTCTTCGAAGCTAAAGTAAATGAAATCATTCAGCTTGAAGGGTTTAAAAACAAAGCAGAGGGCGAACGGAAGGAGTTTGCCCTTTTTATAATGCAAAATTATAAAGAGTACCAATCATTATTATTTGCTGCCGTTGATGGAAAATTGAAAGAGGAAGATTATCGGAAGTTTGTGTACCGCAGGAGGTTTGGGTCTCGGAAAAAATTCATCAGAACTTGAAAATAGGCTTGCAAACCAGTAAGGAAAAATTTACAATGGTAATAACTTGAAGTGAAACGGAGGTGTAAAGAGATGAAACGTTCTATTTTTGTACGTGTACAATGGCTAGAAGCTTTATATTTGTGCCGTGCAATTTTTCATGAAGTAGTTTTCAAAGGGGGTAGTCTGCCCTTTTTTCAAAACTGCATAGTGGAAGTAGAACAATAAAACATCTCTTTACCCAAAAAAACAGGATTGGTGGAGAGTGCATGACCGCACTCTTTTTTCATGCCTTTTTGGCTGCGGGTATCTTTAGATGCTTGTGGCTTTTTTTAGGTTGGAGAATCAAAAAGGAGAATAAACATGATTCTTATAAGTGTTAACCATATAGCCAAATCTTTCGGAGGAAACCTGATTTTTAAAGATTTATCCTTTGAGGTACATGAGGGAAGTCGAGTGGGCATTGTTGGGAGAAATGGGAGCGGTAAAACGACTCTGTTACGGTTAATGGCGCAATTTGAAATGGTAGATGAAGGAGTAATCCATTGGAAAAAGGGCTTGAAAATAGGGTATTTAGCACAAATACCTGACTATAAAAATTTAACGGGAAGAGAAGTGTTAAAGACCGCATTTGACCAATTAGTAGCAATAGAAGGAAAACTAAGAGAGTTAGAATTCGAAATGGGTCAGGAAGTGACACCAAATCAGCTGCAACGATTAATGGATCAATATGGAAAATTGCAAGATGAATTTACATTAAATGGCGGTTATGAAATGGATGCCCAACTGGATAAAATTTCTCAGGGTTTAAATCTTACCACCTTACATGATAAGCCTTTTTCACTTTTAAGCGGTGGTGAAAAAACCAAAATAGGTCTAGGATTAAGTTTGCTGAGGCAGCCTGACCTTTTGTTGCTTGATGAGCCCACTAATCACTTAGATTTACAAGCCATTGAGTGGCTGGGGGCATTTCTGAAGGAGTATGCAGGTACCATTGTTCTTATTTCACATGACCGTTCTTTTTTAGATGAGGTTGTTACAAAGGTAGTTGAGTTGGAGGATGGAGAAATAGACCATTACCATACCAACTTTAGCGGGTACTTAAAGGAAAAAGAAGAGCGGCTTTTAAGAGAGTTTCAGGAATATCAAGAGCAACAGCGAAGAATAAAAAAAATGAAAGAAGCGATAAAGCGTCTTAGAGACTGGGCAAATCGGTCAAACCCGCCAAGTGCAGCGCTGCATCGAAGGGCAACCAATATGCAGCGTGCTCTTGACCGCATTGAAAAACTTGACCGGCCGGCTATAGAAGTAAAGAAAATGGCGGTTGATTTTGAAGCTGGCGATAGAAGTGGTAAAGATGTGGTTGTGATGGATAATGTCTCGAAAAGCTTTGCTGGCAAAAATCTTTTTGAAAAAGTAAATTTGCTTGTTCAATATAAGGACCGAACTGCGATTGTTGGTGATAATGGGACAGGAAAATCTACTCTTTTAAAATTAATTTTGGGAGAGTGTCCCGCCGACAAAGGAGTGATTAAGGTGGGAGATAGTGTGAAAATAGGCTATCTCTCACAACATGTATTTCATGATATTGAAAATGAACGGCTGATTGATGTATTTCGTTCTGAAGTACACGTAAATGAAGGAGAAGCAAGGCATATTTTAGCGGGATTTTTATTTTATGGTCCGTCAGTATTTCGAAAGGTTCATCAATTGAGTGGAGGTGAAAGGATGCGGCTGCGCCTCGCCCAGCTCATGTATCAGGATATTAATCTACTGGTTTTGGATGAACCGACTAATCATCTAGATCTTGATTCATGCGAGGTGCTAGAAGAGGCATTAGAAAAGTTTAACGGCTCAATACTAGCTGTTTCTCACGATAGGTATTTCTTAAATAAAATTTTCAAGAAAATATATTGGCTAAAAGATGGAAATTTAATCTTTTTTCATGGAAATTACAATTGGGCAAAAGAAAAACTTACTCATATGGAAGAAAATAGATGCTCGCTTAAGGAACAGGTAAAGGACACTGTGAATAAAAGCATTGAAGATATTGTTCCAAAACGGACCATGGGTACAGAAGAAATTGAAAAAAAACTTGAAAGTATTGAAGAGAGAATCCATTCTTTTAAGATGGCGATGGAGTCAATGACTCAATTAGACTCACTCCAACTTCTTTATGCTGAATTAAAGCAAATGGAGATAGACCGTGACCAGCTTTATGAGCAATTAGATGAAATGGTCTAGACTATCTTGAATTTACCTTTCTGATTCAACCTAAAACTTAATCGTCAACACTCTTGCACCGCAGAATATGATATAGGTGAACACACATTGGAGGTGACGTGATGGCCGTTGTAAAAGCGAGGTCTGCAGATATAGATCTTTTAGCCAGATTACTTAGGGCAGAGGCGGAAGGTGAAGGCGAAATGGGAATGCTGTTAGTTGGAAATGTCGGCATTAACCGAATTCGAGCGAATTGCTCTGACTTTAAAGGGCTGCGGACAATTGAACAGATGATTTATCAGCCAAAAGCATTTGAAGCTACAACAAAAGGATATTTTTATCAAGGAGCGAGGGAAAGTGAAAGACGTCTTGCACGGAGGGTTATAGCGGGTGAGAGATTTTGGCCAGGGAAATACAGTCTTTGGTACTTTCGACCATCGGGTGATTGCCCGCCAACATGGTATAACCAGCCTCTAGTTTCCCGCTATAAACTGCATTGTTTTTACCAGCCAACTGGTGAAGAGTGTGAAAATATTTATAACACATATTAAGATATCAAGTGGGGGCCGTTTGAACGGCTCTATTTTTGTGAGAAGAAGCTTTTCGAAAATCTTTAAATTCAATATAATAATGGAGGTCGTTTGTAAAAAGGTGGTGTTCGAATGAATCAAATTCCAATAAAACAAGTGGTTTTTCTTGTGCTTGTGACTGTATTAGGAATACTATGGTCAGTTATTTTTAATATTCCACTTGTAATCGGATTTCTTCCAGGATATGGGATACTTGTGCATATAGCTATCAAGAGAGGGCTTAACTGGCATCAGGTCATACATATTAGTTTTCAGGGAGTCTTTACAACGAGGATTGTGATCTTCATCCTTCTCCTCGTTAGTTTATTGATGCCTTCTTGGTATTTATCAGGTACCATTGACCAAATGGTGGAGGTAGCCCTTTTCTTCATTAACCCAAAGCACTTTTTTGTTTTATCCTTTATTGTAGCCATGATTTTTTCGATGATTTTAGGTACTACGGTCGGAACGTTGAGTGCCATTGGGATACCGATTTTGGGAACAGCGTTTGTTTTAAATCTTCCGTTGGAAATAGTGGCCGGAGCTTTAGTTTCCGGGGCGTTTGTCGGTGACAGAACTTCGCCGTTTTCAAGTGCTCATCAATTATTAGCCCATACACTTGAAATAACTGTTAAAAAACAGGGTAGGGCGATGTTGTTCTCAACAACTACCGCTGTGATAATCTCGATCTGTATTTACGGAACTCTTGATTTTTTTTCAGGAGCTCAGATACAAGTAAGAGATTTGCAGCCGTTATTAGTGAATAAACACGCGCTAATTACCTTTATTCCGCCTCTAGTCTTAATCGTTATGGTTATGTTAAAAATGAAAATTGTGTACGCTTTTCTTTCTAGTTTAGTAGCAGCCTCTTTCATTTCACTCTTAAATGGACTGGCAGTGGAGAAGCTAACAGCAGCCTTTTGGCAGGGAGTAGATGGACTCGGCGGTGGGTTTGCCAATATGGTTGAATTATTATTCTTTCTAGCCTTGGCGGGTGCTTATAACGGATTATTAGAGAAATTAAATGTCATTCAGCCTTATTTAGACAAGTGGTTAAACACTTCACGTTCATTAGCAGGGGATACAGTAAAGACGATTGTATCGGCCTTATTGATTAGCATGATTTCAGCAAATCAAACACTTCCCATTATCGTAACAGGAAGATCGTTTTTACCTCATTGGACAAATAAATACGGTAGAGAGGAGTTAGCAAGAGTTATGGGAGATTCTACTATGCTCTTCCCTGGGATGATTCCATGGAGTGTACTTGCCATTATGTGCAGCGCGATTGTGGGATTACCAATCTTTGATTATTTGCCCTATGCGTTTTTTTTATGGATTCTCCCGGTTCTAACCTTAATAATTTCATTTGGTAAAGCGTTCTTAGCAGCTAAAAGAACGTTATCTGTCTAAACAGAGTCAAAAATGACTCTGTTTTTTTAGTTTCTAAATCAATCTATCCTATTCCTTTCGAATGAAGTCTGGCTTTTAGACATATAAGTGATTAAATAGATTTTTGGACAAGGGATGAGGACATTGGTAAAAAAATTAATCGTGATTGGATTTGGAAGTACCATGATTGGTATTGGAATAAATGGATTTATTCTTCCTTTTCACTTAATCAATGGTGGAATGTTTGGTATTAGTATTTTATTGAACTATCTTTGGGAGCTAAATATTGGAATGGTATTTATTTTATTGAATATCCCTGTGTTCTTGCTAGCCTTAAAGGTCGAGGTTTCCTTTTTTACATACGGAGTGCTGGGGGCTTTTTGTTCTGGTTTAATGATAAATTTTCTATCTCCATTAGGCAATGTGTTTCAGTTGCCGATCATTAGCAGCGTTGTCATTGGCGGCATCATAGTGGGGATAGGTGTCGGGACCATGTTACGGCATCATATTAGTCCGGGCGGTATGGACCTGCTAGCGTTGTTATTTGCAAAATGGTCAAAGATTAATGTCGGGATCATTGCGTATGTCATGGACACAATTCTCATTTTAACTAGTTTGATAATCCTACAAGAACCCAGATTTCTCTATTCGTTATTAATTGTATCAATCGTTGGTATGCTCGCAACGATCATCACTTCCTATAACAGTAAAGAGATTGAGGAGTAATGCAACCTGGTGTAAGATATGAGTGTACGCAAGGAGGACATTATGGAACCAGTTAATGACCATGTAAAAGAGAACCTAGATATCCTGTTTGTTGGCTTTAATCCTAGTATTCGATCCAGCGAAACGGGACATCATTTTGCTAATCCTAGTAATCGATTTTGGAAGATACTATTTGAGGCAGGATTAACACCGAGGAAGTTTAATGCATCAGAAGACCACCAGTTACTAGAATTAGGAATGGGAATAACCAATATTGTCGACAGGCCTACTAAAGCAGCAGATGAAATTACCAGAGATGAGTATAAGGTAGGCAAAGAAAACCTGCGAAAAAAAATCGTTAAGCTAAAACCAAAGATTGTCTGCTTTGTAGGAAAAGGTGTTTATCAAGAGTATAGCGGGATCAAGAAGGTCGGCTGGGGCAGACAACCAGAGGCAGTTGTACCTGGAACAATCGACTTTGTTGCCCCTTCATCAAGCGGATTAGTTAGAATGAAGCTTGATGAGATGGTAGAGATTTATTGTCAGTTAAAAGAAATTAAATAAATTTTGTTAAATCGTCAAGCATAGCTGACGATTTATTTTTTATTATTAGTGCCATCGGTTCTTTCTGTTTTCTCATCATTTAATTAAAAACGATTCATAAACTATAAATAGGTTTTTCTAAAAAGGAAGAGGAGGTGCTTAAAAATAATTTTTCTACGGAAGCACAAGAAGACATCCATAGAAACCATTAAAGAGGAATTAAGAAAAAAAATAGAACATCACAAGAATCTTGATAAGAATAACTTATCAACGGCAGATTTAAACCTACTAAAAAAGATCAAAGATGAAACAAGCCGGCTAGATGAAAATAACCTCACTAGAACAAAGGCATATTTAGAAATATATCGAAAATATCCGGAATTACACTGGGCTTTTTTAGCCCATATGGTTTCTCGTAATGGCGGTTGGAACATGACCGATTTAAAAGGAGAATTTCTCTCAAGAATACTGTCAAGAAAAGAGAGGGTGGCTTTCTTCTCCTTTCTGGAAAGGGCCAATTGGTTGATCTTTCAAGATGCCTATCCTCAATTGTTATTATATGAAGAAAGCTTGAAAAGAAATAAATCACTTTTTCATTTGCTGCCGTTTATGGATATTTCAGGTTTTATGGAAGTTATATGGGGGTATTTTTGGCGCAAACAAGATTCTGTAATTTTAACTGTAGGGCTTATTATTAATGAACAAAGCTATTTAGAAGAAAGAGTTATGCAAAATTCAAATTATAAAAATAAGGTAATCGATACATTTGAATTTCAGTTACAGGACTTATTATCATTTAATCAAATCTTATTCCCTTACAAGAATCAAAAACTTGCAGGATTAACGGTGCATCAATTTCAATCCTTAGATGAGAGGATTCTGATTGGAAAGAAGTTATATACGATTCTTTTTCGAAAGAAGGATGTGTTCAAGCAGGTGGTTAATTGGGCATCTGAAACCCCCCATACAGGCTCGAGGAAGGATTATTGGCCACACCTCTTTAACTCGGTCAACGAGGGCATACCTGGTTTTGCTTATCAGCTGCGACTTGAGGCTTGTAAGCTAAAGAAAAGTGTATGGAAAATATACAGCCCGGATTTACAGTCGGCTTGGAAAAATGTCCAACATCGTGAAGCAGAGAAGGGTGATTGGTTGAAAGACTGGAACGTTGCTGATCAGCTTTACGAACTGACAGATACAATAAATGGGGAGATCAAACATGAATACTGTAAAACGCTTGAAAGACTTGAACTCGCAGCCTTGGCAAAGAAAGTCATCACGATTTTGGATTAAAGAATATACTCCCGCGGTATTACTAGCTGTTATAGGAAGTATCGCTCTAGACTTATTTTATATTGATAAAAACCTGTACATGTTTCCGAATCGGCCGTTTTCGGATTTGTTTTCGATTAATATTGCCTTTACTTTTGGTGTCTTACCAATCATTATTCTTGGTTATCTCTATCTAATGCAACAGGTTAGCAGATGGGGAAGAGTTGGGATTATTCTGTTTCTGAGTCTAGTCATGCCAGTAGCTGAGAGATTTTTTGAATTATTAGGATATTTTGAGCATAGTGATCAATGGCAGCATATCTATACCTTTTTCTGGTATCTCTTTCTATTTACGGTTTGCTTTTTGTTTTACAAATTGAATAATAAAGAAAATAAAAAAGCCAAGACCTGAGTCTTGGCTTTTGTGGTGCCGCTCATGCACGACATCACGTACCCCTTCCGTCCGTACAGTGGTTAAGTGTCCCGCAACAAGCGAATGTTCGGAAGGGGTAATCTTATTTTAGCACAAACTTAGGAGAAATATAATCCTCTAAATAATTTTGAGGTGTCAAACTTTCTTTTCATGGATGAAAAGTGTATGATAAAAAAGAATTTTTCACATATAAAGGAGATGTTCAATATGGCTAAAAAAGGTTACATACAAATGCAAAATGGAGAAAAAATCGAATTCGAATTGTATCCTAACGAAGCACCAGGTACTGTTGCAAACTTTGAAAAGTTGGCAAAAGAAGGTTTTTATAATGGTTTGAACTTTCACCGTGTAATTCCTGGCTTTGTAAGTCAAGGAGGGTGCCCAACAGGGACTGGGACTGGCGGGCCCGGCTATACAATCAATTGTGAAACGGAGGGCAACCCTCATAAGCATGTTCCTGGTGCATTATCAATGGCACATGCTGGAAGAAATACGGGCGGAAGCCAATTTTTCATAGTACATGAATCTCAGCCGCATTTAAACGGTGTTCACACTGTTTTCGGTAAAGTAACTTCAGGTCTTGAAGCTGCTAAAGCTATGAGAAATGGTGATGTTATGGAGAAAGTCGAAGTATCAGACGAATAGTAGAACTTAAAGAGCCAATTTTCGTTGGCTCTTTTTTATTGGTTTTAAAGAATGATTCTTCAGCCCAAGGGTAGATTAAATTCAAAAGATAACTTTGGGGGTTGCGATGAAAAAGTTTACCTTGATTTTAATTCCCTTTCTGTTTTTTCTCCTTCAAATTTCAGCATTGGCAAATCAAACAGAACCGAAACAACTAAAGGCGTCCATCATAATTGATGACTTTGGCGGAGGTACAGGTGGTGTACGCGACTTTTTGGAAGGAGATATTCCGATAACAGCAGCTGTTATGCCGTTTACGGAGAGTTCTAAGGACCATGCAGAATGGGCACATAAGAATGGGTTTGAGGTCATTGTCCATTTACCGATGCAGCCTAAGAAGGGGAAAGCTTCATGGCTGGGGCCAAAACCGATCACTGTGGACCTTTCACATAAGCAGGTGAAGCAAAGGGTGGAAGAAGCATTGAAAAGTGTTCCCTATGCTGTCGGGATGAACAATCACATGGGTTCACTTGCAGTAGAGGATGAAGATATTGTTAGAGCGATTGTAGAAGTAGCAAAGGAAAGAAAATTGTATCTTATTGATAGTGGAACGAGCCCAAATTCAAAATTCCCCGAAATTGCAAAGGAACTAGGAGTACCTCTATTAAGACGAGATGTATTTCTTGATGATATCTCATCTTCATCTCATGTGAGAAAACAAATGGTTAAGCTAGCGAAAATAACCGAAATAAATGGAAAAGGGATTGCAATCGGGCATGTTGGCGTAACTGGTAAAGTCTGTTCGGTTGGGATTTTTCAATCCATGGAGGAATTTAAGAAAAGAAAAATAAAAATCGTTCCTACTTCTGAATTATTTGCTGATAAATTAACTGAAAAGTATTTTGTCCCATAAGGCGACGGCATGTCGCCTTATTTTATGCTAAAATAACTTCTAAAAGTAAGAATGCAGTTAGGGAGAGGGTTTCAAATGAAATTAGTATCATGGAATGTAAATGGCTTAAGAGCCTGTGTGAATAAGGGATTTTTAGATTACTTTCATGAGGTTAATGCAGATATCTTTTGTGTGCAAGAAACAAAACTTCAAGAAGGACAAATTAAGCTGGAACTAGATGGTTACCATCAATACTGGAATTATGCACAAAAAAAGGGTTATTCAGGAACGGCTGTGTTTACCAAGGTTAAACCGATTTCTGTTACCTATGGCGTAGGTGAAGATGATGCTGAGAATGAAGGAAGAATACTGACTTTGGAATTTGAAAACTTCTTCCTGGTAAATGTATATACGCCAAACTCTCAGCGTGATTTAGCAAGACTAACGTACCGTTTGGATTGGGAAGGTCGTATTTTGGCTCACCTTAAACGGTTAGATGACAAAAAGCCTGTAGTTTTATGTGGTGATTTAAATGTGGCGCATCATGAGATTGATTTGCGTAATCCTAAATCCAATCTTGGTAACTCCGGTTTCACGGAAGAGGAACGGGGGAAAATGAGCGTTTTATTAGAGAATGGTTTTATCGATAGCTATCGCTATTTTTACCCTGAAAAAGAAGGTTCCTACACTTGGTGGAGCTATATGCGAAATGTTCGCGAACGAAATATTGGCTGGCGGATTGATTATTTTATTGTTTCAGAAAGACTGAAAGATCAATTAGTAACAGCAGATATTCATTGCGATATCATGGGAAGTGACCATTGCCCAGTGGTCCTAGAAATGAAATAAGCGTTTTATAACTTTTTCTTATTATGATTGATAATAAATTGGTAATTTCCATTATTTCTCTTTTATTATAAAGTAAATAGAGAGGTGATGGAAAGATGGATATTAAACGTGATGTACAGGATCAATTTGGGAAGAGCGCGTCTGCCTATGTTTCTAGTGCGATCCATAAAGACGGTAAAGACTTGGCTCAGATGGTAAATATGGCCTCAACAACCGGACAGGAAACCTTACTTGATGTTGCGACCGGAGGAGGTCACACAGCAAATGCATTTGCACCGTTAGTTGCAATGGTTACTGCGATTGATCTTACTTCAGAGATGCTAGAAGCAGCTGAAAAGTATATAAAAGGGAATCGTCATAAGAATGTTAGCTTTATAAAAGCTGATGCGGAAAAGCTTCCCTTTGAACAAGAATCTTATGATTTGGTAACCTGTCGTATTGCACCGCATCATTTTCCTAATGTTGACCAGTTTGTTAGGGAGGTATATCGGGTACTGAAACGAAATGGTCAGTTTTTGCTCAATGATAATGTGGTTCCAGAAGATGATGAGTTTGATTACTTTTATAACCAGATTGAAAAAATTCGTGATTACAGTCATTTTCGTGCCTGGAAGAAGACAGAGTGGATGAAAATGCTTGAAAAAGAAGGATTTGAAATCATTGAAACACATCGGTTTGTAAAAACATTTCGGTTTGAGCCATGGTGTAATCGAATGAATCTTCCAACAGCAGAAAAAGAAAAGTTGACGCAGTTCATCCTAAACTCCACCCAAAAAATAAAGGATAAATTCAGGGTGAGGGTGGAAGATGGACACATCGTTTCCTTTCAGGGCGAAGCGTTTATTTTAAAGGCAGTAAAAATGTAAGAAACCTAAGCATAAAAGAGACGGCTCTCTTTTATGCTTAGGTTTCTCAATCCTCAAATAAGCTATGAAGTCCGTTTAGAGCGGTGCCGCTAACATCAAACTCAGGAGACTGTTGACTGCTGCTAGAGTTTTCTAACTGATTTATTTCATCTTGATCTGTGATAGCTTTGTACTCCTCTTTCTTATGCGAATGTAAACTCAAGGGAACATCATCTCCTTTTAGCCTAATTTATCTTGTTAATATTTTCTCCTGTATTTCCATAAAAATACATTGAAATTTGCTGTTGCTTTCTGTAGAAAAACGTTGTATTATAAATCTTGTCGCTGCTAAGGCAGTAACAAAATATAGCAATCTATCATGATAATATGCGGGTGTGGCGGAATTGGCAGACGCACCAGACTTAGGATCTGGCGCCGCAAGGCGTGGGGGTTCGACTCCCTTCACCCGCACCATCTGTTAGCTTTTGCGGAAGTAGTTCAGTGGTAGAACACCACCTTGCCAAGGTGGGGGTCGCGGG
>JBFNER010000006.1:0-155761 GCA_040797665.1 Neobacillus sp. | reverse complement strand
GCTAAGGTCCTTAATGTAGCTTAAAATATTTGTCTAACTTTATTGGTTCAGTTCAGTTTTGATTGGGCTTTTTTTTCATGTCTTTAATTACTTGACGTAAATAAGGCCCCTTTCCTTCCCTCTCGATATTGGTAGGGCTGCCTAGATTAATATCGATGCCTTTTTTCCAAAAAAGTGAAACCATTTACAAAAGTTTGAACCTAAAGAAACATTACTTTAAAGGATAAAATTAAAAGTGAACCTGAAAATATACCCAAAGAAGAAAAAAATGAATTCGCTTACACTATTAGTTTAATGAAACAATTTTCAACTAATTTACTTGATTAGTAGATATTGTTTTGGAATTCTATTTATTTTCTTGCATGTGAAAAGGGGGAATTTGTAAAGATTCATAAGGATGTTGAGCTAGCTGAAGGGTTAAAAAAAGAAGGAGGAACGAGTTTGAAGAAGTCATTGATTGTTCTATTAACTATTCTATTAGCTTTCCCGAGCTTAGGACTTGCGAGTACACCTACGATCACAGAGACAGCTGAGACGAATGCAACAAATGATTCAGATTGGACACTTTTGTGGTCAGATGAGTTTGATGGTACCGAAATCGATAAATCAAAGTGGTCATATGATATCGGAAATTGGATTGTCGATGAGAATGGCACTGGAGTAGCTAAAGGATGGGGAAATAACGAGCTAGAATATTATACCGACTCCCCTGAAAATTCCTATATTCAAGATGGTAAGCTAGTAATCGAAGCTAAGAAAGAAGAAACTCCTATAACGGATGAGTTTGGTTCTTATGATTATACGTCTGCTAAGCTCAAAACAAAAGGATTGTTTAGCAAAAAGTATGGGAAATTTGAAGCTAGAATGAAACTACCAAGCGGCCAAGGATACTGGCCAGCATTTTGGATGTTACCTGAGAATGATGTTTATGGCGGATGGGCAGCTTCAGGTGAAATTGACATCATGGAAGCAGCAGGTAAAAATGTAAATGAAATTGGTGGTACCATTCACTATGGTGAGGTATATCCTAACAACGTTCATAAGGGAAAGACTTACGAGTTCCCTGTTGGAGAGTCTATTACAGATTTCCATACATATTCAATAGAATGGGAGCCTGGAGAAATTCGTTGGTATGTTGATGGAAACCTTTATCAGACATCTACTAATTGGTACAGCAAAGATAAAAATAATGCCGAGAAGTACTCTTTCCCTGCCCCTTTTGATCAAGAATTCTATATGGTTCTAAATCTAGCAGTTGGTGGCTGGTATGGTGGAGATCCCGATGCAACGACTACTTTCCCTGGCAAAATGGAAGTAGATTATGTTCGTGTTTATGAATTAACAGGAAGAGATTATAAAACACCGGTTGAACCAATGGTCGAAAAAGTAGAGTTACCATCAGGTGCAAAGCTGCCTCAAGCAGATGGTAACCTTGTTTACGACAATACTTACAGCAATGGTTTTACCGATATTTCATCCGGTACACAATCTCTTGATACCGAATACTGGAACTTCCTTCACTTACCAGACTTTGCGGGTGAAGGGTCTATAACAACTGATGACATTAACGGGGAGACGTTTGCAAAAGTTGATGTTATCAATCAAGGAAATGCTTTATGGTCACTACAAAAGATTCAACTAATCTCAATTGCAAGTGGTGGCAAGTATAAAGTTAGCTTTGATGCCAAGTCCACTGCTAATCGAGATATGATGGTGAAGGTATCAGGTGGTGCTGATCGAGGTTGGACAAAGTACTCGAATGAAGAAAAAATTGAATTAACAAGTGAAGTGAAATCATATGAATTTTCATTTGACATGATTCAGGACACGGACATAGCAGCGAGATTAGAGTTCAACATGGGAGCCAACGGAAACAATCCAATTTGGATTGGGAATGTCAGAGTAGAAGATATTACGGGAGTGCAGCAGGATTATGCTGCTAAGGAACCTCTATTAAATGGAAACCATGTTTACAATGGTACCTTTGATCAAGGAACAATTGACCGGATGACTTTTTGGAATTTTGTTCAAAATGACGGTTCAGCCATGGGGAATGTTAGTGAGGCTACTAGGGAGTTTACGACAACAATTACTGATGGTGGAACTAGCTCCTCTTCTCTACAATTAAAGCAACAGGGTATGCAGTTGCTTGAAGGAAAAGATTACAAATTAACATTCAATGCAAGAGCAGATCAATCAAGAGATATTCAAGTGGATTTAGCAAGCAAGGATGGAACAGTCATTTATTCATCAAATACAATCAACTTATCTGATGTTATGGACATGAAAACGATTGAGTTTACAATGCCTGATGGAGTGACAGACACCCAAGGTCAGTTAGTATTCAACTTAGGTGGAAATAGTTCGAATGTTTATATTGACGATGTTAAACTACTGAATCTAACAGGGAATCTGGTGATCCCATCATTAATCAATGGTGATTATAGCAATGGCCTAGAGGCATGGTCACAATATATCCATTATGATGCGCAAGCACAAATAACCGAAGCAAATGGAGAAGCGAAAGTAGCGATTACAAATCCAGGCGGAGAAGAGTGGAGCGTCCTTCTTGAACAAAAAGGCTTGAAGTTTGGCCAGGGACAACAATATACTGTCTCTTTTGATGCAAGATCAACAACGAACAGACCAATCGTTGTCTCCTTGGAAAATGCAGAGTACAAAAGATATCTCTCTGAAGTTACGGAATTAACGAATGAAATGCAGACCTTTACCTATAACATGGAAATGACAGCAAATGACACACTAGGCTTGAAATTCCAAATGGGCAAATACGGTTCAGGTGCTCATGATATTTTTATCGACAACGTAAAGATTAGCTTAGCAGGTGAAGCGCCACCGGAAGAACCCACATCAACACCAGAGCTAGACAATGGTACTTTTGATGCAGGAATGGATCATTGGGCATCTTGGTGGGGTGACCAGTGGAGCGGTGTTGCTGAAGGATCAGCAGCAGTAGAAAATGGAGAATTAAAGGTAGACATCTCTAAGGTAGGCGGTGCTTCGTACGCACCACAAATTTTCCAAAAGGGTGTTACGTTTGAGAAAGGAAAAACCTATAAAGTAACGTTTGATGCACGTGCAAATGAAGCTCGTAAAGTCAACGTGAATATTGGAAAAGAACTTACTCAAGATCCTTGGTTTACTCCATATGCACCAACGCAAACGTTTGATTTAACAAGCCAAATGAAGACCTTTACCTATTCGTTTGACATGAATGAGGAAACCTTCAATGATGGAAAAATGGTATTCGAGTTAGGAAACATTCAAGATGGAAATGCGGCTACAACCGTTTACTTGGATAATGTTACAATTACAGAACAACTGCCGGCACCTACACCTGAGCTAGACAATGGCACATTCGATGCAGGAATGGATCATTGGGCATCATGGTGGGGTGACCAATGGAGCGGTGTTGCTGAAGGATCAGCTCTAGTAGAAAATGGAGAGTTAAAGGTGGACATTACGATAGTAGGCGGCGCTTCGTACGCACCACAAATTTTCCAAAAGGGTGTTACTTTTGAGAAGGGAAAAACCTATAAAGTAACGTTTGATGCACGAGCAAATGAAGCTCGTAAAGTCAACGTGAATATCGGAAAAGAACTTACTCAAGATCCTTGGTTTATTCCATATGCACCAACGCAAACGTTTGATTTAACAAACGAAATGAAGACCTTTACCTATTCGTTTGAAATGAGTGAGGAAACCTTCAATGATGGAAAACTTGTATTTGAATTAGGAAACATTCAAGGCGGAAACGCTGCTACAACCGTTTATCTTGATAATATTTCTATAACAGTGGATGATTCAGGAAGTGAAGATCCAGGAGAAGATCCAACTCCAGTTGAACCAGGAGACAATGATGGACAGAATCCATTACCGGACAAACCAACAGATAACGAAGGTCAAAATCCAACTACCGAGCAACCAGGAGCTGAAGATGACCAACCAGCATCTGATGATGGTGAGGGCAATTCTTTACCTGATACCGCTTCAAATATGTATAATTTACTAATACTAGGCTTGCTCTTTATAGCAGCAGGGACAACTTTCTACTTTATAAAGAAAAAGAAGCATTTAATGGTGTAAATAAGCGAATAATAAAAGGAAAAAGAGGTTGTCCATGTCGACAACCTCTTTTTCCTACAGCTTTTTCAAACATACTATCCGTATTTTCCACTTTACAGCCTTCAATTAGTTTCTTTCTAACAGCGGGAGTCCATATCACATTACGGGTTTCCATTATCTAAAATCCTTTTCCGAAAGTGACTTTAAAAAATCTGAGGTGGTAATTCCAAGTCCATTCTTGTATTGTTCTTCACTTTCTTTAAACATTAATTCAAGCTGTGGATTTTTCATTACATCCTTCTTAATCGAATGGTCGACCTCCTCTTGAAGAACGAGTGTAAATCTGCCTTTACCAGGGATTGAAAATTGAACAACAGAATTTTCACTATCCATATTATGAATGTACTTCATGAGTTCCTCCGAAGATAAAACCTTATTCATTTTATCACCGCCGATTATGGTATATTTAATCACATAATATCACATGGCAATAATTCTAGAAATAAGCTAAGACATTAATTAATTTACTTTTCTTCTTCATTTTTACATAATCTGATTTAGGGCAATGGTTGTAGACAGGGTAATTTTTAGCCCACCCCTTGAATTAATTCTTCTTAACATTTCCGCTAGTATAAAATTCTAACTCCGTTTCGAATTTCTCATGCAACTTATTTATTTCAAATTCATTTATGTACTCAAGTGTATTTTCAAGTATTCCAATTTTCATTATTATTGAGATTTCATCATAAGAAACTTCAGCATGTTTAGTGCGTTTTGCTTTTGCGAGTTCCAACATTCTTTCAATAACCTCTTTGAAACTTTCAATCGTTCTATCGCCCTTATGAAGAAACGCCCTATTCAAATCTGAATTTAAAAGTTCCTCGTTATATTTTTCTATATTTCGCTTGCGTAAAATATCAGCCTGATCCGCCCGCCATTGTAATGGACCAAAACGAAATTTTGATCTCCATGCAGCAAAAGTTTCTACAGGAACACCTAATAACTCTGCTCCATCCCACTTTTCTAATCCTTTCTCAATACAAACTTCATACATAATATCTTTTAAAGGTTTACCAAACTTCTTTTCAATTAATGTTTTATAGTCAGTTTCCATCAACTTATCCTCCTAGCTGTTATTGGTTATAATTATTAATAACATCTTTTTTCAGAAAAAAAAGGAAGGTATCGGATATGGACGAATCTTACTTACTTAATATTGATTATAATTTACATGTTAATGAAAATTACTTTGAGGAATACCCTTATTTAGATGGATGGGCGAAAATTACTTTACATAACGAAGAAGGTACAAGTAAGGATATAGGTTCAATCAGTTTTACTATCTTCCATTCGAATACTTTAGATGATTCATTCCTAATCAATGATATCGCAGATTCAGAGTCAGGTGATATGGTTCATCTAATTGATGGTTTTAATCAATATTTTCGTGCAAATGAGGCTTGCTATTACGAAAAAATCCTATGCTTAAACTATATTAAAATTCAAATAGAGTATAGAAAAAACTCATACGGTTCCTTTGCGATTAACAATCTAATAAAATTCAGCAAAATATTAAATGTCGATTATATTATTTTACAACCTGCTCCGATTGAGGGTAAACCAGAAGGATCTGAGCGTGAAAGTATAATCAATCGGTTAACTCAGTATTATTCGAAATTTGGATTTGAGATATTCACTCCAAATATTGGCGAGCATATTATGATATTTGACCTTGAATGGTATGAATTATAACAATTTTTTATAAGAGTAAAAATAAACCTCTGCATTAAAGATCTACAAAACAATTTAAAAAATCTAAAGGCAACACCCAAAGGGTTAGTTGCCTTTCTTTAAAATGAGTTGCGAGATACACTCCACATGCGCTGTCTGCGGAAACATATCCACAGGTTGGATGTATTTCACTTCGTACTTACTGCTCAAAGTTTGGATGTCTTTCGCTAATGTTGATGGGTTACACGAGACGTAAATCAGCTTTTCTGGCTGTACCTGCAAGATGGTTTGCAATAGCTGGTTGTCGAGGCCTGTTCTTGGCGGGTCAACGATGACGACATCTGGTTTCCAGCCCTTTTTCACCCATTTCGGCAATACTTCTTCTGCTTTTCCTGGTACATATTTTGTATTCGTGAAGCCGTGGCGTTTGGCATTTTTCTTTGCATCCTCGATTGATTCAGGAATAATATCCATTCCACGAACTTCACCCGCTTGGTCAGCCAGCCATAACCCGATTGTACCAACCCCGCAATATGCATCGACTACTTTTTCAGAGCCTGTAAGGGCGGCAGCTTTTTTTACCTCATTATAGAGCTTAACGGTTTGCGTTGGATTTAATTGAAAGAATGTTCTCGCCGATAATTCAAATTGAAGGTCGCCTAATGTTTCCTGGATAAATTCATTACCTGCCAAAGCATTTGTTTCGTCACCGAATATTAATGAGGTCTTCTGACCATTAATATTTTGTACGATTGACTTCGTATTCGGCAGTCGTTTTTGGATTTCTTCTATAATTAATTCTTTTTTAGGCAATTCTTTTTGTGTCGTAATCAACACAACCTGCAGCTCGCCAGATTGCACTCCAACCCGGGTAACAATCGTTCTGATAATGCCTTTTCGGGATTTCTCGTTATAGATGGGGATTTTTAAATCCTCAAGAATCTTTTTAACTGCATTAACTGCTTCTGTTGTTTGAGAATGCTGAACAGCACAATGATCAATATCAATCAGCTGGTGTGAGTTCATCCCATATAAACCAGCCAGCACCTTCCCGTCTCTGCCCGCAACCTGAAAACTGCTTTTATTACGATAGCCCCAAGGATCTTCCATCCCTAATGTATCGCGAATATCAAGCTTGTCGATAGACAATTTCGTATGACGCTCAAGTGATTGAACAATGATATCCCGTTTTTCCTTCAATTGTTGGTCATACTTTAAGTGTTGCAGTTGACAGCCTCCGCACTGCTCATAGTATGGACATGGCGGCTGCACACGGTGCGGAGATTTGATGCGAATCTTCTTTATCTTCGCTTCAGCAAATTTAGGATTAATCTTAGTTGCCTCTACGACCACTTCTTCACCTGGAAGAGCCCCTGGAACAAAGACAACCTGCTTTTTAAAATAACCGACACCTTCCCCGTTAATACCCAACCGCTTAATGGTCAGTGGGAAAGTCTGTTTTTCTTTAATTTTTATGGCTTGATCCATTTTCATCGTGTTCACTCCAAATTATTCAATACTTCTCCATAAATATAATGAGGCATAGCTAAGGTATGGATCCCAAGCTTGCTTATATTGTTCCATTTCTGCTTTCGTTGGCTTCTTTTCTAAGCCGTATAGCTTTTTAATGGCATTTTGAATTCCAATATCAGCAATTGGAAAAAGGTTCGGCCGGCCTAGTCCAAATAACAAGAAATTTTCAATCGTCCAAGCACCGATTCCGCGTATTTTGATAAGCTGGTTGAAGATTTCTTCATCTGGCACGTCATTTAATGCTTCAAGGTCTAAACCATTATCCACTACTGCTTTGGCAATATCAATAACATATTCGGCCTTTCGTCCGCTAAACTGCAGCTCTCTTAATTGCTCCACCTTAAGGGCGGCAACGGTTTCAGGCTTAGGGAAGAACCAAACATCCTCTAGTTGATAACCAAAGGTATGAACAAAACGCTCTGTCAGGGTATGGGCAAATGACATATTCACTTGCTGATGGATGATTAATTTTAATAATCCGCCAAAAAGTTCAAAGTCCAACACAAGCGGCGTTCCATAATGCTCTGTGAAAATCGGCTGAAGGTCTGTTTTTTGATAATAATCATGGATTTGTGTTAAAGACATATTCCATTGGAAAATTTCATTAATTCTCTGGATTGCTGCTTCTTGCTGAGTGCCATTGCTTTTTAAAATAAATGCAGGTTCGGCAGTCGTTCCGATTGCTTGTACCTCCACGACCTGTGATGCGTCTCCTATAATCACTGGCACCTTAATCCAGCGCTCTTCCATTGAGAGGTTTTTCAAAGGGTCAATTGAATGCCTTTCAAGTACTCGATCAAAGTTATATGGTCCTTCAATTCGAATCGTTTCTTGCCACACAGTCTTTCCCGTCCTTCATCATTTTCCCCGTATTATAGCATGGATATCAGGAAAAAGCCGAATTCTAGGGAATTCGGCTACTTTTTCTTTGGATATTCATCAAGGCTTTTAAAGGTATAGCCTTTCTTTTTCAAATCTTGAATTACTTTCTCAAGTGCATCCGCATTATCCTTTGAAACGGTATGTAACAGCATCACACACCCTGGATGGATTTGCTTCATAATATTGTCATACGAATATTGCCAGCCCTTTTGATTATTGATATTCCAATCCACAAAGGCAAGCGACCAGAAAACATGGGTATAGCCCTCTTCTTTGGCAAGTTGCATCGTCCGTTCACTGAAAACTCCTCTAGGCGGACGCAAATACTTCATTTCCTTTTGACCCGTTAATTCTTTTGTCTTCTCCTTCACTTTTCTAAGCTCTTCTCGGACTCTTTCATCACTCACTTGTGTCAAATCCGGGTGATGCCAAGAGTGGTTGCCAATGATATGACCTTCATCGACCATTCTCTTTGTTAACTCTGGCTGGGAGAGCAGATAATGTCCTGTTACAAAGAATGTGGCAGGCACCTTTTCTTTTTTCAGGACATCCAGCACTTTACCTGTATATCCTTGTTCATACCCGTTATCAAAGGTTAAATATAAAGTCTTGCTGTTTGGATCCCCCTTATAAAACGCACCATATTTCTCAAGCAGCTGGTCGTACTCAGCGCCTGCCTCTGGCGGTACTTCATTAACTGCCTTTTTAAAGCCCCAATGAATCGGCTTGTCGGGAGGTGCACCAAACGAAACCTGAGGTGCGATTAACAGCAGAATACAAAGAATGAATAACAACTTTTTCATCATGGTCCCCCTATTTTTGCTTTTTCTTAGTGTTTGTTTTATTAGGGAAAACATGATTTACAGTTATAGGAAATAATTTGGGTTGGTGATAAACACGGCCTTTGTTTTGGCCTGTGGAGGGGAGATTAAGTAAGGAAAATATAAATGTGGCAGCTCTTTGAGAAGGGAGTTGAAGAAATGCACATAACTCTGCATTTGTAATGGTAGACTTTATTAGAAGAAAGTAGCCATTTATTGCTTCGATAAAGGCGTCCTTTGAAACTAAAAGGCATTTTGGGCATTTCCAATGCTTTCTGTAATAGTCCATTTTTACTCCTATGCAGTTTGGACATAGAACACCAGTTAGCATCTCACTTCTATCGATGCCTAATTCTTCAAGGAGTGATGCCATTAGTGGTGTATGCTTCTTCAAAAGCAAATATTTTAGCTTGTTAATGGTTTGCTTATCAAAGCTTTCCTTATGATTAAACTTTTCAAGCCTCTGCAATTCCTTTAATAGGTCTTCAGCTTTACATACCTTTTTATGTCCATCGGTATAACCTTGAGAAATTCTAAGCTCTGTCGAGGACCTTGTTATTACAACTAAGTCTTCCATTGGGATGGTGGGGATCTTATATTCATCTAGAAAGTATTTCAGAAGGATTTTATGGCGAGTTACTTGGGCTACGGGGTTTTGATAAGTTTCGGTATTCTCATCGTATTGTTGTGTTAATTGGTGTTTATCTATCGTTAGGATTCCAGCGTTATTTTTTGACTCTAGAACAAAAATAATTTTTGAAGAAACAAGCAACCCGTCAATCTGAAAGAAGGAATTACCAATTGGAAGGCGGAGTCCATGGTATATTTGATACTTTTCATTAGGCATTAAGCTTAAGAAGTAATTTAATGTTTTTTCCCCAGTATGTCCGGAGATTAAATTTCGTAGTTTTACCTCCAAATTCAGTCTTTGTTTGTGATTTCTTGGTAATCTCCTATCACATGCTTCTGCCTGAAGTAGTGAATGGGGTTTTTCCAGGTCCATTATAAACAAATTTTTCCCTCCCTTTCATTATATATGGGTAATATTCCTTTAAAACGGGCCCATTCCTGCTTTTAATATGTGAACATTTTTAGCATTTTATTTTACTGAGATTATATCTACAAAAATTAGAAGGATATCTACAAATTTTAGAGTTATATCTACAATTTTTTAGCAGATATCTACAATTATTAGCCGGATATCTACAATTTCAAGCATGATATCTACAATTCAACAAAAAGGCACAAAAAATAGCCGCTCACTGCGGCTATCCAAAATGTTATTTAAATACCTTCTCCTTAAACTGCGCCAATTTCTCTAATGAGGATTTGTCGACATCAGCATGGAGGCTGTTTCCGTGTGAGTCCATGGTGACAACGGCTGTGAAGCCTTCGACCTGGAGATGCCACATCGCTTCTGGAATACCAAACTGCATTAGGTCTACGCCTTCGACCGATTTAATACAATCTGCATAGTATTGTGCTGCCCCACCAATTGCATTTAGATAAACACCGCCGTGCTCCTTCAATGCTGCCAAGGTTTTTGGTCCCATACCGCCTTTACCAACGACTGCACGAATACCGAATTTCTTCATGATATCGCCTTGGTATGGTTCCTCACGAATACTGGTTGTCGGGCCGGCTGCTTTCACATGCCAGTTACCCTCTTTATCCTTCAACATAACAGGACCGCAGTGATAAATGACTTGGCCATTTAAATCTACTGGTGAATCGTGGTCAGATAAATATTTATGAATCGCATCACGGCCCGTATACATCATTCCATTGATTTGTACGACATCGCCTACTTTTAATTCACGAATCTGCTCTTCGGTAATGGGTGCTTGTAGCGTTACTACCTTTTCAGAACGAGTAGCAGCAGCTTCCTTTTCTGCTTCTGTCTGAGCAAAATCGATAAATTCACCTTCCTGGTACATCCACTCATTGATTTCACCGCTAACTGGATCAATGCTGACGCCCATGCGGCGGTATGCCCAGCAATTGTACGCAACAGAGACGTAAAAACTTGCCGGAATACGGTTCATCACACCTATTTTACAACCAAGTAATGTTGCTTCTCCTCCAAAGCCCATTGTCCCGATTCCTAATTTATTGGCATTTTCCATTACATACTCTTCAAGCTTACGCAGGTCCTCATGCGGATTAACGTCTTCGACCGAACGGAATAATTGTTCTTTAGCCAAATCGTAGCCTGATGAACGGTCCCCGCCAATTCCCACTCCGATGAAACCAGCGCTGCAGCCTTGTCCCTGCGCTTGATAAACAGAATGCATGATACATTTGCGAATTCCATCAAGGTCACGGCCGGCACGTCCTAATCCTTCCAACTCACATGGAAGACTATATTGAATGTTTTTGTTTTCACAGCCGCCTCCCTTTAAGATTAGACGAACATCGATATAATCCTTTTCCCATTGTTCAAACTTCATTACAGGGAGTCCCGCCCCAAGGTTGTCCCCGCTGTTTTCGCCTGTTAAGGAATCAACTGAGTTTGGACGCAGCTTTCCTTCTTTCGTGGCGATCACGATTGCATTTTTTATCGCTTCTTTTATTTCCAGCTGGTTTACACCGACTGGAGTTTTAATTTTAAAGGTGGGTAATCCTGTATCCTGACAAATAGGTGAAACTTGATCATCCGCCATTTTGATGTTATTCGTAATGGTAGCAAGGCTCATTGCCGCACTTGTACCGGCATTTTCTTTTTCCTTAGCCGCTCTTACTGCTCGACGGACGTCCTTCGGAAGCTTTGTAGAAGTTTCAACTACCAGTTTGTACATACTTTCTTGAAATTTAGTAATATTCACAATCAAGTACCCCTTTCCCCTAGTCCCCTTGTTAATCTATTTAAAAATTACAATTATTTGACGACTTCTATTATACTCCTATCAACATAGGATTAAAAGGATAAGGTGTAAACGCTCTCTAAATTAAAAAAAGAGCCTGTACTATACAGACTCACTTACTTCACGATTATTAAATTCGCGGCACTTTGATTCGAGTTCATCGATCATTTTGATTAGGTTATCGATATCCTCAAGATCCGTATCTTCTGGGTCAATTGCATCGAGCACGTCAATAAACATATTTAAGCGATGCTTTAAAAAATCAACCTGTGCGTTTTTATCATGAGTTGGACTTCCCATGAGAATCACTCCTTTCTCAATGCTTTTTATCCTAACGCAATGAAAAAACTTTCGCAACCTCTTATAAAAAAAGAGACCCCTATGGTTCGCATGCATAGGGGGCTTTGGCCAATGTTTATCTTGGGCGCTCAGACGCTGCAAAGCCGAATGATACATAATCTTGGACTGGAATCCAAGCACCAATTCCTTGGGAGGTAACGTTTTTAATGATAATGGTTTTTTTGTTTCCTTTTAACATTAAATATACTTCTCCGTAGGTCACCTTCCCCTTTTCATTAACAGCAGGTGCATAGGCATAAAGGTAGCCGAGGCGATTTACAGGGATATTGTATACATGATCATTCTTCGTCCCCGCACCAATAATCGTATCAAAAGAAAGCGGCAGACGCGTTTTCTCCATCGCTTTTAGAAGCATCATTTTCTTTACATCTTCAGAATTGGCAATCTTAGAGGTTAACCCGCCTCTAACGATTTTTTGTGCTTCCTGTACATAATGAATCTGATATGGCACCTTGCCGCCGCGATTATCATAGTAGTTCGTATTTATTTTTTGATATTCCCAGTTAGGCGAGGTCTCAGTGGATTCATAATTCAATGGCCATTGTCCAAGATACACGATTGCACGGTAGCCTAGAGCAAAAGGTGTACTATTAATACTTGATTCATTTAACATTCTAATCAAATCAGGATTTTCAATTTTAACCTTGGAAGAGTCTATTAACTTTTGTGTTAAATCACTTGGCTGCAAGAGTGGTAAATCCTGAGTTGAATTTGGATACGTATTTTCCTTAGTAATATTACGAACAGAGGGCGGTACCTGGTATTTTACCGGTTCTTTTTTAACAGGTGCCTTTTCAGCAGAGACCGCCGGTAAAAAGCTTAACATTAAGATCAGTGGCATAAGGACAGAAATCAATTTTTTCACTACGCTAAACTCCTTTCAATCTATAGCAATAAACATCACTGCACATAGTTTTTTCGGAGTTGTAAAATTTTATCCATTACACCAAGTTATTTCAAAATTTCTCTTGAAGCTTTTTTTCCTTCGCTAGCAAACTGTTCATTAACTTTTCAAAATGCGGGAAGAACAATTGAATAGAAGGTCCAATGGCAAAGGTAATAATAATCGTACCTAACCCAATTGGCCCCTTTAGAAGAAAAGCAGGAATTAACGCTGCGATTTCACCTATTGTCTTTGAAATAGTGAGGTTCACATTAAAGCGCTCCCTGATGGCAAGCATTAGATTATCGATCGGGCTCGCTGGAAACTTCGCCTGCAAATAGATGGATGCCCCTAGGCCGACAGTAAGAATTCCACTGATTAGAGTGATAAACTGCAGCACAAACGAATCAACGCTCCATGTACCAAAAATGAACAACAGCCAGAAATCCACTAATAGTCCAACTACAATAATAGTAAGGAGTGAAAGATATGCAGGCTTGCGCTTAAGCAAGTAGGCATTAACAAATAGGACGACAGCGCCATCAATCATGACCCAGGTTCCGACGGTAAGACCAATCCTCTCAGTCAGTGCGACATTTAGCGCATCCCATGCTCCGGCCCCAAGATCTGCTTTAATCGTTAAACAGATGCCTAGGGTTAAAATAAACAACCCAATAATAAAAAACAAAAACCGATAAAGAAAAGCCATATTTTTCTCCTTAAAATTTATTAAAAATAATAATCTGAACATTTACAAAATTCAATCTATCATTTATAATACAAATAACCTTAAAAAAGGAGGGCAGTAATCAATCAGCTAACCAGTACATTAAGGAGGTTGGGATTCCCGTCTTATATGAAAATTTTCAACACTCGTGTTTCATTATCATAACTAAAACATGAAGGTTGGTGATTGATGGACCCAGAAAGAAGCGATTGATTTATTCTGAAGTTGAATAATGCCTGATAATTATAGCACAATTAACGAGTATTACCCCGTACATCGAAAATGATTTTTTATTAAAAATGAGACTCTGAGCCTTCTGGTTCAGAGTCTTTCTATTTCTCAAAACAATAAGGGTATTTTTCTCTTGCAAATACCTATTTTTCTCGTTACCATCATGTAGGAATGATTAGAATGAATACGAGGGTAATCATATGAACAATAAAATTAATAAATTTCATTTTTGGATTTTGGTGTCTATTGTAGCTGTCTCTGGCTTTTCACAAGGAATGCTATTGCCTTTGATTGCTGTTATCTTTGAAAAGGATGGAGTTTCTTCCTCCCTAAATGGACTAAATGCCACTGCCTTGTACATAGGTATTTTACTTGTTTCACCCTTTATGGAAATCCCCCTAAGGAAATATGGCTATAAACCCGTTATCATCGTTGGCGGAGCATTAGTGTTTATAGCGCTTGGCATGTTTCCATTATGGAAATCCTTTTGGTTTTGGTTTGTTTTACGGCTGTTTATTGGGATTGGTGACCATGCTCTTCATTTCGCCACCCAAACCTGGATTACTTCCTCTTCTCCACAGGAAAAGCGTGGGAGGAACATTTCATTATATGGATTGTTCTTTGGAATAGGATTTGCCGTAGGACCATTGATGACACCTTTAGTCAATGTAAATGAAACCCTGCCCTTCATCGTATCCTCACTACTATGTTTAGCTGGCTGGTTATTTGTATTTTCATTAAACAACGACTACCCGGAACAGGAACTAGAGATTAATTCATTTTTCAATACGATTAAACGATTTAAAAATGCCTTGAAATATGGCTGGGTAGCATTTCTTCCGCCCTTTTGTTATGGATTCCTGGAATCATCCCTGAACGGGAGCTTTCCCGTATACGCTTTAAGAATTGAAATTGATGTTACGAGTGTTTCACTTGTCCTAACAGCTTTCGCCATCGGCAGTATTATTACCCAATTGCCACTTGGCATATTAAGTGACCAGTACGGTCGCAGGAATATCTTAATGATTGTACTGCTGTTAGGCTTCTTTAGTTTTACAGCTGCTAGTATATTTGAACATTCAACCATTGGTCTAATCATTAGTTTCTTCGTTTCTGGAATGGTGGTCGGTTCTACCTTTTCCCTTGGCATAAGCTATATGACAGATCTGGTTCCAAAGAACTTATTAGCCACAGGGAACCTGCTTTGCGGGATATTCTTTAGCCTTGGGAGCTTAAGTGGTCCGATCATTGGCGGACTGTTCATTCAATATTTAAAGAATATCAGCTTTTTCTCGATTATTAGCACAATGCTATTAATTCTTGCTCTTGTTATTTTTACTTTTGGAAAGAAGCCTTACTCTTTAATCAGCCAACAAAACTAAGAGCATTTTTATATCCTTAACCACGATAGCTATGATAAAATGGTATTAACTTAATCATTAATTTTTGGAAAACTGCTGTCATCTTTTTGATGACAGCTTTCGTGTTTTTTTAGGGTACTGACTTTGATTTTTATTCTCAATTAAGGGAGGGATTGGCATGAGTGCTGAAGCAAAAACACTAGCAAAAGGAATTCAGCAGGAAGGTTTTATTGAGAAAGTAAAACTTCATGGGGAACTGATTGCAGCAGGCATAAGCGGGGTCTTAATTGTTTCTGGCTGGCTGTTAGACAGAATGGATGAAAATGTCCCATCGATTATCGCCTATCTATTAGCTTTTATTATTGGCGGTTTTGCAAAAGCAAAGGAAGGCATTGAGGCAACCTATGAAAACAAAGAACTGAACGTAGAAATGTTAATGATTTTTGCGGCAGTGGGTTCCGCGATCATTGGCTACTGGACTGAAGGTGCCATTCTCATCTTTATCTTCGCAGTAAGCGGGGCACTAGAGACGTATACGATGAACAAAAGTCATAAAGAAATCTCATCTTTGATGGAGCTGCAGCCTGAAGAGGCGCTCTTGATTAGGGATGGAATAGAACAAAGAGTTCACGTTTCCGAATTGGTGGTTGGTGACCAGATTCTAGTAAAGCCGGGAGAAAGAGTTCCAGCAGACGGAGTTATTATTACCGGACATACAAATATCGATGAAGCAGCCATCACAGGGGAATCAATGCCCGTTTCAAAGAGTACTGCAGAAGAGGTATTTGCCGGAACGGTCAATTTAACTGGAGCAATAACCGTCCAAACAACAAAAGCTAGTAATGAAACCCTTTTTCAAAAAATAATCTTGCTTGTACAATCGGCTCAGAGTGAAAAGTCGCCATCACAGTTGTTTATTGAGCGTTTTGAAGGGACATACGTGAAAACAGTGCTGGCAGTTGTATTATTAATGATGGTCCTTCCACACTTTTTACTTGGATGGAGCTGGGAGGAATCATTTTACCGGGCGATGATTTTGCTTGTTGTCGCATCACCCTGTGCCCTGGTTGCGTCAATTATGCCGGCTACTTTATCCGCTATCTCTAATGGTGCCAAACATGGAATTTTAGTAAAAGGTGGCGTCCACCTGGAGAATTTAAGTCAATTAGAAGCGATTGCCTTTGATAAGACAGGAACGCTTACAAAAGGGAAACCTGAAATAACAGAAGTAATAGTTAAGCAAGGGATGAATGAAGAAGAGCTACTGTGGAAGGCTGCCAGTATTGAAAATCATTCAAATCACCCTTTAGCACAATCAATTGTTAAACATGTTAAGAAACTCATAAAGAAGGACCTGATTTCGCCAACTAATTTAGAGGATGTGGCGGGTTGGGGAGTAAAAGCCGAGATTGACGGTGACCAGTGGAAAATTGGTAAAGCAGAATTTGTGGGAACTGAATCAGTCAATTCCTTTGCAGACGGTAAAGCGGAAGAGCTTGCGAGCCTCGGCAACACGCTTGTGTACGTGCAAATTAATGGAGATCTTTCTGCCATGATTGCATTAAAAGATGTGGTGAGAGAAGAAACGAAACTAGCCATCGATCATCTTAAGAAACAAGGTATTTATACGGTAATGCTGACAGGCGATAGTGAAAAAACGGCTAAAGTCATTGCAGCAGAAAGCCACGTTGATCAATATTTTGCTGAATGTCTGCCAGAAGAAAAGGTAGAGCAGCTAAAGGAATTGAAAAAGAAGTACAAAACGATTGCAATGGTTGGGGATGGGATTAACGATGCACCGGCATTAGCCACTGCCAATATCGGGATTGCTATGGGTGAAGGAACAGATGTAGCATTAGAGACGGCAGATGTTGTTTTAATGAAAAATGACTTACCTCGTATATCAGAAGCCATTCATTTATCCAAGAGGATGAATCGGATTATTAAGCAAAATGTCATCTTCTCGATCACGGTTATCATGCTATTGATATCCTCTAACTTCTTTCAGCTAGTCGATTTACCTCTTGGTGTTATTGGCCATGAAGGAAGCACGATTCTCGTTATTCTAAACAGCCTTAGACTTCTTAAGAATTAAGAAAATGAAAGACCGGGCATATTGAATGCACGGTCTTTTTAGCAATTCACCTTATTTTTCTCACTATAAAACGCATTAATCTCTCCGCCTAAAATGATAATGAAGGCAGATATGTATAACCAAATCATTAAAACAATGATCGTACCAATACTTCCATAAGTTAATGAGAAATTATTTAAATTAGCAACGTAAAAAGACAGAACATAGGAGGATAATATCCAGCCTATGGTTGCAAAAGCAGCACCGGGAAAAGCACTCCTGCACCGTAATTTCACATTGGGAGCAATCCAATATAGCCCCGTAAAAATCAGAAACAAAATAATGGCACTTACTATTAACCGAGACATATTCCAAATCCTAAGGAATTCATGGGTAAACCCAAATTGCGAGAAAAGAAAAATCCCTATCTCTCTTCCAAAAATCGGTAAAATAGCTGCAACAATAAAAACCAATATTAAACCAAATGTCAGCACAATCGCCATTCCTCTTGACACAATGAAGGAACGACTTTCTTTTACATTATAGGCTTTATTAAAAGCTCTTACTAATGCATGTATACCATTAGAGGCTGACCAAATGGTGCCAATAATACCGATCGAAAGTAAACCACCATTACGGTTATTCATAATCGTCGTAATATTTTTCTCGATAAGATTCATTGCTTCTACTGGTGCAAATTCTCTTAGTGTTCCCAGTATATCCTCGTGAGTAATTGGAAGATACGGAAGTAATGTAAATAGAAAGATTAGGAGTGGAAACAAGGATAAAAGAAAGAAATAGGCTAATTGAGCGGATAAGCCTGGGATATCATCCTCCTCAATCCTATGCCATAGTAACTTTAATAAAGATGAACGAACATCACCCTTATCCTTCAAAGATATTACCTCCTTTGCTTCCATCCTCTTTCGAATACTAGAGGACGTTCTCCGGTTCCTGATCAGGGTTCTTCTCTCTAATTAGGTCATCAATTAGTTCCGTTTCTTCTGTTTTAGAAAATGTTTCTTTCGTTTCTTTCACAATACCCTTAACTTGTGGTGTTAACTCACGAAGTTCATCGACTTTACCTGTTATGTAAGAGATATCTTCACTTACCTGCTCTACTGTATTTCTAATTTTTTCAGCGGTTTCCTTTACTTGAGCACTTATTTCATCCGGATGACGCACAACATATGAAACCTGGTTATATGCTTTTTGTACATTTTCCTTCATCATTTGCCGTGTTTGCTTATCTAATAAACTTAATGCACCGCCGGCAATTGCTCCGTACAGCATGCCCTTCCAAAACTGATTTTTACTAGTCATCTTAAGCTCTCCTTTCTGAAACATTTTTATAGATATATTCCTTTATGAAAAAAATACCAATACATCACATTTCTTATTTTGCTTTAAGCAGAGAACCAATGCAAGCAATGCAAACATTTTCAGTGATAATTTCTAAAAAAACGCTAATGGAAGTTTATATTGACATATACTAGTTTAAGTGAAAAGATGAAAATACGAATTCTGAAAGGGTGACAGGATGAATTTATCACAAAAAACTACAGAAAATGTCGAGTATATGATTGAACAGATTAAAGAAAAGCTGAAGGTACTAAATCTTGGAGCAATCAAACCATCTCACTTTGATGAAGAAATGTACGAAGAGTTAAAAGAAATCTATGAGATGGTCCTTAGAAAGCCTTCCTTCAGCCCTAATGAAATGCAGGCATTAGTTGAAGAACTTGGAAATTTACGCAAAAAATAAACAGATCAAATTGATCTGTTTTTTTTATTCTTGATTATTGCTCAGTTAGAATGATTGGACCTTCTTTGGTAATCGCGATGGTATGTTCATACTGCGCTGAGTATTTTCCATCGATTGTCCTTGCGGTCCAGCCGTTTTCATCCATTTTGGTTTTAAACTCGCCCATATTTACCATCGGTTCAATTGTAAATACCATACCCTCTTTGATTCTCGGTCCTTTTCCTGGTAAACCATAATGCGGGATATCGGGCTTTTCGTGTATTACCGCTCCGATACCATGGCCGATAAAATCGCGCACAACCGACAGCCCTTCACTTTCTACATAGGTTTGGATCGCATGGCCAATGTCGCCAATTCGATTACCTGGAACAGCCTGCTCTATTCCCTTATACAGTGCTAGCTTCGTTACCGTTAATAAGTGCTCCGTTTCCTTAGAGATCTTCCCTACAGGATAGGACCATGCAGAGTCTGCTAAACCGCCATTATAATTTACTACCATATCAATGGTTACGATATCTCCATCTTGAAGAGGCTCTTTTCTAGGAAATCCATGGCATACTTCGTCATTGATACTCGCACAGGTAGCATATTTATATCCCTTGTAACCTTTTTGCTCGGGAGTGGCATGGTGCTTCTCTAAGAACTGATCGACAAATTCATCAATTTCCCAAGTGGAAACCCCAGGTTTTATCATCTTTGCTATTTCTTTATGACATAAAGCAAGGATTTCCCCTGCTTTTTTCATTGCTTCTATTTCTCGTTTCGATTTAAGAACAATCATTCAGCTTCCCTGCCTTTTTAATAATTATATGTCTAGACCGCCCACTAGTTCAAATTATTATTAAACTAGTTACGACACTTATATCACACTGAAAAAATGGAAACTCTATTTAATAGTAGCGTTATCTGAGCATTTTTTCAAAATAAACGTTGATTAATTCCAATAAATTTCGACTTCACATATTCGTCACAAAACTTTGTTCTTTATATGGAACTTCTCAAATATATTTGGTAAGATTAAATTGTGTTGTAATATTTATATAGGTGTGTGAGACTCAATGATCGGTGATCGTGTAAAAAAACTCCGTTTAGAAAAGAAGATGTCACTTTCAGAACTAGCTGAACAGGCTGGAGTTGCAAAGTCTTATTTAAGCTCGTTAGAAAGAAATCTTCAACGTAATCCTAGCATTCAATTTCTTGAAAAAATTGCGTCTGTATTGAATGTGCCCGTTGACCATTTAATACATGATCAAATTAACACGGATGAATTAGACAGTGACTGGATGAACCTGGTCAAGGAAGCAATGAACTCAGGTGTTTCTAAAGAACAGTTTAAAGATTTCCTTGAATTTAATAAGTGGCGGATCAACCAAAACAATAACCAATAAGTATGACTTAAAAAATGAAGAAGCATTCTACATGAGGCTTATGTAGAATGCTTCTTCATTTTATGTATTCTCTCAACTCAGCCATTTTCTCTGATCTGACTCTGTTGAAGAAATTCTCTTACTGTCTCCATTGAAAGACCCAATTCCTTCGCTTCTAAAATCAGGGCCACCCATTCAGCATCAATACCTTCCATTACTGTCTCTGATATTCTCACATACTCACCCCTAAAATACGATTCGTATCCCAGGCAGCCCGGCTATCATAGCAATTCTACCTTAGATCCGCGGCTTTGCGTCCCCATTTTTCAAAAGGTTTGCCTTTTTCTGATCTCGCGACCCTTTTTTTGACTATTCTGTCTTTTAAACAACTAGGTCTTTCTTCTTAATTGATATCCTCATTATAAATAGTCCTTTTTCAGTACGGTGTTATATTTTGTCTGCGAGTTACCATTTTCGAAATACTTTTTATGACCTATTTCGCTAAATTTCCACAAAGTACCTTTAGTTCCCCCTAATAATCATTAGAACCTTTTTCGCTTTTTAATTTGACTAATGGAAAAAAGAGGAATTTTCAGTCGAATTACCTGTTTTTTTCCATCTCACTTTCTTTATTTACCTCGAGGTAAAATTTGTCTATTTTGTGACAAATGACATATAATATAAACAACGTATTAATAGTCAGAATAGTTAAATTATAACAGGAGGGTGATAGAATGACTTTTATTCATGTCCTGAATTATACGATTCCAATAGCCTTTATCGTTTTTTTCGGTTTCCTTCTTGATCGTATGTGCAGTCCCGCAGAACCCGAAGAAAAAGCTGGCAAAGAGTGAGTATGCCTAAAGGCAGCCTGCCACTCTTGCCAGCTTTTTTATTTGGATGGTTCTCCTACCATTAGGGAATGCTACAACCGAAGACGAAAGGGGTGTTGAAATTTGGCACGTGGAGAACATTTTAATCATAAAAAGAAAAGTCATCCTGGAAAATTTCCTAAAGATACCTTAACCGAACGACATTCAAAAGATGCTATTGGTGATGAAGAGTTCTTAGTTGTCCGGGAAGCTTTTAAGAATAGAGTGGAAACAGAAGATGTAGAATAAGGCGTGATGATTCACGCCTTTTTTAATGATTGAGTAAATTTTAAAACATCTAATTCTTTGAGACACAAAGAGGTTCTTTCAATATCCTTAGAGAAGATACGATCTTTTTTTATCGAAGAAACAACCTCTCTTCCTTTGTCATATAGCTTCTTTGTATAACTAGCCATTTTTTCGACTCCGCGGATTTCCACTGCCTGCATCGCACAAATGAATTCGATAGCGAGTACTCTCCTCGCATTCTGAATGATTTGGTAGGCATGCCTTGCTGCAATGGTTCCCATACTAACATGATCCTCCTGGTTGGCCGAGGACGGAATCGAGTCAACACTCGCTGGGTGTGCCAGCGTCTTATTTTCTGATACTAGAGATGCGGCAGCGTACTGCATAATCATAGCTCCAGATTGTAATCCAGGTTCAGGACTCAGGAACGCAGGCAAGTCATTTAATTGTGGATTTACTAGTCTTTCTATCCTCCGTTCTGAGATATTCGCTAATTCTGCAACCGCGACCTTCATGAAGTCCATCGCAAATGCAATTGGCTGTCCGTGAAAGTTTCCTCCTGAAATGACCTTTTCACCGTCATCAAAAATGAGCGGATTATCTGTTGCTGCATTGATTTCGATTTCTAACTTTTCTTTTACATAATCAAGAACCTGCCACGAAGCACCGTGTACCTGTGGGATACAGCGAAGGGAATAAGCATCCTGGACCCGCAGTTCACCTTGCATGGTGGTCAATAAACTATCACTTAAGTACCGGCGGATTCTTGCCGCTGTTTCGATTTGCTGCTTATACCCTCTAGCTAGATGAATCTCCTCGGCAAACGCATCGATGATTCCGTTCAAGCCCTCCATCGTCATAGCGGCAATCAATTCACTTTCATACGCCAATTGCTCTGCTTCTAAATAGCCAATTACCCCCATCGCTGTCATGGCCTGGGTACCGTTTATTAAAGCTAATCCTTCCTTTGCTTCTAAGATAATCGGTGAGAGATCTTCTTTTTGAAGTGCCTGCATTGCGTCCATTTGTATTCCCTTGTAAAATACCTCCCCTTCCCCAACCAGCACCAAGGCTAAATGAGAAAGTGGGGCCAAATCACCGCTGGCACCAAGAGAACCCTGCTGCGGGATGACCGGAATAATATTTTTATTTACTAATTCCAGTAATAACTCAATTACCACTGGACGGATTCCAGAATAGCCTTTTAATAGGGCATTAGCGCGCAAAAGAACCATTGCTTTTGACACAACCTCAGGAAATGGCTCCCCTATTCCACATGCATGTGAACGTATTAAATTCAATTGGAGATCGGCTACATCTGTTTGATTGATTCCTACATCACTGAACTTTCCAAATCCAGTATTAATCCCATATACGATTCTTTTCTCTGATACAATTCTTTCAACTGCTTCCCTGCTTTTTTTGGCAGCCAGCATGCTTTCCGCTGCAGCAGAAACCTTCTCATTCTTATATAGGACTTGATTCAATTGCTCTAACGTTAAATCTTGACCTGTTAATTTAATCATAGTTCTCACCTCTACCACTTTAATGAAATAAAGAAAGAGGCTGGATTTCATATCTTTTTAGATGTGAAGTCCAGCCTCTTTTATACATATTGGATTATTCTGATTTGTTATTCTCTGCCTCATTCGTATCAGTCCATTCATCATTCCTATTGTATTAATAATTATTTTATGTAAAAAAATCCTTGTTTGTCAACTAAATTTTCAGAATTTTAGCACAATAATACTTTATCACGATAATAAGAAAAAGACATCAACCCTCAGGATTCGAGCATTAAGATACAAAATCTAAGACCTGGAAATTAAAAAATATGCACATAAATAACCTTTTCATGATTATTTATGTGCATATTTTTATATAGTGAGAATTTTCATATGCCTACTTTAGGTTTAATTTTTTTAAAGCATCAGCTAGAGCTGAATTGATTGGCTCTTCTTGTTTTTGCTGCTGTTTTAAATACTTTTGCACATCACCTTTAGATACTTTTCCTCCAGATTCCTTTTTGCGTCGTGCTTCGAAAACAGATAACTTTTCACGATATCCACATTGACATGCAAAGATTTGCCCATCTCCCTCACCACGTAATTCAAGTTTTTTACGGCATTGTGGGCAGAGAGCATTTGTAATACGTGAGACGTTTTTGCGATGACCACATTCACGATCCTGACATACGAGCATTTTCCCTTTTTTTCCGTTTACTTCAAGCATTGGTTTTCCGCAGTCTGGACATGATTTTGTTGAAATATTGTCGTGCTTATACTTTTTATTACTTGCTTTAATTTCGCTAACGATTTCTTTTGTATGCTGCTTCATTTCATTGATGAATGTTTCCTTTTTCAGTTTACCTTTTGCAATTAACTCCAGCTTTTGTTCCCACTCTGCGGTTGTTGCAGGAGATTTTAGTTCTTCTGGAACTAAATCTAGCAGTTGACGACCCTTAGATGTAATGTAAATATCTTTTCCGCGTTTTTCAATTAAGAATGAATTAAATAGTTTCTCAATAATATCAGCACGTGTTGCAACTGTACCAAGACCACCAGTCGATTTCAATGTGTCTGCAAGCTGTTTATTTCGACTTTCCATATACTTCACTGGATTTTCCATTGCTGATAAAATGCTCGCTTCTGTAAAACGTGCAGGTGGTTTGGTTTGACCCGACGTTTGAGCGATTAATGTAACATTTAATGAATCACCTTTTTCGATTCGGGGTAAAATCTGTTCCTTCAAATCATCTGAATCATCATCATCTTCATAGCGGTTTTCGTATACTTCTTTCCAGCCAGAGTTTAGAATGGTTTTTCCACGCGCAACGAAATTTTCATCACCAATTTTTGCATGTAGCGTTAATTGTTCGTACTCAAATGCCGGGAATAATACTGCTAGGAAGCGTTTTATAACTAAATCATATATTTTGCGTTCTTTATCTGTAAAAGCCGAGAAGTTCACATACCCTTCCGTTGGAATAATGGCATGGTGATCACTAACTTTGCTATCATCAACAAATGATTTAGAAGCCTTTATTGGTTTCTTTAAAACTTTGTTTACTAACGGACGATAATCTCCTATTGAACATGCTTTAAGACGTTCTGGGAGCGTTGGAACAATATCTGATGAGATAAAGCGTGAATCAGTACGAGGATACGTTAACACTTTATGTTGTTCGTACAGCTTTTGCATAATATTTAGCGTTTCTTTAGCAGAGTAGCCAAATATTTTGTTGGCATCTCGCTGTAATTCTGTTAAATCATACAGACCCGGAGAGTATGACTTCCTCGGCTTTTTCTCAATCTCCGTTACAATAGCATTTTTCCTGCCAAGTTTTTTCACAATCTCTTCGATCTTTTCCTTATCAAAGCTGCGACCTTCGCCTTTAGCATTCTGCCAGGTTAGTTTTAACTTATCAACCGTTTGTGCCTCGATTCCATAGTAGTCTCGAGATTTGAAATTTTTAATCTCATCTTCACGTGCAGCAACAATTGCTACAACCGGAGTTTGCACACGTCCGCAATTTAATTGCGCATTAAACTTTGTCGTTAATGCACGGGTAGCATTAAGACCGATATACCAGTCAGCTTCAGAACGGGCTACTGCAGATAAATATAGATTTTCATACTCCTTACCATTCCTTAACTTTTGAAATCCTTCTTTTATCGCCTTGTCTGTAACGGATGAAATCCATAATCGTTTTGTGGGTTTATTTACCTTGGCCTTAGCAAGAATCCACCGTGCAACTAGTTCTCCCTCACGAGCACTATCCGTTGCAATAACAATCTCTCCTACATCAGAACGCTGTAGTTGGCTCTTCACTGCATGAAACTGCTTACTCGTTTGCTTAATAACCACGAGCTTTAACTCATTCGGCATCATTGGTAAATCTTCTAATTTCCACGTTTTATATTTATCGTCATATACTTCAGGGTCTGCAAGCGTAACTAAGTGTCCTAGCGCCCATGTGACAATATATTTATCTCCTTCTAGGAACCCATTACCTTTTTTATGACAATTCAATACACGCGCAATATCTCGAGCGACTGAAGGTTTTTCAGCTATTACAACACTTTTTTTCACTTTATCTAAACACCCTTTCGGAAAACCATAGAACTTGAATCTTCAATATATCATACAATTCATTTAATTGCAGAACAGCAAAAATGAAATTTGAAAGATAACAAAAAGGCTAATTGCGCCTTCTTTTTTCTTGTATTTTCTTCCAACATGGTAGTAAGATTGAATGGTTAGATTTCAAAACAGTGAGGAAAAAACAACATGAGAATTAGAGATTGGGACCGTAACTTAAAGGTCCGGTTATTTAGTGAAGCGATGATGAACATTACCTTTTGGATGTTCTTTCCGTTTCTAACGATCTATTTTGCAGACGAATTTGGAAAAAGTAAAGCAGGTTTTTTATTAGTTTTCTCACAAATATTCTCTGTCATCGCCAATCTAATGGGCGGCTACTGTGCCGACCGATTTGGCAGAAAACGAATGATGGTTCTCTCGGCTATTGGGCAAGGGCTATCGTTTTTAGTTTTTGCACTAGCCAGCTCACCATGGCTTCATTCTCCATGGACTGGATTTATCGCCTTTGCGATCGCAGGAATTTTTGGCTCGTTATATTGGCCTGCCAGCCAGGCAATGATTGCTGATGTGGTGAAAGAGAAGGATAGAAGCCGTGTTTTTGCCATTTTTTATACTCAAATTAATATCGCAGTGGTAGTTGGTCCCATTTTAGGGGCGATTTTTTATGTTCATTATCGCTTCCAGCTGCTCCTGATCGCAGGTATTGCTTGTATTTTAGTTGGTCTCATTCTTGCAAAGTGGACACGAGAAACCGCACCTTTCCTAAAAGCAGATATAGAGGATGGAGTTAAACGGAAATGGTATTATTTCCTGCAGAATCAGTTAAAGGACTATTCAGTCATCATCAAGGACAGAACCTTCCTTTTATTTATTATTGCGGGAGTATTAGCAGGACAAACATTTATGCAATTAGATTTATTGCTGCCTGTTTATATCAAAGATGTCTTTGATCATCAAGTCCTCTTTTCATTCGGCGACTGGTCATTTTCGATTAAGGGTGAGCAAGCCTTTGGAATTGTCCTCGCTGAGAATGGCTTTCTTGTAGCCCTATTTACGGTAGTCGTTACCAAATGGATGGAAGGCTATAAAGAACGGAATGTGTTTGTTTTTTCATCCATCATTTATGCAATCTCAATGATTGTATTTAGTCAAACAAACTGGATCTGGGGATTTATTATGGGAATGGCCATCTTTACATTTGCAGAGTTAATGGGGGCAGGCATTCAACAAAGCTTTGTCTCGAAGATTGCACCCGAGCATATGCGCGGCCAGTATTTTGCTGCTGCAAGCCTAAGGTTTACCATCAGCAGGACAGTTGCTCCTCTCTCCATTCCTTTAACCGTTTGGATTGGCTACACCTGGACATTCTTCGTTCTCTGTCTTCTAGCCCTCGCTAGTGCAGCGATCTATTGGGTAATGTTCCGTACATTTGAAAAGAAAACAGTGAAAGGATCCTAATTTTAAGGGTCCTTTTTTTTGTTCGATACTATTAAAAAAATTGTACTAAATTGTTCACATTTACCTCTTTTAACATTATAATTAATATGTAAACGTTACCAACTCTATGAGGACGGTGGTATGGATGGAATTATCAGAATTTATGTCTCCTACTTCTTTGTCAGGTATTATTACTTTTATTGTTTTATTTTCTGCAGGGGTATATTTAAATATCAAAGTATATGGAAGTAAATTGCAGTAGACATTTTCTTTTCTACTGTTTTTTTGTGCTGTTGAAAAACCAGTATCAGTTTCTTTTTAATATAAAAAAAGCTACAATATAACAGGAAGATTCTGAAAAAGGAGACTACATAATGAGTGAATTTCAAAAGAACCTTGAAAAATATGCAGAGCTTGCCGTTAAAGTTGGCGTAAATATACAAAAGGGCCAAACCTTAGTGGTAAATGCCACCCTAGATGCAGCTGAATTTGTGCGTCTGGTTGTAAAAAGTGCCTATGAAACAGGTGCGAAAAATGTCATTGTCAACTGGAACGATGATGTTGTATCTAGAACGAAGTATGACCTAGCACCAGACGATGCGTTTACTGAGTATCCAGCTTGGCGTGCGAAAGAACAAGAAGAATTAGCTGAACAAGGTGCTGCTTTTATGGCAGTTGTCTCTTCAAGCCCTGATTTACTAAAAGGCGTGGATCCAGAACGAATTGGCAACTTCCAAAAGGCTGCTGGAAAAGCATTATCCGCATATCGTAAAGCTGTGCAATCCGACAAAGTCAGCTGGACGGTAATTGCTGCTGCCTCACCTGCGTGGGCTGCAATGGTTTTCCCAGATGCACCTCAAGAAAATCAAGTTTCCATGCTATGGGATGCGATTTTTAAAGCAACCCGTGTAGACACAGAAAATCCTGTTGAAGCATGGAAAAAGCACGATGAATCCCTTCATGAAAAGGTTGCTTATCTAAATGATCGCCGCTACCAGAAGCTTCACTACACAGCACCTGGAACAGATTTAACGATCGAGCTTCCGAAAAACCATATTTGGATTGGTGCCGGCAGTGTGAACAAGGATGGTTTTGAATTTATGGCAAATATGCCGACTGAGGAAGTTTTCACCGTTCCATACAGAACAGGTGTAAACGGAACTGTCGCTAGCACGAAGCCGCTAAGCTATGGAGGAAATATTATCGACCGTTTCTCCATTACCTTTGAAAATGGCAAGATTGTTAGCTACACCGCAGAGGAAGGCGAAGAAATTCTAAAGCGCCTTGTAGAAACGGATGAAGGCTCACACTACCTTGGTGAAGTAGCTCTTGTGCCTTACGACTCACCTATTTCTCAATCAAATATCCTTTTCTTTAACACCTTGTTCGATGAAAATGCTTCAAACCACTTAGCAATCGGAAGTGCGTATGCTTTCTGTATTGAAGGCGGTAAGACCATGTCATCTGAAGAACTAAAGGAAAATGGCTTAAACGATAGTATCACCCATGTTGATTTCATGATCGGTTCGGCTGAAATGGACATCGATGGGATTACAGAAGACGGCACAACAGAGCCAGTCTTCCGTAAAGGAAATTGGGCATTTTAATAGGTATCAAAAAACGAGCAGCACTCCATAGAGATGCTGCTCGCTTTTTTTATCGATTATCAATCTTTTCTGGATACATATCATGGTTCATCATACGATGCTCTGCCATTTGCTCGTACTTTGTACCCGGTTTACCGTAATTGGTATACGGATCAATGGAGATGCCGCCTCTTGGTGTAAACTTACCCCACACCTCAATATACCGTGGATTCATTAATTTGATTAAGTCATTCATAATAATGTTCATGCAGTCTTCATGAAAATCACCATGATTACGGAAGCTGAAAAGATAAAGCTTCAGTGACTTACTCTCAACCATTTTTTCATCCGGGATGTAACTGATATAAATTGTAGCAAAGTCAGGCTGACCTGTTTTTGGACAAAGACTTGTAAACTCCGGGAAATTAAGCTTAACAAAATAATCCCGATAAGCATGTTTATTATCAAAAGCCTCAAGAACATCCGGGCTGTATTCAAACAAATATTTCGTTCCTTGATTTCCGAGAAGCGTTACGCCTTCTAATTCAGCGTCTGTTCTTCCTGCCATAATACTTCCTCCTTATAAATCCGTAACAAGGGAGGCTCCTAATCCTAAAACTAATAGAAAAAACCATATCCTAAGGATATGGTTGACGTTCCATTCCATAGTTTTTTAAAGAGGGTGTTCGCTATGAACCTCTGCCATTTACGGTGTAATGAATTTAATTAACAAAGTAACTATAAAGAAATAGCAGTCTACTGTCAATCAGCATTTTGTTGGAAACGGTAAAATTGCAATGTGGACACTCAAACGGTAGAATAAATTTTAACAAACAATAGAGTTAGGGGTTTTATAATATGTGGAATGAATTCAAGAAGTTTGCGATGAAAGGGAATGTCATTGACCTTGCTGTTGGTGTAGTCATTGGTACAGCCTTTGGTAAGATCGTTTCATCTCTTGTTGCAGATGTCATTATGCCTTTAATCGGCCTATTAATGGGTGGAATCAACTTCTCAAATCTTGCAATCACACTTGGTAAAGAAGAGTTGAAGTATGGTCAGTTCATTCAATCCATTGTCGACTTTTTAATTATCGCAATCTCAGTTTTCCTTTTTGTAAGATTCATTAACCGCTTTAAAAAGAAAGAAGAAGCAAAACCAGAACCTGTAAAAGTAGACCGTCAAGCAGAGCTTTTAGCCGAAATTCGTGATCTACTAAAGAACAATAAAAATATCAATTAGTGAGTATGCCGGGGAAGGATCCCCGGCTTTTTATATGATAGAAATTTTAATTTTCAATTATTCCTTGGAACGACACCTTTCATGAATAAAGATACACCAATTTTTTTGCATATTGTCAGGTAGTGCATTAATGCTAATAAAATAGAACTAGTATTCATGGCTATGATCACACCCTCCATTCTCCATTCAGGCAATGAAGCCAACAGGAGAATAATTGCATAGGCGACAACCGTTGCCCAAATGGCATGAATGAATGTTTCTTTTATTAACCCTAATCCGATCAAAAACGCCTGCATTGGCATGATAAAGAAGTGAAAAAGAAAAAACGGCCATAGCATTTGTAGAAATCCTACTGCGGTGGAGGAATCAAAAAATAAAGAAGTCAACGGACCGGCAAAAACATAGAAAATGGCCACTGCTGGAACTCCATATAGAAAGGTTAGCATCATAACCTGCGAGAGCATTTTCTGTAACATGGAATAATTCTTATCCGCATATGTTTTTGATACGGCTGGGATAAGAACAATCATTAAGGAATGTGCAATAAAGGCCGGGAAAAAACCAATGGTTACAGCCACACCCATTAACATTCCAAATTGCTCTGTTGCGATGGTGTCTGATAGTCCAGACCGTATTAGCGCTGCTTTTATTAAAAACGGCTGAATGGCACCTGTTAAAGCAGAAAATAGCCGTAATCCTGTTGTTGGTACAGAGACTGACACTAAATTCTTTCGGACAACCTTCCGATTCAAATTGGAAAAAGGCATCCGTTTCATTTGTTGAAATTGAATAATGAACATGTAAATCAAATAGAGGAAAACAACAATTTCACTTCCAACAAAGGTGGCGATGGCAATTAATAAAGCAGCTTCGGTATTAAATTCAAAAAAACGAAAAACAAGGAATAACAAAATAAGCTGAACGGATTTCCTTAGGAAATTGGCAATGGCGATTTTTCCCATCTGATGCCGGCCCATAAAAAAACCTCTAGCTACCGATGTAAAAGAAATGATCGGGATCAATATAATCACCAGCCATTTTGTATAAGGATGGTAGCCATTAAAAACAGGAATAAACGGAATAATCATTGATGCCAGTACAAAGAGAATAATAGTGAAAATGATGGTAATCGTGATTGCATGATGCATAATATTACGGTGGAATTTTTCCTCTTTTTCAGCAATAAACTTTGAGATCGATACTGGCAGTTCAAAACTTGAAAGCAGAACGACCAGAAATATGGTAGGCAGAATTGACATATATAGCCCAAGGCCATGTTTACCAAGTTCATTCGCTAAAATCATATTAATTAAAAACTCAACACCCTCACCCAGGAACGCTGAGGCCGCCAAAAAGAAAATCCCCTTGTAGTAGATAGCCATATCTGACTCCCCTTCACTGATTCTTGCTCTTACTAACGTATGAGACAAGTTATCAGTTTAGTAGAGGGAATTTGTCCAAAAATAAAAAAGGGCTTTTGCGGGCCCTTTTGAATTATTTGGTTAATGAATGTTTGAAAGCATAGATGACTGCTTGTGTACGATCTTGAACATCCAGCTTACTTAAAATATTACTCACATGGGTTTTGACTGTTTTTAAAGCAATAAAACATTCATCAGCGATGTCTTGATTGGTTTTTCCTTCTGCCATTAACAATAGGATTTCCATTTCCCGGCTAGTAAGTTCCTCATGGGGCATGTGCTGATTCTTTTGACGCATCTTTACCATCATCTTCCCTGTAACTTCTGGTTCAAGAACAGATTGTCCATGGTAGGTAGCCCGGACTGCATTGGCAATCTCGCTGGCTTTTGATGTTTTTAACATATAGCTTGTTGCGCCTGCTTCTAGGGCAGGATAAACCTTCTCGTCATCAAGGAAGCTAGTGACAATAATGATTTTTGCTTCAGGCCATTTTTCTATGATTCTTTTCGTTGCTTCGATTCCGTCCATTTCCTTCATGACCAGGTCCATTAAAATAATATCGGGTCTAAGCTCTAAAGCCAGTTCTACACCCCGGCCTCCATCTCCAGCCTCTCCCACTACTTCAATGTCCGGCTGTGCAGATAAATAGGAGGATACCCCTATGCGAACCATTTCATGATCATCGACAAATACTACTCTAATCATTGCCACCATCTCCATTAAACGTAACTGGAACCTTCACTTCCAGCCTTGTTCCTTTATCTTTTACACTTATCACCTTTAAAGTACCGCCGACTTCGCCTGCACGTTCATGCATATTTTGCATTCCGTAGGAACCTGCCTTCATATTCTCCACTTCAAAGCCCACTCCATCATCAACGATTCTTAAAATCGCAAAATGATCACGCTTGACCAGTAAGACCTCAAGCATGCTGGCCTTAGAATGTCTAAGCGTATTCGAAACAGATTCTTGAAGGATCCGAAAAAGATGATCCTCTACTCCTTTATCAAGTGGAAAATCTTCTACCTTCCACTTAATTTCCATTGTAACCTTCTGTGATAATTCGATTAAAAGTTCTTCAATTCCTTCTTTGAGTGTTTTATTCTTTAAGGCAACAGGCCTTAAGTGCAAGAGCAGTGCTCTCATTTCTAGCTGGGACTGATGGATCATCTCTTCTACCATCTTCAACTGCCTGCCTTCTATACTCTCTTCGGTGTGCTGCTTTGTCTCATTAATGGCAGACATCATCATGGAAGCCGCAAATAATTGCTGGCTGACCGAGTCGTGCAGTTCGCGAGCAAGCCGATTGCGCTCCTGTGAGATGATCTCTTGAATCCTAGCTTCCTGATCTTCTACTTTTTCTGTTGCCAGGCGCTGAGAAAGTTTGGCTTGTTCTGACATTTGCTTTGCAATCCTGTTAACTCTCTCATTAATTCCTTGGATCTCGGTTATCGCTGCCTTTTTCTCAGGCGCTCCCGCTTGTCTTCCTTGTTCTAGCTGACTAAGGGAGAATTCGACTTCTTGAAACTGCCGCCTCCAAAACACCCCAGAAAAAATTCCAAATAAAATCCCCAGAGCAATACTAAAAGACGGAATAAAGATCACGAAGGGAATATCCATAAACTCTTGATTCCATAGTTCTGACAAGCTTGCTAGTGGAAAAACGATCATAAATGCAGCTGCAATGGCAAGAGCAATGAGTAGGGCAAAGCCAATACTAAAAAAAACCTGACGTGCTACTGCGCTCATACCCTTGTCACCTCTAAATTTCCGATTAGAAGTGATGTGAAAATTTTAACCTTCTGCTCAGCGTTGTCATAGTCAGCTGTTTTCACTTGAAATACTTGATTAAATACCTGCGACTGATGATTCTCAAAAACACTTGTTGAGCCTATGATGGATGAGTGATGAACACTTACTTCAGTTTCATATGGGACCTGGATGTGGATATTGCCAAAGACGTTCCGAATAAAGATGACGGTCTCACCCTTTGGAAGTACTGTATAGCTTAAGTCAATTAAGGTATCACCAATACCGGACTGAATGTTAATGTCGTTCCATTCATAGACACCAAGTGGTGTTTTTTGCTGTCCTAGTAAGATATTTTCAAACAGCGGCTTGCTGCTTATTAACGTTTCCTCTTGTTCTTTAGGCTCTGATTTTTTGATGTCTACCGAGATTTTATTAGGATTCTTTTTTGAGTTAGAGTATTGAATAATTAAATGGATAAGGATTGCTAGTAAAAGAAACTTAAAGGTAATCATACTGAAAACACTTATTAGCAAGAATATGATCCCTGCGATAAAAAGAAATTTCCCGCTTTTGCTGCCAGTTTTTTTTCGTCCGTAATAAATCATACCGCCAGAAAAAGCAAGGGAGAATATTAGACCGCTGTTGAAAAATAGGATTTCAAGCAGTAGAACGACAACTCCAATAATAACCAGCCATCCTGTATAATCATTTATTGCATTTTTTAACATCTGGCCCACCCTCCCTTAACGGAAATTTATGTTGATATTTGCAAAAATCTATTGTAATTATCCACTCATTAACTTAGTCAATCACTAAAAAGGCGCAGTGTTTACGCCTTTTTAGAATAACATGTTTTGGTTATAAATTGGACTTGCTTTCTTCTATTTTCATATCTTTTTCTAATTGAGCAATTTTTGCATCAATGGTATTTCGATAAAAAGAGCTATTCACTTGATGCTCTAGTCGATCAAGATAATCCTCGATTTCTTGAAAGCGTGAGACTGATTGGTCGTTATAACGGTTTGAATCTAGTACCTGATTCATTTGAAGATTTGCCCTTGTTACATTTTCACGCCCCATTAATTCTAAGCGGCGAATGTTCATATCTTTTAATTTATGCTTCATTTCTTCGTGCTTTCTTTCTAAATCTCCAAGCTGTGCTTTTACCTGTTCAAGTGAAGCACTTAAGCGCTCGGCGCGGCTTGCATATGTTTGGTACTCTTCAGTTGCAAACTGGGCGAGTTCAACCTCTCCTGCCTTTGATGCGATTTCTGCCTGGTGTTTTCTTTTCTCAGAAAGTTCTAGAGCATGCTGGTATTCTCTAGTAAATTCATCCTTTAGCTTGTATTGTCTTTCAAGCAATTTACCTACTTTTTCCGTTTCCTGCTCACTCTGGCGAAGATACTGGTTTAATAGGGCGATGGGGTTCTTCTTTTCCTTTTGATCAAGTGCAGAGTGTAAATCTGCCATGATAGTATCTTTGATTCTAGTTATTAGGTTTGTCATTTTTCTCTCTCCTTAAATTTAGTTGTTTTTTAATTCATTCCATTGTTTCTCGAAATTCACAAACGGATCTGATTCTTCTTTTACAATTTGAACTTTGCTGCTATTCCAGTTTTTATAAACAAGATACAAAACGTAGGCAGCAATGATTCCAATGATTGCAGGTGCTTGGTGAATCGTGCTCATAAGTACGATGAATCCGAGGATTCCAAGGCCAATTTTGCCTCCTGTGCTTTCTGTCTTTAAAAACTGTTTAAAGATGAAGTATAGAATCGCTACCCCCACTGCTAAGCCCACCATCGGACCAATTGTAGACAGCAGGATAATAGCTGCAATCCCACCTGCTAGAAGTAAACCGAACTTTTTCATTGTTTGTTCCTCCTTTCCTTATCTCTTGATATCATCTTACCTCCTTTTTTCATTTCTCATAATTGCGCCTGAGCTTGATTTTCATGTAGGTCTCAGGACGTAGAAAAGGGTCAGTCTCCTAAATGGAGTACTGACCCTTTCCCTTATTTCGAAATAAACATTTGCGTCCAATAGTGTCTTTGCGATCCGCCCTGAGCGTATCCGACACCGATATGCGTATAATTATTGCTAAGAATATTGGCTCGGTGTCCTGGACTATTCATCCAAGCTCTGACTACTTCTTGGGCAGTCGTTTGTCCGGCTGCGATGTTTTCTGCTGCTGCACGGTACGAAATCCCAAAGCTCTTCATCATCGTAAATGGACTTCCATATGTGGGACTGTCATGACTAAAATAATTCTTATCCCTCATATCCATTGATTTATAACGAGCAACCCTGGAAAGCTCCCAATCCTGAGTCAGTGCCCTTAGACCGTGTTTTGCCCGCTCTTGGTTTGTTAGCTGTACTACTTGTGTTTCAATGCTCTTTGTCGCATCAAAGTTAGGAATTGTAACTTTTTGCCCTGGGTAAATCAAGCTTGGATTACTAAAATGCGGATTTGCTGCAATAATTTCTGACAATCCCACTTGATATCTAACAGCAATTTTCCAAAGAGAGTCACCAGGCTGAACAGTATAAATTTGTTGAGCAAATGATACGCTTGGAATGCATAAAAGTGAGACTAAAACCATAAGGCCAAACCAAAAAGATTTTGTTTTTTTCATATTCGCCACCTCCAAATATATATTTTTGATTTATCGGCTAAAATATACACCGCTCAGAAAAAAAGTAATTTCCCCGCTCAAAGTAGAATTAAGTAATGAACTTCTCCCGCTGAAATATACATTAGAAAAGGGGGGAGAAAAAGTGGCTGGCTTGTGGGTTACAACCATTGGGTTTGTCATTTGCCTTGGGATTGTTGGAGGTACGCTGGTGTACTTTTTAAGAAGTGCACTACACTCAGAAGATTCTACCCGAATTGATCAAATAGAGAATGACGAATAAAATAAAACAAGAAGAACCCTAAAGCAAAGGGTTCTTCTTGTTTTTTTATAGAATTGACTTTTCAATTGCTTGTTCAAATTGGTCGATGACATCTTCTGCATGTTCAATGCCGACTGATATTCTTACAACCTCTTTCGTGATCCCTAACGCTTCTCGTGCTTCGGGCGGGAGTGCACGGTGAGAAGTGACTAAAGGATGTGATACAGTTGTTTCTACTCCTGCAAGTGTTGGAGCAATCTTAATCCACGATAATTTACGGAAAAAGTGATTCATATCCACCGCTTTTGAAAGCTCAATTGTAACCATTGCCCCAAAACCGTCTTGGGCACGATCAAAAGGATAATAGACTTTTTCAACAAAGCGGTTGTTTCTAAGTGCTTCGGCTAATCTTTGAGCATTACTAGATTGTGCTTTCATTCTTAGGGCTAGTGTTTTTAAGCCGCGGCATGTAAGCCACGCCTCAAAAGGGCTTACATTTGTTCCAAGGTTAACGATCTTTGCCCGTGCCCTGTCAATCAGGTCAGCCCTGCCCGTAAGAACACCTGCCGTTACGTCACTATGTCCACCAATATATTTTGTAGCACTATGGACGACTAAATCAAACCCCATTGGATATGGTTTGCAATGGAAAGGAGTCGCAAAGGTATTATCAACCAATGTATTAAGCTGATGCTTCCTTGCCAGTTGAACAACTCCTTCTAAATCCTCCACTCTTAGCAATGGATTAGTAATTGATTCAGTGTACAACAGCTTCGTATTCTCTTTTATTTCTTTTTCCACATCAGCTAAATTTTGAAAAGAGACGAAAGAAGTTTCAATGCCAAATTCATTTAACTCCGCCTTAAGCATGTGAAAGCTTCCGCCGTATAAATCATCTGCAGCAATAATGTGGTCCCCGCTTTTCACCACTGCCAGAAGGCCTGCCAGAATCGCCGACAGTCCTGAAGAAGAGGCAACACCAGCCGGAGCTTCTTCAAGCCTTGCCACCGCTTCACCTAACTCATCAGTATTTGGATTTCCAACACGAGAATATAGATACTGCCCGTTTCCTTGATAATATCCTTCAAGCTCATCTAAATCTCTAAAGGTAAAGGCAGATGTCTGATAAATTGGTGTAACCTTACTAGCTATTTTTTGTTGATTTTTCTTTACTCCATGTAGAATTTCTGTTTCAAAACGTTTCCCCATATCTGCCACCCTTTTCTGCCCAGCTCGACCGAGTCTGGTGAGTTAAAATACAAAATTGTTATTATATTAAAAAATATCAATCCACCTTTCTTTCGTCAATCTAATTTTTTTGGCAAATAATAATTTTCCATTTTCATTTCCAAAGTGACATGATTTTTTCATTTTAGGAAAAATTACTCATAAGAACTTATGAAAATTGGGAGGAATACATATGAATTTATCGGAAGCTAATCATCATTTCCCTAGGACTTATTGGCGGGAGATTGAGCTGCCAACATTTGAAAAACTAGAATCTGATCTAAACGTAGATGTCGCGATTGTAGGGGCAGGAATTACCGGCGTGACAGCCGCATACTTGCTTTCAAAACAAGGAGTTAAGACCGCTCTTCTAGAAGCTGGCTCTGTTTTAAATGGGACAACAGGTCATACAACTGCCAAGCTAACGGCACAACACGGGATTATTTATGATGAACTAATGAACCATTTTGGTGAGGAAAAGGCTAAACATTACTATAAAGCCTCATCCCAAGCAATTCAATTTGTTGAAAACATTAGTAAAGAAATAGGGATCGACTGTGATTTTAGTAAACAAGATGCCTATGTATATGCGACAACAGAAGAGAAACATCAAAAACTCGAAACCGAAATGCAAGCGTATCAAAGACTAGGTATACCCGGTGGATTAGTCGGCAACATTCCCTTTGATATTCAAATTAAATCTGCTATTTTAATGAAAGACCAAGCTCAATATCACCCTCTTAAATTTCTAAAAGGACTGTTAGATGAAGCCGTAAAAGAAGGGTGTTCGGTATATGAAAACACTGCTGCTGTGGACATAGAAGAGGAAGAATCCTCCGAGCCAAAGGTCATAACAAAGGAAGGTCATAAGGTCACCTGTAATCAAGTAATTATCGCCTCCCACTTCCCTTTCTATGACAAACCTGGGCTATATTTTGCCAGAATGTATGCTGCTAGGTCCTATACAATAGGGATTAAAACAAACGATCCCTATCCGGGCGGGATGTACATAAGCGCAGAAAGTCCGAAGCGTTCCATTCGTTATACACCAATCGAAGGTGGTAATCTCCTTATTTTAGGAGGAGAAAATCATAAGACCGGCCAGGGTGTCGACACGCTAAGTCATTATTCTGCCTTAGAAACATTTGCAAAAGATGTGTTCGGATTATCTGAATATCATTATCGCTGGTCTGCTCAGGACATGACTACTTTAGATAAAGTTCCTTATATCGGGCCGATCACACAGGATAAAGAAAATATCCTAGTTGCAACCGGCTATAAAAAATGGGGAATGACGACAGGAATACTAGCTGGCCATCTCCTTACTGATTATGTATTAAAACGGGATAATCCTTATAAAGAGCTTTACTCTCCTTCGAGATTTGATGCGGATCCTGATTTGAAAAAAGCCATATCGATTAATGCAGATGTTGCAAAGCATTTGATTAAAGGAAAACTGGAATTTGTGCCAAAAGCTCCTCAAGATGTAGAGGTTGGTGAAGGCTCTGTTGTCATGCATAACGGAATGCGGGCAGGAGCTTATAAGGATGAAAACGGCAAGCTATATTTGGTTGATACTACTTGTACACATCTAGGCTGCGAGTGCGAATGGAATCATGCGGAAAAGTCCTGGGACTGTCCTTGCCACGGCTCCCGTTTCTCGTATGCCGGAGATGTAATCGAAGGCCCAGCATTAAAACCGCTAATTAAACTATCTGCTGAATAAAAACACTAAAAAACGCCTCTCGTAAAGGGAGGCGTTTTGCGCATTATTTATCATTCGGACGGTTTCTTTTTAAATCTTCACCTGTTGAAAATTCAACAAGCTCAGCGGCATTTTTCATCCCTTTTTTCCGGTTATTATTTCGCTGTGCATTCGCATTGCCAAGCTTTGTTCTTCCCATACCATCATCTCCTTTTTAGAAGAAATACATAGATAGTATGAGTGAAATGACCTCAGCTTATTCTTTTTTCAGAGCTGGTGCTTTTCGGTATTTTGTTAATTGTTCGAAAGCATAAGCTATTTCAATTAATGTAGGCTCACTATAAGCAGAACCAGCAAAGGTAATCCCTACCGGCTCTCCGTCAGGTGTAAACCCGGCTGGTACAGCAATAGTCGGATAGCCTGCTTTCCCGCTAATGTGCGAACCTTCGTCACTAGGAAATAATATCGCGTCTAACTGGTATTTCTCTAAAGCATAATCAATTCCTTGCTGTGTAGAAAAATACAGATCCTTCTCCAAAGCTTTGAAGTACGCTTCTTCCGTTAGTGTACCACTAAGAGCATCTGCTTCGAGCAATACCTCCTGGCCATATTTAAGCATTTTTTCCTCGTTTTCAATATTAAACTCAATTAAATCCTTTAAGGTCCTAATCTTTACAGAAGGGTGTAAAGAATTCAAATAAGCATTCAAATCCGGCTTAAACTCATACGTTAACACATCATATTCCCACTTAAAGTCTGCAGATGGAAAATCAATGTCTTCCACTACCACAGCATTGGTTGATTTAAGCACCGTGACAGCCGCTTCAATAACCTTTTGTTTTACCGCTCCCAGCTGTTCAATAAACCCTTTCCAAGCTATACCAATTCGTTTTCCTGTTAAGCCTTCTTTTAAAAGATGCAAGGTAAAATCTGTCCCGTGAAGCGGATTAGTCATTGTAATCGGGTCCGAGTCGTCTCTTCCTGATATGGCGGTGAGTACGATCGCAGCATCTTCTACCGTTCGAGCCATTGGTCCAGCGGTATCCTGGGAATGGGCAATGGGAATGATTCCTCTGCGGCTGATTAATCCAACTGTCGGCTTAATCCCCACTAACGAATTTTCACAAGCTGGATTTAAAATAGATCCAGATGTTTCCGTTCCAATGCTGACTGCACAAAGATTGGCTGCTGTTGCGGCTCCTGACCCAGAACTGGACCCTCCCACGTCATACTTACCGGGGCCATATGGATTTAATACCTGTCCCCCGCGGGAACTGTAGCCGCTTTTCATTCCATATGCCATAAAATTGGCCCATTCTGTCATATTGGTCTTCCCTAAAAGAATAGCACCAGCAGTTCGTAATTGTTCGGCCACATACGAATCCTTCATAGCAATGGAGTCCTTAAGTGCTAGTGAGCCTGCACTCGTATGCATTTTATCATGTGTATCAATATTATCTTTTATTAATACAGGAATTCCATGCAGCGGCCCCCGCAGACCGGATTCGCTTCTTTCCGTATCAAGCGCTGCTGCAATATGTAAAGCATCTGGATTTATCTCAAGGACACTGTTTATTTGCTTATCAAATACTGAAATACGATACAGATACATCTGGACTAATTCCTTAGAGGTTAGCTTACCACTTTCAAGCTCTGCCTGAATCTCTGCAATTGTCACTTCTTCTAACCATTCATTTACAACTCTTGTTAATTTAGGATTTTCCAAAGTCATTCCCCTCCTGTCTTTTATTCGAAAAAGACAGTGGATTGATTCTCCACTGCCCCTGTTCTACCGACGAATTTTTTGGTCCTTTTGCTCTTCTTCTGCTATTTCACCTTTAAAGAAAATTCTTTTTTCAAGCGAGACCTTTAGTTCACGGCTATAACGCTTTAATTCACGTTCTTCTCGTTCAGTTACTAACGAAATGACCGTGCCGCTTGCACCCATTCTGCCTGTCCTGCCAGCTCTGTGTACATATTGATCAATATCTCTCGGTAAATCAATCTGTACTACATGTGTAACGCCTTGAATGTCGAGTCCGCGTGCGGCAATATCAGTGGCAATCAGCATTTTTAATTTACCGTCGCGGAAGGCTTTAAGCTCAGCTTGCCGCTCCAGCTTTTTCATATCACTATGTAAAATGCCAACAGAAAGCTCCTTAAACTTTAACTTCTCCTTAAAAACCTCTAACTCCCCAATATCATTTATAAAGGCCAACGCTTTAATCTTTTCTAAACGGACAATCTTTTCTAGGAGTTTGATTTTATCTCGCGGCTCTGCTAGGAAATAAATATGATCAACCTCTCCCGAAGCGGCCTTTTCATCCCTTTTAATCCGAAGTACTTCAGGTTCGTTAGTAAACTCTTTCGCCAATTTTTCAGTTGCAGCTTTCATCGTAGCAGAAAATAGAACGACTTGGCGGTCTCCCATTGTAGATTTCACAATCGATTGGACGGTATTTAAATGCTCTGGTATGAGAAGCTGGTCACCCTCATCCAGCACAACCATTCTCACTTCATGCATCTTCACCTTTTTTTGTTTGATTAATTCGAACAAACGTCCAGGCGTTGCAAAGATGACATGAGGGCGCTTTTTTAATTTTTCCAGCTGCCTTTTTACATTGGCTCCCCCAATAATCGAGGTTCCTCTAATCCCGCTGCCTTCTGACCATTTTTGAAATTCTTGAAACACCTGCATAACAAGTTCCTGGGATGAAGCAAGTACCACAGCTTGTAACGATTGCGAGTTGTTTTCAATCTGATTTAACAGCGGCAGTAAGTATGCAAGTGTCTTTCCTGTTCCTGTCGGAGACTCTCCAATGATGTCTTTTCCTTCAAGGATGGTTGGAATAGCCGCCAACTGTATATTAGTAGGAGTTTCAAATCCTGATTTTTCCCATGCAGCCTGTAAAAAAGGCTTTAAACTATTTAACATATAGAGCTCCTTTGTTATTCTTTTTTCTATCTATTATATCCATACCCGCCTCTGATACTAACGTATTCAACAAATAGTTGTCCAGTTTTACTATATATAAAAGCGCAAGCGCCTTGGTCAGCCCCGACAAGCATAAGACAAGCCGGCAAGAAGGTTGCTCTTTAACCTTCCTGCCGGATCGGCTTATGACCTCGAGGGGCTAGGCGCTGGAGCTAGATTAAAACAACCATCCCCAGGTTTGGGGATGGTTCTCTTAAGATTAATTTGTATATCTGCTGTTTTTCGGTTTGGCAATCTGGTTGAAATTTTCAACTAAATAGTGAAGATTGGTGGAAAGCTCATCTCCGCTCATGGGCAATCCATGTCCTGTAACAGCAACTGCAGGTTTAAGCTCTTCTAGTTTTTTTACTGATTCAAGTGCTGCATCCCAATCTGTTGTATAGTATCTAGGGGGGCCGCTAATTTCCGTTGTTTGCATCATAACTTTATACAAGGATTCTTGTTTCACTGTGACAAAGGCATCACCGACGATCAGTGAGTAGTCTTCCTCTCTAAACAATGAAACATGACCTGGGGTATGACCAGGGGTATGAATCCATTTCCAGCCAGACATATGTGGAATGGAACCATCAGGCGGCAGTGCCTCTACTTGTCCACTAATGTTAATTCCATGGTTGGGAAACAGAGGAGACATTTTCGCCACAAGTCCTTCATCTACACTTGGGTCACCTGGTGGATAGTCTTCCTTACCTGTAAGGTATGGAAGCTCTCGTTCATGCGCATACACTGGGACACGCCACTCTTCTAAAAGCTCCACCAACGAACCTACATGGTCAAAATGCCCATGGGTTAGAATAATCGCATTCGGACGAGCATTAGCACCCATTCGCTCTTCAATTAATTCTTTAATTTCGTTTCCACACTTTGGCATCCCAGCGTCAATTAATACAAATCCATCTTGGTCTCCAATTAAGACAAGATTAACAATCTGATTTGTATAGCAATAGATATCAGGCGTAACGGTAATTCCTACTCCGCTTCCAATCGATGTCATAGGAAGAATTGTTTTTTCGAATTTACTATCTTGGTTTTGTTCCATATCATTCACCCCTGTTTTTCTTATTATTTTTCAAGGGGTGATAAATTATGAAAGGGATTAGTCAAAAGATTTAAAGGTAAACTTATGAATCGCCCGGTTTAATTCCTCAGTACGAATCACCTTTTCATTATAGTTAATTTCAATCTTCCCGTGTCCTGAAAGAATTTCCACTTTTTCAATGCCATCAAACCTCTTTATTTTCTTGCGGATTCTACCAATACAACCGGAACAGGCAACGTCATTTAGTGCTAACTGAATCATACTCAACAGAATCACCCCTTCGATTTAATTCCACCTTTTTTTCTTACTTTTATTCTAAGGAAAACCATTCAAAACGACCTTGATATGAATCAAGGAATGATAGAAATCACTACATAAGGATTGTTAACAAGGTACACTTTAGCTTAAAAGGTACGGAAAGGAGTGTTTTGTATGTGCTGTGAGGAATGCACTCATGAATCTTCCTGCATCACAACGGTTCCCGTCTTTAAAGGGATGAATGAAGTCGATATCCTTCAATTGCAAAAGGTTACAAAGAGCAGGCGTTTTCAAAAGGGGGAATTTATTTTTCGTGAAGGTGAGCACTCTGAAACATTATTTGTTGTAAACGAAGGCCTCATAAAGCTGACAAAAATTTCTGCTGAGGGAAAGGAACAAATCATCCGCCTCTTGTTTCCAGGTGACTTCTTTGGGCTATTCTCATTATTGAAAGATGAGAAACACTATATCAATGCCGAAACCTTAGGAGCTACAGTGATCTGTTCTATTGAAAAAAAGGACTTTCTAAAAACGATGGAAAAGAATGCTGAAATGGCCTTTCGCTTTTTACTGGCGGTAAACGACCGTCTCTACGAAGCGGATGAATCTGTTGGGAATTTGAGCTTAATGGAAGTAGAACAACGACTGGCAAGAGCACTCCTGCTCTTTCATGATAAATTATCCAAACAAAATGAACCTTTTATGCTGCCAATTAAAAAGAAGGATTTGGCAAGTTTAATTGGAACAACCCCAGAATCTGTGAGTAGAAAGCTTTTGAATTTCGTTTCGCAAAATGTCATAGAGCTTGATAATAACAGAACGGTAAAAATTCTAGAGTTGAACCAGTTAAAAGAAATAGCAGGAATCTATTAAACGTCACTTAATTTGATCGCCATAAGGCGGAAGTGCCCAAGACCGATTTCATTCACAATTGCATTCATGCCTAAGGATTGCAAGTTGGCAACAAGAGGTTCAGCACGATGTGGTAAATGAATTTCAAAGATCATCCCAATTGGGGCAGCTTTGATAAAGTTGATGATTTCTCCTCGAGGGTGTTCGCCCCTTAGTATTCTCTCGCGAACATCTATAACAGTCCTTTTTTCATCCAATTGAGCAATTTCCATATTACATTCTCCCTTATGTTTGATAACCAAAGTGTATAGGTGAATGGGTATAAAGTAATTGATATAAATCAAATTTACGTAATATTTGAACGTATTGTGAACATTACAAGAAATTAGCTATAACTAACCCTAAATGGTGGTAGAATGAATGACAGTTAGAAAACAATATAACGGGGTTGAAAATGATGTTTACTAGAATTTCGCTCGTTCTTTCACTGTTTTTTCTTCTTTTTGGAGCAAACACGTACGCCCATTCCCATTTAGAAACCTCAACTGCAAATTCAGGAGAGGTTGAGACAGCAGAAAAGGGTTCTGCTCAAACAACAAATGCTACTATTAATGACCAAACCGTACTTTTAAAAAATAAGACAGATGCACCTACCTTAAAAGCCTATATCATTCCTGGTATAATTGGTATATTGATTATACTTGGGGCTTCCAGCTACTGGTTAATTTTAAGGAGGAAATACATCTAAATGTTGATCGTTAGTATTATTAGTGATGCAATGCTCTATCTTTGTTTCGCCCTATTAGTGGGGAGCTTTCTTCTACAATTAATTCCACCATCTTTACGTCCGACTATTACAATACCTAAGGGTGTGCTCCTAATAGCTACCCTTGGGATTGTATTTTTTTCGTTCATGCCGGTATTAAAACTGGTGCTTTATTTATATGAGGACCTCGGCTTAAGCTACACACTAAAGTCAGTCTTAACCACTTTTGAAACAGGAAAGTCTTGGATAATAACTGGAGTTCTATCTTTATTTTTATTTATTTATTTAATTCCCATCAAGTTGGAGAGAAATCCTGTATTTGCCGTGACAGGGCTGCTATTTACGCTGCTTTTAATTGCAGTACTTGGCTGGTCCAGTCATGCCAGCTCATTAGCTAAGCCTTCAGGTTTCCTGATTCATAGCGCCCATTTCTTGGCTATTACAATCTGGGTTGGAGTCTTACTAGTTGTCAGTTGGTTTTCCCGTGATTATAAAAATTGGCTGAACTTCCTAAAATGGTTCTCACCTCTGGCTACCCTCTGCCTGATTGTGACTGGGATTACAGGCATTGCACTTATGACCTTTGTAATGGATTTAACGGATTATATGAACACCTGGCCCCTTTCATATGGACAAGCCTTGCTAATCAAGCACATAGCGATCATTCCATTGGTTATGTTTGCATTGATCAATAGTGTGTTAATTCGAAGAAAAATCCAAAAAGATGAAACCTTTAATCCACTTCCCTGGGCAAAGTTTGAGGGGATGGTGGTTTTATTAATCTTTTCGATTACTGCTGCACTTGGCCAGGAAGCACCACCTCATAGTATTGAAAGAACCCTTAATTCTGAAGGAGTTTCTAAGCTGTTTTCCTTTTTTCATCCGAAGGAACTGGTCCTCCCTATTCATTTTTCGCCTGGACTTCTATCGATTGGTTTATTCCTGATCGCTCTATTTTCACTAGCTTTGTCGGTATTTACTTTTATTCAAAAGAAACCAAAATGGCTAGCGTTATGGTTTAGCATACTTTTCATCGTTACTAGCTACATAGGTTTATTAGTAAGTATCTAAACGAGTAGGAGCGCGAATCTTTGTGGATTCGCGCTCCTTTTATTCATCTAAAGGTTTGGCCTGATAGCTTGAACCGGTCCAATCTGTTAATTCACTAATTGCCTTCCAAAGCTCGGGATAAAACTCAAAGCTTACTCCTTTTTGCAGCATCTTCGCCGGGATCCCCTTTAAACTATTCGTTTCAAGGCCAATCATTCTTTTTACTAACTGAATGTGATGATGACGGAAGTTCTGGAAGTTTTCATCAAACAGGTGTAATTCCTGCATTAATTGAAACAGCCTGAGGTCGTTTTCAGGTTTCCTGTGTAAATCAAGTGCTGTTAAGCTACGATTGTTTAACAACTGCTGAAAGGGCGGCCATAATGTAGGACCCATCCTAAGAACTTGATTAAATCCAGGTGAATCTTGACCGCTTCCCTGGCCTAGTGACAAACGGATCGTATGGTAATCAATCGGATTAATGACCTTTACCATATTAAATACTGCAGGCAGCTGACTAAGATGAATATTGACACGATGTAGTTGTCTCTCTGCCTCTTCAAGCTGGTTCGTCTTCATCGCCTGTATGGTTAACTTTAAATACTGGATAATAAGCTTAAAATGCAGCTCTGCAATCTGATGGACAACTTGAAAGGTTAACTCGTCTTCGCAGCAAAGCTCTTGATCTGACTTCTGTAAATTCAGCAGCTCTTCTGTTCGAATATACTTTTCATAATCAGATAACTTTCTTGCCACTAGAAGCTCCCCCTCAATTTTTATGATGGATGGTTCGAACGCAATATTGCCCTCACCGGACTTCCATCCGCATCCACTAGGGGAAGCGGCAAGGCAATTAGTTCGTACACGCCAGGCTCAATATCATTCAGTTTTAAAGATTCTAGTATATGAATGCCATTTGCATGTAAACAATGATGTGCGGATAAACTTTTACTATCAATTGGATCGACGGACGGGACATCCACCCCAATCAGACGTACCCCTTTTCCTGCTAAAAATGGTGCAACCTGCGCTTCTATATAAGGAATTACCTCAGGAAAAACACTTGGATTTTCCCATGCAAGCGTTCGGAATATCACCCTCTCAAAGCCTTCGAAATCAGTTCTCTCTAAATCCTCTACACTAATACTTTCCTTTTCAGTCATATCTAGTACTTTTACTGGACCAATATATAAATCTAAATCTAAGTCGATAATCTTTTTCCCATTATCATCAAAATGGAACGGCGCATCTACATGTGTCCCTGTATGGGTGCTCATCGTCAGCGTTCCAACATTAACCGACCCACTTTCTTCTTTAGTCCAAGAAACTTTATAGTTAAACTCTGTATCACCCGGCCAAACCGGCATTCCGTTTTCCATTCTTCTAGAAATATCATACACCTTCAACCCAACCCACTCCTTCAATACCTTCTACCATTATATTAACCCTAAAGCTAAAATATCCCGCCAGAACAGATGATGTCAATGATAACTAAGAGCGGATTAGGCAAAAATCAACCAAAATAAAACAGCCCAGTGATAGGCTGCTTAGTAAATTATTTAATTTCATCTGCCAGTGGAATTAAAAACTTCCACTCTTCATAACTGATAAGCGTTTCCCAATGACCTGTTATTTTTGCAAAAGTAACAACTAAGAAGAACGCAACTAGGAAAGCAACAGGAATAAACCATTTGCTAACCTTTTTATTAACAACTGTCATTTCAAGGGTGTCTTTTATCGGGCAAGCTTCCACACAGGCCATACAGGCATTACAATTTAAGCTATTGACCGTTTCAACCTTGTGTACGGTTATTCTCGAAGGACAAACCTTTGTACACATTTCACAATTAGTACAGGTTTCTTCATTTCTACGAACCTTTGAAATTCGGAAAATAGAACCTAACCCGATCAAAGCACCGTAAGGGCAAAGAAAACGACACCAGAAGTTCTTAAAGAACAGCGATAACACAAACAGTGAACCAACAACAATTATTCCTACAACGCCAATATTTAAGAAGAAGAGCAGCATTTTGACATCAGAAATTTTATTATAAGGTTGATTCAAGAATTCAATTGCGCCATATACCGGCATCGCAAAAACCATACTTATGAAGAAAAATAAGATAATATATTTTATCGGCGTTAACAGCCAGGCCAGCCAGGTTGGGATTTCAAAGTTTCTGCCAAAAATTTTCTTACCGAGTCTTCCCACCCACTCACCGACCGTTCCAACTGGGCAAATCCAGCTGCAAAATGATCTGCGGAAGATGATCGCGCCGCCAACAAAAAAGGAAAATAATACTAGTCCTGCGGGATGGATCGTATCAAATTCTCCAATTGATAACCAGACCTTTGACGCAAGCAAAGCACTGACCGGTAAAAAACCTTCAACAGCAGCCGGTCTCTCAACGAAAGGAGTCTCCCCTCCTGATGCAAAGTGCATATAGAACTGATAAAACTCAACTCCTACATAGAGCATAAAAAATAAAAAAATAGCTTGAACCGTATATCTCGTAATTTGAACCGGTTTTCGCTTAATCTGTTTTATATACCAGTTCTTAGATTTCATGATAATTCCTCCATTCTTCCATATTTTTAATATAGAAGAGGAAGTAACCGGGGGATGTGATAAAAGTTAATATAAAAACCTTATTCATAAAGAGTTCACAGTTTCCTTCTAAAAAAATTCAAAAATTAATTTTATTATTATATTTTCAATATTGTAAACGCTTACTGTAGTAAAAACTCTAAAAAATAGGGTTGCAAAATTATATAATAATAATATAATTACTTTATTGTTAATTCTAATTTTTTTGAAAATACCTTAAAAAGTCTATGACGAGAAGAGTAACTTATAATATTTGTCTAAAGAGAGCCGGCGGTTGGTGAAAGCCGGTGTCAAGATATGAGCGAAAATCATCTCTGAGATGCCTAGCCGAAAATGTTCTAGTAAGCTATGCCGGAACTGCCCGCCGTTAACTAAGGGACGCGTATGTTGGTACGTTGATCGAGAGCCGCATTTTTTTGTTGTGCGGAAGTAGGGTGGTAACGCGAGCTAGCTCGTCCCTATCCATGGGACGGGCTTTTTATTTTGGGTATAAAATGAAGAGGAGAGAGAAGATATGAAGAAGAAGGATACGTTTTTTGTAGGATTAATGCTATTTTCAATGTTTTTTGGAGCTGGGAACTTAATTTTCCCACCATTTCTAGGGATGGGAGCAGGAACTTCCTTTTGGTCAGCGATTACTGGTTTTATTATCACGGCAGTAGGATTACCCTTATTAGTTTTGGTTGCCATCGCTCGTGTTAAGGATGGTGTGAATACGTTGGGCAGCCGTGTTCACCCGTGGTTTGGTGTGATTTTTACTATTGTCGTTTACCTATCAATTGGACCATTCTTCGGTATTCCTAGAAATGCTAATGTAGCTTTTGAAATGGGCTTTAAACCTCTTTTAGGCAGCTCTTCCAATCAAACTCTTTTATTGTTTGGGTTTACTGCTATTTTCTTTTTAATCGTTTATCTATTAAGCTTAAACCCTTCTAAAGTCGTTGATTATATGGGCAGATGGATTACGCCTATCCTTCTTTTGTCGATCGTCGTCCTTTGTGTAATTGGTTTTGTCAATCTAGATCAAGGGCTAGCGGCTCCAACTGAGGGTTATCAAACCGCTTCATTAATGAAAGGCTTTATCGACGGCTACTCAACCATGGATGCTCTGGCCGCACTTGCTTTTGGAATTGTAATCTTAACTACCCTTAAGCAAAAAGGGGTTAGCGATAAAAAGCAGTTGACCTCATATACGATTAAAGCAGGTTTAGTAGCGGGCTTGGCGCTTTCTCTCGTATATATTGCGATTGGTTTATTAGGTGCAAAAATGGCACCATATGGTGAATTTGAAAATGGAACAGCACTTTTGTCTTCTGCTTCAACCATCCTTTTAGGAAGCAGCGGCAAAATTCTGCTTGGTGTGATTTTTACGCTTGCATGCTTTACCACTTGTGTAGGGTTAACAATTGCCTGTGGACAATTTTTCACGAAATTGGCACCAAAAATGAGTTATCGTATGGTGGTAACTGCGGTGACGGTAGGAAGCTTTTTAATTGCAAACCTGGGACTAAATCAAATTATCACGGTCTCTATTCCGTTTTTAGTAATGGCATATCCATTAACGATTGTCTTAGTTACACTTGCTCTGCTCCACCGCTTCTTCGGAGGGTCGCATAAGGTTTATGCTGGTGCTATGCTGTTAACGGGAATTGTCAGCTTATATGATGGAGTGAAAATGTTTGGGCTAAATTTAGGCGTATTGGAATCCGTTATGAGCAATCTGCCATTTGCGGCAGTTGGTCTTGGGTGGCTGGTTCCAGCCCTCGCTGGAGCGGCTTTGGGCTTTATTTTAGATAGAGGAAGTAAATCAGCAACAAACAGAGACGTTGACCTTAGTAAAGCTTCATAAGCAAAAGAGCCAGGATGACAATCCCTGGCTCTTTTCCTATTTTTCTACTGCAAAAATAATGTTATTTTGTCTTCTCGCTTCTTCGGTAATCTTCAGGACCATTTTACTCAAATTCTTAAGTTCGCGATATTCCTCTTCATTTTTTGTATCAATAATTCTTGCGAAGGTAATACATTCGTAGACCATATCCTGCTCTTCCTGAGCAACACCCAGAAGCTTGCTTTCTTTCGTTTGACTGTCTAAAAACCTAATCTCAGAAATAGGTGCTGCATCTTCTAAGACAAACGTTCCCTTTTCACCATGAATTTCACATGGTGCAACAGAATCGGCGATTTTAGAGCAAAGTATGGTACAAACAAATCCCTCATACTTTAATATCAGCGTACCACTTCCATCTACCCCGCTTCGTAAAAGGACAGGATGATAGGTTACTTGCTCTGGCTCACCAAACAATCCGACAGCTATAGAGAGCGGGTAAACACCCAAATCTACAAGGGCACCGCCAGAGTACTTCGCTGAAAAAATATTGGGCTCTTCTCCTTGTAAAAACGAATCATACCTCGATGAATACTTCATATACGGTAATATAGTACTTCTCACACTGCCAGCTAAATGGAGCTTTTCTTTTAAAATGCGATAATTGGGAGCATGTATATTCCGGGTTGCTTCAAACAAATACACACCATTTTCCTCGGCCGTTTTATAGGCTTCATCAAGTTCAGCAGTTGTTGAAAACATGGGCTTTTCACAGATTACATGCTTTTTATTTTTCAAAAATATAATGGCTTGTTCAAAATGCAAGGAATTCGGAGAGGCAATATAAACTGCCTTTATTTCTGGATTCTTTGCTATCTCATCGATGGAAGTATAATAGGCAGTATTAAAAGAATCTGCAAACTTTTTTGCCTTTTCTTCCGTTCGTGAATACACACCTGCCAGTTGAAGCTCGTTACTTAGCTGTGCAGCATGAATAAATCTCTCTGTAATCCAACTTGTTCCAATTGTAGCGTAGGTTAACATCGGCTCACTCCTTACTTTCATGAACACTATTGTATCCTTTTCTTTTCAATCATTCCATTTTTTCTCACAATTTTATGGCACTTTAAAAAGAAATTTATTGTTTCTAATAGTTTTTCCTTTGAATTGTTGGGAACAATGGAAAAATATCAGTATTTATGTTATTTATTAATAGTACCTAATGGAGTGCACGGAGCAAGACACTGAAAGAAAGAGGTTGAATAGAGTGGACAATCTAACGTCGTCTAATTTTATAAAGGATATCATGATCAAGGATCTGGAATCAGGAAAACACAGTAAGGTTATTACCCGTTTCCCTCCAGAGCCAAACGGTTATTTACATATTGGACATGCAAAATCAATTATTATTAATTTCGGACTAGCCGATGATTTTAACGGAAAGACGAACTTACGATTTGATGATACGAATCCGTTAAAGGAAGATATCGAATATGTAAATAGCATTAAAGAAGATGTGAAATGGCTTGGTTTCGAGTGGGATAACCTGTATTTTGCCTCTGATTATTTTGAAGAAATGTATAACCGTGCCGTTTTATTAATTAAAAAGGGACTCGCCTATGTCGATGACCTAAGCGCTGACGAAATTCGAGAATATCGCGGGACACTTACAGAGCCTGGTAAGGAAAGTCCTTACCGCGAACGAAGTGTAGAAGAAAATCTAGACTTATTTACTAGGATGCGAAACGGCGAGTTTGCCAATGGAGAGAAAGTACTTCGTGCCAAAATTGATATGAAGTCACCTAATATTAACCTGCGCGATCCAGTTATTTATCGTATTTCTCATGCCACACACCATAACACGGGCGATAAATGGTGTATCTATCCAATGTATGCTTTCGCTCATCCGCTTGAAGACGCAATTGAAGATGTGACGCATTCCATTTGTACCATTGAGTTTGAAGATCAGCGTCCCCTGTATAACTGGGTGGTAGAAAAATGCGAAATGGCAAGCACACCACAGCAAATTGAATTTGGCCGCTTAAATGTTACAAATACGGTTATGAGTAAGCGAAAATTAAAGCAATTGGTCGACGAAGGATTTGTTGATGGCTGGGATGACCCACGAATGCCGACCATCTCTGGAATGAGACGCAAAGGATTCACTCCTGAATCTATTCGTAATTTTGTCAAAGAAACAGGTGTATCGAAGGGATCGGGTGCTGTTGATTCTCAGATGCTTGAACATTATGTCAGGGAAGATTTAAAGCTTAAAGCACCACGGACAATGGGAATTTTAAAGCCATTAAAGGTGGTTATTACGAATTACCCTGAAGGCCAAATTGAATTACTTGATGCAGAAATTAACCCTGAAGTACCCGAAATGGGCTCACGCAAAATCCCGTTCTCTCGAGAAATCTACATCGAACAGGATGACTTCATGGAAAATCCGCCAAGTAAATATTTCCGTCTATTTCCAGGTAATGAAGTCCGTCTAAAGCATGCCTACTTCATTAAATGTGAAGAAGTAATCAAGGACGAGAATGGAAATGTTGTGGAGCTTCGCTGTACCTATGATCCTGAAACAAAGAGCGGTACTGGTTTTACAGGCCGGAAAGTGAAAGGAACGATTCACTGGGTGGAAGCAACAAATGCTGTCCCAGCAGAGTTCCGCTTGTACGAGCCGCTTATCTTAGACAAGTCCGCGGAAGATGAGGAAGACGAGGGAAAAACTTTCCTTGATCATGTTAATCCGAACTCACTAGAGGTTTTACAAGGATTTGTTGAGCCGAACATGAGAGACTCTAGACCGCAGGATAAATTCCAATTCTTTAGACATGGTTACTTTAATGTAGATCCAAAGCATACTACCGTTCATAAGCTTGTCTTTAACAGAATTGTCTCGTTAAAAAGCTCATTCAAAATTTAGTAAGACAAAAAGAAGAACCAGGCAATGTTGCTGGTTCTTCTTTTATAATTCCTTTTCTTCCTTTTCTGGAATGGATGATGGGACTTCTAATATCACTTTTGTTCCTTTACCTGGAATTGAATAAATGGTTAATTCTCCACCCACTGCACGGGCTCGTTCATCCATACTGAAAAGTCCCACACCACGTGTTTGTGTCTCGGGATCAAACCCTTCACCATGATCCTCAATCAAAATTCTCACTGTATCATCCATTTCTCTAATCGTAACCGCCGCATCCCGAACATTGGCATATTTGCGGATATTGGTTAATGCTTCTTGGATAATCCGATAAATCGTTAATTCAATGCTTATAGTTAGGCGATGGTTCAATACACATTCAAAGTACACATCAATGTTATAGTTTTCTGAAAACCGTGAAAGAAAAGATCTTATCGCTGGGACGAGTCCTAGATCATCTAGAACTGATGGGCGGAGCTCCCAAGAAATATCACGAATTTCCTGAATTAATTGCGTGGCTTCCTGCTGCATTTGCTGAAGCAATGGATGGTTAATTTCGGAAATTAACCGGTTAATGGTAATAAGATGACTATATAAATTTTGCCCGATGCCATCATGCAGGTTTCGAGACAAACGTTTTCGTTCCTCTTCCTGGACATCAATAATCGTGGTCATCATTTTCTGCAGCTCTTGTTCTACGCGTTTTCGTTCGGTAATTTCATAGCGGATGGCTAAATACTGATAAGGCTTTCCCTTTTCATTTAAAAAAGGAACAATCGTCGTATCGACCCAATATAAGGTTCCGTCCTTTGCTCTGTTACGGATTTCTCCTTTCCATACTTCACCCATCCCAATCGTTTTCCACATATCTTTAAAGAAGCTTGGCGCATGAAATTCAGAATTTAATATACGGTGATCCTGCCCGATCAGTTCTTCCTTGCGATACTTTGAGATTTGACAGAATTGTTCATTTACATATGTAATGATCCCTCGGGAATCGGTTATTGCTACGATTGAAGATTCATCAAGAGCGAATTTAATATCCATTAATTCCTGCAAGCTCTTCTTCAATTCCAACTCCAGATTCGCCATCTCTGTTAAAGGCTTTTGCCTATCCATTACCATAGTAACCCCCTCTCATCTACCGTCTACCGAATTAAATAGCTTTTTAAGACTTGTTCCAGTTGACTGGCAGATTCCTTTACTATGTCCTGTTCATCTTCATTAAAAGTATACTTCTCTCTCTTGCCAACAAGTAAAACCCCTTTAGGGGCACCATTAAAAAATAAAGGGACAGCATATGAAGATACGAGTTTTTCCGCAAGCATGATCGGATAATCTGTTACTTTCCCTATAATATTCTCTGGAAAGTCGCTAATCATCATGGCGCTGCCACTGGAAATAATCTTTCCAGCAATTCCTTTCCCAAAACGAACGGTTATTCTTTTGTACTTTTCGTTAAGGTTGCCCGCTGCATAATGCCACTGAACATCTGGGCCAATCTCATTTTGTAAAGCAAGAGCAACGAAATGACAGCTTGTTTTCTCTAATAATTGATCACAAACTTCAGAAATTGCTTTGATCCCTTTTATTTCCGTCATAGCTCGCTACTCTCCTTATATCCCATACCCTAGTAACCCCTTTTTAACTGCATATTCGACCAGTTCAGGACGGGTCTTCATTTGCAGTTTCTCCATCAGGTTCCCTTTATGGGTTTCTACCGTTTTTACACTGATGACTAACTTCTCAGCAATTTCCTTATTGGCGTATCCCTTAGCAATTAAAGTAAGGACTTCCTTTTCACGTTCAGATAAAAGGTTATAGGTGTCATTACTGTCCTGCTTCATACTAATTAAATATTCCTCCATTAACCGTTTCGTGGCAGCAGGGTGAAGATAGGCATCGCCCTTTGCAACCGATTCAATGGCTGACATTAATTCATCGTGCGGAGCACTTTTTAATATACAGCCGGAAGCTCCTGCTTGAACTGCTCGAAATAAGTATTCCTCGTCATCGTGCATCGTCAAAATTAAGATATTCACTTCAGGCATCAGTTTTTTTAATTCCGCAGTCGCAGACAACCCGTCTTTACCATGCGGCATACTCAAATCCATTACGACAACATTCGGTTTTAGCTTTAACGCTTTTTTAATACCCTCATTGCCTTCCGATGCTTCTCCAATAACCTGCATTTCGGGGTTATTATTTAATAGCAAGGTCAGCCCCATTCTAACTACCGCATGATCATCAACTAATAGGATTCTAATCAACTTACCCGCTCCTTTAATCCCTAAATGGGAAGAGAAATCATTATTGATGTTCCTTCACCAATTCTAGACGAAATCACGCATGTTCCGCCAGCAAGAAGCATTCTCTCTTTCATCGCTTCAATCCCTAAAGCATAGGTTTGACTCGTAATTTCCTCAGGGTGAAATCCTTTACCAAAGTCAATAATGGCTACTTTAAGCTCTGATTCACTCCAATGAATTTCCAAACTGACATTACAGGTATCAGCATACTTGGCTATATTGGTTAAGGCTTCCTGACATACACGAAAAACAGAAATACTGGCTTTCTCTGAAATTTGTTTTTCTTCTCCACTAGATTTCAAGTCAATGAGTATTCCAAATGTAGATGTATATAACTTACTATAGCTTTTTAATGCTGGTAGTAATCCAAGTGTTGTAAGGGATGAAGGATGCAGCTCAACTGAAAGCAATCGAATCTCCTGAATCGTCTTCTCAATTAGCTGGGTCATTCCATAAAGATAATCTTTCATATGCGACTGATTTGTACTCGATTCGACGAATTGTAAACCAGTCAGTATACTGTAAAGGTTTTGTCCAACCCCTTCATGAAGCTCTAGGGCGATTCGCTTTATCTCTTCTTCTTGTGATTCAATAATGTAGGATCGAATCTGCTGTTTTTCAGGTGAAATCTCCATCTATTTTACCTCCTATCCCTTTTATTGTTAGGGGCCGTGTTAAATTTGCCATTTTTATACAAAAAAGTCAGGTGAGATTAATCAACCTGATCTTTTTTTATTATATATGTTAACCCACTTTCTTGGTCAAATGCAGACCATTGTGCGAGTGTTTCTGTAATTGAACTATTGATGGGTACAGCTAGAAAATAGACTTGATCAAAGTAAAAGCGTACATGAGTTTGATCTGGGCAAAGCTGGACTTTTTTGATCGATTTTTTTACAGCTGCGGCTTGGTCCCCACCCTGTTCATCATGAATCGTAATTTCTGCCTTCTTCCCGGCAAACCTTTGTAAATCCTCTAAATTAATGGGCACAGCTATTACACCCTCTCTTAGCCGGGTAAATGAACATCTTATAGCCTTGGATATATTCCCAGAATTTCTCCTCTGCATGATCCTCGATATAATGAATCACTTCGTCTTCGGAATTCCAGTCGCTCATGCCCTTCACTTCTGCCACAACCATTTCAGCACCTTCGATTGTCTTCTCTTCAAGATACCAATTTAAACGCTTTTTCCCAAATGTCTTTTTCAATAATTCATCAATTTCAACTGCAAAGCCACCTGATTCTTTTCGGATAAAACAAAAATCAATATATGTTTCGCTAGTCATTTACCTTCACACCTTTTTTATAAATAAGGAATGCTGTAGGAAATAAAATCAAATTCATTACACCGGCAAATATGGTGTTTGTATAATTTTCAAAATAGTATTGATGTACCATGTATTGAGTAAAGATAATATTCAGCATTAACACTAAAAGCAAAAGGGCAACCGGAATGTAACTACGCTTCATAACGCTTTACCCCCACTGCATAAACCGAATTATTCTCTACTTTTACATAAATCTCAGGCAGTGGTCTTCTTGGAGGACCAGCTGTTGGTGCACCCGTTTCAACATCGAATTTTCCGTGATGACAAGGGCAAAGCATTTCTTGCTCCTCTTTCTTCCAAAAAACAGGGCAGCGAAGATGGGTACATGCGTTTTGATACGCTACATATCTCTCTTCCGAAAGTCTGATTAAAATAGCACTATCATGTTCACCTGGGAAGTGAAAGTCGACTGCATCGCCGACCGCAATTGACTTTACATCCGTGATTTTATGTTTAGGATATTTTTTATCACCTAAACCGGCTAGTTCTTTGGCAGCAACCACACCCCAAGGCAATGAGGATACCGCGAACACACCAGCTGCACCGACGAGGGTTTTCATAAACCCGCGGCGGTCCAACCTTCGTTCATTATTGCGATTTATATTATGCGTATAGTTATCTTCATTAAATGGGATTTTATTATTTTTATCTGTCATGTTAATCCCTCCTAGAACAATTTAGCGACACCCTGCAGAATACCAGGGAGATTCACTTTTACATTGGTTTCGCCTTCTAAATAAGGCATACTTGTTACCCACTTACCATTATCTAAGTTAAACTGCTTTTGCTTTGCTTCGATTTCTTCATCTGTCAACCATTGTAATGTATTAGAAGGACAGACACTCGCACACATTGGAGGAATACCATCCTTTGTACGGTCAATACACAAATCACACTTATACATAAGGTTTTGCTCCGTATCGAATTTAGGAATTCCATATGGACAAGCAATTGTACAGTTTTGACAGCCGATGCACTTTTCAACAAGAGCGGATAATACCGCGCCCGTTTCATGAATTTGAATCGCTTGTGCAGGACAGCTTCTCGCGCAGGCAGGATTCACACAGTGAAGGCACATGAGAGGCATTGTTTGACGGTTAACAAGCGGGTTAACATCGTAAACATAGTTACGGTTACGCTCCTCATGCCCTCCGCACTGTGTACAAGCCGCTAAACAAGAGCGGCATCCTATACAGTTTTCAAGTTCTAAATATAACCTCTTTTTCATTTATTGCACCCCAGTTTTTTCAAGTTTTTCAATCTGTGCTGCACATGCTTTAAATTCTGGCATTCTGGACATCGGATCTAGTGCGGCTATGGTTAATAGATTAATAGATTTATCATGACCCCAGTGATATGGGACAAATACGGTATCTTTACGGATCGCTTCCGTAACTTTTACTTTATAAGCTGCTTCCCCTCTGCGGGTGAACAAACGTACATATTCTTCATGAACGATCTTGTATTTTTCCGCTGTTTCTGGGTGTACCTCAACAAACGGCTCTGGTGACATATCACGCAGGAATTGAATTCTTCGAGTCTGGTTACCAGATAGATAGTGATAAACAACACGTCCAGTAGTTAAACGTAATGGGTAATCATTGCAAGGCTCTTCTGCTGGTGGTCGATATGGTAATGCACAAATTTTTGCTTTTCCATCTGGGTGATAGAATTTGTTATCACAGAACATATGCGGTGTTCCTTTATCACTTTCATCTTCACTACGGCATGGCCAGAAGACACCATCCTGCTTATCAATTTTCTCCCAGGTTATTCCGTAATAATCTGCATATCCACCTTTTGAAGCTAAACGGAATTCATCGTTAACGTCTCTAGCTGTTTTTAAATGTGAGAAGTACTTTCCTCTTCCAAGACGTTCACTTAGTTCAACTTGGATTTGCCAATCTGGCTTAGATTCGCCAAGCGGTTCTTGTGCTTTATTAATCTTGATACAACGACCTTCAAGATTCGTAACCGTTCCTTCGTCTTCAGCCCATGTTGTCGTTGGCAGAATGACATCGGCAAACTCTGCTGATTCTGATAGATAGAAATCGGAGCAAACCATGAAATCTAGGTTTTTCATTTGCTCACGAACATAATTCAAGTTTGGCGCTGATACTGCTGGATTTGAACATAATAAGTACAATCCACGGATGACTTTTTGCTCCATTAATCCGAACATTTCATAAGCTGAAACGCCCTCTTTCGGCATTTCTTCCGGTTCAATTCCCCAAACCTTGGCTACTGCCTTTACATGCTCTGGATTGGCGATCTTTCGGTAACCTGGCAGTGCATCGGCTTTCTGACCATGTTCACGGCCACCCTGACCATTCCCCTGACCCGTAAATGTTGCAACTCCTGATTTTGGACGGCCAATTTTACCAGTGATTAAAGCCATATTGGTGTAGCCTGAAACATTATCAACACCCTTATGCTGCTGTTCAATCCCACGGGCAAACATAACAATTGCATTTGGAGCTTTACCATAAATCTCTGCTGCTTTAATAATTTTTTCTACTGCAACACCTGTGATTTCGCTTGTATATTCTGGTGTAAATTGCTTAACAAGTTCCTTTGTATCTTCAAATCCATTTGTATGTTTGTTGACAAACTCTTCATCCACATGACCATTTTGAATAAGTAGATTGACGATTCCGTTCGCAAGTGCGAGGTCTGTTCCAGGTCTTAGATCTAAGTGAAGATCTGCTCTTCTTGCAATAGGTGTTTCACGAGGATCTACGACGATAAGATAGCCGCCGCGTTCTTGTACAGCCCAGATACGGAACATGGATGTTGGATGACATTCCGCTGTATTGCTTCCCGCAATAAACAAGCAATCTGTTTCATGAATATCTGTCCAAGGAAGTGTTGAACCGCGGTCAACTCCAAGCGATCTCATAAAGCCACCGGCAGCACTTGCCATACAGAAACGGCCGTTATAGTCGATATAACGTGTTTGCAATCCAACACGAGCAAACTTACCCGTTAGATAACATTTTTCGTTCGTCATGGATACACCGCTATACACACTTAGTGAATCTTTACCATATTTGTTTTGTAACTCCTGGAAATTCTTCACGATTAAGTCATAAGCTTCTTCCCATGTTGCTTCGCGGAAGCCTTCTTTTGTTCCTTTTAATGATTTATCATCACGAATTAATGGTTTTAATATTCGATCGTCATGGTTCGTTTGCTGGTATGCCGTAACACCTTTAGGACACATCTTCCCAACGGTAACCGGCCAATCATAACGTGGTTCTACCCCAATAATTTTGTTTGTCTTTGTATTTACACGCAGGTTCATTCCACATTGCATTCCGCAGTAGCTGCAGTGTGTTTTCACAAGCGTTTCATTTGGATGATTTAGATTTTCTATTTCTTTAAAAAATTTATCCCTTTGCATTCTGGTTTGCCTCCTTGACCTTCACTTGATGCGTTGCGATTCCAGAGAATCTAGCAATACGATATTTTCTTCGGCATGGAAGGCACAACTCAGCGAGGTTAAAGCCATCCTGCATATTAAATTCGATCTCATTTACTCCCAATACTTGAATTACATCATTTGATTGTTCGACTGATACAAAATGATCTCCACACACTTTACATTCCTTCGTTGCCTGCTCCGCATAATGTTCACGATAGTTTTTGGCAAATACACTTAATGGACGGAAAGGAATATGTGCCAGCTTTCCAAAAGGTAAATAGATTAATGTCACGATGACTGAGAATTGATGAATTAGGGACATAACCGGGTGGCCCCATCCATGTAGAAACATATTGCTAAATGTCAACATTAACCCTGTAATACTAATAAAAAGAAGTAGATATAGTGGTAAAAAGTCATAAATAATGGTTTGTTCCGCTCTTGCCTGCATGTTTTTCAAGCGGCGGTAGAGGACCATACAAACACCTGTAATTACCATGAACGATGAAATATTTAAAGCATTATAGAAGAAATACCCTAGAAAACCATCTGCTTTAATGGTCATAATATCGATACCCATTCCAACTACCGTGTAATAGCCATTGTCTCCCATCGTAAAGTACATCCAGCCGAACACAAGTGGGAACGTAACAAAACATGCTAAAACACATCCCCAGCCAATCAATAAATGCTGTGACCAGCGGTAAATACCGCGATTCCAAATAAATCTGTATGTTGCTAAGTGCTCCACAGAAGTTTTAGGTGTGGATTTTCTAAATAATAATTTGAGCCCTTTTTTAATAAAGATCTTTGTTGGCGGTCTCTCTCCCCATGCAATAAACCGGTAGAAGAAGCCCCCAATAAATACAAGCGTACCGACCATATAGCCATAAAGGTTTAAGTCAACATGTGTGAACATTCTTGTTCCAATAAATGATAAAATAACGAGTCCAGAGATGGTTAGAAACATGGATTTTGCAAATTTTGAAGCAAATGCATTATTCACTGAGTGTTTATTATTTTTTGTCGTTTCAGCTTGCGTGTTAATAGTAGAATTTGCCTGCACTTTAATTCCTCCTAAAAAAAATAGCACTAACGTTTTTCTTACTCTTATTGTAAGAAAAACGTTAGTGCTAACTATATCGGGGAACTCCCCCATCCTCGGGGGAAAAAACCCCTAGAAACTCAAAATTAGACAAATCTTTGTCACAATCAGAAAAGCGGAAGCGCCCCTAGGCGCTGGTACTAGACTAAGTGCGTTGGTACTTTTTCACCCATGAATATGAAAGCAGCACTACTACAATAACGATTTGCACTGAGAATATGGCTGCATCCCAGAAGGCATACGTTGTCGGTGCCTGTTGAAAACCAGGAAGAACCTGCTGCCAAGCATAGACCATTTGTGGAATATAAAAAATACTAAACAGTCCAATGGTCAGAACAATCCCAAAGAAATAAAAGACAGAATAGAGCATGATCGTATTATTTTCACCCTTAAATACGACCTCCGACTTTGGTTCTGTCTTTTGAATTCGTAGTTTACGATTAATGAACTGCTTTGCATTTTCCATTAAGTTATAGCAGCCTGACATATTTTCAAGCACAAAATATAAATCTGTTTTCATGTAAACACAGCATTGATAAAGCATTCTCAAAAGGATATCCAATGCAGCAAGGGTAATAATTCCGTCAAGGATGATGGATTCATTAGCCATAAGCAGCTGAGCCATTAAACTAATCGTTAAGAGCACCGTATCAAAGCATAGTCCTGCAAGAAATAACTGGTTTCGCGCTTTAGAGGGTAATTTCCATACAGTCGACATATCTGTTTCGAGCACTACGAGGAATAATCGATGACCAACCTCTAATCTTGTTGGGAGGTCGTGTGCTCTCATCGCCAAAATATGACCAAATTCATGGATCAGCACAAGAACAAATGTCAAAGACATCCAAAGTAAAATATTTAGAAACATATAATCAAAAACAAATACATCCTTAAAATGAGGCAATAAAGAAGGATACAGAATGAATAGAATAATATTTAAGATAAACAAACAAATATATAAAATAAAGGAAAACTTATTAAAAAAGAATTTCCCTACTTTCGGAGATATCGCTAAAAAACCGAGTCGTTCCTTTTCCTTCTGCAACTTTTCAAGCTTTACACCATCGATTTCAGCAATCAAGTCTAATTGAAGAAGCTGCTCAGAAAAATCGAGAAGATCCACTTCCTCTTCAGGGTACTTTTCCTTAAGTACCCGTTCAATTTCCCCCAGCCGTTCACCCTGGTTTAACAAATTAATGGCGTCAATACACACCTCAGGCATTTCATAAAAATCACCCGAATGTTTATCTTCAATAATAAAATTTTTGTTGTCTTTGCGGATTTCTATGGGTACCAACGATAGATATGACTGTAGAGTAATGGACATCTAGACACCCTTCCTTATTAGATATAGGAAACAAAAGGAGGATGCATAGCATATTGCTAGCATCCCCTTTTGTTATGGTTTGTATCCTGGAACAAAAGGACACCACCAACAAGTTGTTTTAATCTTCTTAAGCTTGCGGATTTTCATTATTCCACCTCCTTAAGTAATTCCCACTTTTCTGTCCATGGATATGTTTCATGAAATTTGACCCATGATGGGTATACCTTCTTGAAAGTCTCAACAAGTTTGGGGTCAAATTGGGAACCTTTGCCTTCAATAATACGGCGATAAGCTTCTTCAACTGGCATGGCTTCACGATATGATCTAGAAGAAGTCATGGCATCAAATGCATCAGCAAGCGAGGATACTCTGGCAAGCAGCGGTATGTCATCCCCCTTCAATTGATCAGGATAGCCTTTACCATCCCAACGCTCATGATGAGAACGAATAACACATATGCAATCCTTTATTCCCTCAACATTTTTTACTGCCTCAGCCCCAACTACAGGATGAGTTTTAATAATATTAAATTCCTCTACTGAAAGCTTTTCAGGTTTCATTAGAATCTGATCAGGAATATTGACTTTACCTATATCATGAAGTAAACATGCATAATAGAAAGATTTCTGTTCTTCCTTTGAGAAACTTTCTAGTTCTTTAGCTAATATCAGAGCATACTTAGCAACCCTTTCACTATGACCTCGAGTATAAGGATCCTTTAACTCCAAAGTAGCAATAACACCTTTTACAATTCCTTCAAGCTGATTGTCATATGAAATACTAATCGCTCGAACATATCCTTGAAATCGAACTAACAAGAAAAAGGACATTGTTGATAAAACTGCAATTAATATAATCGGAATAAATACATAAGATGTCTTTAGAATGATACCTATTAAAATATATTTTGCTGTAATACCTAGGCTGACTAACCAAAAGTACTTACTATTAATAAATAATGGTAAAGTCAAAATAAGATATACTTCTGCTATATTACCAGTAAAATAGGAATCTCCTCGACCATAATATGATAAAACATCAACAATTAAGGTAATTATTAGATAACTAGTAAACACAACATATTTTATACTAGACTGTTTATTACTGTTATATAAGTAGTACGCTACTGGAATTATTATTAATAGTACAATATAGGTTAGGTACAGAAAATTACTAGGCAATTCTAATTCCTTCTGTGCTATATGAACAGGAAATAGGTAGTAATAAAAAAAATCATAACCTATTAATAAAAGATAGAAAAATCCTAAAAACCATTTAACGGTTTGTTTTTCTTCGTGTGGTATCATAATAGTCCTCCAGTGTTCCTGACACAATGCTCTCATTTAAACGACTTTGTTCGACATAACTTCTCTATATCTCACCATTTATTACAAAATATCACTATTTCCTCTACATTATATATCATCCATAATTCCCATGATACATATTATATTAATGATTTTTGTATAAATATAGAATTATTTTTTCATATTTTGTGTAATTGGCAATTCGACAGTAACCTTTGTCCCACTTTCTTGGCTACTTTGAATTCTCATTGCACCGTTATGATCGTTAATGATTTGGTTAGTGACCATTAAACCAAGTCCAGTTCCATCCTGTTTGGTTGTAAAAAAGGGTTCACCGAGATTTTGTATATCACTGTCATTGATTCCGCAGCCCTCATCCTTAACAGAAATTAGCATTTTTTGCGTACTTGATATATTAACTTTTATTTGGATATTTCCCCCAGTTGGCATCGACTCAATTGCATTTTTTATCAAGTTAATCATAACTTGTTTTAATTGTTTCGAATCACAATCTAGTGGAGGAAGAGGTCCAGCCATAATTGTTTCTATCGTTACCCTCTGTTGCTCGGCCTGCTGCAGTGTAATCGGCAATGTGTAGGCAATTATTTCTTCAATATTTGCCTTTTCAAACTTGATTGACCTTGGCTTACCAAGGTACATTAAATCATCTACAATAGAATTGATTCGGTCAATTTCTTGAATCATTATCGGATAATATTTATTAGCAGCAGAGTTCTCCTGCTGCTGTAACTGCGTGAAACCTCTTAGAGATGCCAATGGGTTGCGGATTTCATGTCCAATAGCAGCTGCCATTTGCCCAATAACAGCAAGCTTTTCTTTCTGGCGAAGTTCTTCATGTGCAGCTGTTAAGGAACTGATATACGAAAAAAATCTAATTAATATCACATAGGCTATAGCCGAAATTATTAGGTAACTGACTATAGGAACAAAAACTATTGTATCCTGTAAAACTACACCCATAAAAATATACTTACTGATAACTCCTATCGATACAGTCCATAAATACCTTTTATTTACAAATATTGGACAAAACAGAATAAATAACACTTCTACAATATGCCCAGCTGTGTAAGAGTCGTCAGTTCCTAAAAAAATCATTAAGTTATGAATAATATCTAGTAAAAGAAAACATATGATATATAGGTACTTAACAAAATATGGGTTACCCTTTCTTAAAATATATATGGCAATAGGTAATAGCATAAAAATGATAATATAAAACCAAATTCCCAATCCCTCTTTTGGCCTACTAATTAAACCGTCACCGAAAAGTTTCGGAGAAATATAATAATAAACCAATTCAAAAGTTATATAGAAGATATAAAATAGCCAGAGAAATAATTTTTCTGCCTTTATCTCTTCAGTAATCATTGGGGTATTCCTAAATCCAGCTTTCATTATTGTACTCCCTTAAGCTTAAATACTATATTTTCTCCTACCATTCTACCATCTTTCATTAAATAAATAACGATATAATTTTGGCAAATTCGACAAAAATCGATAAATGATAAAAAAGAGCCTTGCATTCTGCAAGACTCTTACTCTGTTATATTTTACACAAGGCTTTTAACTTACTTTTCTTAGGTCTTCCTGATTGTTACTAAGCTTAGAATGTTTATAACCATAGCTAAAGTAAACAACTAATCCGATAATCAGCCACACAATGAAGCTGATCCATGTGGATAATGGCAGCTGGATTGCTAAATATCCACAGAACAGGAAAGCTAAGATCGGAATTACTGGAACAAACGGGACACGGAAGCCTTTTTCTGGCAAATGCTTATTCTTACGTAAATATAATATACCGATTGAAACGGTCATAAAGGCAAAGAGTGTGCCGATGTTAACCAAATGCGCTAGTTTACCTAGTGGAATAAATCCGGCAAACAGTGCCACTAATATGCAAGTAATCCACGAATTCAATATTGGAGTTTGTTTCTTCTGGTCAACTTTAGAAAAAATCTTGGGTAATAACCCGTCACGGCTGATAGCATAGAACAAGCGTGATTGTCCATAAATCATGACAAGCAATACGGTTGTAATCCCCGTAATCGCACCTAATGAAATAAACCCAGCCACCCAATCCTGATCGATGTAGTTAAGAGCAAATGCAACAGGGTTTTTTACGCCAAGCTCTGTATAGGGAACAATTCCGGTTAAGATTGCAGACACTGCTATATAGAGGACCGTACAAATTAACAAGGACGCAATAATACCAATCGGCATATTCCTTTGAGGATTTTTCACCTCTTCGGCTGCAGTAGCAACTGCATCAAATCCGATATACGCAAAGAAAACCGTTGCAGCACCGACCGTAACTCCTGAAAAGCCAAAAGGCATAAATGGAGTCCAGTTAGCTGGTTCAACATACCAAACACCTACAACAATAAATAATAAAACGACAGCAATCTTTATAAACACCATGATTGCATTGAACTGTGCTGATTTTTTTACTCCCTGTGATAAAAGCAAAGTTATCAAAATTACTATTAAGATAGCAGGTACATCGACTATAGTTCCATTAGCTGGATCGTATGCGCTGGTTATTGCTTTTGGCAAGTGAACCCCGAATCCAGCCAGCAATCCTTGAAAATAACCTGACCAGCCGCTAGCAACTGCTGAAGCAGCTAAACCATATTCAAGAACTAATACCCAGCCTAATATCCAGGCAATGATTTCCCCAAAAATCGCATAGCTATAGGTATATGCACTCCCTGCTACAGGAACAGTGGAAGCAAATTCCGCATAACATAAGGCAGCAAAAACACATGCTAAACCTGAAAGAATAAACGAAAGAATAAGTGCTGGCCCTGCATGTTCTGCAGCCGCAACTCCTGTAAGAACGAAAATCCCCGTACCAATAATGGCACCAATGCCAAGCATAGATAAATCAAATGCCCCTAAATCCTTCTTTAGGGTAACATCTTTCTGACCAACTTCTTGTATCAAAGCCTGAATCGACTTTTTTCTAAATAAACTCATCAAATTCCTCCCTGAAACTGTGCAAGCATACTTCTCAAAAAAACACATAACGAAATAATATAATTACTTTACTAAAAAATCAATCTATTTTAAAAATAAAAAATAAACTGGAATATAATAACACTTTTACTGAAAAACCTCCTATTTAACACTATCCTAATAGAACAAATTAATTCTTTTAAAACATAAAAATAACCATCTCCAGAGATGGTTAGCCGTTTAACTATATTCTAATTAATTCTTTTTTTCCTTCAGGAAGAATCATCGTTACAATGGTTCCAATACCTGGCTCACTTTTGTATGACACCTTTCCATTCATCGTTTCAATAATTCGTAAAGAAACTGAAGTCCCAAGACCTGTGCCCTTGTCCTTCGTTGTATAGAACAATGTGCCAATCCTCGACAGTTGTTCAGCTGTCATTCCTTTTCCAGTGTCAACGATAAAAATATACGCCTGGTTTCCGTTAGGTTTATAGGTGACTGTTACGTTTCCACCATCTGGGGTTGCCTCAATTGCATTTTTAACCAAATTAACGAGTGCCTGCTTTAACTGGTTTCGATCCGTAACAAGCAAAAAATCTATATGCTCCAGCTTACTTTCAAGTATGACACCTTGTTTTACTGCAAGTGGCTCAAGCAGTAAAAGGACTTCATTTAAAATTTCTCCGAGCAGAAATTCCTCAATTTTCTCAAACTTAGGTTTCGCAAAATTTAGATAGTCATTAATGATTGATTCTGCACGTCCTAATTCATTCAAAACAAGTGAAAAGTATTCCTGGTTTTTTCCCTTTTCTTCTTCCTTCATCAGTTGTAAGAAGCCTTTTACAACAGTCAAAGGATTTCGAACTTCATGGGCGATAGATGCCGCGAGCTCGCCAAGTGTATTTAGCTTCTCAGCTCTTTGGATTTCTTCCTTCATTCTAGCTCTTTCAATCAATCCTTCATTCAGCTTTGCAGCAATGGCAATCGCGATTGTATTGATAACCCCTACGATTAAAATGTCTGGGATATTTAAATTAATCGTAAGTGCTTCCCCTTTTAAGCTTTGATGAATGGTAAAGGAGAAATAACAAACGAGTAAGGACAACCCGCCAACTAAGGTTGTTATTAGCACTCTCTTATTCGGATTAAAACCAAAAAACTTTCTCATTAACAAGAACGGAATGGCTGCAATAACCACAGTATTGATCAGTCCATAAACAACGGTCTCTCCCCCTAATAACACACGTCCTGTTATTAGTGTGCCAAAGACCATTGCACCTGCAATCGGCCCACCATAAAGAAAAGAGACAATGAGTGGGACGTACCGTAGGTCCCAGTTAAATCCATAGTTGCCATAGGTAAATATCATACACGCCAGTGCTGCCGTACTTTGTAAAACACCGCTAATGATGGGCGAAGTAAATTTTCTTTTTTCTGATAGGACACTGTAAAGAAGGACCGGTGATATCGTAATTAACATGTTCAAAAGGAGCTTTTCAGCCAACATATTTACTTCCCCCAAAATGTTTCCATTTAATATGATTAAAAATACGACAAAAATTTTAAGTTTCCTTCAAATAAATAGATAATTATCGCATTTTTCCTGTAAATCTGCCATAGTAAACATAACATTTCCGGTCCTCGTCGATTTCGCGTGAATCCAAGGCAAACTCTCTAAATGTCCGATCCTTTTGAATATAGATGAAATCAGAATGTAATGCCGGTACAATTTCTTCGTGTTCCCATACATCCTTACTCTCCAAAAGTATGGAACTTGTACCAGTTAGTTCCCGTATTTCCAAGCCAATGTGAGAGTAAGTCTTTTCTGAAGGGTCATTCTGGTAACTTTCTTTCCTTACATATAAAACAGTTGTTCCATCTGGATCTAAAGCAGTTGCCGTTACCACATAAGTGTCTCTCTCTTTAACAAAGAATTCACATGTCATTCTTGCTACTGCTTCACTGACAGAAATATTCGGATAGTTCCACAGCGCAGGGTAGTTCGTATATTCATCATCTAGACGATATTCCAGCCTCATCTTCAATCCCTCAATTCTTTTCTTTTCTTCAATATACCATTGTTTTCCTAAAAATTACTTTTATAATGAAAATATAACTCATAAAAAGGAGCGTGAGAAGGTGAAGAAAACCCAATGGTTAATTACTGGTGTTCTCACTTCTCTTATGGCTGGGACCCTGGCAGGCTGTGGGCAGGATTTACCACCGACCCCAGATGACCCAAGCTGTACTGATTGGGATTGGGACGATGAACAAGGTGTGTGGCAATGTGACGATAACACATCAAGACATTATGGACATTTTTTTTATGGAGGGTTGTTCTATAAAAGTAAGTCAGCCCTTTTAAACTCCTCTGCTTATAAATCTTATAAATCGTCTTCCACCTTTAAGGGCGGATTTGGCAGTGGCTCAAAAGGTGGGTTCGGGGGATAACGATGTCTGTTTATAAAGAGAAAAGAACAAGTTTTTATTCTAACTATCCAGCCTTTTGGTGGGACTTATATGGAGGAGAATATAGTCTCTATCATATTTTCCCTATAGAGGAACAATCTTTATACAAAATTCAAGAAGCAACAGAACGACTAGGCAAGGTATTCTTTAAAACGGCTAAACTCCTTCGAACGCTGCCTGATGACCAGCTGCTCGCACTCGGTTTTCCATCTGCATCCCTGCCCTTTTTAAAAGTCAAAACCTTATTTCCTGAATCAGTCATTTCTAGGTTTGATTTCGCCTTAACCGACAATGGTATTAAAATGCTTGAGTTTAATAGTGATACACCGACGTTTATCGTCGAATGCTTTCAGATGAACGGCAAACTTTGCAGCGAATTTAATCTCCATAACCCAAATGAAGCACAAGAAATGATGCTGGCCTCTGCAATTACAAAAGCCGTTCAGGAAGCATCGCGGGGAATACAGTCTCCTAATATCGTTTTTACAGCCCATAGTGACCATATCGAGGACTGGAATACCACCCTATATTTAAGCGAATTATGTCAGAGTGCCAACCAAATGCTTCCATTAACTAAGTTGAGGATTAGCAAAGATGCCTTATTGGACTCTGATGGTCGCCCCATTGACGTGTTATATCGTCAAACCTATCCGCTCGAGCATTTACTCGAGGACCGTGACCTAGAAACTGGTGAACCTGTTGGAATTGAGCTGCTGCAACTCGTTAAAGAAAAGAAGATTTCGGTTATTAATCCGCTCTCCGCCTTTCTCCTTCAGCCAAAATCTATTCAATGTTTAATCTGGGGTCTGGCTGAAGAAGGAGCATTTTATACGAGTGAAGAACAGCAGTGGATTTTCGAATACATGCTGCCTACATACCTTGAACCAGATACTTTTCTAGGTGAAAGCTCTTTTATTGAAAAACCATCCTTCGGGAGAGAAGGGGACACGATTAAGCTCTTTGATCAAAATAATGAAATGGCTTTGCAAAATCCTTTTCAAACCTATAAAGATGAGCTGCCAGTCTATCAAGAGTATGTACCCCTGCCAGCTATCACTCTTGAAACAGAAAAAGGTTTAGAGGAGTTATCCTATGTGATTGGATCATTCCTAATTGCAGGGAAACCAAGCAGTATTGGGATTCGTGCTGGTGACAAAATTACTGGTAATGACTCATATTTTTTACCAGTAGGCGTTAAGAAAAACTAGGTGCTTATAATTATTGTTTTAAAAGGAGGATTGGAATGATGATTAATTTCTTGATCTATTTGCTGGTTGCACTTGGACTTCTACTAGTTGGATTGTTCTTAATGGAGGTAACGACGAAAGTAAAGGAATTCACTTTGATGGCGAAAGGGAATAAAGCAGCAAGCTATGTGCTTGGCGGAAGACTCTTGGGTCTTGCGATTGTACTCTATTCTTCGCTTGCCAATTCAATTTCATTAATGGATATGCTTCTATGGGGGTCAATCGGAATCCTGGCACAAATAATCGTATTTTACCTGGCAGAGCTCCTTACACCTCGGTTTAATGTTAACCAAAGTATTGAGGAGGATAACCAGGCAGTCGGAATCTTCCTCATGCTTCTATCTATTTCCATTGGGGTTGTTATAGCTGGCAGCATCACCTATTAAAGAAAACGCATCATTCGATGCGTTTTTTCTATAGTTTCCTATATGTATGCTTATCACAAATAACGAGCAGTCTTGCTTCCTTCGGTATTGGTTCGTCTAACTTTTTAAGGATGTTTAAATCGCTTCGGTCTGCGATTAATTGTGCTCCTTTACTTTTCAAGTCATCATAAGCATGGCCATATGTTTTCCATTCTTTTTTTACATCCACTTCCCAAAGGTCACTGCCTTCATCTTGTCTGCTTAACAATTGGGTGAAAAGGTGACTGGCTCCTTTTGTCTGAGCAGATTTTGCCATCAGATTAGAGACGGAGCCGTTTGATAAAATAAACTCATCAATTTTAACATGTTTAAAGTTTTCCACATGTTTTTCATTTAATATTTCGGCAACAGTGTAAATATTTACTTCAAACGACTCATCATATCGCTCAATCGAAGTAGCGGTCAAAAGGGTCTTTCCGTCGGCTAAATCTGGATTTGTGATACCATCCTCTGCGAACAACAACACAGCCCGCGCCTTTTCAATCTTTGCTTTCCGTAAGGTCTCTTCATCAGTAGGACTTCCTTGGACATAATGGAACCTTTCATGCTCATATGGGGTTTTTTCTTTTTCATCTATTAAAATAATGTCTGTTTTAGCATCTGCCAATAATAGTTCCTTAATGGTATTTTTACTTTTCACTGTCCATCCGATAATGACAAAATGATTTTCTCCTTTATAGGACAATTTCCCTTCCTCCTTCATGCGTTTGTATTTTGTCACAGCATCCACTATCATCCCAATTACGAACCCAAAGAGACCAATCCCAAGGGTATAAACCACCAACATCGCCCAAGTTCTTCCTGCAACAGTAACAGGAGAAACATCGCCATACCCAACCGTTGTCATGGTCGTCAACATCCACCAAATGGCGTGGAAAGTACTCTCAAAGGTCTCTGGTTCCAGCCATTTAATGATTTCCGCATTGATTAGAATATAGATAAGGGAGATCAAAAATATTGTGCGATAACGATAACGCGACACTGTTAAAAATATCTTGCGAAAAAAAATCATGCCGTCACTCCTTTCATAAAAAAAGAATTCCTTGTATTTAAACCTACGAACCCTTCATTAAAACCTATTTTATGTATAGTTCTACTAAAGAAGCCGTTTTTCCTTTCAAATTACAATTCTTGACAGAATCGACTTTATGGTTTAATATTATTTATTGTGCTTCAAAATTATGTAACTTGTTATAGATAAATGCAAAACGCAATGTAAGAATTTTTTCTGGCATTCTGCTTATGTTTTAAAAGTAACACTTATTCACACTGGATCGGCTTAGGAGCCGTAAGGATGTAAGAGAGGTAGGGCTTACGTCGTTTAGGTATAAAACCATCAGGTGGAAGAGTAACCGCGGCAAATTGGTCTTTTAATACCATTTATTATAAATAAATTTTTACCTTGCGATGGATGAACAATTGAATTAGCAACCATTCACAAGTTACAATTTTTTAAAAAAATCCTAAGTTTGGATTTTATAAGCAAAAGAAGGCAGGGGATGTAATCCTCTGCCTTCGTCCAATTTTAGACCATTATGGAAGCTGTTTGATTCTTAGCCTTTCATGTCGGGCCTTCCGGATTAATTGATTAATTACCTCAGAAAAAACAAGGCCAAAAGCGATGGATCCTGACAGCATCGTAACTTTTGCACCCAAGGCCACCGCTGTATAATAATCACTCTCAACAAATTTCCTCATCGTATCATAGGCGAGCCCGCCAGGCACTAAGGGGATAATTCCAGCAACACTAAAGATAATGACAGGTGTTTTGTAAAATTTTGCTAGTTCTTGACTTACCACTCCGATAAAGATCGTGGCCCCAAGTGTTGCTAAAATAGCGTTTTCTGTGTAATCCTCTGTTACATAATAGATAAGCCAGCCTCCCATACCAACTAACCCGCACCGTATCAACGTTTCCTTCGGAGCATTAAAAATGACACCAAAGGCAGCTGTTGCAACGAAACTAGTAACTAACTGTCCCAAAATATCCATTCTACCTGCTCCTTTATATAATAGAAAATACCACTGCAATACCAGAGCCTATCGCAAACGCCGTCAATATTGCTTCAGCCCCTTTTGATAATCCAGAAACCAGATGCCCTGCCATTAAATCTCTAACTGCATTTGTCACTAGTAGTCCTGGCACCAGCGACATGACGGAGCCGATGATAATCTTATCCAACTGATGTCCTATTCCAAGGTTTATAAAGGCCAGAGATACCAGGCCAATGATGAAGGAAGCCAAAAACTCAGAAAAAAACTTGATTTGGATATGACTATGGAAATATAAAAATCCCGCATAGCCAATTCCCCCTGTAATCAAAGCTGGAATGAAATCAGCCCAACCACCATTGAACATGATCATAAAACAGCCGCTCGCCAGTGATGCTGCCGCCACTTGAAGTTGAAAAGAATAGGTTACATTTTTATTTTCTAGTTCTTTTAAAAGTTTTAGTGCCTGTTCTAATTGAAGCTCCCCACTCGTGATTTTCCGCGAGATACTATTCACCATGTCTACCTTTTTTAAATCAGTGGAACGAGCCGATATTCTGATTAATTTAGTTTTTGTCGGCTCACTGCCTTCTGCGGAAAAAATAATCCCTGTCGGGGTTACATAACTATGGGTGCTTTCAATTCCAAACGCTGAAGCAATTCTCATCATCGTATCCTCGACACGATAGGTTTCCCCGCCGCTTTGGAGCATAATTTTTCCTGCCAGCAAGCAAACCTCCATAATATCGTATGTTTCCGATCGTGTTACTTCATTTTCCATCTATATCTCACCACTACATTCATTCTCTTATAATTCCCTAAGTGTAAAGAAAAACCAGATTTTAATCAACAAAAAGACGCCCTTTTTGTGAAGGCGCCCTTTATATGATTAGATCCATAAATCATTTCGGCTATCCGCAACTAAATTCCGTCTTCCAGTTACTTTTGTTTGTAATAGGTAATTGCCAAAGCAAAGGCGAGGACGGTTCCTTTCACGATATCCATCGCGTAATACGGAACAGACATCATGACAAGACCATTTGCAAGAATTCCAATCAGGACCGCTCCGATAAAGGTTCCAAATGCATTTGGTTTCCCTGCACCGAGTACTGAAAAACCAATAAAGGCAGCTGCAACTGAATCCATTAAGTATGGTGCACCAGAGTTTATTTCTGCGGTCATAACCCTTGACGCCAAAACAATCCCGCCGATTGAGGCGAATAGAGCAGAAAGCAGGTAGGCTGCCACTTTATATTTATTGACCGGTATTCCTGAAAGTCTTGCTGCCTCTTTATTTCCGCCAATCACATACATGTACCTGCCATGTTTCGTATAGGTTAAGAAAATATGGACAAGAACAACAACCACTACCATAATGAGAATGATCCAAGGAACCTCACCGATTTTGGAAAAAAACGGACTAATGAGACCTTCAGCCATTGAACCATCCTGCATCACCATATTTTGCGAAACGGTTGCCCCTCTTGTATAGGTTAAAGCAATCCCCTGAATAATAAACATCGTGGCAAGAGTCATTAACATATCAGGTATTTTCATTTTTATAATCATAAAAGAATTTAGAGCACCGACGATTAAGGATGCAGCAATCGCCGCAATAATCGCAACCAAGGTATTTTGTGAAAACCAAACAAACATCGAGATGACAATCGCATTTGATAACGATGCGACTGACCCTACTGACAGATCAAATCCGTTAACGGATAACGAGATGGTAATCCCAATGGCAATAATCGTGACAATCGAGATAGACCTTAGGATATTAATGATATTATTTCCCTGAATAAAAGCAGGATTTGCCGCTGAAAAAATGATAATTAGAGCAACAATCGTAATAATTGTTCCGTATTTATAAAGGAATTGAAAAAAGTCAAATTTCGGGGTCTCTTTCTTTGCTGATAGATTTGTCTCCATTTTACCTGCCCCCTGCTGAATAATATAATAATTCTTCTTCACTCGTATTCTTTGTTTCTAATTCTTTGACAGACCGGCCATCATATAAAACATAGACACGATCGGTAATTCCGATAATTTCAGAAAGCTCTGAGCTGGCATAAATAATCGCCTTTCCTCGGTTGGCTAATTCAACAATCAACTCAAATATATCCTTTTTCGCCCCGACGTCTACTCCCTTTGTCGGTTCATCAAAGATATAGACCTCCGCTTCCGCTACCAGCCATTTTCCAATTGCTACCTTTTGTTGATTTCCACCTGATAAATTCTGAACCTTTGTTTCCTCAGAAGGAGTTTTGATTCCTAGCCTCTTGATTAAATCTTTTGCAGCATCCTTTTCTTTTTTTCGGTCTAAAAAGCTTAAAGTTTTTGAGAAACGACCTAGATTGGCTGCTGAGAGATTAGACTCAACTGATTCAAGAACAAGAATGCCTTCCTTCCGCCTTTCCTCAGGTACCAATGCCATTCCGCTTTTCACGGCATCATACGGGCTTTTTAAGGTTAATGTTCTACCATTCAACACCACCGCACCGCTGGCTAACCTGCCTTCTGCCCCAAACAATGCTTTACATAATTCCGTTTTACCGGCTCCGACTAGTCCGGCTATCCCGACAATCTCACCAGATTTAACATGTAGTGATAAATCTTTAATTTTCTCTTTATCGGTAAGTCCCTTTACCTCAAGGACGTTATTTCCAAGTTCACTGTTTTTCACCGGAAACTGTTCTTCCAGCTTTTGTCCCAGCATGTGCTCGACCACTTTATTTGGTGAAGTTGCAGAAATGCTGTCCCTTATAACCAATTCACCATTTCTCATAATGGTAATCTCATTACACACCTCGAATATTTCCGGTAGACGGTGTGAAATAAAAATAATTCCTACATCTTGTTTTTTTAACTCATGAACAATACGAAACAGTTCTGTTGTTTCCGTATGACTTAGTGGTGCAGTTGGTTCATCTAAGATTAAAAATTTACATTGCTTCGAAATCGCCCGAGCGATTAAAATCATTTGTTTTTCAGCTAAGCTAAGCTCACTGACAAGCTTCTTCGTGGAAACTTTTACATTCATTTCTGCTAGTATGGCAGCAGCTTTTTCATGAAGATGCTTCCATTTCATCCACTGCTTTTTTTCCATATTATGAACGGTATCCATCAGCATGATATTTTCGCCGACAGTTAAATATGGAATGAGTGCTGTATCAACTTCTTGATAGACAATCTGTATTCCAGCATCCATTGCATCTTTTGGAGAACGGATTCTTAGGTTTTGACCATCCATCATAATCTCACCGGTATAATGGTCATAAGCACCTGAAAGGACCTTCATTAACGTCGATTTACCGGCACCATTTGCCCCGATTAACGCATGAATATTCCCTGTCTTCATTGAGAAATCGACCTTATTCAATGCTTGTACACCCGGAAACTCGATTGAGATATTCTTCATTTCTAATGTTGTCATGATGGATTCATCCCCCTATCTAAATGAAACATTCTCTTCCTCTCATGAGAAAGAGAATGCCTCTATTACTTCTATTTCTTGTAGTGATCCTTTAGCTTTTTCATCCAATCTTCCTCAAATGCGTCAGATTGTCCCCATCCGGAAATGATTTCAGCTAGATTCACCATGTTAACTGGTTCTTTTGATTTTTGAAGTCCTTCTTGAGAGATTAATGATGCTTCTAGATCATAGGTTTGCGGTGTTTCTTCATCTGCTAATTTCTTCGCTAGTAATCTCATATTTACCGCACCGATTAACTTAGGGTCAACCGCTGCTGTATATTTCCACGCACTGCCTTCACGCTGAATTTCTTGTAAGTCTGCATTAGAAACGTCAATTCCATAGATTTTTACTTCTTCACGGCCAGCTTCTTTTAGTGCACGAGCAGCACCAATTGCAAATGCATCCCATGTTGCAAAGATCGCATCAAGCTCACCCTTTGGATACTTATTAAGCATCGCAGCTACTGCATTTTGTGTTTGTACACTTGTATCCGCTGCCGCTACCCCAAAGCGCTCCACTTCCTTCAAGCCAGGGTTCTTCGAAAGTACATCTTGGTAAACTTTGTTGCGTCTAACCATTGGCGGGAATCCATCCACCCACAGGTAGGCGATATTTGCCTCACCGTTTGTATCTTTTACTAATTGTTCAAGAGCAAGTGTAGCTAATGCTTCATCGTCCTGAGAAGTTAGTGTAACTCCCTCTACTGTAGTTAAATTTGCGTTTGAGTCGAACGCTACAACACTTTTACCTGCTTCGACTATTTCCTTCACATCGTTCACCGTTGCATCATCATCTCCGTGGGAAATGATAAATCCATCATAGCCCTGGTTTAACGCTTGATTGATTGCATCGTGAAATTTTGCTGTATCACCATTTGCTGTAAATACATCTACTTTAAAGCCTAATTCTTCCCCTTCTTGTTTAGCACCCGCTAAAAACTGGGCTGTATGATCATCTCCGCCAATTTTTCGAATGACCTTAATCTTCGGCTGATCTCCTTCAGCAAATCGCTCAGGCACACCCTCAATTTTCGTGTTCCCGCCTGTTTGTTGTGTTTCCCCACCAGATGCACAGCCTGTTAGTAAAAGAGTTGCTGCAAGTGCTGAAACTAGTGTGCTTTTTAATAGATTCTTTTTCATGAAAAGCTCCCCCTTGTTTGTTATGTACGTACTCTCTTACCAGTCGCAGACAGTTTTCTGAAAAAACAAAAAACCTCTCCAGAAAAGAGAGGTTTCATCACAAATTTGGGACTACTCCTCTCTTATCTCTCAAAACAATTTCTTGTTTTGCAGGATTTAGCACCAATTCCAAACGGAACGGTTGCTGGGCGTCATCGGGCCAGTCCCTCTGCCACTCTTGATAAGAGAACGTATTATTCATTTAGCGTTGTAAAGCGATAAACTAAATTTAATCTCCTATTAACAATTTGTCAATAGTGTTTTCTAAATATTTTCAATAGACCATTTTTTCTGATACCGTTCCAAAGGCCTCTATTTATTTAGTTATGTTGTTCTTCAGCTGTCTGAAATTCAACTCTTGGTAGTAGCTGTTTTTGACTAATATATTGGGTCCTAAGCATGATACTGCAGGACAATGACAGCTTAATTCCTTTGCGATTTCTGAGGTTTGCCAATTCTGAAAGGCATCTGTTAATATGGTTTTTTGTATATTCCCAAGTGAAGGTGTATCGCCGAAATCAGTGACGATAATATCCCCATTAAAAATATTAACATTCAGCCGTGAACGTCCATCAGGGTCATTCCTGACCGTAACATTCTTGCTCTGATAGAGTCTCTTCAGAAGCTCCAAGTCTTCTTGATTGCTGCTGCATGCATAAAAAGGCAATGTACCAAAGAGCATCCAAACCTTTTCATCACGAATACCAAGCAGATGGTGAATCGCCTTCCTAATTTCATCCAAGGTCAATGATTCTAAACTGCTAGCCCAATCACTTGGATACATCGGGTGCACCTCATGACGCTGACAGAGCATTTCATCTACAACTTGCCGATGAATTGTTTCTAAATGAGGAACTGTTCGCTTGTTTAGCATCGTTTCAGCAGAAACCATTACTCCTGCTTTTACTAGTTCTCTGCTATTTTCTATCATTCTAAGAAAATACTTTTCCCGCTGTTTATAATCTGGCTTCCTTTCCATTCTAGCAAAGCCGCCCTCAACAAAATCATCAACAGTTCCCCAGTTATGTGATATATGTAAAACATCCAAGTATGGTACGATCAATTCATAGCGCGCTAGATCCAGAGTTAAATTCGAGTTAATTTGTGTGCGAATGCCGCGTTCATGGGCATACTTTAGGATGGGGACCACATAGTCCTTAACAGAAGTCAGTGAGAGCATCGGTTCCCCGCCGGTAATACTTAAAGTTCGGAGTGTCGGGACTTCCTCCAAGCTTTTCAAAAGCAACTCAAGCGGGAGCGCGTCTGGGTCCTTTGTTTGAAGCGTGTAGCCCACTGCACAATGCTCACAGCGCATATTACAAAGAGTAGTTGTCGTAAATTCAATATTTGTTAGCTGCGGCTTGCCGTATTGCTCAATATCTAAATAGGCTTCCCATGGGTCAAATGTAGGGGTTATTTTTCTCATTAACAATTTGGTAACTCCTTAAAATCATAATATAAAACTATATTATAGCTGAAGTTTCAAAACCTGTATTGCTTGTTATGAAAAACTATGTTACTTTTTGTAAATATTCTAATAGACATCCTACATAATTGCTAGTAGAATCAGCGATACTAATTGGATGGTAAATGGTACAAGTGGATGGTGAGTTAGTGAATGGAAATGCAGCCTTTGAGTGAAGTGGAAAAATTAGCGCTAAAAAAAGCAAAAGTTTTCAGACAAAGTCGACTGAGATATATCTTGAGATCAATGCTTGCAAGTATGTTTATCGGCTTTGGTGTTATTGTCGCTTTTAAAACAGGCAATTACTTTTATACGGAGCATTCACCGTTTGCTTATCCGATGGCGGCCATTACTTTTGGTGCTGCCATCATCTTGATTGCCTATGGCGGCGGAGATTTATTTACCGGTAATACCTTTTATTATACTTACGCTGCCCTGCGTAAGAAAATGGTCTGGCCTGAAGTCACAAGTATGTGGATAACCAGCTATATCGGCAATATTTTAGGTGCGGCTGCCTTTGCCCTCTTAATTTATACAACAGGACTATTCGCAGACCCTTCCGTTAATGGCTTTTTATTAAATGTAGTCGAAAAGAAAATGCATGTCCCTACAATGGAATTGTTTTTTCGTGCAATACTTTGTAATTGGTTGGTTTGCTTAGCCTTTTTCATCCCTATGAGTTTAAAGGGCGATGGGCCAAAGATGTTCTCAATGATTTTGTTTGTTTTTTGCTTTTTTATCTCAGGATATGAACACAGCATTGCGAATATGTGTACCTTTGCCATCGCCTTAGTTTTGAACCATCCAGGTACGATTTCCTGGGGCGGAGTGGTTCATAACCTGATACCCGTCACCATCGGAAATTTAATTGGCGGGGGCATATTTATGGCGTGGATGTATTATTTTGTTAACAAACCGTTCTTAGATGAGGATAAACAAGAATAAAGGCAGGCCTCAGCAGTAATGCATGAGGCCTTTTTTGATAGGTCTAATCGACAAATTCCCGGGAAATAGCAACAAAGTTATCTGTTTGTCGACAATTAATATGAATTTTCTAAAAATACAAACAACTCAAGATTTGGACTCGACTATAGCTAGCTTTTGCTTAAAAAATAGAGATAACACTTTATCATAAAATAGCTAACTTCTTCTGGAAGCAGTTCCTTTATTGGTTTTAATCGATCACGCCCTGCTTCTTCCACCGCTTGTTCCAATAATGGAAGATATTCACTAGGTATAAGACTTGAGAAATTAACCTCCATCCCCTGCTGGGCACATTGTAAAAGGTGGCCTTCTACTGTACTGATTGCGAGCTCACGTGCTTCGGCTATTTCATCGATGGATAGGTTCTCCTGGTGCAGTTTGTGCGTTTCTAAATGTGAATCAGTAATGGCTTTTTTTGCTGATTTTTTAGGAGCTGACACTGTAGTCGCTTGTACAGGCTCACGTTCAGGGTTGGCTTCACAAAATGTTCGGATGGCCTGAATAAATTCAAGTCCATACTTTTGCAGCTTATGCTCTCCTACTCCGCTGACCTGCAAGAATTCCTCATTTGTTTTTGGAAGCTTGGCGCACATATCTTTTAAGGCTGCATCTGAAAAAATAACAAATGGCGGTACGTTCGCTGCCTCTGCAATGGTACGACGAACTTCACGGAGTGTTTCAAATAACGGATCATCCTTCGCAATTTCACGAACCTTAACCGCTTCTCTTCGATGAACCTGATTTTTTCCAAGTAAAATCTCTTTCCCTTTCGGCGAGACATATAGTGTCGGAAATTGACCTTGTTCAATCGCAATGATCTCCTGAGAAATTAAAAACTCAATGAAATCGCCAACCTCTTTTGCACTTTGATTTTTCATTATTCCATAGGTAGTAAGCTTGTCAAAGCCGATATCGGTAACCTTCTTATTCCTAGAACCAGTTAACACTTGGGCAATTAATGTTTTTCCAAAACGCTGTCCCATTCGAATCATGCAGGACAACACCATTTGCGTTTCCCTCGTTACATCAATACTCGTTCGTGAGTCTAGGCAATTACCACATCGTCCACACGGCTCTGTCTCTGTTTCACCAAAGTATTTTAAAATATATTCCTGCAGACAGTCTTCCGTATGGCAGTAGTCGGTCATCTGCTGGAGTTTTTCTAGTTCCTGTGTAATTCTGCTCCTGTCATGTGATTGGTCAATTAAAAAGCGCTGAATCTGTACATCCTGTGAAGAATGGAGCAGAATACATTCGCTCTCAAGCCCGTCACGTCCGGCACGGCCTGCTTCCTGATAATAGCTCTCCATGTTCTTCGGCTGTTGAAAGTGTAAAACATAGCGGATATTCGATTTATCGATTCCCATACCAAATGCCGAGGTTGCGACCATCACCGATGCTTCGTCCTTTAAGAAACGGTCTTGTTCAAATGTTCGGTCGTTTTCATTCATCCCTGCATGATAGCGGGCAACATTGATTTTCTCTTTTCTTAACCTTTCAAAGAGCAAGTCTACATTTTTTCTAGTCGCGGCATAAATGATTCCGGCCTCTTTACTATTCTTTTTAAGATAATCTAGTAAAAATGGCAGCCTGTCCTGCCCTTTAATCACAGAAAAAGATAGATTCTCACGTTCGAATCCAGTTATGATGGAATTTCCTTCATCAATTTCGAGTGTTTCTGTAATATCCTCACGAACTCTTGGAGTTGCTGTTGCTGTTAGGGCTAGTACGATCGGCCTCTGCGGAAGGTTTTTCACCATTTGCTGAATATGTCTGTAGCTTGGTCGGAAGTCATGTCCCCACTGTGAAATACAATGTGCTTCATCGACGGCAACTAATGGAATGTCCATTTGTCTTAAGTCCTCAATGAATTCACGTGATTCTAGTCTTTCAGGTGCAACATAAAGAAGCTTGTACTCTCCCTGCTTCGCTTCCCACATTCTGTCTGCTGCTTCATTGTAACTTAATGAACTGTTAATAAAGGTGGCTGAAATTCCTGCCTGAGTGAGGGCATCTACCTGATCTTTCATGAGTGAGATTAGGGGTGAGATGACGATGGTTGTACCCGGAAGCACAAGTGCGGGGATTTGATAGCAAATCGATTTTCCTCCGCCAGTAGGCATGACACAGATGGTATTTTCTCCATTCAGTACAGATTTGATGGCTTGCTCTTGCCCGGTTCGAAAGGAAGAATAGCCAAAATGCGATTGTAACAATTGCTGCGCTTTTTCAAACAAACGAGTCACTCCTCTCATAGAGTTATATCTTCTATCATTATAACTTATTTTTTTACATTGGATGAGTGGAGTTTTTGTGAGATTAATCTTGGAATCACTAGGTAATTAGTGATACTACAGGGAAAAATCAGAATTCTTCCCTTGGCTCCCCTTTTTCTGCTCCAAAGGGAAAAACTTTAACTCAGTTCTTCCCTTGGCTCCCCTTTTTCTTCTTCGAAGGGAAAAACTTTGTCTCAGTTCTTCCCTTGACTCCCCTTTTCCAGCTTCGAAGGGTAAAACTTTAACTCAGTTCTTCCCTTGCCCCGCTTATTTCAACTCCAGGGGAAAAAACTTCCGCCCCTCTCTTTATTACAAGTAAAAAGACTGCCGATATAAGCTCGGCAGCCTTTCATGATCATCCTTGTGTAAACAATTCTTCCAGCTGTTTTCGCAGGACGAATTTTTGAATTTTCCCACTTGCATTTCGTGGTAAAGCTTCACAGAAAATATACTTTCTTGGACGCTTATATCTTGCAAGGCTATCTCCGTTTAAAATATACGCATCTAAATCCTGCTCTGTTAAATTAGGATCTTTTTTCACAACAAATGCGGTAACCGTTTCACCCCAACGGTCGTCTGGCTGACCGACAACGGCCACATCCAGAACACCTTCATGAGCATGGAGAACGTCCTCCACCTCACGAGGATAGATATTTTCACCGCCGCTAATAATCATGTCATCTACACGGTCATTTACAAAAAGGAAGCCATCTTCATCAAGATACCCGATATCTCCTGAGTGGTACCAGCCCTTGTACAGGGCTTTTTCAGTTGCTTCTTCGCGGTTAAAATATCCGACTAGCATCGAAGGGCCTCTAACAATAATTTCACCTGTTTCACCCGCTGGCACAACATCATCTGGGTCCGATGGTCCATCCTCTCTAGTACGGACAATCCGAATTTCGTGGTTTAATGCCGCCTGACCCGCTGAACCCACTTTTCGAAGCTGATCATGCTCAGACAAGAAGGTGATGGCTGGGCCCATTTCTGTCATTCCATAAGCTTGGATCAAGGCAATTCCAAACTTATCATGCAAGGCGTGCACAAGTGCCGGAGCCATTGGAGCAGCTCCATACAATCCAAGCTTTAGACTTGATGTATCATACTTGCTTAAATCTTCTTGTAACATCATATTCCACATCGTTGGCGCAGCAAACATTTTCGTAATCTTTTCTTGTTCAATCAGCTGAAGGATCACCTTAGGATTGAACTGATGTAAAATAACATTCCTCGCTCCAACATGGACTCTCGCTAGGAATGCACAATGCAGTTCAGCACAATGGAACATTGGAGCTGTAACGAGTCCCACATCCTCAGCCTCGAGCTTCCCCGCCGCAATACATAGAATACTTTGGTCTGCCATATTACGGTGAGAATGCATTACCCCCTTTGGTCTGCCTGTTGTTCCGCTTGTATAAATGAAAGCATAAAGATCATTTTCGTTTACATCTGCTTGAACTTCGTCCAGTGAGGAGGAAGCTAACTTTTCCTGATAGCTAGCTGCGTATGCAGGAGTTTCTTCATCAATAAACCAGAAGGATGTCGTCTCAAACCGATTTTCAATCGCAGCAATAACAGGTTCCAAAGCTTTTTCAAAAAGCACCACCTTTGGTGCAGCATCTGCTAGAATAAACGCCACTTCCTCAGGCATTAATCGAAAGTTAATCGGATTAAAAATAGCCCCTATCTTCGCACACGCAAAAAAGGCGGTCCCTAATTCTTCCGTATTAAACATGAAGGTAGACACCCGGTCTCCCTTTCTAACACCTTCTTTTAAAAGTGCATTCGCAAGCCGATTTACTTGCTCGTTCCACTCTTTATACGTATAGCGGACATTTTTTCGAACATCATAAATGGCCTCCTTATTTGGGTACCTTTTCACTGTTAACTCGAAGATTTTTCCAATTGTAGCTGTCAAACGAAACTCCTCCTATTATTTTCAGATTAGTAATCGAATCCAGTTAAATCAAAAACTTCTCGATGCAATTAAACTCTAAAGCTGTACACATTCTATAATCCTAGGTTTTTCGCAATGATCGTCTTCATGATTTCATTTGTCCCTGCATATATGCTTGATACTTGAATATCACGAAATCTTCTAGCAATCTTGTATTCTTCCATATAACCGTAGCCGCCATGCAGCTGCATACATTCTCCAGCAACCTTCTTGGCAGTATCCGTTAGCTTCCACTTTGCCATCGAGACCTTTGTTACCACGTTTTGACCATCCATATGCTCTGCTATTAATTGATCTAAGAACGCTCTGCCCATCTCAACTTCAGTGGACATTTCAGCGATTTTAAATTGGGTGTTTTGAAATTGGCTGATAGATTTTCCAAACGCTTCACGGCTTTTTACATATTCGATCGTATCTTTCAGCATCACTTCTGCTGCCGTCTGCGCTGCGATCGCAACTACAAGCCGTTCCTGCTGTAATTTGTCCATCATATAAAGGAAGCCTTTGCCTTCCTCGCCGATCAGATTTTCCTTAGGAACTCTACAATCCTCAAAGATTAGCTCAGCTGTATCCTGACAATGCAAACCTACTTTGTTAAGCTTCCTTCCACGCGAAAAGCCTGGATTATCTCGTTCTACTATTAGTAAACTAACACCTTTATGCTTCGGAACCGCACTAGGGTCTGTTTTACAGGCCACCAAAATTAGGTCTGACTGAATCCCATTTGTAATAAACGTCTTTTGTCCATTCAAGACATAATGGTCTCCCTCAAGCCTGGCGGTCGTTTTGATATTTGCCAAATCAGAACCTGTTCCTGGTTCTGTCATGGCAATGGCAGAAATCAGTTCACCCGTCACACAACGAGGAAGCCAACGCTTTTTTTGTTCTTCCGTACCAAAAGATCTTATGTATGGAATCACTATGTCACTATGCAGACCAATCCCCACCAAACCTGACCCTACTCGTTCTAACTCTTCGTTAATAACCACTGAAAAGCCCCAATCAACACCAAGGCCTCCATAGTCCTCTTCCACATCCGGGCACAAAAACCCTTGCTCACCCATTTTCGTCCACAACGAACGAGGAATTAGCCTATCCTCTTCCCATTGTTCATAAAAGGGATATGCGGCATTTTCTAAAAACTTTCTCAGCGACCTTCGAAAAATTTCATGTTCATCGTTTAAATAAGGATGTTTCATCAGTAACGCTCCTTTTTGAGGTGTAAACGCTTACTAAATTATTGTAACAAAATTATAGAATTTTTAGAATATTTTACTATAGTTTAGTTCTCCTTATCGTTCTGCTTAATTCTACATCAACCAACAGAATTCAATAAGTTTTGACGGAATTTGTAGAATTGTAGTTGTAGACAGCGAAATGAAATAAAGTCAGGACCAAAAAGCAATGTGGTCCTGACCTTTTAATGAATCGTTCTTTCTTGTGCAACCAGTCGCTTTTTCCTTACTTCAATCATGGTCAATAATAGTGACAGTATTAGAAATCCACTAGCAATTCGGAAAATCGATGCTATATCAATAAATAGTGCCAATGCACCAAAAATCAAGCCGCCGACGCCGATCCCTAAATCGATTGACGAAAAGTACATTCCATTTGCAACACCTCTGCGATTTTCTGGAGTAAGCGATAAAGTCCATGACTGTAGTGTTGGCAGTAAGCATCCGAACCCAACACCAAACAGCATTCCTGATATCACAACTAACAGATTCGAATGGGCAAAAGAAAGAACCCACATTCCCGCAATCGTCGCAAGTGTACAAAATAGAACAAGGCCATATGGTCCCCTCTCATCAAACCATTTTCCAGCGATGGGTCTAGAGATAGAGGATACAATGGCATTAAAAATATAGAAAAGGAAGATTTGATCAATTCCACGCTCTTGGCCGAAAATGACGATAAAGGTGGCAACTGCTCCATATCCAAGACAAATGGTAAAAGTGATAAAGGATGGATACCAGCTGGATTTTTCAAATAGAGAATCAACGTATGAAAATGTTAAACTTTCCTTCTTTGTTTTTAAGACAACATCAGGGGTCCGATAACTAACAACACCTAGTAAAAGGACGGAAATAACACCTAGGATGGCTGAAATAATAATGAGATTAGTGAACGAGGTAATATTGAATAGAAAGATTCCTAGACTTGGTGCAATAATCATTCCAATTGTAATGGAAAGACCGAAGTAACCCATTCCTTCCCCAAGACGTGAAAAAGGAACAACATCCACCGCCGCAGTCCCATTTGCCGTTGTTGACCATCCCCAGGCAAGGCCATGGATGAATCGAATTAACAGGAAGATGAAAACAATTTGGGATATAGGATAAAGGATGGTAATAACTAAGAGCAGAACGGCTCCAATTAATACTAGCGCCTTCCTTTCTCTATATGAAAGCATGAAGCCGATAAACGGACGGCTAATCACCGCGCCAACTGAAAATAAAGCAGTCACCAGGCCAATTTCTAAACCAGATGCACCAATCGACTGAATGTATGGCGGTAATGTTGGAATTAGCATCTGAAAGGACATAAATAAGAACAAATTCCCCACCATTAGCATGATAAACGACTTCGTCCACAATTGATCTTTCACTGTTATCCCCTCCTTAAAACAAAACTATCAGTTATCTCATTTTATTTCGACTTTCTAAATATTAGCACAGCAGGGATGAAATTGAAATGATATCGTGATCTTAATAAAGAATTAGTTATTTTTTAAAAAAATTCCGTTATCATTAAGATACAACATCAATCAATGGAGGTTCTATATGCATACGCGTAAACTTGTCATTACCCAAAATATCCATCAAAATCAGCTTGACCAATTAAAAGAGATGATCCCAAATTGGGAAATCATCGCTGGGAAAGACAAAGAAGTTTGGGAAGAACATTTACAATCCGCTGAGGTTATCGCTGGCTGGAAGAAAGAAATGAAAGAAAAATGTCTACAAACAGACTCACAGCTCAAGTGGCTTCAGACCTGGAGCGCAGGCGTCGACAGCCTGCCGCTGGATGCACTCAAAGCCCGAACCATTGCGGTAACAAGCGCAAATGGTGTGCATAGCTATCCTATATCAGAAACCATCTTTGCCTTAATGCTGGGATTAACAAGGAAAATCCATACATACGTTAGAAATCAACAAGCGAAGGTTTGGCATCATGGACATATGAATCTTGAATTACACGAAAAGACAGCAGCGATTATCGGGGTTGGTGCAATTGGCAAGGAAGTTGCACGGCTGGCAAAAGCCTTTAGGATGAAGGTAATCGGAGTACGCCATTCAGGAAAGCCAGAGGAATTTGTAGATGAAATGTACACAACGGAAGATCTTCATCTGGTTTTACGTAACAGTGATTATGTGATCATAACTCTGCCGCTGACAAAGGAAACAAATCGACTATTTGGTGAACAGCAATTTAATGAAATGAAGTCAACAGCATTTTTGATCAATATTGGCCGCGGTGAAATCGTTGATGAAGAAGAATTAATACACGCACTACAGTCAGGAAAAATTGCCGGAGCCGGCCTGGATGTCTTTGAAAAAGAACCGCTTGATGTGGATAGTCCATTATGGGAAATGGATAACGTAATTATCACTCCTCACACCTCAGGGTCGACAGAGCATTATAATAAGCGGGTGATTGAAGATATTCTAGCCCTAGTATTAACCTGGTTGATTTCTCAAAGGGGTACTGATACAGGGTGTTTCTTCACTCTGATTTCTGTAAAACAAAAACGAAGATGCTATTACACATCTTCGTTTTTAGTTTTATTAAATTGTTTCTACCCCTTTTCCTGCTATGGTCATCCATTCAAACTGGCGAAGTCGTACTTCGAACAAGGTCAATGGATCGCGGAACATTTCAGGATTGGTATTCATCATTTTTAGAATTTCTTTCTTTGTAGTAATTTCTGCACGAGCTTCCTCTACTGCTTTATTAAGCTCCCTAAGAGGCTGCCTAAAGAACAGGGAAATATCACGCTCTAAGGATTTTTCAAAGAGTTCAAATGGTTGAAAGAATTGATGGATCACTTCCACTGTAGTTTCAGAATAAGACTCATTTTGGACAAATGATTTATATTTATTATAGATTGGTGCTTTATTTTGCGATAACGCCCCAAATAATTTACCTGCACTTTTCAGTAAAAACTGCGAAGGTGTATTTCGAAGTAAAATATTTACCTCGTCTAATTGTATGCGGCTTGTCATCCGGTCAGTATCACGGCGCCAATCTTCGAGCACCTTAAAGTCACAAGTAGGCCTTAACCGCTCTACTCCATATAATGTGTTGAAGCCTTCTGCCATCTCATTTAAGAACCCTTGACTTTCCTCAAACTCCTCTTTAGAGTTTGCTATCCAATCTTCGAGTGAAGTAAGATACTTTGGCAATACTTCATTCTCTAAATAATCTTGAATTCTTCGATTCATCTCTGAGTTTAGTTCTATATGAATACTGGTAAAATTACTATCCTCCGTAATTAGCTCTGAGCACTCTTGTAGCATCTTAGGTACCTCCACAGCAATGTCACCCTGGATGGTTTCCTTGATTGATCGGTATGACCTTGTGATGGATCTTATTGTTTGTACCTCTGTATCTTTTAACTGATTTACAGCCCCGTTTAATTTCATCAATAAATCTTCATTCCATCTAACAGACTCAATTAATTGATTTTCAACATCAATTCTCTTTTGCAGCAGGCTTGTAATCGTTGTTCGAATTAGATATAAAAGTTTTGCTAACCGTTTATCTGCAACGTTTCTCGTATTTTTTATTGATTGGATAAATTCCTTTAACTCAACTAATTGCTGCCCACTTTCATATTGCGAGGAAAACGCAAATACTTTTGCATTCGGTAAATAGGTGTGAATCCGTGAACTTGTTTCATTATATATTCTAACTGCCTCCTGCTCATTGACAATTGTATCCATCTTATTCAGGAGAAAATGAACAGGAATATCCGGTGCTAATTCATGAATCGTCGAAAGAGTTGAGCGTTCTCTATCAGTAAAAGGTGCATTGGCATCTAACACAAACAAGATCGTGTCGGCAACCTGAACATACTGCAGTACTTCATAGCGGTCATGGTGTGTCCCTTTTAATCCTGGAGTATCAATCAGCGCCACACTTTGCTCGTATAAAAATGGAATAGGTTGTTGAAATTCAAGTATAGAATCCAGTGCGTTCCGACGACGATCCATCCGTTCTTGGAATTGGGTAAAGTCTTCGAGTTGAATGGTCTCATAGTCACTGATCTCATAGAAGTTCACATTCTCCGAATCCTTGAACATCACAACAGACGATGTAGGGCAGTCCTGTACTTCTTCTCCGAGTATCGAGTTTATAAAAGTAGACTTTCCGTTACCACTTAAACCGGTAACCAACAAATGGGACGTCTTAAAATTAGTTAACTGTTGAACCATCCATTTTAATCGGTTATTTTCCCCCATATCTTGGTCTTTTGCCCAATACAAAATACATTCAAATAAATCTAAGCACTCTTCAAACTCATCCATAATATGCTCTGTCTGAGCAAGGAGATTTTCCGCCTCACTGACGATGGATAGACTAATACTTGTTGGAAAAAGCTCATTCCAGGATAAAACAGCCGCCGCTGCCAGCACTCGTTGCTTTGGTGAGGCCAAACGAACCCAGTTTGTTAAAAGATCTGGAATAATATTGTCTAGTTTTTTTATCAAGAAATTCCCGTTTATTAATAAGAAATAGGTCTCTTTATGCTGATTGGATAATTCCGATAAACTTTGTGTACTGCTAATATCTAAATTTAATAGAAGATGATTAAGTTCATTTAACCAGGTAAAATATACTTCATCATTTTGATAACTATGCCAGAGCGAAACGGATAGCTGTTCAAACTGGTGCTCATCAATGGAAAACAATTCATATAACGCCTGTGCGAAATAATGGGGGGCTAAATGGTTTGTCACACCTTTTTCCACATAAACATTGACTGTTTGATACCACTCTAATGATTCTGTCCGTTTCGCCTCATTTACAGCCAGCTCAATGGCATCATCCCAGGCTTCCTGCTCCTCAAAAAACTCCCGTCCCATACTCGTAACATTCGGATAATCCGGATTCGTTAGGATTATTTTTTTTATAGTTGCAGAAGCCTCCGCTAATTTGCCACGCTTTATATAAAGCGAAAACAACTGCAAAGCGATTTCTGTTTTTAAAGTAAGCTGATTCGTCTTAATTTCAAGATATAAATCCTCAGCGTTAGAGTATAATCCTATTTCATAATAGGCGTCTGCAATATTTTTCCGAGCCCATGGCTCCAGTTCGTCAGCAACATTTTCCCATTTAAAAATGGCCGCTTCATAATCCCTATTATGAAAATACACTTCCCCTTGTGCAAATCGGATTGATGAAACATTTGCTTCATCCTTTTCCAGTTCTTCCTGATAGGCATCTCCAAGAACACGGACCGGATGAGTTTGTTCGTGTTCGTTTATGTAGTTCTGATAATACGATTTATTAATTAATTGACTTTCTATTGTCATGTCTGTCCCTCCAGTTACCACCACTTCTATGTCATCATATGGAAAAGAGGCAGATTTATTCTTTATACCATTCGCACGGGGCACCCTTTTTCAGTCCTAATTATATGATTCTACCAAACAGTTTTTCTAAGAAGATTTCAGAATTATTTCAATTTGAATACAAAATCATATCTTTTCTGCCTAATAAAAACTTTATTGCTAATAGCCTATAGTAGGCTTATGCCCACACTCCCCCCCCTGATCCACATAGTCTATATGGTAATAAAAATAAAGGAGAGTTGCCCATGTATCCGTTTGGCTATCAGCAAGTTTCACCTATCCAATATGATTATAATCCATATGACCAGTTTCAAGTTCAAAATCAGTTTGACCCTGATCGACAACCACCACAGCTTGAGCGCAGAATTAATCAATTAGAAAGACAAAACCAACAGCAAGAACGACAAATCAACCAGCTTCAACGTGATGTCAACCAGCTCCAACGCCGCGTACAGCGGATTAATCAGCGCCTACGCCAAGTCGAAAGACGCTTCAACTTCCCATTCACACCATTCGATGGGGAATACTAAACGCTATTAAAACCGGGCTAATCAGCTCGGTTTTTTCTGTTTTAAGTTAGGTAATTTTACAAAACGCGAAATATCTTGTCAGTGTTTCTGACACAAACACTGACAAACAGAAATAATTCAGATAACTTTTACAGTAAACCTGACAGAAAGGATGAGGGGAATGTATAAGGCTAATGAGGTTAAACTTGCAGAGAAAATCTTGCAATTAGATAAACAAAGGGATGAATTGTATGAGGAGCTGGCAAGAACACTTGGTCCGAGTGCGTTCGAGCTTTTGAGAATGATGCAAAATAGGGTCAGTTAATTTAGGAGGGGAGATTAAATGGCAAATCAATTGCGAAAAGGGGTAGAAACACTTAAACTATTCTACATTAATAAATTAGTAAATTCAGATTACTATAAAGTTGCCTACCATGAGTTGGACTCACTTACCTTAAGCGAATTGGAAATGTTATATAGAAAGGTCTTCATTCCCAAAAAGAACAGTTAACAACTCCAACTATTTCTCTTCCCTATAAATCTAATTAGACTAACCATATCAATGTAAGTAAAACTAACATATAGTAATATATCAAACAATCACGATAGAGTGTGGTGAAAACAAACGATGGGAACTGATTCTTATAAAGACAAGAAGGTTATTACAATTGGGATTGTTAGAGATTTAACAGGTCTTTCAGAGCGACAAATCCGTTATTATGAAGAACGCAAATTAATTTTCCCCGAGCGATCGGCTGGAGGCAGCAGAAAATACTCTTTTTCAGATGTTGAATTATTGGTTGAAATCGCCAATAAAATTGAAGATGGCGTTCAAACACATGAAATTAGAAAAGAAATGCTTAAAGCACAAAAGAGAGAAAATCAGGGCGAGGTTCGCAGAAAAATGATTCAAGGACAATTGAATGCTCAATTTGGTTTACGAAAAGGCCCAGCTTCTAAATAGTTTGGGGCTTTTTTTCTGCCATAAAACATTGACTTTCTGTTACTTTTTCCCCTTTCTCCTCACATCCCTTATGAGTTTTCAATCCCAATATTTACAACTCATCTTAAAAACCATGTTAGGAAACCTTCCAAACTTGTAGAAAAGGCTTTTAATCCATGTAAAAATACAAATACACCAAATGTTAAGAAAACTAACATAATTTCAAGGGGGAGAAAAAATGGATACTACTTTCTTAATGAACAGTCTATGGGTAATGGTTTCTTCGGTACTGGTAATTTTAATGATTGGCGGCTTCATACTTCTGGAGACCGGGTCTACACGAATGAAAAATGCCGGACATATTGCAGGTAAAACGATACTTACTTTTGGTATTGGATCAATCATGTTTTGGGCGGTTGGTTACGGACTTATTTTCGGAGCTGGCAATTCCATCATTGGACTTTCGGACTTTTTCTATTCTGGTTATGACGTTGAAGGCTTAGGACTTTCTGGGGCAGTTTTCTTTTTATTCCAATTAGCTTTCGCAGGAATTTCACTCACCGTCGCGTTTGGCGGTTTCGCTGAAAGAGCAAAACTTGGAGCATATCTTGTATTCGCCGTTTTATTCTCAGTCATCGTTTATCCGCCAATCGCTCACTGGATTTGGGGCGGCGGCTGGTTAGCAGAGCATGGAAAGCAAGACTTCGCTGGTTCTACAGTGGTACACTTAACAGGTGCAATGGCTGCATTTGCGGCTACACTAATCTTAAAACCACGGATTGGTAAATATAATAAAGATGGCTCTGCAAATAATTTAGCTGGTCACAACCAAGTATTTACTGCACTTAGTGTTTTGCTTTTATGGGTAGGATGGTTTGGTTTTAATGCAGGCAGTACAGTATCAGTTGATGGTGCATTCTTTGGATTTGTAGCTGTTAATACTAACCTTGCTGCAGGAGCTGGTGTCATCGCAGCGATGATCATCTCTTGGATCGTGTTAGGAAAAGCAGATGTACCAATGATGTTAAACGGAGCTTTAGCAGGGTTAGTTGCAATCACAGCTTCTTGTGCCTTTGTTGATACATGGGCAGCAGTATTAATTGGTTTTATCGCTGGAATTCTGGTATTCTATAGCATTCGATTCTTTGAAAGCAAAAGAATCGACGATCCAATTGCAGCACTCTCTGTACACGGTGCAGCAGGGGTTTGGGGAACATTATCAACCGGTCTCTTCGCAACACCAGAATTAGCATCGGTTGGTCAGCCTGGATTATTCTACGGCGGCGGTTTACATCAGTTAGGAGTTCAAGCTTTAGGAGTAGTCGTTTGTGGAGCTTTTGCCTTCATTGTATCCTATATTCTCTTGACAATTATGAAAGCCGTTATGAATGGTTTACGTGTGACAGAAGAAGAAGAAATTATTGGTTTAGACATGAGTGAGCACGGCAGTTACGGTTACCCTGAAATGGTTAAGGCAGAACATAAAGGGATAACTTCTGAAGCATTGATGTCTGCAAAACCTAATCTTAATTCTTAAGTTTCTTCATGAAAGAGCGGCCTTCCATCTTCTTAAAACCAAAGGAGATGGGACCGCATTTTCTAACGAAAAGGAGGAAAGACAGACATGGATGCTGATGGTTTTATTAAGATTCGTCAATATCGAGACCAGCATATTCAAGCTGCTGCTTTAGATCACTTCTCGTTAAATCATTTCCATGATGATATGATCAATCAAACTTTGGAGCTAGCAATGAAACAAACCAATGAAAGATACGGTCCTCCCCCCTGCCTATTTTCCTTCTTTGTGATGGGCAGTGCCGGGCGGTTTGAACAAGCTGTTTGGAGCGATCAGGACCACGGTATTATCTATCAAGAGCAGAACGATGAAGCAAAGCGCTACTTCTTGGCATTGGGTAAGGCGATTTCTAATGGCTTGTACCTTGCAGGCTATGACTATTGTGATGGCGGAGTCATGGCGAGTAACCCATTTTGGTGTAAGTCAATACTAGAATGGCAGAATCAATTAGCCAATTGGCTGCACACATCCTCATGGGAATCCATTCGGCATTTGCTCATTTTCATGGATGGCCGTTCTGTCTATGGAGAATCACAGTTTATTGATCAATTAAAATCCTTTGTCTACCAATCAATTGATCAAGCAAGCCTTTTAAAGAAGATTTTCAGCAATACGATGTATGTAAGGAAAAGCATTGGAGTATTTGGCCACCTATTGACCGAAACACATGGTCCGCATACAGGGGCAATCAATCTTAAAGAAATAGCATTTTTTCCTTATGTGAATGCTATTCGTCTAGTTGCTATCAAAGAACGGATTAATAAGACCTCCACCCTTTCCCGGCTAGATGCCATTCCAACCGATTGGATACCTAGTGAAGAAAAGCAGATGATCCAACGGCATTTTCTACAGCTATTAAACTATCGATTATCGTTAGTAGACCACCAAAATTATGAATCCGGTCATTTCTTACTTATTAAGCCTCTTACAAAAGAACAAAAAAATGACTTGAAAGAAATTCTTAAACATGGAGCCTCATTATATCGTTTGGTTAGGCATTTAGTAGAAAAGGAGGAAAAATGATGGGAATGAACGATATGCTTCAATTTTTCAGACAGATGTCAGGCAAATTAGGTTCGAATGTCTACGCCGGTGTCCAAGGGAAGAACAACCTTCAAAACGTTTCCTTTTTACGACAACTCCAAAAAGAAATGAAAGAGAATAATAGCCTTGAAGTACCCCTTCAAGAATTGAATGTAGTAGTATTTGATTTAGAAACCACTGGCTTCTATCCTGAAAAAGGCGATCGAATTATTTCTATCGGAGCTATTAAAATGACAGGCCATGAAATAGAAGATCGTGAAACCTTCTATTCACTTGTACAATCTAACCTTCCTCTATCTGATGAAATAACAGCACTTACAAATATTCATGAAAGAGATTTAATAGAGGCTCCTCCTGCTCCAGAGGTGTTAATGCAATTTTTCCAGTTTGTAAAAAGTCATTCCCTTGTTGCCCATCACGCTAAACATGAACAGTCCTTTATGCAAAAAATAACATGGGACCTTCTAAGAACTAGATTTGAGCACAGGATCATTGACACATCTTTCCTAACACGTCTTTCGAACCCTTCAGTAAAATCAATGCCTCTTGAGGCAGTCTGCAATGATTGTGGTATAGAAATTAAAAATCGCCATCATGCTCTAGGAGATGCAATCTTAACAGGTCATATTTGGAGTTATCATTTAAGGCAGGCACAAACAATGGGATTTAGAAATCTACGGGAAGTATATGAGTACATCGCAGCCTTAAAATAAAACACTACTAGTATAGGAATAACCAGACACTATCATTTTAACAGTCCTCCTTTTTTGACCTTTTTAGACCTTAAACTGCCTCGTTTCACCCCCTTTTAGAACAAAATTCATTTTATATAAAAAATTTTTTTACTATTTTTTCTCTCCCATAACCTTGATAAATCAATAATGAAAACGCTAACAATTATTTTGATTAGTTTGAATTGTCAGATTTTTATATTGACCAAGATTTAGATTGGTTGTATGATTACTGAAAATATAAAATGTATTAAAGAATCTGATTAGTAAATAAACTGCATCTTTACTTACATTATAAGGAAGTAGCAGGGCTGATCTTCTTTAAAACTAAATGAATCAATTAGAGCGTTTTTTCACTAAAAGGAGTGGTTAGGTTGGGAAGTCAGTGGATATTCCTTGACGGTAATTTCGTCAAGAAAGAGGATGCTGTTGTATCGGTTTTTGATCATGGCTTTTTATATGGCGATGGAGTATTCGAAGGTATTCGTGTTTATAGCGGAAACGTCTTTCGACTCGACGCCCACTTAAAAAGACTATTTGAATCAGCACAATCCATTATGCTGAAGATTCCATATACACAGGAGGAAATGACGCAGCTAATCGTTGAAACGATTAGGAAGAATCAGCTAGAAAGCGCCTATATACGTGTCGTTGTTTCACGTGGTAAAGGGAATCTCGGATTAGATCCTTCTTCCTGCCCGAAGCCAAGCGTCATTATCATTGCTGAACAATTAGCCCTTTATCCTAAGGAGTTTTACGCTCGCGGCATAAAAGTTGCTTCTGTTGCAAGCAGAAGAAATCGCCCGGATGTACTTAGCCCTCAGGTTAAATCGTTAAATTATTTAAATAATATTCTCGTAAAACTCGAGGCCAATCAGGCTGGTGTACAAGAAGCATTAATGCTGAATGACCAAGGGTATGTAACAGAAGGTTCTGCTGACAATATCTTTATTGTGAAGAATAATGTAATCTACACCCCTCCTGTCTACCTTGGAGCACTCGAAGGAATTACGCGAAATGCCATTATTGATGTTGCAAGAGCAAATGGTTTTGAAGTCCGCGAAACACCATTTACCAGACATGATGTATATATAGCAGATGAAGTTTTCTTAACTGGAACTGCTGTTGAGGTCATCGCGGTTATTGAAGTTGACAGCCGCGTAATCAGTGGAGGTAAACCAGGCGAGGTAACCAATCAATTATTAGAAGAATTCAGACGAATCGTCACAACAGATGGGGTTGCTTGTTACCCTACAGAAACAAATCATGCTGTAGTTAGTTAGGAGGCTTACAATGCGAAGCGATATGATTAAAAAGGGGATTGACCGAGCTCCCCACCGCAGTCTTTTATACGCAACTGGGGTAACAGTGAAGGACCTAGAAAAGCCGTTTATCGGTGTCTGTAACTCGTTTATTGAAATTATCCCTGGACATAAACACCTTAATCATTTCGGTGCGATTGTAAAGGAAGCAATTCGAGAAGCTGGCGGTATACCTTTCGAATTTAACACGATTGGCGTGGATGACGGCATTGCAATGGGACATATCGGGATGAGATACTCCCTTCCAAGCCGTGAAATCATTGCCGATAGTGCTGAAACAGTCATAAATGCACACTGGTTCGATGGTGTTTTCTACATCCCGAACTGTGATAAAATTACACCCGGAATGTTAATGGCAGCTGCCAGAACCAACGTTCCTTCCGTGTTTGTATCAGGTGGTCCTATGGAAGCAGGCGTTTCACCAACGACTGGTAAGAATCTTTCCCTTACTTCCGTTTTTGAAGGCGTCGGTGCTTACCATAGTGGAACGATGACAGAGAAGGAATTACTCGAAATCGAAACCAATGCCTGTCCTACATGTGGATCATGTTCAGGAATGTTCACGGCAAACTCAATGAACTGCTTAATGGAAGTATTAGGAATGACGGTTCCGGGTAACGGAACGATTATCGCTACTTCTGAAGAAAGACATGAACTAATCCGCCAAGCCGCAAGGTATCTAGTGGATTTAGTCAAAAAGGATATTCGACCGCGTGACATCATTACTCGGGAAGCTATTGATAATGCTTTTGCACTAGATATGGCTATGGGTGGATCAACCAACACGGTCCTTCATACATTGGCGATTGCCAATGAAGCAGGTATTGATTATGATTTGCATGAAATTAATAAGATTGCTGAAAGAGTACCTTATTTATCAAAAATTATGCCAGCCTCTGACTATTCAATGGACGATGTTCATCGTGCAGGAGGAGTCAGCGCCATTATCAATGAGCTATACAAAGTTGAAGGTGCCTTGCATGATAATTGCTTAACCATTACTGGAAAAACGCTTGCTGAAAATGTGAAGGATGCTCATATCACTAACGAAGCTGTCATTCGCACAAAGGATAACCCATATAGCCCTGTTGGTGGACTATCCATCCTCTTTGGGAATATTGCTCCTGATGGCAGTGTCATCAAAGTGGGTGCCGTTGATCCTTCCATTAAAACCTTCCTTGGGGAAGCCATTGTTTTTGATTCCCAAGATGAGGCACTTGAAAATATTAATAATGGTACGGTTCGCGCCGGACACGTAGTGGTCATTCGCTATGAAGGTCCAAAAGGCGGACCGGGAATGCCGGAAATGCTCACTCCTACCTCAGCTATTATGGGACGTGGATTAGGTAAAGAAGTCGCTCTTATTACAGACGGTCGCTTCTCAGGTGCCAGCCGAGGAATTTCAATTGGACATATTTCACCTGAAGCTGCTGAAGGCGGACCAATCGCCTTAGTTGAAAATGGTGATAAGATTTTAATCGATTTAGAAGCTCGCTCGATTGAGCTCCTAATTGATGATGAAGTTCTAGCTGAAAGACGCAGGTTATGGCAAAAGCCTGAACCAAAGATCAAAACAGGCTACCTTGCTAAGTATGCCAAGCTTGTTACCTCTGCCAATACTGGCGGGATTATGAAAATATAAACAAAAAGCGTAAGAACCCTGGTCAGCGGCGTATGGCCTGGAGCACTCCAACTGAGATATAGGAAACACGATGAGCGGTTTTTGCGAATCGATGTTGACTTATCGTAGGGCGGAGAGCGAAGGACACTAGCCGCTAGGGTGCTGGAGCTGGATTCAAAAAACTAGTAGATTTTGTGAATGTCCATTTAATCTAACCCAGGGAATAGGCGCCCTTTTAATCGCCGGGATTTGATGGACATTCAACCTCTTGAAAATTTTATATCTAAATCGATGACGGGAATAAAGGAATAAGAATTCGTATTTTCAGAGAGCTGGGGTTGCTGGAAGCCCAGTAATACAACTTATTCTGACATCATCCCTGAGTATTGTGCTGAAAAGTATTAACTTAGTAGGCTCAATCGGGTGTTTTTAAAGCACCTGTTACAAAAAGAAGCGGTCAGGTTTTTATCGTGAATCGCTTCAAAAGGCAGTATTCGTAAGAGTGCTGCGAAAACGGGTGGTACCGAGAAAACAAGACCTTTTCTCCCCGAATTATTCTGCTAATGCCATTGTTTAATGTCACTGCAGTCTATTCAGGGAGAAAATGGTCTTTTTTAATGTACGAGTGAAGCCGTTTGAAGATATCGACAATTATGGATGCGATATCTACAAATTTTCAGGTTATATCTACAAAACTTAACGTGATATCTACAAATCATGGGGTTATATCTATAAATCTAAGAATATATCAACATATTTCAAGATTTCTATTACCCACAGGGAGGGATTACGACGTGAAAGTAGAAGCAAAACTGGAGTCCAAGACCAGTACAGCACCGAAAACTGGTGCAGATCTACTCATTGACTTGTTGATTAAAGAAGGAGTTGAAACCCTTTTTGGGTATCCAGGTGGTGCCGTCCTGCCAATTTACGATGCCATATACCGAGCTCGAGGCTCTATCAAACACGTTCTCTTCCGCCACGAGCAAGGCAGCATCCATGCTGCTGAAGGTTATGCCCGAATCACGGGGAAACCGGGAGTTGTAATTGCAACATCTGGTCCTGGAGCGACGAATCTTGTTACCGGAATCACAGATGCCATGATGGATTCCCTGCCACTTGTTATTTTTACAGGACAGGTAGCACGCGGTGTAATTGGAACAGATGCCTTTCAAGAGGCAGATGTAATGGCCATCACCACACCAATTACGAAACACAATTATCAGGTGCAGGATATTGCTGATTTACCGAGGATTGTAAAGGAGGCTTTCCATATTGCCTCAACCGGCCGACCTGGACCAGTTCTAGTTGATATCCCTAAGGATATTTCTGCTGGTGAGCTGTTCACAGAACCTAGTGAAGGAGTAATTGACCTTCCAGGCTACCAGCCGACAACAAAGCCGAATCCTTTACAAATTAGAAAACTTGCCGATGCTCTTTCAAAGGCAAAAAGGCCATTAATCCTAGCAGGTGCGGGTATTCTTCATGGCAAAGCCTCTTCAGAATTGAAGGAATTTGCGGAAAAGCACAAAATCCCAGTCGTTACCACACTGCTAGGACTTGGAACTTTTCCAGCAACCAATCCCCTTTCGCTAGGAATGGGCGGAATGCATGGAACATATGCTGCAAATATGGCGATGTACGAATGTGACCTACTCATCAACATTGGGGCACGCTTTGATGACAGATTAACTGGAAATCTAAAGCACTACGCACCAAATGCAAAAGTAGCCCACATTGACATTGACCCTGCTGAAATCGGCAAAAATGTACCAACACTCATTCCCATTGTTTCTGATGCAAAGGAAGCATTGCTTGACCTGCTGAATCAAACTTCAGATTCTCCAGATACAGAGGAATGGCTTGCTAGAAATAATGGACATAAGCTTGAGTACCCGCTTTGGTATAAGCATGATCCAAACGGAATGTCTCCACAGTGGCTGATTGAAGCGATTCATAAAGTGACAAACGGTGAAGCCATCGTTACGACAGATGTTGGGCAGCATCAGATGTGGACAGCACAATTCTACACATTTGATCAACCACATCGCTGGGTCACTTCTGGCGGTTTAGGTACAATGGGCTTCGGCTTCCCTGCTGCCATTGGAGCACAGATGGCTTCTCCAGGAAGCCCCGTTGTTGCAATTGTTGGTGATGCAGGATTCCAAATGACCTTGCAGGAATTATCGGTCATATATGAACAGAACTTACCTGTTAAAATTATCATCGTTAACAACGGTGCACTAGGAATGGTTCGTCAGTGGCAGGAATTGCTGCATGGAAACCGAATTTCTGAATCCATCCTTCATTCTCAGCCTGATTTTGTAAAACTAGCTGAAAGCTATTCAATCCGCGGGTTGAAGATTGAAACACAAGAAGAACTCATTACAAAGCTTCCAGAGCTAATGGCCTATGATGGTCCAGTTCTAATGGATTGCCGGGTACTTCAGCAGGAAAAGGTATTCCCGATGATTGCCCCTGGTAAAGGAATTCACGAAATGATTGGGGTGAAGCCATCATGAAACGGATTATCTCGTTAACGGTTCGTGACAGAAGCGGCGTTTTAAATCGAGTTACTGGTGTTTTGGTTAGACGTCAATTTAATATTTCGAGCATCTCAGTCGGCCCAACCGAAACAGAGGGAATTTCGAAAATGACCCTTGTCGTTGAGGTGGTCGATGAGCAGCGTCTCGAGCAAGTAACAAAACAATTAAACAAACAAATTGATGTTTTAAAGGTTTCCGATATCACTGACAAAGCAATCGTCGCGCGGGAGCTTGCCCTGATTAAAGTGGCTGGAAGCTCACAGCTTCGCAGCGAAATCAATGGTATTATCGATCCGTTCCGCGCTTTGATTATCGACGTTAGCAAGGACAGTTTAGCAATTCAAATCACAGGCCGTCCTGAAAAAATCGATGCTTTAATCGATTTGCTTCGCCCATATGGAATTAAAGATATTGCCAGAACAGGATTGACCGCCTTCCAACGGGGGCATCAGCCGCAAGTAAATGAACTAACTACCTACTCTCAAATAAAATAGGATAATTGAAAGGATGATTAATAATGGCAAAAGTACTTTATAACGGAGATATTCAAGAAGAGGTTTTAGCAGGTAAGAAGATTGCAGTTATTGGTTATGGTTCACAAGGTCATGCACATGCACTGAACTTAAAGGAAAGCGGTTTTGATGTTGTTGTTGGCTTACGTGGTGGAAAGTCATGGGATAAAGCAGTTGAAGATGGTTTAGATGTTCGCACTGTTGCTGAAGCAGCAGCTGCTGCAGAAGTGGTAATGGTTCTTCTTCCAGATGAAATGCAGCCAAAGGTATACGAAGAAAGCATCAAGCCACATCTTGAAGCTGGTAATTCACTAGTATTTGCTCACGGCTTTAACGTTCACTTTACTCAAATCGTGCCTCCAGCAGATGTTGATGTATTCTTAGTAGCACCTAAAGGCCCAGGACATTTAGTACGTCGTACGTATACTGAAGGCGCTGGAGTTCCTGCTCTTTACGCAGTATACCAAGACTATACTGGCCAGGCTCGTGACGTTGCTCTTGCATACGCGAAAGGTATTGGTTCTGCCCGTGCAGGTGTATTAGAAACGACTTTCCAAGAAGAAACAGAAACAGATCTATTCGGAGAACAAGCGGTTTTATGCGGTGGTACTACTGCCCTTATCAAAGCAGGCTTCGAAACTCTTGTAGAAGCAGGATACCAGCCTGAGGTTGCTTACTTTGAGTGTTTACATGAATTAAAACTAATCGTTGACCTTCTATATGAAGGAGGATTAGAAAACATGCGCTACTCAATCTCTGATACAGCTCAGTGGGGAGATTTCGTTTCTGGACCACGTGTAGTGAACGAAGATACGAAAGCCCGCATGAAAGATGTATTAACAGATATTCAAACAGGTGCATTTGCAAAGGGCTGGATCCTAGAAAACCAAGCGAACCGCCCACAGTTCAATGCAATCAATCGCAGTGAAAACAATCATCAAATCGAGCAAGTTGGACGCGAGCTTCGTGCATTAATGCCGTTTATTAAAAACCCTGTAAATAAAAAGAAAGAAGTGGTGGTAAATGGTTCACGTTAACATCTTTGATACGACACTGCGCGATGGTGAACAGTCTCCTGGTGTAAATTTAAACCAACTTGAAAAATTAGAAATCGCTAGACAGCTAGAACGGTTTGGCGTTGATATTATGGAGGCCGGTTTCCCGGCTTCCTCTCAAGGAGATTTCGAAGCAGTAAGAGCGATTGCCCGAACAATTAAAAATACTTCGGTAACAGGTCTGGCACGTGCAACGAAATCGGACATTGACATTGCGTGGGACGCTTTAAAAGATGCGGCAGAACCTAGGTTACATGTTTTTATTGCTACCTCCCCTATTCATATGCAATATAAGTTACTCAAGACACCTGATCAAGTCATTGAAACAGCTGTTAACATGGTAGCCTATGCGAAATCAAGGTTTCCACATATTGAATGGTCTGCAGAAGATGCTTCCCGGTCTGACTTAGACTTTCTAGTAAAAATTATTACGAAGGTTATTGACGCCGGAGCCACGGTCATCAATCTGCCGGATACGGTTGGTTATGCAACACCACAGGAATATGGCAACATGTTCCGTTATATTCGAGAACATGTTCCAAATATTCATAAAGCTGCTTTATCCTGTCACTGTCATGATGATTTGGGTATGGCTGTTGCCAATACACTTGCTGCGATTGAAAACGGTGTTACACAGGTCGAAGGAACGGTTAACGGAATCGGAGAGCGCGCCGGTAATGCTTCTTTAGAAGAAGTTGCCGTCGCCTTAAATATTAGAAAAGACAAATATCCATTTACTACGAACCTAGTTTTGAAAGAAATTAAGCGTACAAGTGACCTTGTCAGCCGCTTTACAGGAATGATGGTTCCAGGAAATAAAGCCGTTGTTGGTAAAAATGCCTTTGCACATGAATCAGGCATTCATCAAGACGGCGTATTAAAACATGCTTTAACCTATGAAATCATCACCCCTGAAATGGTCGGTATCCATTCAAATGACCTTGTGCTCGGTAAGCATTCTGGACGACATGCATTTAAGGATAAAATTGAAAAGATGGGCTTCCAATTAACTACTGAGAAGTTAGCTGAAGCATTTACTGCTTTTAAACAATTAACAGACCGGAAGAAAGAAGTGACAGACGAAGATTTATTTGCGATCTTAACTGATATTCAAACAAAGGTAATCGATGTGAAGAAATATGATCTGGTAGCATTCCAAGTTCAATATGCTTCCGTGAACCTTCCTACTGCGACAGTGGCACTTACCACACCAGAAGGAGACCGGATTGAGACGGCATGTACTGGTTCAGGTAGTGTTGAAGCTCTTTATAATACGATTGAAGCCTTAGTTAAAGAAGATATCCATCTTACCGATTTTAAATTAAACTCCATTGGTCAAGGCCGAGATGCACTGGCAGAAGTTTATGTGAAAATGACAGTCAATAATATACAGGTTAGCGGCCGCGGTTCAGCACAGGACGTATTAGAGGCCTCAGCCCAAGCGTTTATTAATGCGGTTAATCGTGTATTTTTTAATCAAAATGCAGCCATACAGGTTGAAACGGTATAAATTCTTTTCCATGGGAGGCACTATTGCCCCCCTCCCCTTTGGGCGAAGTATCAAATGGTAAGATGCTTAAAAAATGATGAGGAGGTTGCTTCGATGAAAAAACGTATTGTATTACTACCTGGTGATGGGATTGGCAAGGAAGTCATTGAATCTGCAAAGGATGTTCTAAATGCCGTTGCGGAAGAATTTAATCATAGCTTTCAGTTCGAAACCCATGAGATCGGAGGGGCAGCCATTGACCTTTATGGCACCCCGCTGCCTGAAACAACGGTGGATGCTTGTCAACAAGCGGATGCTGTATTACTTGGTGCAGTAGGCGGACCAAAATGGGATAACAACCCCTCCCATTTACGCCCTGAGAGAGGATTACTTGGCATTCGAAAAGCACTAGATTTATATGCCAATTTACGGCCAATCAAAGGCTTTAAAAACATGCTGCATGCCTCTCCGCTTAAAGAGGAAGTTGTCGCTGGTAGTGATTTATTGATTGTTCGCGAGTTAACAGGCGGTCTTTATTTCGGAACACCGAGTGAACGTCGTGACGGCGGCAATTCTGTTGTGGATACGCTTAGCTACACACGTCATGAAATCGAAAGAATTGTAGACAAAGGCTTCCAGGCTGCACAGGTACGCCGCGGTCACTTAACTTCTGTCGACAAGGCTAACGTTCTTGAATCTAGTAAGCTATGGCGCGAAGTGGTGGAAGAGAAGAAAGCTCAGTATCCGGATGTTACTGTAGAGCATGTTTTAGTCGATGCTGCTGCCATGAAGTTGATTACAAATCCAACTCAATTCGATGTAATTGTTACTGAAAATTTGTTTGGTGATATTTTAAGTGATGAAGCTTCGGTTTTAACGGGATCGCTTGGTATGCTCCCTTCTGCCAGCCTGCGTCATGACGGTCTCGGACTTTATGAGCCTGTTCACGGTTCAGCACCGGACATTGCTGGAAAAGGCGTAGCAAATCCAGTAGCGATGATTTTATCAGCTGCAATGATGCTGCGGTATTCCTTCAAAATGGAAGACGAAGCTCAATTGATTGAAGAAGCCGTTCAAGCTGTCTTGGATGCAGGCTTCCATACATCTGATTTACAGGTTACGGATGGCCGTTTAGTCGGTACTGGAGAAATGACTCGTTTGATCGCTGATTTCATTAAGTCACAGAATGCTTCCAAATGTATCATGAGCTGCTACATCTAATTGATTTTGTGCCGCTGGGTCTTTGTGGGCTTGGCGGCTTTTTATAAACTTTCGCTTAGTTTTTACTCTGATCATTCAATTTCGGCGACCAAGGGCAAAACTTTCGCTCAGTTTTTACCCTGCCCCTTCGATTTCGGCGACCAAGGGCAAAACTTTCGCTCAGTTTTTACCCTGCTAGTTCAATTTCAGCGACCAAGGGCAAAACTCTATCTTAGTTTTTACCCTGCTAGTTCAATTTCAGCGACCAAGGGCAAAACTTGATCGCTTTCTATTAAATTTTTATCACGAGGGTCTCTCCCCTCTTTCAAAATCTATTAACGTGAGGAAGGACGATTATGCAAACACCTAAAAATATCATTCAAAAAATTTGGGAACGGCATGTTGTACATCAAGAAGAAGGAAAGCCTGATTTACTTTATATTGATTTGCACCTTGTTCACGAAGTAACCTCCCCTCAGGCTTTCGAAGGGTTACGCCTTAACGGACGCAAAGTACGCCGCCCAGATTTAACCTATGCGACAATGGATCACAATGTTCCAACACGCGACCGCAGCGTGATTAAAGACCCAGTTTCAAAGAATCAAATTGATACACTACAGCAAAACTGCCAGGAATTCGGAATTGAACTATCTGATATTCATCATCCGGACAATGGAATTGTTCACGTTATCGGTCCACAGCTTGGTTTAACTCAGCCTGGTAAAACAATTGTTTGTGGTGACAGCCACACTTCTACACATGGTGCATTTGGTGCCCTGGCATTTGGAATCGGGACAAGTGAAGTAGAACATGTCCTTGCCACCCAAACATTATGGCAAGCACCTCCAAAAACAATGAATGTCAAAGTAAATGGTAAGCTTGGTGTCGGGGTAACAGCAAAGGATTTAATATTAGCGATTATCGGTAAGTTTGGCGTTCAATTCGGTACTGGCTATGTTATGGAATACACAGGTGAAGCGGTCCGTAGCCTTTCAATGGAAGAACGTATGACTGTTTGTAACATGTCCATTGAAGCTGGAGCCCGCGCCGGCTTAATTACTCCAGATGAAACGACTTTTGAATACTTAAAGGGACGCCGTCATGTTCCTAAAGGTGAAGCTTTCGAGGAGGCAGTAGCGAAATGGAAAGAACTTGCAACTGACGAAGGTGCTTCTTATGATACTGTAGTTGAAATTAACGCTGACGAAATTGAACCGCAAGTCACCTGGGGCACAAACCCTGGTATGTGTCTACCGGTCACTGCATCAGTTCCTAACCCTGAGGATGCGGTTAAAGCAAATGAAAAGGACGAAATTGCTCGTGCCCTTCAATACATGGGACTTGAAGCTGGCCAGTCAATTTCAAGCATTGAAATTGACCATGTGTTTATTGGTTCCTGTACAAACTCCCGCCTAAGTGATTTACGAAAAGCGGCTGAGGTGATTCGCGGCAAGCAGGTTAACCCTAATGTTAAAGCAATTGTTGTACCTGGATCTTTCCTCGTAAAAATGGAAGCTGAAAAAGAGGGAATTGATCAGATTTTTAAAGATGCAGGCTTTGAATGGCGTGAAGCTGGATGCAGCATGTGCTTAGCAATGAATGATGATATTGTTCCTCCAGGTGGACGCTGTGCCTCCACTTCCAACCGAAACTTTGAAGGCCGTCAAGGAAACGGAGCACGTACACATCTTGTCAGTCCAGAAATGGCTGCAGCGGCTGCAGTTGCGGGTCATTTCGTTGATGTCCGTAAATTTACTGCACAGGAGGTTTACTAATCATGGAACCATTACGCAAACACCAAGGCCTTGTCTATCCGTTAAACCGTTCAAATGTTGATACAGACCAAATTATTCCTAAACAATTCCTTAAGCGAATCGAACGCAGTGGGTTTGGCCAATTCTTATTTTATAACTGGCGATTTGATGATGAGGGTAATCTGCGTGAGGATTTTTCTTTAAATGATCCAAAGTACAAAGAGGCCTCCATTATTGTTGCCGGTGAAAACTTTGGTTGCGGCTCATCCCGGGAGCATGCTCCATGGGCTGTCCAAGACTTTGGATTTAAGGTGGTAATTGCCCCAAGCTTCGCTGATATTTTTAAAAACAACTGTGCAAAAACTGGGATTTTAACAGTTCAAGCTTCTGAAGAACAAGTTCAACAGATTATCAGAAAAGCTGAAGCGGCAGAATATACTTTATCAGTAGACCTTGAAGAACAGGTTGTGTACGATAACGAAGGCTTTACATTATCCTTCGACATCGCACCATATCCAAAGCAAATGCTTTTAAACGGCTGGGATGAAATCGGTGTTACCTTAAACTATGAAGATAAGATTAAAGAATATGAACTAGCCCATAAGTAAATGAAAATGAGTCTGGCTTTGCCAGACTCATTTTTTTGTCAAAACCACTGTTTCAGGGTTCTCCCCCCACCGATTCATGATGAATATGACTCGTTTTTCTTTATCCAAGTATTGGCATCCGAAACAATCTTTTATTACCCCACTTTGGTATTGGTTGGTTTTGTCTAGTTGAAAATCCCATGCTCCTATTGCGTATATTCCCTTTTTATCCAATTGATGAAGCATTAGTGTTTTTGATGAACTTACCCTTTCATCCTTCCCTTTGTATTTAATTTTAAATTCATAGCTTACATCCGTTCCCTTTAAGTACATCCGATATTTCATCTTCCAATTTTGTGATTCTCCTGTAAAGGTAACCGATTTGGGTCTGAAGAAATGGATTGTTTCGGCATACGTAGTTGAATATCCGCAACATAGTAATACAATAAAAACTATCAGAAACTTTTTCATTAGAATAACTCCATTTTTTAAGCTTATTATTCTACAGTTTCTCGTTACTATTCAGGCATTAAAAAAAGCCTTACACTATGATGTAAGGCTTAAACTCTTGCTTAAGTTAAATGTCCTTTAAAATATCTTGATTATCTGCATCCTTGTTTAAGGTCAGTACCTCGTCAACCGGCTGGTACGAGTCACCATAAAACTGCTGATCTTTATACGTATGAATTAATTTATAGGTCTTCTTCATGGCAGCATAAATTTCATCTTCCGATTCATTGTTCGGTGCCCAGTAGAGAATTTCCATCTTATTAATTTCACTTGTGGCAAGGGATCTTCTTGCATACCCAACCGACTGCGCATGCTCGAATCCTTCCCGTTTATAAAAGCTCAGCCGTTTTTCCGTATCACTGTCAGTATAATTAACAGGTTCTACTTCTAGAATAATCGGTTTTCGCTTTTGCTTCATTTTTTCAATCAGCTTATGTCCAAGCCCTTGGCCACGGGCATTTTTTGAAACAAACAGATAGTCAATAAAAACAAAATTATCAAGCTCCACATACATCAAAACATGATTCGGTCCTTCATCCTTATGATAAATATCCGCACGTTCTTTTAGCAGTGTTTCCATATGCTCCTGGGATTTCATCTCTTCAACCGGAAAATATTGATTTAACTTTTCATACCAATGCATTTGAACTTCTCCTCTTTGAAAAAAATATTATTGAGGGAAGTATTTGTTATATTACCTTAAAACATACTTAAACTATATTGCTCGGCACTCAAACAGTAATGAACAAAACTTCCCTCGCTGTCCCCTGCAAGCTTTTCGAAACCATTTTTCTCCAATACTTTTTGCGAGGCAATATTATTGGTGGTTGTTTTGGCTACTATTTCATCAACGACATGATTAGAATATGCTTCTTTCAGCAGGAGTGTTACGGCCTTCCCTGCAATTCCAATGCCGGCATAGCATTCTCCCACCCGATAACCCAGATTTCCAATTCGACTAATTGGGTCGATGTCTACTAAATTAATTCTGCCTACAATAGTACCTATATTATTTTTAATTAAGTAAAAATAAGATCTGCCCTCCCGTTGTTCTTTTACTAATTCTCTATGAATCTGTTGGTACGTAGCATAGACAAAATAATCCTTATCTCGGGCTGGGACCATTTTTTCAAAAAATGTCTTATTCTCATGTTCAAACTCGAATACTGCCTCTGCATCATGTTCTGATAATAGTTCAATTATAATTTCCATTTTATAAGTTTTCCTTTCACTAAACCAAAGAAATGATAAAATGACTCACACTCACGATTATCATGCTCTGCCCAGCACCACTGACAATCCCAGTCGTGAATCTGAGCGTATTATTGCTCATTCGAAGCTTCTTTCTCTGTGTCCATCCGTCCAGCACCATTGGGATATTCAACAAAATCCCAAGCCACAAAGGAAATAGTAAACCCGTAACTAAGAAAAAAGGAAACAACAAATAACCCGACAAAATCCCCGTGCATCGGGCACACAATGGGAAAGTATGTCCTCTCCACGATAGACTCCTATTTTTTCTTCGGTGGCAGGGGACAATCTCTAAAACTTTTAACATCTTAATCACAGTTGGGGCCACAATCGCAGTCTGGTTTGCAATCTAAGTCTAAATTAGGACAGTCCGGAAAACAGTCTAAATCCCATTTCTTCTTCTTGCGATATTTCTTTCTTCTGTACGCAAACAATATCAATAAGACCATTAGCATTCCGATTATAACGCCTATAGAGCCAAAAAGCATTTCCCCTTTGACAAGGAAAGTCGTTCCCACAACAAAGGCAATAATCATGCCAGTTAGTAAAAGAAAAAACATCTTTTGTCACCCTCTGATAGTCTAGTCACTTCCACATCCATGTATATTCCATTCCCCTCCATAAAAATCCTCTTTTCACTTCAGCATAAAAAAACTGAACGGCTTAGCCGCTCAGTTTGTCAAAACTCTGGAAGCCGGTCAAGGTTATTATCCTTAATCCCATCTGGCTCGCTACGAATAATATCTCTTCCGTATTTATGAAAAACATCAACGTGAGCAATCTGACCTGATTTCGCTTCATTTAGGGCCGTTACGTAATCCAGCTCACGACCGGAACTTGTTTTAAAGGCGATGATGTCTCCGTCATCGTTTTTCCTTACTGCTACAAATTCTTCCTTCCCATCAGGGTTGGAAAGACCAGCTTCTCTTTGCGCTTGTTGTTCGCCTTGTTGCTTATAGTCATGATAAATTTTTTCATAATTCTGTTGTTCCATTATTTCACCTCCGAACATACGTTTAGTATTTTGATGATATTTGTTAGAAAATATTCACTATACGGGTGAAATCTCATTTTAAATGGACAGTTCGTTTGAAATTGAATTTGGTTCCTCGTTAATATTTTTTATTACTAAGAACAAACAAATGAGGATAAAAAGATTAAACAATATGACAGATACTATGATTAAATAGCCCACCTTGACCCCTGCGTTCATTTGAAGAAAGATCATTGCGGTCAATGCGGTTAACAGAGTAAACTCTTTCATGATAATAACAGGGGCAAGTAAATAGCCAAAAGGTCTTTTTAATATTAATAAAATCCCTGCCAACAGCCCAACTGGAACTACCAACCCAAGGTCCAAAGCTTGGATTACAAAGGTCGTATAGTGCTGGAGATCGGACGGAGGCGTGCTGCTCATTAGCGGAAATCCTATTTTAGCTGTCCACATCATCCCAAACACAAATGAAACAAACAGTAAAAATACCCCTAAAAATTTGACAGGCATTCTATCTGAAAAATACAGTGGCAGCTTTTCGATATCAAACGACATCATTGCAAGGGTGAAGGCAAAAAAACTAGCTGACATAAGTGCTACATAGATGAGGAACAAGGAATTGTACATGGAGAGAAAGGAGTAGGATGCATAGGTGTATAAAAAATATCCTAAGGTTCCTGTAAGTAGCAGCCTCCCTTTTAGAAGCCCTTTTCTCAAAAGAAACAGAGAGAATAGAAGCAATGGCACTCCTAAAAATAAAGTGACATAGTCCTGCCCAATTGCTTGTGCTGCCATAGATACCGAGTCATGTTGATAGATGCCCTTTCCATGAATCTGAACCGTTTCTCCATAGATTGACGTATAGTCAAATTCTCCTTCACCTTGGTCGGAAAAGATTCCATAGGATGCTGCTAGTATAGCTAAAATCGAAATGATTACAACGAGTAAACTAATAGACTTTTTGAACTTCATAGATGACTCCCCCTTTCAGAATGGACGTCATCATAATAGTTCGATATATTTTTGCTATCGCCTTTATGTTCACAAAAATTTCATTAGTTGGGAGTTTTGTTTGTTTCCTGCTTTGAGGCTATAATTACAGCTAATGGATGACAATTTGGAGTGAGTACACGTGCTAAAACTAGATAAAACACATGATCCTATGAAAAATGCCGAAATACTAGATGATTTATTTGAAAATAACAGACAAATTAAAGAAGCGGTTTTCCAAACCAATCAGCTATTTCTACACTGCCATGGAAAAAATAGACATGAACATGAAGTAAAGGTATCACGTTCTTCTGGTAATTCCATTCTTCAAAAGATTGCATCTGGTCTATTTCGTATCCTCGCCAAACCCTCTCAAGTCCTACCGCAAACTCAAACCATTGTTGAGTCTAACGGAACCATTTCTCCGGACTGGAAGCCAAAGCTGGATCAAGAGTACGCCGCTCTATTACAAAACATAACCCGAAAAGTGAATGTTGCCGATTATGGCGCAGTTGGCGATGGCTTAACAGATTGTACGGCAGCTTTTCAAAAAGCAATCGGCAATGGACGGGTGAAGGTATATATTCCAGAGGGGGTGTACTTGACGAGAGGAATTCGTTTGCCTTCTTGGACTTGTTTAGTTGGTGCCGGCAAAAGGAACACCATCATTAAATTGCATGATCGTACAGCAAAAGGAGTTCGACTGGTAACGAATGCAAACCATTGGAAAGGAAATACCCACTTACTTGTACAGGGAATGAGCCTGGACTGGAATGTAGAGAGACTTGGTGAGGTGACAAAAACAAGTACGTGGGGAAATCATTCTAGCTGTTTAACGTATGCCAATGTGAGTTATGGCTGGGTAAAAGAGGTAGAAGGAATCAATCCTGGCCTTCATTGCTTTGATATTACTTCAACCTTGTATAACTATGCCGGAGATGGATACCGCGCACGGGGCGGTAGCAGATATATTTGGATGGACCAGGTAACAGGGTATGGATTTGGGGATGACGGGATTACCACCCACCATAGTGACTATATCTTTATCTCAAATTCGCATATGTGCGACCCAAGCGGTCGGGCACACAAGAGCGGTGCTTCTAATTCAAATGGAATTGAAATCGATGATGGCTCCCGAAATGTTTTACTCGTGAATAATTCTACAGCAAGATGCTTTGGAGGAGTGGAAAGTAAGGCACATCAAAATTCCTCCGCTTCATCAAACGTAGAAATAGTTGGTCATATTTCTGTGAACGACAATAGATCTTATAATTTTCGACACATTGGTCATCACAAACGAACAGATGCAGCCTCAAAAACTGCTTACAATATAAAGGCAACCTATCTCGCCTCCATTGAACCTATTTTTACAGAGTTATATAAAGAATCGACTCCGAGAGCGATGGTTGTTTCAGCCTATAAAAATGTCGCCGTAAACCATTTTACGGTTGTAGGTGATCCAGACTATGATTATAAGAGTAATCCCGTTGTCTCGATTCAATATCGAGCACAATATGTATGTTTAAAGAACCTAAAGTTTAGCGGCTTTGTTACAGCAGGGTCTGATATTAAGGTATTTGGAGGAGAAAATTTTGCAGACCATGTTTCTATAGAAAATGTGTATAGTGATCACTCGGCACCAAAAGTAATTGAAGCAAGTAAAAGACATATCGTAACAAAGATTCAAAAGGCTACAAAGTCATAGCCCATCCAGCGTCAAAGTACTACCTTTGACGCTTTACTTCTTTCTCTATTTCAATTTCATCTACTAGTTTTTCTGCAACCTTACGGTACAGGCTGCTCATATGTACAAGGGAAGAAATCATTAATAATTGCTCCAGGTATTTAGCATTGGCAGCATCTAGCTTCCCTGTTTCTTCCACTACAAAGGCTGCACGCTCTCCTATATCCTGTTTGAAATCCTTCACATTTTTCTCCGCAAGATTCAAGTAGCTTGTATAAAAGGAATCTAGGTCAATATCATCTTTGATGATTTTTTTGTTGATTCCGTCTAACGATAATTTAATATCATTGATTGACAAAGCCCCTTTGAGCTGATAAATCAGACTGATTAATATAAGGTGCTCTTTAGAATATTTCTTATTTTTGATTGGAAAAATTAACTTCCCCTTCGCATAGTTGTTAATCATCGTTTTCGTCAGTACTTTTTCCTCATCATTTCGTTTTGAATCAGCAAATTTATTTTCAAATAATTGAATCACCTGATCCATATATAAGTCAATATGTGGAATGTCTTCAAGAGTCAGGTTTGCATCTAATCCTAACTTATCAAGAAGCTGTTCAATATTTTCCAAGGATACTCCTCCATTTATTAGTTATTTCTTATTATTATACATGATTAAATAAGAGTTGACTATATTGTGTTTTATTAGTATCATTACAGGTAGTTATTAAAACTACATAACGTCACAGGAGGTATTTTTACATGCATCAATATATTCGTGAACCCATCAATGGCTTGACTCATTTAGCTGGGGCCTTGTTATCATTTGTTGGACTGCTTGCAATGGTGATTAAGGCATCGATGACAACATCCTCACCTATGACCATTACTGCTGTTATTATATTTGGAATTAGCATGATATTACTATATTCAGCCTCGGCCACCTACCATATGGTTAAAGCAAAAGACCATGTGATTGCGTACTTAAGACGTCTCGATCATTCGATGATTTTTATCCTGATTGCCGGCACCTATACTCCTTTTTGTTTTATTAGTTTGAATGGGACCACCGGGAACCTACTTTTTTCGATTATTGCCGCGGTTGCATTAAGTGGTGTTGTGTTTAAAATGGTCTGGTTTAACTGTCCGCGCTGGATTTCAACGGCATTGTATCTTGTTATGGGCTGGATGATCGTATTTGTTTTCTCACCTTTAGCGGGGAGCTTAGATCCTGCTGGTCTATTTTTACTAATTTTAGGCGGAGTCTTCTATACGGTGGGTGGAGTGATATATGGAGCAAAGCCTAAGTTCTTGCAATCAAAATACATGGGTTTCCATGAAATTTTCCATATCTTTATTCTGCTCGGGAGCCTGTCTCATTTCTTATGTGTGTTTTTCTATGTCATCTAGCCTCATGAATGGACTTCATGAGGTTTTTTTGTGGGCTTGACCCTGCGGGAATATAGCTTGGTAGAAAGACAAAAGGCCGCACTTGGCACATGCGGCCCTCTATAATAACTGTTGAATACTTTGTAAGACATAAAGAATAAATTCATAAACCAGGTTGATAAGCTCATAAAGAAAATTAAAGAGAGCATCAAACATCCAAACACACCCTTCCCGCCATCATACAATAGCATATGCTGGCTTGGACAAAACGGAAACGGATAGGAGTTTATGTACCCTCTAAAAATAATATTTAGCCTCCCTAAAATTGTCCACCCCAGGCGGACAAATTATGGGTTTTGTCCACGAGCGGTGACAGGCACCGAAGTGGTGGCACCGAAGTGCTGGTACCGAAGTGCTGGCACCGAAGTTAGTCCTCGTCTTTGATGTCAATGTCTTCCGGGATGGGCTGGCTTAGTATTTCTTCTACGAGTTGTTTGTAGTTTTCGATTTGTTTTAGGTGGGTGTTGAATTGTTCTTTGTTGATTAGGTATTCTTTGCCGTCGTGGATGGCACGAATTTTTCTCTGTTTGATGAGTGCTTCGACTGCTGCTTCTGTCATGGATAAGTATTCTGCTGTGTCTTTTACTGTTAGATACATATGGTTATTCCTCACTATCTGAGATTCATTTTTTCAACGATTCGCCCTGCTCTCCCTTTCGTAGTCTCAGCTTGTGAAAGGGAATTTAGGATTGCCTCTTCTGCTGCCTCTGCGGTACCAGCGAATAACTGATTCATGATGGGATGGTCATCGCGGAGCATCGTTCTTGTCTCCAAGCTCGCCTCTGAAAAGTGATCTATCTTATGTGCCGTTGAAAATGCGATCACAATATCACCGCTGCCATGACTGAAATGGCTTCCCGTTCTTCCAAGACCAATTCCACAGCGTTTTGCCACTCGTAATAGCTGGCGTTCACTTAATGGAGCATCTGTTGCGAGCACCATCATAATCGAACCATCTGCCGTTTCAGAAAGGGCTCCTCCACCGTGATAACGGAAAGATTGGAAATCCTCCTTACGTCCAAAATTACTCAAAACTAGACAGCCAAGGGTGTAGTTTTCTATCACACGGGAAGAAGTCCCAATTCCTCCCTTATAGCCAAAACAAATCATGCCCTTGCCTGCTCCAACCGCTCCTTCCTCTACCGGCTCATCGGAAGCATTGTTAATCGCTTCAATCGCATGCTCCGGCTTAACAGGAAACAATCGAATTGAATTCAGGTAGCTGTCATTACACTCACCAACAACGACATTAAGAGTTCCTGTGGTTTCACCAACCTCAGGCGTAACACTAAGCATGTATTCTAGCGTTCCTTGGGTTACAGCAGGGACTGCGAAGGTATTCGTCAGCATAATCGGCGACTCCAAGACACCCAGTTCATTGACCTGAACAAGTCCAGTAGTTTTCCCAAAGCCGTTGAAGACATAACTTGCTGCTGTTACCTTCTGTTTAAACGGATTACCATTATGGGGCAAGATCGCTGTTACTCCAGTGCACGCATATTCGCTCCCCGTCACATCAAGCGGGTAATCAAGCGTGACATGTCCCACCATCACACCCTCGACATCGGTTATACAGTTCTTTTTTCCTGTTGGCAGTTTTCCGATTGTACATCCAGTTTCCCGTATCTTCATCTTCTAGCTCCTGGTCGATGTTCAAGAAAGTTTTGATATGCAAAACCTCTAACTTCATCTTCACTAAAATGTTTGAGTAGCTCATTGATTAAATTTTGTGTTTTCGAGGCATCCTCTAAGTCCTTAATAAAAATCGATATCCCATCGAAATCTGAGCCTAATCCAATTTGCTTAACGCCCCCCAAGGCACAAAAGTGGTCAATATGCTTTACCAGGTCCACAATCTCCACCTCTCCGCTCTCCTTCACAAATGGCGGATGATAGACAACATGGATCAGCCCGCCTTTTTCAAACATCGCCCTTGCCTGGGCATCTGTAAGATTACGGGGATGATGGCAAATTGCACGGGCATTTGAATGACTGGCAATTGGGTACTTAGCCAGTTCAATAACCTCCCAAATTCCCCGATCACTTAAGTGTGATACGTCGGTGAAAAGCTTGTGCTCATTATTAAATGCCACTATTTCTTTCCCTAACAATGTCAGACCACCGCCGCGTGGTTCACCAGCACCGTCTGCAGCAAGGTTAGCGTTATTCCAAGTCAGACCAATTGAACGAATCCCTAGCTGATAAAGTATATGTAGCTTTGTCAGATCGTTGCCAATCGCATCGACCCCTTCTAGCGTTAACATCGCACCAATCTGGCCAATTTTTAAGCGATCGAAATCAGACCAATCCTTGAGATGAACCATATCAGGATTTCTTCCTAGGATCTCTTTGTAAAAATAATCAACTTGCTCTAGTGCTGCATAAAATTTCTGATCAGAGGGTAGGTCCGGTTCAATAAATATCGCAAAACACTGCACCTTAACTTTTCCTCTACTCAGGCGGGTTTTATTCGTCTGTAGTTCCGGTGCATCTGCAAAACGCAGGTTCCCCTTGCCTTCAGCGAGCTTAAGCAGGGCATCACAATGCAAATCGATAATATTCATTTGGCATACTCCTTTTTATCCCGCATTACGGGGGATGAAGCCCCCACTGATGGAAGTTTCACTTTATGAAATTTTATCATAAATTATAGAATGGTATACTCACCCATAACAAAAAACAACGATGATTAATCCCACCGTTGTTTTTATATATGGATAGACCCCCCAATTAGAAACACATTCTTTGTCTTTTTTTAGAATGTGCAGGCTGTTACGTGAAAAATGATTCAAACTTTCTTTGTCTATCATATTCGAAACCTAACCGTTCATCTACAAAGTTGTTAGATAATCAGACATAGAAAATTAGTTCCCGAAAAAATTGAGTCCCCAGATTGTCTATTTTCTACATACCTTTAGAGCTTCATCTGAATTCTCACCCCAATCATTGTGTTAAAAGATTGTTAAAAAACCTTACAATCGCAAAGCATTTTTCACAATCATGGTATAGAATAATGTAACTCTAGCTATCTAGGAAATCTTTAAACATGGGGCAATTAATCACTTTGATTGATGAATAGAATGGAGAGATACAATGTCCGATTACCTTCTAATGGGAAAAGCAGTTGAAATAGCACTACGAAATGTTATGACCAATCATGGGGGACCATTTGGAGCCATTGTCGTCAAGGACGGCCAAATTATTGGTGTGGGACGAAATGAAGTAACCTCATCAAACGACCCAACAGCACATGCTGAGGTGCAAGCGATTAGAGATGCCTGTAGCCACTTAAACGATTTTCAGCTTAGGGATTGTGAAATCTACACGAGCTGTGAACCTTGTCCAATGTGCATTGGAGCGATTTATTGGGCTCGCCCTAAGGCTGTTTATTATGCGTGTACGAAACAAGATGCAGCGAAAATTGGTTTTGATGACCAATTCATCTATGATCAGCTAGCCCTCCCAATGGAATTCCGAAAAATACCCATGACACAGATCTATCCCGAGAAAGGTGACCTTCCTTTCCGCACTTGGGAAAAAACAAAAAATAAGGTGGAATATTAAGTTTGAAAGAAGGGGTGTAAATGGCCAGGAACCAATTAGAAATAAGAATCTCTGTAGCTTCCGGTAAAGAGCCCGCAGATACAGTGATTAAAAATGGAAAAATCATTGATGTATTCAACGGTGAAATCATAGAAGGTGATATTGCCATTGTCGATGGGTATATTGTAGGTGTTGGAAAATTTGAGGGTAAGAATGTGGTAGATGCAAAGGGACGTATTGTTTCTCCTGCTTTTATAGACGGCCATGTCCATATCGAATCGTCCATGGTTACAGCTGCAGAATTTGCAAAAGTTCTTTTAGTCCATGGCGTTACCACAGTCATTGCTGACCCTCATGAAATCGCGAATGTATTAGGTGCATCAGGTATCCAGTATATGCTTGATTCCTCTGAAAACCTTCCGTTTGACTTTTACTTTATGCTGCCATCCTGCGTACCAGCGACAGAATTTGAAAACGCTGGTGCACATCTGTATGCAGAGGACCTAAAACCTTTTTATCAGCATCCACGCGTTTTAGGCCTTGCTGAGGTCATGAATTTCCCCGCGGTTCTGAATGGTGAAGCGGATATGCTAGCCAAAATAAGTGACGCTAAAAAGGCTGAAAAAAGAATAGATGGCCATGCTGCAGGATTGGCTGCACAAGATTTAAATGTCTATATGGCTGCCGGTATACGGACAGATCATGAAAGTACCACTACAAGTGAGGCAAAAGATCGGCTTAGAAAAGGAATGTACTTAATGATACGCGAGGGCACTGTAGCCAAAAACTTACGGGAGTTAATTTCAGTGGTTAATGAGCATAACTCTAGACGATGCTTGTTTGTTACAGATGATAAGCATTTAGATGACTTACTTTATGATGGAAGCATTGACCACAATGTACGTGTGGCGATTGCCGCTGGAATTCCCCCGATAACAGCGATACAAATGGCAACGATTAATGTGGCTGAATGCTTTGGCTTTGATAACAAAGGAGCGATTGCTCCTGGGTACAAGGCGGATATCTTATTTTTAGATGATTTAGAGAAGGTAAGGATTTCTGCAGTTTTTAAGGATGGCAAAGCAGTCGTAGAAAATCAAAATCTCGTGATTGAAATTAAATCCCCCGTTTTGCAAAATGAAATGGATAGCATCATGTCCACTGTCCGATTTCACGAACTAACAGCCGATCACTTCGATATTGTTTTACCAACAACCTCCGCCAACATCATCGAGATAATCCCAAATAGTTTGGTGACAAAACATGTCATTGAGGAAGTCGAAACCGATCCTTGTGGAATGTTTCAGCCATCCACATCAGCTGACCACTTAAAACTAGCCGTCATCGAACGCCATCAGCTGACAGGAAATATCGGCCTCGGGATTGTGAAAGGTTTAGGGTTAAAGACAGGTGCCATTGCAACCACTATCGCTCATGATTCCCATAACTTAATTGTTGCTGGAACGAATAATCAAGATATGCTCGCTGCTGCTAACGCCATTAAAGATATGCAAGGCGGCATGGTGGTGGTCAATCACGGAAAAGTGGTTAGTTCGTTAGAGCTTTCAATCGCTGGATTAATGACAGACCTGCCCTATCAAGCCGTATATTCCCGGCTCACGGACCTTAACCGCTCCCTCGAAGAATTAGGAGCATCTTCCCTTTTCAATCCGTTCTTAACCTTATCGTTTCTATCCCTGCCTGTTATTCCTGAATTAAAACTAACCGACAAAGGACTATTCCAGGTCTCTAAGTTTGAACATATAAGCATCGAGGCTGTGCCAGATCTGCCTATCCATTGAGAGAACATTGAAACACCGGGTTGAGATCCCTCGGTTTTCGGTCCTCATGAGCACTTTGTAACGACCTATAGATTTCGGAAGACATGCTTCAACTATAATTTAACAATTATTAAAGTAATTAAACGGTTGCGTTCTTGTCCTTTACCTGTCAAACTAAGTAGATGACTTCAAAAGAATGAATGTAGGTGAGGATTATGATCGAGGTAAAAACTTCAGAACTAAGTGATGGTGAGTTCAATAGGGGTGTGTTTGCAACGCGTGACATTAAAAAAGGTGAGCTACTCCATGAAGCACCTGTGATTGCCTATCCAAATGCAGAGCATGAGCACATCGAAAAAACACTGCTAGCTGATTACGCATTTGAATATGGAATTAATCACACATGCCTTCTGTTAGGATACGGAATGCTGTTTAATCATTCCTATCAGCCAAATGCCACATATGAAATAAATTTTCCGAATCATACCTTTGACTTTTATGCTTACAAAGATATAAAAGCTGGCGAAGAAATTCTCATTAACTATAATGGTGATGAAGAAGACCAGGAATTGCTATGGTTCGATAAAGAGAAGCAAGAAAAATAACAGCCCAAGACGGGCTGTTATTTTTTATGCAGCTATAAGCTATACCATTACCTTACAAATGTCATTTGTAAACTCTACAGGATCTTGAATTGGCAGTCCTTCAATTAATAATGCTTGATTGTATAATAGCTTCGTATATAAATCTACCTTTTCTTTATCCTGCTCAAATGCCGTTTTTAAGGATTGGAACACCTCATGATTGGCATTGATCTCTAATACTTTTTCTGCCTTTACATTTGGGTTATCTGGCATTGAATTTAAGATTTTCTCCATCTCAATGGTGATTTCACCTTCAGTAGACAAGCAAACAGGATGTGATTTCAACCGTTTAGAAATTCTGACATCCTTTACTTTGTCCGAGAGGATGTTTTTCATAAAGTCAAAAAGCTCTTTGTTTTCTTCTGTTTCTGCAGCTACATCCTCTTGCTTGTCATCTGACTCGATTCCTAAATCACCACTCGATACAGATTTGAACTCTTTTTCCTTGTAATTCATAATCATTTTGATAGCAAATTCATCAATATCCTCAGTGAAGTAGAGAATTTCATAGCCTTTTTCGGCAACCATTTCTGTCTGTGGAAGCTTTTCAATTCTTTCAACTGATCCCCCAGAAGCATAATAAATGTATTTTTGACCTTCTGGCATTCTAGAAACATACTCATCTAAAGTAACAAGCTTCTTCTCCTTAGAAGAATAGAACATAATGAGATCCTGTAATACTTCCTTGTTCGCACCAAAATCACTATAAACGCCAAACTTTAACTGTCTGCCAAATGATTCGTAGAATTCTTCATACTTTTCACGATCAGTTTTTAATAGGCTCTGTAATTCACTCTTGATTTTCTTATTAATATTCTTAGCAATCAGCTTTAATTGGCGGTCATGCTGAAGCATTTCTCTTGAGATGTTCAGTGATAAATCTTCTGAATCAACCATTCCTTTGACAAAGCTGAAGTAATCAGGTAAAAGATCAGCACATTTATTCATAATCAATACACCGTTAGAGTATAGCTCCAGTCCTTTTTCAAATTCCTTTGAATAGTAGTCAAATGGAATTTTCTCTGGAATGTATAGGATCGCATTGTATCTTACAGTACCATCTACGCTGATGTGAATATGTTTAATCGGCTTATCAAATCCGTAATGTTTTTCAGCATAGAACTTCTCATAATCTTCTGTTGTCAGCTCGCTCTTATTCTTCCGCCAGATTGGCACCATGCTATTAATCGTTTGTTCTTCCAGATAGTCTTCTAATTCATCACTATCCTCTTTAGGACGCTTCCCGCTCACATCCATCTTGATTGGATAGCGAATAAAGTCTGAGTATTTTTTGATAATCGCCTTTAAACGATATTCTTCTAAAAACTCATCATAGTTTTCATCTTCGCTATTCTCTTTAATTTTCAAGATAATTTCTGTTCCAAAACTATCTTTTTCAGCAGGTTCGATTGTATATCCATCAGCACCAGTTGATTCCCACTTGTATGCCTCATCACTGCCAACTGCCCTACTGATCACTGTTACAACATCGGCTACCATGAACGCTGCATAGAAACCAACACCAAACTGGCCAATAATATCGTGTCCATCTTTAATTTCATTTTCTGTTTTAAATGCCAAAGAACCGCTCTTTGCAATGGTTCCAAGGTTAGTCTCTAGATCTTCCTTCGTCATTCCAATACCAGTGTCAGTAATTTTGAGGATTCGATTTTGTTTGTCTGGTGCCACTTTAATAAAGTAGCTTTCTTGATTAAACGTTAGGTTGTCATCTGTTAATGCCTTGTAATAGATTTTGTCAATCGCATCACTAGCATTAGAGAGCAACTCTCTCAAAAAAACCTCGCGATGAGTGTAGATAGAGTTAATCATCATTTCTAGCAGCCTTTTTGATTCTGCTTTAAATTGTTTTGTAGCCATTGCAACCTCTCCTTACACATTGATTTACTGGTTATAAACCATTAGCACTCTCATTCATCGAGTGCTAAAACATTATATACTTTTAATACCATATCCTATTTTTTGTGTCAATAGCCGTCTGGTGCTGTAAATAGTAAAAGACCGACAGTTAATTTCTGTCGGTCGGATCTAGTAGCTTTATGCCACAATCTTCTTTTTCTTCAACCAAATGCTTAAGCATGGAAAGTTTGTTTTCCCAAAACTTCTCGTAATAGGAAAGCCACTGCTTCAATTCCGTTAACGGCTCAGGCTGTAGACGATAAATTTTTTCGCGGCCAACCTTCCGGCCACTGACAAGCTCCGCTTCCGAGAGGACCTGCAAATGTTTGACAATAGCCGTACGGCTAACTGAGAAATGTGAAGATATTTCTGAGATCGGCCGTTCTTTTTCAGCAAGCAAGCGCAGCACTTCTCTTCGAGTTGGATCGGCAATTGCCTGGAATACATCATGCTTTTGAGCGGATGAGGACATTAGCTTTCCACAGTCTTACGAAGTGCTTCGATAATTCCTGTCCAGCCATGAGACATGCGGTCACGAATAACAGATGCTTTTTCCCCAGCTTTGCCAACCATCTCGTCTGCCTGCTTCCAGCCGCCATGTATTAAGGTAAACTCGGTCGTTTCACCCACCTCATTCAAAATAAACGTCACAAACCAACCATCCGTGTCCCATGTAAAGGAAAGACGGTTTGGCGGCTCAACTTCTGTCACTTTACAAGGAGAAGGACCAAAAGGGGATTGAATATGAAACTCGTGACCGACCTCCGGCTTAAGATCATTTGGCATAAACCATGCTGAAACCCCTTCAGCAGTAGATACTTGTTCCCAGACCTTTTGAATCGGTGCATTAAAAACAACTGTTTGTTTAATATCTTGTAATGTATTTTCCATAAACTCTCCTACTTTCAGCATTTAATATAACACCTTTTAGTTTCACTTCTCTCAGTATATATAACCTAATGGTGTTACGTCAACCCTTATTCACACCAATTAATCTACCCATCAAAAAAAATAAAAACCCCGCTTAAAAAAGGGAGGTAAGTTATTTTGGTATGCTAGGAACTCTGTTCTTTTCCCGAAAAATGACATGTTCGAGCAGCAGGCAGATCATTAGTCCGATGAGCAGGCCATTTGTGACGATGTTTCGCAGCCAAGGGGCAACTGCTTCAAAAGCAGATACGGGCATAAACATCAAACCGATTCCTGCCATCAAAGAGATGCCAATCACTAGTAAATTTCTCGAGGACGGTTCTTGCCCCATTAAATCACGAATACCAAAGCCCATCATCTGGGCAAAGGGGATAAATAATGAGGCATATGCTACTTCTAAAGGAAGTCCTGAAAAGAAGCTCCCGATATAGGGGAAAAAACCACTTACTAATATGAGCGAAGCACCAATAATGAGTGGGCGTTTCGCTTTAATTCCAGTCGTCCCAATGAAACCAGCGGAAACAGACAACGGAACAACTCCTACTACCGAAAAAAAGCCTGACATCATCAACCCTAAACCATTCCCGAAGATCCCATTCTTATACTGCCTCAAGTGTGACTCTTTTTCTAAACTTATACTAACTACTAAAATACTAGCAATGACATTAGAAATTAACACTACCGATGTAATCATAGAAGTCAGTACCACATCGACTTCAAATTGCGGCAATCCCCATTTAAACATTTCCGGAAGGGCAAACCAATTATCGGGCTTGTAGGATTGGGTTGAATCGAGTAGTCCTAACCACTTAAACAGCAGCCAGCCAACTGCAATTCCAATCAGCGGCCCCATACTCCTCCAATTTCCTTTGGCTTTAAGCGAAATGATTAAAATGAGCAGGACTACAATGAAACAAATTGCCAAAATGTTTCCATTGATTTGCCCAGTTGCTGAAATTCCAAGCATACTTTTAAAAAACAGCCCGCTCATTTGACTGACCAGTAAAATGAGATATACCCCGGTTACGATCGGAGTAAAAAGTTTCTTTATCTGATTGATAATCGGCAATACACTTAAGATTGCTAGAAAGACCCCTGATAGAATTAGTCCCATTTCTAGCTGTTGCAGCAACAATTTATGCTCAAAAGGGGCACTCATCGTTCCGAGAAGAATAAAGATGGCCCACCACAATCCCGCTGCCCCCTCCACAATCTGGAGGCGATGACCGATAAAAAGCTGTATAAGGGTTGCTGCCCCGCTTACAAACAGCATTCTTTGCATAAAAGTGGATATATCAGCTGAAGTCATGTCAAACGCTGCTCCTACTACAACCGGAACAGCAATAATATTTGTCAGCATAAAGATCGTCCACTGTAATCCTTGTATCCCTGTCAGGATTCCAATTCCACGATTTATCTTCATTTTCATTACACCTTCTAGTCTAAAGATAAACTGATTCTCTTCGTTCTTTGTTTAGATAACGATCCAAAAAGTAGCCATTTAACGAGGCTAATATTTGTTGAAACAGCATCCCTACCACCACAGGAACAGCTACTGCTGGCGGGAAATAGGAAACTGCGATAACGGCCCCAGCACTAATATTTCTCATTCCACCTGTAAAAGTCAGCGATACAAGTGTATCATGGTCACTTTTTAATAGTTTCCCAACTAGGAACGCAATGACATATCCTGACAATGCAATAAAAAAGACTACTAGTGTGATACTCACCAATTTTAGATTAATATTTTTCAGATAGGGTGCCACCACTGCCCCATTCAACATAACCACGATACCAATACAGAGTTTCGATACAGGTGCCAGACGAGGACTCAAGGTTACCGAAACTCTCCCTTTTGTTACTGTATTCAAAAACATCCCCGCTAGAGACGGAATCACAATCATTCCTAACAGTCCGCCCATCATACTTAAAAAGTCTATCTCCACTTTTTCCCCGATGATGAGTGAAAGTGAAAAAGGGACAATAAAAGGCGACAGCATCGTATCAATTAGGATGAGTGCCAACGTCATCGGAATATTTCCTTTATAAATAGAAACCCAGATAAAACTAGTAACACCAGTTGGGATGACCATCCCCAGGACCATGCCTGTAATCGTGAAGACATCCCCAGAGAAGGTTAAATGGCCAACTGACCAAGCCCAAAACGGCATAATGATATGCAGCAAACACATCGCAACGATGATCGGTAACGGGTGTCTAACTACATCTGATAAAGATCTAAAATTAGAATTTAAGCTCCCTGCAAAAGTCATAAATGCAAATATCCATGGGATTAAATAAGAGAAATCCTTAATATTAGCCGACAATAATACGCCTAAAATTACACTTGTCGGCGTAATGAATGGCATGATTTTTTCAAGTCTATGATTAAGCTTTTGAAGCACAAGAATTCATCCCCATATAAGTTAATTCGAATCCATATAAAAGAATACCACACTATTATTATTTCGGTAATCGAAAAAAGGATTATTTCCATTAAAGTTACTGCCACTTTTCTTGGATATCACCAATTACGTCTTAGGTCTTAGGAATAATTAAATCTCAAGTTCATTGGTAGTATTATGGAACTGCTTTATGATGGTTTTATAAGATAAGAAAGAAGGGGTATTCATGAAAAGAATTTTTGTTCTCCTATTGGTCATAACAGGGTTATATATTGTTTTTAATTTCAGCTTTAGTTTTGATGGGTTTGCTTTTGCTGGAAATAAAGAAGGAAGTGCCTCCATTACCAATCATACAAATCAGATTAAAATCGAGGCTGCAGGGGTAATAGCTGACATCATTCCTCAAGACCGAGAAGAGCTTTCTGCCGAGCTTACAGGAAAGGGAAAGTTAAAAGTAGAGAAACAAGGAAATACGATCCAAGTGTCAGTGAAAAAACCTTGGTTCGATTGGTTTTCATCCAATAAAAATGAGAAGCTTAAGCTCTATATCCCAAATGATTATTCCAAAAGCATGCATATCACTCTCGGATCTGGAAAACTCAATTTTTCAGGGGAGTCGATGCAGTTAGAGGAGCTAACGTTAACCATTGGATCTGGCAGTGCAAACCTTACTAACATAGAAGTTCATACATTTAACCAAAACCTTTCATCTGGCGATGTCCAAATTGATCATCTGTCAGTGGATAAAGGCGAATTTGAAGTCAGTTCTGGAAATGTAAATATCAAACACTATATCGGCGCCATTGATGCTGACATTTCATCAGGAGATTTTAACATCCAGCTGGATCAGCTCATTGATTCGATTGATATAGACTTAAGTTCTGGAGACGTCGTTCTAGATTTACCAGAAGGTGCGGACTTTGAGTTAGAAGGGAAAGTGAGCAGCGGCGATATCTCAAGTGACTTTCCGTTAACTTCTAAAGAAACAGGCAGTAAAAATCTGAATGGTACGCATGGTTCAGGTGAACATAAAATTGAAATATCCGTTTCAAGTGGAGAAGTTCATATTCAATAATACCTAAAGTACTTGGATACATTGTTCCAAGTACTTTTTTGCTGAGTAACCATAATAGTCCCATTAACATACGGTATAGTGTTTTATGTTTTAGTATGGAAGGAGTATGTCCATGTACTATTATCAACATTCTTACCCTGTGTATCCACCGCCCCCAGGTTATCAAGGCTTCTCCGCTTATTCGTACCGGCAAGCCTATTTGCCCTATCAGCCTTATCGTCAGTATCCTCCTGTAAATATAGAAATCTTTTCGAAATCAATCAAGTCCTTTCGACTATTAATGGAACAGGGCAGTATCCTTCTAGAACGCTTAGGTGATGAAGATTTCGATCAGAAAATCATGGAAGCCGCCCAGCAGGGAAATAAGGCCGAGGTTGACCGGTTAATTCAATCCATTGGCCTTAAGGTCCCTGTAAATACGAAGTTTACTCCAACAGGTGTAACTTTCGAGCTTACAGCAAACCCCGACCCAAACAATCCAGCCAATTGCTGTACATTGTCCGTAAACATGAAATGGGGCAATTAAGACCTTCAACATGAAGGTCTTTTATTAATCAACATGAAAACAGACGGATTACTCCGTCCATTCACACCATTCTATTATTTTGAGATCCTGTTCCCATGGAGAGCTTTTTCGAGATCCTCTGCAGGTACCGACTTGCTATAAAAATACCCTTGTCCGATTTTGCAGGAATTCTCTTTTAAATAATTCACCTGGGCTTCAGTTTCGATTCCTTCTGCTATTACAGCTATTTCTAAATTATAACCCATATCTATGATCGTTTTTACCATCATTCCTTGATTAGAATGATAAAGTATATCATCAACAAAGGACTTATCAATCTTGATTTTATCAATAGGCAGATGCTTAAGCGTACTTAAAGATGAATAGCCTGTCCCAAAATCATCAACTGTAAGAATGATGCCAAGGTCCTTCAATTGGTTAAGTAAAATCATAGAATTTTCTAAGTTTTGCATTAAGCTTTCCGTGATTTCCAGTTCTAAATAGCCGGCATCAAGGCCAACCTCGTTTAATAAGTTTGATATATAGTCAATGAAGTGCTCATCTTGAAATTGGCGGACAGAAACATTCACAGCGATCGGAAAATCAACGTAACCTGCATCCATCCAGGCTTTCCTTTGCTCACACGCTTGTCTCAAGATCCATTTTCCTAATGGGACAATCATGCCCGTCTCTTCTGCTAATGGAATAAACTCACTTGGCGGTATCCATCCCCGCTCCGGAATATACCAGCGAATCAGGGCCTCAACGCCTACAATCTGTCCTGTATCTAACTCGAATTGGGGCTGATAATGAAGCATTAATTGATTACGTTCTAATGCTCTTCTTAGTAAATTATCTAATTCCATTTTCCGATTTGATATTCCATCTAAGTGATTAGAATAAAATTGGAAATTATTCTTTCCCCGTTCTTTTGCTGCATACATTGCTGTATCGGCATTTTTTATTAACGTTTCCTCATCCGTTCCATCCGTTGGATAAATGCTGATTCCGATACTAGGGGTTACAAAGAAATCATCATGATTAACCTCAAAAGGCTTCAAGAATTCATCCAGAATGATTTGAGCTATCTTTACTGTCTTTTCCAAGTTGATATCTTCTAGTAAAATGATAAACTCATCTCCGCCTTGTCTAGAGACAATCCCGTCACTACACACTGCTTCCTCCAGTCTACCACCTACTCTTTGAAGAATGATATCTCCCACCGAATGTCCTTTCGTATCATTAATAATTTTAAATCGATCGAGGTCTAAAAACAAAACAGCATGCATCTCATTGGCACGGAACTGCAATACTTCATTTAAGTTCCTTCTAAATTGATTGCGATTAGGCAGACCCGTCAATGTATCATGAAATGCCATATGTTGAATCGTTCGTTCCGATTTTTTTCTTTGTGTGATATCCCTGCCTACTACTTGAACAGCAAACCTGCCTTCGTAAAGAATAGAGGTAGCAGCCAACTCTACATCAATTTTCTTCCCGTCAATACGTTTTATCTGAAACTCAAAACGATGACGCTGATGTTCTAGTTTATCAGTGGATTCTACTCTTTTCTTAATGAGGTTAAAAATTTGACTAGGAACATAATTGGTAGCTTCTTTTCCGATTACCATCTCAGGAGTGTCGGCTCCAAGTAATTTGTAACCGGCTTCGTTAATATAAACCAACTTCCCTCCGCTTACTACTGCAATAATATCAGGAGACATTTCTACTAAACTATAGTAAAGTCCCTGACTTTCTTTACGGTCGGTAATATCAAATAATACACTATTAAAATCAATTAACTCGCCTGCTTGATTAAACTTCGGAATCCCAATATCTTGAATCCATCTAACCTCTCCCCCAGGCCGAATAATTCGATATTCAGTTGATACGGTTTCACCTTTGGCAATCCTTTGAGCTCTAGCATCTAACACAGGTAAATCCTCAGGGTAAATAACCTTCTTCCAAAAATCAAAGTCTTCATAAAATCTTTCTAGCTTATAGCCATATAACTTTTCAATACCCGGAGTGATTAGCAATTTATTTGCTTTGATGTCATGCGACCAGATGGCGACATCTAATGTATCAAAAATGTTTTGTAACCTTTGCTGACTTTTCTCTAACTCCCTAGCATTCTTATCATACTTTCTAACCAATATAAAAAGAGTATAAATGACTCCTAGATAAACTAAACTGGAAACTACACTAAAATATTTTGTCGAATGAAATTGGGCCGGGAATATAGTGTCCAGCAGCTCGAAAAGGACAAATACCCCCAATAACAAAAATAATGAGAATTGATCTTTATCCCTTTTAGCATCCATAGCGTAACCCCATCTCTAAAATCAGCAGTCTTACTACCAAAATAACAGATACTGCGCATGTTAACAATTTGTAATTTTTATCAAGTACAGACAACACCTGAAGTTTGTCAGAAAAAAAACGATTCGTGATCCACGAATCGTTTTTTGCTTATTTTATTGGATACTCCTTGCTAGGTTCCATTTCGATAAGCTAATTAATTCAATTTCTTGGTCAGCAAAAAATTGGATTCCCTTTGCTTGTTTTCTCGGATAAATTCTTGCCGTCATCACGCATTCCCCATGGTTAATAAATAGTTCAACAGAAGATTTGTCGATAAAAACGCGGAGATGTAATTGGTTGTCCTTAAGTGGTATATGTGCCTGTCGTTCTCCGCCTGGTCCTTCTCCAGAATGTTCACGATTGAGCGTAAATAGGCTTGTTTCACGGTTATAGCTGAGGACTGTTTCCTGCTTGCTCGCTTCATCTACTCTTACTTTTAGTCCGAATGTAGAAGCATTCTTTGCATCAATTACCATTTCTAACTCACAGCAATCACCAGATATCCCCTCAAAACCCTGCAACCCATTAACCATAACATTTCTCCGTTCAACGGAGTTTTTTCGGAGTGTTTTTAATTCTCCAATCGGATTTGAAAAGATTTTCCCGTCTTTCAGTCTTAGTTCACGAGGGAGTGTCATTGCACCTGCCCATCTATGCTGCTGCTCAGGCATTTCACTTTCCCACATCGCCATCCAAGCAATCATTACCCTTCTACCGTTTGTATCCTCCAATGTTTGCGGCGCATAAAAGTCAAACCCATAATCAAGAAGTTCTAAATCTCCATGGGTAAGAATGCCTGTTTCATAATCTAATTGGCCGGTAACATAGCCTGCTTGATGGAGATTATGATAAAGGTGTCCTTCTGGTTTCACTCCTTGCGGTGACATCATCAATATGTCCTTCCCCGCTAACTCAAACACATCAGGACATTCCCACATAAACCCAAGGTCACCACTGCTTTTGGCCATAATACTAATAAATTCCCAATCCGTCATGTTTACTGAACGATACAGCAAAACCTGTCCATGATGATCTTTTGTTCGAGAACCGAGGACACAGTAGAAATAATTACCCTTTTTCCACACCTTTGGATCGCGAAAATGAAACGGATGAATATCACCTTCTGGTGCTTCGGAAATAACTGGGTTCTCCGCTATTTTTTCAAAACGAACTCCATCCTCACTGACTGCAATACATTGAACCTGCTTTAAATCTTGATCACGGTCAGGACCAGTCCATTCATTTCCTGTGTACATCAGATAGAACTTTCCATTCCGTTCAATCGAGCTACCTGAAAAGCAACCATCTTGATCATATTCTTCACTCGGCGCAAGCGCAATCGGAAGCCGTTCCCAATGAACTAAATCCTTGCTCTTAACGTGGCCCCAAAACATCGGTCCCCACTGTGGTGAATAAGGATGATGCTGATAGAATAAATGGTACTCTCCTTGAAACATGCCAAAGCCGTTTGGGTCATTGATCCAGTTAGCAGGAGCAGTCACGTGATAATATAAATTCCAATGGCTCTCATCCACAGATTTCTTTAGAGTACGTAAAGTTCCCTCTGCCTTTTCTATTTCAACTTGGTGGTTTTTTTTCAAAAGTAATCACCCCTAGTTTCCAATCTGAAGTTATTCATTTGTTGATATCGTCCAAAGATTTGTTGATATCGTCCAAAGATTTGTTGATATCGTCCAAAGATTTGTTGATATCGACCAATAATTTGTTGATATCGCCAAAAATACATTCAATCAATCATAGTCTATCTTTTATATAAATAGAAAAGGGGCCAAAAGCCCCTTAAATTGTTTTATTTTAATAAATATACTCTTGTCTCATATGGCTTAAGAGTAAATTCCTTTCGCAGTTTCTGATCGGCAACTTCATAATTATTAAGAACCAATTCAGATTTGGAATACTTCACACTGCTAGGAACACTAAATCTTGTTGATTGTTCACTAAAGTTGTTCATTACAATCGCCTGGCGGCTTCCTAATTTCCGAGTGTAGACAAACAGCCTTGGATGATTGGCTAATAACAACTCATACGTTCCATAGACAAACAATGGATGGTCTTTGCGTAATTTAATCAATTTTTTATAGAAAGATAAAATCGAATCAGGATCATTTTCCTGCGCTTCAACATTAATCTCACTGTAATTAGGATTTACCCCAAGCCAAGTCTGCTCTCCAGTCGTAAATCCCCCCTTATTAGAGGAATCCCACTGCATTGGCGTCCGCGCGTTGTCCCGGCACTGCTTCCAAATAATCGGCATAATCTCTTCATGTGAACGGCCTTTTGCCGTTTCAATCCTGTAGTAATTCACCATTCCAACATCATTGTAATCTTCTATTGAAGGGAACTGAACATTCGTCATCCCGATTTCCTGTCCTTGATAAATAAATGGCGTACCCTTCATTAAGAAATACATCGAGGCAAGCATTTTCGCGCTTTCTTTCCAAAGCTCCTTGTCATTACCCCAGCTTGAAACGCGGCGCGGCTGGTCATGATTTTCGATAAATAAGGCATTCCAGCCCCTGCCTTCAAGACCCTTTTGCCATTTTGTAAGATTCTTTTTCAATGCCCGAACGTCAATACGTCCTTCTGCATCTTTATCCCACAGCCCTAAGAATTCAAATTGAAAAATCATATTGAAATAGCCGTTTTCTTCGCCTACCCAGCGGTCGGCATCGTCAAGTCCAACACCGTTTGCCTCACCAACGGTCATCACATCATAATTTTTAATCGTTTTTTGTGAAAGCTCTGTCAACCAATCGTCAATTCCGTCCACATTCATCATGTATGGGAAACAAGGGACATAGTCTAAGCCCTCTGGATTTGGCATATCCGGGAATCCTGGCTCTTTCTTAATATGAGAAATTGCATCAACACGGAAGCCATCGATTCCTTTATCCAGCCACCAGTTCACCATGTCATATAAGGCATTGCGTACTTCAGGGTTTTCCCAGTTCAAATCAGGCTGGCGTGTCGAGAAGATGTGCATAAAATACTGTTCAGTTTGTTCATCGTACTTCCAAGCAGAACCACTGAAAATCGATTCCCAGTTATTCGGCTCTTTACCATCTTTACCGTCTTGCCAAATATACCAATCTCGTTTTGGATTGTCCTTTGAGGAACGTGATTCAATAAACCATGGATGTTCATCACTAGTATGATTAATGACCAGGTCCAGGATTAATTTCATCCCTCGCTTGTGGACTCCTTCAAGTAGTTCATCAAAATCAGCCATTGTTCCAAACTCATCCATAATATCTTGATAGTCAGAAATGTCATAGCCATTATCGTCATTTGGTGATTTGAACATTGGAGACAGCCAGATGACGTCAATCCCTAGCTCTTTCAAGTAGTCTAATTTATTCGTAACCCCTTTTAAATCGCCAATTCCGTCAGCATTGCTATCCATGAAGCTTCGGGGATACACCTGATAGGCGACACTTTCTTTCCACCATTTTTTGTTCATATCTGCACCTCTATTCGTAGATGTCTATACCCACCACATTTGTGAAACCGGATCTTGAATTAGAACCGTCTGTAAATTCGTTACTGCACGTTTAAATCCTTCATCAATTGACATGATTGGATCCTCATGTTCAATACTTACTACATAATCATATCCATATGTTCGAAGCGCACTCATCATGTCTGACCATTCTTTTAAGCTATGTCCGCATCCTACAGAACGGAACGTCCAAGCACGTGAGCGAACCTCACCGTATGGCTGCATATCCGTTAATCCGTACATATTCACATTTTCTTGGTCAATGTATGTGTCTTTTGCATGGAAGTGGTGAATAGCATTTTCTTTGGCTAATATTTTTATCGCCGCAACGGGATCAATTCCCTGCCACCATAAGTGACTCGGATCAAGATTAGCTCCAATGGAATCACATGTTTCCTGACGCAATTTCAACAAAGTATAAGGCGTATGCACTAAAAAGCCGCCGTGCAGCTCTAGGCCAATTTTAACATTGTGCTCCTTGGCGTATTGACCAACTTCTTTCCAATATGGAATTAGTTTCTCTTCCCATTGCCATTTTAAAACATCACCATATTCATTCGGCCATGGTGTAACCGGCCAGTTTGGATATTTTGCCCCTTCGTGATCCCCGGCAGTACCGGAAAAACAGTTCACCACTGGTACTTCTAGAAGTGAAGCGAGTTTAATTGTTTTTAATAACGTTTCATGAGAATTTTTCGCAAATGCTTCTTCAGGCGATATCGGATTTCCATGACAGCTGAAAGCACTGATCGTCAAGCCGCGCTCTTCTATCTTTTTCTTATAGGTTATGCGAGCTTCTTCACTCTCTAATAACCCATCTAAATCACAATGATTATTTCCTGGATAGCAGCCTGTACCAATTTCAACAGCATGTAGACCTGCATCCTTTACTGTATCAAGCATTTCTTCGAAGGTTTTCTCCGCAAATAAAACAGTAAAAACACCTAGTTTCATATATTATTTCCTCCGCTCTCATATATTTGATCGATGATCTGTGAAACCTGTAGTGCTTCCTCAGGCTTTACGACAAGCTCTTCAAGACCTAAGCAGGCATGAATGAAATTTTGAGCCTGTGGTAAACCAGGCTGCTCTTCCCCTGGGATCCAAGCAGCTTCACTGTTGACTAGCATTCCATACTTTGATGTATAGATTTCAAACGGGAACACACTTAACCCGCCATCCACGCCGGAGATACTTAAATGCTCTGCATCATCCTTAATATTTGCCGCCCAAGATGTTTCAAAAAGCATTGACGCTCCATTTTCAAATTGAATATAGGCCGTCACATGGTCATCCACGTTAAATGTTTGATGGTCAAATGTTCCCCATTGATTCACTTGATTCGGCGTCTTACTTAAATGATTATAAGCACTTCCTAGAACCGTTTTATGCTTTGGATTACCCATCAGCCAAAGCGCCAGGTCAAGCAAATGACAGCCATAATCAATCAAACTTCCACCGCCTTGAAGGTCTTTGTTGGTAAATACGCCCCATCCCGGTACTTTACGGCGTCGTAGTGCTTGAACTCTGACTACAAGCGGAGTGCCGACCTCTTCCATTGCCTTTTTCGCTGCCTGAGAGGCCTTCATAAAACGGTAATGATAGGCAATCGCGAGAACCTTATCCGCTTTTTTCGAAGCAGCGATCATCCTCTCGCATTCCTCTTGGCTTAATGCCATGGGCTTCTCACACATAACATGAACACCCGCTTCAAGTGCAGCAATCGTAATTTCGGCATGGAATTTATTTGGCGTACAAATACATACCGCATCCACCACAGAAAAGAGCTCGTGATAATCTTCAAAAACGTGGGCGATCTTATATTCTTTAGCTGCTTCCTTCGCCCGCTCCATGTTTACATCGCTTAACGCTGTTAGTTCACAATAATCACTTAACTGTAAAAAGGCAGGGATATGGCGGCCCTGCGCAATACCACCTACCCCAATAATTCCAATGCGTAGTTTATTCATCGGTCTCTCACTCTTACGATTTGTTTTGTTTCATTGGACTCTAGCGCAGCAAGAATAACCTCCAATGATTTCATTCCTTCTTCACCTGTGACAGGCACTTCTTGATCTTGAATAACAGCTTCCACAAACTTCTCAATAACATGTGAGTTGTTCTGACCGCCGGCATCATTGGACTGAATCTTACCAAGTTGATAGTTTACAACTTCTCCGTTTGCATATTGGACAACAAGGGAATTGGTTGGGTCATCCTCTAAACGAAGGATGGCTTTTTCTCCATAGATAATGGTTGAATTATCTTCACTGCTAACATAAGCCCAGCTTGCTGCCAGTGTTCCGATAATACCGCTTTCCGTTTTTAGAACACAGACTGCATTGTCGTCCACATCAGCAAAGTCTTTCGCACTTGTTTCCACAAAAGACCCTACCTCAGTAATTTCTTCACCAAGTACATATCGTAATAAATCTGTCTTATGAACACCTAAATCACCCATCGCGCCGACAAATGCTTTTTCCTTTTGAAAGAACCAGCCCTCCTTGCCTTCGACACTCCAACCTTCTGGACCGCCATGACCGAATGCTGTACGGAAGCTGTAAATTTTACCGATTTCACCATTTGCAATTAACTGGCGTGCTCTTTGGTGTGAAGGTACAAATCTCTGATTATGAGCAATCATTAGCTTCTTGCCGCTTTCATTCGCTGCTGCAATCATCGCTTCTGCTTCTTCCCTTGAGGTTGCCATTGGTTTCTCACATAGAACATGAATACCCGCGTTTAAAGCTGCAATCGAAATGGGAGCGTGAAGATAGTTTGGTGTACATACGCTGACCACATCAACCAAACCGCTGTTTAATAACTCTTCATAGCTTGTGTAGGCCTTGGCACCGTATTTTTCAGCCACTTCTTTAGCACGCTGTTCATTGCTATCACAAACTGCAACAAGTTCTACTTGGGTATTCATTTTATATTCTGGTAAATGGCGATGCTGGGCAATACTGCCGCAGCCAATGACGCCAACTCTTAATTGAACCATTCTTACTTCCCTCCAATAACTTCTAAAGGTTTTGCGTTCCCATAGATTGGACGTTCTCGCTTTACTGGTTTTGCCCAATTTACAGCATTAATAATAACGCGCTGAATTTCTTTATTGTGGTAGGTCGGATATGTTTCGTGACCTGGACGGAAATAGAATACTTTCCCATTCCCACGTGTATAGGTACAGCCGCTGCGGAAAACCTCGCCGCCTTCAAACCAGCTTGTAAAAATCAACTCATCAGGCTGCGGGATATCAAAGTGCTCGCCATACATTTCCTCTTTTTCTAATTCAATATATTCAGAGATCCCTTCTGTAATCGGATGGCTTGGACTCACAACCCAAAGCCGTTCCTTTTCATCCGCTTCGCGCCATTTTAAATCACAGCTAGTCCCCATTAATGTTTTGAAAATTTTAGAGAAGTGGCCGGAATGAAGTACAATCAGTCCCATGCCATCAAGAACACGCTGTTGAACCTTTTGAACAATCTCATCTTTCACTTCTCCATGTGCAAGATGTCCCCACCAGATTAGTACATCAGTGCCGGCTAGAACATCATCTGTTAGACCGTGTGCTGGCTCGTCAAGAGTAGCTGTTCCAGCTTCGATCCCTTCAGCCTTTAAAAATGCTGCTATTGCACCGTGAATGCCGCTCGGGTATAGATCCCTTACAACTGGATTTTTTTGTTCGTGACGATTTTCATTCCATACAGTAACTTTTACCATATTTACCTACTCCTTTTTTTTAGTTTAATCTATCTTTTATTTTAGAGAATGCACACCATAATGAAACTGCTTACATTGACAGATAGGGTGTAAAATATTGAACCTGCCTATTTTGCCACCTTGATAACCCTTTTATTTTTGAAACTGTCTTTTTAAGTAATTCATGCTAATTTCGATACTTTCAAAAGCTGTAAGACGGCTTATATCCTGCTCAATAATCCACCACTCTACACCAGTTTGTTCACCCTTATATAGAATCGCTTCGATCTCAACGCCGCCTGTTCCAAGCTCTGCAAAGAACTTCTCTTCATCTTGCGTCATGTCCTTTAAATGAATAAGGGGTGCCCGGTTTTTATATCGTTCCAGCCACTCGACTGGATTCTCACCAGCTTTTTTGAGCCAATATACATCTAGTTCTGCCTTTACGTGCTTAGCATTTGTTTTTTCATATATGGCTTCAAGTACGGTTCTGCCATTAGGTAACCGCTCTAATTCAAAATCATGATTATGGTAGCATAGTGTGATGCCTTCCCGGCGACATGTTTCACCCGCCTGCTCTAAAAAAGAAATAAGGGCATTGTAATCACGGATGCTGCGGCGCTCTGGCTGTAGGTAGGGACAGACAACATATTTACTGTCTAATGTTTTTTGGTCTTCAATGACTTGATATAGATTGCTTTCCAAAACTTCTAGTGGCACGTGACTCCCTGCTGCCTTAAGACCATATTCGTTCAATAATACTCTAACTTCACTAGCCGTTAAACCGCCATATCCGGCTAACTCCACACCATCAAAGCCAAGTGCAGCTACTTTTTTTAACGTACCTGCAAAATCCTTTTCACTTTCTTCTCGTAAGGTGAACATTTGTACAGCTATCGGAATTCTTTTCATACACAACCCCCATTTCTCAAACCTTACTTATTTGATTACATCTTAAACGGTATATCAGTTAATAAACATAGATGATATAATTAAAACATCTACTATTTTGCTTTTTATTTTAAAAAAGAGGAATCTTATGACGAAGAATATATTGATTTGCGGTTATTCGCATCACATAAATGGATATTATTCACAATATAAAAATGGATATCCTTCCTATTTATTTCGCCTGCAAACAGAAGGCAATTGTGAAGTAGTGGTCAAGGGGAAAAAACGGGAGATTGTGCAGGGGGACCTATTACTTATTAAACCTGGGGATTATTATGAATTGCTAATTAAAGCGGGGCAAAGCAGTGGAGATTATCATATTGTTTGTGATGGCATTTGGATTGACCAATGGTGGAACCGGTCCATTAAGCCCGAGGTATCTCATATTGGGCTCGATGAAAAGCTGCTGGCTCTATGGCGCCATATTATGATTGAGAAACGCCGGCCTCTTTCTAGTCAAAATGAGGAACTCACCGGTTACTTGCTAAGAGCGCTTTGTATTTCTATGGAACGGGCTGTCAATGAAACGGTTCCGTCTAGCAGTCAACATCCCTATACAGTAACACGGATGATGAGATACATTGAAGAGCATGCGACATCGGCCATTAAAGTGGAGGATGTCGCGCAGCATGTGGGTCTCAGCGTCTCAAGGTCTGTTCATCTTTTTAAAAGCAGTGTTGGAAAAACGATCATCGAATATGCTCAAGAAATTCGCTTATCCACTGCGATCGAGCGGATGAAATACACCACCATGACCCTTGATCAGATTGCAATCGAATGCGGATTTGGAAGTTATTCTTATTTTCATAGAGTTTTTCAAAAAAAATATAGTGTTTCTCCTGGAGTCTTTCGGAAGCTTGAGATGGAATAAATTTAGGTCACTTGAAAAGACAAATGAAACAAGAAAAGCTCCTCGATTTTTCGAGGAGCTTTTACTAACATTTATTTACTTCTTAAGCTTAGCCCATGTTGCATCAAGTGCCTTCATAGCATCTTCTTTAGAATGTTGTCCGCCAACATACCCTTGTAGTGTTGCACCAAACTCTTGACCAGCACCATCAGGATATTTCATGAACTGCCATTGGTATGCCTTGCCTTCTTTTGAATACTTAAGAAGGTCAGCACCTAAAGGTCCAATATCTTCTGCTTTCGCATCAATTGTTTTGAATGCAGGGATATATTTGAATTCTTTTGTGATTGCAGTTTTACCTTCTTCAGAAGAAACCATCCAGTTCAAGAAATCCTTTGCTGCTTTCTTGTCAGCATCTGGTGCTCCGTTATGAACTACCCAGTTACTAGGTACATCAATCATTAATTTATCAGATTGTGCTTCGTCATCACTAAGTGCTAGTGGAAGGAAACCTACCTCAAGTCCAGGAGCGATTTTATCTAGCATTGGCTGAATCCAGTTACCTTGCTGAATCATCGCTGCTTCACCCGTTGCAAACAATGTTACTTGTGTGTTGTAATCTGTTGTTAAAGGATTTTTATTACCATACTTCATTGTTAAATCTAAGAAATCGAAGAAATTAGCAAACTGCTCGTTGCCAGCAATCGTAGCAGTACCCTCATTTAATCCTTGAATAAATGCATCAGGATCTTCCTGGTAAGCAAATGGTACGTTCATTCCGTGGTTCGCTAGTACCCACCACTCACCATACCCAATGGCAAATGGAGTAATTCCCGCATCCTGCAATTTCTTCGCTGCAGCTTCTAGCTCAGAAATTGTCGTTGGAACCTCTTTAATACCTGCTTTTTCGAATAATTCTTTATTGTATGCTAGTCCATAGCCTTCCATATTTAAAGGCATGCCGTAAACTTTTCCATCTAGTGTCATACCGTCTAGTGTACCTTCAAACGCATCACTCACCCAAGGCTGGTCAGATAAATCTTCGAACTTATCCTTCCACACTAATAACTGCTGGTCGCCATCATTCGTGAAGATATCTGGTGCCTGGTTTGAAGCAAATTTCGCTTTCAGAGCTGCCGCACCGTCTGCACCGCCGCCTACTGTTTCAATATTAAAGGTTACATTTGGGTTTTGCTTTGTATATTCATCTGTTAACGCTTTCAATTGGTCTGCAATTTCAACCTTACCTTGGAAGATATCAACTACTACTTTATCTCCTTTGCTGTCACTGCCAGCTTTTTTATCCCCTGAAGTGCTGTCGCTTCCGCCACATGCTGCTAATAGAAGTGATGCTGATAGAATACCTGCTGCAAGAGAATATTTTTTAACTTTAAAAGCCATTTGAGTTTCCCTCCTGAAATATATAGCTTATTTTTTATATTAGTCTCTGCTGACTACAATCGCTTTTTTACTAGTCGAACCTATAGGCAGCAGAGTTTGTCCCTGTGTAAAAAACTACTTGATTGAACCGCTTGTGATCCCTTTGATAATGTGCTTTTGCATCGTAAAGAAGAAGATTAATAATGGAATAATACCGATTACTAAAGCTGCTAATGCCAAATCCCACTGCTTTGTATATTGTCCAAAGAAGAAGAAGGTTGCTAATGGAATGGTTCTTAATGATTGATCCTGCAGTACGAGTGATGGTAAAAGGAAGTCATTCCAAATCCAAAGGCTGTTAAGGATGACGATTGTTACCGTTATCGGCTTTAATAATGGGAATACGATTCTCCAAAATACACCGAATCTAGTACATCCATCGATAATTGCTGCTTCTTCAAGCTCTACTGGAATTCCCTTAATGAATCCATGGTAGAGGAAGATGGTCATCCCTGAACCAAATCCTAGATACATAATGACAAGGCCCCAAATGCTATTTAATAGGCCGAAGTTTCCAGCCGTTTTAATAAGCGGAATCATAATTGATTGAAATGGAATAATCATCGCTGCAACGAAGGTCATGAAAATAATGTTGCTAATTTTCTTTTTAGTCCTAACGAGCATGTACGCTGCCATTGAGCAAAAGATTACTAGGACGATATTACTTGAAACCGTGATAATTAATGAATTTGTAAATACATTGAGAAAGTCCAATTTCTCAAAAGCATTTGCATAGTTTTCAAACTGCCAGATTTTTGGTAAAGCCGATGTGTTTGTTAGAATCTCGGCAAACGGCTTCAAGGAGTTTGAAAGAACATAATAGAATGGGACTAAAAAGATGAGGCCGACCAGAATGGCCAGGATTTCAACAATAAATGTTCTTCCTGTATACCTATTTCCCATTATGATTCAACCTCCCTTTTCTTTGAAATCGACACTTGGATAACTGTAATTAGTGCAACAACAATGAAGAAAATTAATGCTTTTGCTTCACCGATTCCATAACGGTTATTTACAAATGCTTCCGTATAAATGTTAAGCGCTAACATCTCAGTTGATTTAAATGGTCCGCCATTTGTTAATGAGAGGTTCGCATCAAAGATTTTAAAGGAAGAAGCCGTTGTTAAGAATAAACAAATGGTGACCGCTGGTGCCACTAATGGCATAGTGATGTGTCGCAAGATTTGAAATCTATTAGCGCCATCAATTCTTGCCGCTTCTATTAGTTCTTGTGGAACGTTTTGCAGTGCTGCGATATAAATGATCATAATATAGCCTGCACCCTGCCAGACACTAACAATGACGATTCCCCAAAACGCTGTGCTCGCATCTCCAAGCCAAGCAAGTTCGAATAATGGAAGCCCTGTGAGCTCTCCGATAGAAGCAAATCCTTTTACAAAAATAAACTGCCAGATAAATCCTAGTAATAATCCCCCTAAGAGGTTTGGCATGAAGAAAACCGTTCGTAATATATTTCTAGTTTTCAACATTTGCGTTACTAATATTGCTAGTGTAAATCCTATTAAGTTTGTCAGCAAAATCGCTACTACTGTATATTTGGTCGTAAGCAGGAAGGAAGCATGAAACTGTTTATCCTCTGTAAATATATAAATAAAATTATCCAATCCAACCCATTTGACTTCACCCGTTATTCCATTCCAATCGGTAAAGGCATAATAAATACCTGTGATGAACGGAATTAAGACAATCATGGTAAAGGCCAAAAACACCGGTCCAACAAAAAGGGTAAACAATCCTGCATCTTTTAATTTCTTTTTATTAAATATGGAAACTTTCCGAGAAACTTCTGTCTGCTCCTGACTCGCCAATAATGAAGCCTCTGTTTTTTCCAACTTAAGTTGATTACTCATTACCTGCACCTCCATAACCTCATTTTAGAGAATTATAGAAATTATGAAACGGCTTACATTGACCAATAGGGTGTAAAATATTGAACTAAATAAAAAATTGAAATTCACGACACAGCAAAAATACTGATATAATAAGTCCTATTCGATGAGTAATATGGAGAACCTGATAAAAAGGAGGAAGGTTAGTAATGCATTGGGGTATTCGGAAGAAACTTATTATTTTCTTATTATTAGTAACTGTTTTTCCTTTTGGAGCATCCATTATCATTACTTATTATCAAACAACTAAGTCCCTAAATGAACAATCTGTATCGACGAATTATGACCTGATTGTAAAAGGCAAAGAAAGCATTGTTTCTTATTTAGATGATGTGGCACAAATATCAACAGTCCTCTACCGCTATACGCCTTTTATCACGATCATGCAAACAGGGGTATCTCAGGATATCTCAAACAACCAGGAAGAAGTAAGAAGGGTATTGGCTTATCTTTTTAATACAAGACCTGAGGTAGAGCAAATGCACCTTTATATTCATAAAGGGAAGGACTCCTATACTAACTATCATTCCGCCATAAGTGGAAGAGGAACATATGAGGATATCTTTTCCCATTCCTACTATAACCAACTCAGACAACAAGAGGGCTTTTCCTTAATCGAGCCGCCGCATCAAATTTACAGTTATAACAATTTGTCAGGAATACCTAATTCTCAAAAGAAAAAGGTAATAAGCTTTCACAATATCATTCGAAACATCCCCTCTGACGAATTATTAGGATTTTTGTCTATTGATGTTAATCTGTCGAGAATCAATCAAATTGCTGTTCGTGCTTTTACTAAGGATATAGAAGACCTTTATATCATGAATGAAAAAGGTGTGTATATTTATTCTTCAAATGAAGCTGAAATTGGAACTCTCAACAAAGAGAAGTGGTTCCAGTCTGTAAAAAAACAAACTCAGCTTGGAAAAGGCCTTGAATGGAAGGATTCACAATTTTCCGGTGTCATTGTCCATGAAAAATTTTCAGCACCTTACGAAAATTGGTATATTGTAAAACGTATTCCGTACGATGTCCTTTATCAAGGTGCCCGTGAAACAGCTTATATCAATATTTTGATTGGATTGATCACACTCATTTTTGTGATTTTTGCTACCTTGTATGTTTCCTTTAAAATAACAGCTCCGGTAAAGGTTTTGATAGCCAATATGAAAAAAGTGGAGAAGGGTGAATTTGAAGCTGACTTTGACTCGTTAGGAAACGATGAAATCGGCATGCTTGGCAGGCATTTTAAACTAATGATTGAAAAAATCAACGAATTGATTGTAAGAGAATATAAATTGGAAATTGAAAATAAATCATCACAGCTGCGAGTGCTGCATTCGCAAATCAATCCACATTTCCTGTATAATGCCCTGCAGTCGATTGGCACTTTGGCACTTAAATCTGGTGCTGTCAAAGTGTATTCTTTATTAACCTCTTTATCCATGATCATGAGATATAGCATGAACATGAAAGAAGATATTGTATCCATTAAAGCAGAGCTTAAACATGTTCAATCTTATTTGTCACTGCAGAAACAGCGGTTTGATGAACAGTTTGAATTTGAGTTAAATGTTGAAAAAGAGGTTGAAGAGATCTTGGTGCCGAAAATGATTTTACAGCCAATCGTAGAAAACTGCTTCAAACACGGTTTTGACCAACAGCTTCAAAATGCTAACATTCTGATCGATGTTAAACTAACCAATGATGACATGGTTTGCATCATCGTTAAAGATAATGGAACGGGAGTAACAGAAGAGCGCTTGGAGGCAATCAAGCATGAGCTGCAGAGTGGAAAACCGTCAGAGAATGGGCAGAGAGAATCTATAGGCTTGAAAAACATTTTTGACCGTCTCCAAATTTATTATGATCAACAAGCCAAACTATTTGTAAGCGGTAGTCTAACAGAGGGATTTGCGGTAACCATCATGATCCCAAAGGTTATGGACCAAGAGGTGAAACATTCATGAGAGCGTTAATTGTCGATGATGAAAAGCATGTGCGGGAAGGCATTAAGATTCTAGCAGCTTGGGAACAGTTCGGTATTGAGGAAATTTATGAGGCCGAAAACGGTGAAGAGGCTGTTCACTATATTCAAAAGTATAAGCCAGAGATTATTTTTTCAGATATGAAAATGCCGAAAATGGATGGTACCCAGCTTTTAGAATGGATTAAAGAGAACCATCCAAAAAGCAAGACCATTGTGGTAACGGGATACGATGATTATCATTATATGAGAAAAGCCATTCATTTCGGCAGTTCCGACTATCTTTTAAAACCAATCGATCCAGAGATTTTAAATCATACGTTAGAAAAAACAGTAAATGAATGGAAAAAGGAAGAAGCTGAACGAAGGAAAAAAGAAACAAGCTCGCAATTAATCAACGAAATGAAGCCTGTGTATCGGGACCGAAAGTTAACTCAACTATTAAATAGCGATCTGTTCGAGAGTAATCTTTATCAAGAATTTGGGTTTCATCAATCCAGAACCTATAAAGCGGCTGTTATGCGGATTAATAGCCACACGTTTGAGGCTTTTCAAGGAGACCGTGATTTAACCTACTTCACCATCTTGAATGTTATTAATGAAGTTGTTATGGAAATGGAGTGCGGGATTGGGTTTCGTTATCTATCCAATAAAGGGCAGATTGTCATCCTTTTTTGGGACAAGTTTGAATTAATTGAAAATCTTTTAGCGAAAATTTACAGGACATTAAAAAATGGGATGAGTATCTCCTGTCCGATTGCCCTTGGGCGCTCTGTTAACAATCACTCTAAATTAATTGAATCCTATCAGGATGCACGACAAATTTTACTCAATCGGAATATCTTAAGTAATCGAGATACTAGGGTTTATTTGTTTGATCCTTCCACAGCTCATGATGTAAAAAGTTTGATTGCCTATTCATCTCATATAGAACTAGCTATCCAAGCTGGTGAAATTGGTGCATTTGACGACTTAATCAACCAAATCGAAACTGACTTTATCGAAAAAGACTATCTGTCGGTAAGGCAGCTGCTCCATTTTGAAAATGAGTATATGGTAATCAGCAATAAATGGTTTAAACATTACAATCTTCCTGGAAAAGTTTCTGATGATATCGAGGCAAGGGTGGATTTGTTTTTCGATCAGAACGGAACTTTTCAATTAGAACCATACAAGAAGAGAATACGCCGTGAAATTTCAATCTTTTTGAAAAAAGTGAAGAAGAGTGTCCAACAGAAAAACAGTAACATTATTTATGATATTGAAAAATATTTGCAGGAAAACTTCGACCGGGATGTAAAACTCCAAGAAATATCAGACCAGTTCTATATAAGCAGAGAATATATCTCCAGGAAATTCAAACAAGAATTTAATGTGAATATATCAGACTATATTGTAAAAATCAGAATCGACAAAGCAAAATCGTTATTAAAGAACAGCCAGTTAAAAATATATGAAATTGCTACGATGATTGGTTATCAGGATGATAAGTATTTCCGGAAGGTATTTAAAAAGATTGTAGGAGTTACTCCGAATGAGTATCGCGAAGGAATAGGACAATAATAATTAGCTTTTAGTTACTTGTTCGTGGCTTTTCACTAGAAATTTTTAAGGGACAGTTTAACTGTCCCTTAATTGTTGTTGTTATTCTTTGTCAGGACTATTAATCATGATGCCGGCTACTTGTGTCAACCGGTCATAGAATGCCTGACCTGCTGGTTTGTTGGATAGACCAATTTCCTCGAAGGCTTCTTTCATACACCGGAGCCAGCACTGGGCTCTTCTTGGAGTCACTTCGAATGGAAGATGACGTTCTCTCATTGCAGGCGGTCCAAATTCCTGACTATAAAGGGCTGGCCCTCCGAGAAATTGCGGAAGAAACATGCGCTGCTTTCTCTTAATTTCCTCCATGTCCCCTTCAAACAAGGGAGCCAGTTCTTCATCTGCGTACACCCGCGGATAGAATGCTTCGACTAGCTTATTAATCGTTTCCTGGCCGCCTATTTCACTATAAAGAGATTTAAATTTGTAATCCACGTGCCACACACCCCTTTTTCCTATGATTATAATGTTAAAAAAGTGGTCGTTTCGTGATATATATCACTGATTACAAAAAACTTCTTGACTCTTCCCCCTTAGCTCCTCTCAGACGCAACTAATTCTACTTTAATCCGATCTGGATCTTCGAAAAAAACGGCGTAATACTGGTCTCCACCTGCGTGAGGATGTTTGTCTATGTATAGTATATGGATTCCTCTTTCCTTCAGCTTTTCAGTGATTTCATCCACTTGTTCACGCGACTTTCCATGAAAAGCAAGATGGTTTAAACCTACACGACAGCGATGGTAAGGGACATCTAAGAATCGATCTTCTGTTTGCACAAATACAAGATACGTATCACCATATTTCCAGCTGAATCCTTTATCCCATTTTTGATAAGGCTCATAACCAAGTTCAGATAAAAACCAACTCCAGAACTCAAAAGACTTCTTTAAATCGGAAACGTAGATTTCAAGATGATGCAGCATTTGATCTCCCTCATTTTATTAAAATAGGTTGGTATAAATGGTTTTTCCTTTTATTGCGGGGTTCATGAGGACCGAATCTCCACCCAGCCTTCGATTTTGGGCTTCATGCCCAGTTCATGATTGTCCAAAGAAAACCCCACTGAATCATCATCAATGGGGCTTTAATAAAGAAATTTATAAGTCACCAGATATCTTTGACTTTTTACCTTTGCCTACTTGCTTCCACGCTAAAACTACTGCTAAGGTAACGATGGTACCGACAATCGCTTCAGGAATACCGTTCGTAATCCCTACAGTCCAGGCAACCTCTGTTGACAAATAGCCTCGTAAGACAGCCATTGTTAAAACCAAAACCGTGTTCGTTAATGTACCAATAAAGGCAGCTGCCCCCACCGCAAGATATTCACTTTTCCGGCGGATTCCTACGTACACCAGCCACGCGGCTACCCCGATAAAAATCCGCGGCAGAATCGCTACTAATGGATCTTTAAATAATGGGACGGTTGCATTTAAGAAAGATGAAACACCAAATATAAGGCCGACGATTGCTCCAACAACGGGTCCCTGCATAATCCCTCCGATGATAGCTGGAATGTGCATAATAGTTGCATTTCCGGCTGCAGTTGGCACAGGTATATAGCCTAGACGTGTGACGCCAAGCAAGATGGCGATTGCACCGAGTACACCTGCAATAACAATATTTCTAACAGTTAATGTGCCCTTCATTCTCTACTCCCCCTTTAGATACTTTTAATATGGAAACGGATAAAACAGTAAGAGTGCTGAAACGATTAGTCCTATGAGTAACACAAGATAATCCTTCGTCAATGCTTTGTATACGGAATAGGTACTCCTGTCATTCCCTGGAGTATAACAGCGGGATTCCATCGCAAGAATCAAATCCTCTGCCCTTGATAGGGCTGTATTAAAAAGCGGAATGATAATCGGAAACATATCCTTTGTTCGCTGAATGATTCTCCACCAGCTCCCAGAACCGAAATCAGCTCCCCTCGATGCCTGTGCCTTCATCATTTTTTCCATTTCTATTGCAAAGGTAGGGACAAAACGAATGGCTATCGTAATAATGAGGGAAAACTCATGTACAGGAAACTTAATTTTTTTCAAAGGACTTAATAGGCTTTGGATTGCATGTGTAAGCTCTGTTGTCGAAGTAGAAAGTGTGAGTACACTGCTCAAAAAGATAATTTCAACAAACCTTACTGCAGAAACAATTACTAAGCGGATACTCTCGCTAGTTATTAAAATAAATCCATATTCAAAATATACGGTACCTCCAGAAAAGACCTTTCCTTGAAATAAAAGCTGGAGGATCGCCAAGATGATGATAAACGGTATGGCTGGCTTAACACCTGACAGCCCATAGCTTATAGGAATTTTTGAAGCCAAGAATAAATACATAGATAATAACAATCCAATGGCATTTCCTACATAACTGGTATTAAGGGCGATTGCTAGAACAAGAATGGTGTATGCTAACAGCTTGACCCTCGGGTCTAGACGATGAATAAAAGACCCTGTTGGAATATATTGACCAATGGTAATATTCCTTGATAAATCAAATTCACTAGCCACGCTGCTCTCCTCCTTTGCCACCAAGTGCCTTAATAATTTCATTTGAAGCTTCTGCAATGGTAAAGGCAGCTGGATTTACCTTGTATCCAAGATCACTCAGACGATAGAGAACTTGTACGGTTTCCGGTGTTCCGATTTGAAAACGCTGAAGTTTTTCCTTGTCTGTAAAAATCTCCTCAGGTGTACCCGTCAACACATTCGTTCCACCCGACATCACAACAATCCGATCGGCTAAATAAGCAACCTCCTCCATATTGTGAGAGACAAAGACCACAGTTAATTTTTCTACCTCATTTAAGTATTTTATCTTTTCCAGTAATTCATTCCGTGACTTAGGGTCGAGACCGGCAGTTGGTTCATCCAAGACCAAAATACTTGGCTTTAATGCTAAAATGCCTGCAAGTGCTACCTTTCGCTTTTGTCCTCCACTTAGGGCAAACGTCTGTCGATCTTTCATTTCTTCAAAATCTAAACCAACCATCTCCATTGCCCATTTCACACGGTCCCTTACCTCCTTTAGCGCAAGACCTAATTTAAATGGACCATATGCAATATCATCACCAATTAATTTCTCAAAAATTTGGTCCTCAGGATTTTGAAAAACGAGACCAACTTCACGCCTCAGCTTTTTCAAATCAAGTTTCTTATTTGATAAGTCTTCACCCTTAATGATGACTTTTCCTGAATGTGGTCTAATCAGGCCATTAAAATGCTGAATGAGAGTCGATTTGCCAGAGCCAGTATGTCCAATAATAGCGATGCATTCGCCTTCTTCAACATACATGCTCGTGTTTCTCAATGCCACATGCTCCATAGGCGTCCCCTGCATATAGGTATGCGACAGGTTCTCGACTTCAATAAGAGGCTTTTTGGGCATTACCTCACCTCCTCAGCGTTTAAACGAGTGAAATTCTTTACTTCCTCAACCAACTCTACTTCTTGGATTAAATCCTTTGAAAAAGCAGGATATGCATTATGTATTGATTCAGCCATCTGGCTAATAACAGGGACATCTAACTGCAAAGCCACCAGTTCTTCTTTATGCTTAAAGATTTCCAGTGGTGTTCCATCCATTACTATTTTACCTTCCTCTATTACAATAATCCGACCGGCTTCAGCTGCTTCTGACATTCGGTGGGTAACCGTAATGATTGTCATACCCATGTCGTTCATTTTCCTCATCACCTGAAGGACCTCGTTTCGGCCAAAGCTGTCAAGCATACTTGTAGCTTCATCAAAAACAATACATTCCGGCTGCATGGCCAGCACACCGGCAATGGCCACTCGTTGCTTTTGACCGCCTGAAAGATGGTGAGGAGGGCGCTTTCGAAATTCGGACATTTTCACAACCTCTAGTGCTTCATCAATTCTCTTTTTCATTTCATCTCTAGGTACACCAATATTCTCTAGTCCAAAGGCAACATCTTCCTCGACAATCGTTGCGACAATTTGGTTATCAGGATGTTGAAAAACCATGCCAACCGCTTTTCGGATATCAACTTTTTTATGAGTATCCTTCGTATTGATTCCGTTCACCCACACCTCTCCGGATTCTGGTGTTAATAATCCGTTTAGATGCTTTGAGAGCGTTGATTTTCCCGAACCATTATGACCAATAATCGCTACATACTCACCTGGATTAATTGAAAAGGATATATCTTTTAGAACAGAAACGGAGGTATTTTCATTGATTTTGTATGAAAATGTTACATTCTCTAAGCGTACGATTGGTTCTGACATTTATATCCCCCTCCTCTACCATTTTAATAATATTCTGAAAGTTATTCAACATTAGTTATTTTGTTAACAAAATATATAATAGCATGATAGTAACAGTAGAGCATGTCATTTAGCTAAACTTCTACCGTTTTAGACAAAAAAGCGAGTCAGACCTCATTTGTTGAAGTCTGACCCTATTATTTTACTTATGAGAATAACTTTTCAATAAAAGTTTTTGGATGTTTTCTCGCTCGCCATTTTTCCACAACCATTTGAAACCCGTACATCAATACGGCGTTTATGGTAAATAAGCTATAGGCCTGGTAGTTTTTCAAACGAATGAGCGATGCAACTCCCATTCTTTTCAACCATGCAACAAAAAAATATATATGGAAATAATCCACCGCAAGGTTCAAAAGTGTATACCTTAAAAACCTGCCAAAGGTAAATTTCAAAATCCATAAAGCTCCTACGAAAAATGGCCCTATCATAAAAGGAAATTCACCTATCATATTAGGGAATAACTTGGGATATACTCTCCACCATCCTCTTTTATGTGCAATCACACTCTGCACTCCAAACATACCACAGATAAATAGTGCGGTAAGTGAGAACCTTTTAAATGCTTTTTTCCCTAAAAACGGAACTGTCAGCCAAGGCAAAACGATCACAGCAAGTAAAAATCTCTTTTTATGTTCCATTTAGAAGACTTCCTTTTTTTATTATCCATAATCGACATTTAGAGGGAATTTTAACCGTATTAGAAAAATTGGTATAAAAAAGAGCTGTTGCTTATTATTCAAGCAACAGCTCTTTTTGCATGATGTTTAGTTCATCACTGTTTTAAAAGTTGATACAACATTTTCAACAGTAAATCCGTACTCTTGTAATAATTTATCAGCTGGTGCAGAGGCTCCAAATTGGTTGATGGCAATTACTTTCCCCTGATCACCAATATATTCTCTCCAGCCAATCGATGAGCCCATTTCAACAGCTACACGTGCTTTAATCGTTTTTGGAAGAACACTTTCCTTATATTCAGCGGACTGTTTTTCAAAGCGGTCCCAGCTAGGCATGCTGACAACAGATACAAGGATTCCATCTGTCTCAAGTTCTTTTTGTGCTTGGATAGCAAGAGAAACCTCTGAGCCAGTTGCTAATAACACCCCTGTTGCTTCCCCATTTGCCGGTGACACCACATAAGCTCCTTTTTTCACACCTTCATAAACGGTTTCTTGGTCAACGTCTAATGTCGGTAGTCCTTGGCGAGTTAACACAAGTGCTGTTGGTGTGTCTGTGCTTTCAATGGCAAGACGCCATGCTGCAACGGTTTCCTTCGCTTCAGCTGGACGAATAATCGATAGACCTGGCATTGCACGGAGGGCTGCCAGCTGTTCAACCGGCTCATGTGTTGGACCGTCTTCTCCAACGGCAATACTGTCATGTGTAAAGACATACGTAACCGGAAGCTTCATTAAAGCAGCAAGACGGATTGCCGGACGCAGGTAATCAGAAAACACGAAGAAGGTAGCGCCAAATACTTTTACTCCGCCATGAAGAGCCATACCATTAATTGCTGCTCCCATCGCAAATTCACGAACACCAAACCAGATATTACGTGCTGCAAAGCTGTCTAAACCGTAGTTCTTTTCAGATGTAATAAGAGTTTTATTTGATCCTGCTAAGTCGGCAGACCCCCCAATTAACTGTGGAATCGCCTCAGCAGCCGCATTTAATGCTTTTCCGGAAGAATCACGGGTTGCGATGGATGTTCCTGCTTCAAAGCTCGGCAATGATTGTTCCCAATTCTCAGGAAGTTTACCGGCTAATGCAGCTTCAAATTGCTCGGCAGTCTCTGGATATTGTGCTTTGTAGCTATTGAACAGCTCATTCCAAGCACTTTCCTTTTCTTGCCCCGCTTTTGCAAGCTCTTGATAATGCACCGTAACCTCTTCCGGCACAAAGAATGGCTCTTCTGAAGACCAGCCGTACGCTTCTTTTGTCAATTTAATTTCAGCATCCCCAAGTGGAGAACCATGTGATGCAGATTTACCAGATTTATTAGGTGAGCCAAAACCAATTACCGTTTTCACTTCAATTAAAGTTGGACGGTCTAAATCAGCTTTTGCTTCTTGAAGAGCATTTTGAATGGCGTCTAAGTCGTTTCCATCTTCGACACGGATTACCTGCCAGCCATATGCTTTAAAACGGTCTTCCACACTTTCTGAGAATGATAGATTCAAGTCGCCGTCTAGTGAAATATCATTTGAATCGTACATAACAACCAAACGGCCAAGCTTTAAGTGGCCGGCAAGTGATGCTGCCTCTGCCGATACACCTTCCATTAAGTCCCCGTCACCACAAATACTGTATGTAAAGTGATTAACAATTTCATGGTTTTCTTTATTATAGGTTTCAGCAAGATGTCTTTCAGCCATTGCCATACCAACAGCCATTGCAACACCTTGACCTAGAGGTCCTGTAGTTGCTTCAACTCCAGCAGTATGACCGAATTCTGGATGTCCAGGAGTTTTACTTCCCCATTGACGGAAATTCTTTAAATCTTCCATTGAAACTTCGTAACCAAACAGATGGAGCATGCTGTATAAAAGCATAGAGCCATGGCCTGCCGATAACACAAAACGGTCACGGTTAAACCAATTTGGATTGAAGGGGTTATGGTTCATTTCCTTTGCCCAAAGAGTATACGCCATTGGTGCTGCTCCCATCGGCATTCCCGGGTGACCAGAATTAGCTTTTTGAATGGCATCAATTGATAAGGTGCGGATGCTGTTGATCGCTAGTTGATCAATTTTTGTTTCGTTTACTAGTGTTGTCATTTTTTTAGCCCCTATTCTATTAATATTTAAATCTACTAAACTTGGGAGACTAGAAAGGTTTTGGTCTACCCTTCTTGGTTTAAAGCCTTCCAAACATTCTCATATACCTTTTTCAAGGGAACTTGATACTGTTTGGCAATTGCTTTACACTCATCATATTCTGGAGCATGCTGCACGGCTTGTCCATCAAACATACCTTCTTTAACCGTTATTTCGCCCCATTCGGTGGATACTTTTTTATATCTGCGTTCAAGGCGGTGCACCGTTAGTGGGTAATAACGGACACCGAGCGTGGTCGTTTCTTGAAAAAGAATTTCTCTCATTTTGTGGACATGGCTGCGAGAACATAGAAGCTGCAGCAAAACACCCGGGCGGTTTTTTTTCATATAAATGGGTGTATAGTAAACATCATTCGCCCCAGCCTCAAAAAGCAGGTCCATCACATAACCAAGCCATTCTCCAGGAATGTCATCGAGATTCACTTCCATTTTTAGCATTTGGTTATCGATATGTTCAAAATCAGGGGGACGATTTGTTTCCATTACGCATGCTCCTTTCATGTGTCCCTAAGAAAAGTTTTCTTATTGTCCAATGATAACACGAAGTACATTCGGATGTGTTGAAAATGTTTTAGTGCCAGCCCCATAACCAATCGCCTGAACCCTCATCGACGGAAGTGTGCAAAATTCTTCTGCTAATACTGCAATGATTGCAGCCCCTGTCGGAGTGGTTAATTCACCACGAATCGTGGTCTGCTCAAGCGGCACTCCTTTTAAGATCTCAAGTGTTGCCGGTGCAGGGACAGGGTAAATTCCATGGTCTATATGAATCTTCCCGAAGCCTACAGGTACAGAGGATGCCTTTACTGCAGGGTTGCCTAATTGTTCGAGTAAAATCGCTGCTCCAACGATGTCAATAATGGAATCAACGGCACCTACTTCATGAAAATGAACCTTTTCTAAAGGAATCCCATGTATTAAGCCTTCTGCCTCACCAATTTTCTTAAAAATTCTCAAGGCAACGGTTTCTACTTGCTCTGAAAATTTAGCATTTTTAATAAGATGAACAATTTCACTATACGCACGATGAGCGTGGTGGTGATCGTGGTCGTGAGTGTGGCTATGCCCGTGATCATGGTGATGGACATGAGTATGGCTATGTTCATGGCCGTGACTATGGTCATGAGTATGGGAATGTTCATGGTCATGATGGTGGTCATGGCTATGCGTATGTTCATGATCGTGACTGTGTTCATGACTGTGTTCATGACTGTGGCTATGGTCATGGGTGTGGTGATGGTCGTGATCATGTGAATGACTATGGGTGTGGTCTTCATTAGTTAGTACTACATCAAACTTTGTACTGGTAATTCCATTTTTAATGACCTTGGTCCATTTTAATTCATACTCATCTTCAAGTTTCAGCTTTTTTAACTCTTTGACAAGATGATCAGGATCGGCTCCTGCATCAATCAGAGCCCCGATGACCATATCACCGCTAATTCCTGAAAAACAATCAAAATAAAGTGTCTTCATTTTTTGCCCCTCTTTGTACAATTTGGTCAATTAATACAGCATTATATCCTCCGCCAAATCCATTATCAATATTAACGACACTGATTCCGGAGGCACATGAGTTTAACATGGTAAGTAAAGCAGACAATCCGTTAAAGTTTGCTCCATACCCTACGCTAGTCGGAACAGCAATGACCGGGTGTGAGACAAGGCCTCCTACCACGCTTGGCAGAGCCCCTTCCATTCCAGCTACCACAACAGATACCGTTGCGTTTTGAATTTCTTCTGCATGACTAAGCAGGCGGTGAATTCCAGCAACACCTACATCATATATACGGTGAACCTTGCTGCCAAGAATCTCTGCGGTAACTGCTGCTTCCTCTGCGACTTTTAAATCCGAGGTGCCCGCAGCTACCACTGCAATGTATCCTTGATGATTTCTTTTTGGATGGGTTTCATCCTTCCAAGCAAGAATCTGTGCAACCTCATGATAACGAAACTCTGGACATGCCGCCTGAACGACTGCCGCTTTCTCGTTCGATATTCTAGTAACCATTACTTGATTATTTCTCGCTCGTAACGACTGAATAATAGCGATAATCTGATCCGCCGTTTTCCCTTCACCAAAGACAACCTCAGGAAAGCCCTGTCGTTTTTTACGATGATGATCAACCTTCGCAAATCCCAAATCTTCAAAAGTTGCTAACTGTGTTTTAGCATCTTCAATGCTAAGGGTGCCTTTTTGAACTTGTTTTAAAATATCTTCAAGCACACGAATCCCCCTTTTATTCAATAATTATTAGGCCTGATGAACGCTCCAAGAGAACTGAGTGCTACGTTTTCAACCACTATCGGCATTTTCTTATAGTTCCGGACATCAAAGAACCTTTGGTTACCTTGCTCTCTCTTTTTCTTCTAGCACGGGCATCAGGAGACTCCT
>JBFNER010000005.1:0-165106 GCA_040797665.1 Neobacillus sp. | reverse complement strand
GTTTAATGGTTTCATATGTGGTCTTGTAAAGCTGACAATAATCCTCAAATGTTCCTCGCCAAAACACATGAAAATCAGGTTCATTCCAGACTTCAAAATACCAGTTAAGAACCTCTTCTACACCATATTTGTTTTCATAGTGGACGATAAAATTTCTGATAAGCAGACTCCATTTTTCTATGTCCTTCGGTTTACTTACAATGCTCTTCTTATAAAAGACAGTTTCAGTAGGGGACTCAGCTAATTCCTCTGGCATAAAACCAAGTTCAACAAAGGGCTTTACATCAATCCTTTTCAAAAAATCAAAAAGCTTATCGGTATAAAGAAAATTAAATTCTGGTTCTCCTGATTCATTTTCACCGTACAGCATCATCTCATCATCAAAGATTCCATGAAAACGGAGATATTGAAAATTGGTAGCCTCCTTTACTCTCTTCAGCTGTTTTTGTACATCTTCGTAGAGACACTCTTTTGCCTTACCAATTGTCATAAGTTTTTTCCAATTATGATGGAGTTTTGATGATTTATTCTGAACTTTAATGGAATAATTTCTCTTAGTTATCGCCTTGTTTTCAACATTCATTGATTTACCCTCTTCAGGTAAAAAATAAAATAACTTTGAGAAGGCCTGAGTCTTATCGATTTCTACATAGTTAGCAAGCGTTACTTTGTTGCTCTCATTTTTCCTCGGCTCCTGTTCAACCGCTTTCCGATACTCACTTGGAGTTTGCTGGTAAAACTCCTTAAACGCCCGATTAAAGGCTTTTACACTGGCAAACCCGTTATCAAGAGCTATCTGTGTTAACGGGATATCTGTGAAAACAATATCCTTTACCGCATGATCGAGCCTGATGCTATCCACATATTTAGAAAATGGCATCCCTAAATGTTTTTGGATGAACTTTGATAAATAATGAACGGACAAGAATTCATTTTGTGACAATTCATTTAAGGTGATCTGCTGCCTGAAATTGTCTTTTACATAATTGGTAATTCTAAGCAGGCGTTCAATATGTTTCTGGCTGGAAATCTTGTTTTCCTGCCTTTCATCTTCCTTAAAGTTTTTAATTAATAGGTAGACCAATTGGAAATAAAGCGATTTGATTTGGAGTTCGTAAGCCTCTGCTTCCTTATTCACTACCCACATCATCTGCGCTAGTAATGATCTTAATTCATTAAATTCTTCTTGTTGGTTTTCATCATACAAAAAGGATTTACAAGAAAATATATAGGATTCAACGTCTTTCATATTCTCTTTCAATTCCGGGATTGGTACTTGTATGGCAAGTAATAGATTATCCTCTTCGTATTGAATCGAGTGGATGTCATTCGCGTTAATGAGAAAAACATCTTTTTCATTTAATACAAACCATTTATCATTAACCGAGACATTCACTTTTCCCTTAAGTACAAAAATGATTTCAATACTATCATGCCAATGATTCGTTACGTAATCTACACTATGTAAAAAGATATGGATGGGCAGATTTCGATTTGTTTCAATAATTTCATATGTAAAATTCATATTTACCACCTTATGAAACCTAGTAATTTCGGATTTTTTATCAGTATACCTCTAAGCACTTAAAGAATATATTACAATTTATTGAAAGCTAAAATAAAAAAACAGACCAAACTGGTCTGTATTTATTTTCTAATCGGCAATTACAACTATAATATTTTTCTCCTCAAGACTATTTATTGTCTGTGCATCAATATCTGAGTCTGTAATAATGGATTCAATCGCTGAAAGTGAGGCAATTTGCGAAAATGCACGGGTCCCGAATTTACTAGAATCAACCATTAAGATGGTTTCATCAGCAATTTCCATCATTTGTTTTTTTACTAACGCCTGGGACTCACTAAAATCACTAAGACCTCTTTCAAGATGAACACCTTTACAAGAGATAAAAGCTTTGTTTACGTGATACATACTAAGGGAACGTTCTGCTAGAGGACCAACAAAAGAAAGTGACTGGGACAACAAAGTCCCACCTGTTGAAATCACTTTTATCTGTTCCTTTTTGCTTAATTCGATTGCAACTTTTATTGAATTCGTGAGCACTGTCAATGGCATATCCGGAAGTTCCATTGCTACATACCATGCCGTTGTACTGGCATCTAGAAGAATTTGATCCCCCGGTTCAATCGTACTAACCGCTGCAGCAGCAATCGCCTTCTTCTCAGCTGCATTGGTCACTTCACGTTCTAAATAGGATGTTTCTGAATCATTCTTTTCAATACTAACTGCACCACCATGGCTGCGCATTAATAAGTTCTCTTTTTCAAGTTTTTCAAGATCTCTGCGAATCGTCTCTTCTGTTACAGAGAATATCTTACTAAGTTCAGTTACCCGGACACTTAATCTTTCATTTACTAACTCCACAATCTTCCTTTGTCTTTCCGCTACAAGCACACCCCTGCACCCTTCCTTATTATGAATCAATTTTTATTTATGTTGTTTTATTTTTATTTATGTTTTAATTTCTCTTTTAATATATCATATTCTTTGAAAAACAAAAAGACAGACCTTAAAAAATGGTCCGCCTTTTTGTTATTAACGCTTGGATAAAACCTCTGTTTCGTATGCTTTTACTTCTTCTAACCATGATTCTCTTACTGGTACTCCCATTTTTTCACAGTAGTAATCCCACACTGCGCCAAATGGATAGGTTTTGAATTCTTCCATTAATGCCAATCTTTCTGTGAAGTTTCCTTCTTCTTGAAGCTGCTTTAAATATTCGTTCGGTGTTAGCATTGCATAAAGTAATGCCTTGACCATGTTGCGGGTTCCGATTGTCCATGCTGCGACACGGTTGATGCTGGCATCAAAGAAATCAAGTCCGATGATCACACGGTCTAATGCATCATTGCGAACAATTTCATAGGCAATTTCTTTTAATTCATCATCTAAGATTACCACGTGGTCGCTATCCCAGCGCACAGGCCTTGAAACGTGCAACGCTACCTTCTCGCTAAATAAAAGCATAGAAGAAATCTTGTTTGAAACCATTTCTGTTGGATGATAGTGACCAGTATCTAGTAAACATAATTTATTATTTTTCGCTGCGTAGTTTAGATAAAATTCGTGTGAACCAACTACATATGCTTCAGAACCGATGCCAAATAATTTACTTTCAACCGCATCCAAATTATATTTTTCGTCTACTTCTACAGCAAAAATCTTATCCAATGACTCTTTTAATCTTTTTCTTGGTGTAAGGCGGTCACTTGGAATATCCTTGTATCCATCTGGAATCCAAATATTTGTCAATGCAGCGGTACCAAGTTCCTTTCCGAAGTACTCACCAATTTTTCGGCTGCCGATACAGTGGTTGATCCAAAATTCACGGATTTCCTCGTTTGGATGTGAAAGTGTTAAACCATCATCTGCTTTCGGATGGGAGAATAATGTTGGATTATAGTCAAGACCAAGTCCTCTTTCTTTTGCCCAGTTTACCCAGTTTTCAAAATGCTTTGGCTCGAGCTGATCTCTTTCTACTACTTCACCGTTTGTTTCTGCATAAATCGCATGCAGATTGACGCGGTGCTTTCCAGGGATTAACGAAAGAGCTTTATCTAAGTCACTTCTTAACTCTTCTGGTGTTGTTGCTTTACCAGGGTAATTTCCTGTTACATCAATTCCGCCGGATAATTCATTTTGATTCACTTCAAATCCGGCTACATCATCACCTTGCCAGCAATGAATGGAAATCGGAACGTTCTTTAGCTTTTCAATCACTTCATCTACGTTAACTCCCCATTTTGCATAGACTTGTTTTGCAAGTTCAAAGTTTTCATTAATTGACATGTCATTCTTCCTCTCTGTGCTCAGTTTGTAACCGTTGTTGTTGGTAAGTATTTTTTTACTTCAAATGAGTTTTTGATGATCAAACGAGCTTCCTTAATATCATTCATCTCACCTAGTGAAATGAGCTGTGCGATGATATTGCCAATCGCCGTTGCCTCCACTGGTCCAGCATAAACCTCTTTATTGGTTACATCTGCAATTAGTTGATTCAGCAATTCATTTTGACAGCCGCCGCCGATGACGTTAATTTTGCTGAATGATTTTTCAAAGATTTCCTCGATCTCCTTAACCGCTGTTTGGTAGCAGGCTGCTAAACTATCAAATACACATTTAGCGACTTCCCCTGGAGTACTTGGAATTGCCTGCCCTGTTTCAATGCAATAGTTCATGATTTCCTGGATCATATTATCTGGTTTTAAGAAGCGGTCTTGATTTACATTGACAATTGCTTTATAGTCTTTTGCTTCACGTGCTAAATCAACTAGCTCAGCGAAGGAATATTCGTCAAGGTAATTTCGTTTCACTTCTTGAATCATCCAAAGCCCCATTATGTTTTTCAAGAACCGATATTTGTAATCCATACCGCCTTCATTGGTAAAGTTGTAATCAAGCGCCTTCGTAATACAAATGGGAAAATAGTTTTCAACACCCATTAGCGACCAAGTTCCAGAACTGATATAGATGGAATCATCCTGCTCCGGCACCGATAGAACGGCTGAACCCGTATCATGTGTGGCGGGCAGAATCACGTCCATTTCAAAGCCAATCTCTGATGCGATTTCCGCTGATAGTTTTCCAAGAACGGTTTTTGGCATTTGTATCTCTTGGAACATTTCCTTATTGATGCCTAGTACGTCTAATATTTGGTGGTCCCATTTTTTTGTAAAGGCATTTACCAATTGTGTTGATGTTGCATTGGTGTATTCATTTGCTTTTTTACCTGTTAACAGAAAATTTAAGTAGTCAGGTATCATTAAGAATGATTTTGCTTTTTCTAAAGTTTCAGGCTGACGCTTTTTTAATGAATATAATTGATAGATAGTATTGAATTTTTGAAATTGGATTCCCGTTTCTAAATATAGTCTCTCTTTTGAAAAGAGCTCAAAAACTTCTTCCATCATGCCATCTGTTCGAGGGTCTCGATAGGAAACGGCATCTGTTAATGGCTGATCGTTTTCATCTAGCAACACAAAATCTACTGCCCAAGTGTCAATTCCAATACTGTCTGGCTTGATTCCCATTTCATTGCACTTTTTCAATCCATTTATGATTTCTTGAAAAAGTTTATCAACTTCCCAGCAAAAAGATTCGCCCTTTTGCACAATCTTGTTTTCAAAACGATGAATTTCTTTCAGCTGCATTTCGTTATTCTCAAGGTATCCTAATATAAGTCTGCCGCTTGAGGCGCCAATATCAACTGCAATACTATACTTTGTCATTAACATCACCTTCCGGTTGCAAACGCTTACTGATATCTCTATTCTACTAAAATAATAGAAAATTCATATATCGTAATTCGGCTAATTTATTGTCCTTATTTGCAAAAGAGAGCAGGTAGTAAATTGTCAATTTACTACCTGCTCTCTAAATTTTTTAGGGGTAACCCCATATTTATTTTTAAAAATGCGATAAAAGTAACTAATATTATCATAGCCAACCATTTCTACGATTTCCGTAATTGGGATATCTGTTTCCTTTAAAAGGTGCTTCGCCATGTTAAGGCGTTTTTCTTGTAATAATTCTTTAAAGGTAAATTTAGTCGCGTTTTTTATATTTTTGCTCAAAGCATAATGAGGCTGGTTTAATTTTTCTGCTAACTCATACAAGGACGCATTCTGATAGTGTTGTTCAATGTATTTCATGGCCTCGACGATTAAATAGTGGTCTCTTGGGTTTTGTTCATTTTGCTTAAGGTGATCCGAATTCTTAATCAGCTCAATCATCAGTAATCCCATATAAAGTTTTATAGTCGAATCAGAAAGTATAGAAGGATTCATTATCTCCTCCATCATTTTATAGATTAACTCTTGAATTTGAGCTACTTCCGAAACAGCATAATAAAGATACTGACCATTTTGAGTGTGATTATAAAGACTATTTATGATAAAGTTGCTGATTAAATTGTCAGAAGACAGGTAAGAAAAGATGAATTCAAAAAATTGCGGCTGAATGATAAAGTTGATAACAATGTCCTCGTTTGCACACGCATCGATTTCATGGTCAATATGCTGATTTAAAAATAATAGTTCGCCTTTTTTGAGGCAGATTTCCTCGTTCCCCACATTTTGTTTTAACTGACCGTTAAACACATAATTAATTTCAATATAATTATGGCGATGCTTAGGGAAATCGATAAACCGGGTATGTTTCCTGAGCATGATCATCTTATCTTTACTTAGGAATTTTTCACTTTCAATTACAAAGGCAGCTTGACTAGTGTAAATGTCCTTTTTAATCTCCGTTTCTTGTTGAAGAATCGCCTTTTCCTCATCTGTTATCTTCATTAATTCCTCAAGAAGTTTATTCTTCATATATTCACCTCGATAGGTTCACGTTTGATTAGTATATTTTATTTTAACTTAAGAAAGGAAATATTAGAATGAGAAAAAGCCTGCCCTTTGCATCAAGACAGGCTCTTTCTTACTACACACCTGGAACTAAATAGGGAGTTGTCCCGGGTACAGATTATCCTTTTGACCTTTCAGTATGGCCGCCAACAGAAAATTTTGTAAAAGGAGTTCAGACATTATTTAGATAATATGTTTTCTTCGAAGTTCCGTTCAGAATTGATAGCAATTCATATGCAACTGCCTTAAAATAGACTTTAAAGTCAATTACCGGGTGAGGTGAATCTTATTTTTGAACTATCATATCTGGAATGGTTTTTAGTAATATTAAGTACCATATTGGTTGGTTTTTCTAAAACTGGAGTCTCCAGTATGGGCATTCTTGTCGTTACTATTTTAATGGTGATTTTCCCGGCAAAGGAATCGATTGGCATCCAATTGCCGATGCTGATTATCGCAGATATATTTGCTGTTATTTTTTATCGAAGAAGCGTGGTCTGGAAGTATCTGATTTCTTTGATTCCATGGGTGCTAACTGGGATTATTTTTGGATATTATGTCCTTAACCAAATCAATAGTGATCAGTTAAAACCTATGATTGGAATTTTAGTATTGGCTCTTACTATCTTACATATAAGTCGTGATAGATTAGGAGATAAGTTTAACAATGCTTTGCCTAAGTCAATGTGGTTCTCTGTAACAATGGGAATTTTAGCCGGATTTACAACCATGATTGGAAATGCAGCTGGTGGTGTAATGGCGATTTACCTGTTGATGAAAGGTCTTCCAAAACAGGAGTTTGTTGGGACCGGTGCCTGGTTTTTCATGTTTGTTAACCTTATTAAAATACCATTTTATTCGCAATTAGGTTTAATAACCAGTGAATCGATTATGTTTAATATGTGGCTGATTCCGACTATCTTATTGGGAGCATTCATTGGGATTAAACTACTTCCATTAATTCCTCAAAAGGCATTTCAAACGTTGATTCTTGGTTTTACAATTGTAGGTGCTATTAGACTATTAATTTAAAGTAAACAAGAATTAAGAGCCAAATCCGGTTGTTTGATTTGGCTCATTTCTTTTTTCAAGCAAATTTTACCCTCTATTTAGTAAAAACAGCTTCCCATTCTAGCTAATTGATCTCGTCGATGATAGCTTGTACTTTATCCTGTGTAAGGTTTGCCTCTCTCATTTCTACCAGTTCTTTCAAACTTCTTGATTTCGTTGTAAAAATAGCAGGTGGTTTTGTGATGCCTGGTGCTACTCTCTCAAGTGCAGCAACTGCCTCTTTGTAATCAAGGAAGTCGATTATTTTGGTATCCTCGGTAAAGCTTGGTTTTAGTCCCCGTTCATTAGAGTATTTAAACTGATAGGAACCTGAACCTACTGTAACTCTTACTCCCTCCGCAGTAACAGTGTAGGAATCAACTTCTCCCGAAACTAAAGTTTGATTTCCTTCAAAAACATCAGCTAGTTTTGCATTGGGTAAAAGAATTTCTGCTGTTGTATTAACTGGAATTTCAACCTCTATTTCTACCACATCCGGTGACAGGCACCAAGAGGAGAGAATCTTCCCATACATCGATTCATGCACTGCTTTTGCGGAAGTAAATGAAATGCCTGCAAATTTTGGTTCAATTTTGATTTTCTTATAAGCTGGCTTTGATGGGTCCATATCCAGACCTGCTACTGCTTTGTACATCCAATTTCCAATCGAACCATATGCATAATGATTAAAGGAATTCATTTGGTCGCTCCAGAATGAGCCGTCTGGCTTGATGCTGTCCCAATGCTCCCAAACGGTGGTGGAACCTTTTTTAATTTGGTAAAGCCATGATGGATAATCATCCTTCATTAATAATTTGACGGCTGTTTCATGATATCCATTTTTTGAAAGAGCGAAACAAATATATGGTGTACCTACAAAACCTGTATTTAAATGATAGTCATTTTGGATAATTAATTCATTAAGTTCACGAGCTGTCCGTTCCTTTGCTTTCCCCTCCACCATATCAAACATTAAGGTAATGATATGAGCAGTTTGTGTTGGTGACACTAACCTGCCTGATGGTGAAACAAATTCATAGTTGAATTGTTCGATAATCTTCTTTAACAGAACACCATATTCTTCAACATCATCATCTTTCCCTAAGACCTCAGCAGCATCTCTAAGAATTCTTGTTGAGTAGGCGTAAAAGACTTGAGCGATAAAATCTTTAGGAGTAGCACCAACAAAGCTATTTTCTTTCGCATCAAGGGCTAACCAATCACCAAAATGGAAGCCCGTATTCCACATATACTCAGTTTTCCCCTGGAGGCGTATATACTCCACCCATGCTTTCATGCTGTTATATTGTTCTGCAAGCAATCGCTTATCTCCATATGTCTGATAAACCGTCCATGGAATAATTGTTGCAGCGTCCCCCCATGCGGCGGAGCCTTTTCCTCCCTCAACATTTGGAATCACAAATGGTACATTGCCATCTGGCAGCTGATCTGCTTTTAAATCCCGGAGCCACTTTGTAAAAAATGCCCCTCCGTGATAATTAAACAGTGCTGTCTGAATAAACACCTGAGCATCGGCCGTCCATCCGAGTCTTTCGCTCCGCTGCGGACAGTCTGTCGGGACATCGAGAAAGTTTCCTCTTTGACCCCATACAATATTTTGCTGCAGCCGGTTAACTAATGGATTAGAACATTCAAACTCACCTGCTTGCTCCATATCAGAATGGATGACTTCACCAATAAAATTCTCAAGTGGCAGACCGTGTTCCTGACCCGGATAGCCTTCTATTTTCACATAACGGAAACCTTGGAACGTGAAATGAGGGGCATAAATTTCTGTCTCTTCTCCTTTTGTGATGTACTCCACTTTCTGCTTCGCAAATTTTAAATTGCCAAAATAAATATTTCCGTCCTTATCCAGCACCTCGGCATGTTTTAGAACAATTCGCGTTCCCGGAGGAGCACTTACTTTGAAGCGGATTCGTCCGACCATGTTTTGCCCCATATCTAGTACGGTATCACCAGCAGGTGTTACAAAAGCATCAACTGGTTTTAACACTTCTGTTACTCGAACAGGAACGTTTTCTTGTGTCACTAATTCAGTGATCGGCATTTCTTGAATGATGGTTTCGGCCCAATTCTGGTCATTAAAGTCAGCCTTACACCAGCCCTCTTGTTCTTGCCTGGCATCATAGGTTTCTCCATGATAGATTTCGGAAAATAAAATAGGGCCTGTGGAAGCTTTCCATGTAGAGTCCGTTGCTATTACCTGTTCAGAACCGTCGTCATAAGTTACATGCAGTTGAAAAAACGCTGCCCGGTTATCTCCATAAATATTTCGATTGTTTTCTCTGACAAGATTTCCTTTATACCAGCCGTCTGCCAACATAATACCGATTGCATTAGCACCAGTTTGAAGTTCCTCGGTCACATCATACGTTTGGTACTGCAGACGTTTATGATAACTAGTCCATCCCGGGGCAAGAAGATCATCTCCAACCCGCTCACCATTGAGAAATAATTCATATAGGCCAACTCCGGTGCCATAAATACGAGCTGAAGAAATCCCACTCTTAAGAGTGAATTCTTTTCTTAATAGAAAAGCTGGTTCAGCAAGAGGATCAAGCATCATAGAATCCGGGGTAATCCACTCTGCTTTCCATTCTTCTGGAGCCAACAATGCCGTTTCCCACCAAGTGGGTTCACTCCAATTGGATTCGCGGTCATAGTTATCCCAAATTTTCACGCGGAAATAATATCTTGTTCGCGAGCTTACATTAGGACCCTCATATTCAATATGAATCGATTCATCGGATTCGATTCTCCCCGTGTCCCAGATTTGAGCAGAGAAATCAACATCATTTGCTACTTGGAGTTGATACTCCTTCTGCATGGTTCCCTGTCGGTCGGATTGGATTTTCCAGCTAATACGAGGTCTTTTTATATCAATGCCTAGTGGATTTTTTTTATACTCACATGTTAATTTGTCTACTGTTAGCTTCATTTTTCTCTCCCAGCAATTCGTGATTTAAACGATCATTCCAATTAAGCTGTTCGTTTGTGAAATACTTCCTAAATATCGTCCGCTTTCTTTTACCTTCCGTTCCTGCGTAGAACGGTCCACTTCAATGAGACCAAATCTCATCGAATAGCCTGACTGCCATTCAAAATTATCAAATGTGGTCCAATGGAAGTATCCCCTTATGTCATATCCTTCTTCCAAGCACGCATGAACACCCTCTAATGCCTTACGGATAAATTCTACACGCCGCTCGTCATCATTCGTAGCGATACCATGTTCCGTAATAATAATTGGAATTGAAAGATCTTTGGAAACCTTGCGAATGACATTACTAAGTGCTTCTGGACAAAATTCATACCCCATTTGGGTGATTTCTGCATGTTCATCTGGCTTCACTTGCCCTTCTGGCCCATACACTTCTCTAGTGTAATTTTGAAGGCCGAAAAAGTCATCCCCTTCAACAATATCTAAATATTGTCTAAAATAACTTTGCCACTTTTGAACTGCCAGCTCCTCACCGCCTGGGATGGACTGTATATCAGAAAGGGCCATCGATAACCCGACTTTTGTTTCTGGCTGAATCCGCTTAATTGCGTCACGGGCCTTCATATGAGTTTGTTTAAGCACCTTAATCGATGACTCATCTGAAATCATATGAAAGGTAAAGTAATTTTCAATCGTTGTTCCGCACAATTTTGCCGCTGATTCTCTCCATTTAGGGGCTGTCCAGGCATCTCTGTCTATGCCGACAGGCGGGATAAACCCGATTCTCGAAAAAATCTCACGTAACATGACAGGCAGGTTAATCTCGTTCATTGTCAATACATAAGGAATTAAATGTCCGATTTCATTGAAAACTACTTCACAATATTTTGCAAATCGATCGGGCACCTCTGGGCTTGCCCATCCCCCTAATCTCATTAGCCACTTTGGAGAAGAAAAGTGGTGCATCGCAACCATCGGTGTAATTCCATGTTTGTAGCATGTTTCAAGAACATCCCGATAATGTTCAATCGCCGACCGTGAGTACTGTCCTGGTTCTGGTTCTACCCTGGACCACTCAATAGAAAATCGATATGCCTTTAATCCTAGACTCGCCATTAAGGCTATATCTTCCCGGTATAGGCGATAATGGTCGATCGTATCTCCTGATTTGTCTTTATAAGGTGAGCCCTCTGCATGCTCTTCCGCCCAAAAATCACTGTTAACATTATTACCTTCTACTTGGTAGGCCGCAGTTGTCGATCCCCAAAGAAAATCTCGTGAAAAGTTAAACTTCATTTTTAACACTCCTCGTTTTCATTCTTTATTCTATACTCATTGTAGCAAGCGATTACAAAAGGTTTAATAGTAAAAACAAAGAAGATTATTGCTCGAATCAAAGATTTCTTTCAATTAAAAAGAACCCTCTGCTTAGAAGGTTCAAAATCTCTTACCGCTTATTTCCCCTATAGTCTTTTGGAGTCTGTAAGAATAAATCATTAAATTTTTTATAAAAGAAAGAGACACTCGAGTATCCGACTTCTTCTGCAATCTCAGGAATCGGCAGGTCGGTGTTGGATAAATAGAGTGCTGCTTTATTTAATCGTTGGATCTGGAGAAGCTCTTTAAAAGATTTTCCTGTCGCTTTTTTAAGGACGGCGGATATATAGTTAGGATGATACTTGAATGATGCAGCCATTTCAGTTAAGCTGCATTCCTTATAATGGTCTTCAATGTATTTAAGAAAATCGAGAACAATCATATCATTTTTTGTCGTATAATTATGGTGTGAAGTCTTACTGTTACTGTACCTGATTAACTCTGTTAAAAGAATAAAAAGATATGCGTCAATCATATCATTCGAACAAAAGTCCTTATCAAAATACTCGCACATGATTTGGTCCATTATCCCCACACTATTGGACCTGCTTTCCAATGGAAAGAAAAGATAATTGTTCGCATTTCGCTTGTTAATAAGCGAATCAATTAAAAATTGAGAGATAATGCTCTTTTGGGTAAAACGGCTGAGAAAACCTGATGATAGGAAATCATGCTTAAGCTTGATATCAATAATAATATCTGTAGCCGAAATATCCTTTACCGTATGAGGTGTGTTTTTATCAATAATGATAATCCCGCCCTCTGTTAGGTTAATCTCACGCTTCTCAATAACAACTGTACATTCTCCCTGATAAACATAGATCAATTCTATATAATGATGGATATGCATTGGCACAAAAGCGGCAGGAAGCTGCTGCCATATAACAATGCTATCTTCAACCGGTTTGATCGAGGCATCAAAACTAAGACTGAAGAGGTACACTTCCTGGCCGTTTACTTCGATTGTTTTTGGAAGATACAGCTCTTTTATTACATTCCAATCAGGTGCTTCTTTTTTGTTGTTATTTATTAAAAAACTTTGTAATTCATGACGATTCATATTTGTTCCTCTATCTATCATTCTGTATGGTAATTTTTTATACTATACCATAATATTAAACAATCCGTTCATGAAATAATCGTATAAAACTTACAAGAAAATAAAACGCCTGAATCGATTCAGACGTTAAGGGAATTCATATTAATTATTCTGGCTTAGGAGTTCATACACTTCAGTATCTAATTTCTTAGCTAGTTCTGCATTGTATGTTTTTTCATATTCGGGTTCAACTGTAACCTTGCCGCCGTAGAACATGACATTCTCCACTGCTTCAACCTCGATGGTCACTACACAGTATTTCATCGTCCTTTCGATTACCTCTGAAACAGTTGCAGTACCTCGTGCCTCAAAACAGCTCCCGGCCCCAATGATCCCCAACAGTACATGGGGATTATTTTGAATGTTCTCGATGCTTGATGCTTTATGGCCAAGTGCTATTTTAATTTGTTTCCCGTCTGGCTTTGCCAACACCCAAGATACAACGCTTAATTGAGGTAATTTTGTTTTTGCGTCAATTGTGATGAGTGAAACCATTTTTTCTCCCTCTAAGGAAGATACTAGTTCCGAAGTTAAATGATCTAATGTTTTTGTCATGATCATCACCCTTTCTTAATATACTTCTTTCACTGGAATTCCAAGCTCTATCTTACCATAGATTTCTCCAACCCAATCGAAATTGAAGGCTGTATGCTGGGCTCCGGCATGGATATCCCGCCAAAATTGCTGAAGAGGATGACTCTCTGCAGAAGCTGCCGCACCGCTCGTTGTGTAGATGCTTTCCATTATTTCAGCACACATTTCGGCGCAATAGGCATAATTACAACGCAAGCGAACCCGCTCCTGAAACTCAAGTACACGACCCGATTCCACGAGTTCTAAGGATTGGTGTAGGAGAGCATCCACTGCTTCAATTTTCGCCGCCGTCTTTGCCAGCCTAATTTGCTGATGTGATAAATTGGCCACAAGCTCTCCTGTTCTTGTTCTATTTTTTCCGATCACTCGATCACGCCAAATGGCATAGGCACCCTTTGTAGCTCCAAGAATAACGGACAATAAAGTAACAGGCATGACCGCAGATAATTGGATCCGGTAAAGAGGTGCAGTATTAAGATCCATCCCTGGAGATTTACCGTATAGATTCCACGGTTCTAACTCCATCGTTCGGTAATCAGGCACAAATACATCCGTTAATTCTAATAGGTTACTTCCTGTACCTCTCATCCCAATGACTCGCCAAATATCAATCACTTTTAGATCACTTTTTGGAACCAAAAAGTATAATACCTTTTTTCCATCATCCGTTGGTGCTTCAGCACTAATCATCACCCAATCACAGTGGTTGATTCCTGAGGAAAAACCCCATTTTCCAGTAAGACGATAGCCGCCATTTACACGTTCAATTTTTGAATCATGACTTGGGTTAATCGAGGTTGCCAAGCATGCATCAGGATTCTCTTTCCATACATCTTCCTGTGCTTTATTCGGGAAAAACGCCAGCATCCAGCTGTGTAGCAATAACAGTGAATAGCACCAGCCCGCAGATGCATCTCCCTTTGATACTTCAATCGCTGTATCCGCCAGAGTTTTCCAATTAAGTTCATGTCCGCCCCAACGCCTAGGAACTAATGACCTAACTAAACCTGATTCAATAAAATCCTGTATGTTTTCGAGCGGTTGATGTCGAAGTAATTCTCCGTCACGTGACCTCAAACTTACTCCTGGAACTAAACTTTTTGCACGTTCAATCGCTTCATCATAGGTTAGCTGCTTTAATGTTTGGTTCATGATCCCATCCCCTTCTGTGTCTAATCATTTATTTGCTTACATCCGGCGTTCCATATGTGTGAAATGTAGAAGGTAACGGTGTCCCCCACGCTAATCCTTTTTTTCGTTCTTCTGGCGTCCATGTCACAGTTTCCCAATCTGGAGAAAAGATTAAAAATCCTCCCGCGCAAACTTCAATTCGATTTCCTCCCGGCTCATAGACGTAGACAAACATCGTTTGACCTGCCACATGTTTATTAGGGGGAGCCTCAATATAGATTCCATTGTCTAAAAACACATCGGCTGCACGCAGCACCATCTCAGGGCTTTCCACTTTGAAGGCGGCATGATGAAAACGTCCTTTGCTCCCTGATTTATCAAGTGAGATGGCTAGATCGTATGATTTATTGGTAACGTGAAGCCAGGCGGTTGTCTGCTTGCCATCGTCTGTAATCGCTTGTTCACTAAGCTTGAATCCGAGTTGATTACGAAAAAATAAGCTATCCGCATCTACATCTGTACTGAATAAGTTGATATGGTCGAGCTGTGTTACCGCTGCACCTCTTGCCGAATATTTCTGCGGCATGTTTTTTAAACCTGGCTTTAAATGATCAGGTACCACATATTTTTCTGCGTCATAATAGATTTCTAGATTGTGTCCATCTGCATCCGTGAATCGATAGGAGCGGCCATGCCCGTAGTCACCGTCTGTCCATCCTAAGCCTAACCCACTTTTCTCTAAATCTTGTGCCCTGCGCTCGAGTGCAGACGGAGAAACCGTTCTTAACCCTACATGACCTAGTCCAGCTTGCTTTGCTTCCGTAAGTTTCAAGCTGTAAAGCTGCTGATCCCTCCAGCCGCGAAGGAAAACAGATTGCCCTTCACTATGAACCACTTCCATGCCAAGTAAGTTTCGGAAGAAATCTAGACTTTCAGTTGGTTTAGGGGTCAATAGCTCGATATGGGCCAAATGAGCAATATCTAGAATCGGTTCGTGATTCATTGTCATTGTTCTGATACCTCCGTAATCGTTGTTTCAATTGATCCAATTCCAGAAATTTCAACCTTTACCACATCTCCATGCTGGAGGAATTTATTTTGAGCTTCCCCTACGCCGCCAGGAGTTCCTGTACACACAATGTCACCTGGTTCAAGCGTCAAGATGCCTGATAAAAACTCAATAAGGTGATTTACATTAAATAACAGCTGCTCGGTATTTGATTGCTGTCTCACTTCACCGTTAACTGTTAAGGAAATATCCAGTGCGTGCGGGTTCGGAATTTCATCCTTTGTTACTAAGACTGGTCCCAGTGGCAGACTTTTATCTAGCGTCTTTCCTTGCAGCCACTGTATCGTTCGTTTTTGCATATCACGAGCGGTTATATCATTTGCAACGGTGTAGCCATAGACGTAATCCAAGGCGTCATCATATGAAATGTCCTTTCCTGTTCTTCCAATGACAAAGGCCATTTCTGCCTCGTAATCTAGTTTTTTCGTTAAGTTTGAATTTAATGGAAATACGTCGTTAGGGCCGGCGATTGCTGTGGCAAACTTGGCAAAGATTACTGGGTGTTCTGGGAAATCACGTTTCATTTCAAGGATATGATTCTTGTAATTTAAACCTACACAGATGATTTTATTAGGTTTCAGTACAGGGGCACCGATTTGGATAGTCTTTTTCTTATAAACAGCAGAAGAATGCTGCTCATTTTCTAAAACATACTTTATTGCCTCATTTGCTGTCTGGAGTCCGAGTTCTCCGTTTGCGATAAATTCAGTTGGATTGCATGGTACTAAAGCGCTTGCAATTTCTTCTGCTCTTTCTTGCCCGCGGTTCTTTAACAGCTCTATATACGCTTGCTGTGGATCGACGATTGTATTCTCGTCCACTAAAACACCAAGTCTTAATGGGTTGGAATTATTAGAATAGGTTAATAATTTCATATGATATTCCTCCTGAACTTTTTCGGATAAATGTGTTTTCCCTATAGTTATTATGATAAAGCACTAAAAATCTTTTTTGAAATACACAGATTCTATTTGAGAAATCTTGTTTTCTGATAATTAAATCTTTTAAGCAAAAAAATCCTCCGCATTATGTGCGGAGGTTGGAATTCTATTATTTAAGTATTTAAGCAACTAATTCCTATTACTTCTTTAAATGACTATGAAAAAATTTTTCTATCATCTCAAATATTTTAATTTCACTCTGTATAACTTGTTCTGCTTGCTCAGTATTAGCCCACCGAATCGTCACAGAGTGCCGAGTTTTGTCCAAATCATTTTTATTAAAAAATGCATGCCCTAAACCTTCAACTAAACAGAGAGTGGCATCATTTCCCTTAGCAATAAGAGCATCATAAAGCAGCTCGCTCTGCTGAGCAGGAACCGCAGAATCGCTCAACCCATGCATAATTAGAAATGGCGGAGCAGCATCGGAAACATACGAAATCGGATTTGCTTCTCGCACTAGATGCGGTACGGATTGGATCGGTGCCCCCAGCAATTGTGATTCCGGGGAATCCATAGATACATGTAGCCGCGGCGGATTCAATCGTGCTGTTTCTGGGTCACTAGAGATGTTTTCCGAATGGCTATAGGCGTCCATTTGTAGAAAATCTGTAGGTCCATACCCGTCAACAATCGCTTGTACCTCACTCGAAAACTCAGCATAGCCTTGCTCGAAATCCTCAAGGATTCCACTGCCGGTGGTTCCTGCAAGTGCCGCTAAATGCCCTCCCGCTGAAGAACCCCATAAACCAATCCGCTCACCATCTAGTCCGTATTTGTCTGCATTACAACGAAGCCACCTAATCGCAGCCTTTACATCATGAATCTGTGCAGGGAAAATTGCCTCACCACTTAAACGATACTCAATACTTGCCATACCATATCCACATTCTGCAAAAAAGGTACGAAAATCAGGTCCCAATTTCCTGTCCCCGATTCTCCAACCGCCTCCATGGAGCCAAACAATTACCGGTGGAGGTTTCTCCACACCGATTGGAAGGAATAGATCTAGAAGTAGCGGTTTTCCCTTTGGTGCCGCAAACTCAAGATCTGTCAATACCTGTACTCCATGTCTCATGAACGATTAACCTCTTCCACCTTAGCAGGCGGACCTGGTGGCTTACCTAGTAAAATCAAATCTAAGTCAGAAATACGTTTAATGACTCGATCAAAACGATACGGCGCTGGCTCACTTGGAAAAATAGGATACTCATAAGGGTCCCCGAGAATACGGAAGAAGTCTTCAAAACTACCAGGAGTTAATACACCCAAAAACTTTGTATAATGGGCATCGCAACGGAAACGGTGCGGTACGCCCGCAGGAACATATGCGAAATCACCAGGAAGTAAATTCAATTCCTCGCCAGCCACCCAAAGCGTCATTTGGCCCTGCAAACACATAAATGTTTCGTTCGTATATTTGTGGGCATGCTCACCAATTGGTAAACCCTTCGGCCCTTCAGAAACTAGAGCGAGAAACTGACCGTCAGAAGCAGCTTTAGTTGTTAAAAGTGAATGCACGGTGTCACCACTTACCAAGTGAACTCCCTCTCCTGATTCGAGTACATACGGCTGAACTTCATCGGGAATGGTACTGCCTTTAACCAATTGTGGTAAACCGCTCGTTTGTTTGCGTTCTGCCAATTTTAAATCAATATCAGATGGAAGCTCAGTAAATAAATTAAGATCTAGTGGTGCTTTTGCTACTGGCGGCCGCTCGAACTTATCATAGGGTTCTCCAATAAATGAGTATAGTTTTGCAGCATTTCCATTTATCGTGAACGACCAGAAGCGAGTTCGATGACTCTGCATCCAATATGCGTGGACCGTTCCTGCTGGGATGTGTACATAGTCGCCTGCTGTCAAAAGATGAACTTGTCCATTTAGTTCTACTTCAAGTCTCCCATCCAAAACAACGATGCCTTCGTGAGCATGCTCATGAACATGTGCCGGAAAATAATCTCCTTTACCGCCCGATAGTTGAACGATCTCCATCTTGTCACCTGTGCTATCGGTAGTAGCACAAATTGAAGCTACCTGAGTTCCAAAAAGGTACCGTTCTCCCTCTCCATTTTTAACAAAATATGATATTTTTTCATTTGGTAGTTTTCCAACAACTTGCAGGACCATCTTACACACCCCTCAACTCTATATTTAAGCGTTTTCATTTTTAACCATAATATGAAATTAGCAGAATGGGAAATATATGATTTCGATTTCAGTAATCCATAATTCATATTATTTAGTATATTTAGAAAAAAACAATAGATAATGTACATATACTACGAATTTTTAATTTTCCGACTTTTTTAAGAATAAATATGATAGAATAATATTAAATATTTCACAAGTGAGGTTTTTATGGATATCCGCCAATTACGTTACTTTATTACTGTTGCAGAGCATTTAAACTTTACGAAAGCGGCGAATCAGCTTTACGTTGCTCAATCGGCTATCAGTCACCAAATTGCTGACCTTGAACAGCAGCTAGGTGTGAAACTATTTAATAGAAATAAACGTTCTGTTCAACTAACTCCTGCAGGTACTGTTTTTCTAAAGGAAGCCATTGAGATTGTCGACAAGACGTCAGGTGCTGTTGAAAAAGCCCAACAAACAGATGCAGGTGTGATTGGCAGCTTATCTGTTGGCTTCTTAAATGTTCATGTTCGCCGTTTTTTACCAAATGTGATCAAACAGTTCCGCAAGCAGCACCCGAAAGTAGAACTACATCTTAATCACTTTCCTAGCAGAATGTTAAAGGAGGCATTAGAGGAAGGTGAACTTGACCTAGCATTCACTCTGCCATCTGGTTTAGATAGAATTGAAGAGATTAAAACTCAAACGGTTACAAAAGAACCGTATTGTATCGTCTTGCACAAAAATCATCCTCTTGCCCATAAAAATATAATCAAACTTTCAGAGCTAGAAAATGAACCATTTATCATCCATAACCGTCATGATTCACCTGTAGGGTCGTATGAATTTATCGTCCATCTGTGTGAAAAAAGTGGTTTCACTCCAAAAGTAGTCAGTCAGCCCCGCTTTGTTGATACCGTTCCCGTTCTGGTTGAATCGGAAATAGGCATATCTATTTTGCCAAAAAGCTTTGAATCTATCTCTAGTTCTTCATTACGTTTTATAGAAATGGATGGTGTAAAAAATCACGATTGTGAGCTCGTTATCGCTTGGAAGAAAAACAATATTAACCCCTCTATTCCTGCTTTTCTTCATGTGTTAACGTCAAATGTAATTACTACATAAACCTTTCCAATATAAAAGATGAGAACAATAATTCTAAAAAAATCGTACCACAGACGTGTGGTACGATTTTTTTACTAAATTTTTCCATAAAACTATCTTTCTCTTGCCCTTTGTGTGTCTCTGATATTCTTTTGAACGGTGATGGCAGCGAATAAACTAAGAACAAAGGACATACCATAGAATCCCTTTTCACTTAAATCAATACTTCCAGCATTATATAAACCAATGCCCATTAAAGAAATAGAAATAATTAGTGCTAACCAACTAATACCATAATAAATATTGGTAACGGGGATCCCCTCATCTCTATCTCTGACTGCTTTTTGTAAAGATACCGCTGCATAGAGTCCGAATATTAAAACGGCAAAGTAATAGCCTTTTTCATTTAGTTGCATCCCTGCGTTAAACAAACCGATCAGATATGATGTAACTCCTACTAGCAATGCAGCCCAGGAAGCCCCTATGAAAGCGGGAGTCGGTTCTCCTTCTTTTCTTTCAATTTTCTTTTTAGGATCATTTTGTTTTCCATTATCTAATAAAACCTCATGATCAGACATTGATGTTTCGCCTCCAATTTTTCTCTAATAAAAATGAAGCACCGCTGACACACAATAGCACTTCCCTCATATTATATAGAAATTTCTTACAAATAAAAACAATTATTTACCAAGTCTATAAATGTGTTAAAAGCAGTGTGTCAGATGCGGACACACTGCTTTTAACAGTATTTTATATTAAATTTATCTAGTAAATGCAGCCGGTACTCCGCCGTCTACTGTTAACATACATCCAGTCGTTCTATCTGATTTCGATGATGCAAAAAATGCAATGGATTCAGCAATATCGGACGGGTAGATATTTACTAGTAATGTTGTACGTTTACGGTAGTGTTCTTCTAATTGATCTGGGTGGATTCCGTACGCAGCCGCACGCTCTTCACGCCAGTTTGAACCCCAAATCGCAGAACCTTGAAGAACAGCATCTGGTAATACAGAGTTAACGCGAATACCATATTCGCCGCCCTCTGCTGCAATACAACGTGCTAAATGAGTTTCAAGTGCCTTAACTGAGCTGTACGCTGCTGCATTTTTTCCAGCGTATACAGAGTTTTTCGAACCAATAAATACCATGTTACCGCCAATACCTTGCTGCTTCATTTGCTTGAAAGCTTCACGGGCTACTAAGAAATAGCCTGTTCCAAGAACATTCATATTCAAGTTCCACTCTTTTAAAGATGTTTCATCGAATGGACTTGATGTTGCAAGACCGGCGTTGTTCACGATGATGTCGACACCGCCATAGTTAAGGGCAGTTTGGTCATAAGCTGCTTGAACTAGCTCCTCGCTCGTAACATCCACTTTCACAGCCAGTGCTCGGTTTGCACCATATTGCTCGTTAATTTCCGCAGCAACCTTTTCTGCTCCTTCAAGGTTAAGGTCAGCAAGGACAACGTGTGCGCCTTCAGCAACCAACCGGCGAGCTGTTGCACTGCCAATTCCGCCTGCACCACCAGTAATGAATGCTACTTTTCTAGAAAACTCAGCTTCTTTAGGAGCAAGTGTTAATTTATATAATTCCAATGGCCAGTATTCTACGTTATAGGATTCATTTTCACTTAAAGAAACAAAGCTTCCTAGAGTCGTAGATCCCTTCATTACAGCAATTGCACGATGGTATAAAGCACCGCTTACTCTTGAGTTTGCAACGTCTTTCCCTGTGTTCACCATACCAACACCAGGTATTAAGATAACACGTGGAGCTGGTTCAAACATTTTGTCGCCTTCGTTTTTATTGCGTTCAAAGTATTCAGTGTAATCCGCTTTAAATGCAGCTACCCCTTCTTTGATGCTTGAAATCAATGCTTCAACGTCCTTTGTTTGTGGATCCCAGTTCACGTATAGCGGCTTCATCTTTGTATGTACAAGATGGTCTGGGCACGCTGCACCAATTTGAGATAGTTCTGGTGCTTCGACGCTGTTTACAAATTGAAGGACATCCTCACCACGATCATATGTTAGAAGCATTTTCTTTTCATCACTTACAGCACCGCGAATAACAGGCATTACTTTTGCTAAAATACTAGTTGCTTCTTCATCAGTAAGAGACTCATATTTTTGTCCGCCGAAAACCTCTTCTTCTTTTACACGCTCGTTAATATATTGTTCTGCCTCATTAATGATTTGGATGGTCTTTGCATAAGCTTCTTCAGATGTTTCTCCCCATGTTACTAAGCCGTGTTTTTCCATAAGAACTAGTTCAGCGTTTGGATTATTTCTTACACCTTCAGCGATCATTTTTGAGAGAGTGAAACCAGGACGTACATATGGAACCCATACAAAGCGGTTACCGAAAATCTCTTCTGCTAGCTGTTGGCCGTTATCCGCACAGCATAGGCTGATGATGCTGTCTGGATGTGTGTGGTCTACATGGTTGAATGGCAGGAAAGCGTGTAATAATGTTTCAATTGAAGCACGTGGATGCTTGCTGTCAATCATACAGTGCGAAAGATACGTAACCATATCTTCATCAGACATTTCATCGCGCTCAAATAACGGGCGAATATCTTCTAGGTTAAGACCTGTGAAATTCTTTGCTTTCATTGTAGCTAGGTCTGAACCGCTCCCCTTTACCCACATAATCTCAATATCGCGGCCGCGGAAATCTTTCTCAATTGTTTTCATCGATGTATTGCCGCCACCCCAGTTACATACGGCACGATCTGTTCCGATTAAATTTGAACGGTAAACTAGTTCTTCTACCCCTTTTGTAACCTGTGATGCTTGTTCTTCGTTCCATAAGCTTTTTACCATCTTGTTATTCCCCCGTTTTGTTCGTTTGTTATCTTCTGTTTTATTATAATATATCTTTGTTTGTTTTTGAATATAAAAATAGTAATTTTGTTTTTAATTTGTTTTATTTTTGGTTTTTGGGGATGAACTTGTTGATTTAGAAGTGATTCCTACTTACCTCAGTTCTTATCCAACTTTTCGAGGTTCTGCTTTTTGGGGAAGAACTTAGCCTCTGTTCTTACCCAACTCCTCGACCTTCTGCTTTTTCGGTAAGAACTATGTCTCTGTTCTTACCCAACTCCTCGTGTTTCTGCTTTTTCGGTAAGAACTATGCCTCTGTTCTTACCCAACTCCTCGTGTTTCTGCTTTTTCGGTAAGAACTGTGCCTCTGTTCTTACCCAACTCCTCGACCTTCTGCTTTTTCGGTAAGAACTGTGCCTCTGTTCTTACCCAACTCCTAGTGTTCCTGCTTTTTCGGTAAGAACTGAGCCTCTGTTCTTAACCCACTCCTTTATTTTCATGGTTTTCCGAAAGAACCCACTTATAAAAAAGACTGCCCATCTAAAAGGGCAGTCTTCTTCTTTACAGATCATCAATCACAATATAAGTCGCTTTAACGGGTCCATGTACTCCAACAACGAGGTTTAGTTCAATATCAGCTGAATTACTTGGTCCTGTGATGAAATTGATACAGGATGCAACATGTCCTGTCTCATTATAAATCTCGCGCATTTTTTGTGCAGCCTGTGTCATCCTTGGTACGAGCGTACTTTTAGGTACAAGGGCAATATAGGTTGCTGGCAGAAAGCTTACCGTTCTCCCTTTATCTTCATCGCTAAATAAAACAACCGTACCGGATTCCGCAAGGGTTACCTCACTAATGGTAATCCCAACATTCGCCGCTTCTGCTTTAGCAATATTTTCCTCGCCTTTTGTGTAGTCCCATTCATATACGTCATAATCCTGGGCAGGCCACTCTCTTTCAAATAGTGTCTCGAGTCCCCATTTTGCAAACCGAGCATCCTTCCAGGTAACAATCGGACCTCCGCCATATGCTTCCACTACATCATTCAAGGTTGCAGAAAGGTTCTTGCTGTCTGTTACGTGGATGCTTGTATGAATTCTATTACATTGTTCTTTTAATACTTCTAATAATTCATCTTGCGAGGCACCTTTTAATACCTCATCTTGAGGTCTAAACTTCCAAACAGGTCTCTCAACCGGAGCAGAGCTGCGTGGACGGCCAAGACGTTCAGCAATTTGAGTTAAGAACTGATCGCGGTTATGAATTGTTCCTGCCATATCTATTTGCTCTCCTTTTCACGGTTTTTAAACCAATCTCTGAATCTCTCTTTATTTGGAGCCGGAAAGTCGCGAATTTCTGTCCAGGCTTTTAATGGGCCAGGTCCTTTTGAAATTTTATCGCCTACTGTAAATGGATTCATAGCGGTTGGCGCAATCTTCGATCCTAGTTTATATAAAGTTGGAGAAGCCGCTCCTAATCCAAACGCCTTCATCGCTAATTTTTCCGAAATTGGTGCTTTTCCTTCTTTTTCTACAATTACCTCACGGTGCTTATGAAGGAGCTGGTGGAGCGGGATTTTAACCGGGCAAACCTCTGTACATGCCCCGCACAATGTGGAAGCGTATGGAAGCTCCTTATACTCCTCATATCCACCGAGCAATGGTGATAAAACAGCCCCAATCGGTCCTGAATAAATCGAACCATAAGAATGACCGCCAACGTGACGATAAACTGGGCAGACATTTACACAGGCAGCACAGCGGATACATTGTAATACTGATTGAAATTCTCCACCGAGAATCTTTGACCTTCCGTTATCAACAATGACCAAGTGGAATTCTTCTGGGCCATCTACATCCAATTCCTCTTTTGGTCCTGTTAAAACGGTAATATAGCTAGTTAATTTTTGTCCTACTGCACTTCTTGTTAAAAGCGATACCAGTACTTCCATTTCTTCGAAGGTTGGTACAAGCCGCTCCATCCCCATTACCGTTATCTGTGTTTTTGGCAGGGCGGTTACTAAATCAGCGTTTCCTTCATTTGTGACTAAACTAAACGAACCTGTCTCGGCAACAGCAAAGTTACAGCCGGTGATCCCGATATCTGCTGTTAAATATTCCTGACGGAGCATTTCACGTGCATGCCATGCCAGCTCTTCCGGCTTAGAGGTTTTGTTATAGCCAAGCTTTTCTGTGAAAACATCACGAATTTGTTCTTTATTCTTGTGTAAGGCTGGTACTACGATGTGTGAAGGCGGATCATGGTCATCTACCTGGAGAATGTATTCTCCTAAATCGGTTTCAATGACCTGACAGCCTTCATGTTCAAGAACTGAATTTAAACTAATCTCTTCCGTCACCATCGATTTTGACTTTACAATTTTCTTGGCATTTTTCTTTTTGACAATTCCTCGGATGTATTCATTTGCTTCTTCTTTTGTTTGCGCAAAAAATACATGACCGCCACGCTTGGCTACGTTTTCACTTAGCTGTTCTAAGTAATAGTCTAGATTTTCTAATACATGCTGGCGGATTTCCTCTCCATGTGAACGCCAATCTTCCCAGTTTCCTATTTCCTCTGTAACAAGTCTTCGCTTTATGCCCATCCCGTCCTGGGCACCGGCAACTGCACCGCGCATAAAGGAATCCTGTATACCTTTATCCACACGCTGTTTAAACTCATCCGTGCTAATTTTCATAGCCATTTGTGAATCCCCCATCCTCATAAGTCGTGGCATTTTTCATTTAAATTCCTACTATTAACGACTATTTAACACTTCCGCAATATGAAGAACCTTGATTGGTTTTCCTTTTCGATCGATCCGGCCGCCAATATTGATTAAACACCCTGCATCTGCCCCGATTAGATACTCGGCTTTCGTTTCTTCAACATGACAAACTTTTTCATCGACCATTTGCTCTGAGATTTGGGCCATTTTAACTGAAAACGTACCACCAAAGCCGCAGCATTGCTCTTTACCAGGCAGCTCAGTGAACTCTAAACCTTTTACATTTTCTAATAGAATCATAGGAGCTTTTTTAACTCCTAATAATCGCGTCATATGGCAGGAGGTATGGTACGTGACCTTTCCTTCAAATCTTGCTCCAACATCCTCAACTTTTAAAACATCCACGATGAATTGTGTTAATTCATAGGTTTTTTCAGCTAGTTTCTTTGCCTTTGACTCCCAGACGGGATCATTTTTAAAAATATGCGGGTATTCATGAAGCATGTAAGCACATGAGCCTGAAGGAGAAACCACATATTCAGCATGCTCGAAGGTTTCTATCATTCGTTTCATCGCTTCCTTCGTTTCTTTTACATAACCACTATTATAGGACGGCTGGCCACAGCATACCTGTGATTCTGGAAAATCAATTTCACAGCCGAGCCTTTCTAACAGCTCCACCGTCGCCTTCCCAACATTACTTTGAAACATATCTACAAGGCATGTTGCAAATAAACTTACTTTCATGCTCATTCATCCCCTTTAATCTACTACTCTATTAAATGTATTTTTATTTATTTTTGTTTTCATTATATTACATGTTGGTTTGTTTTTGAATAGCTAATATTTCTTTCAAAGGAAAATCCTTCACAAAAATATAAAACGACAAGTTCACCGAAGTAACTTGTCGTTTAGCAACTTATTTTTTTATGACTAGTTTTCCATCTTCCTCGGTAACATTTAGGAATACTGGTCTTTCTGATGGTGTGAGGTTTGGGGAATGAATGGTTAGTTTTAACTCCTGCTCAAAGGTGTGAAAAATCATTGCATGCCCGCCGTCCTGGTCGATTAATGGCTCTGGGTCTTGAACCCAGGGACCTAGTATTCTCCCAGATTCTGAGCGTGCAATTCCGACAGCATATCCATTTTTACTCCTGCTGGACCAAAGCATTTGTAGTCTGCCTTGTTTGTCATCATAGAGAAATGGTCCGTCTGTAACATAATCCGTCTCACCTCTTACGGGTACGGTCCAAGCGGCATCTGATGCTTTAAATAATACAATCGGCTCTCCCACGGCAGTTAATAAATCATCTGTTAAACGCTGGGCACAAATTTCTCCATCGTGGACCTGGAGCCACTCATGACAGTAAATGATCCAGGGCTGCTGTGACTCATCTATGTATAGCGTACCATCCAGGCATTCCCAATCTCTTGGTGTGACTGGTTCTTTGCTATTTGGAATAAACGGTCCCAGCGGGTTATCTGAAACTAATATTTGGGTACCGCGGCAAACCCCTTCCGCCTTAAAGCTGGCAAACATATAATACTTTTCATGATGATAAAAAACCTCTGGCGCCCAGAAGTGGCGGTCTGCCCAAAAGTCTGCTGCAGGCTGAAAAACTTGAAAAGGACCTTCCCAGGTTTCTAAATCTGTGCTTTTGTATGCATTAAAGCCAACCGCCTGACCCTCCCAGACATTCTCATCAGTTGTTCCATATAGAAAGTAAGTTTTTGAGATAATGTCAGTCAAAATAAAAGGGTCTCTTATTCGGATGTCATTATTAGTTAACATATTCTCCTCCTAGAATTACTACAGGTCTAAATGAAAAGGCGCGTTTCGATCACATGTAAGGATATCATCCACCAACTCTAGTTTTGCCACTTGAATGGATGATCTTCTCGTTTTATAGGAGAATTGTTCCCCTTCTTTTCTGTCTGGGTGTGTAAAATAAAAAATATAGGCATTTTCACCATTCACGTGAACATCTGCATGGAGACCAATCGTGCCATCATCCTCTCGTGTTCCTGGTTCATTTAATATTTTGCTATTTCTTGTCCAGGTCACACCATCACTAGAACGATAAACACCGAGACCTGACCATTGGTCAATAACCATCCAATATGAATTCTTCCAAAAAAATATGTTTGCACCTTCATGTGGAAAACCGGTTATCACTGGACCCACTGCCTCCCAATGATATAAATCCTTACTATCCGCCGCATGGGTGTGGGAATGATCTGCTTCGTCTTTATACCACATCCGCCACATCCCATTTGGCAGTCTATGAATCGCAGCATCAATCACATACTCTGAACTTAGATTTAGTTTTGATTCCAAATTCCAATCCCATAAATTGGTGCTAGTATAGTGAAGAATGTTTCTTTTGTGTCCTGGCCAGTCATTAGGCACGCCTTGGATATAACTGACATACATATGATACAAGCCTTCGTAGCACAGAATTTCCGGAGCCCAAAAAGTGTTTCTTCCCCTCTCGAAGTCAAGCCCTTGCAACACTCCACGGTACTTCCAATTTATGCCCCCATCAGATGAAGATGCCACTCCTATGTCTGTTCCATGAACCCAGGCATTCTTTTGACAGTCAACATTTGCGCGTCTGTTTGTATAAATCATCCACCATTGTTTTTCTTCCCGGTTCCAAATGATCGCCGGGTCTGCAGCACCATCATATATGGGATCTCTAAATAACGGTGCTCTCGGAATGAGCATCCCTTAAAACCCCCTTTTCCTCAACCAGGTTTCGCAAAGACTTGGCCAGGCTCCCGCTTCAGGATGCTCTTTGGCTAACCCAAGACCATGCTGACCACTTTCAAACACATGAAGGTCATAAGGAATTTTGTGTCTGCTTAAACCGGCAGCAAACTGTAAACTGTTTTCTACGTCGACTCCTTCATCATCAGCCGTATGCCATAGAAAGGCTGGCGGTGTATCGCTAGTTATTTGAGTTTCATTTGATAACAATTCGAGCTCCTCCTCCTTAGGCTTCTCTCCTAGAAGGTTCACCCTGCTCCCTTCATGTGTATGTTTACCCATGGTAATAACCGGATAACAAAGTACCATTAAATCTGGACGACAGCTTAAACGATCAATCGGGTCAGCGGATAGCTCATTTCCTAAGTCAAAATGGGTGCCTGCTGTCGAAGCCAAATGACCCCCAGCCGAAAAACCGAGAATACCAACGCGTTCAGGATCAATCTTCCACGCCTCGGCATGATACCTAGCCATCCTAATTGCTCTTTGAGCATCATTCAGTGGATCTGGATGCTTATAAGGGGTGACACGATAATTTAAGACAATCGCTGAAATCCCAATGGAGTTTAACCAACGGGCTACTGGATGTGCTTCATGATCAGCACGGAAAAAGTAAGCCCCGCCTGGTGCTACAATCATGACTGGATGTGGTCCCTCATCTTCAAGTAAATAAAGCTGAATGCTAGGACAGCCGACATTAAATCCATTATTATCTAGCTTCATAGATTCCCATAACGGTATGATTCTATTTTCATTACGAATGAGTAACTCCCCCTTTACTAACAGAAATCTCCAGCAGTTGCTGCAAGCTTTCCTGCATTCCCTTATGAAGAATTGATTTCAGATGATTAGAAACTGCCTCGGGAAGTCCATTCACTTTTGCTAAATTCGCACCCCATATTTCTTCATTTTCAAGAATTTTCAAAACAACCAGGTCAATGTCATCCCTTTTCCAGGCTGCAGCTAATGCGGTAATCGTTTCTTTAGCATCTCGAATTGTATATTCTTCATCGTTTCTCATCCCTGCCATATGTTCCTCATCAATCATTCTTACTGGACGAAAGTAAACGAATAAGGCTGCAAACGAGAAGGTCATGAGTTCAGGTACTTGTTGTTTGTTATCCACCCAGCGAAGCAGCAGTGGAAGTACTCTCGTTCTAAATTTACTAATCGCATTTAAGCCAATATCATTTAATTGGTGTTCTACAAAAGGATTACTGAATCTTTCCATCACCGCATTTGCAAACTCGCTTTTTTCATTTTCATCAAAGTCTACGACTGGCAGGATTTCATCAAACATCAGCTTTTTAACAAATTGATTTACGTACGCATCCTCCATGACTTCAAACACCGTGTTTAGTCCTGATAAATAGCCAATTGAAAAAACAGAGGTATGTGGTGCATTTAATAGACTTACCTTTAACTGCCGGTATGGACTAACATCTCCCCATTTGACATTCAGACCTGCTTGATGAAACGGAATACTGTCCTTTATTGTATCGTCTGCATCAATTGCAAAAAGATGGTAGGGCTCTCCAACACCGATTAAAACATCTTCGTAGCCAAGTACATCTTGAAAGTAATGAATATTTTTCTTAGGAAAACCTGGTACAATTCGATCCACTAGTGTATTGCAAAAAGTATTATGCTGATCTACCCAGGCAATAAATGCTTCACCCAGATTCCAATCCTCTGCATGGTTTAGTACAAAGTGCTTTAAAAGATCTCCATTATTTTCAACTAATTCACAAGGAATGATTGTTAATCCTGATTGAGCTTCCCCATTGAACCTTATAAATCTATGAAAAAGGAAACTGGTTAATTTTCCTGGAAATGAGGAGGGTGATTGTTGATGATCATATGGCTCTTTTATGTAAGTTATCCCAGCTTCGGTTGTGTTTGAAAATACATATTGAATCTCCGCTGATTCCGCAACCTTTAACACCTCAGCCCAATTTACATAGGGATTGATTCCTCTGCTAATAGAAGAGATTATCTCGTACTTTTCAACTTCTATCCCATTTTCAATCCCTTGTAAAACAAATGTATATAAACCATCTTGCACATTTAATTTGGGCACTACTTTCCCATGTGGTGTTGGCTGGATGGCTACTATTCTCCCGTTAAACAAATTCCTTTTGTTTAATTGATGAATCATCCAGTCAACAAAGCCGCGAAGGAAGTTTCCTTCGCCAAACTGGACCACACGCTCAGGCAGCACCGTTTTATCTTGTATTCTCTCAACAACCTCTGGAATTTCAGGTGTTTCCAGCAATTCTTTCGTTAACTTTTTCATCATGACACCCCGTTTCTATTAAAGAATGACTCCGTCCTTAAAGACCGCTATCTCCTTAAAACCGTATTTTTCATTTTTGGTTACAGTCTCACCAGATGCCAATTGAATGACATAGTCAAAAAGTTCGTCAGATAACTCATCTAATGTTTTATTTGTGACTAATTCCCCTGCGTTAAAGTCAATCCAGTTTTTCTTTTTTTCATATAAGCTGTTATTGGTCGAGATCTTGACGGTTGGGACAGGTCCGCCAAATGGTGTTCCTCTTCCAGTTGTGAATAAAACAATATGGGAACCAGCAGCGGCTAAAGAGGTAACAGAAACTAAGTCATTGCCTGGACCTTGAATTAAATTTAATCCTGGTTTGGCAACTACACCACCGTAGGGTAGGACATCAACGATTTCGGCAAATCCTCCCTTTTGCACACAGCCCAGAGACTTTTCTTCAAGAGTTGTGATTCCTCCAGCTTTATTTCCAGGTGACGGATTTTCATAGACCACTTGGTTATGCTCAATGAAATATTGCTTAAAATCATTAATTAAGTCGACTGTCTTCAAAAATATCTCTTGATCAGCAGCACGCTCCATTAAGATGGTTTCGGCACCGAACATTTCCGGGACCTCTGTCAGGACCGTTGTCCCTCCATGAGAATTCAGTTTATCCGAAAAAGCACCAACTACTGGATTTGCCGTAATACCAGATAAACCGTCGGAGCCGCCGCATTTTAATCCCACTTTAAGTCTTGAGACTGGAACCTCTTGACGTTTAAAGGTCTGAGCATAATGAACGAGTTCTTCAATTAGTTTAATGCCGGCATCTAGTTCATCTTCGACATCTTGCGCTGCTAAAAACTTTACTCTATTCGGATTTGTTTCACCGACGACTTTCCTAAATTCTGTGATGTTATTGTTCTCACATCCGAGCCCAAGGACAAGTACTCCTGCAGCATTTGGATGGTTCACAAGATTTCTTAATATTTTTTGAGTATTATGGAGGTCGTCCCCCAGCTGTGAACAGCCAAATGGGTGAGGATAGTGAAAAAAACCATCTAATTCATGTAACTTAAAGCTTTGATTTGCCATCTTTGCCAATTGCTCAGCGATTTTATTGATGCAGCCAACTGTGTTTATAATCCAAATTTCGTTACGAATTCCGACTTCTCCATTTTCTCTTACATAACCTTGAAATGTTCGTTCCTGGTCCACATGGATTAAGTATTTTTCTACCAGCGGCTGATAACTATATTCGAGAGTACCTTCGAGCTTAGTGGAAACATTATGCGTATGAACCCATTCCCCTGATTGAATTGTGTCTTTTGCTTTTCCAATTGGGTATCCATATTTGAGAACATCGGTATCTTTTTCGATTTGTCTTATCGAAACCTTGTGCCCTGAAGGTACTTCTTCCCTCAGAATCACCTCTTGTGTTGCATTAAGGACTACCATCTCTCCCTTTTTAAAAGGTCTCAAAGTCACTAACACATTATCATTCTTATGAATCTTGACATAATCCAGCTGCATTTATTCTCCCTCCAGCTATAATGTAATTGGTTTACCTGTCAGGGCAGACTCAGCAGCAGCCGTAGTAACACGATGTGTTTTTACAGCGTCTTGATACGATGATAAAATCCCTGATGAGTCTCCTTTCCTAACAGCATCAAGAAAAATACAGCTTTCCATTACATATGGATTCTGTTGATCCTTGTATTCTGTCACTCGCTTCCCACGGGTATCTTTTAACGAATCCATACATAAAGCTACTACTCCTTCGTCCGTGTAAATCTCAAGGCCCACTTTATTTGCTTCTGGGAGTATACAAGTATTTAAGATCGTAGCAACCATGCCATTGTTTAATTTTAAAATAACGCTTCCTATATCCGGAACTGTCGTCCCTTCAACCTTATCAACCATAACTAGACTGCCATACACAGCATATACTTCATTGATTTCACCACAGAGGTAGCGCAGGAGGTCAATGATATGGGTAGTCTGCTCTAACATCTGTCCCCCTGACTGATTGATATCCCGCCACCATGGAACCATTGGCATCGTCCCCATCCAATACCCCACAGCCATTCCTGCTTTTCGATTTTGGAGAAATGACAATGCTTTTTCAGTGGTGTCTTTATAGCGCCATTGATAGCCAACGGATGTAATCAGACCTTTATCTTCTATCTTTCTAGCAATCTCAAATGGCTCAGCTTTTATTCCAAGCGGCTTTTCGACAAAGAAGGGGATATTTCTTTCAAGTAAAGCTTCTTCGATTTCTCCATGTGCCATTGGCGGTACACAAATATAGACCGCATCTAGCTTTTGTTGATCTAACATTTCTTCAACGTTTGTATATCCCTTTGCGCTAGACCACTCTCTTGCAGCTGATTCTGCCTTTTCCAAACTAGTTCCGCAAAAAGCAGTCACATCAACTCCACTTATTTCTGCTAATATTCTGGAATGCGTTTTTGAAAACCAACCTGTTCCAATCATTCCAACCTTCAAGAAAATCTCTCCTCTCTGATTATAGATCTACATTAAAATACGCAGCGGCATTGTTGAAACAAATATCCTGAACAATGTTTCCAAGTAATTGATAATCCCTTGGTGCCTCTCCTCTTTCAACCCATTCACCGAGCAGTTCACATAAGATTCGTCTAAAATATTCATGTCTCGTATAGGAAAGGAAGCTTCTTGAATCGGTTAACATCCCAATAAATGTACTTAACAGCCCGATATTGGCAAGGTCTTTCATTTGTGCACACATGGCATCCATCTGATCCTGGAACCACCAACCTGAACCAAACTGTACCTTTCCTTTAACACCACCGCCTTGGAAATTTCCTGCAGCTGACGCAACAACATAATTGTGAATTGGATTTAAGCTATAAATGATGGTTTTTGGTAGACTATTTTCTTTATCAAGACTGTTTAACAATTGGTTTAACGGCTTTGCTAAATGGTAATCATTAATCGAATCATATCCAGTGTCCGGTCCTAGTTTTTCAAACATATTGGTTCTAGTGTTTCGCACTGCTCCAATATGGAGCTGCATCGTCCAGCCTAACCTGCTAAATAATTTACTCATAAACATCATCGTAAACGTTTTATATTTCTCTTCTTCGATTTTTGTAATAGAATCACCTTTTATTCCCTTCGTGAAAATGATGGATACCTCTCCTAAGGTTGTTTCTTCATATGGTAGTGTTTCAAAGGCATGATCGGAAATTCGGCACCCTGCCTCATGGAAATAATGAATTCTCATCTCAAGTGCTTTTAATAGTTCGTCATAGGTGGAGATATTGAGATTTGTAACCTCTGCCATTTGATTTATATACTCTTTAAATCCAGAAAGATTAATATTTAATGCTTTATCCGGACGAAAAGACGGCAATACCTTAGTCTGAATGTTCGGATTATCTTTAATATCCTTATGGTATTGCAGGCTATCAATCGGGTCATCTGTTGTGCCGATCATTTTCACATTTGACCTTTGAATAATGCTTTGTGTTGACATTGACTCCTGCTCCAACACTTTGTTGCAGTGGTCCCAGATTTCTCTACTTGTTTTCTCATTAAGTAAGAGGTCGACATCAAAAAATCTTTTTAATTCTAAATGGGTCCAGTGGTATAAAGGGTTTCCTATGGTGTAAGGAACTGTTTTTGCCCAAATTTGGAACTTTTCGAAATCATCTGCACTACCAGTAATATAATTTTCGTCAATCCCCATACTCCTCATGGCTCTCCATTTATAATGATCACCATACAACCAGATTTCGGTCATGTTTTTAAACTTTTTATTTTCTGCAATTTCTTTTGGATTTAAGTGACAATGGTAGTCATAGATGGGCATTTTTTTTGCATAGTCGTGAAAAAGCACTTTTCCTGCTTCAGAATTTAATAGAAAATCGTCATGAATAAATGATTTCATTTTACTTCCTCCCTAATGTTGATGTGTAATGAAAAAAATCGGGTCTCAAAGTAGAGAGCCCGATTATTGTTCTTGAAATACTAACTTAGATTTACTGCCTATTTTCTCGAAGGCATTAATGGCAGGCTTCATAATAAATAATGCTAATAGATTTCCGCTGTATAAAATACAAATTGGAGGTGCATAGGAAAGCACGAACAGAATACCAAAGCTACCGATCAGCATGTAAAATGTAGAAAGTGGATTCATTATCATGACGAAAAAGGAGTTTTTAATAACCTGGCTTATTTTCATATCATAATGAACAAAGATTGGAATGATATAAAACAACATGCAGATAAAAATAAACGTAACGATTAAAAATGGAACATATAAAATGGACACAAAACTGCTTGATGCGTTTTTAACAAAATAAAAGTCTATGTATAAAACCATTCCAAAAGCAAAAATGATTAATCCGAGAAGATTACTTTTGAAAAACTCCTGTCTATAAGCAGTCCAAAAGGTCTTAAAAATGGATAGATCATCTTTCCCGAACATCCATTTACGGACAACCGCAAACATCGCAACAGTGGCAGGAAAAAAACCAAAGATGCCAAAGCCAAGTAGAATACCGGAAATCCATAAAATATTCAAGAAAGCTAATCTTGAAATCCAGTCTAGTAATTTATTAAAACCGCCCATAAAACCTGAGGTTTCCATTGTAATCCTCCTTGCTATTTGAAAACTATATTCTTCGCCACTCCCCCATAATCTACTTATTTAGAAGTGGCAAAGGTGAATTGAAAACTCTTTTAACCTATCACGAGGTGTCACCTATTACCCTTTTAATCCGCTAGTACTAATTCCTTCCACCACATGGCGTTGGAAGATAAAGAAGATTACAAATACAGGAATTAAGGTTACAACTGACATGGCGAACATCGCACCCCAGTTTGATACTGTTTCATTGCTCAGGAACATGTTTAATGCCATAGAAACTGTATACTTTGAAGGTGAATTTAAGTATAATACTGGCCCTAATAGAGATTCCCAAGTCCAATAGAACGAGAATATAGATGCTGTTGCTAAGGCTGGTTTAATTAACGGTAAGATAATTTTAGTAAAAATCTTGAAGGTGCTGCATCCATCTATGATGGCCGCTTCATCCAGTTCTCTTGGAATCGTCCGAATAAATTGGACTAAAAGAAAGATGAAAAACGGATGTCCGAAATAGGCCGGAATTGCAAGCGGTTTAATCGAGTTTAACCAACCAAGCTTTGAGAAAATGATATATTGTGGAACCATTAACACATCATGCGGAAGCATTAAGGTAACCATCATAATCGCAAACCAAAATGCTTTTCCCTTAAACTGTAACCGCGCAAAGCCGAAGGCAATGAATGCCGAAGAGATTACCTGTCCAATTAAGGTAATAACAACTAAGATGGCTGTATTTTTGATGAAAACCCCAAACGTATTTCCGCCAATCCCTTTCCAACCTTCCGTAAAGTTGCTCCATATCCATGGATCCGGGATGAGCGATTTGGCTGTAACGAATATGGTATCACTAGGTTTGAAAGAACTCATCAGGAGCCAAATAACTGGATACAGCATTAAAATTGCAAATCCTCCGACAAGTAGGTGATAAATCCACCATTTTGGTGATTTTAACTTTTCTGCCATTGTTATCTGCCTCCTTCCGATTCATAATGAACCCAATATTTTGACGAAATAAAGATGAGCACTGTTAACACTCCGACAATAATGAGCATAATCCATGCCATTGCTGAAGCATAACCCATATTAAAGAACTCGAAACCTTGTATAAATAGATATAAAGAATATAGAAGAGTTCCGTCTAACGGACCACCTGTACCTTTTGAGATAATAAAGGCCGGTACAAAAGTCATGAAGGCCGCGATTGTTTGCATGACTGTATTGAAAAGAATTACTGGGCTTAGCATTGGAAGAGTAATTTTGAAAAACTTCTGTACTCCGTTGGCACCATCAACACTGGCTGCCTCATAATAACTCTTTGGAATACCCTTTAATCCCGCTAAGAAGATTAACATTGATGAACCAAATTGCCACACGGATAAGAAAATCAACATCCACAGAGCAGCGGTCGGGTTTCCAAACCATCTCACCACATTGAGTCCAAGCAAATCTAACACGATATTCACAATTCCCAGGTCTCCGAAAACATTACGCCACATGATCGCTACCGCAACGCTCCCACCTATAAGGGAAGGCAAATAGAATAACGTCCGGTAAATACCTACTGCTCTAGAAGCAGTATTTAGAATCATCGCAATTAACAAGGCAAATGCAAGTCTTAAAGGAACTCCTGCGGCCACATAAATTAGTGTAACTTTTAACGACTGCCAATACCGCGGGTCTCCTGTAAACATTTTTATGTAGTTATCAAAGCCGATCCATCTTGGTGCAGAAAACAAATTATAGTTTGTAAAAGATAAATATAATGAGGCAATAATAGGAATTAATGTAAAAGCAAGAAATCCAATAATAAACGGGCTAATAAACGCATAGCCAGTTAAGTTTTCATTGATGATCCGCCTTCTTTTACTTACTGTTTTAATTGGGATATTTACGTCTCCCTTTACCACAGGTGTACTCATATTTTCAACTCCTTTTTCCAGGATTATCTTCCTAAGCTGAAAGGACGATAGCTGATCCCTTTAGACTGATCAGCTATCGAAAGGTAATTTTATTTTTTGTTTTGTGCTAAGACACTTTCTGCTTGCTGTCTAAATTGCTTTGCAGCATCTTCAACTTTAATATTTCCGTAAGCCATTTGCTCAGCAATACTATCTAGCGTTTCAATAACCTCTCCTGCACCAACTGGATCTGGACCATCAAAAGCTGAGCTGTTTCCTTCTGCCCAATCTACATAATCAAAAACTTGGACTTGAGCAGGTGAAAGTAAAGGCTTTAATGCTTCTTTAACAACAGAAGATCCAGGTACTCCACGGTCGCCAAGATTTAATTTGTTCGCTTCGATATCGTTAATCATGAAATCAATAAACTTTGCAGCTTCTTCTTTATTTTTTGAGTTATTTCCAACAGACCAGAACATAGCCGGTTTTAAATATAAACCTTTATCACTATTTGGACCTGGCATTGGAGCAATAGCTAACTCTCTATTAGCCACTTGTTGGATACCTACGAACTGGTTAGACCATTGGAAAATACCAATTCCAGTGTTTGCAACTAGCGGGCTATCCTCAAGGCCTTTCAGTTGTGCTAAATAATCAGGGGTTGGAACTGCTTTGTCTTTTACTAAACCAGATGTCATGTTAAAGAAATCTACGAATAACTTGTCATCATCGTATCCAAGACCTGTGCCATCTTTGCTGTAAAGTGACTTTCCATGTGTTCTTAAATAGTAGTTGAAGAATACATCGGCTTTCATACCAGTATCCATAAATAGACCAGCGTCTTTTGCTTTTAGTGCGATTTCTGTATAGTCATCCCACGTCCAATTCTCGTCAATGGAATCGACACCTGCTTTTTTAAGTAAAGCTGGGTCATAATGGAAACCGACAACGTTTACACCTGAGTTAATTCCATAAAGCTTATCGCCAAGTTTTCCACCATTGATAACATTTTCAGCAATATCTTTTGTGTTGATTTCTTTACCAGTAAATGGTGTTAAATCAGCAATTTGACCATTTTGGGCATATTGTGTGAAGTACGATAAGTCCATTTGAACAATATCTGGAAGCTCATTTGCAGCTGCTTGCGGAGCTAACTTCTTCCAGTAGTCATCCCAGCTGGCATATTCAGCCTCAATTTTTACATTTGGATTTTTTTCTTCATACATTTTAATAATTTCTAGAGTGTAATCATGTCGTGGTTGGGATCCCCACCATGCAATACGCAGTGTAACTTTTTCATCTTTTTTCTCATCTTCTTTTTTGTCTGAATCAGAATTATTACCACTTGTTGAACTGCTGCCGTTACATGCTGCTAATGAAAAAACTAAAACAAAACTGAATAATAAAACTAAGAATTTTTTCATTTTGTCTCCCCCTTTTTCTTATAACACCTTTATGTAAGTGTTTACATTACCTATTGTAAGTTTTTAACGGAATTGTCTGAATCAAATTTTCCGTTCATTTTGTTCAAAAATCAGACAATTAACACAATATATATGTAAATAGAAAGGCCTCCTTGAACAAGTTCAAGAAAGCCTTAGTAGTTATTCGATATTTTAGTTGTTTTTAGAAAGAATTTTATTAGCTTCTGTTCTAAATATTTGTGCGCCTTCAATTGGAGTTACAGTTTTGAACAAAATTTGTTCCGAAACATCTTGCAAGAGATTTACAACCTCAATACCTCCGAGAGGGTCAGCTTTTTCAACATTTTTGTTGTTATTTTTTACTTTATTAACGTAGTCAAAAACCTTTTTCTCATCCTCAGTAAGAACATTTTGTAGCTGCTCATTTACTTCGGTAGAAACAGGAACTCCTCTTTCTCCTCTAATTACTTTATTTGCTCCAATATCATTGATAAAGAAATTGATAAATTCTGCTGCTGCCTTTTTTTTCTTAGAACCTTTAGAAATGGAAAAAAGCATGCTCGGCTTTACCGTTAATCCTTGTTCTTGTCCAGGTCCTGGCGGCTGGATAAGTTCCAACTGACGGTTTGCAGCCTGTAAAAATCCAAGATATTGGTTAGAATAGGCCCACGTCATCGGAGACTGTTGATTTATTAAAAGCTCATCCTCTATACTCTTAATTTGTTCCGTCACATCTGCCCGTGGGAAGGCACCTTTTTCTAGTAATCTTAGTTGCATTTCAAAATAATCTATAAACAATTGATCATCTTCATATCCTAGATTAGTCCCATTGCTATTATACAAACTCATGCCTTTCGTCCGCAGATAATACGAAAAAAATACATCAGGTGACTTCATGCCATTCGTACCATAAATCCGCTTTTCCTTATGGATCTTACTAGCAAGCTGTTCAAAATCAGTCCAAGTCCAATTGGATTTTGGATAAGAAGTTAGCAATTCCGGATCTCCTATAACAGCTGGTGCATTCATCCCTAAAGGAAAGCCATATAAATGTTCATCGACTTTTCCACCCACAAGAATATCCTTACTGATTGAGTCTGTGTTAATTGTACTGTCCTCTATAAATGTACTTAAATCCTCGAGAAGATTTTTATCACTATATGGCTTTAAATATAATAAATCCATTTGAATAATGTCTGGCAATTGATTGCCCGCAGCCATCGGGGCTAACTTTTTCCAATAATCATCCCAATTTGCATATTCCGACTCAATACGAATATGGGGATATTTCTTTTCAAACATCTCAATGACTTCTAAGGTATAATCATGTCGAGGCTGCTCACCCCACCAGGCAATTCTAAGAGTAACTGTTTCTTTATTTTCACTAGCTGCCGATTCTACTATCTCAAAGTTGCTGCAGCCGCCAACCATTACCATTACTAGGGACAAAGTCGAAAACAATAGTTTTTTCATCGTTTTTTTCCCCTTTTTGTTTTTTTATAACCCTTGTAACGATTCTCTTTTGAACTCTGAGGGTGTAAATCCCGTATACTTCTTGAATACCTGGCTAAAATATTGAGGGTTTTCCCCGTAGCCAATTTTCTCAGCTATCTCAAATACCTTTACATCCGTCTCTTTTTCAATCAATTGAATGGCCAGCTCAATTCTTAATCTTGTTAAGTAGTTAGAAAATTTCTCGCCCGTTTCTTTTTTAAACAATTTCCCCAAATAGTCTGCATTCATATATAACATTTCACTCGCTACCCAATGCAAGGATAGATTTTGATTTGCCAAATACTGATTGAGGATTTCGATCACTTTTTTAATAATTGCCGAATGTTTATTTTTATTTTGATTATAAAAGTATTCAGTGATCTCCCTTGCGACAATTTCAAAAAAGCTTTTCATATTTTGAATCGTGTCCATTTCTAGAAGTAGTGTTAATTTCGTTAAATACATATTCATCTCTTTAAGTTCACATAATCGAATCATCGAATTAAACAACTGAATCACATAAGACTTTGTAATATTTGTATCCAGTCTTAATTCAGCTAGTTGATTAAAAAATGTGAAGATTTCTTTCGAAACGTCTTCCCAGCAGCCAGATTTAACTAATCTGCAGAAGTTTTCATCATCATAATAAAACTCTACATCCTTTGTACGGTTTTGATACGTGATATCCTTTTTGGTAATGACCCCTCCCTCTCCTAAATAAAAGCGATAAGAAAGACAGTCAAGGGCTTCTTTGTACAATTTATTAGCATTTATAATTTTTCCTGGATCACTAATGGCGACAGTAGAATCAACTTGATAATATTGATAGAATGTACTTTGTATTTTTTCAATATGTGAATGAAGTTTGCCGGTTTCATAACCATCTTCTATTAAAAATAAAATCGTTTCACCAACAGTACAACTAAGGATATAATCATCAAAGATGTGTTCAGCAATATTTTTAATGGCAAATATATGCTCAAATTGGAAGTCGCCTTCTAGTTGGAACAAAACCAGTCTCACATTTTCCTTTTCTATGTCTAGTTGAAATAATTTTTGATAATACTCTAAATCTTTATTATTATAATGATTGATTATAAACTCCTTTAACATCTGTTCCTTAGCGTAAGGAAGGACTGTTTCAAGGGTGCCTTTCATTGTTTGAACAAATTGCTCGCGATTTTGTTTTTCTCTTAAGAGCTCACATAGTTCACTAACAGCATCCATAATCGTATTTTCATTACAAGGTTTCAATAAATAGTGCTTCACTCCATATTCCATTGCCTGCTTTGCATAATCAAATTCACTGAATCCTGAAAGTAAAATAAATTTGATGTCAGGAAAATCGTTATAAACCTTTGCCACTAATTCCAGGCCATTCATTCCAGGCATTTTAATATCGCTGATGACGATATCCGGCTTGTTTTGTTCGATTATGTTATAGGCTTCTATTCCATTTCTTGCTGTACCGATTAAAGTAGTCCCGATTGACTCCCAATTGATTACTCGTGAAATTCCTTCAGTAATAATTCTTTCATCATCTACTAACAATACTTTATACATAATCTCCCCCCCGATCGTATGGTAAAACAATGATTACTTTTGTCCCCTGATTGGGTGCGCTTTCAATTTTCACCCCATATTGTTGACCATAAGAAAGTTTAATACGATCGTCAATATTTGATAATCCAACTCCTTGGCCCCGGGTTTTAACTTCGCCTCTTTTTAATTTTTCAAGTAGCGAAGGCTCCATTCCAGGTCCATTATCTTCAACTATCAACTTGATGGTTTCATTGTCTAATTCTGAGTAAATACTAATTTTACACGTGTCAATCATTGGCTCTAAGGCATAGTGAATGGCATTTTCAACAAGCGGCTGCAAGGTTAATTTTGGTATATCATAGCCAACTATATCTAAATCAACATCTAAGTGGAAATCTAGCCTCTCCTCAAATCGATACTTCTGGATAATGATATAATTCCTCACAATATTAAGTTCGTCTTCAATCGTTATCAGTGGTTGTTTTAAACTAATGGAATTACGAAGTAAATAACCTAGTGATTCTACCATTTTAGAAATCTGTGTTTGTCCATTCCCTTTTGCTAACCAGTTGATTGACTCTAGAGTATTGTATAAAAAATGCGGATTTATCTGTGCCTGGAGTGCCTTAAACTCTGTCTCTTTTATCGTCAGTTGCTTGGAATAGTTTTCATTAATTAGTTCGTCGATTTGTTGAATCATGGTTTGAAAGTTTTGTTGTAGCTTCCCTACCTCATCATCGTGAAAATTGGTCGTTTTAAGAGCTTCCTTTCTCGCTTCCTTAAAATCTCCTACTTTGACAAATTGCATGCCTGCTACTAAATTTTCTAATGGACTTGTTATGTTTCTAGCAAATCGTATACCCAAAAATGTTACACCGAGAAACATGAGGATAAAGATAATGACTAGCAGTGTTTTGATTATATTAATATCTTTAAAAATATGATTGAAAGGAATTATATTTAAATACTCCCATTCAAAATAGTTGGATTTAATATGAACAAGAAAGTAATTCTTTTTGTCAATATTCTTTATTTGATAGCCTGAACCAGCAGAAAGGGCTGCTTCTTTAAATGGGGTTTCTGTTTCCCTTGGATAGATGAGGTCATTTTTGCTGGCAATCAAGATTTCACCGTCTATTTTTTTGGATCCTTCTAAAATATTGCCAACTAATTTATCCATATTGATATAGATAATGATCGTACCAAGGTTGTTGAAGCTTAAGTTTCGATATTGTCTAATTTCCCTGGCTGTTGCAATCGTAAAATTTGTATCTTTTGGATGAATCCAAACATTACTGCCGTCAGCCTCAATGGCCAATTTAATAATTTCCTCTTTTTGTTCATATGAGATTTTGAGCGTTTTTGGGCCGACAATATATTCTTCACCATGTGCATCAATTAAATTGACAGATAGTATGTATTTTTCTTTATTTACGTAGCTAAGAAGCTTGTCCATCATATTAATTCGGAGCTGAAATTTTTCATATTCAGTACTTTCTTCATTTACTGAACCTAAGTATTGCTGTATCTGAGGATCGGTCAAAATATTATAAGATACTTCCTCAAGGTTTTTCAATTCGTTCTCGATTCCGTTTGAGGATGTACTTAGAACCTGCGAAGACTTGCTATAAAGCTGTTCATCATATGCATGGAATGCATATTGTAAACCGAAAAAAATAAAGGAAAAGGAGATAATCATTGTCGATGAAACTAAGATAAAAAGTTTGTATTTAATTTTTAAGTCGTTATACATTTTCTTAAGTTGTTGAAAAAACTTTTTCATTAGATTCATCCTCACTCCTTTGTTGTAATATTAAAAATATTCAGCACTGTAAGCGTAGCCAATATTTTTCATTAGGAATATACTTTATCTCTATTAAACTTGTCCGTATGTAATATTTAAATTTTACCATTTTACTGTTTATTTTCAAAGGAAATAATAAAAAAGTATTTTCTTTTCTGTCTTACCAATAAACTTGTACGCACAAGTAATTAGTTGTATGGATAATAAAAAGCCCTCAGGATTTTATACCTGAGGGCTTTTGTTGGTTAACCAGCATCTAGGGATGAAAAGTGAGAAGTGTACAACTTCCAATAATACCCCTTTTTATTCAATAATTCTGTATGTGTACCTTCTTCAACAATCTTCCCTTTTTCAATAAATAAAATTCTAGTTGCATTTTGGATGGTAGATAAGCGGTGTGCAATGATAAACGAGGTTCTACCTTCAAGCAGTACCTCTAGTCCCTTTTGTAAGGCCAATTCTGTCTCTGTATCAATGGAAGAAGTTGCCTCATCTAAAATGAGGATTTTCGGGTTGGCTAGTAATGCCCTGGCAAAGGAAATGAGCTGCCTTTGTCCGTTGGAAACACTAGTCCCTCTTTCATTTACCTCAGTAAAATAGCCATTCTTTAATTGGACGATAAATTGATGTGCCTGCACTGCCTTTGCAGCCTCCATTACCTCTTCATCCGTAGCTTCTAATCGGCCATACCGAATATTATCTAGAATTGTACCTGAAAAGATAAATGGGTCCTGCAGCATCACACCCATTTGTCTCCTAAGCGAAGAGATCGTAACAGATTTTATATCAATATCATCAATATTTATTTTGCCGCTATTAATATCATAGAATCGGCTTAGCAAACTAACAATCGTTGTTTTTCCCGACCCAGTAGGCCCGACTATAGCAATAGATTCCCCCGGATTCACCTTGAAACTGATGCGGTCCAGGTTTCTGCCATTTTCTTCATAACCAAACACAACTTTTTCAAATTCAACTTTACCTTTGATTTGTGGCAGCTCTTTCGCCTTTGGGTCACTTAAGATGGTTGGCTTTTCATCCATCATCTCAAATATTCTCTCTAAATAGGCGGTAGCATTAATAATCGCATTATAGAAATTTCCAATGTTCGCTAAAGGACCCCAAAACATCCAGATATATCCGATGAAGGCTACCAAGGACCCCACTGTGACACCTTCCCCAATCATGGAAATACCAATCACATAGATAAAAGAAACAGTTAGAACGGAGATGTTTTCAATAGAAGGCCAAAGCAGAAAGTGAACTTTGATTGCTCTAATCCATGATTTCCGGTAACCGTCCGATACTTCATGGAAAATTCTTTTATTTTCTTCCTCCCGGACAAAGGCCTGAGTCACCTTAATACCACTGATACTCTCATGCATATAGGCATTCATATTTGATACTTTATTGCTTAAATTTTGCCAAGCCCTTCTTTGAGCATTTTTGATAAGGAATATAATAGCAGCCAAAATCGGAAATCCTGCCATTGCATACAATGTCAATTTCGGGTCAATCGCAAGCATGAAACCGATAATAACCAAGAGACTAAATAAATCAGTAATCAAATTGATTAGTCCATTTGATAATAAGTCACTTAATGAATTTACATAGTTCACAACCCTAACTAAGATCTTTCCATGCGGCCGGCTGTCATAAAAAGAAAACGATAGCTTCTGCAGGTGAGTAAACAGATCGTTTCGGATGTTTTGGATTACACTTTGACCTATTTCAGACATCATTCGAATTCTAAATTTCATACAAATGCCTGTAATGACCAAGGCAAATAGGTAAACTCCTGCAAGAGTAAATAGACCGGCTATATTCTCTGCAGGTATTTCATCATCGATTGCTTTTTTTATTAAGTACGGGCCAATTAAATTGGCACCGCTTGCGATCAGCATAATCATGACGGTTAGAAGAATTTTGTTTTTAAATGGTCTTAAATACACTAGTAATCTTTTAAGATGGACGGCATTAAACGGAGTATCTAATTCTTCGTCTACATTGAATTTATTTCGTGCCATTCATTCTCACTTCCTTGCCAATAGCTTAATATCAAAGTTTCCATACTGGTTCTGATAAACGTTGTAATAGTATCCTCTTTTCTCGAGTAACTCTTCATGGTTTCCTCTTTCAATGATTTTTCCGTTTTCCATGACCAGGATTAGATCTGCTTCTTTAACAGAAGAAATGCGATGGGCAATGATAAAGCATGTGATCCTCTGTTGAATGGTCTTTAACGTCTTTTGAATTTTCTCTTCCGTTTCCATGTCAACACTTGAGGTGGTATCATCTAGGATTAGAATTGCAGGGTCCTTTAAAAGGGCACGGGCAAGTGCGATACGCTGTTTTTGGCCTCCCGATAAACCTACTCCTCTTTCACCCACAATGGTGTCATAGCCTTCAGGTAAACTGGTGATAAATTCATGTGCTTCTGCCATCCTCGCTGCATATTGAACCTTTTCCATAGAAGCATCAGGATTGCCATAAGCAATGTTCCCCTCGATGGTATCGGAAAAAAGAAAAATATCCTGCATAACGGTAGCCATTTCTGATCTTAATTTATAGACATCCCAGTCCTTGATGTTGATTCCAGCGACCCTAACTTCCCCGCCTGTTGTGTCATAGAACCGGCTCAGTAAATTTACCAACGTGGACTTTCCAGAACCTGTAGGGCCAATTACAGCAATCGTCTGTCCAGGGCTGGCTGTAAAGCTAATATCATCTAAAACTAATCCATCGCCAAAGCTAAAATAAACACGATCAAATTCTATTTTTCCTTTTTCTACACTTATGGTTGTTCCTTTGTCTCCACTGTTAATAGAAGGTTTCGTCTTGAGTAATTCTTCTACTTTTTCTGCAGATGCAATAAACCTCTGTGTATCATTTATTAACCAGCCTGCCATCCGCATTGGAATATTCAAAGCCCATATTAGGGAATTAAACATAACTAATTCCCCAATGGTTAGGGAGCCTCCTATAACCATGATCCCTCCTGCCAAAATCATAATGACAATGAAGACTCCAGCAAGAGAATCGAGAATTGGCAAATACCTCTCCCACACTCGGGCAGATTGCAGATTTTTATCCTTAAATGCGTTATTTTCCGCAGAAAATTTCATAATTTCAAAGTCTTCTTTTGCAAAAGCCTTGACTACTCGATTTCCACTGATATTTTCTTGCACTACTGAGTTAAGATTGGCAAATTGGTTTCTGATTTCTGTAAATGTAGGTTTTACATCATTAGAAAGTCTATATGCAAAGTAACCGATAATAGGCGTAACAGCTAAAATCGCTGCAGCCAGTGGGGGATGAATGGTAAACATAAAGATAATCGCAAAGATTAACACCGTTATATTTTCAAAGATCATATAAATCGAAAAGGCAGTAAAATGTCTAATCGCTTCCATGTCACCAGTCATCCGGGCCATGATGTCTCCGGTTTTAGTGCGGTCATAAAAGCCGAAATCTAATTGGAGGAGCCTTTTATAGAGGTTTTTTCTCATTTTAAAAATAACGTTTTGAGATAGATTCTCAAACATAATTTGATAACCATAACGGACAGATGTTCTAATAACTGTAACACCAATCATTAAACCAATAAATGGCATTAGCAAACTCTTATTCTCTCCATACATCACATCATCAACGATTTTTCCAGCCAAGTATGGATTCAACATATTTAGGGCTGAAACAGCCAGTGCTAACAGCAGGCCGATAAACAACCTTGTTTTATAATTTCGAATGTAGCTCCATGCCCAACGCAAGCTTTGCATACTTCACGCCCCCTCCCAAGTGGTTGTGTTTTAAACATAAATACATCTTATTTGCTTACTGGCTGACTTATGATTATTGTTTTATTCTTTTTTCCTCTACTCCATACCGGCAGTAAATAGGGAAGACCACCGATAAACTTGCTGGTGGTCTTCCCTATTCTCAGGCACCCTCTTGATTCTGCTTTATTTTTGAAAAAGCAAAGAAAGAGGACCACATCATTACAACAGCTAGAAAACTTCCACTAAAGATTGGAATTAATCCGGGAATTGTTGTCATTAGAAAAAATACAGCAATACTTCCAATTACCATTAGGATGGTTGAAATAGGGTTCATTAGCATAATGATAAACGCATTTTTGATCACTTGAAACAGCTTAATATCAAAATGAACAAAAGTAGGGAACACATAAAATGCTGTTAATATAAATCCTAAACAAACCATTAAAGTTGGGTAATAAAGAAAATTTAGAAGACCTGTTGTTGTTCTTAGAAATGCCAGATCAATATATAATATGTATCCAACGATCACCATCGTAAGACCTAAAAGGTTACTTTTTAAAAATTCATTTTTATATGCTGCCCAGAAGGTTCTAAATACTGGGACATCGTCTTCACCCATCAGCATTTTTCTTACAATTGAAAACATCGCTGTTGTTGCTGGAAACAATCCAAAAACAACTAAACCCATAATAGAAAAGAAAATCCATAATATATTGATATAGGCCAGCTTCATAACCCAATCGCAAAGCCGATAAAATCCGCCTAATACACCATTCATCTGCATGTTGTATCCCCCTATTATTTTTTAGTGTGGTGTTCTATTAATTTTGAATGATTGCTCGATGTACGGTTAAGTTTGAATAGGCCGCTTTCATAGGTGCCATCTGTCTAAACCCGATTTTTCCACCGCTAAAAATAGGGCCAAATGTTTCTCCGTCATCTTCCCATTCAAGGATAGGAAGGTCATTTATAGAAAATTGAACAATTCCTTCATACTTTATAAGTTTCATATGATAAGGAGATATGGCGTCCTCTACTGGCGGGAGAGGGTCAGCACCTGCTGCAACTAAATGGAAACCATGACTTTTTCGTAAATTACAAGTACGAAAAGCACGTTCGTCGGCATGTTTATGCCTAAAGTAAGATAAATGCAAGGTATTTATTTCACCTGAGTGGTACTCTGGATATCGTCCATTTCTTGCAGCTAATTTTTCGTCGAAAAGGTCTTCACCCTTTCTGCCAGAAGCCGCAAAAAAAATCATACAAAGTCCTGGCTCCCTGATAGGGTAAAAATCCCATTGAACGATCACTCTATCAGGGAAATCTATAGGACACCAGAACACCCAATGAGCATTGTCTCCATAAACTTCCGGGTCTAGCTGATTCTCCAGATGTAACTGGCTATTCTCAAAACGAATCTTTGCCTTTCCTTCTAATCGCCAATTTGCCAATTCTATTTTGCTGCTGAGGGAATTTCGATAAAGGCATTCCCCCGCTTCAAACTTTTTATAGTTCATTTGATAGAACCTCCTGCTTCATTATCAAGTTTATATCCTTCTATTATCACCGGACCAAGTAAACCTGATAGATTAGGCTTATGATCCATTTGATTGGATTGGCTATTGGTAACCGCAATTTTGATGCTATTCTTGCCAGGTGTTAAGAAATGTTTGATGTCAAAAACATATGGTGCCCACATTTTTACGCCTGCATCTTGGTTATTGATCCAAATATGTGCAATTTCAAAAACGGCTCCAAGATTCAGGATTATCTGGTCAAAGTGTAGTTGGTCTTCGTCAATAATGAAAATATTTTGATAGACCAGAGTACCAGAATAGTATTCAAAACCCGGCCAATTAGGCCAGGATTCTAATAACATCGTGTCTAATTGTTTTGAACCCCTCGTTATGTTCCATTGATCCGTGATGGAGGCTAATAGAAGCTTTTCAAGCATTTTTTCTCCTAATGATTTATTTGGGAATTCCCTTTCATTTACGTAGAAAACAAGACTTTCTCTTCTATGCAAGGAAATAGGAATAAGCATTTTATTCGAGGTCAGCGTTATTTCCATTTCTTCACGTGTACCGTTCCATGGATCCCACTTTTCCACCTTCCCCATTATCCCCACCAGAACCATGCCATTATAGGAAGATTCACCTTCATTAACAACCAAAATAAAATGACAGCGATCTTTAATCAAATAGCTTATGCGAATATCCTTTGAAGCAGGTTTCAACTCTAGTTTTCTATCGTTTTCAAGATATTTTACTAATTCATCTAAGGTATGTGCGTATATGGCATTTCTTATTGATCTAAACTGTTGGTGCTCATCATAAATGATCACCTTTCCTCCACTAGCAATCCATTCCTCTAGAATTTGATTAGTATTCTCTTCCAATGTTTCAACCTGTTCAATTAAAAGCACATTGTATGACTGGTTTTGGATTTTAACCTTCCCCTGGTCGAGGACACATTCCGTTAAAAGGTCTTCCTCCAAATAATTGAATTCTAGTTGATTTTCATATAAGGGCTTAACAATTTTCCAAGGGAGGTAATTGTTCTTGCACAACACTGCAATTCCAGCTTCATTAACACTGTCTGTCAGTAGCCAGCTCAGCCTCTTCATATATTGGGAGAAATATTGATAATAAGGCCACCAAAGATTGTTTGGGCCAACATCTGGCGGTCTTTCATGGCTGCGCTTCCTTCCGTCTATCGAATAGTAAAAAGCATGAGGACATAACAGATTAACCCCCCTTACTAACAGCCAATCCATGTACCATTTCATATCATCAGGACTTAAATCCCATCCTCTTTCTTTCCCACAAACACCTAAGAATTCGTTCAGATTTCTTCTCCTGCCCCGATGACGGGCAGCATCAGCAGAACATTTCGCCACCGTGCTATGTGGTCCAACCACTCCCAAGTCATTTTCAGGTGCTACCCAGCGCCAAACAAGATCTTGACCAGGGATTTGAAAGTGATGAAGAAGTCCAATGTCATTGCTTTGTGCAGGATGTCCTGTCAGCGCAATTCCATGATTTTGGCACCATTCGCTGATTGGTTTGTAAAAAGCATATTCCAGACGCTTCATTATTGATTTTTGGTAATTCTTGCGAACAATTTCTGTTCGTTTCCCCATATCAAGAAATAAAGCAGGAAGATCCGTTTCACCATTACCATTTTGGGTATACCATTCCATAAATCCATCGGTCCAAGGGATTAATCCTTTACTACCTCCGCGGCCTAGAATTTCAGGTTCATCTGTAAAAAAAGCTTGAATTGTATTTCCGAAGTATTTTTCTAGTCTGCTATAGTAACGTTCATGGGTAAGATGAATAAATTTTGCTACGGCATCAGGATTTAACAAGTCTGCTGAAGGAGGAGCATCTTTTTCACCATCGTCCTCACCAAAATGAATACCTCTAATTGTCCCTTTTGAATATGTTTCGATAAATAAAAGAACAGACCATTTATTTTCGGTGGGCGGACTAAACTTAAGGGTGTCTTCATGAACCACTATAATTTGAGTACTGCAGGGACATTGATTGTTTTTGGAGGCTCTTTCTACAGCCTGCGCAGAAACAAGCGTTTCCCCATGATTTAAGGTAATGGCTATTTCAAGATTACCTTCGCAGAGGTATTCATCCATTCTTAACCCTCGGCTTCCATACTCAGGGTGATCTTGTACAACTAAGCCCTTTGCCGAACCAGATGGATACATCGCTTCATCATATAGCATGACGATCATTCCATGATTTGCAGCCTCTTGGACTGCAGTCTCCACAAAGTCTAAGTATAGGTCAGACAAATAAACAATTTCTTTTGGCAGCCCCATTCTCGGATGAATGACAAATCCCATTACTCCTTTTTCTTTGAAATCGCGGATTTGCCTTATGATTTCATCATTTGTTAAAGTATCATTCCAAAACCAAAATGGTATAGGTGTAAATTCATCAGACGGCTTTATAAATTGCTGATGTATGTTTTTATTCAATTTTCCACCTGCTCACTAATCAGCTGTTTTTGTCTTACTATAGAATGTTTTGATTTTTCCTACAACCATACTTTTTTGTTTTTAGCAGACAACAGCCTTTTAAATAAAGAAAAACGATGGTTATTTGCTAACCATCGTTTTCGGCTTTTATTTGGTTAAGATCCTGATTGAGTTTCCGATATTGACTTGGCGGTACACCGATTTGCTTTTTAAAGATCCGGTTGAAGTAGCTGTGTCTATAACCTACACCTTCAGCAATATCGTTAATTTTCATATCTGAATTTATCAGTAATTCTTTTGCTTTATCAATCCGTAATTGTGTTAAATAATCAATAAAATTAATTCCCACCATTTGTTTGAATGCTTTACTTAGCGAGTATGGATTCGTGCCAACTTCATCTGCGCAGCTTTCTAAAGAAATATCATCCATATAGCTTTCCTGTATTTTTACCACAACTTTTTCAATCACACGTTTTAATTCGAGATTCATTCGACCTTCTAACTTTTGAAGATAAGGGCTTATAACATCTTGTGTAAACCAGTTTAAAATCCTTTCAGAATCACGAAGCTGAGAAAGTTCATCAAACATATTTTTGCCATCAAAAAGTTCATGAGGATGGATGCCCGAATGTAAAATTTCGTGTTGAATACTGCTGTATAGCTGTATGACGCCCTGCTGAAAATTAATCTCATTTATACCCTTATCTGTTAATTCCTGCAAAAATGGTTTAATTAAGTTTTCCACTTCAACTGCCTGTCCCATTCGAATAGCCTGGATGATTTCCTTTTCAATTGCAAAAGGATAATGGAAATGGTTAACATTATCTGTACGTACAAGTTCTTGCAGGTCAATTACCTGATTACTATTTTCAAAGATTCTAAAACGTTTCCCGCTTCTTACCTCTTCAAATATATGTGGAATCTTCTTAATACTTTCGGTTGGTTCACTAATTGTAACTGTCACTTGCATTTTTAATATCTCATTTATTGTTTCGGTCACTTTATTAGCAAATACATGTAATTTTTCTCGATAAGATTGATCATGTAGTTCAATGACTAATATCCCTACTGATAAATCCTCAAACCTGATCACATTAAACTGATCAAACATTTCATCGGCTAGTTCTTCTACAATATTAGAAGCAGTGAATGTAACTAAACTTTCATCATTATTGGAGAAGCTAACTTTTGATTCACCCAAACCTGTAAGCTGAAGTTCAAGAGCCGTAAACGATTTACCTTCTAAATCCCATCCATAATTCTCCATTCTGACACGTAAATCTTCTTCCCTATAATGATATAGATATCCTTGAGTTAATTGGAGTACAAAACTACTCTTAATTTGAGAAAGCTGTTCAGCTAAGCGTGTTTGCAATAAATCACTTTTTTGTGAAAGCTTCTGCCATTGCTGTTCAATGACTGTAAATTCATCCTTACCTTTACGTTTCCACAAGCCTTCATCTTCATGACCTAAATTGTTTAATAACCTTTTAATTGGAGAATATAGTCTATTCGACGTAACCCAAGATAATATAAATGCTAAAATAAGTGCGGAAGAACTAAAGATTAAAATCAATCTTGATACCAGTACTAATGGTGCAGTAATCGAGGACATCGGTGCAGCAGATACATAGGTCCAGTTTGAATCAACTCTCGTAAATTGGCCGTATGAGACTGAATACATTTTTTTGTTGCTTTCATATTGAAAAGAGCCTTCAGAGTTCTTCTTTTGTGTCTCTAACTCTTTCTTTAAAACGTTTACAAAATCAGTATCTTTCGTACTATTGGACGCTAGTAAAATTTCGTTCTTACCGTCTAAAATGAAGGTTGCTCCTTTATCATAAGGAGTCAATGTCTTTAGAAGCTGAAGAGCTTTATAGCGGTCAATGGTAACAATTATCGACCCGAAAGGATCCTTACTGGTTGCTGGAATGCTATGCACAAATGCCAATGTTTTATTTTTGGAATTATTTTCAGCTGAATACTCTGCCCATTGCAATTTCTTTCCTGTACGAAGTGTAGCATGGTAAAAAGCCTTTGTTTTATCATCTAATACATTATATTCACTATCAAATAAGATTGGCTTTTCTCTCTCAATATATAAATCTACATCTCTTATAAGTGAATGACTGCCTTGTAATAAAAGCAGTGTCTTCGTAATATCGTAGGTTTCCGTAAATTGTTTAACAAAATCAATATTCCGTAATGATTCACCAAAACGAGGTTCAAAGGCCCAATGTGAGGTTGAGTATTCCAGATATTTAAATTCCTCGTCAATATTTTTCGCCCTTTGCTCGATTTGACTATTATGAATGGCAGTTAATTCATCCTCTACCTTCCCTACAGCAAACCAATAAATGCTAAGACCTGTAATTAAGCCTGGAATACTTGCAATCGCCAATATCAAAATGAAACTATTACGATGGAAACTTCCTCTCCAATGGAATGTTTTTAGTTTCGCCTTCATTTCTTTCAAACCCACTAGTACACCCCCAAGATTATTTCCCTTTACATATTTGAAACTATTATGTCATACTTTTGTCAAAAAATGAAGGCGCTTTTATAGAGAAGTCTGAATTTTCCCTTAACCCATAGTAAAAATAAAAGGGCCATTTGCCTTGAATGAATAAATCATCCAAGGCAAATGGCCCCTTTATACTATAATATTTAACTGTTAACCTTTTACCGATCCTAAAAGCATACCTTTAGCAAAGTGTTTTTGCAGGAACGGGTACACAATTAATATCGGTAATGTAGCAACAACAACGACAGCTAATTTCAATGACTGATCCGGAGGCTCTACAAAAGAAGCTCCTGTTGAAGCAGCATCGCCAAGCTGTGACTGTGATAAAATAATAATTTGTTGAAGCAATACCTGGACTGGCCATTTTGCACTGTCGGTAATATATAACAATGCACTAAAGAAATCATTCCAAATCGCTACTGCGTAAAACAGGGCAAAAGTAGCAATTACTGGCTTAGATAAAGGGAGCATGATTCTCCAAAATATCCCTATTTCCGTACAGCCGTCGATTTTTGCTGCTTCCTCTAGTTCTATCGGAATGTTCTGGAAGAATGTTTTAACAATGATTAAGTTAAAGGGATTGATGGCTATTGGCAAAATCAATGCCCAATAAGAGTCAAGTAAACCTAAAGACTTTACAACGATGTAAGTGGGGATCATACCGCCGCTGAATAACATCGAAAATACTACAAGATTCATAAATAGACTTCGGCCCATCAGTGTTTTTCTTGAAAGTGGATAAGCCATTGTGAATGTGAAGAATAAACATACCAATGTTCCTACTAGAGTGACACCCATTGAAACAAGGATACTCCGAACGAAAGTATTGGTAGCAAAGATATACTTATAGGCATCGAGAGTAAATGTTTCCGGGAAGATAAAGAAACTTCTTCTTGTTAACTCTGCTTCAGTTGCAAATGAACCTGCAATAACATATAGAAATGGACAAATCATTAAAAGTCCAATAAGTCCCAAAAAGATAAAGTTAAATACATCAAAAACCCTTCCTGCTGGGGTATTATGCATTTTTGGCATACCAGCCATTTTTTCCACCTCCTGTGATTAAACCGCTGCTTAAAAAATTCCTTCCTGGCCCATCTTTTTGGCCAGTTTATTCGCACCTAACACTAGAATAACCCCTACTACTGACTTGAATAATCCTACTGCAGTACTGTAACTATATGCCCCTTGTGTGATCCCTACAAAATAGACATACGTATCAAATACATCTGCAACATCACGATTTAGGGAATTCGTCATAAGGAAGATTTGTTGAAATCCAGTATCAAGGAAATTTCCAAGCCTTAGGATTAAAAGAACAATAATCGTACTGCTTACAGCCGGCAGTGTAACATGCCAAAGGCGTCTCATCCGTCCTGCCCCGTCAACTATCGCTGCTTCATATTGCTCTTTGTCCACTGTTGCTAAGGCTGCAAGGAAAATAACTGTACCCCATCCGGATTCTTTCCAAATAATTTGACCCATGATTAATGGTCTAAACCATTCAGGCGCTGATAGGAAGTTAATTGGTTTTCCATAAAAATAGGAAACAATTTCATTAATTACTCCACCGCTTGTTGTAAAAAAGATATAAGTAATACTCGCGATGATTACCCAGGACATAAAGTGCGGCACATATATAAAGGTTTGCACTGTTCTCTTATAGGAATTAATTCTTAGTTCATTTAAGAGAAGTGCCAGGATAATAGGTGCTGGGAAAAAGAAAACCAAATCTAAACAGGCAAGGATAAAAGTATTTCTTAAAAGCCTAAAAAAGTCTGGATTTTTAAAGAAATCTATAAAATTCTCGAACCCTACCCATTTACTTCCAAACACTCCTAAAAACGGCGAGTAATCCTGGAAAGCAATTACGATTCCCCACATAGGAAGGTATTTAAAAATAATGAAGTAAATTAAACCTGGAACTAATAACAAATAGAGCCATTTATCTCTTTTTAAGCGTTGGAGATTGGTCAAATTTGATTGTACTTCTGCTTTAGAAGCTTTTTTTGATGCCTTTGAAACTTGGCTAAATTCTGTTTCAACATTCTGTGCTTTAAGGCCGGCCATCTCTTCTCTCCTTTCATACTCATCATCTATGGTTTTTCTGCATTATTTTCATTTTCTAAAACAGGCAGTGTACGAACACTGCCTGTCAATATCATGCCTATTTATTTGCCTCTTTGTAGAGTTTGTTGATCTCCTTGATGTAATCATCTCCACCTGTACTTCTCCATAATTTAATGGCATCCTTAAAACCGTCTTCATCGATTTGACCGACAATAAATTTAATTCTCGCATCATTGATAATATTGTCTAACTGCTGGCCTTTTTGAGCATAAATTTCAGAAAGTAATGATTCTGCAGGGTTTGCAACAACGATATCTTCGTTATCCTTCAGGATCTGCTGTTCTTTTTCTCTTACTGGTGACATTTCTGGCTGATGGAATCGATTCTCAGGAATGCCTGTATAGAATTGGTTTAAGTCAGTAAATTCGTTTATTAGCGCCTTATTATCAGCAGCAAGTGACACTAGCTTGCCATCCTTCAGTTCAAAGTGGCGCCCTTCAATACCATTGTAGGCAAGAATTTGTGCTTCCTTTTCACTTAATTTATCGATAAATGCCAACACTTGTTTTAACTCTTCTTCTGTTTTTACGCTAGTTTTAGGAATTGCCAGCAATCCAGAATATCCTGATGTAGGCAGGGAACGAAGTCCTTTTGGTCCTTCCACTGCACCAAAAATATCAATTGGTTCTTTTAAATCTGGGTTAGCTTTTCTCATATCTTCGTCAGCACGGCGTCCGCGATCCAATACATCGACAATGACTCCAGCTTGACCATTTAATAGCGGATCACCCCATTTTTGAGGATCCATAACGGCGAAGTCTTCATTGATTAATTTTTCATCATATAATTTCTTGAAGAATTTTAATGCGTCCATATATTCATCAGATAGGAAATCAGGCTCTAGGCTACCGTCTTTTCCTTCACCCCATTTATTCGGAGCGCCAAACCAAATTTGCATAATATCAAAAGGACCAGTATATTTTGAAATGACCATTCCATACGTATCGTCTTGACCATTACCGTCAGGATCATCATGTGTAAATGCTTTCAATACATTATAAAATTCATCAATTGTTTTAGGTGTTTCTAATCCAAGGTTAGTTAACCAGTCTTTACGGATGGTCACACCAAGTCTTCCAAGCGGACGAGCTCGGTAAATACCATAGACTTTGCCATCAATAGAACTATTTTGCAATGTAATTTCATTTGCTTGGCTTAAGTTTGGATAATCCTTTAAATATGGTCCAAGCTCCCAAAACGCACCATCTCTTACTGCACTTATGAAGCTAGGAATCTTACTTGGGATCATCATGATTTGAGGAAGATCACCAGATGCTAGAGTAATATTTAACTTGTCTCCATATGCACTATCTAAAACATAGTTCATAGTAATATTCGTATTTGTGAATTTCTCAAGCTCTTTTATAACTAAGCTGTCATCTGAAGGAGGATCAGGTGTATAAGCTGTCGTCATGATCCTAATTTCAGGCTTAGAGTCTTTTCCTTTTTTATCATCATTTCCTGACGTTTCCGAACTAGTACAGGCCGCTAAAGTGGATGTAAGCAGCATAGCAGTTAAAAACGGAACGACTACTTTTTTACTTTTTAACTTTTTAAGTTTTTTCATTTTTTTCATCATTTTTCCATACCCCCTGTGATCTTTTGTTTTTAGATCTTGATCAGTAAAATGACTTCTCCCATTTTTGGGTCTCAACCGATTGACTGAGTCATGTTCTACCTCAAATGTAAATCGCTTTCATTTTTCTGACAATTACATTTTTTTGTACCCAGATAAACCTTGATATAATACGTTTTTTATCCTTTTAAGTACTTTATTGTCGAACTAATACTTTCTTGAAAGCACTTATTTTCTAGCGTATCTCCTATTAACTCCAATGCCATGATAGTATTAAGACACCATTGCGAAGTTGTATTCGTTGTGATGCTCGGGATTTCGGTTAAGTTCCTCCATGCCTTGACCTTTTGCTCTTTTATTGGCAGCACCATTTCGCTGATTTCTTCGTTTAATAATAGATTCCATGCTTTTTCAGCCAGTGCTGAATCCTTTTTCTTAGCAGCTGCATACGCGACCATTCCAGAAGCTAGCATCGGCAGGCTAAAAAGTCGATCATGAAGTACACCATTAGTTCTTTTTAACTTTTCTTCATTACTTAACACATAGAATTCGCCAAATTCAGCAAGCATATCTTCCCATTCTTCATCATCAAGATTTTCGGCGATCTCCATCCAGGCTTGTGGTCCGCCAAATGCAATGACCATATGGTAGCCTCCTTCATTTCCATCCCCCATATGCAAAAGAGTGCAAGTTTCGGGATCATAGCCAAAGGTAGGTCCAGATAATAACCTCAATGGCAGCTGCTTAAGAGTTTCAATTCCAGAAATAATCTTTTCCTTATACACTTCATTTTCTGTTCTTTCCCATTCGGAAAACCAATTAGAACAAAATGCAGCCCAATCTGGACCAACTCGTGCGTGGGTTGAATGCTGTTCATTTGTATAGAACTCTCTCATCGGGTCAAGAGTAGATAATGCCTTATCTGAATCTCTTACCTCTGTTAACAAATCTCTTGTTCTTTCATCTGTTGTTAAAAAATAATAGAATTTATGGAGACCGGCCATACTAATTCGTGCCTCTTTGCAGCCGCAGCCCCAATGTGACACATTATGCCTTGATCCTAATCCTGCATACTCGCCAAAATGGTAGCAATCCACTTCACCCGTATGCCTAGTCATCGCTTCTGCCATAATAAATACATCTTCACGTCCGGAGCGCAGGAACGAATACCACAGCCAAATATTAGGCACAAGCTCAGTATTTTGCCACGCAAATCCTCCTAAATCGTACCTCCATTGATGTCTAATAGGGTCATAGGTATGCATGACATCCCCATAATTCCAAAAGCCGTACCATCTGCGCTGCTCAATTTCTTTCTTATAAAAATTGAATGCTGCATCTAGCTGATCTTCCAGCATCATTTTTATTTGAGTGCTTCGATCAGGCAGACTCCATATTCCTGTTGCTTTTGTTTGGTAATAATATTCTGGTTCGCAAACTAATAATATAGGCGCCTGCCACTCCATTGCCTTTTCTACCAAACTATCATTTACCGGGGAATCAGAATAGAAGTGGAAAAATAATTCACTCGTATTAGCAATCCCTTCAGGAGTTGCTCTTAGTTCATCAAATCCCTCATAAGCACTAATCACATGTGTTTCATTATTGTAATGCCTTAAATCCATTGCTTCTGAATCGGGCGACCAAAACCACACTTTGAGCTTTGCTTTTGATTTGCTAAGATCATGTACCTCAAGTGCCGAAGGATGTTTTTGCCAAAAATTCTTTAAACCGACGGCGATACCGTGGTCAGTACCTCCCACATACATTAACCCTGTTGCTCTCGTTCCATGTGTAGATTCGACCCACGAGAATTCGTCACCTGTCCGCTTCTTGACCCGGTAGTGATCTGAAGAATCTTGAAATATCTTAAAATCATTCCAAATTGCATTTTGTTTTGCATGTTCTAGTAATGGTTGGTGTTGCTCTTCAGAAAATGTAATGAGTTCACCATTGATTTGGTTTTCGTATAAATCTCCTGCGTTACGATGACGTCGTGTTAGTAATAGCTGTGCTGGCTCAGAAAAGATCCCTGAATCCCCTGAAAATCTGACATTGCGATTAAATGGTTCTCCTTTTAATGGTACGGAAAGCTCCAAGCCAACACCCTTAATAAAATCTTTTTCCGGATTTCCATCGTATAGAAGGGTATGAACAGCCCTTACAGATGAAGCGTTTGCAAAAAAGTATAGCCTTATTAAAAATGGAAGCAAGGTTTCAGTGCTAATCATAGATTGATGACTTCCTTCTATTTTTACCACTGCTCTTACCGGTCCAGCTTGTTCGATTTCCACTTTATTTATTTTACTTTGTAATTCTTCTTCTTTGATAGTCTTTAGTCCGTTTTCCTTACTGCCGTTTTCATTGATTGCTATTAATCTTCCATTTTCTCCAATTACTTTACTCCCTCTTGAAATGGAATTAATTAAACTATTACCTTGTTTGTTTAGCGTGAACTTTACTTCACCAGTATCTACATCAATGGTATCTATGGATTCGTTCACACTTAAAGGTCTAGTATTAACAGTTTCTTCCCCTTTACATAGCTCGAAGGTAGAACCCAGCGATTCTTCCAAAACTGCAGCATGTCCAGTCCATTTGACACTTCCATCAGGCCAAAAAGCCATCGGCCAGCTCTGTGTCGGTATTTTATTCCCCCTGTTATCCTGAAGACAAAGGAAATCTAAACGATCTAATGCCCCCTTTTCCCAAGGAACTCCCCAAGAAATCCCCGTCTTATCCTTTGGAGCTTTGTTTAACCATGATAATTTCATTCCAATTCCCCCATCCGTAATTCCTATACCCTTTGACTATCTTTTTCACTTCTAATGAGAGTAACATAATATAGATATTCCCAGCTTACAAAGCTGGCATAATTAATTCTTAACTAGTTTTCCAGCGACAAGTTCGGGCAGACTTTCGAAGTCTGGAACATCTGCAAGATAAATGTTCCCGTAACCAGTCCGGTCAGATGTAAATAGGATTTTACTTGCATCATGACTGAATCGTGGATGAACATGAAGCTGCTGGACTTGAAAACTACCACGATGCTTGCATAGAATCCTTGGGCCTTCCATCCCACTAGCCGTATTCTTCCATAAGAAAATACAATCTTGGTATCTTTCGCCATGATAGGCACTTGATTGTTGTCCGTCACCTACAATTAGAGTAGAGTCATTAGAATGGATATGCATGTTTTGGTAAGGGAATTCAAACTCTTGGCATTCTGTATTATCAAATTTGGTGAATCCAAGGAACTTTCCATCTTTTCGCTCTAAAGAATCAGTAAATCCATGATATCCAATATGAAGTCCATCAGCGTGCCAGTATTCATGGCCAGCAAATTGGTTTGGTTCCCCTTCTCTAATTTTCCAAACTTCGCCTGACTCAATATTCATTGCCCAAAAACGATGGTCTACTTTTTCCCAAGGACCTTCGTGGCAGAATGTAATGAGATGCGGTTGTGTTGGTGATGCATTCACATGCCCAATCCAGCGTTTTTCTTCGTGAATGACGCTAGTTTCTCCCGTTTCAAATGAAAACAGGTAAATTTGGCAGTGCGGTCTTGCTGCTTCAGTTTCCTCAAATCCTACATAACCGCCAGATAGATTGCTTTGGATTGATTTAGATAAATCCTCTGAGAGTCCAAAGCATAAATGTTTCCCATCAGCTGTACAGCTTAAGTTGCTGAAGTTATATCCTTCAGGCTGATGGAAGATGACCGTTTCCTCAAGGGTGTCAAGATTGATGCCGGATATCGTTTTACCCAATGTAAAATATGCTTCATTGCGAACGGGATTGATATATGTCCCCTGTATACCCTTAGGTACATTACGATCTAAATCGGTTATTTGTGTGATTTCTCCATTTAGCAGGTCAAGACTATAAAGATTTGCCGCATTTCCCCTGTCGGAGCAGAAGAGTAATTTTGTTCCGTTGTTATACCAGCCGTCATTTGTAAAATATAGGTGAAAACTATGTGCCAGATAATCTGTTAATTGTGTAACCTTTACTCCTGATATTGAGTCTCTAAATTCTTTCCATTCAACTGGCCATTTGGTCCCTTTTCCCATTTTCAATCCTCTTTTCTTGAAAAATAAAAAACTATGTATTCCTACCTTAAAGAGGTTCTTTTTTTCCATCAATCATACTTTTTTGCATACTGTCTTTTGCAATAATTGTATATTGGAAAAAAAATAGACCATCACCAATGGATGATGGTCCGCCGTTTTTAGGTTTGTTTCTTCTAATCTAGATAAAATACTTGCTTTAATTCTATTGATATAGGGCTGTTATCTGGATTTGTTTCCATGATGTCTTTCATATAGGCCCACCATTTTTGACAAATGGCTGTTTGTGCCATTTGGCTCCATTTTTCTTCACTTTCTATTTCAACATAGGCGAAAAGGTTGTTTGTTTTTTCATCTAAGAAAATGGAATAATGGTGTGCTCCGTGGTTTTTTAGTTCTGTTTCCATTTCTGGCCATAATTCATCGTGACGTTTTTTATACTCTTCATGGCAGCCCTCAAATACTTTCATGACAGAAGCTTTTCGTATCATTCTAACTCCTCCTATTTATCAAACTGGAAGATTCTATATTCGAATTTTCCTATTTCAAGTTTTCCTGGTTCGATGCTGCTGTTGGTTTGCAGGTCAGTTCCTGCTTGTGGTATGGTGACGCTTCCGCCATTTCCGTCCATATTGATGACAAACCAAACGGTATAGCCATCTCCCTGTCTTGGCGCAACAATTGTACCCTCGGAAACATCTGTCCGCAATGAAATTTCTGCTTCCTCGGCATAGTGATTAACAAGTTTTTGAAGCAATAAGTCTCCTTCATCGCCAATCGGCATAGACCCAAGCATTACGATCTTTCCAGCACCTAATTTGTGCTCTGAAATAAAGGACTTTCCTTCTGAAAGACCTTCTTCAATGACGCCAACTGCAGTCTCTTCGGTATATTCCATTACTGAGCTCCACATTCCTAATGGGGCAGATACATCAAAAGCATGTCCAACCGTCCCGTTATCATCCATTGGATATGTAAATAGCACCTCAGCGCCAGCAAGTTTTTCTAGTGCTCCTAACGCAAAATCTGTATGAACGGTATGTTCTTCTGTCCGTCCCCCGGTTAACGGACCAACAATCCAAACTCCGCCATTTTCAACAAATTCCTTTGCCCTCGCAATATAATCATCGGACAAAAATGGAATGAAAGGTGTGAATAAAAGCTTATAGCCATCTAAGCAGGCACCTTCAGGGATTAAATCACGATGAATGCCTAATCCCAAAATACGTTTATAAAAATCTGTTATTAAACCACGAGGGTTTAACTTTCGGTGCGGTTCTGTTTTTAAGAATGCCTTTGCCCTGTCAGAATAGGTAATGGCCAGCTCAGCTTGACTTGGTTTCGTAGCTAGGATAATGGGTTCAATCTCTTTTCTTAGTTTCTCAACCTCAAGCACGTTCTGATATCCCACTGTAGGTTTACCCCATGAACTTAGGACAGAGCCATGCGGCTGTTCACATCCGGCACGCTGCTGTCTCCACAGCCAATAACAAAATGCTTCTGCACCTAATGCATATGCAGCTGCTGCCTCCACTTTAAGATAACCATTTTGATGGGGGCTTGCGTAGCTTTCTAGTGACGCTGCATAGGACGGACTGGTTTCCATCACCCAAAAGCCACGGTCCTTTTTGAAATTCCTCCATAAATCACTATTAATCAAATAAGCTGGAAAGTTTTCAATGGTTGCATAAGTGTCAAAGGAAGCAAAGTCTAGATTTTTGAAAATCCTTTCATTGTCTACACTAAAAAAGACAGAGCTATTATGTGTAATCGGTGCACTTGAGTGTTTCCTGATGATTTCTGCCTGCTCATCAGAAAACTCAGCGATTTTTTCCATCGAGAATAGTTGGTACATCGTACTAAGCGATGAGTTATGAAGAAACGGTGCAGGTCCTGGCTGCGGTACCTGCTCGAAGCTTAAATAATTCTCACTCCATACCTGTGCACCCCATGCCTCATTTAGGTTTTCAATTGTTTCATAGCGGTTCTTTAACCATTCATGCCATAATCCATTACATGTTTCACACATACATTCGCTTACGTGGCATTTAAACTCATTATCAATTTGCCAGCCGATTACACCTGGTAAACTGCCAACCGCTTTCGCAATATTTTCGGTAATAAGTGCTGCTCGTTCTTTGAAGTAAGGATGATTGGTACAAGCATGCTGTCTTGACCCATGCCCCATCACTTTTCCATCACGATCAACATACATTCTTTCTGGATGACCATGAGTGTACCATATAGGAGGGGTTGGTGTCGGTGTACACATAACCGTTTCAATCCCATTTTCATAAAGTCTATTAATGATATTGGCAAAAAAACTGAGATCGAACTTACCTTCTTCAGGTTCCATCGTTGACCAAGCAAACTCTCCCATTCTAACCACATTTATTCCCGTCTGTTTCATATGGAGAATATCTTCTTCTATCACTTTTTCATTCCACAGTTCCGGATAATAAGCGGCCCCATGATATAATTTTTTTCCCATTACTGTCACCTCTACTTTTGCATTATTTCGCACTCTAGTTTTTTATAAACGGGACGATTGGCAATTGTAATTCCTTCACACCTTCTATTACTAACTTTGCGACTTCCCTTGCCCCAGTTTCACAGAAATGTGTATTGTCCTGAATTCCATCTGGGTAATTTGGATTCTCATTAGGGGCAAACCATGTAAATAATTGCTTTGAATCTTCCATTCCCAGTGATTGATACAGATGTTCTGTTTTCTCCAATAGGTTAATTAGCTGGACATCAAGTTTTTTCGCTAACTGGATCATGGATAGTGGGTACTCCCCGAGTGTATTAACTAGGTTTCCGTTTTCATCAAAATTCCTGCGATGAACAGAAGTTATCAGAATCGGGATAGCACTTTTTTCGCGTGCACCGTTAATATATTCAGTCAAATAGGACTGGTAGGTTGTGTATGGTTCTGTACCATATGACTTCTGATCGTTATGACCAAATTGAATGAACAGATAATCATTTGGTTTAATCGCGTCCAATATCGTTTTTAATCTTCCTTCTTCTATAAAACTATTGGTACTCGCACCACCCTTTGCATGATTATAGATTCGCACCTGTTCCGAAAAAAAAGTTTGAAAGACTTGCCCCCAGCCGGCCATCGGGGCCTCTTGTGGGGGACAATTTGCTACTGTTGAATCTCCAGCTAGAAAAATATTAATCGTATCCAAATCGTGCACTCCTTACAAATAAAGTTTTCCGCTGTATTCCTTATCTTTTTCTATGTTCTCTGGCTTCACTTCATAGATTTTTGGAACAGGCGGCTTTTCCATGTTATGTCCTAAGAAAAATCCCGGGTGTGGCGGCTGGTTGTACGCCACATTCTGCCAAGCAATCGCCAATCTATAATTAGGGTCATGCATAAGTGTATAGATGCGATGGTCGGTAACATCCGTTGTTGTATAAATTCTTAGGGCGGTACTATCATCGGTCCGCCAGATCACTTCTTCTCTCCAGTCACCCAAAATATCAGCCTGCAAACAAGGATTTCCTTTTGTTCCATTATTGGACCTAGAACCGTCTGCTGTTAGGATATTGACAAGTCTGCCATTCTCATAATCCCATTTATCTATTTTTCCAACACCAATACCAGTTTCTACATCGTAATCATGGTCAAGGAGCTCTCGTAATAAATCGCCGTCCCACCAAACCGCGAAGTTAAAGGACTGTGGATTCGTGTCAGATATTTTCTCTCCCGAGCTATTGTATAAACCTGCTCCGCCTGTTCGCCAATGAGTAGACGACCAAACTTCTACACCGTCATAACGAGGGTCAATATCAGCAGCCATCCCTCTGCCGACATCCTCTGTGGAAGGAATGCCCCAAAGTATTTCACCGGTTTTTGCATCATGAATTTCCGTTCCCTTTGCCTGCGGAATTTCATGTACTTGGAAAATTTCCAAACCTGGTCTGCTTGGAATAAGATTTCCAACATGGATTGCATCTCCATGTCCTAAACCAGTTGTATATAGACCTGTACCATCATGGTCAATCACACAGGAGCCATAAATAATCTCATCTTTACCATCTTCATCCACGTCCGCTACGCTTACACTGTGATTTCCCTGTCCAGAATAGCCTTCATTGCCGGCCTCAAGACTATCAAACTTCCATACTCTTGTAAGCTTGCCATCACGCCAGTTATAGGCCACTAATACGGCTCTAGTGTAGTAGCCCCGGCACATAACAAGACTTGGTTTAACACCATCTAAGTAGGCAACACAGGCAAGAAAACGGTCAACGCGGTTACCTTCATCATCGCCCCAATCAGATCCCTTGCCTCTTGGCGGGTCATAATCTGTTGTAACGAGTTCTTTTCCTGTTAAACCTTCAAATATCGTTAAATATTCCGGACCTTCTAGGATAAATCCGTCTTGATTACGGTAGTCTGCTTTACGATCTCCGATGATTTTTCCTTGACCATCTTTTGTGCCGTCTGCCGTTTTGCAGGCAATCTCAGCCATTCCGTCGCCATCAAAGTCATATACTAAAAACTGTGTGTAATGTGCCCCAGCCCGAATATTTTTCCCAAGATCAATTCTCCAAAGATGTCTTCCATCTAATTTATAAGCATCTAAAAATACATTGCCTGTATAACCTTTATGGGCATTGTCATGAGAATTCGATGGATCCCATTTTAGGATGATTTCATATTCACCATCACCATCTACATCACCGACACTTGCATCATTTGCATGGTAAGTGTAAGGGACTCCATCAGGTGAAACTCCATCCTCTGGCTTATTGAGTGGAACCGTTAGGTAATTGGTATCCCAAACATTCACCTTTTCAGATACTGGCTGCTCTCCTTCATCCAAAATGACAGAAATAGAATAGGTTGAGTCGGCATTGCCTTCCCTATCAAGGTAATTCGTACTTGTTGTAATCGGTTCTTGATTAACCTTGATTCCATCTCGATAAACATTAAAAGCTATTTCTTCTGGATCTGTTCCAAATAGACGCCAGCCAGTATAAACCCCTTTTTCTACTTTTACAGCAACCAATCCTCGATTTAGGCTTTCCATCTGACGAAGTACCGGAATCTGGTTCTCGTTATTTGACATGTCTTCCATCCTCCTATTTGTTGATTAGTATCTGTATAGTAATCCAGCCCCTATTTTTCAGCAATCTTCATTTTTTGATTGAAACTTTCTTGGTCTTAACACTTTTTTGCAGATTCGTACATTCTTGTTGTTGTTAAAAACGATCATTCAAAATAACCTGTGGAAGCCTTTCATGACCCCCACAGGTTTTATTTATTTTCTGTTTTCTCCTTTTAACAGTAACGATAAGAAGGCTAGAACTAAACCTTGGCCCCACCCTTGTACTCGTTTGTAAGGTACTTCCCGATAGCCATCTGCATTATACATAACAGCGGTTCCAGCAGAAACTCCCATTACTGAACCATCTTCTCTAATTTGATTCAATATGCCATCAAGTGCTTTTTGAATTTGTTTATTATATAATTTTCCTCTTGTTAACAATGCTGCGGCAATTCCAGCCGTTCCTGATGTTTCAAGATAGGAGGTCGGGTCATCAACAATTGTATGCCACATGCCTGTTTCAGATTGAAGTCTAACTAATGCACTTAACTGATCTCTTAATGATCCTTGGATAATCATAAACGAAGGGTGCTGCACTTCAATTAGTTCGAGCGCTCTGGCCATTGTGTAAGCAGCCCAGCTGTTTCCTCTTGCCCAAAAAATACCTGACATATGGTTTTGTGAGAGGTTATCCCAGCCATGGTAATAAAGATTGGTGATGTCGTCTTGAAGAAATTTTTCATGTCCATGATATTGTTTTAATCCAAAGTTGAAATAATCATCTCTATTTAACATATGGCCAATTCTTAGCAGGAAATAGCCTGCCATGAACATCGTATCTACCCATGCCTGTTCTGGGAATTGATACTTCGTGCCGTTGACTGTATGCTGCAGCACTCCATCATCGAAGCGTTCTGCATCATGGAGCAGGTAGTCTGCCATTTTAATAGCATTTTCTATATATTTTTCTTCATTTGTGGCTTTGTATAATGTTAATAGGATATGGCCTATGGACGATGCATTCACTGTTAATTTTGGAAGGCCATCTTCTAATTCCTCATCTACCCAATTCTTAATCGCTTGTAGATATTTCTCTTCACCGGATGCTTCGTATGCTTCCGCTACACCGAAAAAGGCAACTCCTCCTGGCCAATCCCAGCTAAAGTCCATATTAAAAGTTCTTTCGACTACACGGTCAATTGCTTGACTCACTTTATTTTCTTCAAGTATTAATTGCGGCATCCTACATCCCCCTTTATTCATTCATCGGCTAGTATTTCTTTGCTATTCGATAGTAAATCTAGCTATCCGCCACTACCTATAATATCCTAGATAAATTTACGTCACTGTTCAATAAATCCTTTATTTTAACTGGCTTGTTCTCTTTGCTAGAGCGCCAGACTCCCTCACCCAACGCAATGGTGTAAGCGCCCTCTTTTGCGCCAGCTAAAATCTGATATGTTCTAGCAGGGTCGACTCCTAAGAACAGGTCCTCCTGAAGTACAGGGTCGCCGCCGCCGTGGCCGCCTTCATTTTGCAGAACATGAATCACTTCTTTTGAGCCCCCGAATAAAGGATAATATTCAATCGTTTGTTCCGGGAATGGGAACGGAATACGGCTTGGTTCATGAAACTCAGTCGTTTCAATTCTACCTTTAGTACCATTAATCGCTAAACGATACCCCTCATACGGTAGAGAAAAATTAACAGAGTAGCTTAAGAAAGCTCCTTTGTCATATTTAACCGTTGCCACATAGGTATCTTCGATTTCAATTTCATGATCAAAAATACATGAATCAGGACGATAACCGGTATAGTTATGTGCTGATTTTTCAATATTATCTGCTTTGATATGATCATCTTTAACCGCCATGCTATTCCGACGGTTGGACCAGCGCATGTAGTATTGGCATAAATGTTGTTCTTGACAGGTACCGCAATATCGATTATCAATCGGGCTTGGATTCATTTCTCCATCTTTCCCGAAGTAATTCAATGCGCCATAGGCAAACACCTCTTCGGGTTTTTGATCCAGCCACCAATTTACTAAATCAAAGTGATGGGTGGATTTATGAATTGATAATCCGCCCGAAAACTCCCTTTTCCGGTTCCACCTCTTAAAGTAGCTGGCCCCGTGGTATGTATCGATATACCAATTTAAGTCGACGGAAGTCACCCTGCCAATTTTACCTTCTAAAATTAACTCTTTAATTTTTCGATGAAAAGGATTGTATCGGTAATTAAAGGCGACAATGACTTTCCCCTGACTTTTCTCTTCAGCTTCCACTACTCTTCTAGCATCGGTAGCATTTGTCACCATTGGCTTTTCCGTAATGACTGTCAGGTTATTCTCTAAAGCTTGTAAAATATAATCGACATGGGTATCGTCACGGCTCGTAACGATGACCGTATCAGGATTTGTTTCGTCAATCATTTGCTGAAATTGGTCTGAATTATATACAGATACATTTGCTAGTTCCGGAAAACTTTCTTTACAAATCTCAATTCTACGAAAATCGGTATCAAGCAAGCCGACAATTTGATTACGAGATGCAAAATTACGAAGAACGGGTTGAATAAACATTCCCAACGCCCGATTACTTAACCCACAAACTACGATTTTATTCATTGGTCTTCCCCCCCATGAAATGAAATGTTAAAAAAACTCCCATTACAGTTAACGGCCAACTATAATGGGGAGTATTTTTCATATTAAACTTAAGAGCTTAGCCAGCCGCCATCGACTGCTAATATATGACCATTCACATAACCAGAGGCATCAGAAGCTAGGAAAATAACAGCTCCCTTTAAATCCTCTGGTTTACCCCAGCGGCCTTGCGGGATTCTAGATGTAATATAAGCATTTCGATCCACATTTCCTCTAATTTGCGCGGTATTATCTGTTTCAAAATAACCTGGTGCAATGGCGTTTACATTCACACCTTTACCTGCCCATTCATTTGCAAACGATTTTGTTAAGCCTGCCACTGCATGTTTACTCGCTGTATAAGCAGGAACTCGCAGTCCGCCTTGGTAAGACAGCATTGAAGCAATGTTGATAATTTTCCCAGAGCCTTTTTCAAGCATGTGCTTGCCCGCTTCACGGCATAATTGGAACACTGCATTTTGATTTACATTAATTACTTCAAGCCAATCTTCATCTGAAAAATTCTCAGCATCTGCCCTGCGGATAATGCCTGCATTATTCAATAGAATATCGATGCGGTCAGTAATGGCCAGTGCATCAGCTACTAGCTGTACAGCAGCACCAGGCTGTGATAAATCCACCTTTATTTCATGAAAGGTTCCGCCAATCGACTCGATTTGCTGCCGGGTACCTGTCATATCACTCATACCTGCACCAATAACCGTCGCACCAGCTTCCGCTAATCCAACTGCCATTCCTTGGCCAAGACCTCTGCTTGCTCCCGTGACTAAAGCAACTTTTCCTGTTAAAGAGAAAATTGTTGTCATGATTCTCTCCCCTTTCATCTAGTTAAGCTTGTTGATAGATTTGCTTTAAAAATGCAACACTTTCATCTATATATGGCTCTTTTGTTTCTTCTAGTAAGATGTTCATATACGGTTTTCTCTTCTTAATCTCTTTCAAGATGTATTCATAGTTGAGTAGCCCTTTACCAACAGCAGTTGGTACTAGCTGATCATCCTCTATGATAAAATCTTTCGCATGAAGCACCACGATTCTATCTGCAAATAAATCCATTGCTTCTTGAAATATCTCTTCCTGGTTTTTATAGGTGTCGATTGTTAATAGATTTACGGGATCAAGAATCACTTGGAGGTTGTTAGAATCAATCGAATCTAGCAGTCTTTTCATTACTTTAGCTGAATAGATCGGGTGATTCACTCCAGCTTCTATTCCCACGATCACCCCAAACTTCTCTGCTTCTCGCACTAACTCTCGTACACTTTCAACAACCTCTAAAAATGGCTCTTCTTTGAAGTTTTCCACTGTATAGACAATATCCGCGTTTACATTACCCGTTTCGGTTGCAACAATGCTGCAGCCAAAATCTCTTGCAAATCGGATATGCTCTTTAAAACGCTCCATCCCTTTTCTTCTTTCCGTTAAATCGGGATGAATCATATTAAAATAGCATCCTAATACAGCAATCTGAAGATCTTGCTTTTTAAATGCACTGCCAATATAGTTAGCCAATCCCGGGCTCAAACTTCCAAGGCTGGTATTAATATGTTCGAAGGATTTCCCTAAGGCCAACTGGACAGAGGTTAGTCCTTTTCCAGCAATCGCACGAACTAACTCCTCTGTCGGGCGGTTTTCAAAGTCATGGGCCCTTACTCCAAGGTTCATCACTTGTACCTCCAGTTCATTGATTATCGTAGATCTTCCATTTTCACGAAGTCCATGTCAGTATAAGTGATGTTCTCACCGCACATACCCCAAATGAATGTATAGTTACTAGTTGCTGTTCCTGTATGGATGGACCAGCTTGGTGAAATCGCAGCTTGTTCATTACTCATCACCAAATGTCTCGTTTCATCCGGTTTACCCATGAAATGGAATACGCGGGTTTCAGGCTCCATATCAAAGTATAGGTACACTTCCATCCTGCGTTCATGTGTATGACAAGGCATTGTGTTCCAAACACTTCCTGGAGAGAGCATGGTTAAGCCCATTTGCAGCTGACAGCTCTCACATACATTTGGGTGGACATATTGATAGATTTTACGTTCGTTCAATGTTCCGGGAGCACCAGCCTCTAGAGGTGTAATTTCATTGATATCAATTTTTACCGTTGGATATTTATGATGTGCCGGTGTTGAGTTGATATAAAATTTAGCTGGATTCTTAGGATCATTCGAACGGAATAACACTTCTTTTATTCCTTTCCCGACATATAGACCATCACGGCACTGCATGTTATACTCCTCGCCGTCAAGGATGACCATCCCATCTCCACCGATATTGATAATCCCCATTTCACGGCGCTCTAAGAAATATTCAACGCCAAGCTCTTTATCTAGTTTAATGGTTAATTCCTTTTCAGCTGGTGTTACCCCGCCAAAAATCATTCGATCCACATGGGTGTAAGTTAAGTGCACTTGACCTGCCTCAAAAAGTGTTTCAACTAAAAATTCTCTTCTCAGTTCTTCTGTCGTGTATTTTTTCATATCCTCTGGGTGATGTGCGTAACGAGTTTCCATTTAGCATTCTCCTTTATCAGTCAGATTTTTTTTGACACTTTTCACAAAAACATATTATCGATTAATTTTTCCTGAGCCATGGTCTACAATTTTAGAAACTTCTTCCGCTGTAAAAGCGTTACAGTCACCATGAACCGTATGCTTTAATGCTGAAGCTGCTGTTGCAAACTCAATGGTTCTTTTTGCAGGCAGACCTTCTAGAACTCCAAATAATACACCTGCCGCAAAAGCGTCACCGCCGCCAACACGGTCAACAATTTGATCAATATCATGCTCCTTAGATTGAAAAAGTTCCCCGTTCGTATAAAAGTTGCCTTGAAGTTTATTAGCAGAGGCAGACAATACTGTTCGGAATGTTGAACTCATATATTGCATCTCAGGATACATTTCTTGAATTTTTTTATAATAGTAAACCAGGCGATCCTCACGCTTGAGTGCTGCTTCAGCAGGTTCAATCCCTAGTAAATGAAACGCATCCAGTTCCCCGCAAAAGCAAATATCTATGAAAGGAAGCAATGGCTTGATCGTAGCAGCTGCCTCCCGTTGGCTCCATAAAGATGATCGATAATTAAAATCAAAGCTCGTTCTGACGCCAGCCTCTTTTGCTTTTTTTAATGCAGCAAGAACTAACTCTCTTAAACTTTGAGAAAGGGCAAGGGTAATTCCGGTAACATGGAAGAGGGTTGCATCTTGAAAAATATCCTCTAAGTCTAATTCATCCAATGAAAGATTAGAAAAACTAGAGTATTTTCGGTCATAGGTTACCTGTGCACTTCTTCCACCTACACCTGATTCAAGATAATAAGTCCCCAGCCGATCCCCGCCTTTTACTAAGAAATCAGTATGAACAGAATGAGATTTTAAATGTCTTTCAACTGCGGTTCCTAGTGGATTATTGGGAACCTTACTGACAAAATAGACATCATATCCAAAGTGAGAAAGTGATACACCTACATTTGCTTCAGCGCCGCCATAATTCATCGTCAAGTGATTTGCCTTCATGAGCCGCTCACCTGTATAAGTGGATAAGCGCAGCATGATTTCGCCGAGAGTGACTATTTTCCTCATTTGGATGCCTCTCTTGCCTCTTTTACTCTAAGAACATATTGGCTTGCTATTTCGGTTATTTGCTCAAAGTTTCCAGTCTTTGCTGGAGCAACCAAATTACCGCCTACCCCTACGGCAACACAGCCATTCTTAATCCACTCAGCCACATTTTCTAAACTTACACCGCCTGTAGGCATAAGGTTTATTTGCGGAAGCGGTGCTTTCACTGCCTTGATAAAGTCTGGACCAAAGGCACTTCCAGGGAATAATTTTATAATGTCGACTCCATATTTAAGTGCATCCTTCATTTCCGTAATCGTCATACAGCCTGGCATATAAGGAATTTGATATAAATTACATAGTTTAGCAGTATCCTCATCAAAACATGGGCTTACAATATACTCTGCTCCTGCTAAAATCGCTAGACGTGCTGTTTGTGCATCAAGAACGGTTCCCGCCCCTATGATCACTTCACTGTTATTCTCGTAATAAGAAGTAAGCCCTTTGATTACTTCTGCAGCGTCCTTCACTGTATACGTTACTTCGATTCCTGAAATACCACCTTTTACACATGCTTCGGAGATTTTGAAGGCTTCTTCACTCGATTCAGCCCTTACTACTGCCACCACACCACATTCTGATATTCTTGTTAACACATTTAATTTTTTCATCTAGTAAGCCCTCATTCTCTTAAATTCTGTGATATAGGTACTCAACTAATGCAAGAATGGCCATTGATTGTCCATATGGCATCGCCGTAACAGGGATTTCTTTATAAAACTCTTGCGTTTCTCCCATCGCGGTTCCAGCAGAAACGTGTTGTAATTCCCCATTTTCATTAATATTTTCAATCACCGCTTGAATTGCCTTCAACCCCATGTTCTGATATCTCTTATCTACATAACGCTTACGGAGAGATCTCAATGTACCAAAGGCAAATCCAGCTGTACAAGAGGCTTCCACATAGGAAGTAGGGTCTAGCAATAGAGTATGCCATAAACCGTTTTCATTTTGGCATGTTTCTAACGCCTCTAATTGTCTCTCTAGCGTATCAATTAACATTTGACGAACGGGATCATTTTCAGGAAGTTCAACCAAATCTAAGAATTCAGGAATGGCAATGGTAACCCATGAATTTCCCCGCCCCCATAATGCTTCTGCAAAGTTATGATTGCCTTCAAAGGTCCAGCCATGGAACCATAAACCTGTTTTCTTATCGAATAAGTATTTAATATGTATTAAGAATTGCTTTTTTGCCTCTTCAATGTATTCAGGCTTATTTAGCAGTAAACCGATTTTCGTAAGTGGCAAAACACTCATCATTAAGGTGTCATCCCACAGTTGCTGATAATTTTCATTACCAAATACTACATGCTGGATTCCGCCGTCCTTTGTTCTTGGCATATCATGGTACAGCCAGTCACCCCATGTTTCCAGGTACGGAAGATAGGTTGGATTCCCAGTTTCTTCATATAAATATGCAAGCGTTAACATTTGAACCATCGTGTTAACATTCTTTTCTACTGGAAGCTCTTTAAATTGGTCATCAAACCACTTAACAATGATGTTTAATACTTCTTCCTTTTTCGTTAATTTATAATATTTCATCATCCCATAGAGGCCGACACCTGCTGTCCACTCCCAATAGTTAAAGCTTTTATTATCGATTTTTCTTCCATCAGCTAGTGGGATTGCATATTTCCCGTCTGGGTCATTTAAATTAATCAGGTTATCAATTAGGAGTTCTATCTTCTGTTCGATTTCATGTCTATGCATTTCATTACCTCCTCATATTCTAAGCAGTGAACATTCATTATTATTATATGTAAACTAGTTTTACGATTAAATTTAAAATTCAGTTTACTTTTATTAAAAAACAGTGTTTTCGGATCTATTAAGGATAAACCTTGAAATAGGTAAAGCACTTTCCTTTATTGCCTCACTTACAAGCCAAGCCATCTTATTTGCTCCTTTTTTAGTAAAGTGAGTGAAATCTGTTTCGTTTACAGAAGCCATAAAGAATGTAAATGCTTCTTCGTAGCCGATCGTATCAAAATAGTTCAAGCTCTTATTCATTAAATCTATTAAAAATACTTTTTCCTCAACCGCCACTTCCTTCATGGCCTGGCAGTATTCTGGAAAATCATTTATAAATATTCCATTTTCTCGGTGCAGTCTAGCCACTGGTGTGATGAGGATCGGTTCAGCCTGACAGTTTCTTGCACCTTTGACATACATTTTTAAATACTCTTTATAGGTAGTGTAAGGATCGGTATATCTTTCAGGCTTACTACTTGTTGAATCGTTGTGACCCATTTGGATGAACAAGTAATCACCCAATCCTATTTCATTTAGTATCCTATCGAGTCTACCTTCTTCGATAAAGGTTTTAGAACTTCGGCCGCCAATCGCATGATTTAAAACTTGGACATCCTCTTCTGAAAAATAAAACGGAAGATACTCTCCCCATCCGCCCTGATTTATTTCACTAGCTTCATAGGTTTGAACCGTTGAGTCGGCAGCAAGATAAATTTTTATTGGTTGTTTGTTCATAGATAACCCCTCTCTGTAAGATTAAATCCTTTCTTATATGATAAACACAAACTGAATCTATCATCCATTAGACTTTTTTGCATTCTCCATTTAAGGATTTATACTTTCTTGCTTTTCTAACACACTTTTGTAAATGTGTGCTAGAAAGAGATTTTAGTTCTTTGAGACTATTACAATATACATAAAAAGGTGTTTTTGGTTAAATTCTACACTGTTTTTTACCAAATTAAATCTGTTTTTTAAATTCGATATTCTGAATTTTTGAAATATAATGATAGACGTAAATCTGCACCATGGTGTATCAATCGACCTAAATCTTAAGAATGGAGGTTATTTTGTAAGCGTATTCAATATTTCGAAAGCAATACTACCAGGAGGGCGATTAAGTTTGAAGAAGAAATCAATTGCTAAAAAGGTGTTATCAACAGCGATTGCAATACCGCTGCTTTTGTCAGGTGTGTCTTATGCAGGTGCCGCCGATACTCAGAAAACCAAACAGCCTTATAGTTTTCAAGGGGTCCAGCTCGAATACCTTGATAGAGGTTTAGTAGCAGCACAAACATCCGAGGGTAATTTTCTAAGCTGGAGACTACTGGCAAATGAAGTTAAAGGTTTTTCTAATACAGGGCTAACCGGAGTTAACTTCCTTGTATATCGAGACGGGAAGCAAATTGCTACTGTTGAAGACAGCACAAATTTTCTAGATTCTGAAGGTACTTCAAATTCCAGCTATTATGTAAGCTCTGTTTTAGATGGGAAAGCTCTTGATCAGAGCTCTTCTGTTACTCCGTGGGGAAATTCCTATTTGGACTTACAGCTGAAAAAGCCATCCGATGGAGTCACACCTAAAGGTGAAACCTATACCTATTCTGCAAATGATATGAGTGTTGGCGATGTTGATGGAGACGGTCAATATGAGTTCTTTGTAAAATGGGAGCCTTCCAACTCTAAGGACGTGTCACAGGTTGGTTATACGGGTAACACGTATATAGATGCTTATAAATTGGACGGTACCCTTCTATATCGAATTGACTTAGGTGTTAATATCCGTTCTGGAGCTCATTATACCCAATTCTTAGTGTATGATTTTGATGGTGATGGAAAGTCAGAAGTTATGTTCAAAACAGCACCTGGTACAAAAATGATTAAATTTGATAAAGATGGAAGTATTACTTCTGAAGAATTTATTACGATGCCGCAAAAGGATATTGATGCAGGGTACAGTAATAACGATGATTACCGAATGAGCAGCGAGGATTATTATAACCATGTTGTAAAAATGTTTATGGGCTGGCATCAACATGAAGAGGTGGTTAATGGAAATTGGCCAAGCACTCTTGAAGAGGCATTTGAGATTGAAAAGCAATATAGCTATCCATTAACAAGAGAAGATGCAGAAAGCCTGACTGATTACTTCATGGATGTTTATGCTCCCGGCAGAAGTGGGCGCAACAATTTAAGAGCATTTGAAGGCTTTATTTTAGAAGGTCCTGAATATCTAACTGTCTTTAATGGTGAAACAGGGGAAGAAATGGATACGATTGACTACAAGCCGGAACGTCATGATGATGGACTAATGTGGGGCGACTACGCAATGTCTAGAATTGAACCAGGTAACCGTGTTGACCGTTTCCTTTCTAGTGTGGCTTACCTAGATGGGGAAAAACCTTATGCTGTTTTTGCACGTGGTTACTATACACGTTCCAATCTGGTTACATATAGCTGGGATGGGGAAAACCTAGATGAACACTGGGCTGTGGACAGCGGCTGGACACCAATGAGCAATCCATTTAATGATGGTCCTCATGGCAGGGATGGAACGGATCCTGAATTTGGCTCAATCACAACTCAAGGGGCACACTCATTGAGCGCTGCTGATGTGGACGGTGACGGCAAGCAAGAAATTGTATACGGAAGTGCAACGATCGATCATGATGGTTCTTTATTGTACAGTTCAATGGATATAATGCCTCCACAAAGCGCTGCACCAGGTACAACAGCTAGACTCGGTCATGGTGACGCTATGCATGTAACCGACATTGATCCAAATAGACCTGGAATGGAAATCTTTATGGTTCATGAAGGCGGACCATGGGCACCGTATGGCTATTCCCTTCGTGATGCGGCCACTGGTGAATTAATCTATGGAGGATATACGGGAAGAGATACAGGACGTGGAATGGTTGGGGATATTGATCCATCTCAGCCTGGTTTAGAAACTTGGGCGGTTGGATTATGGACAGCAGAAGGTACAAGAATTGATACTAAAGCCCCTGGCACGAACATGAATATTAAATGGGCTGCCGATATGACCACTCAACTTGTAAACGGCTCAATTGAACAAACACCAACTATTGATGATTGGAAAAAAGGAAGAGTATTAACGGCAGAAGGAACAAGAACCAACAACTGGACAAAGGGAAATCCTAGTTTAGTTGCTGATATTTTTGGAGATTGGCGTGAAGAACTACTTGTAAGAACCGCAGATAGTTCTGCAGTCCGTATCTATTTAAGTACAGAAGTTACAGACCGAAAATTATATACGTTAATGCACGACACCCAATACAGAGCTGAAGTAGCTCGTCAAAATACATCTTATAATCAGCCGGCATACACAAGCTTCTATTTTGGCAGTGATACAGACTGGTCGAAGGTACCTGTTCCTAGCTTCTGGAATCCCGGTGTTTTCTCGGTAATTGAAAAAAATCTTGAGGATTATCAAGCGAAGGGTGAGTTGACTGGTCCGTTAGTCGTTCAATTAGAAAATTCTCTTAAACAAGCCATACATCATTTTGAAAAAGGCTCAGCGAAGGATTCTTTAAAATTCCTTGAAAAATTGATTTCAGATTTAAATAATAAAAATAATCAGAAACACATTTCACCTTCTGCTAAGCTTAACCTATCACATAACGCTAATCTGATGATTAACATGTTGGAAAACTAATCAAAACCAACCACTCTTTTTATTAGGGTGGTTGGTTTTTTCTAATTTCTTATTCAAAAGAGTATACCTTTTCTAAAATTCTTTTATAATTACTATTTATAATCTCCTCATCTACTGTTTGGAGGTTACGATCGAACATTACCCATTCTCCCTCCACCATGACATGGCGAATACCATCCTCATTCGTTTCAAATAATAGATTATGGACAGCGTTTGAGAACTGCTCCGTATCTACCATTGGAACCAATGGGTCCAGTTTGATGAAAACAAGATCTGCCTTATTTCCGTCCTTAATTACTCCAAGATTTTTCTCTAGATACGCTTTTGCCCCGTTTTCAGTAGCCATTTTGAATATTTCTTCAGCTTTAAACCTGTCGACTTGGGCATTAACCTTTAATAGATAATAGGCGGTCCTCATTGTCTCCCAAATATCTACACTAGCAAAATCTGTTCCTAAGCACACATTCACCCCGTTTTCGAGCATTTCACTAACTGGGGCAATTCCAGCACCGGACCATAAATTAGAGTTTGGACAGTGAACTACTGAGGCCTGAGCCTCTGCCACTAGTTTTATATCCTTTTCGTTCATATATACACCGTGAAAAAGAATAGTCTTATCATCCAGAATCGCTTTTTCTTTATATAACTCAATAGAAGACTTATTAAAATTCCCATAAATAAGATCTCTTCGCCAATCATTCTCCATACAGTGTGTAAGAAAGGTAGTATCATATTGATGTTTATTCTTTACGCATTCTTCGAGTAATTCATTCGTAATGTCTTCCTCTTCGAGTAAATGAGTTCCAAATGTTACTTTCCCAACACTCTTTTGATAAAATTTTTCAATATCCTTGTGTGTATCGACAATTCCTCTTATACCGATCTTATCGATTGCACCAGCAACTACGTCTGGCCAGTAAGCTGGTTCATTTTCACTTACAAAGGTAATTCCTTTCTTAACCATCTCAGCATAGGTTTTCATACAGACCCATTCATATTCCTCACTTGAAAGCTTATCAAGGCTTTCAAAGAATAACTGTTGCACTTTCCCTTGGTCACTGTCATTTGCCCAGTTTTCAATTTTCATCTCTCGTGGTAACCCTTTCGCCAGAAGCGAATATCCATGGAAGTGTGAGTTGAACAATCCAGGGATAATAAGATAATCCTGGCAGTCTATTATTTCCTTATCCACTACTCTTTCATTTTCACCTAGGCGTTTAATTACCCCATCTTCAATTATTAAATCACCATTCGCTATTTTATATGAATCATCTAAATATCTCGCATTTTTTAAAAGCATTCGATCACTCCATTTCATCTTCAGCCATTTCTAAACATCCCTACCATAAATATACAAGAAAATAGCGTCATTTGCTATTTTCTGAACTTTCTTTGAACTTTTATGATAAAAGAGTGTTTCCCCATTTTTCGCAACAGTTTTCTACAATTTTCGTTTTATTCAGTTGATATATTTTAAAGCGTTATAGGAATACATGATACGTATGGGAGGTTTTAGTCAATGGCAGTGGTAGAAAGAGAGCTTGAAAAACAGCAGTTGGAAATGATGGTTAACCGTTTGGCAGATAACGGAGCAACCGCATTAACACAGTTTAGAAGTTTTAATCAGGTAATGGTTGATGAGGTGGTAAAGCAGATGGCCCTTACGGCACTGGAGAACCATGTAAATTTAGCCAGAATGGCCGTTGAAGAAACAAAGCGGGGAATACTTGAAGATAAAATTTCCAAAAATATGTTTGCAACCGAAATGATCTACAACAGTATCAGAAACTTAAAGACCGCTGGTATTATCAGCGAAAATGTGCATGAGGGAACATTGGAAATTGCAGAGCCTGTTGGTGTTATTGCTGCTCTTGTTCCAGTGACTAATCCTACCTCAACAGTTATCTATAAATCTCTTATTTCCCTAAAAACGAGAAATCCGATTATTTTTGCCTTCCATCCTCTATCACAAAAATCAGGTATTGCAACGGCACAACTCCTCAGAGACGCAGCTATAAAAGCAGGCGCGCCCGAACATTGTATACAGTGGCTTGAAACTACCACCCTTGACGGTATTCAAGCCTTAATGAAGCATCCGAAGGTTTCTCTTATTCTCGCAACTGGCGGGTCAAATATGGTAAAGGCTGCGTATAGTTCCGGTAAGCCTGCTATCGGTGTTGGCCCTGGAAATGTACCTTGTTATTTTGAAAAGACTGCAAATATTAAAAGTTCAGTTCAAGATTTACTGCTTTCAAAAACATATGACAACGGAATGATATGCGCCTCAGAGCAGGCACTGATTATTGATAAGGAGATTTATACAGAGGTACTAATCGAACTAATTTCAAACCAATGTTATATTTTGAGTGATGAAGAAAAGCTGATGCTTGAAAAAATTGCTATCAAACCTGAAACTGGTTCCTTAAACCCAATGGTGGTGGGACTGGCAGCCTATCAAATTGCAGAAATGGCCGGAATTGAGGTTCCGCTTGAGACAAAGATTTTAGTAGTTGAACTAGAGGGTGTAGGACCAAACTATCCGTTGTCATGTGAAAAATTGAGTCCGATTTTAGCCTGCTATAAAGCTAGCAGTTTAGAGGAAGGACTACGGATTGCGGAAGAAACTCTCGAGTATGGAGGTTTAGGCCATACAGCATCCATTCACACCACTAATCAAGAGGTGATTGAACTGTTCGCTCAAAGGATGATAGCAGGACGGATTCTAGTTAATACCCCCTCTGCCCAAGGGGCGACAGGGAATGTTTACAATGATTTTCTGCCAACCTTAACACTTGGATGTGGAACTTACGGTGGTAATTCTGTGTCTACCAATGTAGGAGCTATGAATTTAATAAATCTTAAAAAAGTAGCAAAAAGAAATGTGTATGCACAAGTTGTAAGAACCCCCCCTCAAATTTATTATAGAAAGAACTCTGTACAAGTATTAGAGGTTTTACCCGGTATTAAAAGAGCATTTATCGTAACAAGCCCTAGTTCCATAAAAAATGGATACGTTGATAAGGTCCTTCATTTCCTTAAGAAAAGACCTGATTTTGATCATTTTGATATTTATTCTGGAGTGGAGCCAGATCCATGTATCGATACTGTTCTTGATGGTGCAGAACGCATGATTCACTCAAAGCCAGATGTAATTATTGCCTTGGGAGGCGGTTCAGTACTTGATGCTGCAAAAGCGATGTGGTTATTTTATGAACAGCCTGAGGCTGACTTCCACGCCTTAAAGCAGAAGTTCTTAAATCCAAGAAAACGGGTTGTCACCTATCCAAAACTTCACCAAAAAGCAAAGCTGCTTGCCATACCTACTACTTCTGGAACCGGATCGGAGGTGACATCCTTTACCGTTATCTCTGATAAACAGGTGAATATTAAATACCCACTGTCGGACCCTGAGCTTTTACCTGATATCGCGATTGTCGATCCGCAGTTTGTGATGACCGTACCTAAGCATATCACTGCTGATACCGGTATGGATGTATTGACACATGCTATTGAAGCATATGTATCGGTGGTGGCTAATGACTTTACAGATGGACAAATTTTAAAAGCCATTCAGCTCGTTTTCAATTATCTTCCAAGAGCTTATCGTAATGGTGCAGATGAACTGGCAAGGGAAAAAATGCATTACGCTTCAACCATAGCAGGCATGGGCTTTAACAATGCCTATTTAGGGATAAATCATAGTCTTGCCCATGCTGTTGGAGCGGAATTCAATATTGCACATGGACGGGCAAATGCAATCTTTCTGCCGCATGTAATTCGTTTTAACGCAAAAAAACCTACAAAGTTTACACCGTTTGCTGGTTATGATCATTTTATCGCTGGAGAACGCTATGCTGAGCTGGCCAAAATGTTAGGTCTCCCTGCCAGAAACACGGAAGAAGGTGTCGAAAGCCTTTGCAGGGCAATTATTCAGCTTGCAGGTGAACTAGACATGCCAATGAGTATTGAAGAATGCGGCATAAACCAAGAGGAGTTTGAGAGCAAAATCAGCATGTTAGCCTTAACTGCCTTCAATGATCCCGATACAAATGTAAACCCGAAACGCCCGTTAATGAGAGAACTAGCCGAACTGCTCCACCAAGCCTTTAAAGGAATTTAATGGCAGAGAAAAACAACAGGTGCCTGGCACCTGTTGTTTTTTTTGTATGTAAGCATTTTCAAAACAAGAAAAGTGATTTTCATGCTTTCAATTGTTATCGAAATAGTCTAAAATATGATATTATTTCAATTTATTTTAAACGGGGAGTGAGAAAATGAATTCATTAATACAGCGTGCCTTTAATTTTAATGCAGGTCCATCTGCCCTTCCGCTTGCTGTTTTGGAGAAAGCTCAAAAAGAACTTGTTGATTTTCGTGGTACGGGAATGTCGGTTATGGAGCTAAGCCATCGCAGCGCGGCTTATGAGGAGGTACATAATCAAGCCATTTCCTTGTTAAAGGACATGTTATCCATCCCCGCAGATTACGAGGTCCTATTTCTGCAAGGCGGAGCAAGTCTTCAATTCTCTATGATACCAATGAATTTTTTGAAGCCAGAAGAAAAAGCTGGATATGTGATGACCGGCGTTTGGTCTGAAAAAGCATTTGCTGAAGCTAAATTATTTGGGAACCCTTATCAAGTTATCAGCACTAAAGATCATCAATATCGTCACATTCCTCAAATTGACGAACTGAACTTCAGTCCAAATGATGCTTATTTGCATATTACCTCAAATAATACAATCTACGGCACACAATGGAAGGATTTCCCTGATACAGGAGATGTTCCACTGATTGCCGATATGTCTAGTGATATTTTCTCGAAGCCGTTTGACGTTAGCCGATTCTCATTAATTTATGCCGGCGCCCAAAAAAATCTCGGTCCATCTGGTGTAACCTTAGTCATTATCCGTAAAGATATGATTGAAAAAGCAAATTCGTCAATACCAACAATGTTGAAATACAGCACTTATTCCAAAAATAATTCTCTATATAATACACCGCCAACCTTTGGAATTTATATGATTGGTGAAGTGTTGAGTTGGATCAAGGACTTAGGCGGACTTTCTGAAATGGACAAACGAAATGAGGAAAAAGCCAAGCTCATTTATGACACAATTGACCAAAGCAACGGTTTTTATGTGGGTCATGCTGATGTACAAAGCCGTTCACTCATGAATATTACCTTCCGCGTAAAAGATGAAGTTCTTGAGAAAAAGTTCTTAGCTGAAGCAAAAAAGGAAGGCTTTATTGGTGTAAATGGACATCGCTCGGTTGGCGGCTGCCGTGCTTCAACCTACAATGCTGTTCCATATGAATCATGTAAAGCCTTTAGTGACTTTATGATAGAGTTTCAGAAGCATAATGGGTAATAATTTCCTCTAAATATTTTTAATGTTCTCAAGCCCTCAATCGAGGGCTTTTAGTTTTCGATAAAAACGATATCCCTTCCGAACACTATCAAGGATAAAAAACGGAACAGAAGGGTGATACTTATATAAAAACGGTTTATAAATTTTGTAATAGGCCCTTTTTAAATCAATCCATTTTCGACATACGCCTATTTTATAAAAATCAGATACATCAACAATATATCCACGTCCGTTGCTCATCACTACATTTTTTCCATGTACATCAAAAGGGTTTAATCCAACAGACCTTGCATATGCAATTCCTTTATCAACATCAGTAATAACTGATTCAGGGATAGGGATTCCTTCTAAGACAGCATCAAATATGGTAATCCCTTCTATTCTTTTTAAAATTAAGAAATTTTCACCATAATCGATTAGTGTAGAAAATGTTTTGTGCTCTCCTAATTTCCTGTAAACCTCCACTTCCTTTATTAATTCCTCTGGTTTACGTCCATACACCTTCACAACCCATTGGGGATTTGACTCATGTGTAAAGACACCAGCATAATTACCGATTCCAATTATTTTCCAAGACTTTGAATGATTCCTAACAATGATCGGATCAAAGGGTCCTACTGATGATAACTGAATATTAGGTAATAGTTCCTTACCAATTAAATGTGTATACTTGTCTTTTTGCATGGAAACACCTCAAAACAAGTTTATTCCTTTTAATAAGTATACAACTCTGTTATCTAACGAATGTTATGATTTTTATTATTTTGAAAAATAGGCATGAAAAAGCCAGAGGGACTAGTCCATCTGGCACTTCTTTTACTCTTCGAAATAATCTCTAAAGGCTTTTGGGTTTTGTGTCTGATTTCCCTGATAATAGGGGTTGTTATCTGTTGAGTTTTCTGGATCAAGGTTCGTATTAATAACTAAATGTGGCCCGGTTGGTTCTTCTGCAATCAGTCGATCATTGAGGGAGTCAAAATCAGGCATATTCTTATTTCCAGGTTTTCTAGGATCCATAACGATTAGCACCTCCTAAAAAATAGGTTGCTGATTTTTGTTTTCGAACATACATAAAATCATTCAACTCGCCAAAAAGAAAAAAACTAGGAAGTAAAGACTTCCTAGTATGTTTATTCCTCTTCGAAGCCGACTAAGAAATCTGGATTTAAATCTTCAAATTCTTCGTCATCAACATCTAATCCCCAGTCATCATCACAATCCTCGCAGCCCTTTGGATTAATGGCGACACAAACCTTTGTTTCACCAATAACCTCCACTAGGAACTCTCTTTCGACGTGGACAATGATTCGATTACCATTTGGGGAAATAACTGCTTCACAACAATTAGGCTGCTGCAGAACTCGAGCACAAATTTCATTGTCGTCCAAGCAATCATCATCACGGTATTTCAACTTAATAACATCACAGTATTGGACCTTTTCAGTCACTACTTCTGTTTTGGTATTATCGTTAAAGGAATACCAAACATTGATGTCATAAGAGCCGTGTATCTCTACAGTTTTGCCGACTTTTTTCGCGTTGTATTTATGGTTGATAATCCAGCACCCTAAAATGCTAGTTGGATTATGTGCCGGGCTGATTGTATGATTGGACTGGGTGAATTTACGTCCCTTCGCAACTACGGCCTTTGTAATTATCTCTCTATATTCTCCCATTTCGCGCGAACCCTCCTCATTCATTTTCATTCCATCCTATGCTAATATCTAGACTAGTGTGCGATATATTTCTGCGAATACTGGATAAAAGTTTAGTCATGTTTCATTTTATGCGGGACTTTTATGTAGGTTCCACTTAGGCAAGTACTAATCTAGAAGTGGGAGAAAAACAAAAAAGAACCAGGCTCCATAAAGGAACCTGGCCAGGTATTTTAATGATCGTGGTCGTGGTCGTGTCCACCGCAAGAACCGCCGCTATGCATGCTTGCACCGGTTTCTCCGCGCAAAACATCTCCGCCGGTTGAAGCAATGATTTCATCCGTAACTTTATTTGAAATCGTTGAAGCAATCAGCTGTAATAGTTCATTTACTTCCATTTGAGATTGTTTAAACTCCTGAACAACAGGAATTTCATCTAATTCTTGCTCAATTGAACTGATTTTGTCTTCTACTTTTTTTAACGCTTCAGGTTTTCCATAGTGCTGTAAATTAACAGCTTGTTTTTGCAAGCCCTTAATGTCAGAAATTAAAGTACTCACCTTTGGGTTTACGTGAATTTGCGCTTCAGCGCGTTTAAAAAAATCTACTTCCTCTGTCTCAGCAATCATGCCTGCTAATTCTTTAGCTCGAGCGACAATTTCGTCTTTTGTATATTTCGCCAACTTAGTTCACCTCTACTGGTTCTAATTCTTCTACCATCTCTCCGTTTAAAGACCAAGTTCTTGCTTCAGTTATTTTTACTTTAATAATCTTTCCAATTGTTGATTTAGGAGCCTTAAAGTTTACCAGCTTGTTCCTGGATGTGTAGCCAGCTAAGACCTCTGGATTGTTTTTGCTCTCTCCTTCAACAAGGACATCAACTATTTGACCTTCATGCTTTTTCATAGCTTCTAAAGAAAGCTCATTAACTAATGCATTTAAGCGCTGCAAACGTTCTTTCTTAACTTCCATTGGAACATTATCCTGCATCTTCGCAGCTGGAGTTCCTTCACGAGGAGAGTAAATAAACGTGTATGCAAGCTCATAACCAACTTCACGATATAAGGACAAAGTTTCTTCAAACTGTTCATCCGTTTCATTAGGATAACCAACAATGATATCCGTTGTAAGAGCCACGTTTGGAATGGCAGCTTTAATCTTGCGAACAAGCTCAAGATATTGTTCTCTTGTATATTTACGTGCCATAATCTTTAATACATCAGTTGAGCCCGATTGAACTGGAAGGTGAATATGATCCATTAGATTGCCGCCCTTAGCCAGCACTTCGATAAGATGGTCATCAAAGTCCCGTGGGTGACTTGTTGTGAACCTAATTCTAGGAATATCAATTTTACGTAACTCATCCATAAGGTCTCCAAGGCCGTATTTCACCCCTTCTAGATCCTTACCATATGCATTTACGTTTTGACCAAGAAGCGTAACCTCTTGATAGCCCCCAGCCGCTAGCTGGCGGACTTCGTGAATAATTTCTTCTGGACGACGGCTTCTTTCCTTTCCGCGTGTGAAAGGAACAATGCAGTAGGTACAGAATTTATCGCAGCCATACATGATATTAACCCAAGCTTTAATATTCCCGCGACGGACTTTTGGAAGGTTTTCGATTACGTCACCCTCCTTGGACCATACTTCAACTACCATTTCTTTCGACATGTAGGCTTCATGCAGTATGTTTGGCAAGCGGTGGATATTGTGTGTTCCAAAGATCATATCAACCTGCTGATAGGTCTTCAGAATTTTATTAACAACAGATTCCTCCTGTGACATACATCCACAAACACCTATTAGTAAATCTGGCTTTTCTAATTTAAGAGCCTTTAGATGACCAAGCTCACCAAAAACCTTATTTTCGGCATTTTCACGGATCGCACAAGTGTTCAAAAGAATAACATTTGCATCCTCTGTATTGTCTGTTGGCTCGTAGCCTAATGCCAAAAAGATCCCAGCCATTACTTCTGTATCATGTTCATTCATTTGGCAGCCGTAAGTACGAATATAGAATTTACGGCTCTCACCCATTCCTCGGAATTCTTCAGGAATAGAAAAATCATTATGATATTTCACTTCTTCTTTTCCGCGTTTCTTTGCATCTTTTAAAGAAGGTGCGGTAATAACCTGTTCGAAGTACTTACTGTAATCCTTGGCGGATTTTTTGTCCGAAGAATTAGCAGTCTGTACTTGTTGACTTTCTTTACGTTGATTTTCGTTCATTTGTATTAAAAGCTCCTTTCAATCATCATTTTTTTTAAACGTCTATTAAAATAAAAGATGGAATTTCTTACCACTGTTTTTGCAAATTAGGAAATAGTATCGATAATCTGCACATTATAATAGTATAAAGGTTAATAGGTATGAAAACAATAGAAAAACTAGGCACTCCCCTTACATCTATGTACACAAGATTAACTATTTTAAAATAGAAGCATATCTTTAAATTGTAGATGAAATTGAATTGAAAATATGTGATGCTCGTCACGAAAAAGTTAAAGAAATCCCGCAGCCATTGACTGCGGGATTTCTTCTAAATGGTCTTACATAAATTCTCCAACTAATTTATCAAAGTAGCTTTGATCAAGATTTAAGTCCGCCTTTGATAAAGGAGTTTCAGAATAACTAGTGATTAATTCCTGATAGGATTTTCTCTCTGTATTCTGATAGATTAGACCTGTTACCAGACCGTTATGCTTCATAAGTGTCTGCATCGCATCTTCACGATTAGAAGGATCATAGCCTTCGATATCAGATAACTTTGTAAGATTCTCTTTAAACCAATCATAAGTGTTTACCTTATTATATGTTACACATGGACTAAATACATTGATAAGAGAGAATCCTTTATGCTTCATACCCGCTTCAATTAGGGCTGTAAGGTCCTTTAAATCTGTTGAGAAACTTTGGGCTACAAAAGTTGCTCCTGCTGTTAATGCCATTTCCATAGGCGAGATTGCTTGTTCAATCGACCCTAAAGGAGTTGATTTTGTCTTAAAACCAGCAGCAGAACGAGGAGATGTTTGTCCCTTTGTTAAGCCGTAAATTTGGTTATCCATTACGATATACGTAATATCAATGTTACGACGGATTGCATGGATTGTATGACCCATACCAATTGCAAAACCGTCACCATCACCGCCTGATGCGATAACAGTTAGATCACGGTTTGCCATCTTAACCCCTTGAGCAATCGGCAGGGAGCGACCATGGATACCATGGAAGCCGTATGAATTTATATATCCAGAGATACGACCAGAACAACCAATACCAGATATCACAGCTAAGTTTTCAGGTTCTAAACCAACATTTGCTGCAGCACGCTGCATTGCAGCCTGTACAGAGAAGTCGCCACAGCCAGGGCACCAGTTCGGTTTTACATTATTGCGAAAGTCTTTAAAAGTGGCCATTTAGAACAACTCCTTACATTTTGTATACACTTCATGTGGTAAGAACGGGTTACCGTCATATTTTAAATGCTTATGGATCTTTTCAGCGTGACCCACATTCATTTTCATGATATTTGCCAATTGGCCAGTTGCGTTATTTTCAACTACGATTACTTTCTTTGCAGACCGAACAAGCGGCAGCATTTCGTCTGTTGGGAAAGGATGAATTAAACGAACATGTGCATGGTTAACTTTAACGCCGTCATTTTCCAACCTAACCATTGCTTCTTCAATTGCACCGCGAGTTGAGTTAAACCCAACAAGCAGGATGTCAGCATCTTCATGCTGGATATTTGTATGAACAGGTGTATTAAAGCGGATATTTTCAACCTTACGGAAACGCTTATCCATTTGTGCAATCCGGTTTGCTGCTGACTCAGACGGTTTACCTGTCTCATCATGCTCAACACCAGTTACATGGTGAATGCCGTTTTTCATACCTGGAATAACACGAGGTGAAATCCCATCCTCTGTTACTTCATATCGCTTAAAGTATGCTTTATTTTCAGCTTCAGGAATATCTCCTTGAAGGAGCTTGCCACGTCTGATTTCAACATTATCAAAGCTTAGTGGTTCAACTGTCTGCTTACCTAAAGATAGTTGAAGGTCAGTCAAGACAATAACAGGACATTGATACTCTTCTGCAAGGTTAAATGCTTCTGCAGTATCATGGAATGCTTCTTGAACAGTACTTGGTGCCATTACAATCTTTGGAATTTCACCATGTGTTCCATAGATCATTGCCATTAAATCAGATTGCTCTTGCTTCGTTGGTAATCCAGTAGATGGACCACCACGCTGAGTATCTACGATTACAAGTGGTGTTTCCGTAATACCAGATAAGCCGATTGCTTCCATTTTTAAAGATAAACCAGGACCTGCAGAAGCTGTTAGTGCACGAACACCACCATAGTTAGCTCCAATGGTCATAGTAACCGCAGCAATTTCATCTTCTGTCTGGATAACAGTACCACCAAGTGCTGGCAGTTTCTTAATTAAATATTCCATAATTTCAGAGGCTGGTGTAATAGGGTAAGCAGCCATAAAACGGCAGCCTGCTGCAAGAGCACCTAATGCAATAGCATCATTCCCAATCATGAACATTCTTTTCTTGCCATCCGCTTTTTCAAGCTCCATGACTTGAGCATTTTCTCCAAGTTGTTCTTTCATATAATCAAAGCCAGCTTTTATTGCTTCCATATTCTTAGCAACTACCTGCTCGCCTTTACGACCAAAAATCTCTTGAACTACTTCTTCAAATACCTGGATATCTAAATCTAAAACTGCTGATGTTGCACCAATTGCAACCATGTTTTTCATTAGAGAAGTCCCTAACTCAGTGGCAATCTCTGTAAATGGAACCGCATACATAGCTGCTTGAGTATCTTCAGGCTTTTTAGGTGTAAACTTAGAGTCCGCAAGAATGACTCCATTACCGTGTAATTCCTTATAGTTTACATCGATGGTTTCTTGGTCAAACGCCACAAGGATATCAAGGTCGTCAGAAATCGAGCGAACCTGTGTAGTGCTTACCCTAATTTTATTATTGGTATGACCACCTTTAATACGAGATGAAAAGTGACGATAACCATACAAGTAATAACCGAGGCGATTTAAAGCTATCGCAAAAATTTCCCCAGTACTTTCAATACCTTCCCCTTGTTGTCCGCCAACTTTCCACGAAAGTTGATTGATCATGACTTACACCCCTTTGGATATGTAAAAAATATGTTTAATTGTCTATAAGTGTAGCACTTTTCCAAGTAAATCACTAGAATTAAGTCCCTTTTAGTCCTTTAAAGACTAAAAACTCTTACATGGATAATGTACTAAACGCTTACAATTCTAGACCTATGTTCAGAAAAATGCAACCCTTTAGCGTGAAATATTGTCTAAAATATGAATATTTTTTCATAATTTAAAATTTGACTTTTCTTGGTTGTCCAATATCAGAGTACAAAAGGGGCTAAACATTGATTTATAGCTATTTCTCCGATTTCTTCTCGTAATACGAAAAAGTCGAGACTTATTGCAGAAAACGCTTTCTTATATATCAGAATAATATTTTTATAGTCTTTTTCATTTTTAAAGAAATAAAAATACCCGCTATGAAAGCAGGTAGAAAGTTTGACTTTTTCATATATATATATCTCTTACCTCGGTTCAATAATTAGCTTTATAGCTGTGCGTTCTTCACCGTCAATTTGTATGTCAGTGAACGCAGGGATGCAAATCAAATCAACTCCGCTAGGTGCTACAAATCCTCGAGCAATCGCTACTGCCTTTACGGCTTGATTTAATGCACCTGCACCAATCGCCTGAATTTCTGCAGCACCTCTTTCACGCAGAACTCCGGCAAGCGCACCAGCTACAGAATTAGGATTAGATTTTGCTGAAACTTTTAATATTTCCATTCCTAGCTCCCCCTTGTATAATCCCGATCCTGGCATGAGCAGTTTCATGAACAAATCAGGTATATAAGATTCCACTGCTACTATATTCGGCTGGTAAAAGACATATTCCGGCTTGGACAAAAAAAAGCCATTAATGTTAATGTTTAAATGAAAAACCCTCCATACTGGAAGGTTTCGAATTATGAATATAAGGGATGATCGTCACTTATCAATATACGGTCCATTTTCTTGCATTTTCCGTTTTTTCGGTCCAGTTCAATATAGACAGCGCTTAGCTGGTTCCGCCCTGATTTCGGTACTTCAAATCTAACTGGAAGGCTGGTTAGAAACTTTGTTAGAACAGCATCCCGTTCCACACCTAATATACCATCATATGGACCTGTCATGCCCACATCTGTCAAATACCCTGTTCCTCCCGGCAGTATACGATTGTCTGCTGTTTGAACATGCGTATGTGTTCCTACTACCGCGGATACTCTTCCATCTAAAAACCAGCCCATAGCCTGTTTCTCACTCGTTGCTTCAGCGTGGAAATCAACAAAGATGTAGGGGGTTCTTTCCTGGGCGATTTTTACCAATTCGTCCGCTTTCTTAAAAGGGCAATCCAGCGGCGGCATAAAGGTGCGGCCTTGAAGGTTTATAACCGCCATTTCTAAATCATTTACTTTAAAGAATCCTAAACCTTTTCCCGGTGTATCCTCAGGGAAATTTGCTGGTCTGACCATGTTCTTTGCATTTTCAATAAACTCAAAGATTTCTTTGTTATCCCAGGCATGGTTCCCAAGAGTAACTGCCTGTGCGCCATGACCTAAAAATTCTCGATAGATTTTCTCCGTAATCCCCCGGCCTCCAGCAGCATTTTCTCCATTGATAATGGTAAAATGCGGTCTGTATTTATCTTTTAATTTTGGCAGATATTCTTTTACCATATCACGTCCTGGTGAGCCGACTACATCTCCGATAAATAGTAAATTCATTTTTGTTCCCTTTCGTAAAAAAAATTATTGTTTTTAAAATTTTTCTGCTCCACTTAATGTATGTAGTATCCCAATAAATAAAGCGGTGCATTCGCACCGCTCTTATTTCGCGTATTCTACAGCCCTTGTTTCACGGATGACTGTCACTTTAATATGTCCAGGATAGTCAAGTTCCTCTTCAATTCGTTTTCGAATGTCTCGTGCCAATCGATGTGCTGCTAGATCGTCTACCGCATCAGGTCTTACGATGATACGAACTTCACGTCCAGCTTGGATGGCAAATGACTTCTCAACACCTTCATACGATTCTGAAATCTCCTCCAGCTTTTCTAAGCGGCGGATATAGTTTTCAAGAGTTTCACTTCGTGCACCAGGTCTAGCAGCTGATAGAGCATCAGCGGCAGCGACTAACACTGCAATGACTGAAGTAGGTGCTGTATCACCATGGTGGGAAGCAATACTATTAATTACCACTGGATGTTCTTTGTATTTCGTAGCGAGTTCTACACCAATTTCCACATGACTTCCCTCAACCTCATGGTCAATCGCTTTACCGATATCATGAAGTAAGCCTGCGCGGCGAGCTAAGGTCTCATCTTCACCCAGTTCAGCTGCAAGTAAGCCAGATAGCTGTGCAACCTCCATGGAGTGCTTTAAGACATTTTGCCCGTAGCTCGTACGGAATTTCAAACGGCCGAGAATCTTAATAAGGTCTGGATGCAGACCGTGAACACCGACTTCAAATGTCGTTTGTTCACCCACTTCACGGATATACTCATCGACTTCTCTACGAGATTTTTCTACCATTTCCTCAATTCGTGCAGGATGAATTCGTCCATCTTGAACTAGTTTTTCTAGTGCCAAGCGTGCGGTTTCACGACGAATAGGGTCAAAACCTGATAGAATAACAGCTTCAGGAGTGTCATCGATAATCAAATCAATCCCTGTAAGTGTCTCAAGGGTACGGATATTTCGTCCTTCACGGCCAATAATACGGCCCTTCATTTCATCGTTTGGAAGGTTGACTACGGATACAGTCGTTTCCGCAACGTGGTCAGCAGCGCAACGCTGGATTGCGAGAGATAGGATTTCCTTTGCCTTCTTGTCTGCTTCTTCTTTAGCGCGGTTTTCACTTTCCTTAATCATGATCGCAGTGTCATAGGTTAACTCCTGCTCCATCTTATCAATAATGATCGATTTAGCTTCTTCACGCGTTAAGCTCGAAATTCGTTCGAGTTCAGTTTGTTGTGTTCGTACCAGCTCGTCCACTTTGCTTTCCATCTGTTCAATATGCTGTTGTCTTTGGTTTAGAGAATCATCCTTTTTCTCTAAAAGAATTTCACGCTTGTTTAACGTTTCATCCTTTCGATCTAAATTCTCTTCTCTTTGCAGTAAACGGTTTTCTTGTTTTTGCAGTTCATTTCTTCGTTCACGAACCTCACGTTCAGCTTCTGTACGAAGCTTGTGAATTTCATCCTTTGCCTCAAGCAAAGCTTCTTTTTTCAATGAATCAGCATCGCGCTTTGCATCTTCAAGAATCTGCTCTGCAGCATTCTTTGCACCTGCTATTTTTGCTTCAGCAATGGATTTACGAACAAAATAGCCAACAACGGCACCGACGATAATGCCAAGCAAAATGGAGATGATAGTAATAATTTCCATCGTTACACCTCCTCTTGCTATGAACTTTTTCTTACACTTTTTTAAGTGTCGGCATGTACATTGTTTAGACTCAACATACAGCAAGCACTAAGGCTTTTCATGTAATATTAACAAAATGTAAAATATACATGTTAATTGTAAATGTGTGTATATTCATTGTCAAGGGTAAGTCCTACTAGCTTTTTGAAATATTTAGAATTTGTTCAGCGTTTCGCAATGAATGTGGAAGGTTTACGTGTATAAAAATTCATTGATTTAAATAATTATTCATTTCATTTCAAAAAAGCAAAACCTGAAGCAGGTTTTGCTTAAAAAATTCTAGTCTAGTAATTCAAATTTCTCATCGTCTTCTGTTTCTGTAACGATTTTGTCGCCATCTAAACCATAGTGATCACGGATTTTTTGTTGAATTTCTTGGCGAATGCTTGGATTTTCTTTTAGGAATAGCTTTGCATTTTCACGGCCTTGTCCAAGTCTTTCATCGTTATAAGAGAACCACGATCCGCTCTTTTGAACGATTTCTAATTCCGAGCCGATATCAATGATTTCGCCTTCTTTAGATATACCTTCACCATACATAATGTCTACGTCAGCTGTACGGAATGGCGGAGCAACTTTATTCTTAACAACTTTAATCTTTGTTTTGTTACCTACGATATCAGTACCTTGCTTGAGTGCCTCTGCACGACGTACTTCAATACGTACCGTCGAATAGAATTTCAAAGCACGTCCACCAGGGGTTGTCTCGGGATTTCCAAACATGACACCAATCTTTTCACGGACTTGGTTGATAAAGATTGCAATTGTTTTAGATTTATTAATAGCACCGGATAGTTTTCTAAGTGCTTGAGACATTAAGCGCGCTTGAAGACCCATGTGTGAATCTCCCATTTCGCCTTCAATTTCCGCTTTTGGAACTAATGCTGCAACGGAGTCGACAACAAGAATGTCAATTGCTCCGCTTCGAACTAAAGCCTCAGCGATTTCAAGTGCTTGTTCCCCAGTATCTGGCTGAGATAACAATAACTCATCAATGTTTACACCAAGTTTTTGGGCATATGCAGGATCAAGGGCATGTTCAGCGTCAATAAATGCTGCTTGTCCACCTTTTGCTTGAACTTCTGCAATAGCATGTAATGCGACAGTTGTCTTACCTGAAGATTCTGGTCCATAGATTTCAATTATCCGTCCGCGGGGGTATCCACCTACTCCAAGTGCTGCATCAAGTGCTAATGATCCACTTGGAACTGTTGAAATTTTTGTTTCACCCTGCTCTCCCATTCTCATGATGGAGCCTTTACCGAATTGCTTTTCAATCTGTTTTAGCGCCATTTCTAAGGCCGCTTTACGATCACTCACTACTTGTTCCTCCTTTATATCAAAACAAAAGTTTTATAGCCAAAAGTCTATTGATTTAAAACCTATTAATAATATAACCCCTTTTAGCCTATTTGTCGAGGAAAATAGCGAACGTTTATTCTGCTTTTTTAAATCAATTAGACATGTAAAAACAGGTAAATTTATATACTTATTACCTAGAAATATAAATCATCCTCACTAAATCAACCATTTTCATCTATTATCTGACATTTTCCTTTTCAATAAAAAACCACAGAAGCTTTAAACAGCTTTCTGTGATTCTTGTAATAATTTTATTAAATGATAGCATCCATATTTAACCGTCCTTGTGCGGTTTGCTTTTCGGTTTCCTCCAAGAACTAGTTTTTCAACAATGGTTGGTCTTCCCTTTAACGCAATTCCGATAAATACAGTTCCAACTGGCTTCCCTTCTAATTCGTCTGGGCCTGCAACACCGGTAAAACTAATACCGATATCTGTTGAAATTAACGAGGAGACATTTTCAGCCAACTCTTTTGCACACTCTTCACTGACAACACCATGTTTTTCAATTGTTTCCTGTTTAACATTAAGAATATCATGCTTCACTTCGTTCGTGTAACAAACAACGCCGCCTTTGATGATTGAACTTGCACCAGTGAAACTAGTCAGCCCCTGTTGAAACATTCCTCCAGTTAAGCTTTCTGCAGCCGATAAGGTCATTTTCTTTTCTTTTAAAAGCTTCACTAATTCTTCCATCAATGACGTATTATCATATCCGTAGAGATATTCACCTACACGAGAATGAATCTTCTCTTCCACATCATCCAACATCTTCTGAGCTATTTGCACGTCCTGATGTTTCGCCGTCAACCTTAACGTCACCTCTCCATCTGAGGCTAGCGGTGCAATGGTTGGATTCGTTTGAGTATCAATTAAATCAATGATTTCAGTTTCGAGAGCTGCTTCACCAATTCCAAAAAACCTTAGTACTCTTGAAACGATTTTCTCCATCTCTTCTACCGAAAGAGCAGGAAGACCATATTGTAAAAACATCGGTTCCATTTCCTTTGGAGGTCCTGGCAAAAGCATATATGTATGATTTCCCTGCTCTAGTACCATTCCTGGAGCCATGCCGTTATGATTTGGCAAGACATGTGAACCTTCTAAAACTAGTGCTTGCTTTTTATTATTCTCTGTCATTACTCGATTTACATTATTGAAATAGAGTTCGATTGACTCTAAAGCAGTTTGATCCATTACGAGATTTGTTCCAATGTGTTTTGCGATGGTTTCTTTTGTTAAATCGTCCTTTGTTGGACCAAGTCCACCAGTAAATATAATTAAATTCGAGCGTTTTTCAGCTATCTCAATAGCAGATTTCAATCGGGCAGGGTTATCTCCAACCACTGTATGAAAAAATACATTTATTCCCGCTCCTGCTAAATGCTGCGATAAAAACCGAGCATTTGTGTTGACGATTTGTCCTAATAATAGCTCAGAACCTACCGCAATAATCTCAGCATTCATCTACATTACCCCTTTGCATGATTATCAAGGAAAACCTATTTAGAGTTTTTAAATACATGCATATTTTTTGAAAAATAATCCCATCCTGACCAAATGGTAAAGATTAAGGCAACCCAAAGAGCGATATCATCAAATGGAAAAGAAATCATTTCAAAAATAATGTTATGTAATAGTAAAGCTGAAATGGCTACGATTTGGGCCCATGTTTTAATCTTTCCTAGCGTGTTGGCAGCTACAACTTCCCCGCCTTCAACAAGTAGAAGACGTAAACCTGTTACAGCAAACTCTCGGCTGATAATCGCGATGACAATCCATGAAGCTGCAAAACCCAGCTCAACAAGGACAATTAAAGCAGCAGAGACAAGAAGTTTGTCTGCTAATGGATCAAGAAATTTCCCCATATTCGTTACTAAATTATATTTACGGGCATAATACCCATCTACCCAATCAGTAGCAGATGCAAAAATAAAAATAAGTGCCCCAACAAAATGCGTCACCGGCATTACTGCCCCAAGCAACTGCATTTCTCCCCAATTAAGGGGTGCAAGCATGATGATTAAGAATAAGGGAATTAAAAGAATTCTTGAAACGGTTATTTTATTTGGTACATTCATATTATATCCTCCAAAACTTTATTAGCACGAAGAAGAATAGTCATCTTGGATGACTATTCTTTGTCCTTCGGAACATATTGAATCGTTATGTCCTGTCGAACTACGTCTGTCGGTGCAATTGCATACTCAAGCTTTTGCTCATTTACAAATATATCAGTATCGAGCGTTCTTCCGACAACAATGATCACTTTACCATCGTTCGTTAAATCCACTGTAGTACTTGGAGTACCACCTGCAGCTGTCGAAAGCATTCCTCTGAAATAGGACTTTCCAGTTTCACCTTTAATTTCAACCCATGACTCACCATTGGAAACTAATTTAAGTTCAAATTTATCGGCATTTTTCAAATCATATGTGGTATATTTTCCACTGCTCTCAACAACTGTTAATTCTTGCTTCGGTGTTTCTTCTTCAACAGGCTCAGTCTCTTTCTCCTCAGCTTGTTCAGTATCACCATTTTCTGTTTCTTTCTCTGTATCTTCTTCACCCTGATCAAGATTTTCTGATCGTACAAACTTAACAGGCTCATTATCTTTATTAACAGCATCGTTTGCATTATTACCAAGGTTGTTTGCTAAAAAGTAATATAATACACCTGCTGCTCCGATTAAGAACACACCTATTAAAATTTTCGGAAGTAAATCAAATATTTTTGAACTGCTTTCTGTAAGACTTTTACGAGTCTTCACCCTCGACAATTGATCAGGTAAATCATCATGATGGGTGGCAGGAATTTCGCCTTTATACGTATCGAAGATTTCATCGGGATTCAACTGTAATGCTTCAGCATATTGTTTTACAAATGCACGCACATAGAAATTCCCAGGCATCGCAGAGTAATTACCCTCTTCAATCCCTATAAGGTACCTTTTTTGAATTTTTGTAATAGACTGTACATCGTCTAGACTTAATCCTTTAGCTAAACGGACTTCTTTTAATCGGTTACCTAATTCAGTCACCTTTTAACACCTTCCAATTTTTCAAAAATCAAAATCTCCAAAATCTGAACCGGAGAACAAGTTATTTTTATCCACAACGTCGTAAGTAATCTCCTCATCCGCATCGTTTCGCAACTCGATAATATAGTCAAAGTCATCGAGTGTATACTCAGAATTTTGCACGAAGTAATCAGGATGCTCAACCACTTTGACAGCGGGTAAACGCATAATTTCACGTACTAGCTGCCAATGTCTCTCACTGGCACGTCTTGAAACAATTCCATCAAGGATAAATAAATTATTGCTATTATACTCATCCTCAATAAGCTGGTTTCGAACTGTTTGTTTTAATAGGGTGGAGGATACAAAAAGCCAACGCTTATTTGCACAGACACTAGCGGCAACCACAGACTCTGTTTTTCCTACTCTTGGCATTCCTCTTATCCCAATCAATTTATGGCCTTCCTGCTTAAATAATTCTGCCATAAAATCAACTAAGACACCTAGCTCATTTCTTACAAAACGGAATGTTTTTTTATCATCTGCATCCCTTTGTATATATCTTCCATGTCTTATAGCAAGCCGATCACGGAGTTTAGGCTCTCTAATCTTTATTAACTTTATTGTGTCCATTGTATTTAAAATTGACTCTAAACGTTTTATTTGATTATCATCTTTTGCTAGAATCAGTAAGCCTCGTCTGCCCTCGTCAACACCATTAATTGTTACAATGTTTATGGCTAGCATACCTAAAAGAGATGAAATGTCACCTAACAATCCAGGACGGTTTTTTTGAATCTCATATTCTAAATACCATTCTTTCTTCTCCATAAAAACCTCCTATGTAAAACGACAAATTTTTCAATACTTCATCTAAACCTTATAATATATGATTTCTGTATAAGATGAAAGTAAAATCACAGAGGAGGCACTTATTATATTTAGTATAGTTTTGTGAATCTATTCAGGATTAACATACGCCTTTTACCATAAATAAAAAAAGAGAGGAGAACCTCTCTCTTAGCGAGTACCGTTGTTTTGAACTAGTTTTACCATCATGTTTGCAATAGCTTGCTGCTCTTCTTTGCTTGCTACAGACCAAAGATCAGCCAGTACTTTTTCTTGTTCATTTTTAGGCTCAACTTGTGTTGATAAATAATCACCAATTTGATAAGCAAGACTGCTAATTGCCCCCTCACTCATCCCTTGATCTTGTGCTTGATGAAGACGGTCAGCAAGGAAATCTTCCCACTGTTTCCAATTATCTAGAACGGACATAATATTAACCCTCCTTAAGAATAGTACAGTGTTATTTTGTATTAAACAGGAGGTAATTATGCAATAGAAAAGTGAATAATTTATGTATACCAACCGCCATTTATTGATAGCACTTGACCAGTCATATACGAGGAGTCTTCTGACAATAAGAATTTAACTGCGTTTGCGATCTCCTCAGCATGACCAATTCTCCCCATTGGTATCTCATATTCAAGTGCCTCTTTTTCCTCTTCTGTAAACTTACTCATCATTAATGTGTCAACCGCACCTGGAGCTACTGCATTTACACGAACACCACTTAATGCGACCTCTTTGCTTAAGGCCTTCACAAAAGCGATCTGAGCACCTTTAGCCGCTGAATAGGCTACTTCACAAGCCGCGCCAGTCTGGCCCCAAATGCTAGTTATGAAAACGATGTTTCCAGACCTTTTTCCTGTTAACTTTGGAAGTAACTCTTTTGTTATTAACATTGGACTCATGATATGGACTCTCATTAAGGATTCAGCCTCTTCCTGTTCCAAATCAACTAAAAGTCCATAATGGCTGTGACCACTGCAGTATATAATTTCATCTACTGAAAAAATATGTGTGCACAGCTTCTTATACCCGTCAGGATCATTTAGATTCGCTTTAATCGGGATATATTCTCCACCGAAAACAGATAGCTCATTCACCAATTGTGTCATAGCATTTTCATTCGTATGAAAATGCAAATATAAATTGTATCCTTCAGATGCTAATTTACGTGCAGTTGCTATGCCAATCCCGCCGCTAGCTCCAGTAATTAATGCGTACTTCTTCATACTCTCTCACTCTTTTCTTATCAATACATCCATTGTAACACTAAATAGAAGCGCCGGGAGCCGGCGCTTCTATCTTTTAATTATTCTTGGGCACAACTTGGCATACGGAGAAACGTTCCTCATTAATAAAATCGGATGCAAGTGATTTAACATCAGCTAAGGTGATTTGCTCAAGTGTTGGAACAACATCAAATAAGTCCATATCATTAAAAGCATACCTTGTGAATTGATTAGCAATATATTCAGGTGAATTCACAGCCCGTAAGAATGCCCCAATCTTTTTCTTCTTTGTCCGCTCCAGTTGCTCTTCTGTAAAAGCCTCACCAGCTTTGGCAGCAAGAAGCATTTTTTCAAGCTCCAAAGCTAATTGATCTGGTTGATCTGTGTCTCCACCAAGCATGGCAAAACCAAAGCCATTCTCCTGTGAATAATCATATGAAAATGTATCATCAATAAGCTCTTTATTATATAGCTGTTGATAGTTTTCAGAGCTTTTACTAAATAACATATCTAGGAGAACATTTATGGCTAGTTCATTTTTAAGCATTTCTTTTCCATTTTGATTTACATGAAGTGCCTTAACTCCAACTAGACATTTAGATGTTTGGACATTCATCTTAAGTATTTGTTTTTTTTCAGCAACAGGCTGAGGCTCTTCAGCAAATTTTCGTTGAATTTCTGGCATTGCCTCATATTCTTTCTTCGCCTGATTGTCACGAACTTGATTCATAATTGCTTCTGGGTCAACGGGTCCGACAATAAATAAAAGCATATTACTTGGATGATAAAAGGTATTGTAGCACTCATATAACAGGTCTTTAGTGATGTGAGAGATGGATTCAATCGTTCCTGCAATATCAATTTTAACTGGGTGGTTTTGATACATGTTTTGGATTAGCCCATAGTATAGACGCCAATCAGCATTGTCGTCGTACATGGTAATTTCTTGGCCAATAATTCCTTTTTCTTTTTCAACAGTCTTTTCCGAGAAGTACGGCTCCTGAACAAAATCAATTAGTGTCTCCAGGTTCTTCTCAACATCTGAAGTACTTGAAAACAAGTATGCTGTCCTTGTAAAGGAAGTAAAGGCATTCGCAGACGCACCTTGGCGGCTAAACTGCTGAAAAACATCCCCGTCTTCTTTTTCAAAGAGTTTATGTTCTAAAAAATGGGCAATCCCATCAGGGACGTTTGTATATTCATTTTTACCTAAAGGAATGAATGTATTATCAATAGATCCATATTTGGTTGTAAACGTTGCGTACGTCTTGTTGAAACCTTTTTTTGGTAAAATATATACGCTCAGACCATTCGACATCTTCTCATGGAATAATTCTTCTTGAAGTTGTTCAAAGGTAATCTTATCCATTCACTGCCGCCTCCTTTCCAGTAAGAAAGTAGATCGTATCTAGGTTAATCTTTTTAGCAACTGCTATAATATCCTCTTTATTCGTTTTTTGCATTTCCTCTAGCCATGTATCTAAATCAATCTCACTGCCTGAAACTACATTATGATAAAGTACTTCTGTTAATCCTCTTGCAGTATCAACAGTTTCTAGCATCTGGTTCTGAACGACAGCTTTGGTCTGAGCAATTTCCTGATCAGTGAACTCGCCCTTTCTCATTGCCTCCATTTGATCACGAATAATTCCAATTGCTTGATCATAGTTGGCTAAATCTATTCCTGACATGACCATCATGAGCCCCTTATGACTTTCTAATCTACTTGCAACATAGTAAGCGAGACTGGCTTTTTCACGAACATTGATAAATAATTTCGAATGTGAAAAGCCGCCAAATATTCCATTAAAAACTTGAAGTGCGTAATAATCAGGATCACCGTAGGCAATATTTGTCCGGTACCCTATATTGAGTTTCCCTTGTTTTACGTCCTGTTGTTCCTTGATTTCTTGAACTTCTGATTTTTTATTAATTTCTGTTGACTGAACCTTTTGTGGTGTTCGTTTTTCAAATTGGAGCAATTCACTGGCAAAACCGATTACCTCATCCTCATTAACATCACCGATGACATAAAGATCCATTTCATCCTCAGCAAAAGCTCTTTTATAATACTCATATAAATTTGCGGGTGTGATTTGGTCCACATCATCAGCTTGACCATTCACTTGAAGAGCATATGGTTCACCCTTACACATTTCTTCTAAAAGACGGACATTGGAATACCGCATTTTATCATCAAAAACTGATTGTATTCGTTGCTTCAATGTTCGCTTCTCTTTTTCAACGGTTTCACTGTCAAGGGAATTACCAGAAACGTTTGGATTTGTTAATACTTCCGCTAATAATTCAAACCCTTTTTGGAGTAATGGGCTTGGGTTGCTCAGAAATTTCTCATTTGCTATCTCTAAAGAAAAGCTGATTACCTGGTATTCTCCTTTTTTTGCCAAATCAATAAATAGAGTTGCCCCATATAGTTCATCTAAATACGAACGGAGTGCTGCAGTAGTGGGATATTTAGCTGAACTGCTTTGCAAGACATGAGGTAGAAGGGCTCTTTTTGTTACATCCTCTTTGGTCAAGGGAGCTTTCATCTTCCAAACAATCGTATTTGTTTTGTACTTATCTGTTTTGACAATATGAAGCTTATACCCCTTCATTTCGTTAACGGTTTCTGTTAAAACAGGCATGGACCATCCTCCTTATCGATCGTAAGCTATTCTATTATATGTATTGGACATCAAACTTATATTTCCCTTCATATACTACTATACAGTTTTAGCTTTTCCTTCGAAAATAAACCAATTTCCTTTGAAATTATACCTATACAAAAAAGGCTGGCACACAATGGCCAGCCTTTACGTAATTTTTAGCGTTTTCCCGAATCAAATGGTTCCCCAGCAGCTTTTGGCGCTTGTGATGATTTTGAGAAAATAACTAAAGCAATCAAAGTCACAACATATGGGAAAATTTTAAGAATGATTGGCGGTATAACCGCAAGTTCAGGTATAACTTGAGAAACGTTTGCAATTGTACTTGCAAAACCAAAGAATAAAGCAGCTCCTAATAACCCAAGCGGTCTCCATTGACCAAAGATTAATGCAGCTAGCGCTAAGAATCCAAGCCCTGAAACAGATCCGGTAAACTCACCCGCATAGGTAACAATAATTAAAGCGCCACCTAAACCTGCAAAAGCACCAGAAATGATCACTCCACTGTAGCGGATGCCTCTAACATTAACCCCTGCAGCTTCCGCAGCTTGTGGAAATTCTCCACACGATCTTAAGCGTAAACCAAATTTTGTTTTGTAAAGTACAAATGTACTGACTAACAACACTACTAAGATAAACCATGTTGTAGGGTACGTCTTTGTGAAAAGTAACGGACCAATAATTGGAATGTCAGATAAAAACGGTATATTCGATGGTGTAAAACCACTAGTAATACGAATATTCCCACTACCTGTAATGTTTCTAGCTAAGAAAACGGTTAAAGCAGTAGCAATCATGTTAATTGCTGTACCACTAATAATTTGATTGGCACTTAAATTGATACTGGCAAAAGCATGTAACAATGAAAAGAGCATTCCTGCGAGAGCTGCGACTAAAATACTAACCCATAATACCATATTATTATTTGTCCAAATATCTTGCAGGTAGTTTGCCGTAAGGGCACAGCCAAAGGCTCCAATGATCATTAAACCTTCAAGACCAATATTTACAACACCACTACGTTCACTAAAAAGACCGCCTAATGCTGTTATAAGAAGAGGGATGGTAAATATTATTGCATAAGGAAATATTTGTTCTATGATTGTCCACATATTATGACTCCCCCTTCTTCACAGCAGTTCCATTAGCGTCTTTTCCATTTGCACGACGCTTTTGTGTCTTGTTAATTAAACGTTCAATTAATACACTTGTCGCTGCAAAGTAGATAATAATCGCAATAATCGTGTTGGCAAGTTCTGGCGGAATTTCAGTCATGGCATTCATAAAGCCTGTACCAGAATATAGGATACCGAATAAAATGGCAGCAAAGAATACCCCTGCCGGTGAGTTAGCACCAAGTAATGCTACTGCAATACCATCATAGCCTTGTGTTGGTAGAATCCCAATTTGAATACTAGAAGCGTTTCCAGTATATAGTACTACTCCACCAAGCCCTGCAAGACCACCTGAGATCAGCATCGATAATACAATGTTTCTGTTAACACGCATACCAGCGTATTCAGCCGCATGACGATTGAATCCAACAGCTTTAAGTTCATATCCTAGAGTAGTTTTATTAATAATAAAGGCAACAATAATGGCAACAATCGCTGCTAAGAATAACCCTAGATTGATATACGAACCACCGAATAAGTCGGTGATAAAAGAAAATCTTAATGTTGCTGATTCAGGGAGCTTACGAGATTCTGTCTCAAGAAAGTCTCCTTTGAAATAACCCGGTACAACATAATATACTGTCCAATAGGCAACCCAGTTCATCATAATAGTAGATACAACTTCATGAACATTAAACCTTGCTTTAAGCAATCCAGGAATAAATGCCCATAGTGCACCACCTATAAAACCTACTAAAATCATCAATATGAGCAATATTGGTCTTGACAAGTCCATCGTTAGACCAATCGCAGTGGCACAAAGTCCACCAATTAACATCTGACCTGACGCACCGATATTAAATAAACCAGTCCGGAAGGCAAAGGCAACGGAAAGACCTGTAAAGATTAAAGGTGTAGCAGTAGCTAGAGTGTTACCAATACGTTCTATATTTTTTAATGCCCCTTGCAATAAGAAAGAATACCCTTCGATAGGGTTGCTCCCTATGAATAACATTAATATTCCACCAGCAATCAGTCCCAAAAGAACCGAGATTATTGATACAATGGTATTTCTCATATACTTCTCTCCTTACCTACGCCTGCCATCATTAGTCCAACTTCGTTTTCATTGGTTTCGGCTGCAATAACTTCACCTACAAGTTCTCCATTGTTGACGATGGCAATTCGATCGGACAATTGCAATACTTCATCTAGTTCCAAGGAAACTAGTAAAACAGCCTTACCTTTGTCTCTGTGCTCAATTAATCTTTTATGAATATACTCAATAGACCCAACATCCAGTCCGCGTGTAGGTTGAACCGCAATTAATAAGTCTGGATCTAATTCCAATTCTCTTCCAATAATTGCTTTTTGCTGATTACCGCCTGATAATGTTCTAGCGATAGAAGCACCGCCTTCTCCAGAGCGCACGTCAAAATTTTCAATAATCTTCTGAGCATACTTTCGGATGGCAGCTCTATTTAATAAACCATTCCTTGCAAAAGGAGTTTTATTGTAAACCTCGAGAACCATATTATTTTCCATCGTATAATCTAAAACTAAACCTCGTTTATGTCGGTCCTCTGGTATATGTGCAATCCCTTTATCAATTCTTTGACGAATAGGAATATTGGTAATATCTTGTCCATTAAGGGTAATGGTTCCTGATTCAACTTTGCGCAGACCTGTAATGGTTTCAACTATTTCTGATTGCCCATTACCTTCTACACCTGCGATTCCAACGATTTCACCTTTTCTAACCTCAAGCGAGAAGTTCTTAAGTCCCATTACTTTACGCTTATTTTTTGCTGATAAAGAATCTATTTTCAGTACAACATCACCTGGAGTACTTGCTTTCTTATCCACTTTAAAGTTAACATGACGTCCAACCATCATTTCCGCAAGACTAGCCTCGCTTGTTTCCTTCACGTTAACTGTTCCAATTCCTTTTCCACGTCGAATGACCGTACAACGGTCTGCAACCGCTTTAATTTCTTTCAATTTATGAGTGATAATAATAATCGATTTACCTTCGTTAATAAGGTTACGCATGATTTTCATTAACTCATCGATTTCATTTGGTGTTAAAACCGCGGTAGGTTCATCAAAAATAAGCACTTCCGCTTCACGATAAAGCATTTTCATAATTTCTACTCTCTGTTGCATACCAACAGAAATATCTTCAATCTTTGCATGAGGATCAACATTTAGACCATAATGCTTAGATAACTCTTCAATTTTTTTTGCTGCCTTATTAATATCCAGGGTTATACCTTTTAATGGTTCGCTTCCAAGAATAATATTCTCAGTAACTGTGAAATTCTCTACTAATTTAAAATGCTGATGTACCATTCCGATACCAAGTCGATTAGCAACGTTAGGATTAGTAATACGAACTTCCTTTTCGTTGATTTTGACGATTCCTTTTTCGGGCTGATACATACCGAATAGAACACCCATTAGTGTTGATTTTCCAGCTCCATTCTCTCCTAGTAAAGCATGAATTTCGCCTTTTTTTAATGTAAGCGTGATATTATCATTTGCCACAATACCAGGGAATTCTTTCCTAATATTTAGCATTTCAACAACATAACTCATAGTAGCACTCACCTTTTTATTTAGACTCAGGTTCCTTTTATTAATAGGGAGTCCCCTATCACTACACAAAAATGTAGGATATGAATAACCAAAAACTATATGAATCATAAATTTTTGTCTACATTATTTCCATATCTTAATATTCTTCTTTGGAAAAAAAATATACAAAAGAGACGGAAGAACCCGTCTCTATTGTACAAACGTTACTTCAACAAACTACCTTGTTCAGCTGAGACTTTAATTTCACCAGACTTGATCTGTTCAAATACTTCTCCAACTTTAGAAACTGTATCTTCGCTTAAGTTAGGGTTTTCTGCAGGAAGACCAACACCATCATTTTTCGCATCAAATGTTAATGTTTCTCCACCAGGGAATTCACCTTTTACTTCTCTGCCAATTAGGTCTAAAGTAACAGCATCTAACTTCTTCATTGCAGAAGTTAAGATTACAGATTTTTCACCTTCATAAATACCATCAGCATATTGGTCTACGTCAACACCAACGATCCAAACATTGTCGCCAGCTTTCTTACGAGTTTTAGCTTCGTTGATCGCACCTACACCAACACCACCAGCAGCAGTGAAGATTACGTCTACACCACGGTCAAACATTTGAGCCGCAATTTGTCCACCAGCTGCAGCGTTATCAAATGAACCTTGGTAGATTACGTTTTCAGCTTTGATTGCAACATTAGTGCCTAGTTTTTCATTAGCATATGCCACACCTTGTTGGAAGCCCCAGTTGAATTTTTGTACAGCTGGAATTTCCATACCACCGATAAAGCCTGCATCTCCTTCTTTTAATTCAAGAGCAGCAGCTACACCAGCCAAGAAACCTGATTCATGTTCAGCAAAGAATACTGCAACAGTGTTATCTGCAACAACTGGATTGAAGTCACCAGCGTGTGGGTTTCCATCAAGGATTACAAATTTTGCATCTTCAAATTTTGTTTGTGCTTGGAAAACTGCAGTTTCAAATTTGAAACCTGGAGTTACGATAAATTTATAACCTGCATCATACAAGTTACCAATTTCTTTTAAATATTCAGCTTCAGTAGTACCAGCTGGCTTAAGGTATTTCTCTTGAATTCCTAATTCTTCTTTAGCTTGAAGGATTCCTTCCCAAGTACCTTGGTTGAAAGATTTGTCATCAATAGTACCAGCGTCAGTTACCATACCTACTTTAAGGTCTGATTTTTCAGCGCCGCCATCCTTACCAGTAGTACCTTCTTCCTTATCTCCGCCGCCACAAGCCGCTAAGATTGTGCTTGCCGCTAAAAGAAATGACATTACAAAGCCAAATTTGCGTTTTTTCAAGGAAATTTACCCCCTAATTATGGTTGTTGATTAAGTAGAAACTTTAGATAAAGCAAGATTGGTTCTGTTTCAGGCTCATTTTAGATATTAGAGCGCTTTCTCAATACCTGAAAACTGAATTTATCTGCTTTAAAATAGTTTACCGAAAAAAGAACTGGTTCATCCATCTCATCGAAATGCATTTGCTTTAATACAAGCAAAGCGGTTTCAGGATCACATTCTAATATTTGAGAGATTTTGTCATGATAACCCATTGGCTCGATGTTCGCGACCGCATATGTAATCTTACGGTTCGCCTCTTCTTCCAATATGTGAAAAATAGATTCTTCACCGTGTGAGAAAGTTTCCGGCAATATTTTTTCTGGGACCTTGTCGATACAATATACGACTGGTTCTCCATTTGCAGTACGCACTCGCTCCATGACAACAATTTCTTCATCTACAGAACATGAGAAACGGCGACTATCTTCTTCAGTAGCTCCAACAGTTGATGAGCTTAAGAATATGGTTCCTGGTTTCATCCCTGCTTGTAATATCATGTCAGTAACACTATAAAGTTGTTCAATCCCAGAGGTAAACAAAGGCTTAGAATTAAAGAAGGTTCCGACACCATGACGTCGAATGATTACGTTTTCTTCTTCGAGTATACGTAAAGCCTCTCTTAACGTTGCCCTGCTAACTCCCAGTTGTTTTGCAAGATCAAACTCAGAAGGTAACTTTTCTTTTTCTTTATATACCCCTTGCTCAAAATCTTGCTTTAACCGATCGATAACTTGTAAATATAAGTGTCGGTTATCTAGCTTAATAGACATGCAGGTACCTCCAACCTTTTTCCTAAGACATCAGACATCTGATGTATTATCATTCCTACTAATCGAAAATTAATATACCATTTTTCTTTCAATAAATAAATAGGATTTCATAATTTTGTCGAAAAAAGGTGGAATGTCGAATTTTATTACAAATATTTGAGTCGTTTCATGTTAAATCTGTTATACTTTTATATGACTTTTTACATAAATCAACACAAATTGAGCCAGAATTCCTATTCTGGCTCTTTCTAGTTTTTCTTTTTAATTCGCTTCTTCATTTGGTTTGGATTGTAATACTGATCTTGGCTTACTTCCTTCGTAGGCACCGACAATACCTCTGGCTTCCATTTCATCAATTAAACGTGCAGCCCTTGTATAACCAATACGAAAGCGTCTTTGTAACATAGAGACTGATGCTGTCTGCATTTCAATTACTAAGTCAACCGCTTCTTCGTAGAGGTCATCGTCAACTTCACCTTTTGCTTCTGGAATGTCATCAGGAATCATTTCTTCTTGATATTGTGCTTTCTGTTGCCCGATTACGAAATTGACGGTATCCTCTACTTCCATATCTGACAAAAAGGCACCCTGCACTCTGACAGGCTTCGATGCACCGACTGGTAGAAACAGCATATCTCCTCTGCCAAGAAGTTTTTCTGCCCCGCCCATATCAAGTATCGTTCTCGAATCCGTTCCGCTCGAGACGGCAAAAGCAATCCTTGATGGAATGTTTGCTTTAATAACACCTGTTATAACATCAACAGAAGGGCGCTGTGTTGCTATGATAAGATGGATACCAGCTGCACGTGCCATTTGGGCTAGCCTTGTAATGGAATCTTCAACATCGGAGGAGGCTACCATCATTAAATCAGCTAACTCATCTACAATAACGACGATATATGGCAATAACGGCTGTTTATCATCTTCTTCATTATTATGTCGTTTGATATGGTCATTATAGCCCTCGATATTTCGAGTTCCAGTATATGAAAATAATTCATACCGTCTTTCCATTTCACTAACTACCTTTTTCAATGCTTGCGATGCCTTTTTAGCATCTGTAACGACTGGGGCTAGTAAGTGTGGAACACCATTATAGACATTCAACTCGACCATCTTAGGGTCAATCATCATTAGTTTGACTTCATGCGGCTTTGCACGCATTAAAATGCTGGTAATTATGCCATTTATACAGACACTCTTTCCACTTCCTGTAGATCCAGCAACAAGTAAGTGCGGCATTTTATTTAATTCTGCCAACACAGCCTCACCTGTAATATCTCTGCCTAGTCCAATTAACAGTTTAGCTTCTGGTTTATTATTTTGTGTTGCTTCAAGAACTTCTCTAAGAGATACCATCGCAACCTCAGAGTTCGGTACTTCAATCCCAATTGCCGACTTACCTGGAATAGGAGCCTCAATTCTAATATCTTTCGCCGCAAGTGCTAAAGCCAAATCATCACTTAGGCTGACAATTTTACTTACCTTGACACCTACATCAGGATGTACTTCATATTTGGTTACAGCCGGTCCTAAATGAACCTGGGTAACACGCGCTTTCACCCCAAAACTTTGGAATGTTCGTTCTAGCTTTGCAGCGTTCGCATGGATTAATTCATACTCACCGCTCTGATCAGTTTTCTTAGGGTGTTTTAACAAGCTCAATGGTGGTAGTTCGTAAGCAACATTCTCGACTTCTGTAAACGTAATAGGTGGGGTTAAATCCTCGTCTTCTTCTATCTTTTTATCAGAATCATTCTGTTTCTTTTCACTTCTTTGTCGAGTTTGCTTCGGTTCCACTTCTTGATACGCTCGGTCTGCAAAACTTGAGATAATGGGCTCGGGTGCTACAGCCTCTTCCGGTATGGACTGCTGCTGAATGTTAATACCTGGGCCTACACTTGCTATTTGATCACCACTAGGCTGTTGCTGCTGTTGGACGACTCTTACTGCTCTTCGCTCTTGCTGCTTTTGCTTCCATTCAGTGATGTCATTCTTAAAAGCTGCCCACTGATCTTTTGAAAATGTCCCCATTGTAATTCCAACTTTAGCAACAAAATCACCAAATGACCTGCCTGTTATAAGAATAAAACCAATTAAAATAAAGATGAATGCAATAATCTTCGTTCCAGTTTCTGCAAATAAGTAATGGAATAGTGCAAATAGGATAGCACCAATCATACCTCCACCTAAATCAGTTGTACTTGTTTCACCTCTTACCTCCATCATGAACAATTCCCAAGTATTACTAATTACACTAGGATTTTTAAAGTTACCATTATTCGAGAGCAGGCGAAACAAAGTAACATGACTCAGTAAGAGAATGGAAGAAACGATGAAATACGACCCTGTCAATTTAATATTAAAAAGAAAGGGAATTGTCCGCTTCCACATCAAGTAGATACTTAAAATGAGAAGACCGATTAAGCTAAGCATATACCATTCACCCATCCAAAATCGGAAAAATAAAACAGTCGCTTTCCCCACAACTCCTAGTTTCGCCATAGAGATGATTGCTAGAGCCAATATACCAAGGGCTGCTAGTTCATACTGTATTGTTTGTTTTAAATGAATATCTCTTTTTTTCGCTGTACGTCGTTTCTTTTTCGCCATTTGATCACCTTACATGCTTTAATTATGGACCCTTCCATTTCACAAATTAGGTAGAAAAGGAAGAAAGCAGCCTCTTTGGCTGCTTAATCACTGTATCCTGATTATACCATAAACTTACTAGAATGCGGACAATCGTTCGAGATTAGCAGTTGAAATTTTGGAACCAGGACAAATTTCTGCATTTAAGAAATGCTGTGGGTCACTGCTGAGAATACGAACTACTTGCACGTTCTGTTGGTCGACAGCCTCTACTAATAAACTAATTCCCTGATATGTTACAGAATGTTGATTGGAGAATGTTTCTGTTTCGCTAGGAAAAATTAGTTCCTGAGGCATCATCGTATACAAAATCATTGTATCAGCCCCTCAGGAGTAGATTTCTGCCCTGCGATTAACTCATTTAGCTTTTTCATTGCCTGACCTAACCCGCCAACTTCATTGATTAAACCGTATTCTACCGCATCTGCTCCAATAACATTAGTACCGATATCTCTTGTTAAATTTCCTTTAGCAAACATTAAATCCTTGAATTTTTCTTCCGTAATTTCTGAATGCTTTGTAACAAAATTAACCACACGGTCCTGCATCTTATCTAAATACTCAAAGGTTTGCGGCACTCCAATGACAAGACCTGTTAAGCGAACCGGGTGAATGGTCATAGTTGCAGTTTCAGCAATAAAAGAGTAATCACATGAAACGGCGATTGGGACTCCGATTGAATGTCCCCCGCCTAAAACAATTGATACAGTTGGTTTAGATAAGGTTGCTAGCATCTCTGATATTGCAAGTCCTGCCTCAACATCCCCACCCACTGTATTTAATATTATTAACACACCTTCAATCTTCGGATTTTGTTCAATCGCGACAAGCTGAGGGATGATGTGCTCATATTTCGTAGTTTTATTCTGCGGAGGCAATGCTAAATGTCCTTCAATTTGTCCGATAATGGTTAAACAATGGATGCTTGAATCCGAAGAAAGCTGTGGGACATTTGTTTGCCCGAGCTGTTGGATTTTCTCAATCAATGTAGATGAAGATTTTTCATCTTTTGGAGGCTCTTGTCCTTCTTGACTGCCAGCTCCACCTTTTTGTAAGTCCCTATTCATCATAAGTCTCCCTTCACGCATTATAAAGTTAGTATTCACCTATGATTTATTTTCATTCTTTTCGTTCTTGTGATTTATCGTAAAAAGACATTGGGTAGCCCAATGCCTCTTTCTTTCACAATTTTATACTTCCATTATAATCGGTAGAATCATTGGTCTTCTCTTTGTTTTATCAAACAAGTATCGAAATAAATCATCCCTTATCCCTTGTTTAAGACTTGACCATTCAAAAGAATCTTTTGCAAGATTTTTTTCAACAATTTCACGAACAAGTTTAGTCGATTCATCCATTAATTTTTCTGACTCACGAACATATACAAATCCTCTAGATATTATTTCTGGACCTGCTGCGATTTTTCTTTCTTTCCTTGTTAATGAGACAACAACAATTAAAATACCATCTTGCGATAACAGTCTTCTATCACGTAAAACGATATTTCCTACATCCCCTACACCAATCCCATCAATTAAAACATTTCCAGCTGGAACTTTTGAACTAATGGCAATTTGTTCGTCTGAAATTTCGACTACATCACCCCGTTCAGGAATCAGGATATGGTCATCACTCAAGCCATAGTCTAATGCAAGTTTTCGATGTGCCTTTAACATTCGATATTCCCCATGCACCGGAATGAAATACTTTGGTTTCATTAGGTTTAACATAAATTTCAATTCTTCTTGACTAGCATGACTTGATACATGTATGGTCCGTTTACCAGAAATAACATTTGCTCCAGCTCTGTACAACAAATCAACCGTTTTATATAAAAACACCTCGCTGCCAGCAAGTGGGGAAGCAGCAATTAAAACTGTATCACCTGGCTGAATATTTACTTGCTTATGAACCTGTTTTGCCATCTTCTGTAGTGCTTCAATTGGTTCACCTTGACTGCCTGTCATTAAAACAACAATTTCTTGGTCATTGTAATTTTTTATATCATTAACCGAAATAATTACATCGTCTGCCACATCTAAATAACCTAAATCTAACGCGATATGGTAAATCCTCTCTAGGCTTTTTCCCACAACAGCTACTCTCCGGTTATTTTCCTGGGCCGCATCAAAAATATGCTGAATTCTATTGATATCTGAAGCAAAACAAGCGGCTATTATTCTCCCATTGGCACTGTAAAAGGCATTTGACAATTCTCTTTCCACGATTGCTTCAGAAGTTGTATATCCCGGTCTTTCTGCTTCCGTACTATCCGATAGCAAACACAGTACTCCTCTGTCTCCTATTGCTGCCATCTTGCCGATTTCTGGTTTATAAAGTTTTGTTGCTGCCTGATCAAATTTAAAATCACCTGTGTAAACAATAGCACCTTCAGATGTTTGTACGCACACGCCAACAGAATCTGGAATACTATGATTTGTCCTAAAGAAACTTACTTCTACAGAGTCCATATCAAGAATGGTATTAGAATCAACTTCAATAAATTCTGTTCTGCCACTATAATCCTGTTCCTTTAATTTCGCATTAGCGAGTGCAAGAGTCAGCTTTGTACCATATACAGGAACATCTATTTCCCGAAGCACGTAGGACAATGCTCCAATATGATCCTCATGTCCATGTGTTAGAAAAACGGCCTTAACTCGTTCCTTATTTTCTTTTAGGTATGTAATATCGGGTATTACAATATCAATGCCGAGCATTTCTTCCTCGGGGAACATTAACCCAGCATCTATAACAAAGATATCCCTATCCACCTCAACAAGATACATGTTTTTACCAATTTCCCCAATACCACCAAGAACAATAATCTTAATGGAATTATTTTGTCTATCTCTCAAGTCCGTTTCCTCCTACGTTGAATTCCTGCTTTTTACCCTAGTTTCTACAGGGCTGCCGCTTTTCCTTTATCGTCATGCGCCGATCGAAATCAGTTACCATTATTATACTTGAATTTAGAAATTCATTACAACCTGATTAATGATTGATATGACTTAAATTAAAAAGTCAGCCGAAACACTTCGGCTGACAGGGACTGCTTAATTACTTGTGATTAATTGAATTAATTTCAACCGCTCTTGTTGTGTTAAAGGAACAAGTGGCAGTCTAACAGAGCCTACATCTAGGCCTTTTAATTGCAGAGCTGTCTTAACAGGTGTCGGACTTGGAGCAGAGAATAGACCTTGCATAATAGGTAACAATTGTTGATGCAATTTCGCCGCTTTACCATGTTCACCTTGTATAAATGCGCCAACCATTTGCTGCATCTCTTTTCCGATGACGTGTGAAGCAACGGATACAACACCTGCACCACCAATACTTAGAACTGGAAGTGTCATTCCGTCATCTCCACTGTATAGATGAAAATGATCCGGTGTATTTGCCATGATCTGCGTCATTGCATTTAGATCTCCACTAGCTTCCTTTACTGCTACAATGTTTTCTATTTCAGATAGTCGGATGATGGTTTCAGGAAGTATATTTACTGCGGATCTGCTAGGTATATTGTAAAGCATGACTGGTAATGAGGTTGCTTCTGCAATTGCTTTGAAATGCTGAAAAAGGCCTTCCTGATTTGGCTTATTGTAATACGGTGCAACAACCATAATTGCATCTACACCAAGTTTTTCAGCTTTTTTCGTCAACTCGACAGATGCGTAAGTATTGTTGCTGCCTGTTCCTGCAATCACTGGAACCCTTTTATCAGCTACTTTTACAACATGAGTAAATAATGCCAATTTCTCTTCCTTTGATAATGTTGGAGATTCTCCAGTTGTACCTGCAACAACCAGAGAATCTGTACCATTTTCTATTAGATAATTTACTAATTGAGTTGTTTTGGCAAAATCTATATGACCTTTTTTGTCAAAAGGAGTTACCATTGCCGTAGATACTCGCCCAAAATAAACCATTGTTCTTACTCCTTTCAGTACCACAATCCCATTCTGAAACAAGAAGCAATAAAACGGAAATTATAAATCAATTGGCTTATGATCAAATGATTCCTTCTCTAATTGAAATGCATCATGTAAAGCATTCACTGATTTAGCTAAATCATCTTGTTTCACAAGCACCCATATGGTTGTGTGACTATCAGCAGATTGTAATATACGAATACCGTGATCAGAAAGGGCTGTAACTATTTTGGATGTTACTCCAGGCACACCAGCAATACCGGCACCAACCACAGAAACTTTTGCACAATTTCTTTCCACCACAGGATCGTGTCCTAACTCATTTAAAGCTTTAACCGCTTTATTAGACATGTCATCGGTAACTGTGTAGACAACCCCATTCGGTGAAATATTAATAAAGTCTACACTAATATTTTCACTGGCCATTGTCTTAAAAACTTCTGCTTGGAGGTTATACTGGTCTTTTTTTGCAAACACCTTAATTTGCGTTACATTTGAGACGTGAGCAATGCCTGTAACAGTTCTTTCTTTAATATCACTGCCTCGTGCTTCCTTATTAATAAAAGTAACCAACGTTCCTAGATTCTCAGAATAGGTTGAACGAATCCGGATAGGAATTTTTGCCTGCATAGCAATTTCAACTGCTCTTGGATGAATTACCTTTGCACCTTGATAAGCCATATTACAAAGCTCTGTATAGGTAACTACTGATAACGGTCTAGCGTTCTCTGCTAGCCTTGGATCTGCCGTCATGATACCTTCTACATCAGTGAAAATATCAATCCATTCTGCATTTAATGCAGCACCTAAGGCTGCTGCAGACGTATCACTGCCGCCCCGTCCTATCGTAGTGACTTCACCATTGTTAGTTGCTCCTTGAAAGCCTGCTACTACTACCACGTCTTCATCCTTTAATTCTCGCAGCAAACGTTCACACTTCATATCCATTATTTTTGCATTTGAAAAATCATTATTTGTTCGAAATCCTGCTTGTGCTCCTGTCAATGCAATAGACTTAATTCCATTCTCCAAAAGCATATTGGAAAAAACGATACTTGAAATCACTTCACCACAGGATAATAGAAGATCATGTTCTCGTTTACTTATTTTGCTAGTATTACCCCCAACTAACGATAGCAGGGTATCCGTTGCATATGGGTCACCTTTTCTTCCCATTGCAGATACCACTACTACCACTTTATATCCGTCAGCTAATGCTTTCTTGATATGAAGCAAAGCGTGTTCTCTGCTGTCTTCATTTTTGACAGATGTTCCGCCAAATTTTTGAACAATAATTTTCATCTACATTCCAGACCTGCCTTTAGTAAAACTTTATTGGTTATCTTTAATCAAACCTAACTTTACTAAGCTTTCTGCAATTTGTACAGAGTTCCAGGCAGCACCCTTAAGTAAATTGTCGGACACCACCCACATATGGAATCCACGGCTTTCATCTATGTCATTACGAATCCGGCCAACAAAGACATCATTACTTCCTACACAATTTGCAGGCATAGGGTAAACTTGGTTTTCAGGGTCATCCTGCAAAACAACACCAGGAGCAACACTCAGTAATTCTTTAATTTCGCTGGCTGTGACCCCATCTTCTTCAATTTCAAAGTAAACTGATTCAGAATGGCCAACAGCAATTGGCAGACGTACACATGTCGCAGAAACATGTAAATCAGGTAAGTGCATGATTTTCTTAGTCTCATTAATCATTTTCATTTCTTCATAGGTGTATCCATTTTCCTGAAACTTATCAATTTGCGGAATCGCATTAAAGGCAATTTGATAGTGATTTTTATCACTCTTAACAGGCAGTATTTTCGGTTCAATTTCTTTACCGGCAAGCAGAGCCTCAGTTTGCTGATTCAACTCATCAATGGCAACAGCACCTGCCCCAGAGACCGCCTGATATGTGGATACAATGACTTTCTTTAAACCGTATTTTTTTCTAATCGGTTCTAGTGCAACTACCATTTGAATGGTAGAGCAGTTCGGATTAGCAATAATGCCATTGTGGTTATGCAAATCCTCCTCGTTCACTTCCGGTACGACTAACGGTTTATCTTGATCCATACGGAAAGCGCTGGTATTATCCACTACAATTGCACCACGTTTTACAGCTTCAGGTGCTAATTCTAAGGAGATGCTTCCTCCAGCACTAAACAAAGCAATGTCTACACCTTCAAAACTCTCAGGCTTAGCTTCTTGAATCGTAATTTCTTTACCATTTACCTCTACCTTTTTACCAGCAGATCTTGCAGACGATAATAAGGATAATTCTCTAATAGGAAACTTCTGATTAACTAAAGTTTTAATCATTTGTTGACCTACAGCCCCTGTTGCACCTACCACTGCTACATGAAAACCTGTTTGTTGACTCATTTCTTGTTACTCCCTTCCATCTAACCCTAAAATTTATTGGTCATTTCTGTTCTTCGAAAAAAGTCAGAAAAGGCAAATCAATCGTAATCATTCCCAATGGGGAAATGATCCCCACCGGTAAAATAATTATTAATATTCTAACATATTTCCTCAGCAAGAAAATAACCTATTTGATGAAAGGAGAAGAAATTAGCTCAGATCCCTATACTTTTCTACTAAAACTGGCTGTATTTGTTTCCCTTCAATAGCTGCTTCAACCGTTTCTGGCAGCATGGACATTCTTGCGACCATTGAATTGGGCTTCTTTACTGGATCATCTTGGCCGTATGGAATAAAGAAGATATTTTTCGTTGCCATTAATCTCATTAAATTTACCCCATTCAAACCTAATGCATCATTCGTTGATATTCCAAGGACAACCGGTTTCAAATTTCTAAGTGTTGCTTTGGCAGCCATTAAAACGGGGCTGTCATTGAGAGCATTAGCAAATTTACTCATCGACACACCTGTTAATGGTGCAATTACCATACAGTCTAACGGCATTTTAGGTCCTAGAGGCTCAGCCTTTACAATAGAATCGATTGCCTTGTTTCCAGTAAGGTCTTCAATTCTTGAAATCCAGTCTTCACCCTTTCCAAAGCGTGTATCTGTGTTTTTGACTGTATAAGAAACAACTGGTATTACTTCTGCTCCTGCTTGAACCAGTTTCTCTATTTCTGGAAATACCTCATCATACGTACAATGGGACCCTGTTAAACCAAAGCCAATTTTTTTCCCTTTTAAGCTCATTTTGTATTCCCCTTTCGATTTCCGAAATCATCTTGTAGCAACTGCGCCAGAATATTAGCTAGAATTTGACCAGCCGTTTTTGGCGCGACAATTCCTGGTAACCCCGGAGCTAAAAGGGCTTTAATTCCCCTTTTTTCTGCATATCTAAAATCTGTACCACCAGGCTTCGAGGCAAGGTCAATGATTAAAGTATGTGTTGGCAACTTAGAAATCACAGAGGCACTTAAGATTAACAGAGGGATCGTATTAATTAAAATATCTGTATCTCGTACTTCCTTTTCGATTTCATTTAAATGAAACGGTGTTAATCCCATTTCACATATCCTAGCTAAATGTTCACTTTTTCTAGCACCAACCTTTACTTTGGCTCCAAGTGCATGGAAGGTTCTGGCTACACTCATTCCCACTCTTCCTAAGCCTAAAACTGTAATGTTAGAGCCATGAATGGTGAAATCTGTATGTTGGATAGCCATCATAATGGTACCTTCTACTGTCGGGATGGAATTATAAATCGCTACATCATCTCTTTCAAAAAGTTGAACGAGTTTACGCTTTGCTTTTTTGGTTATCCCATTTAAATATGAATTACTGATTCCAGAATAAACCGTACAATGTTCCGGTGTTTTAATTAGCTTTTCTTCTGTTAACACTACCTTTTCGTTTGAAAAGATTGTTTCTACCTGTCCTTCTAAATTTGTACCGGGAACCGGCAAGATCAGTGCGTCCATATTCGAAAAATCGACTTCATCTAACTTCTCCTTAACAGCGCCTGTGAAGGCATGGTCAAGTTGTTCGAAGCCAATTAGAGATAATCTGGCATCCAACTCGGTCAACTTCCGGATAATTTCCAGCTGTCTTGCATCTCCACCAATAACGGCTATCTGCATTCCTGTCAGCATGAAATCATTCACCTTCTTTTCAAAAAAATCCATTCAGGAAGTCTAGTATTGTATCACTTCAACATCTTATGTAAGTAAAGTTCAATCGGTGAGTTTTCCTCAGATTATAATAAAAAAAGCCCAAGCAAATTTTTTATTTGCTTGGGCTTACAAGTAACTTATCTAGAGTTATTCCTCCTCAGCAGGAACATCAATAATAATCATATCGGTGCCAATTTTTTTAATATGCTGCCATGGCACTCTTATTTCTTCATTTTGTTTCCTAAAACCAAACCATTTTATAGAAGGAATTAATAATGCTTGAATTTGTCCTGTACTTGGGTTAATTTCAAGGTCAGTTTGTCCAAGAACACCCAATCGTTCAGCCTTCTTTACATCAACAATCTCTTTACCGCTTAATTCACTAAGTCTCATCCTTCCGCCTCCCTCTAACTCCTTTCTATATATTTATCGATAAACAAGCTAATTTAGAATAAAGAAAAAAACAGTTCGAAGCTCGAACTGTTTTTTCACTATTTTAAGCTTTTTGGAAATTCTCCATCTGGACTAATCAATGACACTGAATAGTTATCAGTAAAAACTGATCTAGCCATCCCATCTACACTTTGCTTCGTAACTAAATCAATTTGTTCAATAATTTCATCAAGTGAACGATGGCGTTTTAATAGCAGCTCGTTTTTGCCATTTCTACTCATCCTGCTGTTTGTGCTCTCTAAGCTCAACATTAAGCTGCCTTTTAATTGTTCTTTACTATTGGTCAACTCTTTTTCAGTAATTCCATCTTGTTTTAACTTTGCTAATGTTTCTTGAATGGTTTCATACAAGACATCAAGTTGTTTTGCACCAGTACCGCCATAGACCGTTACAATTCCATTATCCTGGTAGGCAGAATGGTATGAAAAGACAGAATAAGCCAAGCCCCTTTGTTCACGAACCTCCTGAAATAACCGGCTGCTCATGCTCCCACCTAACACATTGTTTAAAATGATTAGGCTATATACATCCTCATGCCCAACCTTTAAACCTTCAAATCCGATACAAAGATGGGCTTGTTCGGTTTCCTTCTTTCTTGAAATCCGATTAGATTGAAACACAGGTATTGTGTTTTCACTAGTATCAATTCCACCCGTGTAAGAACCAAAATACTTTTCAACTTCAAGTATGAAACTGTCGGAGATATTTCCAGCAATTGAAATGACAACATTTTCTGGTGTATATCTTTGGTTCATATATTCCTTAAGTGTTTCACCTGTAAAGGTATTTAATGTTTCCTCCGTACCTAAAATGGGATAACCCAGTGGATGATCTCCATAAACAGCACGGCTCAGTAAATCATGAACGATATCATCCGGTGTATCCTCATACATCTTGATCTCTTCTAGGACCACATTCTTTTCCTTTTTTAATTCTTCTTCCACAAAGGTTGAATTAAAAAACATATCTGCTAAAACATCCAAAGCAAATTGTGAATGCGTATCCAAAACTTTTGCGTAGTAACAGGTATATTCCTTTGATGTAAAAGCATTTACCTGGCCGCCAATACTGTCAAAAGACTCAGCGATTTCTTTCGCTGAGCGCGTAGCAGTCCCTTTAAAAAACATATGCTCTAAAAAATGTGAAACACCATTAGTTTGAGGATTTTCATTTCTAGATCCTGTTCCAATCCATACACCGATCGCTACAGATCTAACTGTAGGTATATTTTCTAGTACGATTCTTACTCCGTTTTTGCATGTATGTTTATTAATCATCGAACTCCTCCGGATCTTCTACATTATTTTATGATTCTTTCTTCACTCATCAGTTCGGTAAGGGGACCAATTTTTAAGTTTTTTTCTTTAATAAGTACAATCAATCGATCCAATGACTTTACTGTTGATTCTGTTGGATGCATGAGCACCATAGACCCATTATCTATCTTAGAAATGACACGGTTAATTAATGTATCTGGGGTTGGTTTTCTCCAATCAACCGTATCAACAGTCCACAACACGGTCTTCATGTTTAATTCAGCAGCGATTTTCACGGTCTCTTCTCTGTAACTTCCACTTGGAGGTCCAAACCAGACACTTTTCTTACCCGTAGCAGCTTCAATTACTTCATTCGTTTTTACGATTTGTTCTCTTGCCTGCCCGGCAGTTAATCTGCTCATATCAGGATGTGAATAAGAATGATTTCCAACCTCATGCCCTGCACTCACAATCATTTTGGCCAATTCTGGGTTTTTTTTCACCCAATTTCCTTCGAGAAAAAAACTTGCATATACTTGATTCTTTTTTAGGGTTGCAAGTATATCTGACAAATATTCATTACCCCAGGCAACATTTATGATAAAGGTAACCATTGGTTTATCAGGGTGACCTTTATAAATTGGAGATGCTGGCAAATCATTAAGGTGTATATTTGGTGCAGTTTGTTTAAATACTAATTTACTTTCATCAAAAATACCAGTTTTCTTCATTTTTTTGTAAGACGCTTCAAGATCAACTGTTAAACCGTTATATCCTGGTATGGCTTTCCAAACAGGATCTATTTTCGCATCTGAGGGTTCTATTTCATATGTAGAAGCGCTTTTCACGATTGTTTGATAAAGAGGATCTGTCTGTTTTCCCGCAGGAAGGGCAGTTTCCTTTAAAGAAATCACATACGTATTCACAAGCGGATTATTTATTGCAAACCACGCGGCCATTACTAAAAATGCCATTATCGCAAACTTTTTCATTTACCTTGCCCCCTTGATACAAAATATATGTACCTAATGGACAAGGTAGAACTTAAAGCGGAAGCGCCTTTTTAAGGGGCTGCAGCTAGGTAGAACATGGATAATTAATAATTTGATAAAGGGACGAGGTGCCTATACACGGAAAAGGTCAGGGATACCCCTGACCTGCCAAAAGCTAAATAACTGAAAAAGATTATTGCTTCTGCTCAGCCTTTTCACGTTGTTCTTTTAATACGGCCTTACGTGAAAGGTTTACGCGGCCTTGTTTATCGATCTCAGTAACTTTTACAAGTAATTCATCGCCAATCGCAAGTACATCTTCCACTTTTCCAACCCGCTCTTCTGCTAATTCAGAAATATGGACAAGACCATCTTTTCCAGCAAATATTTCTACGAAGGCTCCGAATTTTTCAATTCGTTTAACCTTACCAAGGTACATTTGACCGACTTCAACCTCACGAACGATATCTTCAATTATTTTCTTTGCCTTTAGGTTCATCTCTTGGTTGGTCGATGCAATAAAGACAGTTCCATCTTGTTCGATATCGATTTTAACGCCCGTTTCCTCAATAATTTTATTGATTTGTTTTCCGCTTGGTCCAATGACATCACGGATCTTATCTGGGTTAATCTTCATTGTTAAGATCTTAGGAGCAAATTGAGAAAGCTCAGCTTTAGGCTCAGAAATCGTTGCGAGCATTGAATTTAAGATATGCATTCTGCCAACCTTTGCTTGTTGGAGTGCTTCTTCTAAGATTTCACGAGAAAGACCTTCAATTTTAATATCCATTTGTAAGGCTGTTACACCCTTTGCGGTACCCGCTACTTTAAAATCCATATCTCCAAGATGGTCTTCCATCCCTTGGATATCAGATAATACGGTATAGTGCTCACCGGATTTAACAAGTCCCATTGCAATACCAGCAACTGGTGCTTTAATTGGTACACCCGCATCCATCATGGCCAACGTACTTGCACAAATACTTGCCTGAGAAGTCGAACCATTTGATTCAAGTACCTCAGATACTAGGCGGATGGTATATGGGAAATCCTTTTCAGATGGAATAATCGGTTCTAGTGCACGTTCACCAAGTGCACCATGTCCAATTTCACGGCGGCCCGGTCCTCTGATAGGTCCTGTTTCACCTACACTAAACTGAGGGAAATTGTAATGATGCATGAAGCGTTTTTCTTCTTCGATGCCTAATCCATCAAGAATTTGGACGTCGCCCATCGCACCAAGAGTACAAATGCTCAATGCTTGGGTCTGTCCACGTGTAAACAAGCCTGAACCATGAGTACGTGGTAATAACCCAATCTGTGATGATAGCGGACGAATTTCATCAATTTTACGGCCATCCGGACGAACCTTTTCAACCGTAATTAGACGGCGAACTTCGCCTTTTACAATCTTATCAAGAATCTGCTTTACTTGTTTCATATCATCATCGGTAGCTTCTTGATCTTGATACTTAGCAATAATTTGATTCTTTACTTCTTTAATGGCATCTTCACGGGCATGTTTTTCTTGAACTTGGATCGCCTTTACCATATCCGCTTCGCACATTTCTCTTACTTCTGCTTCAAGCTGCTGGTCAAGTTCGTATAATGTAATATCCCTTTTTGCCTTTCCAACTTCAGCCACAATCTTTTCCTGGAAGTCAATTAGACGTTTAATCTCGTTGTGACCAAACATTATAGCTTCAAGCATAACTTCCTCAGTAACCTCATCTGCACCCGCTTCAACCATATTAATCGCATCTTTTGTTCCAGCGACTACTAGGTTAATATCGCTCATTTCTGCTTGTTCAACGGTTGGATTGACCACGAAGTTACCGTCAACTCGTCCCACTACAACACCAGCAATAGGACCTTCAAAAGGAATATCTGATGTACAAAGGGCTAAAGATGACCCAAACATCGCTGCCATTTCTGATGAGCAATCTTGGTCCACACTCATAACAATGCTGATAACTTGTACATCATTACGGAATCCATCAGCAAACAAAGGGCGAATAGGACGGTCAATTAGACGGCTGGCTAAAATAGCCTTTTCACTCGGACGTCCTTCTCTTTTGATAAATCCTCCAGGGATTTTACCTACTGCATATAGTCTTTCTTCATAGTTAACGGTTAATGGGAAAAAGTCTAGATTCTTTGGTTCTTTCGAAGCTGTAGCTGTACTCAATACGGCAGTATCACCATAGCGGACCATGACCGCACCGTTCGCTTGTTTTGCAAGCTGGCCGATTTCAACCGTCAGTTTTCGACCTGCCCATTCCATGGAATACTCATGTTTCGTTTGTTCCATTATGTTACCCCTCTCTATCTAACTTACTTTAGAGGATGAAGCAAAGCATAAGTCCTTCGCTCATATCATCTAATATAGAAAAAGCCTATAAAGGCTCATTTTATTTAAAACATATATACCTATAGTATGCACAAATTATCATGACTTAAAATATGTATATTAATAATTTATCCTCAGAAAAAAGCTATACTAAGTATGAGTGATTTTGTTTTTAGCCTAACAAAAAAGCGGGAAAATTCCCGCTTGTTTTGATTATCGACGAAGACCAAGTTTTGTGATTAGTTCACGGTAACGTTGAACATCTGTATTACGTAGGTAAGTTAAAAGATTACGACGCTTACCAACCATTTTCAACAGACCTCTACGTGAGTGGTGGTCCTTCTTATGAGTACGTAAGTGCTCATTCAAATTGTTGATTGATTCAGTAAGGACAGCGATTTGAACCTCTGCAGATCCAGTATCGTTTTCATGAGTCTTATACTCGTTGATAAGTTCATTTTTACGTTCTTGAGTGATTGCCATCCTATTCACCTCCTAAAATATACTATCCCCTGTTACCGAGCAAGCGTCGGTGACTCGACTTGCCAAGCAAAGGTTATTTTTAATACGTTAATAAGAATACATCTTTTTAAGACAAAAAGCAAGTCTAATCTAGGCTAAGTTATTGTTTCATGTAGATTTTTGCGAAATCCGCTCCCTTTCCACGGGCTCACAGATGAGCCTCCTCGTTCGTCCCTCACTGCGGGGTCTCATCTGTTTCGTCATCCCGTAGGACATTGAGTAGCATCCTTGAATCAGCCCACGCACGAAGAAAATGCGATAGCATTTTCGAGGAGTCTCGCAGATTTCGCAAAAATCTATGCAAAGTCCTAACTTCTGTTTATTTAAAACTTTGTCGGTTTTTAAAGTAATTTATGGCGTTTTGTTTGTCTGTGTTGATTTGGGATACCAATTCGGTAATTCCAGAAAACTTTTGTTCTTTCCTCAGGTAGATATGCCATTCTATTTGTACATTTTTACCGTAAATATCCTGGTCAAAATCAAATAAATGGACTTCAACAGATGGTTTTAATCCATTCTGATTAAACGTTGGTTTATAGCCCACATTACATACAGCCTGATACCACATTTCGTCTACCTTTGCCTTGACGGCATAGACTCCAACTTGGGGAACGATGTACTCTTCGTTTATTTCACAATTTGCTGTGGGGAAGCCAATGGTTCTCCCACGTTTATCACCATGAATCACTGTGCCAGAGGTGGTGTAGAATCTCCCCAGCAAGTGTGGGAGTTCACCAGTTCTCCCCTCTTTTAGGTACTTCCTAATCCTCGTAGAACTTACCTTTTCATTATCTGAAGTAAATTTCTCCACAACAGAATATGTAAATTGCCGTCTAGAATGGAATGGCAATGTTTCCATTGTCCCCTTCCCCATCCTGCCGTATGAAAAATCAAACCCTGCCACAACATGTTTAACATTCAAATCGATGATAAACTGATCAATAAACTCTTGTGGTAAGAGATTAGCAAACTCTTGTGTAAATTGAACAACGAAGAGATAATCAATTCCCAGCTGTTCAATCAATTTGATTTTATCTTTTAAAGGAGTTATATACTGAACATGCTGGTCAGTCTTGCCCAATATAACAGATGGATGTGGGTCAAAGGTCATCACAGCAGACTTGATTTCAAGCCGTGCTGCTTGTTGTTTTGCCTCAAGTATGACCTTCTGATGTCCAAGATGGACACCATCAAAATAACCGAGCGCCATAGAAAGCGGCGGAAGTTTAATACTATTTAAGTTAAGTGGAAAATAAAGCTTCTTCACTTCCAAGGAAACTCACCTTTTCTCTATACCGTACCTTTATAGTTCTTGATTATTTCTTAACACTTTAACAGGTTTAAGCAGGTCAGGCTTCGTCGGATGTATCGAATAAATGGCAATTGCCTGGCCTTCAGTTGTTTCAGCGATAATAGGTCCGTTGATATTTTTTAAATTTTCTGGTATTTGCAAAAGCGCGCCATTTTTCACTTTCTCTGCTACTTTATCATTAATTACGAATTTCGGCAAATGAGATAGTGCACTTTCCAACGGCTTTAAAGCTTTCAATATTGCCCCATTATCCATTAATTTCTCAATTTCCTCAAAGGTAAGGCAGTCTTCTAATGAAAAGGTTGCTGATTGAACCCTAATTAAGTGAGACATATGTGCAGGATATCCAAGAATCTCTCCTATCATTACAGCAAGAGTTCTTATATATGTACCTTTTGAGCAGCTCACTCTAAAACGAAATGATACAGTCTCACCTAAAAATTCTTCTCGGTCATCAAGCAACTCGATTGAGTAGATAGTAACCTTTCTTGTTGGTCTTTCCACCTCAATACCTTTTCGAGCATACTCATAAAGGCGGGTACCTCCTACCTTCACAGCAGAATACATTGGAGGAGTTTGTTCAATCTCCCCGGTTAAGGACTCGAGAACCTTTATTATATCTGCTCTTTGTATCACACCTTCTATGACTTTCTTTTCAACGACCTCTCCTGAAGCATCCTCTGTAGTAGTAGAAAAACCGATGGTTACTTCTCCTTCGTATGTTTTTCCTGCATCTGTTATGTATTCTGCAATCTTCGTTGCTCTGCCAATACATATAGGGAGAACACCAGTAACATCTGGATCTAGTGTTCCTGTATGACCAACTTTCTTTGTTTTTAATATTTTGCGCAATCTGAAAACACAATCATGTGATGTCAGTCCGGCAGGTTTATATAAAGGTAAGATACCTTCCATACCAATCCCTCCGATTAAAAATTAATTTCGAAAAAAAAGGATAGACAATTGTCTATCCTAATTATTCTTCATCGCGATTTTCCATAGGTTTTTCGTCCCCGTGTAATTGATGAAGAAGAGAGTTAATTCGATTTCCGTATTCCATTGCGTCATCCCATTCAAACAGTATTTCAGGTGTTTTCCGCAAACGGATCCGATGTCCAATTTCAGTTCTGATAAAGCCTTTCGCCTTTGCCAGTCCTTTTAATGTGTTCTCTTTTTGTTCTTCATCGCCTAACACTGAGATAAAAACCTTTGCTTGCTGAAGATCTCCTGTTACTTGAACATCGGTTACTGTCACAAAGCCGATCCGAGGATCCTTGATTTTACGACCAATGATGTCACTTAGCTCTTTTTTCATTTGTTCTCCAACACGATTTGCTCTGTGGCTCATTACATTCACCTCTTAACTTAAAGCCATTCAATATCGGTGATCGTTCTTTCTATTTCAGGAAACGAGTCAATTAACTTAAGCGCATTTTGAAGTTCCTGTTCAGTTGAAATCTTAGAAGATGTAACAACAGCAATTGCAATCTTCGTACGCTGCCATACATCCTGGTAATCAACTTCTGAAACGGAAACGTTAAATTTCTGTTTTAAGCGCATCAAAATTCGCTGCAAGACTGCTCGTTTCTCTTTTAATGAATGGGCGTCATAAATGATACATTCACATTCGGCTACGCCGACGATCATTTACGCTCAATCTCTTCCATTACATATGCTTCAATAATATCGCCTTCTTTTACATCATTGAAGTTTTTAATAGTAACACCACATTCATAACCTTGCGATACCTCTTTCGCATCATCCTTGAAGCGTTTTAGGGCATCGATTTGACCTTCGAAAATTACTACTCCATTACGAATTAAGCGAATTCCACTATCACGAGTGATTTTACCGTCAGTTACATATGATCCAGCAATGGTTCCAACCTTAGAAACCTTAAAGGTTTGGCGAATTTCTGCTTGCCCGATAATTTTTTCTTGGAATTCAGGGTCAAGCATCCCTTTCATTGCTGCTTCAATTTCTTCAATTACTTTATAAATGATTCTGTGCAGACGAACATCTACCTTTTCAGCTTCCGCTGCGCGTTTAGCATTAACATCAGGACGCACGTTAAATCCAATAACAATTGCATTTGAGGCGGCAGCAAGCGTGATGTCTGACTCATTAATGGCACCAGCACCACTATGAATGATTTTAATATTAACACCTTCAACATCTATTTTTTGAAGTGAAGCAGCAACAGCTTCTGCAGAACCTTGTACATCAGCTTTTAGGATAATGTTTAGATCCTTCATTTCACCTTGCTTCAATTGATCAAATAACGTTTCAAGGCTGACAATTGATTTTTCACCACGTTGAGCGACAAGAGCCTGCTGTGCTCGTGCTTCTCCAACTTGGCGGGCAGTTTTCTCGTCATCAAAGACAACGAAACGGTCACCTGCTTGAGGAACATCACTCAGACCTGTAATTTCTACTGGTGTAGAAGGTCCGGCTTCTTTTACACGGCGTCCTAAATCATTGACCATTGCACGAACACGGCCAAATGTGTTCCCAACAACAATTGGATCACCAATTTTTAATGTACCATTTTGAACAAGCAAGGTAGCAACCGATCCACGGCCTTTATCTAGCTGTGCTTCAATAACCGTACCAACTGCATTTCTGTTTGGATTAGCTTTCCACTCTTCCACTTCACCAACAAGAAGAATCATCTCAAGAAGGTTATCAATACCTTCTCCCGTCTTTGCAGAAAGTGGTACAAAGATGGTATCGCCGCCCCATGCCTCTGCAACTAAACCGTGTTCAGTAAGTTCCTGCATTACGCGGTCAGCATTAGCAGCTTCCTTATCCATTTTATTAACAGCAACAATAATTGGTACTTCAGCAGCCTTTGCATGGTTAATCGCTTCAACCGTTTGAGGCATGACACCATCATCTGCTGCTACAACTAGAATGGTTATATCTGTAATCCTAGCTCCGCGGGCACGCATGGTTGTAAAGGCAGCGTGTCCTGGTGTATCTAAGAAAGTAATTTTCTTGCCATTTTCAACAACCTGATATGCACCGATATGCTGGGTAATTCCGCCAGCTTCTCCTTCGGTAACCTTTGTGTTACGAATAGAATCTAACAGGGTTGTTTTACCATGGTCAACGTGACCCATAATCGTTACAACTGACGGTCTTTCAACAAGATCCTCTGGTGCATCTTCAGTAAAGTATACTTCAAGGTCTGTCGCGTCAATTTTGATTTCTTCTTCAACCTCGACACCGTACTCACTTGCAATTAACTCAATCGCATCTTTATCAAGCGCCTGATTGATTGTTGCCATAACACCAAGCATAAATAGCTTTTTGATAATTTCTGATGGTTCACGATAAAGCTTTTTAGCTAGTTCAGCAACCGTTAAACTTTCACTAAAAGTAATTTTAGCAGGTAGTTCTTTCACTTTCTTAACCTGTGGCTGTGCTTGATGAACCGGAGTATGATTCTTTTTCCGATTGTTATTATTATTACGATTTTGATTATTATTATTAAAAGGTTTTTTATTACCTTTTCCAGCGCTGAAAACTTTATTTTCTTTTGATTGGAATTCTTGATTTTGCTTTTTACCTTCAACCTTTTTTGGAGGAGAAACCACTTTCACCTTGCTCGGTGCAGTATTTTTAGCATCATCATCTTCAAATGCCTTTGGACTTGTCTTAGGTTGAACCTGAGGCTTTTGTACCTGCTGTGGTTTGTTAGGCCTTTGGTTTGAACGGTTATCCTGATGTGGTTTATTCTGTTTTTGCTGGCTGCTGTCTTCTTTTTTCTTGAAAGTTGCGTCTAGCTTACCAACTGCTGCATCTTCTATTGTTGCCATATGATTGGAAACCTCTATGTTCATTTCTTTTAATTTTGTAATGACGTCCTTACTGGAAATATTATATTTCTTTGCATACTCATAAACACGTATTTTACTCATTATTTCACCCCCGCTAGAATTAATCGAGCAACGATACCAGTTTTTTTGCAAATCCATCATCTAATACAGCTACAACAACGCGGGCTTCTTTGCCAATCGCTTGGCCAAGAAGGTGACGGTCTTCCACTAATTTATATGGAACTTCATATGATTTACATTTATCTGTAATTTTTTTGGTCGTATTTGCAGATGCATCTGCCGATAATAAAATGAGCTTTGCTTTACCGTTCCGTATTTCCTTCACGGAAAGCTCCTCACCTGATATAATTTTTCGTGCTCGATTGGCTAAGCCAAGCAATGACATCCATTGATTCTCCTTCATATGGACTGCCTGTTTTCTTTCTCTATAAGTTCTAAAAGTTCTTCATAAATAGCTTCATTTATGGAAACCTCTAAATGGTTAGATAAGATATTCTTTTTCTTGGCTAATTGGACAGCTTCCTTGTCCTTTGAAAGGTACGCACCCCTGCCAGACTTTTTACCAGTAAGGTCGATGGATACTTCCCCTTCTTTGGAGCGAACGATGCGAACTAGTTCTTTTTTCGGCCTCATTTCACCGGTTGCTACACATTTACGCATAGGAACTTTTTTACGATTGTTCACGATCATTCACCTCACTTTATTCCATTTCATCTTCTACATTAAAGTCTAAAGCATCGTCGTTATCAAAGAGCCTGATCATTTCTTCACGTGGATAGATTCCCAGTTCGCGAGCCTCAGCTTCTGCTTTGATATCGATTTTCCAGCCTGTTAGTTTAGCTGCAAGACGAGCATTTTGTCCCCGCTTACCAATTGCCAGTGACAGTTGATAGTCAGGTACTACCACAGTAGTTGCCTTATCTGCCTCATTAACAATAACATCTAAAACCTTCGATGGACTTAAAGAGTTAGCAACAAAAACGACTGGATCATCTGACCATTTAACGATGTCAATTTTTTCACCCTTTAACTCATTCACGACCGCTTGTACCCTTGTCCCTTTTGGACCAACACATGAGCCAACTGGATCCACTTCATCGTTTTCTGAATGAACAGAGATTTTGGAACGGTCACCAGCTTCACGGGCAACAGATTTAATTTCAACTGTTCCATCATAGATCTCAGGTACTTCGATTTCGAATAAACGCTTTAATAATCCAGGATGTGTACGTGACACAAAGATTTGAGGACCCTTTGTTGTTTTTTCTACTTTTGTTATGAATACCTTAATCCGATCATGTGGCTTGTAACGTTCATTCGGAATTTGTTCATTTACTGGTAGTAATGCTTCTATTTTACCGAGGCTTACGTAAATAAATTTGGAATCCAGTCTTTGAACAATGCCAGTCATGATATCTTCTTCGCGATCAATAAATTCTGAATAGATAATGCCTCTTTCAGCTTCTCTTACACGTTGAGTAACTACCTGTTTGGCGGTTTGGGCAGCAATTCTACCAAAGTCCTTCGGTGTCACTTCCATTTCCACCACATCTTCTACAGAGTAGTTTGGATTGATTTGTCTTGCATCTTCCAGAGAAATTTCAAGTCGTGGGTCAAATACTTGATCAACCACTTCTTTTCTTGCAAATACCCGCATCGATCCTGTTTTCAGGTTTAAATCAATCCGAACATTCTGGGCTTGATTAAAGTTACGTCGATATGCAGAAACAAGTGCTGCCTCAATTGCATCGATTAATACGTCCCTTGAAATGCCTTTTTCTCTTTCTAGTATTATAAGAGCATCTAATAATTCGCTGCTCATTTGATTGTATCCCCCTAACTAAATTAAAATTATCTATTTTATGAAAAAATGACAGCTAATCTTGCATTGGCAACTTTTTCAAAAGGTATCTCTACCGTTTTTTTACGCGTTTTAATTTTAACTTCTATTTTTAAAGAATCACCGTTGTATTCAAGCAGCTTTCCCTCGAAGCTTTTCTCACCATCAATTGGTTCATATGTTTTAACAAACACATTTTTACCTACGGCCTTTTCAAAATCTTTAGCTTTTTTCAAGGGACGCTCTGCTCCAGGGGAGGAAACTTCAAGAAAATAATTATGGGTTATTGGATCAATCTCATCGAGTTTTTCACTTAATCGTTCACTCACAATTCCGCAATCCTCTATATCAACACCGTTGTCTTTATCAATATATACGCGCAGGAACCAGCTTTTTCCTTCTTTTACATACTCGATTTCCACCAATTCCAAGCCTAGTTCTTGAACAATTGGTTGAGCCAGTTCTTCTACTACTTCCGTTACTTTGCTCATGTTCTAACCTCCTTTACCGCAATTACTCACCCATATTATACGTATTTCACGGAAAGTTTTATAAATAACTCTGCTAAAAATCCTTATACAAAAACGAAAGAGCGGGTTTCCCCACTCTTGAACACGAGAGTATTTCTTAGTATTTCCAATAAAACTATAACATAACCAATATTTATATGCAAATGCAATACTAAAGCGAAAGCGCCTTGACCTGGGGCTTAAGACCCAATCCCCTGGAGCTTCAGCAAGATGTCACAAAATATTAGAAAAGAGATAGCTGATTTTGTTCTGGCATGGAACCGAGGCATCCTTGTTTATCTAGATATTCAAGGATGGTTTTTGAAACTTTACCGCGCTGTTGAAGGTCTTCCTTTGATAAGAACTCTCCATCTTCTCTCGCCCTAACAATATTATAAGCAACGTTTGTTCCCAGGCCAGGAATGGAGTTAAATGGTGGAATAAGTGAATTTCCTTCAATAATAAATTCAGATGCATCAGATTTATATAAATCAATATTTTTGAAGGAGAATCCTCTTTCGGACATTTCTAGTGCCAGTTCTAATACTGTTAGCAGGTTTTTCTCTTTGTTGGAAGCTTCTAATCCTTTTGCATTAATCTCTTCAATTTTTGCCCGTATTGCTTCTGACCCTCTTGCCATCGCTTCTATATCAAAGTCATCTGCACGAACGGTAAAATACGCCGCATAATATAATAGCGGTAAATGCACTTTAAAATAGGCAATCCGTACTGCCATTAAGACGTATGCAGCAGCGTGGGCCTTAGGAAACATATATTTTATTTTTTTACATGAATCAATGTACCATTCTGGCACTTCATTTCTACGCATCTCTGCTTCCATCTCATCACTTAGTCCTTTACCTTTACGGACTGATTCCATTATTTTGAACGCAAAGGAGGGTTCTAATCCTTGGTAGATCAGATAGACCATGATATCATCCCGACAGCCGATAACCTCGCTAAGGTTACAGATTTGGTTGTGGATGAGCTCTTGGGCATTCCCGAGCCATACATCTGTACCATGGGATAAACCAGAGATTTGAACTAATTCTGAGAAAGTCGTTGGTTTCGTATCTTCGAGCATCTGACGGACAAAACGTGTACCAAACTCAGGAATTCCAAGAGTTCCTGTTTTACACATAATTTGCTGCTCCGTAACACCTAGTGATTCGGTTCCACTAAAAATCTTCATAACCTCAGGATCATCAGTGGGAATGGTCTTTGGATCAATTCCGCTTAAATCCTGAAGCATTCTAATGACAGTCGGATCATCGTGCCCGAGAATATCAAGCTTAAGGACGTTATCATGGATAGAATGGAAGTCAAAATGTGTTGTCTTCCACTCAGAATTCCGGTCATCTGCTGGAAATTGAATCGGTGTAAAGTCATACACATCCATATAATCAGGAATAACGATAATACCGCCTGGATGCTGTCCAGTGGTTCTTTTTACTCCAGTACATCCAGAAGCAAGCCTTTCAATTTCTGCTCCGCGGATTTGAAGATTGTTGTCCTGCTGATACGCCTTTACGTAACCAAATGCAGTCTTATCGGCCACAGTTCCAATCGTACCAGCGCGGTATACGTACTCTTCCCCGAACAAAACCTTTGTATAGTTATGTGCCCGCGGTTGATATTCCCCAGAGAAGTTCAAGTCGATATCTGGTACCTTATCACCTTTAAAGCCAAGGAATGTTTCAAAAGGGATATCATGACCGTCTTTGCGGTATTTCCCGCCACATTGTGGGCAATCTTTATCTGGGAGGTCAAATCCCGAACCGACCGAACCATCGTTAAAAAACTCTGAATGCTTACAAGTTGGACAGACATAATGCGGCGGCAGCGGATTAACTTCTGTAATTTCTGTCATGGTTGCCACAAAAGAAGACCCGACTGATCCACGGGAACCAACTAGATAACCATCATCTAAAGATTTTTTTACAAGCTTATGAGAAATTAAGTAGATAACGGCAAATCCGTGACCAATAATACTCTTTAATTCTTTCTCAAGGCGTGCCTCAACAATTTCTGGCAAGGTTTCCCCGTAAATTCTCCGAGCCATTGAGTAGCTCATTTCACGCATTTCATCCTCTGCGCCTTCGATTTTTGGTGTGTACAAATCGTCTTTAATTGGTTTGATATCATCAATCATATCAGCAATCTTATTCGTATTTGTAACAACAATTTCTTTTGCCTTTTCTTTTCCAAGGAATGAGAACGCATCTAGCATTTCATTGGTTGTCCTAAAGTGAACATCCGGTAGCTGATGACGATTTAATGGATTGGCCCCTCCTTGCGAGTTAACCAATATCTTCCGATAAATCTTGTCATTTTCATTTAAGTAATGAACATTTCCTGTTGCTACAACCGGAAGACCAAGCTTATCACCAAGCTTTACAATGTTTCCAATAATATCTTCTAGTGCCTTTTCGTCCCGAACTAGTTCCATCTCTAGTAACGGAGCATTCACTTCCTTTGGCATAACCTCAAGATAATCATAGAAGCGTGCAGCATTCTCTACTTCCTCTGGTGATTTCTGCATCATCCCTTCAAATACTTCACCCTTATTACAAGCAGAGCCCACTAGAATACCTTCCCGATATTTTTGCAATACCGATCTAGGTAATCTAGGTACACGATAGAAGTATTCAATATGCGAAATCGACACAAGTTTAAATAGATTTTTAAGTCCTGCCTCTGTTTGAGCTAGAAGTGTACAATGATAGGGGCGTGCCCGTTGATATGCATTACCCTTACCCATGTTATCGTTGAATTGATCATGGTACTCAATCCCCTTTTCAAGGGCATCCTTAAGCATTTTTAATAACAGATAGCCCGTAGCCTCAGCGTCATAGATTGCTCTATGGTGCTGTGTTAGTTCAATGTCAAACTTTTTCGCCAAGGTATTTAAACGGTGGTTTTTCAATTCTGGATATAGAAACCTCCCTAGTTCAAGGGTGTCAATAACAGGGTTTTTAGCCTTCCCTACTCCAATTTTTTTGTAGCCAACATTTAAGAACCCCATATCAAAGGAAGCATTATGTGCTACTAAGACCGCATCTCCTGTCCATTCATAAAACCTTTGTAGAACTTCATCGACTTCAGGTGCATTTTGAACCATATCATCTGTAATTCCAGTTAAGTTAATCGTTGTAGCTGACAGCCTATGATGCGGGTTGGCAAAGGACTCAAAGCGGTCAACTATTTCTCCCTCCCTAATCTTAACCGCTGCTAATTCAATAATTGTATCGTAGACTGCTGAGAGTCCTGTTGTTTCAACGTCAAAAACAACGAAAGTATCGTTTGCGATTAAGCGGTGTGCGTCGTTGTATGTGATAGGAACACCATCATCTACTAAATTTACTTCAACACCATAGAGAATCTTGATCCCATTTTTCTTTCCAGCCCCAAAGGCTTCTGGGAAGGATTGTGCAACGGCATGATCAGTCACAGCAATCGCTTTATGTCCCCATTTCTTTGCCTGTGAAATAAGAGTGGCTACTGGCGTTACAGCATCCATTTGGCTCATAGGTGTGTGAAGGTGAAGCTCGACTCGTTTCTCGTCTTCAGGTGCTGTATCCTTACGACCCTCTGGCTTTATTTCATTAATATCATTTCCGATCATGACTAAATCACGGACAAAGGTGTCGTTTTGGATACTTCCTCTTACTTTTACCCACATGCCCTTTTTTACCTGCTGGTAGAGTGCTGCATCTTCCTTATCTCTTGAAAACATCTTTACCATAATTGAACTAGTGTAATCCGTTACCTTAAAGGTTAATAATGTACGTCCGCTTCTTAATTCCCTAGTTTCAGCACTAAATACATATCCCTCAACGGTAACACGTCTTTCTTCATCCAGAATGTCTATCATATTACGGAAATCTTGGTCATCTTTGATCGTAAGCCCAATCGTAAGCGGCCCTTCTGGTACAGCACCCGATGACTCTTTTTCGGCTTCCTTTTTCTGCAGCTCAGCCATCGCCATTAACCCTCGTTCTTGATCTTCTTTCTGTTTGGCAAGCATAAACTGCTGGTATTCTTCGTTCTTATCAATATTTTTTAATTCAGTATCAATTACTAAGCTCGGAAAGCCAAAGTTTTGGTAGACATTAGTGATAATGGGACCGTATTTTCGTTTAAGGGCTGAACCCTCGGTATCGTTACTCACCGAAATAGTTAGTTTATTTCCGCTTATAATAGGAATTTGTTCATTCAGAAGCTTTAAAAGCGGGGGTGCAATACCATCAATTTGTTGGATAGAATGGCTCCAATACTCAAGAAGCAGCTCTGGTTGAAAGCTCGGATTAGTAACTTGAAAATCATAAGAAATACTTGCGATATTCGAAAACTTTCTTTCTAACTGAGTTGTAAATCGAAGAAAAACACTAAAAGGAAGTATTTTTTCTAACAGGAATTGAAAATGCCATCTTCTGGCTTTTTTTTCAACAAGGAATCTCTCAATTTGTGCATTTGAAAAATGAGTAACTACAGCGTCCTCTTGTAATTCAAGCTGCTGGAGCAAGAGTAAGAATCGCTCTTTTTTGCCTGAGGCATGATCGCTCATCAATCTCTCTCCCATCTATATATAATCTCTATATTCGTTTCTATTCAAAGTGTAATTATATCATATGTTACAAAATCATTCGGCTAAATTCGACAGAAAACTTCATCCAGTTTTATTTAAAGCTACTATTAGTAAAAATTAAAATAACCCCCGAAAATATCACGGAGGTTATAGAAGCTTAATTTAGTCCAGAAAGAATCTTTGTATGTCATTCCAAGTTACAACAAGCATGAGCAGCATTAATAGTGCGAAGCCGATAAAGTGAACTAATCCTTCTTTATGACGGTCTACTGGCTTTCCTCTGACAGCTTCAACTGCAAAGAACATTAAACGGCCGCCATCGAGTGCTGGAAGTGGAAGAAGATTCATAATACCAAGGTTAATGCTTAAAATAGCAGCCCATTTCATCACGTAGTAAATTCCCGATTGGACAACGGTATCGGTCGAAACATAAATACCAACCGGTCCGGATAGCATATCTATGGAGAATTGACCACTAATTAGAGTGCCTAGCATGACAAATATTTGTTTTGTCCAGAAATATGTCTCTGTAAAGCCTGCTGTAATCGCTTTTACAGGGGATTTTTCAACTGGGCTATACACTCCAATAATACCGATTGTTTCGCCCTCAATGGTTTGTTCCTTTGGCGTCACCTTAATTTCCTGTTCTACACCATCTCGACTAATAAGGAAATCAAGATTTTCATTTGGGTTTTTACGAATAATTTCTACGACATCCGACCAGCTTGATATTTCAGCGTCATTAATGGTTTGAACAATATCGCCCTTTAATAACCCTGCTGCATTGGCAGCACCATCAGCCGTTATTTCTCCCAATTTTGGTTCGTTCGTTGGGACTCCCTGGAGGAGAGCGATGACAATAAAAACAAAGAAGGCGAGAATAAAATTCATCATTGGACCAGCAAAAATGGCCATAGCTCTTTTTGGTAAACTTTTTGAGTTAAATTGGCGATTATAAGGTGCAATTTGCGATTCAATACCATTTTCAACAGTTACAGCAGTTTGACTGATTGGAAATGCTTTTATACTATCTTCTTCATCTTCAGGATAGCCTTTGATAACGAGTTTATGTTCAAGATCAGCATGTTCTACTTCAATTATTCGACACTGAGGATATTTTTCCTTATTATTCAAGATAATTTTATCCACTTTATTTTCTTTATCAAATAATAGACCAACCCGATAGCCAGGTTTTAGTTCAACCACTTCTGGGTCTTCACCTGCCATGCGGACAAACCCACCAATCGGTAATAATCTGATGGTGTATGTTGTTTCTCCCTTTTTATGGGAGAACACCTTAGGTCCAAAGCCGATTGCAAACTCTCTGCACAAAATACCTGCTCTTTTTGCAAATATCAAATGACCTAATTCATGGAAAAAGACTAGTGCACCAAAGATTACTATGAAGGCAATAACTGTACTCAAAAAATAAAACCACCTTTTTTCAGGATAAGTAGTACAAAAGGATAACTGTCCGCTTTAGAAAATCTGAAGCTCTTTATTTATCAAAGAAGTGAACGAACAAACTGTCTTGTCTCACTATCAACCTCTTGAATAACTGATAAGCTTGGATTATTAATATTTTGATGCTCACTAAGTGCCTTTTCAATTAAGTCTTCGATTTGTAAGAAACGAATTTTTCCTTCCAGAAAAGCCGATACTGCCACTTCATTTGCAGCATTTAGAACAGTCGGCATCGTTCCTCCCTTTTTACCTGCCTCAAAGGCTAGCTGAAGACATCTAAAGCGCTCCAAATCCATTTCTTGAAAATGCAGTTTCCCGATTTTCGCAAGATCCAATTTATTAGAGGAGATTAGTGGCAAACGGTCAGGGTATGATAGTGCATATTGAATGGGCACTCTCATGTCAGGGGTTCCTAGTTGGGCAATAATACTGCTATCATGAAATTCAACCATTGAGTGGATGATGCTCTCTTTATGGAGGATAACATCTATCTTTTCATATGGCATATTAAAAAGCCAATGGGCCTCAATGACCTCTAAGCCCTTGTTCATCATGGTTGCCGAGTCAATGGTTATTTTAGCCCCCATTGACCAATTAGGATGGTTTAACGCCTCTTTTACAGTGACAGATTCAAGGTCCGCTCGAGTGCGATCTCGAAAACTGCCGCCTGATGCAGTTAAAATCAACCTGTCAATCGTCTTATCTTTTTCACCCTGTAGGCACTGAAATATAGCTGAATGTTCACTATCGACAGGAAGCATGCTGACACCATTTTTCTTTGCTGCTTCCATTACCAAGTGACCAGCAGTAACAAGGGTTTCCTTGTTTGCAATGGCAATTATCTTTCCACTTTCAATTGCCTGCAAGGTAGGATTTAACCCTACGCTTCCGAGAACAGCATTCACTAATATCTCAGCTTTATCATATACCGCTGTCTCTATTAATCCTTCATGGCCAAACGTGAATTTTGTATTAGGGTACTCTGCCTTTAGTGCCTGACAGTCTTTATGGTCTTGTACAGAAACGAGCTCTGGTTGAAATTCATTAATCATTACTCTAGCTAAATCTAAGTTTCTTCCTACAGACATTGCTACTAGTTTAAACTCTTCAGGATGTTCTCTAAGTATATCTAACGTTTGGGTGCCAATCGAACCTGTTGCTCCCAAAATACTAATATTTTTCAAAGTATACCTCATCTCCTAAAAACACGGTGTATCTATCTACCGGCTATTCGCTGCTCTAGTCCCAGGCATTACCATATGTGGAACAAATTTAATAGTGGCAGAACGAATAGTAAGCTATCAAAGCGATCGAGGATTCCCCCGTGCCCCGGTAAGATATTTCCTGAATCTTTCACATTAAAATGTCTTTTAAAAGCAGATTGGACAAGGTCCCCTATTTGCCCAAAAACAGAAAGGATCACCGTTATGCCTAGTAAAGACAAAAGAGTTGCATTTATGTCAGATAATAATACAAATAGCACAGCAACCACCAGGGCGCTAACAACACCACCGATGGAACCTTCAACCGTTTTATTTGGGCTAATTTCAGGCCATAGTTTGGTCTTCCCGGTTGCTTTCCCAATAAAATATGCCCCTGAGTCCGTTGCCCAAATCATAAATAAGGAATAGAAAATATAAACTAGTCCTGCTTCACGGGTTTCAATGAAATAGTAAAATCCAATACCTACATAAATCGCTGAAAGAATGGAGAAACCGGCATCCTCAAAATCGAACTGATTTTTTGTTAAAACTGTATAAGCTAATAATAATAGGATGAGAAAAATACCCAACTCTGTTTTTGAATAATTAAAGCTATCTAGTACATGAATATACCTCTCGGGAAGAAGGACAACCCATAAAAATAAAAGCGATAGTAGTCCATTAACAGACGATATCTTTAGCTTTTTCATTTTTAACAGTTCATATAATCCAACAGACGCGAGAAAATACGTTAGTAAGATAAATGGAAGTCCTCCATAAAAAACAATCGGTAAAAACAAGGCAGCTGCTACGACCCCTGTTATAATTCTTTGCTTCATCTAAACTTCAACACCCTTTTCTAGAGAGATTCGTAATGGTGACTTTCTCTATGGTTGTGTATTTAAATTCCCCCAAAGCGGCGCTGGCGATTTTGAAATGCTTCTATTGCTTCCAATAAGTGTTTTTCTCGAAAATCTGGCCAAAGGACATCCGTAAACCAAAACTCTGAGTACGCCAACTGCCAAAGCATGAAGTTACTCAGGCGGATCTCACCACTTGTACGAATTAATAAATCCGGATCACGTAAATTCGAAGTCATAAGATATGAATTAAATACATCCTCATTTAATTCATTTTCTTTTAGTATGCCACTTTTGTAATCAATTAAGACCTGCTTTGCAGCGTCAACAATCTCAGCTCTGCTGCCGTAATTAAGTGCAAAATTTAAGACAAGACCATCGTTATTTTCGGTATCCTTCATTGCTTTTTCAATTGCTTTCAGTGTATGTACTGGAAGTTGATTTTTATACCCCATCATTTTCACTTGAACATTTTCCTCAATTAACTCCGGAAGAAAAGATCCGAGGAATTCTTCAGGTAATTTCATTAAATACTCAACTTCACTTTTCGGACGTTTCCAATTCTCGGTTGAGAAGGCATATAAGGTAAGAGTTTTTATCCCTAATGTATTAGCCAGCTTGGTTATTTTTCGAACAACCTTCATCCCTTCATGGTGTCCAGCAACCCTCGGTAATGCTCTTTTTTTAGCCCAACGTCCATTGCCATCCATAATAATCGCAACATGTTCAGGAACCGGCATCGTTTTAATTTTTTCTATTTGGTCTCGGAGTGTGGAAGAGTTACTATTTTGATTCTTCCAAAGCCTAATTTTATTAAACATGACATTGCTCCTCCATATAAAGATATTCATTTACTCCGATAATAGATCATGCCATATGAGCTATTGATGATTATTAGAATAACAGTGATAATAAGCTGACCTTTTGGCATGCTTTTATCATACCAAAAATAAAAAAATATATCTTCTACTAAGTAATTTATGTACTAGTCCAAGAATTAAGAATATACATCTTATTTTCTTTTAAGGGCAAAGATAGTGAAAAAACCCCCTAAAAAAGAGGGTTCACTATTTCAATAATAGATATTACACTTCTAAGATTTCTTTTTCTTTATCTTTTGTTATTTGGTCAATCTTGCTGATATGCTCATCTGTTAACTTCTGAATATCATCAGAAAATCCACGTAAAGCGTCCTCAGTAATTTCACCATTTTTTTCAAGCTTTTTCAAGTCGTCGTTCGCATCACGACGGATATTTCGGACTGCAATTTTTGCTTCTTCTGATTCTTTTTTCACTAATTTCACGAGGTCTTTTCTGCGTTCTTCTGTTAATTGCGGGATAGCAAGTCTAATTATCATACCGTCGTTTGAAGGATTTAAACCTAAATCCGACTTGAGGATTGCTTTTTCGATGTCACCCAAGATCGATTTATCATAGGGCTGAATCACTAGTAGTCTTGCTTCTGGTGTAGAAATACCAGCTAACTGATTTACAGGAGTTGGTGCCCCGTAATAGTCAACTGTAATTCTGTCCAATAGTGATGCACTTGCTCTACCAGCACGAATACTTGCAAGTTCCCGTGTATAAGCTTGAATCGCTTTTGTCATTCTATCTTTCGTAGCGGAAATAACTTGTTGTGCCATTAATTTTTCCCCCTAACAATTGTTCCAATTTTTTCACCCATAACTGCACGTTTAATATTGCCTTGTTCCATGATTGAAAATACAATCAGAGGAATGTCATTATCCATACATAATGAAGAAGCAGTGGAATCCATGACTGCCAATCCTTCTTTTAAAACATCAAGGAAAGTTAAATCTTGATATTTTGTTGCATTTGGATCAATACGAGGATCTGCAGAGTACACTCCATCCACGTTATTTTTCGCCATTAGGATGACTTCAGCATCAATTTCTGCTGCTCTTAATGCAGCTGTAGTGTCAGTTGAGAAATAAGGATTTCCTGTACCTGCCGCAAAGATCACTACGCGATTTTTCTCTAAATGTCTAATTGCACGGCGTCTGATATATGGTTCTGCCACCTGTCTCATTTCGATGGATGTTTGAACACGAGATTCAATTCCTAAGTGCTCTAAACTATCTTGAAGTGCCAAAGAGTTCATTACCGTAGCCAGCATCCCCATATAATCAGCAGTTGCCCGGTCCATTCCCATTTCGCTGCCAATCTTCCCCCGCCAAATGTTACCTCCACCGACAACAACCGCAACTTCTACACCAAGCTCGGCAATTTCCTTTACTTGACCGGCAATTGATTTAATAACAGATGGTTTTATACCAAAGCTAGATTCTCCAGCTAGAGCTTCACCACTTAATTTTAATACGACACGTTTATACTTAGGACCGCTCATTTGAACCTCCTTATGTAATCTTATTTACACAACGCAATTACGCTGTTCTTATATCTCCAAGTTCTTAACTCTCTTTAAAAATAGGGAACACAATGTGTCCCCTATTTAAGAGCATATTCCTTCATTAATACTAATACGGATATGAAGCGGAGTACCTCAGTAGCTCGCTATTACTTCTTATTTACTTGGTTCATAACTTCTTCAGCGAAGTTATCTTCACGCTTTTCAATTCCTTCGCCAACTTCATAACGTACGAATTCGCGGACAGTTGCACCTTTAGACTCTACGAATTGACGTACCTTTTGGTCAGGATTCTTAACAAAAGTTTGGTCAAGTAAACACACATCTTCAAAATATTTGCCAAGTCGGCCTTCAACCATTTTTGCAACAATATTTTCTGGCTTACCTTCGTTAAGTGCTTGTTGAGTTAGAACTTCACGCTCACGCTCTACTTCTTCTTGTGATACTTGGTCACGAGTTACGTACTTAGGACGTAATGCCGCGATGTGCATAGATACGTCTTTAGCAGCATCTGCATCTGTTGTACCTTCAAGAACGGTTAATACTGAAATGCGTCCTCCCATATGAAGGTAAGCACCAAAAGCATCATTATCAGTTTTTGATACTACTGTAAAACGACGTAGGGTAAGCTTTTCGCCGATCTTAGCAATAGCAGCATTGATATAGTCTGCTACAGTAACGCCATTGATTGTTTGTGCACTAGCTTCTTCTACAGTTGCTGGCTTGTTAGCTAATAGGTGTGCAGCTAATTCTTTTACAAGGTTTTGGAATGCTTCGTTCTTCGCAACGAAGTCAGTTTCTGAGTTAACTTCTAGGATAACTGCATCGTTACCTTCCGTTACAACATATGTTAAACCTTCTGCAGCAATACGGTCACCCTTTTTAGCAGCTGAAGCAATGCCTTTTTCACGAAGGAAATCAATTGCTTTTTCCATATCACCATTTGTTTCAGTTAGCGCCTTTTTACAATCCATCATTCCAGCGCCTGTTTTTTCACGTAATTCTTTAACCATTTGAGCAGTAATTGCCATAATAAACTTCCTCCTTTAATATCTATGTACTATACACATATCTTAGCCATCCAGGCTTAAGATAAACTACTATGAAAGTAAAAACTTTTTAGGGTTTTTCTTTAAAAAAAGGTGATAAAGGGTCTCCCTCTTATCACCTTTTAATTAAAAGCTATTATGCAGTAACTTCTTCACCTTGTTTTGCTTCAAGGATCGCATCTGCCATTTTACCTGTTAAAAGCTTAACCGCACGGATCGCATCGTCATTCGCAGGAATAACTACATCGATTTCGTCTGGATCACAGTTAGTATCAACAATTCCTACGATAGGAATGTTTAACTTCTTAGCTTCCGCTACTGCGATACGCTCTTTACGAGGATCAATGATAAATAAAGCATCAGGAAGCTGCTTCATGTCTTTGATACCGCCTAAGAATTTCTCAAGGCGTTCTAATTCTTTCTTTAATTGAACAACTTCTTTCTTAGGTAATACGTCGAAAGTTCCGTCTTCAGACATTCTTTCAATATCTTTTAAGCGACCAATACGCTTTTGGATTGTTTCGAAGTTTGTTAATGTACCACCTAACCAACGTTGGTTAACAAAGTACATACCAGAACGAGCTGCTTCTTCTTTAACAGAATCTTGAGCTTGTTTCTTAGTACCTACAAATAGGACAGTTCCGCCGTTAGCAGCAAGTTCCTTTACCCAGTTGTAAGCTTCTTCTACCTTCTTAACTGTTTTTTGAAGGTCGATGATATAAATGCCGTTACGCTCAGTGAAGATATATTTCTTCATTTTAGGGTTCCAACGGCGAGTTTGGTGTCCGAAGTGTACACCAGCTTCAAGCAATTGCTTCATAGAAATTACTGACATGTTTTTTTCCTCCTAATGGTTTGTTTTCCTCCGCTTATCTCATTTTTAAACAGAAACTGTTAAAAACAGCACCATCTGTTTAAATCAATAAGCGTGTGTATTAACACCATGAAATAATATAGCATATGTCTTGTAGACAATCAAGGAATTTTAGCATAAAAATCCCCTGCCAGAGAAATCTAGCAGGGATTTGGATTAATTCGAGCGTAATTTATCAAGTTCAACTAGGAACTTGTCATTTAAGACTTTGATGTAGGTTCCCTTCATACCAAGAGAACGAGACTCAATTACTCCAGCACTTTCAAGCTTTCTTAATGCATTTACAATAACAGAACGTGTAATACCTACACGGTCAGCTATCTTAGAAGCAACTAACAAGCCTTCGTTGCCGTTCAGTTCTTCGAAGATATGCTCAATAGCCTCAAGCTCACTATATGAAAGGGAACTAATAGCCATTTGAACAACAGCCTTGCTTCTTGCTTCCTCTTCAATTTCTTCTGATTTTTCACGTAAAATTTCCATACCAACTACTGTTGCTCCATATTCAGCCAAAATTAGGTCATCATCATGGAATTTTTCCTGTAATCTAGCAAGAATCAATGTTCCAAGACGCTCTCCACCACCTATAATTGGTACGATTGTGGTCAGCCCTTCTCGGAATAAATCTCTATTTTCTACAGGGAATGCAGTATACTGGCTTTCTACATCTAGATTTGAAGAAGTTTCTTGAATATTGAATAATCCCTTTGTGTATTCCTCTGGGAATTGACGGTCTTCTAACATTTTCTTCATTCTGTCATTTTCAATCTGCTGGTTAATAGCGTACCCTAACAGCTTACCACGACGACTAACAATAAAAATATTCGCCTCAATAATTTCACTCAATGTCTCAGACATTTCCTTAAAGTTAACCGGTTTTCCTGCTGCCTTTTGTAATAGTACGTTAATTCTTCTAGTTTTTGTAAGTAAATCCATCTGTTTCTTCCTCCTAATAAACTGGGACCATTATTAAATTTTATATTGCATCAATCATTGCACGGGAATTAGGGAAAGTACCCTCGACATGAACGATTGTTCTATTAAAGAATAAACTGACTTAAATCTTTATTTTTCGAAATCGCACCAAGTTTTTCATCAACATATTGTGGCGTAATTGTAATTTTCTCCATTGTGATATCTGGTGCTTCAAATGACAGGTCTTCTAGTAGTTTTTCTAGAATTGTATGAAGTCTTCTCGCACCGATGTTATCTGTATTTTGATTCACTTCAAACGCAACCTCTGCTATTCTACGAATAGCATCGTCAGAAAATTCAATTTGTATACCTTCTGTTTCCAATAATGCTTGATATTGCTTGATTAAAGCATTATCCGGTTCAATTAAGATTCTGAAGAAATCATCTACTGTTAACTTCGTTAATTCAACGCGAATCGGGAAACGTCCTTGTAGTTCAGGAATTAAATCTGAAGGCTTTGACATATGAAAAGCCCCTGCCGCAATAAACAGAACATGGTCTGTCTTTACCGAACCATATTTCGTTACAATTGTTGACCCCTCCACGATAGGCAGGATATCACGTTGTACACCTTCGCGTGAAACATCTGCTGATGATCCTCCTGAATTCTTACTGGCTATCTTATCGATTTCATCGATAAAGATGATACCACCCTGTTCAGCGCGGTATATTGCCTCGGAAGTTACGTCATCCATATCTATCAGCTTTGCTGCTTCTTCACTTGTTAACACTTTCCTAGCTTCACGAACAGTCAGTTTTCTCTTTTTACGCTTCTTTGGCATAAAGCTGCTAAAAGCATCCTGCATGTTCATCCCCATTTGTTCCATGCCTGAGCCCTGTAGCATATCAAACATGGATGGTGATTGTTCTTCCACTTCAACGGTAACCATATCATCCTCTAGCTGACCAAGAGCGAGCTTTTCTCTCACAACCTTCCGCTTCTCAGTGATAGAAAAGTCTTCTTGTTGATTTTCCTGTTCAACTTGCCCATTGCCACCGAATAACATTTCAAGTGGATTTTTGTAATTTGCTGTTTTTTTAGCTGATGGGACTAATAAATCAACAAGTCTGCTATTTGCATTTTCTTCTGCTCGTTCCTTAACCGCTAGCATACGATCCTCTTTAACTAGTCTCACAGAAGTTTCAACAAGGTCCCTAACCATTGATTCGACATCACGTCCGACATAGCCTACTTCAGTAAATTTTGTGGCTTCCACTTTAATAAATGGTGCTCCAACAAGCTTGGCAATTCTACGGGCAATTTCCGTTTTCCCTACGCCAGTCGGTCCGATCATAAGGATATTCTTTGGAATAATTTCTTCACGCAGTTTGTCGTTTAATAAGCCTCTTCGAAAACGGTTACGTAAAGCCACGGCTACTGCTTTTTTAGCATCCTTTTGCCCAATAATATATTGATCCAGTCTTTCGACTATCTGGCGCGGTGTAAGATCAGTTGTTTTAGCCATTGATTTGTCTCCTTTCATTATAGCTCTTCAACGATAATGTTGTGATTTGTGTATACACAAATTTCAGCAGCTATTTCTAAAGAAGCCTTCGCAATTTCCTTTGCAGAAAGGTGCTCCCCAGCGTATTTCTTTAGGGACCTTCCAGCTGCTAGTGCATAGTTACCACCAGATCCAATTGCCAAAATACCATCGTCTGGTTCAATAACTTCTCCCGTTCCTGAAACAAGAAGCATATGTTCCTTATTCATGACAATTAACATTGCCTCTAACTTTCGAAGAACCTTATCACTTCTCCATTCCTTTGCAAGCTCTACTGCTGCTCTTTGGAGATTTCCGTTATATTCTTCTAATTTCCCTTCAAACATTTCAAAAAGGGTAAAAGCATCTGCTACTGATCCAGCAAAACCAGCCAATACTCTTCCATTAAATATTTTTCTTACTTTTTTTGCTGTGTGTTTCATCACTACTGCATTACCAAATGTCACTTGTCCATCGCCAGACATAGAACATTGTCCATTATGCTGAACAGCAAAAATAGTGGTCGCATGAAATTGATTCATAACATAATCCTCCTTTTGGAGTTTTTACTAGAAATATGTAACAAGAGTTAACACTTGCACAGAGTAATATAAAAGATTGTATTAAAACTGTTTCCATTTATGCCCGTGGATGATGGGACATATACGTTTTTCTTAAGTGTTCATTTGTTACATGCGTATATATCTGTGTAGAAGACAAAAAGGAATGCCCTAACAGCTCTTGCACTGCACGCAGATCAGCTCCATTATTCAACAGGTGTGTAGCAAACGAATGCCTCAATTTATGGGGATGAATCTTCCCGGCAAGTGCAGACTTTTCTAACATACCATTTAAAATCCCTCTAACTCCCCTTGGCGTCAATGGTCCTCCGCGATGATTAAGAAACAATGCATCTACTGAATTTTTACCTTCAATCAATTTTTCCCGGCCATCTTTTATGTATTGCTCTATCGCGCATTTTGCATGACTGCCAAAGGTAACATAGCGTTCTTTTTGACCTTTTCCTAGAATAAAGAGTGTATCAAGATGGAGGTCAATGTCCTTTAACCTAATTTGGCAGCACTCGCTAACCCGAATACCGGTACCATAAAGAAGTTCAAGCAGCGCCTTGTTACGCTGTCCGAGAGGTGTATCAGATTCACAGGATTGAAAAAGTACTTGGAGCTCTTCTTCATAAAAGAATTTTGGGACCCTTTTTTCAAGCTTAGGGGTCTTAACTAATGTAAATGGATTTTCATCTACCAATTTCTCACGAAGAAGGAACTTAAAAAAACTCCTGAGTATAGAAATCTTTTTTGCAACTGTTTTTCTAGCTAGTTTTTTATCATATAACTTTGTTAGATAAAGCCTAGTATCCAAATATTCCACTTTATTGACATCATCAATTGCTTGTTCAGACATGAACAAGAAGAATTCATTTATAGCATGTTGATAATGTACAACTGTATATTGTGAGTAATTCCTTTCCATTTGTAAATACTCAGTAAATAACTTTAATAAAACATTCACATTTTTCATTATTTTCACCTCGCAAAGGCTACTAAAGCGTAACACACTTCGATAACCCTTGCAATAAATTTTACAAACATTTCACAAAGTTCTGAATTGTTTCTAACGCTCTGTTTGCATGCTGCATATTTCTTTCTTGTTTACCTCTAATCTTTTCTGTCAGTTCTGGAAAAAGACCAAAATTTGCATTCATTGGCTGAAAATTCTTTGCATTCGCCGTGGTAATATAGCGTGCCATGCTCCCTATTGCTGTTTCAGCTGGCAGTTCCAGCGGCTCTTGTTCCATTGCCAGTCTGGCTGCATTTAACCCGGCCACTAAACCGCTAGCAGCTGATTCTACATACCCTTCAACACCTGTCATTTGGCCAGCGAAGAATAAAGTTTCACGTTCTTTAAATTGATAGGTTGCTTTTAACACCTTTGGTGAGTTGATGAAGGTATTACGATGCATCACTCCATATCTAACAATTTCTGCATTTTCAAGACCAGGAATAAGCTGGATTACTTCTTTTTGCGGCCCCCATTTTAAATGTGTCTGAAAGCCGACAATATTGTAAAGCGTTCCTGCGGCATCATCCTGCCTTAGCTGGACAACTGCATATGGTCGTTTCCCGGTTTTTGGATCCTCTAAACCTACTGGCTTTAGTGGACCAAAAAGCATTGTTTTTCTGCCGCGTTGTCCCATTACTTCAATCGGCATACAGCCTTCAAAGAATATTTCCTTTTCAAACTCTTTTAATGGAACAGTTTCTGCAGCAATCAACGCTTCATAAAAACGATTAAACTCTTCTTCTGTCATTGGACAGTTTAGGTAAGCTGCTTCTCCCTTATCATATCTAGATTTCAAGTAGACCTTGTCCATATTAATGCTGTCTTTTTCTAGGATTGGTGCCGCAGCATCATAGAAATAGAGGTATTCCTCACCTGTCAGCGATTTAAGTTTTGCTGATAAGTCAGGGCTTGTCAGCGGTCCAGTGGCAATTACCGTAATTCCCTCAGGTATTTCTGTTACCTCTTCATTGATTACTGTGACATTTTCATGTGTTTTTACCATTTCCGTTACTTTTGCGGCAAATTCATGTCTGTCCACTGCTAAAGCACCACCTGCTGGAACTGCACAGGCATCAGCCGCAGCAATGATGACGGAATCAAGCTTTCTCATTTCCTCTTTCAAGACCCCAACAGCATTTGTCAACGTATTGGCTCTTAAAGAATTACTACAAACCAATTCTGCGAATTTATCTGTATGATGGGCTGGAGTTTGTTTAACAGGTCTCATTTCATAGAGCCTGACCTTGACACCTCTTTTAGCTATTTGCCAAGCTGCCTCACTTCCGGCAAGACCTGCTCCGATAACATTTACTGTTACTTCATTCATGTGTATACCTCCTGAATATCTAAAGCTGTCAAAGTCTTGATTAACTTACGTTTACTTTTCCCTCTTTTTATCCCATCTTGCATTGTACTATACGAATGAACTAGAAAAAAGTTTTTAGTTCCCTAAAAAATTTTAATCAAAATGAAAAGAGTGAGCTTTAGCTCACTCTTAGCTTTGCGGTTCTTCTTTGTAGTCGCATTCGGTGCATTGAACTTGAACACCCTTTTTTAATTTCTTCTCGACTAAAGGTCCTTCACATTTTGGACAGCTTCTTGGAAGCGGCTTATCCCAAGAAATAAATTCACAACTTGGAAACTTATCACAGCCATAGAATAGTCTCTTTTTCTTGCTCTTTCGCTCAATAATATTTCCCTCTTTACATTTAGGACAGGTTACACCGATCTCTTTTACAATTGCTTTTGTGTTACGGCAATCAGGGAAATTGCTGCAAGCCATAAATTTTCCGTATCTGCCCATCTTGAAGACCATCGGACTTGAACATAATTCACAGTCCTCACCTGCTGGTTCATCTTTAATCTCTACGGATTGCATTTCCTTCTCTGCCTTTTCCAGATGCTTTTCAAAGTCACGATAGAAACCATCAATAATTTCGACCCAAGGAACGTTACCATCCTCAACATTATCTAAATCCTGCTCCATTTTTGCGGTAAACTCAACATCCAGAATTTCCGGAAAAAACTCCAGGATAAGTTCAAGGACGATTTCTCCAAGCTCGGTTGGGATAAACCGTTTATTATCAAGGGCAACATAGCCTCTCTTCTGAATGGTATCCAATGTAGGTGCATAGGTAGAAGGTCTGCCTATCCCCAACTCTTCGAGAGTTTTTACGAGTCTTGCCTCTGTATATCTTGGAGGAGGCTGAGTAAAGTGTTGCTTTGGTTCAATATCCTTTTTAAAGACTTCATCACCTTCTTTTAGATCCGGAAGCATCTTATCGCGTTCCTCAGCCTGGTCATCGGTTCCTTCGACGTAAATCTTCATAAAGCCAGGAAATTTTATTTTTGAACCAGTTGCTCGAAAGATAACATTGCCATTTTGCAGGTCTACGCTCATCGTATCCATTACTGCCTGAGCCATTTGACTAGCCAGAAATCTTTCCCAAATCAACTTATACAATCTAAACTGATCTCTTGAAAGGAATTGCTTTACACTATTAGGATCCCTAAAGGTACTTGTAGGGCGGATTGCTTCATGAGCATCTTGAGCATTTGATTGCTTTTTATCTTTTCTTTGTTCTTCTTTTAAATAGGCATCGCCAAACTCTTTGCGAATATAATCGGCTGCTTCTGTCTGAGCTATCTCTGAAATTCGTATAGAATCTGTTCTCATGTAAGTAATTAGTCCAACAGTACCTGATGAACCTAATTCAATACCTTCATAAAGTTGCTGAGCAAGCATCATTGTCTTTTTGGCACGGAAGTTGAGCTTTCTCGCCGCCTCTTGTTGAAGGGAAGAAGTAATGAATGATGGAGACGGGTTCCTTTTCCGCTCTTTTTTCGTTACCGAAATTACCTTGAACGTATCTCCCTTCATCTGCTTTAAAATGGCATCCACATCTTGTTGTGATTTTAGATCGATTTTTTCTTGGTCAGCCAAAGAGTGAAAGGCTGAGCTAAAATGATCCTTCCCTTTAACTAGCTCTGCACCAATTGTCCAGTATTCTTCAGGAATAAAAGCCTTAATTTCTTTCTCACGATCAATTATTAGTCGGACTGCTACTGATTGGACACGCCCAGCACTTAGACCCTTCTTGACTTTTTTCCATAAAAGCGGGCTTATGTTATAGCCTACTAGTCTGTCTAAGATACGTCGTGCCTGTTGTGCATCGACAAGATCCATATTTATCGGACGAGGATGTTTAAAAGATTCTTTAATTGCTTCTTTGGTAATTTCATTAAAAACAACTCTGCAATCAGACGTAATATCTACATCTAAACTATGGGCAAGATGCCATGCAATAGCTTCCCCTTCACGATCCGGGTCAGCTGCGAGAAAAACTTTCTTCGCTTTTTTTGCTGCTGACTTTAATTCTTTTAATACCGGCCCTTTTCCACGTATCGTTATGTACTTAGGTTCAAACCTATTTTCAACATTTACACCCATTTGGCTTCTAGGCAAGTCTCTTACATGCCCCATCGATGCTTTTACTTTATATTTACTGCCCAAATAACGTTCAATCGTCTTTGCTTTTGCAGGCGACTCTACGATAACAAGAAAATCTGACATGCAATAATCCTCCTTAAGAGGGTATAAGTAGTGTGCAGCTCCCCGAAGCTGGCAAAAGCCATTTCATGCTGCTTACATCATTTGATAAGTTTTCCTAAATTCCAAATTACTCAAACTCGGATGAGAGAAAATACTTTACACAAATTGCCTTATCCCAAAATATATACTTCATTCTACAAATAGCAAATGCTAACAGTTTTTTTAGCAAAATTAATACTCTATATTGTTAAACAACTCACCTATAATTGTCAACGAACAGATTATCTCTAGAAACCGTTTACAACTATTTAATGATAATAAACCTCATAATTATACCTAAAGTAGGATTAATTTTTTCAAATATCTGTTGGAAAATGTATAACATATTTAAAATAATTTCAACCTTTTTTAGCTAAATTCTCCAATAATTATAAAAAACCTGCAAAAAAACCGAGATTTTCACATAAAATCACTTACTCACATACTTATTTATAATCTATATTCCTCAAGAATATCCTCTGCTTTTGTAACGAGTTTTGCTCCCTGCTGAATAAGATCATTGGTCCCAAATGAAAAGGGATTAAAAATACTCCCTGGCAAAGCAAATACATCTCGCCCTTCATTTATAGCATAATTAGCGGTAATTAAAGAGCCACTTTTCCTTTTTGCTTCTATTATAAAAGTGCCAATTGCTAATCCACTGATGATTCTATTTCTGGCAGGGAAATGCCATTTTAAAGGCTTTGTATCAGGAGGGTATTCAGAAATGATTAGCTGGTTTGTCATCATTTCTATTGCGAGAGGAAGGTTTTCCTTTGGATAGATATGATGGAATCCCCCTGCTATCACTGCAATCGTTTTACCACCATTATTAATTGCATATTCATGTGCATAACAATCTATTCCTTTAGCTAGGCCGCTTACGATTAGAATACCCTTGTTGATTAAGCCCGGGAATATCAATCTAATTGCATTCTTTCCATACTGTGTTGACTGCCTAGAACCTACCACAGCAAGCTTCTTATCCATTCTCAGTAAAGAAAGGTCACCTTTGACAAATAGTGCCCATGGCGGCTGGTATATCTCTTTTAACAGACTCGGATATTCTTGATCGAAAATAGTAATAACTCTAATACCGTTGGCTTTATACTGTTGAATTTTTTGAGAGATTAAATCAGTTGGGTGTACAGTTATAGTGGGCAGGTTTTCTGTTCTGTTGGCGGGACTTAAGCATAGTGAAAGTTGGGTAGAGGGACTTGAATGAACCTGAGGTACAGATCGGAGTGTAGGGTCTTTCTTCAGCAATTGATAAATGGAATGCCAAGAAATTTCCGGATAATGAAGCAAAGTAATGAGCTTTTCTTTAAATTCATCCATTTAATAACCTCCAGAATAAAATTAGAAAGAGAAATAGCCCCTCACCTTTTTGAGGGACTACTTCTGTTACTCTTAGTGTGTTTTGCATTTATCGTATAAACCTTGCTCTTTTAAAACTTCAATTAAAGTTTCACCCATAACGGATGGTGTATCAGCCACTTTGATTCCGCATGCATTCATAACACGAATCTTTTCATCAGCAGTACCTTTTCCACCAGAAATGATCGCACCAGCATGCCCCATACGCTTACCTGGAGGAGCTGTGCGTCCGCCAATAAAGCCGACAACAGGCTTTGTCATATTAGCCTTAACCCACTCAGCTGCTTCTTCTTCTGCCGTGCCGCCAATCTCACCAATCATAATAACTGCATATGTTTCTGGATCTTCATTAAATGCCTTTAGAACATCAATGAAATTAGTTCCATTAACAGGGTCTCCACCAATACCAACTGCAGTTGTTTGACCGATTCCAGCTTGAGTTAATTGATGTACAGCTTCATAAGTTAATGTTCCAGAACGCGAAACTACGCCAACATGGCCTTTTGTATGAATGTATCCAGGCATAATACCTATTTTACATTCATCTGGTGTAATAACACCCGGGCAGTTTGGACCAACAAGACGGGTCTTTTTACCTTCCATATAACGCTTAACTTTTACCATATCCAAAACTGGAATATGCTCAGTAATACAGATGGCTAAATCTAAGTCTGCATCAACAGCCTCAACAATAGCATCTGCTGCAAAAGCTGCAGGGACATAGATGACGGAAGCGGTAGCGCCTGTAGCGGCAACAGCTTCTTTCACTGTGTTAAAAACAGGTACTCCTTCTACTTCCATACCACCCTTACCTGGGGTAGTCCCTGCAACGATTTGTGTACCATATTCTAGCATTTGTTTTGTATGAAAAAGGGCAGTTGAACCTGTAATCCCTTGAACTATAACCTTCGTATCTTTATTAATAAAAACGCTCACGTTAATTCCCCTTTCTAAAGATCCTATTTCACTAATGAAACGATTTTTTGTGCTCCGTCAGCCATTGATTCTGCAGGAGTGATAGCTAAACCAGATTCAGCAAGAATCTTCTTACCCAAATCAACGTTTGTTCCTTCTAAACGAACAACAAGAGGTACGCTTAATTGAACTTGCTTAGCTGCCTCCACTACACCCTCAGCAATGACATCACATTTCATGATTCCGCCAAAGATATTAACAAAAATACCTCTTACGTTTGGATCAGAAAGGATAATTTTAAATGCTTCTGTAACTTTCTCAGCAGTTGCACCGCCGCCAACATCAAGGAAGTTAGCCGGATCACCGCCATAATGCTTAACAATATCCATAGTTGCCATTGCAAGCCCCGCACCATTTACCATACAGCCAATATTTCCATCTAAAGAAATATAACTTAAATCGTATTTAGATGCTTCAATTTCTTTCGGATCTTCTTCCTCAAGATCTCGATATGCCAATACGTCTTTTTGACGATAAAGCGCATTCGAATCAAAGTTTAATTTTGCATCCAACGCCATAACTTTCCCATCGCCCGTCACGACCAGCGGGTTGATTTCGGCAATGGAACAATCCTTCTCACTATATGCAGTGTATAAGCCCATCATAAACTTAACAGCTTGGTTAACCAGCTCTTTTGGAATGTTAATATTGAATGCAATTCTACGAGCCTGATATGGCATTAACCCTAAAACCGGATCAATTTCTTCTTTAAAGATTTTTTCCGGTGTTTTTTCAGCTACTTCTTCAATCTCTGTTCCGCCTTCTTCAGAAGCCATTAAAACGACACGAGAAGTTGCACGGTCTAAAACAAGCCCTACATAGTATTCTTTCTTAATATCGCATCCTTCTTCGATAAGAAGACGCTTTACTTCTTTACCTTCAGGACCAGTTTGATGTGTAACTAATGTTTTTCCTAAGATCTCATTTGCATATGTACGCACTTCGTCAAGGTTTTTAGCAACCTTTACTCCGCCAGCTTTACCCCTGCCGCCAGCATGAATTTGCGCTTTAACTACACATACCTGTGTGCCTAGTTCTTTTGCGGCTTCAACAGCTTCTTCAACCGTGAATGCCACTTTTCCATTAGGAACCGTTACCCCGTAACTCTTGAGGATCTCTTTTCCTTGATACTCATGGATATTCATTTCCCATCCTCCTATCAAACTCTAAAAATTGACTCCGTTTTCATTTTATATAATGACTATTCGCTTGTCCACCTTTATGTATTATAAAAATTATATTCTTCACAGTATTTTGAATAGTATTTCACTACAAGTAAAGCGCTTTCAATTGTTTCCAAGAAAAAAACCAAAAAAATAATGTTTTATAAGAATAATAAAAAACAGGATTTTCCTGCTTTTTATTATTCCTTAATAAGGTCCTTTACCGGTGCGAAGGTCTTACGATGATACGGTGTAATTCCATGTAATTTTAGTGCTTCGATATGTTCTTTTGTCCCATAACCCATATTATTTTGGAATCCATACTGCGGATAATTTAACGAAACCTCTGACATGAGAGAATCTCTTGCTACTTTGGCCACAATGCTAGCAGCAGCAATGGAAACACTTTTTGCATCACCTTTTATAATTGATTCAAACCCCATTGGTGTATCAAGTTTCATGGCGTCAATTAATAAAAAATCAGGCGTAGGATGTAAAAGGGCGATTGCTAAACTCATTGCTTTTTTTGTTGCTTCATAAATATTAATCTGATCAATTTCTTCCGCTTCGATCATTGCAATGCTGTAAGCAATTGCCTTTTCTCTGATGATTTCATCATATTCAAGGCGTTTCTTCTCCGTCAGTTTCTTTGAATCATCAATTCCCGCCAAACAAAAATCTTTTGGGAGTATGACAGCGGCTGCCACTACCGGTCCAGCGAGCGGGCCTCTGCCAACTTCGTCAACACCAGCGATATATTCATAACCTTGTGCACGATATTTGTTTTCAAAGATATTCATTTCCGCAAATTTTTCTTGTAGACGGTTTTCTTCCTCTACTCGCTTGCGCCATTTATGTATTAACTGCTGAACACCCTTACGTTCATCTTGGAGAATTCTTTGGAAAAATGGATCATTTTCAGCTGTCACACTTGTTAGTTGTTTATCTATTTCTGCGATTGTCTCTATTTTCATATTTTTCACCCGTTGTTATGATACCCTTTACTTGTTTTAGTGGCAATGGAAAAAGCACACAATTTATTTTGTGTGCCCGCCTTATACAAAATTATTACGATAAAACTAAATCTTTTAGTTTAATTGTGTTTCCGAAGATTTCTTGTTCAAGCCTGCGTCCTGTCGGGGTTGCAGCCAAACCGCCTTCTGCTGTTTCCTTTAGTGAGGAAGGCATCGATTGGCCGATTAAGTACATGGCATGAATAACTTCGTCACAAGGAATTTTACTTTGTATTCCGGCTAATGCCATATCAGCTGCCGTAATGGCATTAGATGCTCCCATCGCATTTCGCTTTACACATGGTACTTCGACTAAACCTGCAACCGGATCGCAAACCAATCCGAGCATATTTTTCAAGGTGATCGCCATCGCTTCTGCAGACTGCCTAGGTGTCCCACCAGCCATTTCAACTATCGCTGCCGCGGCCATTCCACTTGCAGAGCCAACTTCTGCTTGACAGCCTCCTGCTGCTCCTGAAATAGAGGCATTATTGGCGACTACGAATCCAAACGCTGCGGTTGTGAATAAAAACTCAATCATTTCATAACGAGATGGCTTTAATTGTTCCTTAATCGCAAATAAAGTTCCTGGAACAACTCCCGCAGATCCTGCTGTTGGTGTAGCGCAAATAATTCCCATGGCAGCGTTAACTTCATTCGTTGCAACTGCCTTGCTGACTGCATCCAATAAAATTGTCCCCGAAAGTGCTCTGCCACTGTTAATATACTTTTGAAGTAATACAGCATCACCGCCTGTAAGTCCCGAGTGGGATCTTACCCCGTTAAGTCCTCGGTCCACAGCCTGTTCCATTATGGTTAAGTTATGATCCATTTTTGCAATTACTTGTTCTCGTGTGAGACCCGTTACTTCTACCTCTTGTCGAATCATGATCTCTGCTATTTTCACTCGGTGTGTTTCAGCAAGTTCAACAAGTTCTGCTACATTTCTAAACATACTTTGGCCTCCTGCTGTTTATCTATTCTACCATCCTGATGATTTGGCTTACGTTTGGCAGACTGTTTAACTCTAATACAACTGAATCGTTAATTTTCTGGTCCACTTCAATAATCATAAGTGCCATTTTACCTTTTTCTTTTCTCGAAACTTCCATGTGACCAATATTAATCTCGTATTTAGATAAAATGCTAGTTACCGATGATATCATACCATAACGGTCTTCATGCACAACTAAAATGGCTGGATGTTCACCAGATAATTTTAACTGGAAGGAATTTAACTCAATAATTTCAATTGTTCCTCCGCCTATTGATATTCCAACAACTTCTAATTCATCATTTTCATCATATAAATTAATTTTCACCGTATTAGGATGATCGGGGACTGCTGTTTCCGTGATAAATTTAACCTCAACGCCCAAATTCTTGGCAATATCCAGGGCATTGGGAATTCTTTCATCATAAGTATCGAAATCTAGCAGACCGCCTACTAGTGCAAAATCTGTCCCATGTCCTTTGTAGGTCTTTGCGAAAGATCCATATAATGAAATGATTGCTCTCTTTGGCTGTTTTCCAAACAAGGTCCTTGCAACTCGCCCAATTCTCGCTGCACCTGCTGTATGTGAGCTGGATGGCCCTATCATGACTGGTCCAATGATTTCAAATGCTGACCGATATTTCATTGACAACGCTCCCTTAATCTCGTGGTGATCTCCATTTGCTTATTATGCTGCCTGAGTTTCATCCGTATCATCCATTGCCTTTAATTGGTCCACTGTTTTGATTTTAAAATTCTTGAAAATTAGTGAACCGATAAAACCGCTTATTACCCCAATAACGGCACAAGAAAGAGCAATAATTGTTACCTTCAATGGATCATTAAAGCCGTACATAACAGCCAGCCCAGCAATAGGAGTTGCTGTTCCTGTTGCATTATTGATTAGTCCAGACATGGAAACCACCACCCCTGCTGCAGCACCGCCAATAAAGTTCGTAACATAAACAGGTATCGGATTTGCGGAAATAATATGTGCTTGTGTCAATGGCTCGATTGCCACTGAGATTGTTGTCTTTCTATCCCCAAATTTCATACGGTCAAATAAAACGTAGTTCATAAAAGAGGAACCAAAAACGGCTAATGCTCCAATTGCCATTGGTACTCCTGTTAACCCCAGCATAGCAGTTAATGCCATTGAGCTTAACGGTGCAGTAGCAACTACTGTAATAACGCCGCCTAAAATAATACCCATAATCACAGGATTGCTGCTAGCTGTTTCTGTGATAATTCCACCGATATTTAGCAGTGTAGCGTCCACAACTGGTTTCAAGCCTACTGCAATTAATCGAACAAGTGGTGTTGCCAAAACAATGATAACAATCAAATCTAAACCGCCTGGAACCTTTTTCTCAATAAACTTTACAAGAAAAGCGACTAAGTAACCAGCAATAAATCCAGGAAGAAGTCCAAGACCCGCACAGGATACGCCAAGCATTAAAGCGTATACCGGTGAAACCCCCACTGCCAGTGCAACTAATGCTGCCGCAGCAACACCGCCCATGCCCCCTGCTGCTGTTCCAACTTCTCCAAGGAAACTAATTCCTAACAAATCTCCGCCAACATATAGTTGAAACGCTTCCACAAGGAACGCAGCACATGCTGCAGCTGCTAATGCAGCCATTGCCTTCATTCCTTTTGGTGCTTTATAGCTAAAAAGTGAAAAGAGTCCTAAAACTAGTAATAATAATGCTGTGCCTTTTAAAATCTCCATGGTTTTTCTCTCCTAAAAATTATCTTTTTATGTATTTTTATTTATTTTTTATTGACTCATCTAAATGGTACTCATTTTGAGTTCGTATTTTTTGGAGGTAATTATAGACCGTAAACTTTGAAACCCCCAAAATTGCTGCTAAATATTCTGTTGATCCCTTTATTAAAAAGGCACCTTTTTCCTCAAGTAATCGAACACACTCCACTTTGTCTTCAAGACTCATTAACGCCGGCGCTTTTTTCAAATCATGCAGAACCTGGTCTACCATATTTTGAATGACATCTTGTACAGTTGAATAGAAGTTTTCGGATTTTGTATGTTCAAAATTAATAAAGTCTTCCATCTCTCCCTCGAATTGCATAAGTAAAGAAATATCGTAATTAATGCAAAGCGCTCCAATTATTTTTTCATTATAGTCACGTAGAAAAACAGTTGACGACTTCATGACATTTCCCTTTGTTGTCTGTGTCCTATAATTAGGAATGTCACTAATTTCTTGTTCTTTTTTTGCCAGTTCATTTAATACAAGATCGGTAATCGGTGAGCCTATTTTACGCCCCGTAACATTACCAGCCAAGTAGATTAACGAATGTTTTAAGTCACTGAAATCATGAACAGCCACTTCACAGCGGGAGCCGAACATTTTTACAAGCATATCTGCAGTTCTGCTTGCTAAGTTAAAAATATGTTTATTTTCGATTTCCACACTCTGCTCCTCTCCAACCTGAAAACGGTTACAAGTCTACCTAAAAAATTTTGGATTAATATTAGTTCCCTGGCTTCTGAGCCAAAGTTATTGTAACACAGATTATTATACATTCAAATAAAATTTTAATAGTTACAAAAAAATTTTAATAGAATATTAAATTTTCATGAACAAAAAAAGCCCCTGAAACAGGAGCTTTAACTAATCGATAATATCTAGTCACCATCATGAGAAAAATCACTAGGGCGTTCAAACGTTACGGGACCAAATTTCTCTGACCTTATTTCCCTAATAACAAGTTCTGAAACCTTATCATAATCTACTTCTCCTCCGGCCCTTAAACAGCCTCTTAAGACACCGATATGGTCAAACATTTCCACTATTTCATCTGGTACAGAATCAAGTTTATAGCGATCCTTCAGTCTCTCTGGGTATCTCAATTCAAGAAATCTTAATGCAAAAACTACTAAGTCCTGGAGATTTAGAAGTGTATCCTTAATGGCACCTGTAACCGCCAGTTTCTTACCAACTTCTTGGTCTTCAAACTTTGGCCACAGGATCCCCGGTGTATCTAATAATTCTAATTCTTTTCCAACTTTAATCCACTGTTGTGCCTTCGTGACACCCGGGGTATTGCCTGTCTTTGCAATATTCTTTTTGGCGAGCCTGTTGATTAATGTTGACTTACCAGCATTCGGGATCCCAACAATCATCGCACGGATGGCTCTTGGATTTTTAACTCCTTTTGCTCTTAATCGGTCAAACTTTTCTTTCAAGATTTCATGGGATGCTTGAACAATTTCCTTCATCCCTTCTCCAGCTTGAGAGTTAATGGCTATGGCTTTAATTCCCTTTGAACCAAAGTACTCTATCCATTCCCTTGTAATTTGTTTATCTGCCATATCAGATTTATTTAACAATACAAGTCTCGGTTTGTGCTGGATAATTTCATCAATCATCGGATTTCGAGAAGAGTATGGGATTCTCGCATCCACCAATTCAAATATGATATCAACTAACTTTAACTTTTCCGTGACCTCTCTGCGAGCCTTGGCCATATGCCCTGGAAACCATTGGATCGTCATAGCAGTCACCTCCTGTTTATTTCACAATGTGAGCATCAGTTAAAGGCCAGTACACTATACTAGTCTTTCCGATTATTTTATCCATAGAAATCGTCCCAATATGCCGGCTGTCTTTACTGAATCGGCGATTATCTCCCATAACAAATAATTCACCTTCAGGAACCGTTAGACTGCCAACAGGAGTTTCCTCTAATGAAAATGAATCTGTTAAAGGACCTTCTGCTTGTTTTTTATATTCCTCTAAATAAGGTTCTTCAAACGCCTTACCATTTACATACAAGATATCATCTCTGTATTCAATGTGATCCCCTGGTAGGCCGATTACCCGCTTTATATAATCCTTTTCCTCAGGAGCATGGAAGACAATAATATCAAATCGCTTTGGCTCGCCAATTTCATAGCTTAGCTTGTTCACGATCATCCGGTCTTGATGTTTTAAGGTTGGCATCATTGATAATCCATCAACGATAATCGGGGCAAAAAGGAAGTAGCGTATAACGGCAGCTAATGCAACAGCAATTAGTAGAGCCTTTATCCATTCCCAAAGTTCATTTTTCTTTTTTGTCATATTTAGTTCCCCACCAATCACATTCAAAAAATTATTCTTAGTATCCATTTTACATAATAACAGTAATTTTATCACGATGGGATGAAACAAATTAATCAACTTGTTTTTTATTGTTACATAGGAATAATAAAGTATGTACGAAAAAAGAGCTTGCAGAGCAAGCTCTCTTCTTTTATTATCGAATTTCTTTAATACGTGCTTTTTTACCACGAAGCTTACGTAAGTAGTAAAGCTTAGCACGGCGAACTTTACCGCGACGAATCACTTCAAGCTTCGCAATTTTTGGTGTGTGTACAGGGAATGTACGCTCTACGCCTACACCGTAAGAAACTTTACGAACTGTGAAAGTTTCGCTAATTCCACCACCACGACGCTTAATCACTACACCTTCGAATAACTGAATACGCTCACGAGTACCCTCGATAACCTTTACGTGTACACGTACAGTATCACCAGGACGGAAAGCAGGAAGATCAGAACGAAGTTGTTCTTTTGTGATTTCTTCAATCAATTTTTGCATCGTTTTCAACTCCTTCCAACAGACGCTCATGCATATCTACTATCTTTTCCCATTGCAGCGGAACATCTTTATAAGACCAACTGAAACAGTTTCAGCTCAAGTCACAAGAAGTATCATATCACAAATGTTGCGCCTATGCAATAACTAGTTGTGCTCTTTTTTTACTTCTTCCAGCCATTTTTCCTGTTCACTCGTCAATTTCATCTTTTCAAGGAGATCAGGTCGCCTAACCAATGTTCGTCTGAGAGCCTCTTTATTACGCCACTCCTCAATGAATTTATGGTTTCCGCAAAGAAGTACTTCAGGAACCTTTAATCCGCGAAAATCAGCAGGTCTTGTGTAATGGGGGTGCTCTAGTAATCCGGTACTGAAGGAATCTTTCATATGTGATTCTTCATTTCCTAACACTTCTGGCAGTAGCCTTACCACGCTGTCAATAACGACCATTGCACCTAGTTCTCCTCCAGTAAGGACATAATCTCCTATTGAAATTTCATCGGTAACAACATGTTCGCGAATTCTCTCATCATATCCTTCATAGTGTCCGCAAATAAAGATTAAATGCTCCTCTTTTGCTAATGCTTCCGCTGTTTTCTGGTCATATCTTTTCCCTTGTGGACAAAGAAGAATTACTCTTGAGTTTTTTGTTTCTGCTTTCTCTTTTAGGGCTGCTACAGCATCAAAAATCGGCTGGGGCTTTAACACCATACCTGCACCGCCGCCATAAGGATAATCATCCACAGTATGATGTTTATTATCGGCATAGTCACGGAAATTGACTACATTATAGGTAACAGCCGCCTTCTCTGCAGCCTTTTGTAAGATTGATTGACCTAGTACACCGCTAAACATCTCAGGGAATAATGTGAGAACATCTATTTTCATCATGAAAGTAACCCTTCCATTGGTTCGATTAGCACAACTTTTTCCTTTACATCTACTTTTTTCACCACATCTTTAATATAAGGAATATAAAATTCCTTACCACCCTTTCCTTTTACCACCCAAACATCATTCGCACCTGGCGAGAGGATTTCTGATACCTTACCAATCTCTTCACCAGCTGTGGTTGCAACAAGGCATCCAATAATCTCATGGTAATAATATTCATCTTCTTCGAGTTCACTCTGCTGTGATTCAGTAATCTTTAAAATACCGTCTCTGAATTTTTCAACATCATTTATACTTTCGTATCCTTCAAATGTCAGTAAATTAAAGTTTTTATGTGTACGGTGGCTTTTAACTGTTAACTCAATCGGGGTGTTTGATTTCGGTAAAAACAAGTACAAAACATTCCCTGTCTTGTATCGCTCTTCAGGGAAGTCCGTTTTCGAAATTACCCTTACCTCACCTCTTATACCGTGGGTATTGACGATCTTTCCAACATTAAACCATTTAACCATTTAACTGTCACCTCTATCTAATTTCCTCAATCATTCCATCTTTGATAATAATTGTAGGTTGTGCTATTTTCTCATCCCACTTATCGCCAACCTTCACTTCGACAAGTGCCTTAATTTCTTTTTCCTTTAATTCACTGCCTAATGGTAGCATATGTAGTTGTTCAATTTGAAAGTCATAAAGCTTTTCTTTATCATGACGTTTTTGTAACTCTTTTTCAAAATGTTTCTTTAAAGCACTATTTTGATATTTCTTTGTCTTCTCCAGTTTTTTCAATTCAAATTGAAGCTGCTCGTATTCCTTTTGCATCTGGAGCTTTCCAGCAAAGTATTTTTCAAGCAAAGCCTGCTTGCTTTTTTCAGTTAAGATTTGCTTCACGATAACCGTTTGAATTAGCTGCATTTCATTGCCTCCTCCAAGTGTTTTACCTGTCTAGCTACAGCGCCTAGGGTCTCGGGGTCATAAGCCCCTGTACCAGGCGCTTCCGCATTTCGGATAGCAAAAAAGGGAGGAATTTCATTCCCCCCTTTCATCTAGATGCAAAAAGCTATTCACCAATTTCTAGAAAAATTTTCTTTTGTTGTGATGTTCCTGCTGCATATACAACAGTCCTTATGGCTTTTGCAACACGCCCCTGTTTACCGATTACCTTTCCCATATCTGTCTTATTAACAGTTAGTAGATAGGTAATCCGCTGTTCCTCTTCCTTAACATCCACTTGGACATCTTCTGGAAAATCAACAAGAGGCTTAACAATTGTTTCAATCAATTGTTTCATAGCAACTACTTGCTGAACTTAGCATTATGGAATTTTTCCATGATGCCCTGGTTTGAGAAAAGGTTACGTACTGTATCAGATGGTTTAGCACCGTCTTGTAACCACTTAAGAGCTAATTCTTCATTGATTTGGACTGCAGCTGGTTGTGCAACCGGATTGTAAGTTCCAATAACTTCAATGTAACGTCCGTCACGAGGAGAACGAGAATCTGCTGCTACGATACGATAGAAAGGAGTTTTCTTTGCTCCCATACGCTTTAAACGAATTTTTACTGCCATTTTAAATAAGCACCTCCGAA